>NZ_JBLFFH010000002.1:781057-976838 GCF_051400615.1 Sphingomonas astragali
GTCGGCGTCGGGGTCGGCGTCGGGGTCGGCGTCGGGGTCGGCGTCGGGGTCGGCGTCGGGGTCGGCGTCGGGGTCGGGGTCGGCGTCGGGGTCGGCGTCGGGGTCGGCGTCGGGGTCGGCGTCGGGGTCGGGGTCGGGGTCGGGGTCGGCGTCGGGGTCGGCGTCGGGGTCGGCGTCGGGGTCGGCGGGGCGTTCAGCGTGATTTTCAAATCGACTTGGTTCGTCTGGTGGTCAAGGCCCACGTTGAGGAACGCGGACTTGGATACCGCTTGCGCAAAAGTGCCGCTGATGCCGCCAGGTGCGGTCAGGATCGTATAGGTCTTGCCGTCCTGATAGCTGGTCGCAGGGTCGAGCGCGGTCACTTCGACGTTGACACCGTTGCCGATCAGCACGCCGCCCTGCAACGCGCCGGGCGTGCTGGTACCGACCGGAAGCACTCGGATGAGATCGCTGGCGCCGTTGCCGAGGACATCGACCTCGTAGATGGAATTGTCGCCGAACTCGAGCTGGCCCATCACGGTCAGCGTGCCGACCGAATTGTCGCCGGGCGAGATGACGGCATGCTTGCCGTTGCTGGAGTTGAATCCGTAGAGCCGCACCGTTCCCACGGTTCCGGTTCCGGCCAGGCGCCCGAAGGCGTTGGGATCCGTATCGCTCTGGCCGCGGACATAGACCCGGCTTGTATAGGACTGGTTGCCCAGGAAGTTGGTGAAGACATGGCCGGTCTCGCCGTTGACGACGAGCGTGCCGTTATCGACGATGATGAGCGCGTTTGGCCCGGAGCTCCCATATTCACTATCGCCGCTGGCATCAGTTCCGAAATTGCTGTTGAGGACCAATCGGCTGCCGCCCTTCACCGCCACACCGCCGGTTATGCTGTCGGTGCCGATGAATTTCGTCATGTCGCCCGACAGGATCGTCTCGCCCGCCAGGCTAACGATCGTTCCATCGCCCGAGATGGCGTTCTTGAACGCATAACCGGTGCCGGTGTGATTGAAGATGAGCTGGCCATCCTCCCCGGTGAAGGTGATGCGCGCGTCCTCGTTGAGCGTCCCGGCAGCCTCGGCAGCGACCGAGGTCGCTTCGTCGAAGACGTTGAAGTTCACCTTGCCGCCGAAGGTGAGCGCGCCGAGATTGGGGCTCGTGTTGCCGCCGAGCACGATCTCCTGCGCCGACAGGCTGGCGCCGTTCGCCACGACGAGATTGTGGTTGCTGTTGTCGCCGATCCGGATCTTGCCGGTCGCCGTGAACGCCGAACCGGCGCCGGTGACATAGGTCGTTGCCAGCGACGTGGACATGCCACGCAGCACCGCGTCCGCGGTGGTCAGCCTGCCGCCGTCCTGGACGGTCATGCTGCGGGAGTTGGTGAGCGTACCGCTGTTCGCCCACAGCGAGCCCTGCCCGGTGATCAGCGTCTGGTTCGCGGTGCTCGAATTGTCCGCCGGCGCCCCGTCCAGCTCGACGGTGATCGTGGCGATCTTGCCGCCGTTCTCGATCGTGATCGCGCCCGCGTCGTTGACGTCGTTGTCCCATGTGCGATTGCGCAGCGTATCGGCCGTGATCACGGACCCAGCGCCACTCACCTTGATGACACCGCCGCTGTTGTCGACCGTCGGGGTGCTCCCCATGACGATGTTGCGCACCGAGACCTGTCCGCCGCTCTCCACGTTCAGCGTGCCGAAGCCGCCTCCGCCGATCTCGAGCAGATTGTTGAGGATACTGTTGGTGCGCGTCACCTCCAGTTTCGAGCCGGCGCCCGAGACGGTGATCGTCCCCGACGATCCGCCGCGCTGGCCGATCGTCACCTGCTCGGCCACCACCACATCGGCGCCGTCGTTGATCGTGAGCGAGACGTTGGGCATCGTCTGCCCCACGATCAGTGCTTCGGTGATGGAGTGATCCGTAGACCAGGTCGTATTGCCGCTGTCGAGCACGGTATCCTGCGCGAGCGCGCTGCCGGGAGTCGCTATCAGAATAGCCGGTAGCGGCAGCAGCGCGGCGAGCGCCCGTCCATTACCAAGCGCCGTCGAAGCGCCAAGAGCCCGCCTGAAGCTCGCGATCGTCCTGATCATTCGAAAATCACCCCTAGCTGTTTAAGAAGAAGTCCATGATCCGAGCGCGGTGGGAACATGCCCGGGTCGGACCGAACAGGCGCGGGGTGGCATTTATCGAAAGTTATTTCACTAGAACATATGTACTATATCCTGAACACATCCCGGTCGATACCATACGAGATGCCATTATTGACTGCATTATAGTATCAACATGAAGTTTCGTGCGCACATGATCAATTATGCGCAAATTAACTTCGCACAATTTCGGAATATCGATGCGAATCGATCCCGTTTCCTTTTCGACATTCGATGATGCTTGGCGCGGCTGGATCGCGGAGAACCTGGCATTGGGCACGGCGCGAGACAGTCTTTTCCGGACACTGATCGACAACGGCTTTCACCCGGAAGAAGCGCGGCAGGAGCTCGATGCCGCCGATCGCAGCCCTTATCTACACGCCGCGAGACTGCTGGCGGGACGCGTCGCCAAACGCGACTGGAGCCTGGATGTGCAGCTGAGGACGAAGCGGCTGCGTGACGCCGGTCCGCGCGGGATCGACCGTCGCCACAGGCTGGGCCGCGAAGCGTTTCTGCGCGATTACTACAGCGCCAATCGCCCAGTCGTCATTACCGGCCGCATAGAGGATTGGCCGGCGATGCGCTGGACGCCCGAAGATCTCGCGGCGCGTTTCGCCGACCGGCTGGTCCAGGTGCAAACGAAACGCACCGGCCCCCTACCCTACGAGAGCGAAGTTCGACGCCATCACGAGGTGATGCGTTTCGCCGACTTCATGCGCCATGTGCTCGACGAAGGCGAGAGCAACGAAACCTACATGACCGCCAACAACGGAAGCGCGAACATGTCCGTGCTTCCCGAGCTATGGGACGATATCGTCCAGATCCCCGAGTATCTGGATAGTCGCGATCCGGCGAACCGCGGCTTCTTCTGGATCGGGCCCACCGGTACGATCACGCCGACTCATCACGATCTAACCAACAACTTCATGGCGCAGATTCTCGGTCGCAAGCGTGTCCACCTGGTCGATGGGCTCGACATCGCCCGCATGTACAATCGGCTGCACGTCTACAGCGAGGTCGATCTCGAGACCATCGACTATGCCCGGTTCCCGCTGATGCGCGATGTCGAGGTGCTGCAATATGACCTGCAGCCGGGCGAATTGCTGTTCCTGCCGGTGGGATGGTGGCATCAGGTCCGCGCGCTGGACGTGAGCGTGACGGTCACCTTCACCAACTTCCTGTTCGATAACGACTTTCATTCGGTCTATTCGACCTATCGGGAAGTCTGATGACCGCCGGTCGTTATCTGCTCCGGAGAGATCATTGGAACCGCGGCGACAGGCCGATGCTGATCGCCCTGGCTACGGCGGCCGCGCGTGTCTCGACACCCAGGTAGCGCAGAACGGCCGAAACATGAATCCGGACCGTAAACGGTGAGATATTGAGCGCGCGACCGATTTCCTTGTTCGACCTGCCCTCCGCGATCAGATCGAGAATCTCGCGCTGGCGCGGCGTCAATCCCTCGCCATGATCGGGCGGTGGCGAGGCCTGCTGACGATGAAGACCGCAATCCTGGCCCCGCAAGGCCACGCGCATCTCATCCGGCGTGGCCGATTTGCTGATGAACCCGTCAGCTCCGTTTGTCAGGACATTGGCGATTGTTCTGCGATCGCTCAGGGTGGAGACGAAGATGATCGACGCATTCGGAAACTCTCCGCGCAGCCAGCGCGCCGAGAAGACGGGATCGTAATCGGGACATAGGAAATCCAGCACGATCAGGTCGGGATCCACCCGACGCCGCGCCATCAAGCTGTCCAGATCGCTCGCGTCATACAACGATGCCTTGGGAAACACCTCCTCCGCAATGCGGAGCATCGCCTCCCTGAATATCGGCTGGCCGTCAGCAACGATGATTCTCTTCGGCGGAGAATCCGCAGCAGTCATGCTTGTCCCTTCCACGCCCGGCTGTCCTGTACACATGAGCTAAGCCAATTGACCTAGGAGCAAACTACCAGATGCTTGGCGATGCGCGAGACATTCTCAGCCAGTAATACATGTGCACTATGCGCATGACGCTTCGTGCCCGTTGTCGCGTGCGACGCAGGCAATGGCGTGACGGCCAAATGGCGGACGTCGGCAGCAAAGTCGCATAAACAGCATAATCCAAAGGCAGGCATCTGTCTCGGTCGACCTCGTCATGGAAGGAAAGGCATAGTGTGATTCAATATATCCGCGCCACGACGAGATATATCTCAGGAAAAATTAGATCGACTGATCGTAAATATGACACCGAACGCGGACAAGCGCTCGTTCGCCTTGTATTAATTCCTATCTATAGCCTGCACTTCTTAGTCGTCTCTATAATTAGCAGTTTTCTCCTATTTGACAATTTTTTATTTGTGTCGCTCTATATAATTTATCTAGCAACGTCTACCTGGATATTCATTTGGGTAACAAGAAATCCAGGATTCAACTTTCCTCGACGCCTGATCGCGTTTGGGGCTGACTACGTCATCATCACCGCCTCGCTCGCAGTGGGGGAGCATGTTCTGCTTCCGGTCTACGCCGTGCTGCTCTGGGTTACGGTCGGCTATGGCATTCGATACGGTTCCCGATACCTGGTTGCTGCCACCATCATTGCGCTTGGGTCGCTGACGATCACCGCTGTCTTGAATCCTTATTGGCGGGCGAACATCTACGTCCCGCTTACCCTGGCGCTGACCACGATACTCGTGCCGTCTTACATCCTGTCTCTGCTGAGCCGCCTGCAGGCCGCCTATGACGCCGCCCTCGAGGCGAATCTGGCGAAATCCCGCTTCTTGGCCCAGGCAAGCCATGATCTTCGTCAGCCGATCCACGCGATGAGCTTGTTCACCGCCATTCTTCGTGATGCTGGACTGAATGACGAGCAGCAGTCGCTCGTTGACAGCATCGACCGCTCGGTCGACAGCCTGGGTCGCCTGTTCAGGTCTCTGCTCGATATATCGACTCTGGATAGCGGGTCCGTGCAACCCAAACCGCAGGCGGTCGCGATCGGAGATATTCTCCGAGAGGTCGTTCACCAGAATGCACAGATGGCGCAATGGGCCGGCGTGGACCTGAGGCTTGTCCCGAACGGCTATCACGTTCAGACGGACCCGACGCTGGTGACCACGATCGTCCAGAACATTGTGTCCAACGCACTGAAATATGCCCCTGGAAGGCCCGTCCTGATCGGCTGCCGACGAAAGGGCGCGTCTCTGGCCATACAGGTCCATGATCGGGGTGATGGAATCGCGGCTCATCACCTCCCTCTGCTGTTCAATGAATTCTATCGTGTCCGGGAGAGGGGCGACAGGGACGTCGACGGAGTCGGACTCGGGCTGGCCATCGTCAAGCGCATGGCCGGTCTCATGGACCTGAACGTGACAATCGAATCGATACAGGGACGCGGCACGTCGGTCACGATCTCCGGCCTGCCGCTCGCCGAATCCGTCCATTCCGGGGAGATCGCGACGCGTGATCTGCCCGAGCGTCAGAAATCCCTCCTGGAAGGGATGCGTATCGTTCTGGTGGAGGATGACGTCGACGTTCTGGACGCGACATGTACGCTGCTGCAGAAATGGGGTTGCATCGTGCAGGCCGAGAAGGCGCTTCCCGCGACTGTGATGCCCTGCGATCTCATCATTACTGACTATGATCTGGGGAGCGGCATCACCGGCAGCGACTGCATCGCGCACCTGCGGTCGTTGGTCGGACACGAGGCGCCTGCGATCGTCCTGACGGGGCATGACGTCAGCCGTATCCGCGAAGACCTGAGCGATCAGGCAATACCGATCCTCTCCAAGCCGGTTCGCCCGACCGAGCTGCGCTTGAGCCTGATCGGAACGCGGCTGAAGGTCTCGCGACTTACGAGCCTAACGCGTCGGATCTCGCAGGCAGACTGACACGCGAGGACGGCGTTCGAGCATTGCGCTCGCGATCAAAGGCCGAACTCGGCCGCTTTCGCAGCCGCGCCCGAGCGCGTGGCGACGTTGAGGTTCTGGAGCAGCGCAGAGACGTGGATTCTCACGGTAAACGGAGAGATGTCGAGCTCTCGAGCAATTTCCTTGTTGGTCTTTCCGACGGCGATGAGGCGCAGAACGTCCAGCTGGCGCGACGTCAGCTCACCGAGCGGATCGGGCGGCTTGGTCGCGGAAATACCCGCGCCCGCAGTCCGCTGGATGACGAACTCGCCGTTCCTGATCGCCTGAAAGGCCGCCATCATCTCCTGAGGCGGAACCGCTTTGCCGATGAAACCGTTCGCTCCAGCAGCAATGATGTCCTCGATGTCATCCTCGCGATCGATCATGGAGATGACGATGATCGATGCCTGCCCGAACTCGTCGCGCAGGACCTCGATGGAGCTTGGTCCGGCACATCCGGGAAAGAGCAGGTCGAGGACGAAGATCGTTGGCGGCACGCCAGCCTTCGCGTTGACCAGAACTTCGTCCCAGGTGCTGGCTTCGATGATCTCGGCGTCGCGACAAAGGCGCTGAATGAGGCGCCGAACACCTTCGCGGAAGACCGGATGATCGTCGGCGATGATGATACGCTCGACCTCACGAGACACGATTGCCATCGGCGCCCATCCATGCACGAGCCGTCACGTTCGTTGACGGCCATATCCCGGAGCACATGCAGCGCCCGGCATCGGACGGCAATCGGCAACCGACTAGTACATATGCACTAGGAGCTGTGGGGGATTCATCGTGAGTTGATGACGGCGGCGGCGAGGTAGATGATGGCTTCGAAGCTGCGGTCGGTTTCAATGCCGCACGCCACGCCCGGTTGTTCGCGTTCCTGAGCGGCCTGCCGCGGAACGTGAACACATGGGTCACATGTCTGCCCCGTTGCCGGCCCAGCGCCGCCAGAGCCACGTCGTTCAGGGGTATGCCGAGCGCCTCCCCGTTCTTCGTGTCGCCATGCTCGATCGTCGTGATGCGGCGGTCATGTCGACCCTGTCCCATGAGAGACCGAGAATGTTGCCCTGGCGCAGCCCCGTCGCGAGCGCGAAGCGTACGACCTCCGCCTGGTGCGCCGGGAGACGTTCCAGGAGCGCCTTGGCCTGATCGTGCGTCAGATGCCGCACCCTGACCTTGTCGCCCCTCGAATAGGTCTTTGAACGCCGGAATATGCTCGAGCCATTCCCATTCGCGCATCGCCTTCCGGAAGATGGCGCGGATGAGCGCCACGTAGAGATCCTTCGTGCGATCGCTTCGACGGGCGAGATGACGCGATATGACCCACGCCGCGCGGTTTCCCGATGCGACCTCGCTCATCGAGATGGCCATGAAGGACGGTGACGTGCAGCCGGTGCTCGACATGGTGCGCGATCTCCAGCAGCGCAGCGATGTCGTCACCGAGACCTATGTCGATTTCCCGGTTCCGCTTTTTCGGCGGTCACGGCGATGGCAAAGAAGCCCATCCTCGGGGTTGCTGAGCACTTGACATCGTCCGGGATCAACCTGCGCACCTGCCTCGGCGCGCAGGAGGAGCGGGAGGAAGCCGCCGGTTTCGTTCGGGCCGCGCACGGCAAGGGCGTAGTGCTAGACACGCTGACGATCTGGCAACTGCGTGAGTTGGACCACTTGGCCGCTGCCAAGACTATTTCGGCCGTCTCTGCATCCCACGCTCTACCTTTGATGACTTTCTCGAAATGCGCGCGACGATCGAGGCCAACCGGGGCCGAGAGTTCATGACGATGGGATTCGACGGCGACCAGGCGTGGCGCCAGATCCACACTCCGGAGGATACCGAGGCGCTTCGCCGCCATCAATCGCCGACTTAGACACATATTGCGAGGTGCTGCCCGTCGAGGGCTCTGACGATGTCCGGCTTCACGCGGGAACGACTGTTCTCCGATATCTCGATGGCGGTGGACGCCTTTATGGATAATATCACAGACTGAGCGCCAAGAGGTTTAATTACCCAATAGTTGCCGATTAACGGCACGCCAGTTTAATGACTGCTTTTGGGGAGTTGCAGCCGCGCCGGAATGGCCGCAATGCGGGCGCTAAGCTGCCGGGCAGACGGGCCGCTCGTTATGACTTCCAACCGAAAGCGGCCATCATGATTTCGAAAAGACGCGTGTTGGAAAGAAAACCGCGCAACCTCTCGGCGCCGGGACCAGATGCGGCGGCGACCACTTCCTCGCCGGTGTGCGTGTCCTCAACGCTAATCAAGGGGCGGCTCTCGCCCGCTGTGCCAGCCTTCGACACCGCGGTATACTGTTCGGCGAACGGCGCGGTGCGCATCCCACCTTCCATTCTCAGGCCGAAGCTATGGTCGGCGACGAACAGGATCAGCGTGTCCTTGCCGGCGATGGCGCTCACGCGGCGGATCATATCGTCCATCTCGATCGCGTGCCGCAGTCCCTTCTCGGGCTGGTCGGTATGCATGTCCCACTCGACCATCAGGAAATAGCCCTTCCGGTTGCGATCGAGGCGGGCAATCGTCGCTTCCACGGCGGGAATGGCGGCGAAGTCGTCATTGCGAAGAATGGCGGAGCGCCCCAACCCACCGGTCAGCGCCGAAGGATCATCGCCGAACGAGTATCCGGCCTTGGCGAAGGCCTGCGCGGCGGTCATGCCGTTCTTAGCGAACGAAGCTTCCGCCTCCTTGCGGCCCTTGCCGATCAGGATGTCGACGCCGTCGCCGAAGCGCGGCGCCAGCATTTGCCGGAAGATCTCGTCCTTGTTGGAGCGGGCAGGCACGTGCGCGTAGCAGGCAGCCGGCGTCGCATCCCAGATCGGCATATTGGTGACGACGCCGGTGGAGAGGCCACGCTCCTCGGCATATTCGAGGATCGTCTTAACCGGCGTGACCCCCGCGCCATTGGCGGAGGGCACCACCGAAAGCCACGCATTGTTGGTCTTGTTGCCGGTGACGATCGCGGTCATCCCGGCCGCAGAATCCGTGACCCAGCGATTGAGCGACGAGGTGTCGGACAGCGCGATGTTGGGCATCGACTGGATGAACAGCGACTGCGGACGATCGTGCGCCAGGATGCCCGCGGCGCTCAGGGTCGGGAGGCCGCCCGCATCGCCCAGAAAGAGGATCACGTTGCGCGCGTGCCGTGCCTCGGCCGGCGCGCTGCCACAGATGGCGAGCGCGCCCGCCAGCAGGATGGCGGCGCGCAGCTCAGCCTTGGACTTGTGGGCAGCACAAGCGGGCTGGTGAGCGCGCTTCCCCATGCGTCCGCGCAGGGTCGTCTTCAGCCTGAACATCGAGTTGGTTCCTTCATGCGAGCGTGCATTCGAGCGAATTCCACGCGGCTTGCTCGAGCCGCGTCGTCGCCCGCTACCCGGGCCGCGTGCAATCGTAATGACATGCCCGACAACCCGGCACGAACCTCGAGCCGGCCGGCAACGAGCGCTCCGGCCGGCTCGAGGGTGCGGTTATCGGCTGATCGATTCACTTCTCTCCGGAACCGTCGGCCGCTGGCCCGGCTGCTGCGCCGGCGGCACCTGATTCGAGGTCGGCGCGATCGGCGGCGGCAGTGTCGCCACCTGCTGCTCGGCCAGCGCGAGCGCCGCATCCGCATCGGGCAATTGTGACGGCGCGGAAGCCGGATCCTGGAACCGAAACGCCGAGGTCAGATCGCCGAACGTCTGGCGGCGCCACGGCGTGACGTTCGATGCCCGCACGCCGGTCACCACCTCGAGGAACTGCAGGCACGAGGTATGGTCGAACGGCTCGCTGCACACCCATCCGCCCGCCGTCCAGGGCGAAACGATGATGCACGGCACGCGGAAGCCACCGCCGATCGGATAGCCCATGCCCGGAATGCCGGTCGGCGAATCGATGTAGACGAATTCACGGTCCGTGCCGGCAGGCGGCGTCGGCGGCGGGACATGGTCGAACAGCCCGTCATTCTCGTCATAGACGAGGATGAACACGGTCTTGGCCCAGACCTCGGGGTTGGCGGCGATCGCATCGATGGTGTCGGAGATGAACTTCGCGCCGGCGGCAGGCATCGACTCGTTGGGATGCTCGTTCTGCCCCGGGCCGGGCCACAGCCAGCTCACCGTAGCCAGCCTGTCGGCCATCGCGTCACGGGCGAACTGGTCGACCGCGACCTGGCGCGAATTCTTGTAGAGCGGCGATGAGGTGGAGGGGTTCTGGAAAGCGCTGAAATAGCGCGTGGCGCTCTGCATACCGCCGGGCACCTGGTAGAATTTCCAGCTCACGCCGGCGTCGGTCAGATCCTCGGCATAGGCGCGCCAACGGCGAACGCCGGGTTCGTTGCCGAGCAGCGGGCCTCCGCGGCCACCGGGCGGATTGATGGTGCCCGATTCCCAATAGATTCGGTTGGGCGAGGTCGGCCCCATCATCGAGCAGTGATAGCGGTCGCAGATGGTGAAGGCGTCGGCCAGCGCGCGGTGGAACGGCAGGTCCGTCTCGTCGTAATAGCCCATGATGAACGGCACGTTCTGCTTGTTCCGGTCATATTGGTAATGCGCCGGAAGCCAGCTATCCATCTTGCCGCCGTTCCATGCGGCATGCTGCACCAGCCAGCCGTGACCGGTCGACGGGATCTTCTGGGCAGAGGTGGTCTGGCTGTCCAAATGGAATGGAAGCAAATAGCCGTCGGGATTGGTGTCGGTGGGCTGGTAGAACACGCTCCGGCCCGTCGAGAGGGTGATCGCATTGGGGTCGGAGAAGCCGGCGACGCCCGACATCGTCCCGAAATAATGGTCGAACGAGCGGTTCTCCTGCATCAGCAGCACGACATGCTTGATGTCGCTGATCGAGGACTGCGCGCTCGGCGGCGGCGCCGCCAGCGCCTTGCGGACGTTCGGCGGCAGCACGATCAGTCCGGCGCCGCCGCCGCCCGAGCCGCCGGCGTCCAGCAACCCCGATGCCGCTGCCCAGGCGCCGGTCGCCAGGGCGGCACCACCTGTGGCGGCGGCACCCAGCAAACGGCGGCGCGTGTAGTTCTGCTTCGGCGTGCGCGTAGTCGTATCCGTCATCGATCCGATCCTTTCGTTTCCGGCACCTGGGACAGAGCGACGCCTGCCGGCGGGCGTTCTCGTTCGCGAAGATCAGGAGCGGCCATGCAGGCGCGCGGATCGCGCCCGCATGACCGGCGGCACCTCATCGGCGGACGCCGGCATCTCCTTCCCTGGGCACGCTCGGCCGCTTGCCCGGCGCCTGTTCCGGCGTCACTTGATGCGAAGTCGGGAAGACCACCGGCGACTGGGTCGCGACCGCCCGCTCGACCATATCCAGCGCCACGCTGGTGTCCGGCAGCTTCGGCGGACGTGCCGCTGGCTGGTCGAAGCGGAGCGCGGACGTGAAGTCGCCGAAGGTGTCGCGACGCCAGGCGCTGATGTTGGGCGCCTTCACCCCCGTCACCAACTCCAGCAGACGAAGGTTGGAGGTATGGTCGAACGGCTCGCTGCACACCCATCCGCCCACCGTCCAGGGCGAGACGATGATGCACGGCACGCGGAAACCCGCGCCGATCGGCCAACCGGCGGGATCGATCCCCTTCGGGGAGCGCTTGGTGGGAAATTCGTCCGGCGTTCCGGCCGGCGGCACCGGCGGCGGGACGTGGTCGAACAGTCCGTCATTTTCATCATAGACGATGACGAAGACGGTCTTGGCCCAAACCTCCGGGTTCGCGGCGATCGCATCGAGCTTGGAGGCGATAAAGCGTGCACCGGCGGCCGGCGTGGCGCTGGCGGGATGCTCGTTCTGGCCGGGGCCGGGATAGAGCCAGCTCACCGTGGGCAGGCGATCGTTCCGGGCGTCCACCTCGAACTGGTCGGCCGGCCCGACCTGCGAGTTGAGGAACAGCGGCGACCTGGAGTCGGCCTGCATGAACGACTGAAAGTATAGCGTCGAGGAGCGCATACCGCCTTCGACCCGGTAATGCTTCCAGCTGACGCCGGCATCGGTCAACTCCTCCGCATAGGCGCGCCACCTGCGGATCGCGACCTCGTTGGTGAGCAGAGGTCCGCCCTTCTCGCCATTGGGATCGATCGTGCCGGTCTCCCAATAGATGCGATTGGGCGAGGTCGGCCCCATCATCGAGCAGTGATAGCGGTCGCAGATGGTGAAGGCGTTGGCGAGCGCCCGATGGAACGGCAGGTCGGCCTCGTCGTAATAGCCCATCACATAGGGCACGTTCTCCTTGTGCCGGTCGTATTTGGCATGGGCGGTGAGCCAGCTGTCCATGGTGCCGTGGTTCCACGATGCATGCTGCACCACCCAGCCGTGGCCGGTGGACACGGTCCGCTGCGCCGAGGTCTTCCGGCTGTCCAGGCGGAACGGCAGCATATAGCCGTCTGAGGTAAGGTCGGTCGGCTGGTGGAACACGCTGCGTCCGGTCGGCAGCATGATCGCGTTCGGGTCCGAGAAGCCCATCACGCCCGACATCGTCCCGAAATAATGGTCGAACGAGCGATTCTCCTGCATCAGCAGCACGACGTGCTTGATGTCGCGCACCGACGGCTGGCTGCTGGGCGGCGGCGCGGCCAGCACCTTCTGCAAGTTGGGCGGCAACGCCGCTGCCATCATCGCGGTGGCGGCGCTGCCGAGGAAGCGGCGCCGGGTGGGCACGGCTGCAGTCGGGCGCGCATTACCGTCGGTCATCATTGCTCTCCTCGATCAGGAAATCAGAAGCGTCCGCGGACGCCGAACAGGAAGCGGCGGCCGGAGTCCTCGTAGATGTTGGGAGCATAGGTGCCGTAGAGCGACGTCAGGATCCGGGCCTGGTTCAGCAGGTTGCTGCCCTCGATCACCGCGGAGACATTCTTCGTCAGCCGAAACGTGATGTTGCCGTTCAACGCGCCATAGGCCAGCGATTGCGAGCCGTCGCCATATTGCCCGGTATCCGATCGCGCGAAAGCGTCCCGGAACGTGTAGGCTAGTCGCACGCTGAGCCGCCGGTCCTCATAATAGCCGGACAGGTTGAAGCTGTGCTTCGAAGAGTATGGAAGCCTCGCCCGGTTATTGTTCAGAACGAATGTGTAATTACCGATGAACCCGAAGCGGTCAAATGGCGTCGGAAGGAATGTGAACGGCTGCTGATAGCCGACTTCGACCCCCTTGATCGTCGCGCTCTCGCCGTTGATCGGCATCGTAACGGAGAAGTCCATTTGCGTAGGCGTCGTGCTGCCGTCGGCATTGATTTGATTGACCGTTACCGATTGGATTTTCGTCTGGTTGTAAATGAGGGAGTCGACATATTTGTAGAAGGCATTGACCGAAAGAAGCGAGCGCTTGCCGAAATACCATTCGAGGCCGACGTCGACATTGTTCGAAGTCCATGGATTGATGTACGGATTGGATCTCGTGATGGTCTGCATGTCGCCATTGGCGGACGAGGTCGGCGATATGACGTTGAGCGGCGGACGCGTTATCGTTCGCGAGGCGGACGCGCGGGCGACGAGGCCGTCCCCCAGGCTCCAGCGCAGATTCGCGCTGGGCAGGAAGTCCCAATAGCCGCGATTGATCTCCATCGTCCCGGCGGCGGGCACGGTGGTCTTTCCGGTTTCGGGATCATAGGTGATCGCCGTGAAGTCCGGCGAGATGCCGACCGAGCTCTGTTCGGTCCACACCGCCCGGATGCCGATGTTCCCGGACAGGCCGGCCTCGCGTCGCCCGAAGTCGAGCTGGACATAGCCGGCATAGGCGCGTTCCGTGATGTCATACCAGCCGGTCGGATCGTCCGTCGACGTCCCGGCGGCAACCAGTTGCGCTACGGAATAGCGGTCGAGGACCGCCTTGGTGTTCGAAGCGAGGAAGCTGCGGGGAAAGGTTGCCGGCCCGTCATAGGCGCCTAGGAAGTCGCCCCGCGACGCTGTGGCGACGCCAAGGAAGGACGCTGCGCTGACGGAGGTCGAGCCGAAGGCTGGCGAGGGGCCCAGAGCGCCGCCGTATAGATCGTCGAGCGCCGCGGCGGTGATGGTCAGCGCCGGGTTGTTCTGTTCGAACTTCGTTTCGGAGTAGCGGCCGCCGAACTGCAGCCGCCGCAGGACGCTGCCACTGAAATCATGACCGACGTCCAGTCGAGCCTCGATGCTCTGGACGACCGCCTTCTGGTCGACGATCCCGCTCATGTTCAGGACCCGGTAGTTGTTCGGGTCCATGATCGCCTGCGCATCATCGCCGCCGAAGAATATCGACGCCATCTCGCCGTCGGCGGTGGTGTCATATCCCACCGCGAACCGGCCCTGCGCGCTGAGGTTGAACTGGTTCAGCGTCTGCGTGGACCGCGAGAACGCCGCTTCGGCATCCACCGTCCAGCCATCGGTCCGATATCTTCCGCCCAGCGAGGCGGTGACCAGATCGCCTTTCCCCTCCATATAGACGTTCGAGGGCCGCACATCGACATTGTCGGCCAGCAACCTTACGGCGCGCACGGCATCGCGGCCCGGCGCGAGCGTGATCGAGGATGGATCGGTCGGTCCGGTGGCGGAGCTCCAACGGTACGCCATGACGCTCTGATCGTTCACGTCGTGCAGC
This sequence comes from Sphingomonas astragali, assembly GCF_051400615.1. Lineage (NCBI taxonomy): Bacteria > Pseudomonadati > Pseudomonadota > Alphaproteobacteria > Sphingomonadales > Sphingomonadaceae > Sphingomonas > Sphingomonas astragali. The sequence continues at coordinate 795,622 of NZ_JBLFFH010000002.1, forward strand.
CGGCTGTACATGCCCTCGGCCGTGAGGGTGAGCGTCTCCGTCGGACGGAACTGGATCGAAGCCAGCCCGCTCAAGCGATCGGTTTCCTCCTTCTGGATCTGGCGATTGGCGATCGCCGCATATTCGACCGTGTCATTGGTGATCCTGCCGTCGCCGTTGAGGTCGAGCTTCGCCGATCTCTCGGTGGCGCTGGTGAAGGCGTAGAAGCGCGCCAGATCGGTCTCCCGGACACGCCGGGTATAGGCGGCGCCCAGCGTGACGCCGATTTTGCCGTCGGCGAAGATGCCGGCGTACAGGCCGGAGATGCGGGGTGCGACGGACGCGGTATTGTCCTCCCACGCTCCTTGCGCGCTTAGCGACAGGATGGATTTGCCGATGTCGAGCGCACGCGGCGTGCGGACGATGACGGTGCCGGCCATGCCGCCTTCGGCCATGCTTGCTGTCGGCGTCTTGTAGACCTCGGCCCTGCGGACGAATTCCGCCGGCAGGATGCTGAAATTGAAGCTGCGGTCCACCTGCGCGGAATCGTTGATCGCCGAGGGCAGCACGCGACCGTTGAACTGGACCTGCACCTGACCGGCGCCGAGCCCGCGGATATTCACTTCCTGCGCCTCGCCGCGGACGCGCTCCACCTGGACGCCGGTCACGCGCTGCAGCGACTCCGCCACATTCTCGTCGGGAAACTTGCCGACGTCCTCCGAACCGACCGCGTCGACGATGGCGTCCGCGTCGCGCTTCGCCGCGATCGCCGTCTCGATCGACTGGCGAATGCCGGTCACAACGATGTCGTCGACCTGTTCGCCCGTCGAGGCGTGCGACGAATCCTGAGACACGGGATCCGCATGGGACACGGCGTTCGCGCGGCCGAGCGTGACGGTGTCGCCATTGTCGGTGACGATGCGGAGGCTGCTTCCGGCAATCAGGCGACGCAATGCCTCGCGCGACGGCATTCGGCCCTCCACGAGGGGCGAGCGCCGCTCGCGGATCGGCTCGCTCGGGAAGAAAATCTGCACCTTCGCCTGACGCGACCAGGTCGTCAGCGCGCTCGGCAGCGGCTGTGCCGGAATGTCGAACGAGCGATCCTGCGCCGCTGCGGGTACCGCGATCAGAACGCACGAAGAAAGCAGCGCCGCGGCCAGCCGCGGGCGAGGAAGGAAATCGATCATGTGCAACCTTGCGCCTTGTTGTCGGGCGTGGCTCACGCCCCCCAATCCATCAGACGAGCGTTGCCGGTCGCACCTCCAAGTGACCGTAAAATTTTTCGGTCGGCGGACGGAGGTCGTCAGCGATCGAGATGATAGCCGTCCGCGGCGGTGCGGACCCGGACACCCAGGCTGGCCGACACCGCGTGGAGGAAATCGGTCGGATCCGCGGACTGGAAGCGCCCGCCCACGCGGATGGCACCGACCGACGGGTTCTCGATCACGATCTTGCGCGACAAATAGCGATTATACTCGGCCGCTGCCTGCGCGAGCGGCGTGTCGAGAAACACGATCTCTCCAGCCTGCCACGCGAGCACTGCGTCGACCCCATCGATCGGAACCGGCTGAACGACAGGCCCCTTCTCCGTGAAGAGCAGGCGCTGGCGGCTATGCGCCCCCGCAGCCTCCGGCGCGTCCATGGTGCGATCCCAACTTCTCGCGTTGCCGCGCAGGACGATCAGGTCGAGCATCGTCCGGCGCAGCCGGGCGTTGAAACGCCCCTCGCCAAGCGCTGCTGCGCTGCTCCCGGTCTGCAAACGCGCGGCGGGCCCCGGCTGCAGGTCGAGAGCCACTTCCCCGCGATCCAGCCAAAGATCCCGGCGGTCATGCGAGAAGCGCCAGAACAATTTGGAGTCTGTGTTCAGCGCGGCCATGCTGCCGTCCGGAAGCCGCAGCTTGCGCGTCTCGCCCACGTCGGTGGACGCGCTGTTCCAGGCATAGGCGCGCGTCGCCACCAGGCCGCTGCCGGCTGCAAGCATCACGGCAGCGGCAGCCATGCCGCCCTGCATCAGGCGACGGCGAGTCGGCATCAGCGGTGCTTCAGCTGTCTCCGGAAGCGCCCCAGGAACAGCCGCGCTCTCCCAGGCCGCCGTCACGCGCGCGAACGCAAGCGCATGTGCCGGATCGGCATCGCGCCAGCGTGCGAACGCGGCCTCGTCAACGCTTCCGGTCTGCCATCGCGCGAACCATTCGGCCGCATGCTCGAGGTCGGCGTCTCGCCGTTGAGCGGAAAAGCGCTCAGACTCTCCATCCATCACTAGCGCTGATCCACCATCATCGTCACTTCACAGACGAACGAACAACATCCGACCGCCAAACCCTCGGCAAAATCTGTGCGGCAGCGCGGTCAGCCAGTCGCTCGGCTGTCGCCATCCAAGTCTGCATCGCCTTCATCCGATGTCTTATCGCCCGGATCAAACGCACGTGCGAGCAGATACATGGCTCGCGCTAGCCGCTTCTCGAAGGTCGACAGGCTGATACCAAGATCACTGGCGATCTCGCCCGGCGACTGGTCTCGAATACGCCTGCGAACGAAGACCGTCTTGCAGCGGTCCGGCAGCGCGTCAACCGCCCGATGCAGCCGCGCGATACTGTCGCGGCCGGCGGCAACTCGAAAGGGATCGGGCGCCTCGTCGCTCAGGTCCGACGTCTCGATCTCGGTCAACTGCTGAAACTCGACAACCTTCGCGCGCCGCATCCGCTCGATCGCGATGTTGTGAATGGCGCGAATGACATAAGCGGGCGGATTGGCGATCGCGGACCAACCGTCGAGCGCAAGCAGCCGTGCCAGCGATTCCTGGACGAGGTCCTCCGCCTCTTCCGGATTGCGCGTGAGCCGGCGCGCTACGGCAATATAGCGGCTCTCGTGCGGCAGCACTTCGTCGACGAACCAGCGGTCGATTGGACGGAGAGCGGGCATGATCCGGGAGATGCTGCAGGGTCGCGAGCCAACTAGGCGCTGCGGATGTCAGTTTCGCGACACGCGTAAACGATTGACCCGTAAAGCGATCAGCGACCGCACGCACCTTCTTATCTATATATTTCAGAAGCTTAGAAGCCGACACCCGTTACAGGATACGAATACCCGTTTTAAATCCGCTAGATAAGTCAATAACAAATGGTGGAGCCGAGGGAGATCAAACCCTCCAGCAAATCGCGGTGCATAATCCATCGAGTTGCAAGTGCGAGAACTTGACCGAACTGGTCGTTACCGGAACGGTGGCTTTCTGGGAAAATTCGAGATAGCCGTCACTGGCAATTCTCCATCGTGCGTCCAGGAACCATGCAATGGAAGGGGGGATGTACAAGGACTTACTGGGAAGCGCCGCCGATTGGGCGGCGATCCTGACGGCGGTTGTCGCAACGCTCGCTTATGGCCGCTACTGGCTTGCCAGTGCGCGCGCAGGCGAGCGTTGGAGACCTCCTGCGCGGGTCTGAGCCCATCGCACGCTTGCCCCTGCCAAACCTCCCCCGCGGTCCCGCCGCCCGACCTCGCCGACCTGTTTGCCGCGAAGGCATGTGACAATGGCGCGTTGCTTCGAGAAATCACGAGTCTGATTGGCGGCATCTTTCTCAAGCCTGTCTTGCGCACCCGGCCGGCGCCCGCAAACCCTAGCCTGATCGCCAGGTCCCGCATGCTCTAGGAGACATCGAACGATGCGCTATCGCGACTTCGTTAGAACGCAGGCCTATATCGACGGCGGTTGGTGCGACGCGGATGATGGCGCGACGCTGGACGTCGTCGATCCAGGCACGGGCGAGATGCTCGGCAGCGTGCCAAATATGGGTGCAGCAGAAACCCAGCGGGCGATCGATGCCGCTGCGCGGGCGCTTCCCGCATGGGCAGCGCGCCCGGCCGGTGACCGCGCTAAAGTTCTGCGGACATTCTTTGAGTTGATCATGGCGAACCAGGATGCGCTGGGGGAGTTGCTCTCCCGCGAGCAGGGCAAGCCCTTTGCCGAAGCAAAGGGCGAGATCGCTTACGGCGCCAGCTTCATTGAGTGGTTCGCCGAGGAGGGCAAGCGCGCCTACGGCGAGGTCGTTCCCTCGCATGCCACGGATCGTCGCATCGTGACGCTGCGACAGCCGATCGGTGTCGTCGGCGCGATCACGCCTTGGAACTTCCCCAACGCGATGATTACCCGAAAGATCGGACCGGCGCTCGCGGCCGGTTGCACGGTCGTCCTGAAACCTGCGTCCCAGACGCCCTTCTCCGCGCTGGCTCTCGCATTGCTGGCGGAACGCGCCGCCGTGCCGGCGGGAGTGTTCAACGTCGTCACGGGCAACGCGCGTGAAATCGGCGGCGAGCTGACGGCCAATCCGATCGTCCGGAAGATCAGCTTCACCGGTTCGACCGAGGTCGGCCGCGAGCTGATGCGGCAATCGGCCGACACGATCAAGAAGCTCAGCCTGGAACTTGGCGGCAACGCTCCGTTCCTCGTCTTCGACGATGCGGATGTCGACGCCGCGGTGGAGGGGGCACTCGTCTCCAAGTTCCGCAACGGCGGACAGACCTGTGTCTGCACCAACCGTTTCTACGTACAGGACGGGATCCATGACGCGTTCGTCGCCAAGCTGGCAGACCGCGTTAGCGCACTGAGGATCGGCTACGGGATGGACGAGGGTACCGCCATCGGCCCGCTGATCGACCAGCCCGCGGTTGCGAAAGTGCAGGAGCATCTCGACGACGCTGTCGCCAAGGGTGCGACCATCCTTGCCGGCGGCAGGCCGGCCGAGCGCGGCGGCACCTACTTCGAGCCGACCGTGCTGTCGGGCGTCACCGCTGACATGAAGGTCGCCTCGGAGGAAACCTTCGGCCCCCTGGCCGGCGTGATCCGCTTCACCGATGAAGCGGACGCCATTGCCCAGGCGAACGCCAGCGAGTTCGGCCTCGCCAGTTATTTCTACGCTCGGGACATCGGGCGCGTCTGGCGGGTCGCCGAGGCGCTCGAGGCGGGCATGGTCGGGATCAATACCGGTCTGATCTCGACCGAGGTAGCGCCGTTTGGCGGCGTCAAGCAGTCCGGGCTGGGGCGTGAAGGGTCCCGGCACGGATTGGAGGATTACATGGAAATCAAATATCTCTGCATGGGTGTCTGACCCACCGGCAATCGCGAGTGATCCGCCCGGACTGCACCGACGAGGAACCGTTATGACCGAAGCCTTTCTCTGCGATGCCGTCCGCACGCCGATTGGCCGCTACGCGGGAGCGCTGGCGGACGTGCGCGCCGACGATCTCGGTGCGATCCCGATGCGCGCACTGGTCGCGCGCGGTGCCTTCGACCCGGCGGCCATCGACGAGGTATTCTACGGATGTGCCAACCAATCGGGCGAGGACAATCGCAACGTCGCACGCATGAGCCTGCTGCTTGGCGGGCTCCCACACACGGTGCCTGGCGTGACGCTCAACCGGCTCTGCGCCTCGGGCCTCGAAGCGGTGGGTGCGGCGGCGCGTGCGATCCGCGATGGAGAGATGGCGCTCGCCATCGCGGGCGGGGTCGAAAGCATGACGCGCGCGCCTTTGGTGATGGGGAAGTCGGACAGCCGCTACGGACGCGACCAGAACCTGCAGGACACCACCATGGGGTGGCGGTTCATCAACCCCGCGCTCGATGCCGCCTACGGCACTGAGACGATGCCGCGCACCGGCGAGAATGTCGCTGCGGATTACGGCATCATCCGCGCCGATCAGGATGGCTTTGCACTACGGAGCCAACAACGCGCGGCCGCGGCGCAGGCGAACGGCTTCTTCGCCGAGGAGATCGTTCCCGTCGCCGTTCCAGGCCGCAAGCGGGGGGAGACGATCGTGGTCGCCGTCGACGAGCAGCTCCGCGCCGACACGACTCTCGAGGCGCTTGCCCGGCTGAAGCCGTTGTTCGGGCCGGACGGCACGGTCACGGCCGGGAACGCGTCAAGCATCAATGACGGCGCCGCCGCGATGCTGGTCGCCAGCGAGGCGGCTGTCCGCACGCATGGGCTCACCCCGCGCGCAAGAATTCTCGGCATGGCTTCAGCGGGGGTCGAACCACGTGTCATGGGGATCGGCCCGCTGCCCGCAACGCAGAAGCTGCTGGAACGGCTGCGCTTGCGGATCGAGGATTTCGACGCGATCGAACTGAACGAGGCCTTCGCCAGTCAGAGCTTGGCGGTGCTGCGCAGATTGGGCCTCCCCGACGACGCGCCCCATGTCAACGCCAACGGCGGCGCGATCGCTCTGGGGCATCCGCTCGGCATGTCGGGCGCTCGCCTGGCCATGACCTTGGTACATCGGTTGGAGAGAACCGGCGGCAGGCTCGGCCTTGCGACCTTGTGCATCGGCGTCGGTATGGGCCTGGCGCTCGCAGTCGAACGGACGTGAGGTCACGACAGTATCACATTTGCGAAAGGGCGCGGGCGCGCCGACATCGGTTTGCCGCGCTTGCCGCCCTCCGACAGGAGCGACACGCGCGGCATCCGCACTGTACCGCGTATGGAGAGGAGCGCCGATGATGGTCAGATTGCACACCTCCCTGGCCGTAATGTGCGCTTTGCTCGGACCGATGGCGCCTTTCGCCGCTTCGGCACAGCAGGCAGAGCAGGTACAAGATGCCGAGGCGCAGCCCAAGCCTGCCTCGCACGCGACGCTGCGCCACTATCAGCAGACCACCGCCACCCTACCATGGAACGACAAGGAGGATTTCGATCTGGCCTCCCGCGGCTTCATGGCGGAGATCCCAGGGCGCAAGATCCTCACGGCCGATGGACGCGTGATCCGCGATCTCGCCGAACTCGACATTTTCAAGGGTGAACGCCCGGGGACCGTCAACCCCAGCTTGTGGCGGAACGCGCAACTGCTCTCCCGCTCGGGGCTCTTCAAAGTGAGCGACCGTGTCTATCAGGTCCGCGGCATCGAACTGGCGAACCTGACCGTTGTCGTCGGCAAGACCGGGTATATTGTCGTCGACTGCCTGACGACGGTCGAGAGCGCGCGGGCGGCCATGGCCCTGATACGCGCCACACTGGGCGACAAGCCGGTTGCCGGCATCATCTACACCCACAGCCACATAGACCATTTCGGAGGCGCCGCGGGGGTCATCACGCCGGAGGAGGCTGCCGCTAGGGCGGTTCCGATCCTCGCGCCGGCCGGTTTCCTGAAAGAGGCGATTTCGGAGAACGTCATTGCCGGCCCGGCGATGACCCGCCGTGCGATCTACGCATTCGGCCATCTGATCGGCACCGGCCCCACCGCCGACATCAGCGACGGAATCGGACCGGCGTTCGACCGCGTCGGCAAGGCGACCGGCACTGTGCACATGCTGCCGCCCACGCGCGAGATCGGCAAGACGGGCGAGACCACCACGATCGATGGTGTCGACATCGAGTTCCAGTATCTGCCGGACACTGAAGCACCCGCCGAAATGGCGATCTACTTCCCGCAGCTGCGCGTCCTCGACATGGCGGAGGACGCAAACGGCTCACTCCATAATCTTCTGACGCTGCGCGGCGCCCAGGTGCGCGATTCCAAAGCGTGGGCGGATGGCCTGACCGAGTCGATCCGGCTGTTCGGCGAGCGGGCGGACACGCTGATTACCTCGCACTTCTGGCCGCGATGGGGACGGGCAAAGATTGTCGACTATCTCACCGCGCACCGTGACATGTACGCCTACCTGCACGACCAATCGGTGCGCATGATGAACGACGGGTTGAACGGCACGGAGATCGCGGAAGGGCTGCGCCTGCCCGAACCACTGGCGAAGCGCTGGTTCAACCAAGGCTATTACGGCACAGTCAGCCACAACGCCAAGGCGGTCTACCAGCGGTATCTGGGGTGGTACGACGGCAACCCCGCGCACCTCAACACGTTGCCGCCGGAGGCCGCGGGCGCGCGGTACGTCGAGGCGATGGGCGGGGCCGATGCGGTGCTCACGCAAGGTCGCGCGGCGATCGCGAGCGGCGAGTACCGCTGGGCGTCGGAAATCCTGTCGCATCTGGTGTTTGCACAGCCCGAGAACCGCGCGGCGAAGCTGGCGCTGGCGGACAGTCTGGAACAACAGGGCTACCAGGCGACCAGTTCGATGTGGCGCAACGCCTTTCTGTCGGGCGCGAAGGAACTGCGCGAAGGCGTGAAGACGTCCGGCTTCGATTCGGTTGCCGGCTCGATCCCGAACCTTCCTTTGTCGGAAATGCTGAACTTGCTCGCCGTCCGCCTATCCCCCGATCGCGCGCTAGCCGCGCCGATGTCGTTCAACCTCGTTGTCGACGGAGGCAAGGAGGCCGAGCATGTCGAAATCCGCAATGGCGTGCTGATTCATCAACCCGCCGGCACGGGCGTCCGCGCCGCCCCTACCCTGTCGCTGACGCGCGATCAGCTCGTCGCCGCGGTGCTGCGCAGGCCGCAGGCTGCGCCCCTTCCCGCAGGCGTCAGCGCACGGCTTCAGCGCTTCCTCGGCCTGTTCGATCCGCCGAAGGGTACCTTCGGCCTCGTCACGCCCGCACCGTGAAGCGGGCGGCCAAGGGAGAACGCGCGTGACGATCACCATGACCCGGCAGGAGGGGGTCGCAGTCATCGCCTTCGATCGGCCGGCTGCGAAGAATGCCTTCACGCTCGCCATGCGCGCCCAGTTCTGCGAGGCGTTCCGGGCGGTGGAGGACGACCGTTCGATCCGCGCCGTCATTCTCACCGGAACAGAAGGCGACTTCTGCTCAGGCGCCGACATCGCGGAGATGGGCGACACTCCGCCGGACCTGTTTCTCGATCGCATGCGGATGCTGCATTGTATGACCCGCGGCGTCGCAGCCTGCCGCGTGCCAGTCATCGCCGCGGTCGACGGATACTGCATCGGCGCCGCCTGGGGCTTCGCGATGGCGGCCGACATCGTGCTCGCCAGCACGCGCGCCCGCTTCGCCGCCACCTTCCGCCGGATTGGTTACGCCCCCGACGCCGGGCTGGTGTGGCAGCTGATGCGGACGATCAATCCGATGCGTGCACGCGAGATCGTCTACTCGGCCCGAACAGTCGACGCCGATGAGGCGCACTGCCTTGGCCTGGCCCTCGAAACGCTGCCGCCGGAAGGTCTGTTCCAGCGGGCACTGACGCTGGCGAACGACATCGCCGCAGGTCCGGTAACTGCGCTCCAACTCGCCCGCCGCCAGTTCCGCGCCGCCGCCGCTTCGAGCCTCGATGCCTTTCTGGAGGTCGAGGCGACGATGCAACCGCTGCTCGGCCAGACGGGCGACCATCGCGAAGCGGTCGCCGCCTTCCGCGAGAAGCGCCCGCCCCGTTTCAGCACCGGCGACGCCGAGCCGCCCGTCGCACGGAGTATCGCATGAGCATGGACTTCGCCTTCCAATACGGCCCGCGCGTCGTCAGCGGCGCGGGTGCATCGACGCAACTCGCGTCGCGCTTGCCCGACGGGCCCGTGCTGTTCGTCACTGACGAACAGATCGCGCGGCTCGGCCTCGCCGAGCCGGGGCTGGCCGCACTGCGGGGGGCCGGCCGTGCGGTGACCGTGGCCGACCGGGTCGAGGCGGACCCGTCGCGCGCCACTCTCGAGAGCGTCGTGGCACTGGGCCGCGATGCCGGCGTGGCGAGCGTGGTCGGCTTCGGCGGCGGCAGCCCGATGGATGTCGCCAAGCTGGCCGCCTATCTGCTCGGCTCCGGCGACCATCTCGACGCAATCTGGGGCGTCGGCAATGCGACCGGCACCGGCCTCCCGCTGATCCTCGTGCCGACCACGGCGGGAACCGGATCGGAGGCAACGCCGGTGTCGATCCTCACGCTGCCCGGCGACGAGAAGCGCGGCGTGTCTTCACCGGCCCTTATCGCCCATACCGCCATCCTGGATCCGGTGCTGACGCTCCGCCTCCCGCGGGCGGTGACGGCCGCCACCGGCATGGACGCGATGGTCCACGCGATCGAGGCCTATACCTCCGCTCACCTCAAGAACCCGTTGTCCGACCTCTTCGCGCGCGAGGCGTTGCGCCTGCTCGCCGCCAACCTGCTGACTGCCTGCACCGATCCCGGCAACCTCGCGGCGCGTGAGGCCATGCTGCTTGGCGCGCATCTGGCGGGTGTCGCCTTCGCCAATGCCCCCGTCGCCGGTGTCCACGCGCTCGCCTATCCGTTGGGTGGGCGCTTCCACGCACCGCATGGACTGTCGAACGTCCTTATGCTGCCGCACGTTCTGCGCTTCAACATGAGCGCCGCGATGCCGCTCTATGCCGAGCTCGCCCCCCTGGTCGACCCGGGACTCGAGAGCCTTGGCCAGCAGGCGCAGGCGCAAGGACTGCTGGAGGCGCTGCAGACGATGGCGGCGGATGCCGGCATGCCGTCGCGCCTGTCGGCTGTCGGCGTCAGGGCGGAGCACCTCGACCAACTGGCCGATGACGCCATGTTACAGCAGCGCCTGCTGCGCAACAACCCGCGTGAGATAACGCGCGACGACGCGCGCCGGCTCTACGGAGATGCGCTGTGAGCCGCGCGCCGTTTCGCCCGCGCGACACCTACCGTCATTTCGTTCCAGTTACGACGCGCTGGCACGACAATGACATGTACGGCCATGCCAACAATACCGTCTACTACGCCTGGTTCGACACGGCGGTGAACAGCTGGCTAATCGACAAGGGGCTGCTCGACGTCCCGGGCGGCACTCCCGTCGGACTGGTCGTCGAGACCGGTTGCCGGTACGCCGCCTCGGTCGGCTTTCCCCAGCGGCTGGAGATCGGCTTGGCCGTCGCGCGCCTTGGCACCAGCAGCGTTACGTATCACCTCGGCGTGTTCGTGTCGGGTGACGGCCAGGCAGCGGCGGAGGGGCACTTCACCCACGTTTACGTCGACGCGACCTCTCGCCGCCCGGTGGCGCTGCCTGCAGAGTGGCGGGCGATCCTCGAGACGATCGCCTGACGCTTACGCCGCTTCGGGCGCCTCGCGGGCTGCGAGGTACATCAGCAACGCGCCAAGCGGCCCCATCACCGCCGCGACACTCGACAGCGCCAGGTTCAGGCCGCTCGCCCCGAAGACGTGATCCGTGAGCAACCCGACGAGGACCGACCCGAACGCACCGCCAGTAAGGTTGACCAGTGCCATGTACAGCCCGGTGTACAGCCCTCGGAGGGTCGCCGGCACCGCCGCAACGATCAGCACGAACACGGATGCGACCGACATCGAGCTGACGAACATGTTGACATAAGCCATCAGGATCGCGAGCCCGACAGTCGGCATCAACGGTCCGACGATCGTCGTCACGCTCAGCACCGCCATTGACGACAAGCACAGGTAATAGGCGGACTTGCCTCCGCCGAAACGGCTCCGCAGCCACGAGTGATAGGGGTAAACCGCAAGGCACCCTGCGATTCCCGCGAACAGAAAAGCCGGCCCATAGGTTGTCGCCACCATGGACGGGGACATCGCGTAAGACCGCATGAGCATCGCCGGGTACCAGTTGAGCAGCCCGTAGTTGTTCATGCTCCACGCGACGACGCTTCCCATGAGCAGCATCAGCAGCTTGGCACGGCTGCGCATGAACGCAGTTGCCTCGCCCTTCTGCGCCCCGACCGCCACTGTCGCCGCGGCGCGCTTGTCGCGGACGGAGAGCTGCACCAGGACGGCGATGAACAGTCCAGGCACCGCGAGCAGTAGGAACACCGCCCGCCATGGTTCCAGTTCCCCCAGCAATGGAAAGCTGTAGCTGCCGGTTGCGGAGAATTGTGCCAGTAACCGCGCGCCGACCAGCATCGCCAGGCCGCCGCCCACGTAAAGCCCCGTTGTGAACAGCCCGATCGGCTTCTGCACCTGGTCCTGCGGAAACCGGCTGGAGATGATCCCGATCGCCGCTGGATTGAGCCCCGCCTCGCCCACGCCCACGAACATGCGCGCGGCGAAAAGGCTCAGGAACCCTGCGGCCAAGCCGCTCGCGGCGGTCGCCACCGACCAAATGAGGATGCAGGCGGCGAGGATCGTCACCCGCCGCCCGCGATCCAGCATCCGCCCGATCAACACGCCGCCGAAGACGTACAGGACGGCGAACGCCATGCCCGTCACCGCACCGAGCTCGGCATCGGTAAGGCTTAGGTCGGCCTTGATCGGCTCGATCAGGAAACTCAGGATCACCCGGTCGATGTAGCCGAGCACTGACACCAGGAAGAGGATGGCGACGACATACCAGTCATAGCCGCTGACCGCGCCCGGTGCGAACTGGCGCTGTGATTCAACCGTAGACGCGGTGCTCATGCCTCAGCGCCCTTTGAAGACTGGCTGCCGCTTCTCCTTGAAGGCGGCGATCGCCTCCCTGGCGTCCTCGGTTTTGGACAGAGCGAAGGTGTTGTTCTGTTCGTAGCGGTAGCCGTCGCGCAGCGTCATGTTCTCGATCGTCCGCATCGAGTCCTTGGCTAGTCGGGTGGCCAACGGGCTCTTCGAGGCGATCGTCTTCGCCATGTCCATGACCCAAGGCATCAGCTCGTCGGGCGGCAGGCACGCCTCGATCACGCCGCGGCGGTAGAGTTCGGCGGCGGGTGCGCGCCAGCCGGTCAGCATCATTCGCCGCACCATAGAATGCGGTAGTATGCGCGCTGCGTGCTTGCCCCCGCCCATCAGCCCGACGTCGACCTCCGGCAGGCCGAAGACCGCGGTTTCCGATGCCACGATGATATCGCAGCTGGCCGCGAGCCCAAGGCCGCCGCCCAGCGCAGCTCCGTTCACGGCGGCAATGACGGGCTTGTTGCACTCGATGATCGCATAGCTCGACTCCCGGACGGCCCGATTGCGCTTCCATGCCGAACCGGGGGCCGACATGTCCGGCCGGTTCTTCAGGTCGGCACCGGCGGAGAAGCACTTGCCGTGTCCCGTCAACACGGCAACCCGGACATCGTCACGATCACTGATCTCGTCGAACGCGTCGGCAAGGCCGTGGATCATGTCCATCGATTGTGCATTGACCGGCGGGTTGTCCAGCGTGACCACCGCGACGAAGTCGGCGACATCGAGTCGTACCATGCATCAGATCCTCTTCTGGCTATCGCATAGCGCAGGGGTATCGAACTCCCCGCCGGCCGAGCTCATCGCGTGAAACAATTGCATATGTGATGGACCGCAACTCACGCGGCATCGCCGAACGCCGCCCAGCCGCCGTCGACAGCGACGATGGCGCCGGTCATGTACGAAGACGCGTCGGACGCGAGAAAGGCAATCGCGTCGGCGATCTCCTCCGGCCGGCCGAGCCGACCCAGCGGGATGCGGCGCCGCACCGCCTCCAGAGACCGTTTGCCTGACCGTTCCAGCGCCGTTACGCCGGGCGTCGCGACATAGCCGGGGGCAACCGCGTTGACGCGGATCCCTACACTCGCCCACTCACAGGCCAGCGAGCGGGTCATCGCCTCGACCCCGGCCTTCGCGGCGCAGTAGCTGTTGCGCCGCGGCAGCCCGCCGCGTGCGGCGATCGACGAGATGTTCACGATCGCTCCGCCGCCTTGCGCAGACATCACCCGCGCCGCAGCCTGTGCGAGGTGGAACGGGGCGACCAAGTTGATCGCCAGGCTTCGCTCGAACGGCCCGGTCTCCTGCGCGATCGTGGGTACGAAGTCGTCGGCGACGGCGGCGTTGTTGACGAGGACGTCGATCCGGCCGTGTTGGGAGGCGATGACGGCGATGGCGCGCTCCACCGCCGCCGCGTCTGTCACGTCGGCGATCATACCATGTCCGCCGACCGGCTCGCGATCAAGAACGATCACCGTCGCGCCGCCCGCCTCGAACCGATCGACGGTCGCAGCCCCGATTCCACGGGCGCCGCCGGTGACGACGACCACCGGACTCTCGGGCAGGGCGCGTCGCGGCGCGACACCTGCCGCAGCCGCTTCCGACCCGCCGTAAGCGCCGTAGCCTCCGTCTACCTGGATCTCCGCTCCGGTGACGAACCCGGCGCCAGCGGCCCAGACGATCGCGCTGGCGATCTCGCCGGGATCGCCCATCCGCGCCAGTGGGGTGCGTGCCTGCACCACGCCCGGATCGACCTTTCCTTGCGCGATCAGCGCGCTGACCACCTCGGTCGCAACATAGCCGGGCAGAACGGCGTTGGCGCGCACTCCGTGTGCTGCCCACTCGCATGCGAGCGCGCGGGTGAACCCAGCAATCGCCGCCTTGGACATAGCATAGGGCGCGCGACCCGGAATCGCCCGAAGCGCGATGCCAGAGGACAGGTTGACGATCGCCCCTTCTCCGCGTGCGACCATCGCCCTGCCGACCTCACGGGCGACAAGGTAGCTTCCAGTCAGGTTGACCCGCAGGATATGGTCGACCGTGCCCAGGTCGACGTCCAGCGCCGGGGTGCCCGCTGGATCGACGACGCCGGCGTTGTTTACCAGCACGTCGATCCTGCCGTAGCACGACAGGACGTCCGCCACGCCGGAGCGCACGGTCGCCTCGTCCGCCACGTCCATCAGCAGCGCTCGGTGCGGTGCTCCCAATGCAGCACTTGCCTTTTCGGCTCGCCCGACGTCCCGGTCCGCCAGAATCACCAAGTCGCCCGCCGCGGCAAAGGCGTGCGCAGTCGCGCGCCCGATTCCGGTTGCCGCTCCGGTGACAAGGACGATCCTCTGTCCCCTGCCCATCGTTCCACTCCCGCCACTTGGGTGGCTCATGGGGCATAAGAGCAGCGTCGCCGTCGTTGCTCAACGGGGCCGGTGGCGCGCGGCAGCGTATCGCTTATGCGATAAGCGGGGCGGTTCCCTGCGCGATCTTGGGTGCGATCGGCCACGCACCATAAGGACCGTGCGCGACACGGAACGTTGGCGTAGGAGAGCAGGAGTGGCGGATCGACTTTCGGGACGCGTGGCCTTGGTGACGGGCGCTTCACGCGGACTGGGCCGCGCCATCGCCGAACTCTACGCCGCGAGCGGTGCCGCCGTGGCCGTCCTGGACCTCAAAGAGCATTGGGCCCAGTCCGTCGTGGACGGCATCGACGGCGCCGGCGGACGTGCGCTCGCGCTGGGCTGCGACGTTTCCAGCCGCGATGCGGTCCACGACGCGGTCGAGCGCACCGTCGCCGCCTTCGGTGGCCTCGACATCGTGGTCAGCAGCGCGATGTGGAACAGGTACGAGCCGATCGGGGACATCACACCCGAAACGCTCGCCCGCATGTCGGGGGTCGGCTTCGACGGCATCGTCTGGATGATCCAGGCGGCCGCCCCACACCTAGAGGCCCGGGGTGGTGGCGCAATCGTCAACATCGCCTCGGTGTCGGCCCTGAAGGGGATGAGCAACGCGCTGCTCTACTGCGGCATCAAGGCAGGTGTCGGCGGGCTGACCCGCGCCGCCTCGGTGGAACTGGGCAGGAAGGGGATCCGCGTCAACGCGATCGCTCCCGCGACGGTGGCGACGGAGGGCGTCAAGGCGATGCTCGACGCCGATGCGCTGGCGGAGCGCGCCGCGCGCATCCCGCTCGGCCGGCTTGGCGAGACCGCGGACATCGCCAATACTGCCCTGTGGCTCGCCTCCGACGACTCTGCCTTCGTCAACGGCCAGATGATCACCGTCGACGGCGGGCTGGCCAACGCGATCCTATAGCCCGTTGCGTCAGCCGGGGGCGCTCACTGCGCCAGCAGGACCAGCGCGTCGAGCGGTACCACCCCCTGCCCGGCAGGCAGCACCCGGATGGGGTTGATGTCCACCCCCGCTAGCGCACGGGCGTTCGCGGCGGCGAAGCGCGACAACGCGGCAAGTATCTCCGCCAGCGCGTCAACGTCAGCGGGCGCCTGGCCGCGCACGCCCTGCAGCATGGTGTGGGCGTGGGTCTCGGCGATCATCCTGCGCGCCTCGTCAGGCGAGAACGGCGCGCCCCGGAACGAAACGTCCTTCAGGACCTCGGCGAAGATGCCGCCGAGGCCGAACATGACCACGGGGCCAAGCGTCGGGTCGATGCTGATTCCCGCGATCACCTCCACGCCGCCGGTGATCATCGGCGCCACCAGCACGCCCTCCAGCCGCGCATCGGGCACGGCGGCGCGAGCGCGTTCCAGCAGCAGCGCGGTGCCGTCGCGCACCGCGTCAGCATCCTTCACTCCGACGAGGACGCCGCCGACCTCCGTCTTGTGCGCGATGTCGGGCGAGCAGATCTTGAGGACCACCGGCAGGCCGATCTCCTCCGCGGCTGCCACAGCCTCCTCGGGCGTGGTCGCGAGCCGCTCGTGTGGAAACGCCACCCCAGCCTCCGCCAGCAAGGCCTTCGCGCCTCGCTCGCTCAGCGCTCCCTTGGCAGCGAACGGCGTCGGCAGCGCCGCCTGCGTCTTCCCTGTCGCGGAGGCGCGCGCGAAGCTCTCGCCGAAAGCGCACAGGGCGCCGAGTGCCCGCGTCAGCGCCACGCTGTCTTCGAACACCAGGAAACCGCGCGCTTCGTAGGCGCGCACGACGTCCTTCGGCGCGGTCATCGTCACTGCCCGCACGATCGTCCCGTTGCCCGCTCCTGCCGCGTCCAGCGCGTCGGCGAGCCGTCCCGAATAGGATGGCAGGGCCGGCGTGGTGCCCAGGATCGCGACGAATAGATCGTAGCCGCCCTGCTCCAGCACGACCTGGATGTAGCGAGTGAGCAGCGTGAGATCGGTCATCGCCTGCGCGGTCGCGTCCACGGGATTGACGGGAGAGGCATAGGGTAGGAGCTGCTTCAGCTCGACCTGCGCGGTCGCGGGCATTGGCGCGATGTCGAGTCCCACCGCGTCGCCATCGTCCGCCATCTGGATGCCCAGCCCGCCCGACATGGAAAAGATTCCCAACTTGTTGCCGGCGGGCACGCCGGCGCGCGACATCGCGTAGGCGACGTCGATCTGCTCGGCCGTGCTGCGCGCGCGATGCACGCCGTACTGACGGCATATCGCGTCGAACACCGCGTCCGATCCGGCGAGCGCGGCGGTGTGGCTGCCGACCGCGTGCGCCCCTGCCTCCGACCGACCGACCTTCAGCATGACCACGGCCTTGCCTCGCTGCCGCGCAAGGTCGAGCGCCTCGAAGAACAGGTTCCGGTTCCGGACCCCCTCGGCATAGGCCATGACGACCGACACCTCGTCGCGATCGACGACCCACCGCAACGCTTCCGCCATGTCGACGTCGCATTCGTTGCCGGTGGTGATCCAGTGCCGGATACCGATCCCGCGCTGGCGCGCCAGCTGCGCGATATGCGATCCGTAGGCGCCGCTCTGCGACACGACCGCGACGTCCCCCGGAGCCAGGAAGCCGTCGTCCAACATCACCGAGAAGGTGCCGTAATATCCGCGGGCGGCATCCGCCGCACCCAGGCAGTTTGGCCCCAGCAGCCGCATCCCCGCGGACCGCGCGACGTCCATCAGGCCCGCCTGTTCGAGCTGGCCTTCCTCGCTCATCTCGGCAAAGCCCGCCGCGAAGATCGTCGCAGCCCGCACCCCGGCCGCCGCGCAGTCCTCGAGCGCCTGCCGCGTCGCCGCTGCCGGCACCGCCAGCAGCGCGAGGTCAGGCACCTCGGGCAGGTCACCCAGCCTCGCGTAGCATCGTTCGCCCTGAACGGTGGCGCGCTTGGGGTTGAGCGGATAAACGCCGCCTTCGAAGCCGCTGGCGCGCAGATACCGCAGCGGCCTCCCGCCGATCCGCGCCGGATCGTCGGAGGCGCCCACCAGCACGATCGAGCGTGGGGAGAACAGCGCGTCCAGATTGGACGTGGAGCGATCCCACGTCTGCGCGTTGGAAGGATGGCCCGCAGTCACGATTGCTTCCCCGTCTTGAACGATCCACCTAACGTGTCACGCGCCCCGGCCCTGCGCACGGCGAGGCGCGCGCCCGTCCGCCTATTCATATCCGTGATTTGCGCCTGCCCGCAGCGGCAGGCGCGGATATCAGAACCGTGATTATAGTCGCGCTAGCGGGTGCCAAATTGATACCCGCCCGCGAAGGTGGTGGGTTCGGCATCTCGGACGCGAACGGTCAAACCGCAGCGACAGGCGAGACAACGATAATCGGCACGCATAGCCGAGC
The DNA here is from genome assembly GCF_051400615.1 of Sphingomonas astragali. Classification (NCBI taxonomy): domain Bacteria; kingdom Pseudomonadati; phylum Pseudomonadota; class Alphaproteobacteria; order Sphingomonadales; family Sphingomonadaceae; genus Sphingomonas; species Sphingomonas astragali. Next base: position 813,568 of record NZ_JBLFFH010000002.1, read on the forward strand.
CAGGAGAGGTGCAGAAATGAGCATTGTTGCCAACGCGAAGCGGGGACTGATCGCAACAACCGCCGTTATCGCAATCATTCCATCCGGTGCGGCGCTGGCGCAGACCACACCCGCGCCCGCTGCCGACCCACAGGATAAGCCGGCCCCGACGCAGGGCGCGGTGGCTGCCCAGCCGCCACTTGATGCGACATCGTCGCCCGACGACCCCGATGGCGCCGCTGGCGACGACAGCAGGGGCGGCTTCGAGGACATCGTCGTCACTGCCACCAAGCGCGGCGAACCGCAGAACGTCCAGGCAGTGCCCTTCGCCGTGACCGCATTCGGAAGCAAGCAGCTGGAGGAGTCGCATTTCACCAACCTCCAGAGTCTCAGCTACAAGATGCCCAACGTCAGTCTCGGCCAGGCCGGGACGACCCCGGGCTATGCCAACTTCTCAATCCGGGGCCTCGGTATCAACAGCTCCATTCCCTCGATCGACCCGACGGTAGGGGTGTTCGTCGATGGGACCTATCTCGGCGTCAGCGCCGGCCTCGTTTTCGGCAACTTCGATCTTGAAGGTCTGGAGGTTCTTCGTGGCCCCCAGGGTCTCTTGTTCGGTCGCAACGTGACCGGCGGTGCGGTGGTCCTGCGCACCACGACGCCCAGCAACACCTTCCACGCAGATCTGAGCGCCCAGATTTCGACCGGGCCCGAGTACCGCGCCACCGCGGTTGTCACCGGTCCGCTCGTCAAGGACATGGTGCAGGCGAAGATCGCGGTCTACTACAACAAGGACGAGGGCTACTTCCATAACGAGTTTAACGGCAACGATCATCTAGGGGAGAGCCGGACCTTCATCGTCCGCCCGGCGCTGCGTCTTTCGCCCGACGACCGTTTCGAGATGATCTTGCGCTACGAATTTGGCGAGTATGACGGTGACGGTGCTGTGGCGACCAACCATGGGCTCTACCCGATCGACAGCTTTGGCGTGAACATCGACAACGAGGGGTTCGCGCATAATCACTGGCATATGGCGTCGATAGAGACGAACGTGCCGGTTTCGATCGGCGATGGCACCATCACCAACATCATGTCGTATCGCAACTATTATTCACGAGTCAGTAACGACATCGATGCCTCGCCTGAGTTGCGCTTCAATGGTGGTAACACAACAGATCAACGACAGATGAGCGAGGAGCTTCGTTACGCTGGCACATTCAACAATCTCGATGTGACGACTGGTCTGTATTATTTCTACCAACAGATAGACTACGTCGAGGAACGCATTCTTAATCTAGGCGCCACGCACCTCGCAGGCGGGGGACGTCAGCGGCAGAACAGCTATGGCATCTTCGCCTCCTTCGACTGGCATTTCAGCCCGTCGCTGACACTCAACGTCGGCGGTCGCTATACCTACGAGACCAAGGCCGTAAGGGTTGCGAATCTAGTCGCAAATGGCTGCAATTATGCGCTTCTAACCTGCAATTTCACCTTCACTGACGATAACGGCTGGGGTGGATTCACGCCGCGCGTCGGCGTTCAATGGAAGCCGGACGATCAAACTCAGGTTTATGCCTTTTGGACGAAGGGCTTCCGCAGCGGCGGCTACAACTTCCGCAATGTCTTTCCCGCGGTGGCGCCCGGCCCGTTCGACGATGAAGTGCAGAGCTCTTACGAGATCGGTGTCAAGAAAGACGTAGGCCGAATCCTGCGGATCAATGCAGCGGCGTTCTGGAACCAGATCGACAATGTTCAACGCGAAATTCAGATCCCGGTTGTCGGGGTCGGCACCTCCCAGCAGATTGTCAACGCGGCGAACGCGCGCGTCCGCGGTGTCGAGGGTGAAGTGACGCTGCGGCCGGGCGCCGGGTTCACGATCAGCGGTCAGTTCGGCTATACCGAAGGCAACTACACCGACGTGTTGTTCGACTTGAACAACGACCGTGTCATCAATGAGCTCGACTTCGGGCTGCAGCTGCCGCGGCTGGCACCTTGGACCTACGGTGCTTCCTTGGGCTGGACGCACCAGTTCGACGATATCAACATCAGTGCAAACATCAGCATCAATCACAATGATGCGCAGTGGTACAACGACGCTAACACCGGCCGCTTGCGCGCGGCCGACATGCTTGACGCCAACCTCGCCCTGCGCCGCGGGCCGTACACGGTCTCCCTCTACGGCACCAACCTGCTCGACGTAGCGACCTACAGCGCGGAAGCGCCACTTGCCTTCTTCGCCGGCTCGACCTTTGCTCCACTCAACAAGGGGCGGGTGATCGGTGCATCGATCAGCGCAAAATTCTGATGCTTCCCGGCGCCGGCGTTCACCGGGTGCGCCGGCCGTTACAGCGAAAGGTGCGGCATGTTGTGATCGACGACAGCGTCCAGCAGGCGAGGCTGCACCTCCACCGCTGGCGCTCGCCCTATGACGCCGGGCGGTTCGGCTTCAACTTCCTCGAACGCTCCGGGCTGATGATCGCGACCGGTGCCAATGTGCCGACCGAGAACTACGCCTTCGTCACCTACGTCGATGCGCTCGACGGATCGAAATCGTCTAGGAACTGGTGCAGACGCCGCCTGCAAGGTGCGCCCTATTTACGGGCCAGCCGCACGCTCATACCCAACCCGGCACGCAAATAGGTCATCGACGATCGGACGGCGGGATTGAAGGCCGCCTCCGATGGCACTTTGCGCGTCGTCCTGTCCGCCACCCGGCCGAAGGACGTGCCGGAGGCGAACTGGCTACCAGTTTCCGCCGACCGCTTCGTGCTAGCCATACGCTCGCAGGGGCCGGATGCCCAGCTGCTGCGTGCCGAATGGAAGCCCGCCCCGATCCGGAAGGTCGCGCCCGTCGCGAGGTGACGCCGAAAAGGCCGCTCCGCCGAGCAACGGCCCCCCGCGCGTGCGACGATGCGCGTGTCAGGCCGCGATCGACTCCCCTGGGTTCCGCATCGGCTCGAACGTAATACCCCCATAGCCCGCCTCTGCCGCGGCACGGCACAGGTCGGCGTAGTTCTTGAAGCCGCCGGTGTACATCGTCAGCCCCGATGCCTTCCCGGCAATGTTGGTACCCGTGTACCAGGTCTTCGCCTTGGACAGGAGCGTGCCTTCCGCCAGAACCGCGATCATGTCCATCCACCCCTGCTGCGCGGCCGCGGTCGGTTCCATCGCGGTGGTACCGGCAGCCCGCATATGGGTGATCGCGTCCGCGATCCAGTTCACGTTCTGCTCGTTGATGGTGAAGATGTTGGCCAGGGCCGATGGTCCGTTCGGGCCGCAGATCATGAAGAGGTTGGGGAAACCTTCCATCATCAGTCCCAGGTACGACTGGGCGCCGCCCGCCCATTCGCGATTGATGGTGCGCCCGTTCCGCCCGACGACCTCGAATGCCATCAACGCGCCGGTCAGGCCGTCATAGCCAGTCGCGAGGATCAGCATGTCCAGTTCGATCTCGCGCTCGGACGTCCGTATGCCGTGCTCGCTTAGTCCCACGATCGGTTCCTTGAAGCAATCGACCAGTTGGACATGCGGTTCGTTGTACGTCTCGTAATAGTTGGTATCGAGGCAGGCGCGCCGCGCGAACACCGGGTAGCCGCGTGGCTTCAACGCTTCCGCTGTTTCGGGGTCGCTCACCACCTCACTGATCTTGCCGCGCAGGAACTCGGCCACCTGCTCGTTCGCCTCCGCGTTCTGAAGCAGGTCCGAGAACGAGCCCAGTACCGTGTGGCCGCCGTTCTTCCAGGCGTCTTCGAGGATCGACCGGCGCTGTTCCGGCGGCAGGCTGAAATAGGGGCGCGTGCCCGCCGGCCGGACCCCGCCAACGATGCTGTTCCTGGCATGAACCCGCATGCCGGGAAGGTTGCGCTTGATCTCGGCGACATACTCCGGCGTGTAGCGCTGGTTGCGCATCGGCATGGTGAAGCTGGGGGTGCGCTGAAAGACGAACAGCTCGCCTGCTTCCTGCGCGACGACGGGGACGATCTGGATCCCCGTCGACCCTACACCTACCACGCCGACGCGCTTGCCCGCGAAGCTGACCGGCTCCTTTGGCCAGCGGCCAGAGTAGTAGAGCTCGCCTTTGAAAACGTCCGTGTCGGCAAAGTCGGGTACCTTCGGCACCGACAGGGGGCCGGTCGCCATGATGGCGTAGGTCGCCTCGAACGCGTCACCCCGATCGGTGGTATATGTCCAGACCTGCCGCGCCTCGTCGTAGGCGGCGCGGTCGACACGCGTCTCGAAACGAAAGTTCTTGCGCAGATCATGCCGGTCCGCGACGAAGTTGATGTACTCGAGGATTTCGGGCTGCGCCGCGAACTGTTCCGACCACGACCATTCCGCATCCACCTCCGGCGAGAAGGTGTAGCAATAGTCGATCGTCAGCAGGTCACAGCGTGCGCCGGGGTAGCGGTTCCAGTACCACACGCCGCCGACATTGTCGCCGGCTTCGATGCCGAGCACCGACAGCCCCATCTCGCGCAGCTTGTAGACCGCGTAGAGGCCGCCGATGCCGGCGCCCACGATGATCGCGTCGAATTTCGCATCTACCATTTAGCCGTCTTTCCAAGGGCGCTTCGTCCCGAGCATCATGGATGAGGATGGGTGCAGCGACCCATCCGAAGCTGTTTTCCCCGTTAAAATCACATGCATGAGGATGTCAGGCGATCGCGGCCAAGCGTGCGAGGTGGTAATCCGCGGATCCGTGCGCGCAATCGAGCATCATCTGGCGCTTGAGGTGATGGCTGACGATCAGCTCGTCGCTGAACCCGACGCCGCCGTGCAGCTGCACCGCCTGTCGCGCGACGAACAGGCCGCACTGCCCCACCCGCGCCTTGGCCGCGGAGACGACGCGTTGTCGCTCCGCTGCCGGCAGGTGCAGGCTCAAGGTCGCCCGGTACGCCATCGACCGCGCCTCCTCCAGCGCGATCGCCATGTCCACGGCGCGGTGCTGCAGTGCCTGGAAGGTACCGATGGCCACGCCGAACTGCTTGCGGGTTCGAAGGTAGTCCAGCGTGGTCGTGAGCGTGGCGTCCATCGATCCCACCGCCTCGGCGAGATGTGCGCAGATCGCCCGGTCGACCGCCGCCTCGATCGTCGGCAGCGCATTGCCGCTGCCGATCCGAACGCCCTCGACTTTGTCGAAACGCAGCCGGGCGTGGCGGTGCTGGTCAATCGCGCGAAACCGCTGGATTTCGAGGCCGGACGCATGGGTGCAGACCAGAAACAGTCCGATGTCGTCCGCCACACGGGCGCTCACGACCAGCCGGTCGGCGAATCCGCCGTCCTCCACATGCAGCTTCTCGCCGGTGAGCCGCCAGCCCTCGCCGTCCATCTCCGCGGCCAACGTGACATGAGCGACGTCGTATCCGCCCTCCGGCTCCAGCAGCGCCGCGGCAGCGCGTGTGCTGCCCTCCCCTATGGCCGCGAGGAGATCGCGGCTCTCCTCGCTGCCGCCGATCAGTGCCGGCACCAGCACGCTCGCGGCTACGTAGGGTACCGGCATCAGATGCCGCCCAATTCCCTCCATCAGCGCCATCACGTTGACCGACGATCCGCCGAGCCCACCGTCCTCTTCGGCGATGGGCAGCATTAGCCAACCAAGTTCCGCCATCTGCGTCCAGGTGCGTGCCACTACCGCGTCCAGATCGCCCAGCAGCTTCAGCCTGTCCGCCATCGGCCACAGCTCCTTGCCGAGCCGGTCGGCGCCATCGGCCAACATGCGCTGTTCGTCGGAATATTCGAAGTTCATGGTACCCTCAAAGGCCCAGTGCGCGGCGGGCGATGATATTGTGCTGGATCTCGCTCGACCCGCCGTAGATCGAGGTGACGCGCGCGTAGAGCGCGCCCTGCATGGCGTACGGCATATCGGCCGCCTCCTCACCATCGAGCGGGCGGAAGTGCGCCGCCTCCGGCCCCAGCGCCTCCATCCACAGCGCCATTCCGCGCTGGTAGAGGTCGGACCAGCGCAGCTTGACCATGGACCCGCGCGGCCCGGAGTCGGCGCCCCCGGCAAGATCAGCGAGGAGGCGCAGCACCATCGTCTCCAGCGCCATTGCCTCGATTTCCAGTTGCGCGAGTTGCCGCCGGAAATGCGGCGTATTGATCAAGGGGACGCCGTCCACCGATCGCCTGCGCGCCGCGTCGCGCGCGCCATCGAGCACTTGCGGCAGGTGGATGGCGGTGGCCGACGAGACCATCCGCTCGCGATCGAGCAGCACCTTGCCATATTCCCAGCCGCGCCCCTCTTCCCCGACCAGATTCGTGACGGGAATGCGGACGTCGTCGAGGAACACCTCGTTGGTGTGGTATTTCTCGTCCATCGTCTCGATCTTGCGGATCTTGATCCCGGGCGTGTCCATGTCGGCGAGCAGTAGCGAGATGCCTTGCTGGCGCTTCGCTTCCCGCGACGTCCGCACCAGCAGGAACATGCGGTTCGCGACCTGCGCGTAGCTCGTCCACATCTTCTGGCCGTTGACGACGTAGTGGTCGCCGTCCCGCACCGCGGAGGTACTGAGCGAGGCGAGGTCGGAACCGGCGCCCGGTTCCGAATAGCCCTGGCACCACCAGTCGTCGGCACTGACGATTGCCGGGAGGTAGCGCGCCTTCTGCTCGGGCGATCCGTAGGTGAAGATGATCGGCCCGATCAGTTCGAGACCCTGGTGGAACTGGATCGGGGCACCAGCGCGCGCAGCCTCGCTCTCAAAGATATAGAGCTGGGCCGGGCTCCAGCCGGTGCCGCCATATTCCACCGGCCATGTCGGCGCGCCCCAGCCTCTGGCGGCGAGCGCCTTCTGGTAGCCGATCAGTTCGTCCGGTTCGAGCCGGAGCCCTGCCCGGACGCGAGTGAGCCAGCTGGCCGGCACGATGTCGGCAAGGACGTGGCGCACCTCCTCGCGAAAGGCCAGCTCTTCGGCAGAGAATTCGAGATCCATGGCCGCAAGATTGCACGTAACGGGCGTCGCGATGCCAGCGCCGCGCGGCCAAGGAGCCACTAATTCCGAGTGTGATTGTCGGGCGCGTACCGCGCCTCCTCGATTCCGCATGCGTTCAGACCAGTGATCGCCAGCATCCGTCCGGCATCGCGGTGATCGGACTGCAGTCGATGCCCTGAGTCCGCGATGGTCGTGACGTACAAGGTGCGCATGTCGGCCCCGCCGAACGCCGGGCAGGACGGATAGGGGACGGGCAGGTCGATAAGGTCGAGCAGTACTCCGTCAGCCGAGATGCAGGCGATCTGTCCGGTCAGCACCATCGCCACCCACAGCCGCCCGTCGGCATCCACCGTTGCACCGTCGGGCGCGAGTCCATGCGCCCCAGCGTCGAACAAGTCTGCGCGCACCCCGATGGCGCCGGTTACCACATCATAGGGATAGCGACGGATGACCGCCTCCAGCGTGTCGGCGAAATACATCCAGTCGCCCGTGGGCGAGAAACAGATGGCGTTCGACACCTTGTGCCCGTCGAGCAGCGGTGTCGCGGTACCATCGTGCTCCAGCCGCCACAGCGTCGCCAGCGCGGCCTGCTGCTCCCCGTGCTGCATCGTTCCTGCCAGAAAGCGTCCCTGGCGATCGGTCTTGCCATCGTTGAAGCGGATCGCTCCTGCGCCGATCCCGGGCGTCGCCAGCCGTCGAACGCAACCATTGCCGTCGATCAGCGCAAACCCGTCCGCGAACGCCGCTACCAGCCCTCCGTCGACGAGACCGATGGAGCCGGCCGGACGATCGAACCGCCAGTCCCGTTGCACCTCGCCGCGGGAATCCGCCGCGAGAATGCGATTCCGGCCGATGTCGACCCACCACAGCCAGCCGTGTTTCGCGTCCCAGACCGGGCTCTCGCCCAGCTTGTTGATGGTCGACCCAAACAGCGCGATGGCGGGGCCGCTCACGGTTTCGCCGCCACGCGCAAGATCGTCGGGATCCCTTCCGAACAGGCGTGCAGGCCCAAGTGGGCAACGAGCTGAAACACTTGCGCGATCTCCGCGGCGCTAGCGCCGCCGGCAAGCGCACGCCGCGTCTCCAAGCGGATGCCGTCCTGGTGGAGATGCGTCGGCGATACGGCGAGCGCCAGACGGATCAGCGTCCTTTCGATATCCGACAATCGTGACGTCCGATCCGACGTGGCGAGCAGGTTCCCGAGCGCCTCGACCCATGCGGGCGCAAGCGACGCCATCAGGGGCAACCAATCCGGCTGCTCGCCCGGCCAACGCGCAAGCGCCTCGGCCGCCCTGGCAGGGGCAGCCTCGCCGCTCGCCCCCGACATCTCTTCGGCCAGGATCCGCATGCCCACCGAGACGCTGTCCAGGCCCTGCAGCGTCGCGAGTTGCAGCACCTCGATGAGCTCGCCGGCACTGCACCCGACTTCGAGTGCCAGCGCGACATGCACCTCCAACCCCGCCTCGAACAGGTGGGTCGTTGACGCATCGACCGCGACGTAGATCAACTCGCGTAGCCGCGGCGACAGCGGACCGGTAAGCGCAGGGCACGAGGAGTAGTCGAGATACGCCTCGAGCCACTCCGGGCTATGCGCCAGCAATCCTTCGTTGAACTCGGCCCAGTACCCGCGCAGGGCAATATATCGGGCCTTGAACGCCGCCCGGTCCTGTTCCGACTGCATCTGCCCGCCTTTCTGAACCCATCCGCTGCTCTTCGCCTGCTACGATCGCGTGGCGCCGGCCATGCACAATGCGCGCACACCACGCGCGATGCGCGGCTACTCGGCGGCAACGGCGTAGTGGTGGGCTTCGCGGCGGGTGCGGAACTCGGCGATGCAGGCGCGCATCGTTCGGACGATGTCCTGCTGCGACTTGGAGATACGAGGCGCCAGTCCGCCAACGCCTATCGCCAGCGGGATCTCGTGGATCTTCTCCGCCAGCGGCATCGCTATAGCCGATACCTCCGAGTGCGGCTTGTTCGCCATGAAGACATATCCCGTCTGCCGGGCCCAGCGCACGTCGCGCATCAGCTGCGTTGAGTCGAACCGACGTCCCTCCGCCAGCTGATAGTAGTTCGAGTAGCGGCACAGCTTGTCGATCTCGCTGTCCTTCATCTCGCTCATCAGAGCAAGGCCCGCTGCCGAATCGACCAGCAAGCGCATCGTGCCTGTCGGCGGGACCATCTTGAACTCGTGCTCGGGGGCCCTGAGCAAGACGTACTGGACGAACAGATCGTTCTGCGTGATCAGCGCGACCGTCTCGTCCGTTCGACGCTGAAGCTCCTCGACCAGCCAGCGATAATCGTCGTCGGCGTAGATGTAGCCCGGGAGCCAGCTGCCCAAGGCGCCGACGCGCATCGTCGGCAGATAGGTCCGCGTCGCCCGGTTATAGTTGACGTAGCCGGTGACAACGAGACTTTTCAGAAGGTTCGTTGCGCTCGATTGCGGATAGTCGAGCGCGGTATAGATCTCGTGCAACCGCAACGGCCGGCGCTGCTCGGCAAAGAGTTCAAACACTTCAAGCGTGCGCGACGCCGATTTCACAGTGCGTCGAAGCATGACGACGGCTCTCCTATCGACGGGGTCTCCGCCCCGATCCGCCGGACACAATAACTGAACCGAGACCTCGGGAGTCATTCGCGCCAAACTATCACATATGTGATGCGCGCTGCCATCCTGGGTCAACCCTGCTGCCAGCGCGCGACTATTCCCTGCGTGATATTGCCCGCACAGCTTTCGGGCGAATTGAAGCCGCTCCGGCAGTGTCGCAGCAGATGACAGCCGGTTTGCGGACAGCACGGCTGAAAGAAGCGTGGGAGAGCGTCGCTAATGATGGGTCTGATGCAATTCCGGCCGCTGACGACGGGATCGATCCTCGACTATGCTGCGCGCAACCATGGAATGACGGAGGTCGTCTCGCGGCGCGTCGATGGGACGATCGAGCGCGTCAGCTGGGCGTGGATCTCGGACCGGGCACGTCGACTCGCGCGTGCGCTCGAAACGCTCGGTGCACGGCCCGGAGATCGCATCGCGAGCCTCGCTTGGAACCGGGCCGCGCACCTCGAACTCTACTACGGCGTGTCGGCGTCGGGGCGAGTGCTGCACACGCTCAATCCGCGCCTGTTCGACGAACAGCTCGCCTTTGTCTTCGCAGAGGGCGGCGCCCGCATCCTGTGCGTCGACCCCGACCTGCTGCCGCTCGCCCAACGGCTGCTCGCCTTGCACCACGAACCTGTCACCGTGGTTGTGCTGTGCGCAGAAGACGCAGTGCCCGCCTCGGCGATCCCGGAGCCAATCGCTTACGAGAAGCTTCTCACGCAGGTCGAGCCGCTTGCGGCCTGGCCTGATCTCGACGAGAACACGGCGGCGACGCTTTGTTACACCTCCGGCACCACTGGCAATCCGAAGGGCGTGCTCTACAGCCATCGCTCCACCGTTCTGCACGCCATGTCGGCCTGCACCGCGGATTCCATGGCGCTATCGTCGCGCGATGCGATCCTGCTCCTGCCGCCGATGTTCCACGTCAACGCCTGGGGCATCCCCTTCGCGGCTGCGATGTGCGGCGCGAAGCTCGTCCTTCCGGGCAACGCCCTCGACGGCGCCTCGCTTCACGACTTGTTGCGCGATGAGGAGATCACTTTTTCGCTTGGCGTCCCGACGGTCTGGTTCTCGCTCCTCGATCATATCGAAGCGCATTCCACTCCTGCTGATCGGCAAGCGCTGAGACTGGAGCGCGTGTTCATGGGCGGCGCATCGACGCCGCGCACGTTGATCCAACGTTTCCGCGATCTACTCGGGGTCGACACGATGCAAGCCTGGGGGATGACTGAGACCAGCCCGGTGGTCGCGGTCTGCCGCCCGATGGGGCGACATCGCGATTTGGAGCCGGAGGAGCAACTCGATCTGCGGGCAAAGGCCGGCCGCTGCCTGTTCGGTTCGGAAGTCGCCGTCGCCGCGCCGGATGGCACCATGACCGGCCCCGGCGCCGACACGGTCGGTCCGTTGCTGGTGCGCGGCCACTGGACCCTGCACAGCTACTATGGCAAACCCGCCGCCGCAGTGGACGACGATGGCTGGTTCGACACCGGCGACGTCTCCCGGATCGACGCGGACGGCTTCGTGCAGATCACCGATCGATCCAAGGACGTCATTAAGTCCGGCGGCGAGTGGATCTCCTCGATCGACCTGGAGAATGCCGCGGTCGCGCACCCCGCCGTCAGGGAAGCGGCGGTTATCGGCGTGCCGCATCCGCGCTGGCAGGAGCGCCCGCTGCTGCTGCTGCAGGTCCACCCTGGAAAGTCGGTCACCGACGAGGAGATGCTCGCGCATCTCTCCGCCCATGTCGCCAAATGGTGGCTGCCGGACGCGATCATCCGCCTGGCGGAACTCCCGCATACCGGATCCGGCAAGCTTATGAAGGCGGAATTGCGTGCCGCCTACGCTCAGATCCTGCTTGAGTAGCCGCCCGACCACGGGGCCAACTCGTGCCAGTCTTGGGAGGTCGGCGATCCGCCGCCTCCATCAGGCCGCCGCTACGCAGTTCCTCGACGCGCTTCTCGATCGGGATGCGGCGCCGTCCGAGCCAGAGATAGAGGCCGGTCACCAGCACGATGATCGCGGCGATATCGAGCCGCCGCCATCTCGGCCAGTTCGTCCATTTGCCAGATCATCGTGATCGGCAGGGTCATGGTGATGATGAACCCGGTGAGCCCCACCACGCTGACCCAGCCGAGCGTGACGATGCCGACCATGTTGTGCGTGTCGAGCCTTTTCACGCGCCCGCTGCGATCCTTGCGGACCGTGCCGAATGATGAGCAGCCGTCGGATGGTGCGCTCTCCCATCTTCGAGATACTGCCGAGCCGCTGCTTGCCGCCCGTCGAATGCTGTCGCGGCGCGAGCCCGAGCCACGCCGCGAAATCGCGGCTCTTGGCGACCGGCATCGAGCGCCAGCATTTCGTCAACGGCTGGGACTTCAGCGTGCCGCTTCGGCAGCTGAGGCGCCCTCCGCAGCTGAAAGGACGCTGCGCGCGAGGCAAGGACTCGGCGCCGGCCGCCCCGAGTTGGCGCCAAGCTTTCTTCTGGCGAAAACTAGAAATCCTGATATATTCACGGCGCTCTCTGGAGTCGTTCTCCAGATGTTCAAGCCTTGAGTTTTCACGATTATATTTGTGGACTCAACTATCGCACCTGAACGATAGTTTTCTGACAGGGGGACGTCGTCATGGCGAAGGTTCTGCGGATTCTGGCTTTTGCCGGCGCGATCGGTGCCGGCATTCTATGCATCGTGCTTGCGGTCACCCAACGCACGCCTGCGCTCTATGCATGGGCGGCGGTGGCGTTCTTCGGCGGCATCACCGGCTTCATCTTCGGAACCGGCGGCGAGCCGAGCGGCAGCATCGATCCGCCCAAGCTCGGCGGCAAGTTCACCGGCCTGCCGGACTGGCTGACGGTGACCGACATGATCCTGGTGGTCATCGCGTTCGTTATCAGCTTCGTCCTGTAAGCGAGCGCGCGTCCGGATGTTCGCCTGGCCGGTACTGCGCCCGTGGATCGTCTGGATCAGCGCGGCGCTGTTCCTGATGGGCCTGTTCCTGCTGTTCGCCTACGACATCGGCTGGCCCACGACCCGCGACAGCTGCATCGGCGAGGACCAGTGCTATTGCGAATGGTTCGATGTCGCGCTCGTCGATCGTGGCGCCGAGGGTACCCGCCAGCCGGTCAATACCTGGTCGAACCTCTATGTGTTCCTGACCATTCCCTTCATCGCGTTCATGATCTCGCGCGATCGCTATCGCGGCAATCCGATCAACCAGATGCAGGCGGTCGGCATCTTCCCGGAGGTCTACGCCGTCGTCGCGCTGTTCCTGGGGCTCGGCAGCATGTGGTTCCATGCCTCGATCGCCAAGCACGTCTCCTGGATGGACGGCATGTCGATGTACGTCTTCGCCGGCTTCCTCGTCTTCTACACCCTCGACCGCATCTTCGTCGCCAACATGGTGAGCAGGGCCGTGCGCATGGTCTTCTTCATCGTCGCCTACCCGTTGGTCGTAATCTGGTTCACGCGATTCGGCGCACGCGGCACCAATTCGGAGATCCTCATCGGGATACTGGTCGCGACCTATGTCCTGCTCGAGCTGCTGCCGCGCAATGTGCGTTTTTGGCAATCGGGCTGGAGCTGGTGGCCGATGAACTTCATCTGGCTCCGCGACGGATGGGCCGCATTGTTCTGGTGGGTCGGTCTCGGCTGCTTCGGATTCGCCACGCTGGCGCGCGCGCTCTCCGCGAAGGAAGGCGCCCCCTGGTGCGACCCGAACAGCGCGTTTCAGCCGCACGGGCTGCTCTGGCATACCTTTTGCGGCGTGATGGCGGTGATGCTCTATCTCTATTGGCGCCGCGAGAACGTCGCCGACCGTCCCGCCACCACTGCAGCGGCGGCGCCCAGCACCGAACGCTGGACGTGACCCCGGCCATGCTGCGCTGATGGACCGGCTGCGCGTTCCCGTCTTCCTGCTCGCCTGCTGGCTGCTGCTGCTGGCGCTGCTGATCGAGCTGGGATCGAGCTGGGCGCTGGCGAAGGCGGCGGGCGAGTTCGAGACGCCGGGGATCGCGATCGGCTATCTCGCAATCATCGACGTGATGATCCTCCACACCGTCGCGCTGATGGCGCTGCAGCTCGTCGTGCCGCGCAACGTGATGGGGCGGCTGCAGGGACCGGTGACGCTGGTGCTGTCCATCATCGGCATCCTGGTCGTGCTATTCGCGTTGGTGCTGGGATCGTTCATGCTGCTGATGCTGATGCTGACGCTGCTGCTGGCGGTGCCGTTCGGCACGATCGCCTATCTCGCCGCCTGGGGGCATTTCGCGGTCAAGGCGGCCGCGGCGACGCTGCTGATCCTGATGCTGCTCAAGATCGGCTTCGTGATCCTGCTGCCGCTCGCGCATCAGCGCTTCCTGCAGAACAAGGGGCTGCTGTTCATCGCCGCGGCGTCGATCGGCTTCACCTGGGTGGTCGGGTTCCTCCATGCCCTCATTCCGGGATTCCTGGTCAGTATCGTCGATGCGCTGGCGGCGCTGGTCATCGCGGTGATCGGCCTCGTCTGGCTGATCCTTCTGTTCATCGGATCCGTGATCGCGACCATCAAAGCGATCCGCAGCAGCGTCCGCTTCAGCTAGCCGGAAGCGGTCATGACGCTTCCTGGGGAACGGTTGCCGCGGTCTAATGCTCCGGCTGCGCCACCGTCGCTGGATCGCCGAGCGCATGGAAGCGCACCTGCCCGCCATCCGGATCGAGCACGATCGCCCCCTGGCCGTCGTCCTCGCCGCACAGGAGCGCGCCACCGGCGGCTCGGCGGTGCGCAACCCAGCCCTCGCCGCACGCCTCCATCACGCCCGCGTCGAGCTCACCGCCGGGACGGCACAGGCAAAGCGCCTGGTCGCCATGGCGGATCAGCATCGGCCCACCCGCGCGCCACTCGAACGGTGCGAGCCGCATCTCTCCCGCCGGCTCGTCGCGCTTTCCCGGCGGAGCAGGCGGCGCATCCTCGGTGGCATCGACCCCACCGTGCGGCGCAGCGACCGGCTGCGAGAGGAAATAGGTCCGCGGCCCGAACCTGCGGGTGATGCCGGCAAGCAGGCCGGGCGGATCGCGGCACCAGTCCTCGATCGCGTCCCTGTCGACCTCGCCGTCCTTCATCGGCGGCGGCGACGCGCAGCTCGTGCTTGGCGCGGTAGTCGCGGGCCCGGCGGGGCGGACCAGCGCATAGGTCGCCACCACGACGAAGCTGGCGCCGACCAGCAGCAGGATGACGATCAGGATGCGCATCGGACCGGCGCGCGCCTATTGATCCGCCTTCGCCTTGTACTTCTCCGCGAAATCGACCCCCTGCGCCTTGAGCACATCAATGGCGACATTCGTCGCCGCGCCGCCGATGAAGCGGCCGAGGCAGATGGGAATGTTCTCGTTCGTCGGCAAGGTTAGCCGGACACCTGAATTCTTGGCGACCCGCTGGGGATAGGTGGGCGACTGACCGGTGATCCTCCCCGTGGGCGGTCCGATGAAGTCGGCCGGCTTGCAATAGCTCAGGCTCACCTTGCCCGAGGCAAGCCCGGCGGCGGCCGCGGGAGTCGATCCGACGAAATTGGGCAGGCTCACGCCGGGGTCGTAGAGGACGATGACCGTGTTGGGAGCATCCCCTGCCGCGGTCGACAGCGTCGCCGAGATGACGTGGCCGGGAACGAGGCCCGTCGGGATGTCCGCCGCCCGGGCCTTGGGCGTATAACCGAGCGCGCCGAGGAAGCCCTCGACGAATTCGCGGGGCTTGTCCTTGAGGGCCGCCTCCGAGAACGGCGGCAGCGGCGTCGCGGTGGACGTCGGGCTCACGGTCGGGGTGGGAGTCGGCGTGGGATCGGGGCCGTCCTTGAGGAGGAAGCCCGGCCAGACGAAGGCGGTGATCAGAACGACGACCACCGCCAGCGCCGCGACGGCCGCCACGACGATCCACCATGGAAAGCCTCCCTCGGCCGGCTTGTCCGGCGGGGTGACCGTCACCGTCCCGATCGGGCTTTCCATATGGTCGTTGTCGGGATCGTTGACCGCCAGCACCCGCAGGCGGAACTTGTGCTCGCCTGCAGGTGCGTCCGAAGGCACCTTGATCGAGACGTTGACGGTCTGCGTCTCCCCCGGCGCGAACGGCCGCTCGCGCTCGCCTTCGACGATGAACCACTCGCTCTTGGTGTCCCCGGTCACCTGGACACCGATGCGACCGGTGATCGCTCCCGGGCTCTTGTTGGTGACGCCGTAGACGGCATTGCCGGTCAGCGGATCCTGCGGCGTCGCGCCGGGGGTCAGCTTCACATTGGCGGGACCATCGGGAATTTCGAAGCTCGGCATGTGCGATTCCTCCGATCAGATCAGGTCGTCACCTTTCGATTCCACCATTCTCAGCCGCATTGCGCCGCAAAGGCGTCGGCGCTGCCGTCGCCGTCGAAGTCGCCGATCCCCAGCTCGCCGTAGCCGGGGCCGATGGCGAGATTCTGGTAGTTGCTGTTCGCCGCCGACGAATATTTCCACTGATAGTTGCCGTCGCCCATCGCATAGGTGGCGAGCGTATCGGTCTTGCCGTCCCCGTCGAAGTCTCCGAAGCGCAGCAGATTGGTCTGGTCGCCGTCCGCGGTCTTGCGCGGCGGCTCGCTGCCCTTGAACGCGATCATCCAGGCATAGGCAGGCGGCGGATAGAGCGTGGACGGCACCGAATAGAAGATGTCGGTGGTCCCGTCGCCGTCGAAGTCGCCGAACCGCAGCTCGGACAGCTCAGGCCCGGTCGCCAGCACGCGGGCATTGCGCCGGCCGCCCGGATAATATTGCCAGCGATAGGTGCCGGCGCCGGTCGGCGCGGCGGTGAAGACGTCGGTGGTACCGTCGCCGTCGAAATCGCCGAAGCCCACCTGCTTCGGATCCGGGCCGAGCCTCAAGTCCTGGAGCGCGCCGGCACCGCCGGGCGAAAAGCGCCACTGGAACGATCCGCCCTCGGCGGGGGTGCCGGTGAAGACATCGGTCTTGCCGTCGCCGTCGAAGTCGCCGAAGCCGAGCGCGGCGAGATCGGGACCGCTTCCCAGCGGCCGGAACGGCGCCGCGCCGCCGGGCGAGAAGAACCATTGGAACAGGTTGTTGCCTTTGGCGACGCTGGTGAAGGCATCGGTCTTGCCGTCCCCGTCGAAATCGCCGAACCGCAGGCGATAAAGCGGCGGCCCCTTGATGAGGTCGCGGAAGTTGCTCCGGGCGCGCGCCGAATAGTGCCAGCGACAATCGGTGCCGGGCATCGCCGTCACGGCGGCGGCCGGCGTCGGCGCCGGCTCGTCAGCGGGAGCGGTCGGCACCGGCCTGGGTGTGGGAGATGCCTGGGGTTTCGGGCGCAGATAGCCCGGCCACACGAACAGGGCGAGGAGCAGCGCAGCCAGCGCCAGCGCTCCCAGCGCCGCGATCAGGATCCACCACGGGAACTTGCTTGCGCCGCGGGACGGCACGGTGAACGTGCCGATCGGGCTTTCCATGTGATCATTGTCGGGGTCGTTGACCGCCACCACCCGCAGCCGGAATTTGTGGTCACCGGAAGGCGTATTCGGCGGCACGCTGATCGCCACCTCGATCGTCTGGCTCTCGCCCGGCGCGAACTGGCGCACGGCCTCGCCCTTGATCGTGAACCATTCGGCCTTTGCGGTGCCGGTCACCTGCACGCTTGGCCGGCCGGAGACCGGATGCGGAGACTTGTTGGTGACTGCATAGACGGCGGTGCCGCTGTACGGCGACTGTCCGTCACCGGACGTCAGCGCCACGGTGGCGGGGCCGTCCGGGATCTCGAAGCTCGACATGCTCGCTCCTCCGTCTCTAGGCTGGCTGCGGTTGGTAGGCGATTTCGTAGGTGGCGTAGGCCGGTCGCTCGGCATCGACGATGCGTGCGACCAGATCGGCGTAGCGACGCGCTTCCGCGGGAAGGTTCACCCGCAGGTGGAAGGAGCGCGGGCGCCCGGCGGCGTCAGGGATGGCATCCTCGATCATGATCCCCGACAGCCCGATCGCCACCGCCAGGAAGCGCTCGAGCGTCCGACGCGACCCGCGGCTCCGCGCGAGCTGCGCCGCTTCCGCCACTAGCAGCCGCAGCCGGCCCGTGCCCGCGGCGAAGCTCGGCACGCCGGCACCGGGCCGCCCCCCGGACCAGTCGAGATAGCCGGCCAGCCCGAGCCAGTCGGCGAGCATGAACACGAACGGCTCTTCGGCGCGGAGCGGATCGATCTCCGCGTCGAGCGCATCGAGCCGCGCCTCGGCGGGGGCATGGAGCGCCTCCATCGCCGCCAGCACCGCTGCGAGCGGATTGTCGCGCCGGATCGCGCTCTGGTAGCTTTCGGGCAGCAGCCGGGCGATGCGCTCGCGCTCCATGTCAGCGCCACGCCTCCTCGTCGCTCGCCACCTGGATGTCGTGCGTATCGGCGCAGTAGAGCCAGCCCGGCGGCAGCGGGATGCGCTCGGTGAACACCGTCGCCGACGACAAGGTGAAGCGGTCGCCGCCATCGCTGCTGCGGTGAACGCCGATCGGCCCGGCGCTCAGCACCAGCGGCGCCCCACCGGGCTGCGGCGCCGCCGCCACCGCGGCGACGACGTGGAGCAGCCGCTCCGTGTCGCGGATCGGCAGCCCGGCGTCGAGCCGCACCGCCGTCCAGCTCGGCTTGCTCGCCATGCCGTCCATCCACAGCACGCCGGCGCGGTTCGATCCGGCGAACACGGTGGTGTCGGCGAAGGCGAGCGCCTGGCAGCTCCCGCCCTGCCAACCGACGTTGAACGGCTGGAAGCCGTCGGGATCGTTGGCGCCGTCGGCGCGCAGCTCGGTGCGATAGGCGCCCTCGCCTTGCTCGCCGGCCTCCGCGGCGAGGCCCGCCCACAGGAAGGCGCGGGCACTGGCGTGCTGGACGGCGAGCACGCGCACGTCCTTGCCCTTCAGCCCGATCGAGCGGAACGTCTCGGAGACGCCGCCGGCCGCGGACAGATGGACGCCGCCCTCCTCACGCGCCGCTACCGCCACCGAGATCACCCCGGACGGCGATGTCGTGCTCGCCACCGCGTAGAAGCCCTTGGTGTCGATCGCCTTGTCGACCGAAACCGGCACCGGCCCGGCGGTGCCGCGCGGGGCGAGCTGGCGCAGGCCCTGCGCGGTGGCGATCAACAGCAGCGGCTGACCGTCGCGCTCGATCCAGTCGGCATCGAACACCTCGACGTCGAACGCCGCGGCATTCTCCTGCCAGGTCTCGCCGAGATCGTAGGAGACGTGGACCGCGCCGCCCTTGGCACGCGCGATGCCGACCGCGATCACGCCCGCACGCCCGGAGTGGGGCGCCACGAAGCGCACCGCCTCCCCTTCTTTGGCCAGCACCGTCGCCCAGCTGTCGGCGTCGTCGAGGCTACGGTAAAGTCCGGTCGCGCCACCCGCGAACCAGCAGCCCGGCTGGTGCGGATCGCGCACAAGCGCTGCGATATCCCGGTCCGGCGCCTCGCCGATCGTGAAGCGCAACTGGTCCGCATAACGCACGCCTGCCTGATTCATGATCGCCTCGTAGACGTCGGCGGCGCGCAGCTCGTGGCCGAACGGCAGGTCGCGCAGCGGCGAGAGCAGCGCGTTGATCCGCTCGCGCACCGCCTGGGCGGCGGTCGTCCGGTCGATCTCGCGCCCGACCACGATCCGTGCCGCGACCGCCACCGGCCGCACCCGCGCCCACACCACCGCGGTGCGCACTCCGAGCGGCCGGCGTTCGTCCAGCGCGGCGGCGACACGCTGACGCAGCTCCTCGCGGCGATGCTCCCCGATCACCGGCGCCGTCACCGCCCTGTCGGGCAGGCCGGCGACGTCGATCGACGGGATGATCTGCACCTCGACCACGCCCGGATCGGCATGGCTCCACGCCTGCGCCTGGGCATAGGCGCGCGCACGGGCGACGCCGCCGGTCGAGAGCGCGACATGCTCATAGTCGCGCGCAGTCACCGCGCAGCGCAGCGACGACAGCGCGATCGGCCCGCGCGTCAGCGCGTCCTCCAGCGTCTCCGCGTCGGCGCCACCGGCGGCGCGGTGGGCATTGGCCACGGTCACGCCCGCCGGCGCGTTCTTGAGCAGCTTGAGCGCACCGGCCGAGACGTTGCCCGCGCTGCCGCCGCCGGTGCGATACCAGGCACGGATTTCGCGGCCGGCCGGCGGCAGCGCCGCGACCGCGCGCGCGCCGGTGCCGGTCTCGTCGATCGCCGGGGCGAACTGGACGCGCCCCTGGGCGCGGTCGAGTCGATAGACCCGCGCGTCGGGATCGACGTCGGCGAAGCTCTCCGCCTCGCTCCAGATGCGATAGGTCTTATCCCCGACACCGAAGCTGCGGTCGTTCTCCAGATCCTCGCCCTCGGCCGCCTCGACCGCGAGAATGAAGTCGAGCCCGTCGCCGCTCGGCGCGATCACCGGCGGACGGCGGACCGCCAGCGACTGTCCTGGCTGTCCGCTGGACGTACCGATCAACTCGGCCTCGGCCACCGCACAGTGCAGCGCCGGCACGTCGACGCTGTCGGCGCCCTTCTCCAGCGTCGCCGCGGCGGCGGTGGCGAACACAACCGATCCGTCGCCGGTCGCCACCTGGGTGCCGGCCGGGATCGTCACCGCCGCGTCGGAGGACCCGCCGCGGCTGAACGTCAGCGTCGTCGCCGCGGCGCTCGGCGGGCGCAGCTCGACGCCGGCGAGATTGAGCAGCGCGACATAGAGCTTGGCCGGCACCCGGTTCAGCCGGTAGAGCATCGCCTCGGTAAGGTAGGCGAACAGTTCGAGCAGCGTCCGGCCGGGATCGGCGGGATTGTGGTCGGTCCATTCGGGACAGGTCGCGCTGGCCTGCGCCAACGCCTGGTCGACGAGCTGCTTGAAGGTCCGATCGTCGAGGCGCGGCGACGGCAGCGGCATCAACCGGCTCCCTGCAGGTCGACCGCCACCGTCAGGCTGTCGGCCCGGTCGGTGCGCCTCAGGCGATAGACCAGCTCGATCAGCAGCCGGCCGGCGGAATCGTCGTCCGGGCCGGCATCGAGCCGCACGATCTCGACCCGCGGCTCCCAGCGGCGGATCGCCTCGCGGACGTAGTGGATCGCCAGGCCCGCAGTGGTGGCGTCGTTGGGCGCAAACATCAGCCGGTGCAGCGGACAGCCATAGTCCGGCAGCATCACCCGCTCTCCCGGCGTGGTGGTGAGCAGCATCAGGATCGCCTGGCGCACCGCCTCGTGATCGTCGACCATCGCGAGGCGTCCCGTGGGCGTCACCGTCAGGCCATCGAACGGGCCGCTGCCGGTCCCGAGCAGGCCGCCCTCGAAGCGGAAGCCGCGGATCGGGCGCAGGCTCATGCGTTCGCCTTCAACAGATCCTGGCCCGGCTCGACCACCTTGTAGTTGACGATGCCTGGCGGCGTCCCGTCGGTCAGCCCGGTGACCGTGTCGAGGCAGACGGCGTGGCCGTCGATGCGGATGAAGCCGGAATAGCCCTGCTTAACCTTGAGCGTGGTCTTGCAGGGACGCAGGCCGATCACCGGGTTGATGTTCGGACAGAACTTGATGTCGCGGCCCTCTGGATCGGTGGCGACCAGCACCTCGCGGCCTTCGATCCGCACCAGCTTCTGGGTGAATTCCACCTCGACGCGGCCGCCGTGCTCGCAGATCATCGTCGCGTCGCGGGTGAGCCAGCGCATCGGTCAGCCCCGCTCGAAATCGATCGCAGCGGCGCGCAGCACCATGCGCCGGCCGGGCGCCTCGATCACCAGATTCCGCGTCGCGCTGAGGCGCGCGCCGGTGGGGCCGAACTCGAGCACGTCGCCGGCGCCGGTCTCCAGCCGGCAGAGCTTGTCCGATCCGTGCAGGGTCAGCTTCTGCCCACCCGGCGCATGAAGCACATAGCCGCGCGGCACGCCCTGCCAGGCGAGTCCGTCCTCGACATCGCCGGCGCCGTAGAGTCCGCCGAGGATCAGGCCGCGCGCCGGATCGCCGTCGGGCAGCAGCACCAGCGCGTCGTCACCCACCTCGGGCAGCATGATCGCGCCCTTGCCCGATCCGGCGCCGAGCGACATCACCGGCATCCAGCCGGTCTCGACCTCGCCGAAGCTCGGCAGCATCGCGCGGGCACGGCCGAGACGCTGGGGATCGTCGACCTCGATGATCTGTGCGATCGCCACTGCCGGTGCCTTCGCCCGCGCCGCGCGCGGCGGCGGAGCGGTCGAAAGCTCGACGACATAGCCGCCCGCCTCGTCGAAGCGGTGCAGCGTGGTCGTCGGCACGAAATCGCCGTCGATCGCTTCGGCGAGGCCGCTCACCGCGATGACGCGGCCCGGAAGCAGCGTCGGATCGCCGGCGGCGGTCGCCTCCAGCACTAGCTGCTGCGCGATCGATCGGTCCATGTCGGCCTGCGCGAGTCCTTCGGCCTCCCCGCGATCGGCGCCGATCCGGTTGGTGAGAATGCGCTCACCGAGATCCGGGAACGCGCTGATGCCGATATCGCGGAACTCCACCGCGTCCTGCCGCGCCAGTCCGACGGTGGCATCGACGCTCGCGAGCGTGATCGGGTCCCATGCACGCGCCGAGGTCGACTTGCGCAGCGTCTCGGCATTGGCGGTGGCGCGGGCGGCGAGCAGCCCGGCGCCGAGCGCGAGCGGGATTGCCGGTTCACCGCCACCGGCAAGGCTGCAGGCGTCGAGCGTCCCGTCCTGCAGCCGCAGGTACAGGCCCGACGCGCCGGCAAGATCGGCGATCAGGTCGAAATCGCTCTGGTCGTGCTGGATCAGCAGCGGCCGTCTCGGCGCGTCCGGAATTGAGGCGGTGGAGGCGCCGATGTCTGCCGCTGCCTCGACGATCAGCGTGGCCAGGGTGACGTCGCTCAGCGCGCGCGGGCGCTGGCGCTTGCGCAGGCGGTGCAGCCTGTCATAGGCGCGCGCGCGGACGATCCGGCCGCCGCTTCCGTCGGCCTCGTGCTCTATCGCGGTGATCTCGCCGTCGAACAGCCATTCGCCCGATCGGAGCCGGAGCTCGACCGTCGCGCCGATCCGCACCGCGACGAGATGCGCGGGATCGGGATCGGCGAAAGCGATCTCCGCCAGCGCCGGCGCACCCAGCGCGTGGCGCACCGCGACCGAGACGGCGCATGCCGCCAGCGCCGCCTTGGCCGGTTCGCCATCCAGGCGCAGGTCGGGGACACGGCGGGGCGGATGCTCGGTCATACGTACTGCGCCAGCACGCTGGCCGGCGGCAGCATCAGCGTGCCGCCCCTCGGCATCCGCAGCATGTCGTCGAGCCCATTGAACCGCGCGATCGCGCGGGCATAGGATGGATCGCCGAAGCGCTCCGCCGCTATCAGGTAGAGCCGGTTGAGCAGCACGCCTTGCTCGTCGGCCGCGACGGTAACCGAATCATACTCGATCGCTCCATCGCTCTCGGCGGGCGCGGCGAGGGCAGGCGTCTCGAACTGGGGGCTGGTCGGCGCGGCGGCGGGCGGCAGCGGCGCGCGCTCCTCGACCCGCCGCAGGCGAAGGCTGAGCCACGATCGCTGCGGCGTGCCGGCAGCGTCGAACTGCTCGAGCCGCTCGGCGACCGCGGTGACCACCCCGGCAACATTCCATGCCTTGCCCCAGATGAAGCGCACCGTCGGTGGTGCGCTCGATCCTCCGCCCTCCGCGGCATTCTCGCTCAGGTTCCACAGCGGCCTTGTCAGCTCACGCACGTCCTGGCTGCCGAGCACGGGCGCGCTGGCCCGCGGCCGTACCGAAACCGCCTCCCGCGCCACCTCGGTGTCGAACAGCAGGTAGAGGTCGTATTCGGTGGTGCCGCCGCCGGTCGCGATCAGCGGATCGTCGGTGCGCGCGCCGCCCATCACCACCCCGCCCGCGCCGCTGCGGCGCCTGAGGCCGGAGGCGCGGCGCATCTCCAGGCTCTCGGGGTTGAGCAGCGCCGATATGCGGTCGCCGGTCGCTTCCAGCACGAAGGTCACCCGCTCCACCGGCCACTCTCCTGCTCGGCGGCGAGCTCGGCGAACCGGGGGGGCGGCGTCCCCGCGTCATCGAGCTCTACCGCCAATGGCGGCAGCGCCGGCCAGCGGGGATGCAGCGACAGGCCGCTCTCGACCGGAGACGGCATGGTCTGGCCGGCCGCCGATACCCAGCGCGTGGGCTCGCCGGCAACCGGGTCCTCGCGATCGAAGCTCGTGGGCCGACATCGCGCCGCCGGCAACGGCAACCACTCCGGGCGAGGTGTCGCGCGCGGCGCATCCCTCTCCCGCCAGCGTATCGGCGTCACCGGCTTCTCTTCCCGCGGCGGGAAGTCGGGCGACACGGAATTGCTCCGCTCCGTCGTGGAGAAGATCGGCGAGTCCCGCCGGGGCCCATGCTCGGACCATCCCTGGCCACTCGGTCGATGTTCGGCGCGGTGACGCTCGCCGAAGACCGTCGCCGACCGATTGCGCCGGACGGTCGGCGGCCATGTCGACGGGCGCTCGCTCGCCGCTCGCTCGACGTATCCGGGCCGGACACGCGCGCGGCGGCGCCATCCCTTCCAGCGAAACACCGGCGTCGGCCGATCCCGAAGCTCAGGCGGCGCTGGATCGGAAACGGGAGATGGCGCTCGGACATACGCGAGGGAATCCATTGTCGCTGCCGGGCGTGAGGTCCGCGGCCGCATCGCGGAGCGGAACGGCGGCGGTGCCGCGCCGCGTAGCGGCTCGTCCGCGGGCGCCGTCTCGGCCAGGTGCGGCGCGCGTTCGGCGATCATGCGCAACCAATGGTCCGGTGCGCCCGGAAAACGCTCGCGCAGCCCTATCATCGCACGCTCGACTGGCGCGGAAGGCGCCACCGAACGCTCGAGCGCGTCGGCGATGATGCGCGCGAACGACGCGATCGCCGTCAGCCACCAGCCGACCCATCGTCGCAGCCAGCGCACCGGATCAGCCTCGATCGAGCGAGTCGAAGGCGAGATGCAGTTCCTCGATCGCCGTCTCGCGGCCGAGCGCGTCGAGCGGGGCGCCGCTCCACTGGCACGGCCAGGCGTTGATCAGGTTCCAGCGCATCGCCTCGCGCACGCCGTCGCTTTCGAGCATCACGATCGAGACGTGGCGGCGCTGCACGGTGCCGCGCGCACCCTGCAGCAGCCAATTCCACAGATCGATCGAGCTGGTGAGGCCGTAGCGCAGCGTCACCTCGGCATATTCGACCGGCCCGGGTAGCGCGCGCACGATCTGCCCGGCGCCGGATTCGCGGTAGCGGATCGGGTGGATGCGCATACCGAGCCCCATGCACTCGGTGAAGCGCGCCTCCGCCACGTCTTGGATGGTGAGCAGGAAGTTATAGTTGCGATAGGGATCGACCGGGGCGCCTACGCGGGCCTGCTGCGCTCCGGATTCCGGTTGCTGATCGGCCATCGGACCATCTCCTTCGGGTCAGTCGGTCAGGCGAGCTCGACGGTCGCCCCCACGGCGCTCTGGCCGATACGGAAGATCACGAACTCGGCAGGCTTCATCGGCGCGATGCCGATCAGCGCCACCACCTGGCCGGCGTCGACCACCTCCGGCGGGTTGGTCTCGGCGTCGCAGCGCACGAAGAACGCCTGCTCGGGACTCGCTCCGGCCAGCGCGCCCTGCCGCCACAACAGGGTCAGGAAGGCGTCGACGTCGCGCTTGATCGACTTCCACAACGGCCGGTCGTTGGGCTCGAACACCACCCAGCGCGTGCTGATCGCGATCGATTCCTCGATCATGTTGAACAGCCGCCGCACGTTCAGGTAGCGCCACTCGCTCGCACTCGGCGCCAGCGTCCGCGCGCCCCAGACCCGCACGCCCTCGCGCGTAAAATAGCGGATGCAGTTCACCCCCGCCGGATTGAGAACGTCCTGCTCCGCCCGCGACACGATGCGGCTGACGCTGAGCGCGCCCCGGATCGGCAGGTTCGCGGGGGCCTTGTGCACTCCACGTTCGGCGTCGGTGCGGGCATAGAGACCGGCGAGATGGCCCGAGGGCGCCACCTCGATCTGCTTGTCGGGATCGAGCGCATCGCGCACTATCAGCCAGGGATAGTAGAAGGCGCCGTAGCCGCCGTCGGACTCGCGCGGGCGGAATCCCGGCCGCTGCGAGGCCTTCTTTCCGCCTTCCGGCGCATCGGCAGCGGCAGCGGCACTCGGACCGCTCACCGTCGCCACGCGGGTCAGCGCCTCGACATTGTCGACGCTTGCGGGTCCGTCGAGGATCGCGACGCGGTCGCGCATCCGCTCGGCGGAATCGAGCAGCGCGGCGTAGGAGGCGACATCGGTCCGACCCGGCGCGGCGATGATCGCGATCTCGTCGATCGCTTCCAGCGCATCGAGCCCACGGCCATTGCCCGAGATCGCAGCATCGGCGTTGCCGGTGTTGACTACATAGCAGCGCGATCCGCCGTTGAGGAAGAAGCCGTAGACGGCATTGGCGAGGTCGGTCGACGCATCGCCCGGCTGCACGAACTCGCGCACGAACTCGGACCAGTTGTTGATCGCCACCGGATCGTTATGCCGCGCGCCGGCATTGGGCGCCACGCCGACGAAACCGGCGGTCGAGGTACCGACCGCCTCGATCGGGCGCGGACCCGAGCTGACTTCCTCCACATAGACGCCGGGACTGAGATAGGCTGCCATGTCAGCTCTCCATCGTCAGGGTCACGATCGCGGGCTCGCCGGGAGTGACCGGCGCTTCCGCCTCGACGCCGCGGGCGCGGACCCGTACCCGCAGCGCACCGTGCGGCTCGGCCGGTCCGGTCAGGCGGAAGCGTCCGTCGGCGTCGGTTCGGACGAAGCGGTCGAGCCCGATCAGGTTGACCAGCGCGCCCGCCACCGGCGTCTGCGCCGGCCCCTGCACCTGCCCTTCCACCGTTCCGAGCCCGCCGAGCCGCGTCGCGAGCGGGAACCGCACCAGCGGCGCTTTCTCGGTCGGACGGACGCGCGCGATCGTCCCGCGGACGACCACGCCTGCCGCGACCGGCAGGCCGAGCGCGGTGCAAGCGGCGGCGGCGGTCTGGTCGACCACCTCGAACTCGGGATCGTCGCTCAGCGCGAACAGGATGTCGGCGGCGGCGCGATGCTCGGCCAGCGCATCCGCCACCCGCACCGCGACCAGATAATCGATTGAAAGAAGGTCGGCTCTCTCCCGCACCCTTGGCTCGGGCCGAGGCCGGATCGCGAGCAGGCGTACCTCGACCAGATCGGTCTGTGCTGCTTGAGATGCGCTAGCGGCAGCGGTGCGAAGTCCGGTTGCCTGCGACACGCGAGCCACCAGCGAATGTGTGAGGTCGTCTGCGCCGTCGTGCATGGCAGCCCCCCTACCGCAGGGCTGGGAAAGTAAATCAATCACGCGACAGTTGGAAGTACCTTACGCATCTGCCAATGATATGCCCTGAATCGTAGTATTAATAGAAATGAGCAGCAACCGCTTGATAATGGTTGAATCTTTCTCAAGAACACTGCCGAACCTTCTGCATGACCAGTATTGATTCGCCGTCTCAGGCCGGCCGCGGCGGTTCGATCGATCGCGATTTATGAACGTCCTGTCGCAGCAAGCTCCCTGAGTAGGGCTTGAGTCAGCCTCATTCGATCTGATCGAGTATTGGGCAGTCGGCCGCGCGTCGCCATTACAGCGGCGCAGATAACGGAGCAGGCCGATCAATCCCGCCCCGCCCCTGCCGCGCGCAATGGCACAACTTCGTCAATTGCGAGCATTCGCGACAGTTCCGGCTGCGCGCCCTCTTCGGGCGGCGGCGGATTCGCGCTGGGGCGCCCGGGCAGACCGCCCGTCAGTTGAATATGGGTTTCCGAATAGGCGAGCTTGAGGAGATTGTCGGTGCATTTGCACTATGCGAGACGACACCGAGCGTCAGCGCGGGAAATAGGTGTTCTCGGTATCGAGAACCCGCATCATGCCGTCGAGCCTCGCGGTCTCGAGCGTGACTGCGTTACGCTGCTGAATCCAGCGGTTGAAATCGGCGAGCGCGGCCGCGTTACGCGCCTGCTGGGCCTTGCGCCGCTGGGCAAGGATCACGGCGTGCTCTGCGCCGCGCGCGGCATTGGCCGCGTCTTCCGGTGAGTGGACCTGCTCGCGGATGACACGATCGATCTTGGCGCGTTTGTCCGCCGGCAATCCCTCGATCGCGGCAACCATGATGGCATGACGCGGACCGGCGTGGGTTAGCGCCGTGCGCAGCGAAGCGTCGGCCATATAGCGCCGCTGCAGCTCGGCCCGCTCGCCCGGCTTTTCGGTCATGTCCGGAGCATCCACCCCGGCGATGCGGGCAATGAAGCGGTTGGAAGCGTCGAGCGCACGGATGTCGGCGAGCGTGACCAGCTCGCGCCGCGCCTTGTCCTCGACGAGCACCGGATCGTAGCGATCGAGCAGCTCGATCGGCAACGGATCGCTCAGCTTTGCCCGGCCGTAGTGCAATTGCGTACGAAACTGATGACGCACTTCCGCCCGGCGGATCGCGTTCGCGCGGGCGAATTGGGTGAGCAGCGCACTGGTTTCCGTGTCCTCCTTGGCGTAGGCAGCGGAATCCTTGGCACGATCGCGCGCCTCGGCCTCCGCCAGTCGGGCCCGGTCGGCAGCGCCGAGGCGCATATCGCCGACGAGCTGCAGAAACCGCATCGTCGGTGTCTCGACGGATTGAGAGGACGACGAAGACGCGCGAGTCTCGGGCAAATTCGCGCGCTTCTCGCCCTGTATATTTGCCGCGGTCGAACCCTGATCACAGGCGCCGAGCGCCAGCACGAAGCCCAGCATCATACGCATGGCTTTCCTCTCGCGCGAAAGCCCGTGACATGTTGGCGACAGCGGGCGCGCAAATGCGCTAGACGCCCCCGAACGCAAGATCAACTGACCCAGGCGGCGTTACTGCAGACTAGACTTACGAATGCGACACGATTTTTGCTTCGTAGTGGCGCATTTCGGCAATCTCGGGAACGAAAGCGCGGATCGCCGTTAGAAATTGCGGGAAGTGAGGACCGCGGCGGAAGCCCTGCGTATGCGCTTCCGCACTCGTCCATTCGATGCGCAGAATGAAGCTTTTCGGCTCTTCGTCACATTGGGCAAGTTCATATGCCAGGCATTCGGGCGCGGCACCCAGATGCTTGCACGCTTCTTCATACGCGGCGATCAGCTCCGCCGGCTCATGTTCAACGAGAGTATAGCGGATATATTCGATAGCCATGACAGGTCCTCGCTACGCATGAACGCAAAGGCATTGTTCGTCGGCGCACCGCGATTGACGGCCCGGTCGATCCACAGCATCGCATAAGGCTTCAGCAAGCGGGCGGAACGAAGCGGGCCGGCGTCGATCGCCTCGAATCCCAGGTCTTCCACGAGCTGGGACACCAGCGGCTTGCGGGTCTCGTCGTCGCCTGCGTGAACATGGCAGGGCGCGTGGGATACCCCTTTCCGACATTGCCTGCACCAATGATTGCAATTTTCATCGTGATCCCTGATCCGTCATGTCCTTTCACTAGAGGCAGCGGTCCGCCCTGTTCAACGAACCATTTGGTGCGTGCGAGGTGTCATGAAGCGATTGAAAAGCAGCTACGGCTGTCCGGTCGAGTTGGCGCTCGAATTTGTGGGCGGCAAGTGGAAGACCGTCGTCCTGGCCTGGCTGAAAGAGGAACCGCAACGCTACGGCGATCTGCGCGGCCGCATCGAAGGAATTTCCGACAAAGTGCTGACGGAACGCCTCAAAGAACTCGAGCAGCTTGGTCTCATTCAAAAAAAGCCCAGTGCGACAGGTGATTCTTCTCTAGTCTATTGCCTGAGCGATCGTGGAGAGAGCCTGAGACCGGTGCTGGATGCGCTATACCATTGGGGCAACGCCATCGCGCAGGAACTTCCGACTACGATAAAACCTCTGCAGCGGGTCTGATCGCGCGCGCAAGCCGATCATTGCTTTCAATTTGCCGATCGATAACAATCCGCTTTCAAGGATGAGCCTTCGCTAGGCGGATATCGCATCGGCCTGATTTGCCGCGCTGAGATAGGCGCGGCAAGCGCGCGGCAGCTCCCGACGCAGGCAGGCAAGATCGCGCTCCGATGCGCCAGCTTCCATGACCGCGCGTACCGAACCGCCAATCAGCGCCATGAGCATGAAAGATATCGAATCGAGATCGTCGAAATGCCCATCCGGTGCGGTCGACAGCAGGCGTCCAAACTCCCGTCGGATGCATTGCAGGCCTCGTTCCATCAACTCCGCGATATCGAATTCGGTGGCGATGGCGTAGATCGCGCGCGAGGTCGCCATGTCCGCCGTTTTGGCATCCAGCCATGCGTTCGCCAGCCCGTCCGCGATTATCGCGAGTGCGCTTCCTTCCAAGCGTTCGACGGCGATCATCATGGACCTTTCGATCGTTTGGAGATGGCGCTCGAGTGTTGCGAACAGCAGAGCCTGCTTGTGAGGAAAATACTGGTACATCGTGCCGACCGAGACGCCCGCCCGTTCGGCAACCCGCGTCGTCGTGAGACGCACTGCCCCGTCCGCCAGCAAAACCTGAATCGTAGCCGTGTGGATCGCCTCCACCGTCGCGGTCGAGCGCGCCTGTTGCGGCGTTTTCCGGGGCCGGACGAGCGATGGCACGGGGCGGTTCATATGCGAATACCGAAGCTGAAGGATCATTCATATCTAGGCCCTGCACAGGCGACCTCGCAAGGAGATATGCAATGAACACCGTCCTCATCACCGGTTCCTCGACCGGCTTCGGCCGCGCCACCGCCGCCCATTTCCTGGAACGCGGCTGGAACGTCGTGGCGACGATGCGCGACCTCACAGCCAGCACCTTGCCTACTTCGGACAGGCTGCGTGTCCTGCCGCTCGACGTGACCGATCCGGCATCGATCGAGGCGGCGGTCGCCGAGGCGGAGGCGATCGACGTGCTGGTCAACAATGCCGGTGTCGGTTGGCTCAACGCCCTCGAAGGCACGCCCATGGAGACGATGCGCCGGGTCTTCGAGACGAACTTGTTCGGCACGGTGGCGATGATGCAGGCGGTGCTGCCCGGAATGCGCGAAAGGCGTTCGGGCGTGATCGTCAATGTCAGTTCGAGCTCGACCCTGAAGCCGCTGCCGCTGCTCTCGGTCTATCGGGCCAGCAAGGCCGCATTGAACGCATTGACCGAGTCGGTGGCGATCGAGCTCGCGGAATTCGGCATTCGCGCGCGGGTTGTCTTGCCGGGCATGGCGCCCACGACCAGCTTCGCCGGGACGGCGCAGGAATGGATTGCCGAGCATGGCGGCTTTCCCGAACCCTATGCCGACTTCGCGCATCTGACCTTGGCGCGAATGCAAAGCGTCGCCAGCGGGGAGGTGACCGAGGCGCAGGACGTGGCGGAGGCGGTCTTCCACGCGGCGACCGATCCGGAATGCCCGATGCTGCTGCCGGCCGGAGCCGATGCAATCGCTTGGTCGCAAGGCCTCTGACCGGCCGCTTTCGGAATCATGGAATAGAAGCGGAGTCGGAATGTCCGAGGTGCCTGTCGTCGCAAGTTCCTGACATCTCGATGAGCCGTTCGGGCACCGAACGGCTCACGCATGGGTCAGAACTTGATCGATACGCGGCCGTAATAATAGCCGCCGTTGATCCCGTACGGCGAGAAGGTCAGCGGCGCGTCGAGAACGCTGCCGCCGTTCACCAGCGTGAAGTCGCTCGTGCCGGGCACCAGCGCGACCGTCGGCGGTTTCTTGTTGAACAGGTTGTTGGCGCCGATCGTGAACGTGACCGTCTCGTCGACGGTATAGCTGGCGTCGAGATCGATGATCAGCGCCGTGCCGATCTCCTGCTTGTAATAGGTGCCGCCATTGGGCGAGGCATAGGTCGAGCTGTGGCCGAAGACGGTGCCGCGCAGCGCCGCGGCAAAATCGCCGAGGCTGTAATTGGCCGAGCCTATCACCTTCACCTTCGGCGACGCGGTTTCCAGATTGGCGATCGCCGACCTGTCGAACAGCGCGATGGGCGCCGCGCCGCCCGGCGGCGTGAGCTCGGCCGGGGCGAGCCCGATCCGCGTCGCCTTGGTCTCGTTGTAGGTCCCGGAGACCATCCAGTCGACCTTGCCGGCGGAACCGAAGTCACTGGCGTAGCTCAGCACGAGGTCGACGCCGCGCGTCCTCGTATCCGCGCCGTTGGTGAAGATGTTGATGCCGGTCTGGCTCACCGTCGGGTCGAGCACGTTGCCGTTGGCGATGATGGCCTGCGTCACCACGGGGAAATTGACCGCGCCGCCGCTGCCGAAGATCGCCCCGGTGCCGAGAATGCGGTTGCGGATCTTCACCTGATAGGCGTCGAGCGTGACCACCAGCCGCGGCGCCGGCCTGAACACGAGGCCCGCGCTGTAGTTGGTCGACTTCTCGGGTCGGAGGTCGCTGAAGCCGAGCAGCTTGGCTGCGGCCGAATTGGCGGGAAGCTGCACGAAGGCCGAGGTCGGAGAAACGTTGGTCGCCGAATAATAGCCCTCGGCGAGCGTCGGCGCCCGGAAGCCGGTCGAGATCGTGCCGCGGAGCGCGACCGCCGGGCTGAAATCATACCGTCCCGTCGCCTTGTAGGTCCAGGTCGATCCGAAGTCCGAATAATCCTCGTAGCGCAACGCGCCGTCGAGTTTCAGCCCATCGACGGGTTCGGCCGAAAGATCGAGATAGGCGGCCCAATTGTGCCGGCTATGCTCGCCCGCATCGGACGGCCGGAAGCCCGGATAGGACTGCCCGCCCTCCTTGTAGATCGACGCCGGATCGCCCGAACCGATCTCGTAGATGTTCTTGCGATACTCTCCCCCGAACGCGACGTTGAGCGGGTTCGCCATCCCGAGCTCGACGTCCTTGGAGAAATCGGCATTGGCGGTCCATTCGGTCGCCTTGAAGAAGCCGTTGTAGAATTCGGTCGGGGTGAAATGGGTGTCGATGAACAGCGAGCGATTGGCCGAGTCGAGCGTGTAGATCAGGTTCTTGTCCTGCCCGAAACTCAAGCTGATGTCCCAGCGGAAGCCGTTCAGCTCGCCCTTGACGCCGCCCACCAGCGCGTAATCGTCCTCGCGGATGCCTTCGCGCGGGCTGAAGCCGTTGGGCGGGATGTCGCCTTCGGGGTCGAAGACGATCGAGCCTGGCGCGCCGAGCGATCCGCCGACGCCCAGCACCGGCGAGGCGATGATACGATCGGGCACGCGCAGGTTTTCATAGGCCGACGCGATGCGCTTCGAATAGGTGCCGAAGCTGTAGAACTTCACGTCGCCGAAATCATAACCCGCATTGTATTGCAGGTTGGTGAGGTGCGAGCGCGCGTCGCCGGTGATCTTGTTGACATAGGGAAAGCCGGGAATGCCGGCATAGAGCGCCTGCTGCGCCGGGGTGAGGTTGGTGCGCAGGGTGCCGCTGGTGTCGGTCACGCGCCGGTCGAGGCCGCCGACCTGGCTGAAGTCGTGAAAGCGGTGGAAGGCGGTGAGATTGAGGAAGCCGTCCTCGCCGATCTTCGTGCCGAGGGAGAGGGTGCCGGCATAAGTCTCCCCGCCGGTATCGTAATAGGAGCCGCCGGTAGCGGTCGCTTCGCCGCCGCTCGCGTCGTCCTTGAGGATGATGTTGATGACGCCGGCGATGGCGTCGGAGCCATATTGTGCGGCAGCGCCCTGTTCCAGCACCTCGATCCGTTTGATCGACCCGGGCGTGATGAGATCGAGATCGGCGGTCGCCGCGCCCTGATAGGGTCCGCCCAGCACCGCAAGATTGGCGGTGCCATGTCGGCGCTTGCCGTTCACGAGTACCAGCGTGTGGTTGGGGCTGAGGCCGCGGAGGCGTGCCGACAGGGTCAGGTTCGCGGTGTCGCCGCCGAACGCCTGCGCATTGAACGATGGAACGAGCTGCGTCAGCACCTGGTTCAGGTTCGGTTGGCCCACGCGGCTGAGCGCCGTGTCGTCAAAGACCTTGATCGGCGTGGCGCTTTCCGCCGCCGTGATGCCGACGACGCGCGTACCGGTGACGATGATTTCGTCGACGGTATCGGCGCTCGTCGTGGCGGAAACCGCGGTCGACTGGGGATCGTCGGGCGCAGCGGCCGGCGGCCCGCTTGCCGCCTCGTCGGCCGTCTTGGCATGTGCCCCGGCCGCCCACAATGTGCCCAGCGCAAGTGCCGCAATCGATACCGTTCTTTTCATCGTGAAGGCCCCTTTCAAGAGAAAGCCTTCAGGTCCCCCTCCCACTCGATGCCGTTCGCGAAGACGCGGCGGACCTGTCTTGTCCTTGCTCGTCGCGACGCGAACGGATTGGCTGCCGCGCCCACCGGGCGTGGCAACAGGCGATCCGGATTTCGTGATAGGGCCGCGCGGCGGTGACGCGCGTGGGTGCCGTTGGCGTCTCGTCGTTCGGACAATGCGCGAACGGCGCTTGATCGCATCAGGCGACCCAGACCTTGTCGAGCGCCTTGCAGAAAGCGGTCATGTCCCTCATCGAACCGACGGTCACGCGCGATACCGTGGGCCAGACCGGCCAGGAGCGGCCGATCTCCACGCTCTGGGTCCGGAAAGCGGCCTGCATGTCCTTCGCCGGCTTCGTCTTCCAGTCGATCATGAACATGTTCGCCTCGGTCGGCATGACCGTCAGCCCGCGTTTTCTGACATGCTCGAGCGCGAACGCGCGCGCCTCCTGCATCTGCGCACGACGCTGCGCGATTAGCTGCCCGGCCTGGATGCTTGCCGTCGCGCAGGCCAGCGACGGCAAGGGCAGAGCGCCCGACTGCATCCCGCCATCATAGCGCATCATCTTCGTGATATTGGCCGGATTGGTCATGATGAATCCCATCCGCATCCCGGCCATGCCGAAGATCTTGGAGAAGGTCCGCATCACGATCACGTCGGGATATTTGGTCGCCATGTAGGATGCGACCGGCGCGCCGGCGAAATGGGTATAGGCCTCGTCGATCAGCACCATCGATCCCGCCGGCTTGTTGGCGATCAGCCACTCGATATCGGCCAGCGGCGTGATCGTACCCGTCGGATTGTTGGGCGTGCAGATGTAGAACAGTCCGGCATCGGGGTCGGCCGCCAGCATCGCTTTCACGTCGTGCCGGAAATCCGGCGTCAGCGGCACGGTCTTCACCGGCGCGCCGAGCCACGTCGCGGTGCGGCCGGCGAGCTCGAAGGTGGGGTCGGCGGTCACCAGCCCTTTCGTCGGCGAGCAATAGCTCACCACCGCACGCGACAGCGGGTCGCTCGACCCCGGCCATGGAGCGACGTGGTCGGCGGGCACCCCCTCGACGGCCATCACCGCCTTGATGAAATCGTTGCGCTCGTTGTGCGGGGAATAGCGGTTGCTTCGCGCGACCATCTTCTCCGCCGCGGCGCGGCCCGGCCCGAGCGGTCCGGTCCAGCACTCGTTGGCGCCGATCCGCGTCTTTGCGCTCGGCGCCGGATCGGGCACGCCGCCCGACGCCCAGGCCGGCCGTCCGCTCGCCGCCGCCAACGCGCCGACGCCGAAGACCGTGGCGAGGCGCGCGAGATCACGGCGTGCATAGCCACGGCTGAGGAGATCATCGGTTGCCGCCTCGCTGAGCGCGGTCCCGCTGGCGCTTTCACAATCGGTCATCTTCGATACTCCCTTGTTCGCCGGCCTTGTCGCCGGTGGTCGTCCGCAACGGTGCCCCCCGAGGAACTCAGAATTTCATCGCGTTCCTCAACATCACGATCGAGATGAAGACGAGATAGAGACCGAACACGCGCTTGAGCGGTCCGGGCGGCAAGCTGTGTGCGGCAGCGACGCCGAGGGGAGCCGTCAGTATCGACATCGACGCGATGACGGCCGTTGCCGGCAAGTTGACGTAGCCGAGCGATCCCCAGGGCAGGCCAGGCTGGCGGAAGCCGATGACGGCGAAACCGATCGCGCTGGGGATCGCGATCAGCGCGCCGATGCCCGAAGCGGTCGCGATCGCCCGATGGATCGAACGGCCGCAGAGCGTCATCACCATGATGGCGATCGTGCCGCCCCCGATCCCAAGCAGCGAGGAAAAGGTGCCGAGTCCTCCGGCAATGGCGGCGCGAGGTGCGAGCCCCGGCATCGAATCCGAGATCACATGATCACTCAGACGCGGCACCAGGAAGTTCAATGACATCAATAGCACGCCGACGGCGAAGATGATCAGGAGAACATGCCCATCGACATGGTCGGCAAGGATGACTCCTGCGGCATCTCCGAAGATCAGCCACGGCGCCCATGCCTTCAAAATCTCGAATTCCACCGCGCCGCGCTTGGCGTGGGATCGAAGGGATCGAAGTGACGTCAGGATAATCGTCGCGGCCGACGTACCGATGGCGACGTGGGCATATTGATGCTTGTCGCCGCCCAGCAGCGGCAGGACGAGCATCAATGCCGGCACGACGATGAAACCTCCGCCGATGCCGAAAATGCCCGCAGCAAATCCGGCAACAAGTCCGGCGCATAGCAATGCGGTCAACGGAATCAGCCAAAAGCCTTGCGAAGCGGCCAAGATTCACCCCCTTGAGTGTGAGGCCTCTCCAGTTGCGCCGCTCGTTGCTGTCCGCCGCGCCTATCGCTCAACAAGCTGTGCAAGTGTTCATTCTGGCAACAAAAAACTCCAGACCTCGCGTTTCCGTCAATTAATTTGCCGCTAGGGATCAATTATCGGCGCCATTCCATCGATTGGCGGAGCGGTCGATCGCCAACGGACTGCTTCTAGAGCGGTCCATTCACACACGGCTCGACTCAATTGCGGAGCCGGTCAGCCCTGCAGAGGGCCAGCCGCTCCGGCAGCTCACGAAACCGAGCGACCACATTCGGATCCCATTGGCCGGAACCTGAACGTCTGGTTTCGGGCGCTGGATATGGGACAATGCCTCAATTGGCTCTTGCGTATTCCGTTGTGCAGCGCATCATTACCGGCCTGTGGCGGAGGGCGGATGGCCTTTTTCGAGATGATCGATCGATCGGGCACGGTGCGGCCCTGCTATGCCCAGGTCCAGCGCTGGGTCGAGGAGGTCGGCATCGAAGAGCTGGGACGGCGGCTCCAGGAAGCCGAGACGATCTTCCGCCGCATCGGCATCACCTTCGCAGTCTATGGCGAAGGCGGCGACCCCGAACGGCTGATTCCCTTCGACCTGCTCCCGCGGATCTTTTCGGCCGCGGAATGGCGTATGCTCGACCGCGGCATCCGACAGCGGGCACGCGCGCTCAACGCCTTTCTTTACGACGTCTACCATCGCGGCGAGATCATTCGCGCGGGGATCGTGCCAGGCGAGCTGGTCTATCAAAACCGGGCCTTCGAGCCGGAAATGATCGGCTTCGATCCGCCGGGGCGCGTCTACAGCCACATCGTCGGCATCGACATCATCCGCACCGAGGAGGACGGCTTCCAGGTGCTGGAGGACAATTGCCGTACGCCCTCCGGCGTCAGCTACATGCTCGAGAACCGCGAGATCATGCAGCGCATGTTCCCCGAGCTGTTCGCGTCCACGCGCGTGGCGCCGGTCGACTCCTACCCCAACGACCTGCTCGCGACGCTCAAGGAAGTGGCGCCCGCAGGCGCCGGCAGCGATCCGACGGTGGTCGTGCTGACGCCGGGCTCGTTCAACTCGGCCTATTACGAGCACAGCTTCCTCGCCGACCTGATGGGAGTCGAGCTGGTCGAGCCGATGGACCTCTATGTCGACGACGACAAGGTGTGGATGAAGACCACTGGCGGCCCGAAGCGCGTC
Organism: Sphingomonas astragali; assembly: GCF_051400615.1. Classification (NCBI taxonomy): domain Bacteria; kingdom Pseudomonadati; phylum Pseudomonadota; class Alphaproteobacteria; order Sphingomonadales; family Sphingomonadaceae; genus Sphingomonas; species Sphingomonas astragali. The sequence continues at coordinate 850,737 of NZ_JBLFFH010000002.1, forward strand.
GACGTGATCTATCGGCGGATCGACGACGACTTCATCGATCCCCTCACCTTCCGGCCCGATTCCATGCTGGGCGTGGCCGGCCTGTTCGGCGCCTATCGCGCGGGCGGCGTCACGTTGTGCTCGGCGCCCGGCGCCGGCATCGCCGACGACAAGGCGATCTACCTGTTCGTGCCGGAGATGATCCGTTTCTACCTTTCCGAAGCGCCGATCCTGCAGAATGTGCCGACCTGGCGGTGCGCGCTGCCCGACGAATGCGCCCATGTGGTCGGGCATCTCCACGAACTGGTCGTGAAGGAGGTGCACGGCTCCGGCGGCTACGGGATGCTGATCGGTCCGAAGGCGACGCGCGCGGAGATCGCCGCCTATGCCGAGCGGATCCGCGCCAACCCCGCCGACTTCATCGCCCAACCGACGCTCGATCTTTCGACCGCGCCGGTGCTGGGCGCCAGGGGCGTCGTCGGCCGTCACGTCGACTTTCGACCCTATTGCCTGGTCGGAAAGCAGATGCGGCTGGTTCCCGGCGGGCTGACCCGCGTCGCGTTGACCGAGGGGTCGCTCGTCGTCAATTCGTCGCAGGGCGGCGGCGTCAAGGACACATGGGTGCTGGACGACTGACATGTTGAGCCGCACTGCCGAGAACATCTTCTGGATGGCCCGCTACATCGAGCGGGCGGAGAGCACGGCACGCTTGATCCAGATGGGTCAGCGCATGGCGATCCTGCCCGGGCCGATCCACCGCGAGGAATGGCGCTCGGTGCTGCGGGTGACCGGATGCGACGGCCTGATCGACGGCGAGCGGCCGGTGGCAGAGGCGGATATCGTCCACCTGCTGCTGCTCGACGAAACCAATTCCTCGTCGATCCGTGCGTGCCTGCAGCGCGCCCGCAACAACGGTCGAGCCGTGCGCACGGCGCTCACACAGGACATGTGGGAAGCGCTCAACGAGGACTGGCGGCGGCTGGAGCTCTACGACGTCGTGCGAGCGAGGCGCGATCTCGCTGAGCTGATTGATTGGGTGAAGACCCGGGCATCCACCTTCCGCGGCGCGGTCGAGACGGGGCAGCTGCGCAACGAGGGCCATGACTTCCTGCGCATCGGCGGGGCGCTGGAGCGCGCGGAGATGACGCTCCGGCTCCTCGACGTGAAATATTATGTGCTGCTGCCCGAGACCGCCGTCATCGGCGGCGGGCGCGATCATTATCAGTGGACCTCGGTCCTGCACGCCTTGTCGGCAGCGCGCGCCTATCATCATGTCTATGGCGGCGGCGACTATACGCCCTGGCGGATCGCGGACCTGCTGATCCTCAATCCGCAATTCCCGCGATCGGTGTCGTTCTGCTTCGGGCAGATCGGCTGGCACCTCGAACGCCTTGCGCGGGCGCACGGCCGCCGCAGCGCCGCGCATGAGACCGCCGCGACCATGCTGTCCGAGCTGCACAGCCGCGAGAGCGGCGAGATTTTCGAGGGCGGCCTGCACGAGTTCGTCCAGAACGCGCTCTTCGTCACCAACCAGCTGTCGCGCGAGATCGCGCACGCCTATCACTTCGCCTGACATGCTGCTCGTCGTCCGCCATTTGACTCACATGCGCTATCCCGAAGGCGCGGCCGGCCTGGCGCTGCGGCTCAAGCTGTTTCCGCAGAGCTTCGAGGGCCAGCGGGTCGTCGAATGGAAGGTCGAGGTCGACGGCGAGGAGATCCGGCCCGCGATCGTCGGCGGCTATGGAGAGCACCTGGCGCAATGGCTGAGCCAGGGCCACCGCGACCAGCTCGAGATCGTCGCACACGGCTGCATCGATACCGAGGACAAGGCGGGCATCGTCAAGGGCCTGCGCCATGCGAGCCCGCCGGCGATCTTCCTTCGCGATACACCGTTGACCGCAGCGGATACGGCGATCGCGACGCTTGGCGACGGCTTGAACCAGGGTGCAGACGTACTGGCAGGCCTTCACGCCCTAAGCGCCCGCGTGCGTGAAGCGCTGCCCTATCGCGGCGGCATCACCGACAGCGGGACATCGGCTACGGCCGCGCTCGCCGGCGACGGCGGGGTGTGCCAGGATCATGCGCACATCTTCATCGCCGCGGCGCGGGCCCAGGGCGTGCCGGCGCGGTATGTCGCCGGTTACCTGCTGGCGGGCGAGGAGACGGATCAGCAGTTCGAGACGCACGCCTGGGCTGAAGCGTTTGTCGGGAGGCTGGGCTGGATCGGGTTCGACGTGACCAACGGCATCTGCACGACCGAGCGGTACGTCCGCCTGTGCATAGGCCTCGACGCCCGTGATGCCGCGCCCGTACGCGGGATCGTGATCGGCGGAGGACCGGGCACCGTCTCCGCCGATGTCCGCATCGCTCGCAGCGAGGGCGATATCGCAGCGATTCAGCAACAGCAGCAATGATCCGGGAGCGCGACTTCACATGACCTATTGCGTCGCGGTGCGTGTCGCCGAGGGTCTGGTGCTGCTATCGGACACGCGGACCAATGCCGGTGTCGACAACATTTCGCGGTTTTCCAAGATGTTCATCTGGGAGGCTGCGGACGAGCGGGCGATCGGCATGATGACCTCCGGCAATCTGTCGATCACCCAGGGCGTCATCAATCGTCTCAACACCCGGATCGAGAAGTCGGGCGAAGACTCTTCCGTCGAGACGATCCTCAATGCCGAGAGCATGTACCGCATCGCCGAACTGGTCGGCGAGGCGATGCAGGGCCTGCAGGACCGCTATCGCGACTCGATCCAGGCGGAGGGCGCCGGCGCCGATGCGACGATCCTCGTCGCGGGCCAGTGCAAGGGCGGGCAGCACCGGCTGTTCATGGTCTACTCGGCGGGCAATTTCGTCGAGGCGACCGAGGATACGCCCTATTTCCAGATCGGCGAGCACAAGTATGGCAAGCCGATCCTCGATCGGGTGCTTTCGATCGAGACACCGCTCGACGAGGTGGTGAAGGCGGTGTGCGTATCGATGGATTCGACGTTGCGCTCGAACCTGTCGGTCGGAATGCCGCTCGATCTGGCGGTGATGCACCGGGACAGCCTGGCGTTCGATACGCGGGAGCGGATCGAGGCGGACGATCCGCGCTTTCTCGCCATTTCGCAGCACTGGGGTGAGGCGCTCCGCAATGCCTTCAAGGGCCTGCCGGATATCGGTTCGAGCGCCTAGCTCCCTGCCCGGAAGACCTTCCCCAAATGTTCAACTCCCGAAATCCGCTAGATTGGCGCTAGGTCGGATCGACCTTTACTCCGAAGGAAGTGCGACCCTTTTCAATCCTCCCTAGGTGCGTGGGGACCTTCGCCCGCGCCGGTTGCATGGATAGCGGCCGCGATCGCCTTCATATCGCTCGAATCCAGCTCCAGCGATGCCGCCGCGATCCACCCGTCCACCTGCTCCGGGCTGCGCGCGCCGACGATCGCGCCGGTCACCGCCGGCCAGGCGAGCACCCAAGCGATCGCGGCCGCAGCCCGGCTTACCCCATGGCACTCCGCCACCGGCACGAACGCGTCGGCGAGTGTCAGATTGCGCTGCAACGCCTCCCCGGTGAAGTCGGGATGACGCGACCGCCAGTCGTTCGCGGGCAACCGCGCGATACGGTCACCCGAAAAGCCGCCGGACAGGAGCCCCGACTGCATCGGGCTGTAGACGATCACCCCCGTCCCATGCGCCGCGCACCAGGGCAGCTCGCGCTCGGCAGCGGCGCGGTGGATCGCCGAGAGCGGCGGCTGCAGCGTGTCGACATGACCTAGGACCTCAGCACGGTCGAGCTGCGCGGCGCTATGGTTGGACAGGCCCACCGCCCGCACCTTTCCCTCGGCCTTGAGGTCGAGCAGCGTCTGCCAATACTCCTCCAGCGGAGTGCCGTCGTCGGCCGGCCAGTGCATCTGATAGAGATCGATCACGTCGACGCCGAGTCGGGTGAGCGAGGCCTCCACCTCCCGACGGATGCTGTCGGCGCGGCCGACCCTGAGCTTGCTGTTGCGGTCGTCGGGCAGCCAGACCTGCCCGCATTTGGTGAAGACATAAGGCCGCTCCGACTGCGGCATCCCCGCGATCGCCCGGCCGACGATCTCCTCGGAATGGCCGAGCCCGTAGATGGCGGCGGTGTCGATCCAGTTGATCCCGCGTTCGACCGCGTGGCGGATCGCGCGGATCGACGCCGCATCGTCCTGCGGCCCCCAGCCGACCGCCCAGTCCGGCCCACCGATCGCCCAGGCGCCGAAACCGACCCGCGTGATCGCCATGCCGGTGCGGCCGAGCGCGCGGGTCGGCAGGCTGGTGGTTGCGGTCGCCATGAACGTTCTCCTGCGGATATGCGGCTGTCGCACCCCTCATCGGGCAGGTCTTGATCCTGCGCGCATCCTTTGCTTCGACCGGCGATCGGGTCGGTCCTTGATCCTGGTTCCCCAAATTCCTGTCCAGCACCGCCAGCGCCTCAGCCGCATGTTGACCGGGTCCGCATCGTTTCCCAGCACCGCAACAGCCTGTTGTTCAGCTTGAGATCGTGAGGTCGTCCCATGCGCGCGCCTTTCATCGTCGGCATCGGCGGCACGCCCGCTGCCGGTTCTTCCACTGAGGCCGCGCTGCGCCTGGCATTGGCCGAGGCCGGGCGGCTCGGCGCGCGAACCGAGCTTTTCGGCGGCGAAACGCTTTCCCGGCTCCCGCTGTACCTCACCGCAGGCGCACGCAGCTCGTCGATCGCCGAAGCGCTCATCGCCGCGGTGCGCGCGGCCGACGGGCTGATCATCGCCAGCCCCGGCTATCACGGCTCCGTGTCGGGGCTCGTCAAGAATGCGCTCGACCATCTCGAGGAGACCGCACGCGATCCGCGGCCCTATCTCGACGGCGTTCCGGTGGGCCTGGTCGTGACCGCCCACGGCTGGCAGGCGACCGGCTCCACGCTCGCCACGCTGCGCTCGGTCGTCCATGCGCTGCGCGGCTGGCCGACTCCGCTCGGCGTGACGGTCAACGCCGCGGTCAGCCGTTTCGTGGATGGCGTCTGCACCGATCCGGCCGTTTCGGCCCAGCTCGCGCTGGTGGGGCAGCAGGTCCTCGGTTTCGCTCAGTTGCGGTGCAGCACGTCCACGCACCCGACCGACCAGGCGAGGTCGACCCCGGCCGCCGCGCTTCATGCCGCGAATTAATCGCTAGACTCCTGCCATTTACACGAGAGCCCTGCAATCGGGCGCGCCGAATTGCGACACTTTGACGTCAACTAGTTATTCGCTCGCGCACAAGACCCGCGCCCCGCTTCGATGGCTCAATTACCCCACTTTGGGCACGTCCTCGCGAGAAGGGAGCCCGGGAGGCGACACACGAGCTTCGGGGGGACCGGTCATGGTGTACAGGCTGCGCAACAAGATGCTGCTCGCGGCGGGCGCTTCGACGCTGGCAATGGTGCCGGCCGGAGCATGGGCTCAGGCGGTCGCCAGCGCCGCGAGCACGGCGAGCGATCAGGAGCAGCTCACCGACATCGTCGTCACGGCGGAACGGCGCGACGTCAATCTCCAGGAGGCGCCGCTGTCGGTCTCCGCGGTCACGGCGGAGAAGCTGAGCGAGGCCAATGTCACCGAGGTCACCGGGCTCAACGGCCTCGTGCCCGGCCTGGTGGTGGCGCGCAGCGGCGGCGGCGAACGCATGATCTCGATCCGTGGCATCGGCTCCGAGACGCCGGAGAACACCAATACCCAGCCTGGCGTCTCCTATCACGTCGACGGCGTCTACATCTTCAACTCGATCGCCGCGAACGCCGCCTTCATCGACGTCGGCCAGGTCGAGGTGCTGCGCGGGCCGCAGGGCACGACCTTCGGCCAGGGTTCGACCGGCGGCACGATCAACGTCGTGACCAACCAGCCGTCGCTCAAGGACTTCGCCGGCAATGCCAACGTCGGCTTCGGCAACTATGGCCTGGTCAAGACCGATGCGGCGGTCAACCTGCCGCTCGGCTCCACCTTCGCGATCCGCGGTGCCGTGCAGCATCTGGCGCACGACGGCTATGCGATCGCGACGGGCGTGCCGGGCCAGCCCGAATATGAGCTCGACCAGCAGGACGAGACCGGGTGGAAGGCGGCCGCGATCTGGGCGCCGGCCGACAATTTCTCGATCACGCTCAGCACGATCCAGTATGAGAGCGACACCCACGGCCCGGCGCAGAAGAACATCCTCGATCCCGACCCCGATCCGCGTCGGCTGTCGCAGGATTATCCGGGTCGTTCGGTGATCGACACCGAGCTCTATTACGGCGTCGCCCGCCTCGAGACGTCGTTCGCGGTGATCAAGTCGATCACCAGCTACCAGAAGCTCCACAGTATGCAGGCCTGGGACGCCGACGGGCTGACGTCGGACCTGTTCTACGACGTGACCTACAGCCCGCTCACCTTCGGCGGCGACCGCTACGACCATGTCCCGCTGTGGCGGACCGACACCGAGAGCTGGACGCAGGAGGTCAACCTCGCCTCCAACGGCTCGGGGCCCTTCACCTGGATTCTCGGCGGCGTCTATCTCTGGTCGAAGAACTCGCAGTACATCGTCGAATATCGCGACTCCGATGACGATATCCTGCGGCCGGCGCTGCCCGCGGACACGCCGTTCGACGATCCGCGCCTCGCCTCGCTCACCTATGCCGAGCTGTCCTCGATCACGCGCGAGGCCTGGGCGGCCTATTTCGAGGGGAAATATGAGATCACCGACGCGCTGGGCGTGACCGGCGGCATCAGGTACAACCACGACAAGTTCACCGGCGAATCGGCGACCAACAGCGACGTCCAGATCTCCGGCGCCTATCTCCAGCCCGCGCCGCGGCCCGGCCTCAGCAGCGACGCATGGACCGGGAAGGCCGCGGTCGAATACAAGCTCTCGCCGTCGAACATGGTCTATGCGAGCTACACGCGCGGCTTCAAGCCGGGCGGGCTGAACTCCTCGGCGCCCTATGCCGCACCCGCGCTGCTCGGCTTCGCGAACGGTACCCAGCCGACCTACAAGGCCGAGACCGTCGACTCGTTCGAGATCGGGTCGAAGAACCGCTTCCTCGGCAACACGGCACAGCTCAACGCTTCGGCCTTCCTCTACAATTACAGGAACATGCAGTTCCTCGACGAGGATGCGGTGCTCTACGGCGAAGGCATCGCCAATGCGCCGAGCGCGCGCATCTACGGCCTCGAGCTCGAAGGCTCCTGGCTGATCGACGATCACTGGTCGATCGACGGCACGGTCTCGCTGATCGACGGCGAGTTCGACAAGGACTATCTCGCGCTCGACCCGGTCGCCGCCACCGCGGCGCAGAACGCGGCGGGCTATCCGAGCTGGCTGTTCTGGGACAATTTCTACGCCGCCTCGGTCGCGCGCGAGGCGGCGCGGCGGAACATCAACGGCAACAGCGTGCCCAAGATTCCCAGCGTCCAGGGCACGGCAAGCGTCAGCTACACCGCCCATCTCGGCCCCGGCCAGCTCACCGCCAAGGCGCAGTACATCTACCGCGGCAAGTATCAGTACCGGCTGTTCAACGACTCCGCGACCGATACGACGCCGAGCTACAGCCAGGCCAACCTGTTCGTCCGCTACCAGCCCGACGATACCAACCTCAGCTTCTCGTTCACCGTGACCAACCTGTTCGACGAGGACGGCATCAACTCGCGCTTCTCGGACCCCTATGGCAGCGCGCAGACCTACGACACCTACATCCCGCCGCGGCAGGTGATCGGAACGATCGGCTACAAGTTCTGATCGCGGGTGGCGCGGGCGCCATCCATCGCCCGCAACCGTCATCCCGGCTTTCGCCGGGATGACGACGAGGAGCCGGGACGGCGGTCCTCCGTCCCCTCCGCCAGTCAACTCTTCGGGCGCAGGCGATCAAGCCTTGCGCGCGCGAACTCCTAGTCTCTGCCCTCGACAATCCGGCACCATGAGGAGCGCCCCAGCATGTCGCGCAACCTGCTGATCATGATCTCGGTCTCGCTCGGCTTCTTCTTCGTGACCGCGACCACCTTCACCTCGCTCGGCTATGTGCTCTACACCATGGTCGCCGAGCTCGGCTGGTCGCAGGCGGCGGCCGGGGCCAGCTTCTCGCTGCTCGGGTTGGCGTGCGGGCTCAGCAGCCCGCTGCCGCCGCTGCTGATGAAATGGGTCGGCACGCGCTTCACCATGTTCGCCGGCGGCCTGGTGCTGGCCGCGGCCTTCCTGCTCGCCTCGCTCGTCAGCGGCATCGGGCTGTTCTTCGTCGCGACCATCCTGATGGGGATCGGCTTCTCGCTCGTCGCGCCGTCGCCCGCCATCTATCTGATCGCGACCTGGTTCCCCAAGACGTCGGCGCGGCTGATCGGCTTCTACTTCATGGCCGGCGCGCTCGGCGGCGTGGTCGGACCGCTGATCGTCGGCGCCATCGTCGGTGCAAGCGGAAGCTGGCGTGTCCACTGGATGGCGATGGCGGTCGCTGCGCTCGTGCTCGGCGTGATGTTCCTGTTCACGATCCGTGACGCGGTGCGCGTCGAATCGACCGAGCAGGTGAAGAATGCCGGCGTCGCGCAGACTGCGGCCGTCGAGGACTCGCGCTGGACGGTACGCCAGGCGATGATGAGCCGGTCGTTCGTGATCCTCGCCATCGGCATGATGGTGATCCAGACCGTCGTCACGACGATGCATTCGGTCCTCGTCACCCATGTCGCGGGCCTCGGCGGCGGCAGCGCGCCGGGGGCGCTGGCGATGAGCCTGCTCGCGCTGACCGGCACCTTTGCCAAAGGTATCTCCGGCGCGCTCAGCGAGCGGATCGCCCCCAAGACATTGTTCGCCGCCGGCCTGGCGCTCCAGTGTGGCGCGGTGGCGCTGCTCTGCCTGACCGCGACCCCGGGCTGGGCCGTGGTGTTCGCGCTGATCTTCGGGCTCGGCTGGGGCTTCTCATGGCTCAGCGCGCATGTGCTGCTGCTGCGCTACTTCGGCAGCGCGATCGCCGGCGACCTCACCGCGATGGCGACGATGGCGACCACCTTCGCCGTGCTCGGCCCGCTCTCGGCCGGCTGGGTGGCGGACCGCACGGGCAGCTTCGTGCCGATGTTCCTGGTGTTCACGCTGATGCTGGCCGCGGCACTGTTGCTGGCCATGCTGCTCCTGCGCGCGCCGAAACAGCGGACTCCCGAACTCTCCACCACCGAACCGATGCTGGTCCCGGCCGAATGAACCGGCCCCTATTCCCACCACAGGTGATCCGATGACGCTCTTGACCGATCCGTTCTTCGACAGCCTCGCCTCATCGGTGAAGGCGACCGAGGAAGCGGAATCGCTGCCCCCCGCCTGCTACACCGACGAGGAGTTCTTCCGTTTCGAGAAGGACGCGCTCTTCCACCGCGAATGGCTGTGCGTGGGGCGCGAGGAATGGCTGGAGCAGCCGGGCGACTTCTTCACCTGCACCCATGCCAACGAGCCGCTGGTGATCGCGCGCGACCGCAGCGGTGAGCTGCGCGCGATGTCATCGGTCTGTCAGCATCGCGCGATGCTGGTCGCCGAGGGCCATGGCAACACCCGCGCCTTCGTCTGCCCCTATCATCATTGGACCTACGACCTCGACGGCACGCTGGTGAACGCGCCCGCGATGGGGAAAACCTGCGATTTCGACCGCAAGCAGAACGGCCTGCCCCGGCTCAGGATCGAGACTTGGCACGGCTTCGTCTTCGTCAACTTCGATCCCGATGCCGCACCGCTGGCGCCGCGCCTCGCCGGGCTGGAGGAGGTCGTCGCCAACTACGAGCTCGCCGCCGCGCGCGGCCCACGCCCGGGGGACCCGATCCCCTATGCGTGGAACTGGAAGGTGATGTTCGAGAACAACAACGACGGGTATCACGCCAACCGCCTGCACGCCGGCCCGCTGCACGACATCGTGCCGAGCTCGCTCGCGAGCTTCCCGGAGCTGCCCGCCGACACCGCCGGCTATTACCGGCTCAACGGCTCGCTCCATCCCGACGCCAGCTTCAACGCGACGCAGAAGGCGGTCTTCCCGGTCTTCCCCCGGCTTACCGACGAGGAGCGCCACCGCCTGTTGTTCGTCAACCTGCCGCCCAGCCTGTCGCTGGTGGTGATGGCGGACATGGTGATCTACATGATCCTCGACGCGCAAAGCGCCGGCACCCATGCGCTCACCATGGGCATCCTGCTGCATCCCGACGCGATGTCGGACCCGCTGTTCGCGCACAAGATGAAGATGAACGACGATGCGATATTCGACATCGTTCAGCAGGATCTCCACGTCGACCTGCTCGTGCAGCAGGGGCTGGGCTCGAAGTTCGCGCCGCGCGGCCGCTACAGCTGGCAGGAAGGCGCCCAGCGCCAGTTCAATCTCTGGCTGGTCGAGCGCTACTGGGGCGAACGGGACCGCCGCCGGGGTCCCTCGGCGCCGGTGACCCGGATCAAGCGGGCGTCCTGATAGTCTATAGTATCGGGCATTAGACCGGACCCGTTCGCCCTGAGCCTGTCGAAGGGCGAACGTGCCTCAGGCGCACCGCCCGCGGCTTCGCCCTTCGACAGGCTCAGGGCGAACGGATTGATCCTGATTGCCGGAGACATGCATGACCAACACGTTGATCTTCGTCGACCTCGCATCCGACGATCCGGCCGCCGCCGGCCGCTTCTACGCCGAGGTGTTCGGCTGGGAGAATGACGCGCGGCCCGAGGGCATCTATCATCGCATGGTCCCCGGCGGCTTCTTCAAGCACAAGGACGGCAGCGACAGCGCGATCGGCAATCTCCACCTCGGCATCTTCGACGCGGCCAATGCGCGCCCGCACCCAGACCCGAACGGCGTCGCGCCGCGCCAGATCGCTGCGGGAGGACGCAAGCCCCGCATCTGGATTCTGATCGGCGACGACGACACCGCCGTCCGCATCCTCGCCGCCGCCGAGGACCGCGGCGCCACCATCCTGTGGCGCGACCATTATTGGCGCGAGTTCAACGGCTACAACCACGCCTTCGCCGATCCGTGGGGCAACGAGATCGTCCTCTGGGGCAAGGCAGGCGAGAACCCGCAAATCCCGCCGCAGTTCACGCGAGAATAGCGGGCCTGGACGGCAGCAATCAGAATACCCGCTCGCCCTGAGCTTGTCGAAGGGCGAGCGCGCCTCAAACAGATCGCCCGTGGCTTCGCCCTTCGACGGGCTCAGGGCGAACGGATCGGTTTTACGGCGCGAGAACCGCCAGGCCCGACAACAACTTGTGCGCTTCGGCGCAAGACCGTCCGCCTCGCCGCTCCCTAGCCTTCGCGCATCGCAATCCGGCGAACGGGCATCACGCGACATGACGCTGACCTTCCACGACTTTACCGCCGCTCCGGGAGCCTGCGCATGAGCCGTATGCCGATCGTCTTCTTCGGCCATGGCAGTCCGATGGTGGCGCTGGAGCGGAACGACACCACGCGCGCCTGGCGCGGCATCGCCGAGCGGATCGGCCGGCCGAAGGCGATCCTGTGCATCTCGGCACATTGGCAGACGCGCGGCACCGCCGTCACCGCCATGCCGAAGCCGCGGACGATCCACGACTTCGGCGCATCCTTTCCCCAGGCGCTGTTCGACGTGCACTATCCCGCCCCCGGCGATCCCGGTCTGGCGGAGCGCGTCCGCGACCTGCTGGCGCCGATGCCGGTGACGGTCGATCACGGCTGGGGACTGGATCACGGTACCTGGAGCGTGCTGGTCCACGCCTATCCCGATGCCGGTATCCCCGTCGTCCAGCTCGGCATGGACCTCGCCAAGTCCCCCGCCGAACATTGGGCGGTCGGCCAGGCGCTGCGGCCGCTGCGCGAAGAAGGCGTGCTCATCATGGGCACCGGCAACATCGTCCATAACCTGCCGGCGATGGACTGGCACAACCCGTCGGCGCCGCCCTATCCTTGGGCCGCCCGCTTCAACGCGGCGATGCTTGAGGCGGTCGCTGCCGACACGCCCGAGACCGTGATCGCCTTCGAATCGCTCGGCGAGGACGCGCGCCTGTCGGTCCCCTCGCCCGACCATTTCCTGCCGCTCCTCTACATGCTCGGCGCGCGCCATCCCGGCGAGCAAGCCGAGTTCAATCCCGATTTCATCCAGCACAAGTCGCTCGGCATGACGAGCATCCTGATCGGTGCGGCCTGACGCCCCGCGCCCTGTCCGGCTTCACCACAGGGGGTATCCATGGCCTTGATCTGCGAGCACGGCGCGATCCGCGAAGACATCCAACCGGGGGCGCTCCATCGCCTGCGGGCCACACCGGAAACCGTGCATTGGGGCTTTTTCTCGCCCGAGCTGAAGCCGGCGCTCACCGTCAACAGCGGCGACCTGATCCAGGCGCAGGCGATCACCCACCACGCCGGCGACGATCCCGCGCTGATGTTCGACGAGGACATCCGCCGGATCTTCACCGAGATCGCGCCCGAGACGCGCGCGCCCGGCTGCCACATCATGACCGGCCCGATCCATGTGGAGGGCGCCGAGCCCGGCGACATGCTCGAGGTGCGCTATTTCCAGATGGTGCCGCGCTTCAACTACGGCTCGAACCTGCAGGCGAATTGGGGCCATCTCTACCGCGAGTTCGGCGAGACGGAGCGGGTGACGATCTACCGGATCGATCCCAACGCCAACACCGCCAGCGCGCTCTATGCCTATGACGTCAAGGATAAATATGTGACGCCGGGGCGCATCACCCATTGCCCCGACTGCGAGCGCCAGCCGGCATTGCCCGGTATCACCGTGCCCGCGCGCCCGCATCTCGGCACCGCCGGCGTCGCGCCCGCGGTCAACGGGCCGGTCAGCACCATCCCGCCGGGGCTGCACGGCGGCAACATCGACAATTGGCGGATCGGCGCGGGCGCGCGCATGTATTATCCGGTGCAGGTGAAGGGCGCGCTCTTCTCGATCGGCGACCCGCATGTCAGCCAAGGCGACGGCGAGATCAGCGGCACCGCGATCGAGGCGTCGCTCGACGTTCTGTTCCAGGTGATCCTGCGCAAGGATTTCAGCTTCCCCTCGCCTCTGCTCGAGGCCAGCGACTGCTGGATCGTCCACGGCTTCGGTGACGACCTCGACCAGGCGATGAAGGGCGCGTCGATGGACATGCTCCATCTGCTCCACGAGCATCAGGGATTGTCGAAGGTCGACGCCTATTCGCTGATGAGCATCGCCGCCGATTTCGGCGTGACCCAGGTCGTCGACGGCACCCAGGGCATCCATTGCCGGATCGACCGCACGATCTTCGGCGGCAGGGGTTCGGTCCGCGACGTGATCTGATCCGCCGCCTGCCGACAAGCGATCGGGCACGCGCGGACAAGACCGCCGCGCCTGCCCGAGGCATCCTCCGAAGGACCGACCGGACGAATGGCGCCAACGAAAATGCTCTCCCGCCTCCGCATTGACGGATTCCTGCTGCTGTTGCTGGCGGTCCTCGCCTTCGCGACGCTGTTCCCGGCACGCGGCGCGGCGGCGTTGTGGTTCGATCGCGCGACCACCGCCGCGATCATGCTGCTCTTCTTCCTCCATGGCGCCAAGCTCTCGCGCGCCGCGATCCTCGCCGGGATCGGCGCCTGGCGGCTGCATCTGATGGTGCTGGCGACGACTTTCCTGGTCTTCCCGCTCGCCGGGCTCGGCCTCACCAGCGCGCTCGGCGGGTGGCTCGACCCGGTGGTGGCGGCGGGGCTGCTCTACCTCAGCGTGCTGCCGTCCACGGTGCAGTCATCGATCGCCTTCACCGCGATCGCGGGTGGGAACGTGCCGGCGGCGGTGTGCAGCGCCTCGCTCTCGAACGTCGCCGGCATCGTGCTGACGCCGTTGCTCGCGAGCCTGCTGATCCACAGCGGTTCCGCCGGGGCAGGTTTCTTCCTCGAAGCGGTCACCTCGATCGCGACCACGCTGCTGCTGCCCTTCGTCCTCGGCCACCTCTCGCGGCCGCTGATCGGCGAGATGATCGATCGGCACCGCACGCTGGTGATGCGCGTCGACCGCAGCTCGATCCTGCTCGTCGTCTATACCGCCTTCAGCGCCTCGGTGGTGGAAGGGCTGTGGTCCCGGCTCTCGCCCGCCGACCTCGGCACGATCGCGGCGCTCGACGCGCTGCTGCTCGCCGCGGTGCTGAGCTTCACGCGGCTGGTGGCGCGCGGCGCGGGGCTCGCGCGCGAGGACGAGATCGTGCTCGTCTTCTGCGGATCGAAGAAGAGCCTGGCGAGCGGCGTGCCGATGGCCGGCGCGCTGTTCGCGCCCGCGCAAGTGGGGCTCATGATCCTGCCGCTGATGCTGTTCCACCAGCTCCAGCTCATCGTCTGCGCCGCCATCGCCCAGCGCTATGCGCGGCGGGGCACCGAACCCAAGGAGACCCGCCATGTCCTACGAGGTGCTTGACGTCCGCCCGATGACCAGGCGCATCGGCGCCGAGGTGTTCGGCGTCGACCTCAATCAGCCGCTCGGCAACCGGACGGTGAGCGAGCTGCACGACGCGCTGATGCAGCATCAGGTGATCTTCTTCCGCGACCAGCGCCTGACGCACGAGGGCCACAAGCGCCTCGGCCGCTATTTCGGCGACCTCGCGTTGCACAGCGGCATCTCCGGCCTGCCCGACCATCCCGAGATCGTCGCGATCCACGCGGACGAGAAGAGCACCTTCGTGGCGGGCGAGAACTGGCATTCGGACCTCAGCGAAGACGCCGAGCCGCCGATGGGCAGCATCCTCTACATGCACACGCTGCCGCCGGAGGGCGGCGACACGCTGTTCTCCAGCATGTACGCCGCCTATGACGCGCTGTCGCCGGCGATGAAGGCGTTCCTCGATCCGCTGACCGCCGTCCATGATTCGAACCACATCTATCGCGAGCTGTTTCCCGACGTCGACAAGACATATCCGCGCAACACGCATCCGGTGATCCGCACCCATCCGGTGACGAAGCGCAAATGCCTGTTCGTCAGCCAGTCGAAGACGATCCGCATCAACGGGCTGTCGAAGGCCGAGAGCGATGCGGTGCTCCGCTTCCTCGCCGACCACGTCAAGGACCCGAACTTCCAGGTCCGCTTTCGCTGGGAGGAGCATTCGGTCGCCTTCTGGGACAACCGCTGCACCCAGCATTTCGCGGTGTGGGACTATTTCCCCGACGTCCGCTCCGGTTACCGCGTGACGATCGCGGGGGACAGGCCCTATTGAAGCTTCAGGCGGTGAACAGCGCCTTGCGGATGATCGCGTGGACGCCCCAATTGCCGTTCACCACCTGCGACACGCCGAAATCCACGCCCACCGACAGCAGCGAGATCGCCTCGTCTTCGCTCAGTTCCTTGGTGGTCATCAGGAAACGGCGCGCCTTTCGGAAGGCGTCGCGCATCGCCGCGTCGATCGACGAGCGCTTGTAGATTTCGCTCTGGGCGTCCTCCCCCAGCTCCTTGAGGTAGTCGGGGTGGCTGAAGCCCATGATCACCCATTCGGTCTCGGTCTCGATCAGCGGATAGTCGAGGTCGCGCAGATGATCGCGCAATTCGCGCGCGGGGTGGAGGATCACCTGGATCAACGCGGTCATCGAGCATTCGATCGCCGTCCCGCACAGTTCCGAATCCCCCTGCGACGCGTGCGGATCGCCGAGCGACAGCAGCGCGCCGGGCACCTGCACCGGCAGATAGACGCTCGATCCGGGACCGGTGCGCCAATTGTCGAGGTTGCCGCCGAACGCCGCCGGAGGAACCGAATCGACCAGCCCGCCATGGGCCGGCGCCACCGCGATTACCCCGAAGTGCGGGCGGATCGGAATCTCCACGTTGCGCAGCACATCATAGTTACGCTCGATCGTGGCGGGGTCCACCGGCACGCCCGGATAGTCGTAGCGCGGATGGACGCGGCCCGAAGGGTCGATCTGCGGGGTCCAGCGATAGCTGTAGACGGCATGGGCGGTGGGAAGGCGAGCGCCCGTGCCCTCGACCTCGTAGATGGTGACCACCTCGCGCGGCTTGGGCTCGGTCAGCAGGTCGGAATAGTGGAAGCCCCAATAGGTCGCGGCGTTGCTGCCGAACGCCTTGCCGGCGAAGCGCGGATTGGCGCTCGGGCGCGGCTTCAGGTCGAGGATGCGAACCTCGACGATATCGCCCGGCATCGCGCCCTGGATCGCGATCGGCCCGGTGCAGATGTGGACGCCGAACCCCTCGCCCGGCCCCCGCCCCAGCGCGCTCGCGTCGATCGGGCCGGCGCCGCGGCGGTCGATCGCCTTGCCCCCCGCATCCCAGTGATAGACGCTCGATGCGCCCGGATCGCCCTCGACCATGCGCTCGGGATCGTCGTTGGCGTGATGCGTGAGCGTCTCCACCGTCACGAAATCCTCGGAGCACACGTGGAGCACCGGCTTGAGCGAGCGGCTGAGATAGCCCCAGTGGACCGTTTGCGGGCTGACGGGCAGATGGTGATGCCGCACCGCCTCGCCCATGGGCAGCAGCGTCTCCTCGTCGAGAAGCGGCCCCTCGCCCGATTCCTCCCACTCCTCGGCCGCGACCTGCGGCGCACGCGCCGGCTTCTCACGCCCCGCTGGCCGGCCACGGCGCGGCGGATCGGCGGGCTCGTCCTCGCCCGCCGCCTTGCGGTACTCGCGCGGCGACACGCCATATTGCTCGCGGAAGGCGCGGCTGAACGAGGCCGAGTCGTTGAAGCCCCATTGAAACAGGATGTCGGAAATCGACTTCTGGACATGGAGCGGGCTGCGCAGGTCCAGCCGGCAGCGTTCGAGCCGACGGACCTTCACATAATGGCCGAAGCTGTCGTCGATCGATTCGAACAGCTTCTGCAGGTAGCGCGGCGAGATGCCGTGCTCGCTCGCCACCTGCTGATAGTTGAGGTTGGGATCGCTGAGCCGGATCTCGATCGTCTGGAAGATGCGCTCGAGCAGCGCGGCGCGCATCCCGGCGGCGCCGCCCAGCGCCTTGGGCGGGGCATTGTCGAGCAGGCTGGCGAGCAGGAATTCGGGAAGCGCGACCTCAACCGGCTGCGCCTGGTCCGCCGAGATCTCGCCGATGGTGTCGGCCAGCGAGCGGAGCATTCCGGAAAAGACGCGGGCGCTGCCGCCCTCGGTACCGATCCGGCGCGGACGGTCGGGCAGCGGCGCCTTCAGCCGCGAGTTGAGCATCGACTGCGGCAGGCGGACCACCAGCGTCCGGTTGTCGCCGGGGAAGGTCTGGCGCACCACCGCATCGGCGCGCCCGGCGATGATGTCGCCGTCGCCGAGCTCGAGCAGGTCAACGCCGCTGTCGACGCGCGCGGTGCCGTCGAGCAGCAGCGACAGCCAGAAGGAGCCGGGCTGATCGGTGAAGTCGAGCACCCACGACTGGGCGGTGCCGGTCAAGCGGAAGAAATCGATCCCCTGGCTGCTCCGGAAATGGATCAGCTCGCCGTAGAGCTCGTCGTCGGCGTTCTCTAGCGTCAGCGACACCCGCTGAAGCGCGAACCGCCAGGCGTCGCGGCGTTGCTCCTTCGGATAAGCGTTGGTCGTGAAGCGCAACGAACACCGGACCCCAAAACGACGGCATCCGGTCCCGGCGCGGCCGTGCTGACGCCGGCCTTGGCTGCGAAGCTATGCGCGGGAACGGGACACCGTCAATCGCTATATCTGCCCCTCGAACGGCGCAGTCCCATCCCCGTACACCGACGTCGGACCGGGTTTTCCCGGTCCGTCGGGCCCGCGGCCGCAGACCGCGAGCATCGTCAGCGCATAGACGAGCGCACTCGACGCCATGTCCTCGGGCGTGGGGCGCCAGCGCGGCATACCGGTGGTGAGCGCCGGGATGCGGTGCATGTTGAAGACGTTGTGGTCACGCCACATGCTCGAATAGACCGGATGCGCGCGCAGGGCGGGCGTGCCGCGCGCGAGTCGGGTGGCGGCATCGACCGCACCGGCCAGCGGCGCGACCTCGGCCGCATCCGCCTCGAAGCCGTGACGGACGACGACCGGCTCGACGTCGAAATCCTCAAGGTCGAGCTGGCGCATCGCCGCGACGATCCCGTGCATCGCTTCGGCCGCCTTCTGCCGGGGGTTGAGCGTGACGTCGAGGTAGAGCGCGCAGACCTCCGTACCCGCGCCGAAATCGAAGGGTATCCCGCCGCGCACCGAGGACAGCTGCACTTTGGGCACGGCGCGGCCGCCCGCCGTCTCGTGGACCGACGCGCTTTCCCATTCGCGGCTCCAGCGATGGATCGCGTCAATCACGGGGCCGAGCCGATAGATCGGGTTCGGGTGGGCCGCGGGATCGGCGGGAGCCTCCAGGATTGGCGTGAACACCCCCCTGCCGTAGATGCGGATGCGCAGCAGCACATAGCCGCAGCCGATCCAGGTGAGGCCGAAATCCGTCCCCTCCGCCGCGATCGCATAATCGGGCGCGACGCCGCCGTGGTGGAAGAGATAATGCGCGCCGATATCCTTTCCCATGAACTCGATGCCGGCATATTCCTCGATCGGCTCGGGGCCGATCTCGCCCGGGCAGGCGGTGAGCCAGGTCTTGCCGGCGAGCGTGATGCCGGCCTTGCGCAGTGCCTTGGCAGCGATCAGGAAGCAGGACATCGGCCCGCGATCGTTGGAGATCGGATAGCCGCGCAGCCGGCCGCCCTCGATCCAGCAGCGGGTCCATTCGGGGTCGGCGAGCGTCTCGGGGCGGTAGCGGAAGCGGTCCAGGTGCGCGAGGCCGCTGGGGCTCTCGGTGTCGAGGTGCGCGGTGAACAGCAGGTTCGCTCCGATGCCGCGCCCGCCATATTCGCCGATGACGTTGGGACGGTCGGGCGTGGCGCCGACCTTGCGCGGATTGAAGCCTTCGCACCCCATCCAATCGTAGACGAACTCGGCCGCAGCCGCCTCGCTCCGCGATGGCGCCGGGATGTTGCCGAGCGTGAGCGCCAGCTCGACCAGCTCGTCGATGTCGATCGCGGCCGCGATCGCATCGCGCTCCGCGGCGCTGACCGCATAGGGCGCGCGCGCGGGATCGGCCAATGCTGGCAGCGCCGGATCGGGACCGTCAGCCAATGCGATCATCCCCTTCAGGCGACACTGGCCGCCAGCCGTCCGTCCGGCGCAGGTACCGCGATGCCGTAGCGGGGCAGCAGGAGCAGCAGCGCCGCACCGGCGGCCAGTGCGGCGCAGGCCACGAGCACGGTGAAGCGATAGCTGCCCTGCATGTCATAGCCCAGGTCGAGCAGTACCGGCGTGACACCCTGCGCGGCGATCACCGCGGAATACATCAGCCCGATGATCGCCCCGAATGCGCGCGTCCCGAAATAGCGGGCGATGTAATAGGGCAGCGCGCCATATTGCGCACCCATGCCGATGCCGAGGCAGAGGCCCGCTGCGACCAACACCGGCGTGCCGCTGCCGAACTCGAGCAGCGCCAGCCCGAGGATCGCCATCGCCGCCATCGGGATGACGATGCGCGGCGTCTGGATGCGGTCGAGCAGCCGCCCGGTCGCGATCTGCCAGCCCGAGGTGGTGAGCGCGAACACGCTCAGCACCGTGGTGCCGATCTCGATGCCATAGCCGCGATCGGACAGGATCGGCACGACATGGCTGAAGATCGCGGTGGTGCAGCCCGCGCCCGAGGCGATCGCGATCATGATCAGCCAGAAATGCGGCAGCCGCATCGCCTCGCCGAGGCTGAGCCCCGCGCCCTCGGCGGCCTGCGCCGCCTGTCCGCGCGGCGGATCGCGCAGCAGCAGCGCCAGCGCCGGCAGCCCGAGCAGCAGGATGATCGCGCCGACCGCGACATAGCCCGAGCGCCAGCCATACTGCCCGACCACGATCGCCGCGACGATCGGGAACATCACCGATCCCGCGCCATTGCCGAGTCCCGCGCTGATCCCCAGCGCCGTCCCGCGCCCGCGATCGAACCAGTCGGCGATCACCTTCGAATAGATCGGCGTCGACGCGATCGAGCCGAACAGGCTGATGAACAGGAAAGTGGCGTAATATTGCGCGAGCGATCCGGTGCCCAGCGACAGGCCCGCGACGCCGAGCCCGAACATCGCCACGCCCAGGATCAGCATCCGCCGCGCGCCGTGCCGGTCGGCGAAGCGGCCGGCGATCGGATAGACCACCGCCCCGGTCAGCGCCATGATCGTCAGCGCCACCGAGATCGCCGCCCGCGGCCAGCCGAAGCTCTCCGACAGCGGCACCAGGAACGTGCCGAACACCGCATGGATCGCGGGCGTCTTGCTGACGATGTTGCCCGCCGTGCAGGCGATCAGCACGCCGGTGCGGGTGCGGCCGGTCGTCACGACCAGGCCGCCTCGACCGCGTCGCTGGTGACGAGCAGCGCGCAATTCTTCTGGAGGACGTTAAGCGAGCCGACGTGCAGCTCGGGCTCATAAGCGGCGCTGGCGTCGGAGACGAGGAACACATGGTAGCCGCGGTGGAAGGCGGCACGCGCGGTCTGGTCGACGCAGCAATCGGTGCTGAAGCCGGTCATCACCAGCGTGTCGATGCCGCGCGCGCGCAGCTGCGCGTCGAGGTCGGTGCCGTGGAAGCTGTCGAACAGCAGCTTCTCGATCTCGATGTCGCCGGGTTGGGGCGCCACGCGATAATAGTCGGCGCCGCCGTCCTCGGTGCGGCAGATCGCCTCGCCGCCCGGCGTCCCCCGGCGCGCCATCAGCGTCTTCAGCGCCACGGAGTCTGTCTCCGGCCGCGTCACCACGCGCATGAACGCCACCACCGCGCCCGCGTCGCGCGCCGCGCCGATGAGCCGCTCGATCCGATCGATCGCCGGCTCGACGGCGGACAGGTCGACCCCCACGCGTCCGAGCAGCCCGGATGGGGCCGCGAAATCCTGCTGCACGTCCACCACCACCAGCGCCGTGCGCTCCGGCGGCAGCATCTCCTTCAATTCCGATGACGCGACATGCGGCAGCTCGGCGGCCTCAACCATGAACCGGCACCTTCACCCTGCCGGGAAAGCGCTCGCGCAGCGCCGGCAGCACCTCCTTGCCGAACACCGGGATGCCTTTCAGATAATCGGGGAAGATCAGCATCAGCCCGTCGGTCCCCGACACCTCGAAGATCTCGGTCAGCCGGTCGATCACCGTCGCGGGCGTGCCGAGCACGTGCGGCGTCATGAAGGTCGAACGGCTCTTGGCGACGAAGGCGTTCTCCTTGCCGATCTCCGCGTCAAGGAAGCCATAGGCGCGCATCATCCCGCGCAGCGCGCCTTCGTCTAGGCCGTCGCGGAAGTGATCGGCGGTCGCCTGCGCCTCGGCATCGGTCTTGCCGAACACCACTGTCATCATCGAATAGGTGCGCACCGTGCGGCCCAGCTCGCCGGCATCCTCCTTGGCCTGGCGGCTGGCATCGGCGAGCTCCTGCGGGTTGCCGCCGGTCAGGAAGATCGCGTCCATCTCCTCGGAAGTGAAGCGCATTCCCTTCTTCGACGATCCGGCGCAGACCAGGAAGGGGCGCACCGACGGCTTCGGCCAGGATTCGCATTCGTCCAGCGTGAAATATTTGCCGTCCATCGTGACCGAATCCTCGGTCCACAGCCGCTTGATCGCGGTGATCCATTCCTTGGCGAGATCGTAGCGCCCGTCATGGTCGACACCGTCGGGCCAGGCGCCCATCTGCGCGAACTCGCCCTTGTAGGCGCCGGTGACGACGTTGAGCCCGGAGCGGCCGCCGCTGATCTGATCGAGCGTCGCCATCATCTTGGCGACCACCGCCGGGTTCTGCAGGATGGTGTGGACGGTGGTCCACACCTTCACGCGCTTGGTGGCCTCGGCCAGCGCGGCCATCAGCACGACGGAATCGAGCGTGCTGTTCCAGTGCCCGGTCTCGCCGCCGTAACCGCGGAACTTGGCCATCGACATGATGAAGTCGAGCCCCGCCTCCTCGGCAGCCCGCGCGACCTGGCGGTTGTAGGCATAGGAGCCGTCGAGCTTCGGCGCGTTCCCGGACAGGATCCAGCCGCCGTTCGCCATCGGCATGAACACGCCCAGATCCTTGCCGCCGCTGTCCGACGGAAGGCCGAAAGGCGTCGGCTCGAACGCGCTCGTCATCGTCTTCACCCCGCAATCCTGGCGCTCAGCTTAGGCGCCTGGGCAGCAGGTTCTTGATCGTCCGCGTATGTTATGTTGGCGCGCCGATCAGGAACGCCTCGACGGCGGCGCGCGTGGGCATCGCCGGGACGGCACCGCGCGCTTGGGTGCAGAGCGCCGCGGCGGCGTTCGCGAGCGGCAGCGCGCGCTCGATCATCATGCCTTCGTCGAGCAGCGCCGCGAGCGCACCGCAGAAGCAATCGCCGGCACCCACCGTGTCCACCGGCGTCACCGGCAGCGCCGGCGCGTGGAAGGCCCGATCCCGCCACACCGCCAGCGCCCCCTCCGCGCCGAGCGTGACGATCGCCACCTGCCCCGGCCGCGACAGCAACGCGCGCGCTTCAAGCGCCTGACGCGGCGTTTCGATCGTTTGAACCCTCAGATAGACGGCAAGCTCATGCTGATTGACAATCAGGACGTCGGCATCGCTGAACAGCGACGTCGCTTCAGGCACCGTGGGGGCGGCGTTGAGGATTCGGAGCGGTCCGGGCTTCGCGAAGGCGGCCGCAACCACCTCGACCGGGATTTCGAGTTGGGCCAGCAGCACGCTCCCTTGCGGCTGATCGGACAGCAACTCGGACGAGACATGGGCATTGGCCCCTGAGGCAACGATGATCTGATTCTCCGCGCCGGCATCGACGGCGATATAGGCCGTTCCCGTTCCCGCCTCCGCCAGCGAATGGACCTGCGCTACATCGACGCCGGCATCCTTCAGCGCGGCCCGCATCCAATCACCCGCCTCGTCCGCACCGACGGCGCCCAGCATCACGGTCGCCGCGCCCATGCGTGCGGCAGCCACCGCCTGATTGGCGCCCTTCCCGCCCGGCAAGCGAACCGCATCGCGGGCCATCACGGTCTCCCCCGGACGCGGCAGCGCGGCGACCGAAAGGATGACGTCGACATTGATCGAACCCAGCACGCAGATGGCCATTGCACTCTCCGGGAAACCTATCCGCAAGACGAGCATGGCCGTGGCCCGGGCATCAAGGCCGAAGCGTGCCGATGCGCCGCCCGCCAACTTTTGCTGCCGTGCCCGCCAAGAGCGAACGCGGCGCGGCGCCTATCGTCACGGCGGAACTATGAGAGGAGTGGCGTGACCAATTGGCTCATCACGGGCGTCAGCGGCGGGCTCGGCCAGGCGCTCGCGCAGGCGGCACTCGCGCGCGGCGACGTCGTGGTCGGCACCATGCGAAAGTCCTCGGATCGCACGACGTTTGAGGCTCTGGCGCCGGGCCGCGCCAAAGGCGTGCTGCTCGATCTAAGCGACCCCGCCGCCGCGGCGAGCACCGTGATCGAGGTGGAGTCTGCGCTCGGACACATTGACCGATTGGTGAACAACGCCGGCTACGGTATGGTCGGCGCGATCGAGGAGACCTCGCTTGCCCAGGCGAAGGCACTGTTCGACGTCAACCTGTTCGGCGCGATCGCGATGATCCAGGAGGTGCTGCCGGCGATGCGCGCGCGGCGTAGCGGACATATCGTCAACATCACCTCGTTGAGCGGCTTCGCACCCTGGTGGGGCACCGGCATCTACGGCGCGAGCAAATATGCGCTCGAATGCATCGGCCAGACGCTCGCGCAGGAGCTGAAGCCGCTCGGCATCCGCGTCACCAACGTCGCACCGGGAGGATTCCGAACCGGCTTCGCCGGATCGGCGCTGGTCGAGGCGGAGAAGATCATCGCCGACTATGACGGCGGCGCGCGACAGTCGAAGCTGAGCCTGCTCGCCAATCGCGGCAAGGAGCATGGCGACCCGGTCAAGGCGGCGGCCGCGATCCTGGCGGCGCTGGACGTTCCCGAGCCTCCCTTCCACCTCTTCCTCGGCGAGGACGCGCTGCGCCATGCACGCGAGCATTTCGAGTTCCTCGACGGAGAGATGAAGAAGTGGGAAGCGCTATCGCTTTCCACCGAGTTCGACAGCTGATGCACGCGATCGACATGCTGGGATGCAGGGTGATCACCGTCTCCGACGCCACCGCCGCCGTCACCGATGCCGAGCACAATGCGGCGCTGCTCAACCTCCGGCTGACCGCGGACGTGCACGGCACCGATGCCGTCTGCGCGATGCTGGCAAGCTAAGCCGCTCGACTCAGGAGAGCAGGCGCGGCACCGAGATCGAGGCGACGTCGAACCGCGCGTCGGGATGCTCGGTCTCGCCGTCGCGCGGCTTCTCCCGATGCAGTACGACGCCATTCTTGCCGAAATCCGGCACCACCGGCCGCCCCGATTGCCGGCTCAGCCACAGCCGGAGCAGGTGCCGCCGCCGCTGCGGCTCGGGATGGTCGGTAAAGGCGGTGCGCGCATGGAGCGCGGCATAGTTGGACAGCCACTGGATGTCGCCCGGACGGAAATCCATCTCGATCGCCATGCCCGGCTCATAAGTGATCTCGTCGAACAGCTGGAGCACCTCGATCTGCTCCGGGCTGAGCTTCGGCACACCGGGATAGTCCTGCGCGGTGAGGATGTAGAGTGATCCGGCGTACATGCTGAAAACGCCGTCAACCATGCTCACGATCGGCGAGGTGTAGGTGTTGGCGGGCGCCTTGTGATCCTGCCGCTTCCAGTCCCAATGGAAAGGCTCCAGCAACAGCTGTGCGAGGTCGGGTCTGCGGCGCAGGATCTCGTTGTAGATCTCGGCGCCCGAGACGAGGCACGAAAGGCCGCCCGCCTTCGCTGGCCTCAGGCACATCAGCGCGACGATATCCGAGCTGTCCGAGTGATAGACGAGCTGGTCGCGGACCTTCGACGAGAGCGCGGTCGGATCGTCCATCGTCTTGTCCGAGGTGGCATAGACATGATCGATGAGATCGCCCATCTCGTTCTGCCGGATGGGATCGCCCATGTGCAGGCCCAGGATATAGTAGATCGCGGCCGAGAGCGCGTCCGCATAGAGATGGGTGCGCAGGCCGCGGACGAGCACGAAGCCTCGGCCATAGTCGACCTCCCGGCCCCATTCGGCAACCGCGGCCGCGCATTCGGCAAGCGGATAGGTCTCTGCGCGAACGGTCCGCAGGTCCGGGGATTCCTCGACGAAGCGCGTGCCGAGCTCCTCGAGCTCGCTCACCTGCTTTGGCGAGAGGTGGTAAATCCAATCGCTCGTCCGAGCCAACCGATCGCCGCGCCACGCCGCGGCCGTGGTCACGGGCGGCAGCGAGGTCAATACTCCCATGGCAGCGTCCTTCGGTGAATCGAACCGTCCATGACGCGAACCATAGATCGCACGAAGCTGCGCGACTTGTCATGGGATGCTTAAAGACTTTCTCGTCCGCGAACGGAGGGGGGATTACCCCGCGCTTGTGGGCCGGCAAAATTCGCGCGCTCGCGCGGCTGAAGGTCGGCCTCGACGGCAGATCGCAGCCGAGACGGCCTGAGACTGCGCCGCCTTAATGCGCCGCGCCGGTGTCCACCGGCCCGCGCGGCCGCGACGACAGCCAGATCAGCAATGCCGCGAAGACGAAGATGACGGCGCCCAGCAGGAAGACGTGGCTGCTGTTGCCCCACATCGTCGTCGAGACCGAGGTGCCGACCGCCCCCGCCATGAGGTCAGGCCCATCCACAGGATACCGAAGAACACCAACCCGCGCGGGTCCACCCCGGTCGACAGCTTGGCGACGATCGGCGCCATCACCATCGCCGCGCAGCCGTTGAACGCGGTGCATAGCCGGCATAGGTCGCGGTGTAGCCGAGGCTCGACTGCAGCCATTGCGGGACGACCACGATCGTCGCGAAGACCTTCCTGCGCGCCTTTGCCCCTAGCTGCGAACGCAGCCCGGCACCTAAGCCCCCGTCTCCCAACCTCCGCCCAATGCCCGGAACAGGGTGACGGCCGACTGGGCGAGCGCCAGGTCCGATTGCGCCTTGGTCAGCGCCGCGGAGGCGCGCTGCCGCTCGGCATCGACCCGAAGCAGTGACGGCGCATCGCCGAGACGGACCCGCGCCGAAGCCCGGCGCAGGTAGAGATCGGCTTGGCGGGCGCTGTCGCCGAGGGCGGCGTTGCGCCTGTGCTCGGCGGTACGAGCGGCGAGCGCCGTCTCCACCTCGCGCAACGCGCGGAGCACCGCGACGTCCCAGCCCGCGAGCGCCGCCCGCTCCGTGGCCTGCGCCTGCGCGAAACGGGCGCGTGCCGGCCCCTGGTTGGGAAATGCCCAGGTGATGAGCGGCGAAGCGGCGGCCGAGAAACTACCGGCCAGCAGCCCCACCGCGCCGCCCAGGTTGATCTTGGGATAAAGATCGGCCCTGGCTACGCCGACGCGCGCCGTCGCCGCGGCCAGCCTGCGTTCGGCCTCGCGGATGTCCGGCCGGCGCAGGAGCAGCGCGGTGCCGTCGCCCACCGGCAGCGCGGCAGGCAGGCGCGGCGGCGCCTTGCATGTGATCGTCCGGATTCGCGCCTCGACGGGCGGCAGCCCCTGCAGCGTGGCGAGGCGATAGAGCGCATTGGCCCGGGCGGCATCGAACGGCGGCAGCATGGCACGCGCGCTGTCGAGCAGCGTGGCCGCCTGGGCGACTTCGAGCGGGGAGACCTCGCCGGCGGCGAGCTGCTCCCGGACAAGATCGGTCGAGCGTTGCTGCGCCGCGATGATATCCGTAGCGAGTCCGATCGCCTGCGTCGCGCCGCAGAGATCGAGATAGGCCGCGACCGTGTCGGCCGCGACCGCCACCCGCACGCCGTCCAGCGCCGCCTGTGCTGTATCGGCATCGGCCCGCGCCGCGAGCGCCGCGGAGCGCAGGCGGCCGAACAGGTCGGCCTCCCAGCTCATCGCGGCGGCGACGTCATAGTCGCTTGCGGGCACGCCGGCCGCGCTCGGCTGGTCCGCGGGATCGTCGATGCCGCCGCTGCTCTCGATACCCGTCTGCGGCAGCCGTAGCGCCTTGGCCTGACGCAGCGCACCGCGCGCGGCGTCGAGATTGGCATAGGCGACCTTCAGGTCTGCATTGGCCGCCAGGCTCGCCTCGACCAGCCGGTCGAGCGCCGGATCGTCGAACAGGCGCCACCAGTTCGCCGGCACCGGCGCGATCGGCGCCGCCCCCGCCTCGACGAAAGGCCCGCGTGCGGCCGCGCTCGCCGTCGTCGCCGGCGGCGTCGGCGCGGTCATGCAGGCGCCGGCCAGCAGCGCGGCCAGTGGCGCGGCGCGGCGGATCATGCCGGCACTCCCTGCGGGATGCCCGGCTGCGGCTCGCGCTCCCGGCCGAAGCGGGCGTAGAGCGCCGGCATCAGGAACAGGTTGAGCGCGGTCGAGGAGACGAGGCCGCCGAGGATCACGATCGCCATCGGATGCTCGATCTCGTGCCCCGGCGCATTGCCGGCGACGACCAGCGGCAGCAGGGCGAGCCCGGCGCAGGCCGCCGTCATCAGGATCGGCACCAGCCGCTCCTCGGCGCCGCGCAGGATCATCACGGGGCCGAACGCCTCCCCCTCGACGCGGCGCAGGTGATCATAATGCGACAGCAGCATGATGCCGTTGCGCGCCGCGATGCCGATCACGGTGACGAAGCCGACCAGCGACCCGAGCGAGAGGACGCCCCCGGTCAGCGCCACTCCGATCACGCCGCCGAGCAGCGCGAACGGCAGGCTGACGGCGACGAGCGCGGTGATCCGCGCCGAACGGAACTCGGTCCACACGAGCAGCAGGATGCCGAAAAGGCAGAGCAGCCCGGTCGTCCACAGCCGCTGGCGCGAATCCCTGAGCGCGGCATATTCACCGAGCACGCGCGGGTGATAGCCCCTCGCAAACGGCACCTCCGCCACCGCCGCCTCGACGCCGCGGGCGAGCGTGCCGAGATCGGCTCCCTTCACGTTCATCGTCACGTCGATGCGGCGCTGGCCGTTCTCGCGCTTGATCTCGTTGGGCGCGGGAGCGATGCGGAGATCGGCGACATCGCGCAGCCGCACCGGCGCCCCGCCCGGCGCCTGGATCATCAGGTCGCCGAGCGCGTGCAAGTCGCCGCGCACGCCGGGCTCGCCCCAGACGGCGACGTCGAACGCCTTCTGATCGCGATAGATCTCCCCCACCTTCTGCCCGGCGACGAGCGCCTGCGCCTGGCGCCGCACCTCGCCCGGCGTCAGGCCGAACATGGCGAGATCGCCGGCGCGCGGGCGGATCTGGATCTGCGGCACCAGCACCTGCTGCTCGACCTTGAGGTCGGCGACGCCCGCGATGCCCGCGACCTTGGCCCGCACCCGCTCCGCCGCCGTGCGCAGCTCGTCCTGGTCCGGACCGAAGATACGCACCACCACCGTCGCGCTGGCGCCGGTCAGTACCTCCTTGATGCGCTCGCGCAGATAGGTGAGGACGTCGCGGAACAGCCCCGGATAGCCGTTCACCACCTCCTGGATCCGTCTCACGCTGGCGTCATAGTCGGCATTCTCGTCCAGGCTGATCCACAATTCGGTGAAGTTCGGCCCCACCACCTCGTCGGCCGCCTCCGCCCGGCCGATGTGCGCGCCGAAGTTGCGCACGCCGGGAATCGCGCGCAGCTCCTTCGACACGCGGATGGTGATCCGATCCATCGCCTCGATCGAGGCGCCGGGCTTCTCCAACCAGTGCATCAGGAAGTCGGTCTCGCGGAAGTCGGGAAGGAACTGGTCCTTGAATGTCGCATAGCCGAGCGCCGAGACCAGCAGCCCGCCGGCGACGATCCCCATCGCCCAGCCCGGCCGCGCGATCATCCGTGGCAGCACGCCCGCATAGCGGCGCTTGAGCCAGGCGACGAAGCGCGTGTCGCGCTCGGCCTTCATCGGCGCCTTGGGCAGCAGGATCAGGCAGAGCGCCGGCGTCACCACCAGCGCGACCAGCAGCGACGCCGCGATCGCCAGCACATAGGCGACGGCCAGCGGCCGGAAGAAGGTGCCGGCGACCCCATCGAGGAAGAAGATCGGCAGGAACACCAGCATCACGATCAGCGAGGCGAACACCACCGCGGTCCGCACCTCCAGCGATGCCGACAGCACCACGTCGAAGGCGGTCCGCGGGCTGCCCGCCTCGCGGTTGATCCGCAGGCGGCGGGCGATGTTCTCGACGTCGATGATCGCGTCGTCGACCACCTCGCCGAGCGCGATGACCAGGCCCGCGATCACCATGGTGTTGATGGTGGCGCCACTCCACAGCAGCACCAGCCCCGCCCCCAGCAGCGACAGCGGGATCGCGACCAGGCTGATCGCCGCCTGCCGCCAATCGCGCGTGAACAGGAACAGCACCGCCGCGACCAGCACGCAGCCGAGCGCCAGCGCGCGCGTCAGATTGTCGATCGATCGTTCGATGAAGGTCGCCGGGCGAAAGATGGTGGAATCAATCTTCACGTCCCTCAGGCCCGGGCGCAGTTCGGCCAACGCGGCCTCGACCCGGCGCGTGAGCTCGAGCGTGTTGCCGGTCGGCTGCTTCTCGACGATCAGCATGATGCCGGGTCCATCATCGATGATCGCATTGCCGATCGGCGCGGCATGGCCGTCGACCACGCGCGCGACGTCGCCGATCCGCACCGGCGCGTCGCCCGCCATCTTGACCACCGCGCGCGTGAGGTCGGCGGCGGTCTGCACCGTCCCGGCCTGCTGCACCGCCAGCCGCTGGTTGGGCGTGTCGACGAAGCCGCCGCCGCCGACCAGCACGGCGTCGCCCGCCGCGGCGCGCACCTCGTTCAGCGTGACGCCCGCCGCGCGTAGCCGGTCGGGATCGACCAGCACCTGCAGCTGGCGGTCACGCTGACCCCAGACCGCGACGTTGGCGACACCCGGCACTGCCATCAGCCGCGGCCGGATCGTCCAGCGCACCAACTCCGACAGCGCCATCTGGTCGAGCGTCTTCGACGAGATGCCGATCTTCATCGCCCGGCTGGTGGAGGATAGCGGCGCCAGCATCACCGGTGGGCGCGCGGCGGCGGGAAGCCGCGCCTGAACCTGCGCGACGCGCTCCTGCACGAGCTGGCGCGCGCGGATCACGTCGGTACCGCGATCGAACAGGATGGTGACGGACGACAGACCGAGCACCGACTTGGAGCGCAACGTGGCGAGGTCCGGCACGCCGTTCACCGCAGCCTCGATCGGCACGGTGACGAGGCTTTCGACCTCCTCGGTCGAGAGTCCCGGCGCCTCGGTCTGGACCTCGACGATCGGCGGCGCGAACTCGGGGAAGACGTCGAGCGGCACGTCGGTCGAGGCGCGCAGGCCGAGCACCACCAGCAGTGCCGCCATGGCGAGGACGAGGACGCGCTGAGTGAGCGCGGTGCGGACCAGCCAGACCAGCATCAGTGCGCCACGCCGAATTCGGTGCCGAACAGCTCCATCGCGCCGGCGATCACGATCTCGTCGCCGCGCGAGAGCCCGCGCGACACGATCACCCGGCCGGCGACCGAGGAGGCGATCTCGATCCGCCGGCGGACATAGCTGGCTGGCGCGGTGCGCTGATAGACCCATTCGCCGCCGTAGACGTCGCGCAGGACCGCCGAGGCGGGGACGGAAAGGCCCTGCCGCGCGCCGCCGGCGAGCGGCAGCGACACCGCCACGCGCTGGCCGACCCGATAGGCCCGGTCGCGATTGTCGAGGGCATAATAGAGATCGACGGTGCCGACCGCCGCATCGGCGGAGGGCGGCGCCTGCACCGGACGCGCGGCTCTTGTCTGACCATTGGACCCGAGCGGCCGGACCTCAGCGGCCTGTCCGCGGGCGAGAGCCGCGACGTCGGTCCCGAACACCGGCACGCGCACCCACAGCGCCGACTGGCTGCTCATCGCCGCCACCGGCGGTCCGAGCAGCCGGCGTTGGGCGACGGCGGCGCGCGCCGCCGCTTCGGCGGTGGCCAGCGCGGCGGCGGCCTCGTCGCGCGCGCGGATGCTTCCCGCTTCCTCGCGGACCAGGCCTGCGGCGCGGTTGAGGGCGATCCGGGCCAGGCGCACCTGCGCGGCGGTCCGTGCGACCTCGCCGTCGGCTGCGGCCTGCTGGCTGCCGATCTGCGCGATGTTGCTGAGCGACGACGTCGGGACGCCGGCGCCGACCGACGGGACAACCACCTCTCCGCTCGTCTCGCGCATCGATCGGGCGTCGCCCTCGCCGACGCGGACGGTCGCGATCGCCAGCCTGCGCTGCGCGTCCGGCGTCAGCGTGAGCTTCAGCAGTTCGCTTTCGTGCGCGACCGGCTCCGCCTTGGCGGGAGCGGTGCCCTTCGTCGCCGGAGCGCTCCCCCCGCAACCGGCAAGCAGCGGCGGCACCAATAGAATCGCGAGAGATGATCGCATGGGCTGGTCCTAATTGCCGTCCACCACCGGAAGCACGATGTGCGAGGGGAAGTCGGGCGAGGTGAAGACGGTCTGCGTCGCCGCGACATAGTCCTTGGCCCGTGCCGCGAAGATGCTGGGCATGAATGTCTGGGGATTGCGGTCGATCAGCGGGAACCAGCTCGACTGGATCTGGACCATGATGCGGTGTCCCTTGCGGAACACATGGTCGCGCGCCCGAAGCGGTACGTCCCACGGCAGCGGGCGGTTCGGCACCAGCGCGGTCGGCGTCTCGAAGCTCTCGAGGAACCGGCCGCGCCGGACCTCCATCGCGATCGGAAGCTGATAGCCGTTGATCTGCTGGGCATAGGCGCCCGGCGGTGGGCCGTCCTCCTTCGTCCAGGGCGGCGGGGCGGCATCCTCGGGGAAGACGTCGATCAGCTTGACGATGAAGTCGCTGTCGGTTCCCGAGGTCGCGGCGAACAGCTTCGCGGCGACTTCCCCGGTGACGACGAGGTCGCGGTCGAGCGGCGCGGTGGCGAAGCTCAGCACGTCCGGCCGACGATCGGCGAAGCGCTGGTCCGCCATCTCCCAGTTGCGCCAGTCGCCGCCCGGATAGGTCGGCGAGATCGGCCGCTGGCGATAGGGCACCGGATTGGCGGGATCGGAGACGTAGCGACGGCGGGCGCCGCGCTCCGCCGCTCCCGGCGCCGTGAAATCGAGCCGGCCGTCGGCGTGGAGGTAAAGCTTCGTCGCGCGCGAGACCGGCGGCCATTGCGCATAACGTCGCCAGCGGTTGCTGCCGGTCTGGAAGATGGTCGCGGCCCAATCGGGCCTGACGCCCTTGCCGTGCAGCCAATGGGCGAAGAACGGCGCCTCGACGTCGCGCAGATAGGCAAGGCTCACGTCCTCGCCGAGCGGGATCGGCCCCAATGCCGGCGCGGGTCGGCGCCAGCCGCCGTGATTCCACGGCCCCGCGACCATCAGGTTCAGCCGCTCGGGATCGCGCGCGGCCAGGCGGCGATGGATCTGCCACGGGCCCCACGGGTCCTCCTGGTCCCAGAAGCCGGCGACGTTGAGCACGGGCACGCGAGTCCCGCCCAATGCCCCCATCCAGGCGGCCTGCCCCTTCCAGAAGGCGTCGTAGTTCGGATGGGCGACGATGTCGTTCCAGAACGGGATCGAGCCGCGCAGATAGCGGCCGTTGATCGTGGAGAGCGGGCCGAGCTTCAGATACCAGTCGTAGGCATCCCATGTATCGAAGGCGAACTGCGCGTTGGCGTGGCGGTCGCTTTCCACCATCGTCGCATATTCGAACGCATAGCTGAGCCGCAGCGCGCCGTAGCGGTGATCGTCGTCGTTCATCCACTGGTCGGCCGGCGAGGCCTGCTCGCTCACCGCCTTGAGCGCCGGATGGGGATCGATCAGCGCCGCCGCCGCGGTCAGGCCGTCGTAGGAAACGCCGTAGATGCCGACGCGGCCGTTGTTGTCGGGCACGTTCCTGACCAGCCAGTCGATCGTGTCCCAGGCGTCGCGCGCCTCCACCGTGGTGCCGCCGGCCAGCCGCATACTCTCCGCCAGGCTGAACCGGCCTTCCGACTTGAAGCGGCCGCGCAGGTTCTGGACGACGATGACGTAGCCGTCCGCCGCGAGATGGCGCATTCCGTAGGGCAATGTCCACGATCCGCCGGGCACGCCATAGGGCGTCCGCCGCAGCAGGATCGGCAGCGGTCCGCGCCGGCCGAGCGGGGTGAAGATCGCGGTCTGCAGGCGGACGCCGTCGCGCATCGGCACCATCACCTCGCGGTAATGGAAACGCGCCTCCGCCGGCGCCGCGGCCGGCACCTGCGCTGGCAGCGGCTGCGGCGGCGCAAGAGACAGCGTCAGCGCGGCAAGCGCACCGCCTAATGCCCATCTTGGAGGACGGATCATGGAGATCAGTACCGGAAGCTCAGCGTTCCCACGATCATCCGCGGATCGCCGTACCGGCAGCTGGTGGTCGTGTTGCAGTAGTAATAGATCTTGTCGGCGACGTTCTTCGCGTTGATCGCCACGCGGAACCTGCCGAACTCGTAGCTGCCGTAGAGATCGACCAGCGTATAGCCGGGCACGTCGAACGTCAGGCCTGGCAGGTTGGTGGAGCCGATGTAGCGGACGGCGCTGCCCAGGCGCAGCCCTTCGATCCCGACCTTGCGGAAGTCGTAGTCCGCCCACAGCGAGGCCGTGTGCTCGGGCGCCGAGGCCACCCGCTGGTTGAGCTGCGCGGGGATGTTGGTCTTGGTCGCGACCGCATCGGTGTAGGTGTAGGAGGTGATCAGGTTGAACACGCCGCCGATCAGCGTCTTCGCCTCCAGCTCGACGCCGCGCGAGCGCACCTCGCCGGTCTGGATCGAATAGCTGACGTTCTCCGGGTCCGGCGTCACGACGTTGCGTTGCGTGAGCTGGTAGACCGCGCCGCTGATCGTGGTCGCCTTCCCCGGCGGAATGTAGCGGATGCCCGCCTCATACTGGTCGCCGCGGGTCGGCACGAACACCTGGCCGAGCCGGTCGACGCCGCTCTGCGGCTGGAACGACTGCGAATAGCTGGCGTAGGGTGCGATGCCGCCATCGAACAGATAGACGGCGCCGACCCGGCCCGTCCACGCGCTGTCGTGCGCAAAGGTCAGCGCGCGGGTGCTGTAGACGCGCGTGCGGTTGTCGACCCAGTCGCGCCGCCCGCCCGCGAGGATCACCAGCCGCTTCCACAGCTTGATGTGATCCTGGAAATAGATGCCGAGCTGATCGCCGTTCTCCTCCGAACCGATGTCGGTTGTGCCGATGGTGAAACTCCTCCCATAGGTCGGGCGGACATAGTTCCACAGCTCCGTCGGACCGCCGAAACGATGGAACGCGTATTCGCGATGATAGTAATCGAGCCCGACCGTCACCGTGTTCTGGAAATCCTCGCTGCCGAACTTCAGGTTGAAGTTGGTGTCGCTGGTGAGGCCGGTCGACGTGTTCGTACGCGGGCTGGGCGTGCGCACGATACTGTCGCCCACGATCGCTCCGGGTACCGGATAATCCATGTGGATCCGCGAATGATAGTAGCGGAACCCGCTGTGAACGCGGATATGGTCGTTGAACTCGTGGTCGAACTGCGCACCGACCGTGCCGCTGTCGCTGGTGAAGCGATCGAAGCTCGGCTCCCCGATGAACAGGTCGCGTGAGATTCGGACCCCGTTTGGGGGAGCGACCAGCGTGCCCACCAGCGGCAGCGGCGCCGAGAATTTGGTACGGATCTGCTGATAGTTGCCGAGCAGGCTGATCTCGGTCCCGGCCGAGCGGAAGGTGATCACCGGCGCGATGAAGCGGCGATTGTCGGGAATGTAGTCGACGTTGGTGTCGCTGTCCCGGTACAGGCCGGTGAGCCGCGCGGAAAAACCGCCGCCGATCGGCCCGCCGACGTCCGCCGTCACCTGCTTGCGATCGAAGCTGCCATATTCGAGGTTGAGCTCGTAGACCGGGCTGGTCGGGCCGCGCTTGGTGAAGGTGTTCACCACGCCCCCCGGCGCCGCGAGCCCGTACAGCACCGAGGAGGCGCCGCGCAGCACCTCAACGCGCTCGAGGCCGTACGGCTCCTGGCCGCCGTCGTACAGGTTCGACTGTAGCTTGAGGCCATCGCGCAGGAAATTGCCGGTGGCGGGATCGGCCAGGAAGCCGCGGATCGTCACCTGGTCCGCATAGCGCGCGTTGCTCGACGGTTGCGGGAGCAGGCCGGGCATATAGTTGAGTGCATCGGACAAAGTCGTCGTCTTGATGGTGTCGAGCTGGTCGCTGGTGACGACCGAGATCGACTGCGGCGTCTCGATCAGCGGTGTGTCGGACTTGGTGCCGGTGGTGTTGTTCTGGTTCTGCTTGGTGGCGACGACCAGGATGTCCGGCGCCTTGTGATCGTCGTCGTCCTCCGCCTGCGCCCACGCCGGCATCGCGGCGTACAGCGAGAGCAGGCTTCCCAGAATGACCGGCGAGGACAGTGCCCGCCGCACGCATCTACGCGAATTCCCCGATACTCGAGCCATGCCACCCCCCTTTGTCGATGTCTGGCCCGCACGGTCGCGGGCGTCATGATATAGCGACGTCGGCGGGACGCTATCTTCTCGGTGCGGATGAGCTACTTTGCAGAAAAGTTACGGCCGGCGCACCAAATGCGAAGCCGTCGGCCCGACGGCAAAGCGCCGACGGCGGCGGGGCAACAGAATTCGCAGCTTCGGCGAAAAGGGGGAATGGCATGATCGGGGGGATATTGGCCGCGACCGCGCTGACGACGGCGACCTTGCCGGCAGCGGCGCAGACGCAGCGGCAGGAGCAGGCGCTGCGCGCGTTCGCCGAGATGATCCCGCACTTCGAGCGCAGTTCCTTCCCGATCGAGTGGAAGGATCGCCGCTACAAGATCTTCCTGTCTATCCCTACCGGCAAGCCGCCTGAGGCGGGCTTCCCGGTGCTCTACGTCACCGACGCCAACGGCACCTTCGACATCGCCGCGCAGACCGCGCACAACGACGCCATGTACGAGGAGTACAGCCGGGTCCCGCCGGGCGTGATCGTCGGGATCGGCTACGACACCAGCATCCCCTTCCCGCCGATGCGCGCCTACGACCTGTCGCCGCCCCACTCCCACCATCCCCGCAAGGGCGAGACGATGCCGACCGAGGCGATCGCCGGGACGGGCGGCGCCGACCATCTCCTTGACATGATCGAGAGGAAGCTGAAGCCGGAGATCGCGCGCCGGGCCCGCATCGACCCCGAACGCCAGGCTCTGTTCGGCCATTCGCGCGGGGGCCTGTTCGTGCTTCACACGCTCTTCACCCGGCCGGAGATGTTCCGGACCTATATCGCCGCGAGCCCGGCGATCTGGTGGCGCGACCGCTTCATCCTCACCGAGCAGCGCCGCTTCGCCGCGCGCGCCGCCGCCGGCGAGATCAAGGCGCGGCTGCTCATCACCGTCGGCGGCCTCGAGGTCTCGACGAAAGAGGAACGGCGGTCGCGGCGCGATCCCGACATGGTCGGCAACGCGCGCGCGATGAGCAGGGAGCTCGGGGCACTGAAGGCACCCGGCTTCTCGGTCCGGTACCGCGAATTCCCGGACGACGATCATATGTCGGTCATCCCCGGCACGCTTGCCGCCGCGATCCGCTTCGCCTTCGCGCGACCGCGTTAAGCGGCCTCGCCTCGCGGCTAAGACGGCGCCGCCGCCGCTCACCGATGATGCGGACATAATCGCAGGGGAGCGTCTCATGTCCAACCCGTTCGCCGTCGCTTGCGCGATCCTGGCCGCGGCCGTGCCGGCCAGCGCGCCGCGCTATGCCGTGGTCGACCGCATCCCGGGACCGGACGGCGGCTACGACTACGTGTCGGTCGATCCGGAGATCGGGCGTGTCTTCGTCGGCCGGCGGGACGGCGTGATGGCGGTGGACCTCGCCGATCGCAAGGTCATCCCGGCGCTGGTGCCGGGACAGGGCGTCGCGGCGGTGCTGTCGATCCCGGGATCGACGCTGATGCTGAGCACCAACGGCAAGACCGCTACCGCCACGCTGTTCGACCGCCGCACCGGCGAGGTCAAGGCGACGATCCCGACCGGCGAGGATCCCGAC
Organism: Sphingomonas astragali; assembly: GCF_051400615.1. Lineage (NCBI taxonomy): Bacteria > Pseudomonadati > Pseudomonadota > Alphaproteobacteria > Sphingomonadales > Sphingomonadaceae > Sphingomonas > Sphingomonas astragali. Next base: position 887,582 of record NZ_JBLFFH010000002.1, read on the forward strand.
GGCGCGGCCTATGACCCGGCGAGCGGGCTCGCCTTCGTGATGAACGGCGGCGCCCAGTCGGTGAGCGTCATCGACCTTGCCCAGGCAAAGACGGTCGCATCGATCCCGCTCGGCGACACGCCCGAGGCCGCGGTCTCCGACGGCAAGGGCCGGCTGTTCGTCAATCTCGAGCATGGCGCGGCGATCGCGGTGATCGACATCGCGACCCGCACGGTGGCGGCGCGCTATGCGCTCGCCGGGTGCGAGACTCCCACCGGCATCGCCTATGACGCGGCCTCCGGGCTACTGATCTCCGCCTGCCAGAACGGCATCGCCAAGCTGGTCGACGCCGCGACCGGGCGCGACCGCGGCGCCGTGCCTATCGCGCACGAGGCCGACGGCGCGATCCTCGATGCCGGGCGCCGGCTGGTCTATGTTCCCTGTAACGAGGGCAGCCTGGCGATCTTCCCGTTGTCGATCGCCGGCAAGGCGGGACCGGTCACGCGCGTGCCCACCCAGGTCGGCGCCTATACCGCGGCGCTCGATCCCCGGAGCGGGCGCATCTATTTGCCCGCCGCCGATTGGGCGAAGGACGCCAATGGCGACGACAAGCGGGTGCCGGGGACATTCAAGCTGATCGTGGTGGCGCCGCAGGACGGCGCGGCCGCGTGGATACGAGAAGAAACAGGGAGGTCAGGATGAAGAGGAACATCGCTTTGCGGGCACTGACGAGCGCGCTTGCGCTGGCCATGGCGGCGCCGCTCGCCGTCCACGCCCAGCCGGTGACGATGACGGTGGCGTCGAACCCGCTCGAGCTCAAGGGCGACGGCATGACCCTGCGGGGCGAGGAAGGCTATGTCGCGGTGCGGGAGAACCGCCGCGATCCGAACAGCCGGGTCATCCTCGTCAACTATCTGCGCGTCTTCTCGCAGAGCGGCGGCAAGCGCGATCCCATATTCCTGCTGCCCGGCGGCCCCGGCGACCTCACGGACCGGCGCGATTTCGCCAAGCCATGGTATCCCAAGAACGAGTTCCGCAAGCTCGTCACCCGCTTCACGCGGAACCGCGATCTGGTGGTGGTGAACCAGCGGGGCAATTTCTACGTGCTCGGGCCCAACGGGATGTTCGAGGCCCCTCCCCCCGACGACCGCAACAAGTCGCCCACCCCGCTGATCGCGGAATGGAAGGGAGTGCTCAAGACGACGTTCGACAAGCTCAAGGCGCGCGGCGTCGACCTGTCGGGCTATGATTTCCCCAACATGGTCGAGGATGTCGACGACGTCCGCGCCGCGCTCGGCTACGAGAAGATCATCCCCTACGGCTTCAGCTTCGGCTCGCAGCTCGGCTTCGGCTATATCCGGATGCACGAGGATCGCGTGGCGCGCGCGCTGTTCGGCGGGGTCGAGCCGCTCGACTATGGCTATGACAGCGCCGACGCGCTGTGGGCGGCGCTGATGCGCATCGCCGAGCGCGCGGAAGCGTCGCCGATCGCCGCGCAGCTTCCGCCCGGCGGATTGGGCAAGGCGGTGCAGACGATCCTCGCCCGGCTTCGCGCCAAGCCCGTCACCGTCACCGTCGCCGACCCCGACAGCGGCAAGCCGACCGCGGTCGAGGTCAACGCCGAGGATTTTCAAGCGGTCCTCACCGATCCGGTGCGCCCGTTCCGCGGCGTCCCGCTGTCGACGGATACGCGAATCTGGCCCAAGATGGTCACGGAGGTCTACAACGGCGACTATCGCTACATTGCGCTGCGTAAGCTGTTCGGCTTCATCGGCTTCACCGGCACCATCAATCTGCCGCTGATCGATCATAGCCTGGGCGTGAGCGCGGCGCGGGACCGCGAGCTCCTCGCCGAGAAGGCGAACGACATCCTCGGCGATCCCAACATCTATTACCGCGTCTGGGCGGATATCATGCCGACGCCGGTGATCGGCGACGACATCCGGCTGGCGCGCCCGATCAACGTGCCGGTGGTGCTGCTCCAGGGCGACGTCGACATGCAGACTCCCTACGAGAATGCTGTCCACCAGGCCCAGTTCCTGCGCAACGGCGTGATGATCCGGGCGATCAACGGCACCCATCACGTCGAATATGAGGTCGAGACCCACGATCCGGTCCTGTCCGAGAAGCTGGAGCGCTTCGTCGATCTTGACCTTCAGCCCAACCCGGACGTGAAGGCGTTGCTCGCCTCCTTTCCCAAGGAGATCACGCTGCCGGTGGAGTTCGAGCCGCCGCAGTCGACTCCGCTCTACGAGCGTCCCCAGCCGAAGTGATCGGCGGGACGCAAAGGCGAAGCGGCGCGTCCCGGCTGTGAAGATTGCTCCTGCGGCAACGGCTTAGTCGATGTCGACGCTCTCCGGAGCGAACGGAGAGACGAGTGATGCAGCAGCTTGGCAGGATCGGGACACGGGCGGGCGGGATGATCGGGGAGCCGTATCTGCTGTTCCTCGGCGCCGCGCCTGGACTCGGCTGGGCCAAGACCGCGGCCGGCATCCTCCAGTGGCGGCCGGAACGCTGCGCCGCGCAGCTCCGGCTGCCCGGCTGCGGCATCGACCTCGGTCTTCCCGATATGGCGCCGCAAACGGCGGCGGCGGCGGGCGTGCGCACGATGGTGATCGGCGTGGTCAACTCGGGCGGCTTCATCGATCCGGACTGGGTGCCGGTGATCCTCGCCGCGCTCGCCGCGGGGCTCGACGTCGCGTCGGGGCTTCACCAGCGGCTGTCCGACGATCCCGCGATCGCCGCGGCGGCCGAGCGCCACGGGCGCCGGCTGTGGGACGTGCGCCACACCGACCGCAGGTTCGCGACCGGCACCGGCGAACCGCGCAGCGGGCGCCGCGTGCTGACCGTGGGCACCGACTGCGTCGTCGGCAAGAAATATGCGGCGCTCGCGATCGACCGCGCGCTGCGGGCGCTCGGCGAGGACAGCGACTTTCGCGCGACCGGGCAGACCGGCGTGCTGATCGCCGGCAGCGGCGTCGCGATCGACGCGGTGGTCGCCGATTTCATCGCCGGCGCCGCGGAGTGGCTCTCCCCCGCGGCGGCGCCGACCCATTGGGACGTCATCGAGGGGCAGGGCTCGCTGTTCCATCCCGCCTATGCCGGGGTGACGCTCGGCCTGATCCACGGCAGCCAGCCCGACGCGCTGGTGTTCTGCCATGAACCAGGCCGCAGGCAGATGGGCAGCCTCGACTATCCAGTGCCGGAATTGATCCCTTTCATCGAGGCGAACCTGGCGGCGGCGCGACTGACCAACCCCGACGTTCGCCCCGGTGGCGTGAGCTGCAACACCAGCGCGATGGACGAGGCCGAGGCGATCGCGGTCATGCGCGAGATCGAGGATCGCACGGGCCTTCCCTGCGTCGACCCGTTGCGCCAGGGTGCCGAGCGGATCGCGCGGCACCTCCTCACCATCGTCCCGTGACCCGCCCGACCGGAGACAAGCGTGCCCTTCGCCGAACTCGAAACACCGACGCTGCTGCTCGACCGCGAGCGGCTCGACCATAATCTCGCGCGGATGCGCCGGCATCTCGCGCGGTTCCCGCACGTCCGCCTGCGTCCGCACCTCAAGACCGCCAAGAGCGTCGAGGTGGCGCGGCTGGCGACGGACGGGCCGATCACCGTGTCGACGCTCAAGGAGGCCGAGGTCTTCGCCGACGCCGGCTATTCCGACATCCTCTATGCGGTGGGGCTGTCGCCGGACAAGCTGCCCCGCGTCGCGCGGCTGGGTGCGCGCGGCGTCGCGATGACGGTGATCCTCGACAACCTTCCCGCCGCCCAAGCCGCGGCCGGTTTCGCCCGGAGCGAAGGCGCCGGCTTCAAGGTGCTGATCGAGATCGACACCGACGGCCACCGCGGCGGCCTCCGCCCCGGCGACCCGGCGATCGTCGAGGTCGGCCGCGCCCTCGCCGGCGCCGGGCTGCTTGCCGGCGTGCTCACCCATTGCGGAGGTTCCTATGCGGCGCGATCGGAGGAGGCACTCCGTGCCTTCGCCGCGCAGGAGCGCGACGGCGTGGTCGCCGCCGCGGCGATGCTGCGCGAGGCCGGCCTCCCCTGCCCCGTCGCCAGCGTGGGATCGACTCCGACCGCGCTGTTCGCCGAGGACCTCGCCGGCGTCACCGAGGTGCGCGCCGGCGTCTATGTCTTCCAGGACCTGGTGATGGCCGGGATCGGCGTATGCGCGATCGACGAGATCGCGATCTCGGTGCTCGCGACGGTGATCGGCCACCAGTCCGATCGCGGGCACGTGATCGTCGATGCCGGCTGGATGGCGATGTCGCGCGATCGCGGGACGCAGGCGCAGCCGGTCGACCAGGGCTATGGCCTGGTCCTCGACCTCGACCAGCGCCCGCTCGACGACGCGGTGATGATCGCCGCCAACCAGGAGCATGGCGTGATCGCCGGGCGCGGCGACCGGCCGCTCGACCTCGCGTGCTTCCCGATCGGGCGGCGGCTGCGCATCCTGCCCAATCATGCCTGTGCGACCGCGGCGCAATATTCGGCCTACACCGTCACCGCCGGCGAGCGGGTGGTCGGCTGCTGGCCGCGCTTCAATGCCTGGTGAGCCGGCGATGCGCATCCTGAGCGAGGCCGATGCACGGCGGCTGATCGATGCCGCCGACGCCTTCGCGGTGGTCGAGCGCGGATTCGCCGACGTCGCGCGCGGCGACGCGGTCATGTTCCCGCCGCTCGTCGCGCGGGGATCGGACCCGGCGACGCGGTTCGGCGCCAAGGCGGGGGTCGATCTCGCGCGGCGCTGTCCGGGGATCAAGGTCGGCAGCTATTGGCCGATCAATCGGGCGAAGGGCCTGCCGGCGCACGGATCGACGACGCTGCTGCTCGACGACGAGACCGGCTTCCCGGCGGCGCTGGTCGCGGCGACGCATCTCAACGCGCTGCGCACCGCCGCGGCGGACGCGGTGGCGGTGCATCATCTCGCGCGCGCCGAGGCGGGCGTCATCGCGATCGTCGGCGCCGGCAACCAGGCGTGGTTCGACCTCGAGGCGATCCGCCGCGTCCGGCCGATCCGTTCGGTGCGGGTGTGGAACCGCACGGCTCCCGCCGCCGAGCGCTTCGCCGAACGGGCGCGGCAGTCGGGGCTCGAGGCCGTCGCCACCGAGCTCGAAACGGCGGTTCGCGGCGCCGACATCGTCGTTACCGCCACCGCCGCGCGCGAGCCCTTGATCGCACGGGACTGGGTCGCGCCGGGAACGCACATCTCGGCGATGGGAGCCGACGGGCCGGGCAAGCAGGAGCTGGACGCCGCCCTGGTCGCCGCCGCCCAGCGCTTCGCCGACCTCCCCTCGCAATCGGCGGCGATCGGCGAATGCCAGCACGCCGTCGCGGCCGGGCTGATCGATCCGGCCTCGATCGTCGCGATCGGCGACGTCATCGACGGCCGCGCGCCGGGACGGAAAGGTGCGGACGCGATCACGCTGTTCGACAGCTCGGGCATCGCCGTGCAGGATCTCGCGATCGCCCAGCTCGCGGTCGAGCGCGCCGCCGCTCAGGGGGTGGGAACGCTGCTCGACCTGGCCGGCGGCTAGAGCGATTTCAAGTCGGATGGCACATCCGACGACTCGGAAATCGCGGAAAACAAAGACAATAGAGCATGTTCCGATTCAATCGGATCGGAACATGCTCTAATCCCAGGCTGCGGCGGAGGCCCGGCAGCCGCCGTTGACCCTGGCCCCGCGCCCGCGCACGAACCGGCCGGGCCGTTCGCCAGTCGGCTCACCCCCGGCGAGCACCTGGCGGCCATTGACGAGGACGTCCGACACGCCGGTCGCATAGGCATGGGGCCGGAAATAGGTCGCATGGTCCTGGATCTCGGCGGGATCGAACACCGTCACGTCGGCGATCGCGCCGGCCCGGAGCACGCCGAGATCGGCGAGATGGAAGGTGGCGGCAGGCAGCGAGGTGACCCGCCGCACCGCCTCGGCGACGGAGAGCAGCTTGTCGTCACGGACGTAGCGCGCGAACACCCGCGCGAAGCTGCCATAGGCCCGCGGATGGACGCTCGACCGGAGCGTCGCCCCGGCGGCGGTCAGCGCCGGCCCGTCCGAGGCGAAGCCGATGTAGGGCTTCGCGATCTGGCGGCGCAGATTGGCTTCGGTCATGGTGAAGTAGATCATCTCGATCCGGCTGCCGTCGGCGACGACCAGGTCGACGGCGGCCTCCTCGGGCGAGACGCCGCGCTCGCGCGCCACTTCGGCTAGCGTGCGGCCGGTGAAGCCGCGCAGCGCGGGATTGCGGAAGCCCGCGAAGATCGCGCCGCCCGCGCCGGCGCTGCGCAGCACGTTCTCCCAGCCGCGGGGCGGCGCCTGCATCTCGGCGATCACGCGCCGGCGGATCGCCGGCCGGCGAAGGCGCGCGATCCAGGACGCGGTGCCGCCTTCCTGGACCCAGGGCGGCATCGCCGCGTCGAGGCCGGTGCCCGAGGCGGGATAGGGATACATGTCGGCGGTGACGCGCACGCCGTCCGCGCGCGCCGCCTCGATCATCGCCAGCGCCTCGGCCATCTTCGGCCAGTTGGCGCGGCCGCCGACCTTGATGTGGAACAGCTCGGCCGGCGCGCCGGAGCGGCGGGCGATCTCGATCAGCTCGGCGACCGCCTCCAGGAAGCGGTCGCCTTCGCTGCGGATATGGCTGGCATAGACGCCGCCGCAACGGGCCGCCTCGGCCGCGAGCGCGACCAGCTCGTCGGTGCGGGCGTGGACGCCGGGAACGTAGATCAACGCGGAGCTGACGCCGACCGCCCCCTCCTCCATCGCCTGCCGGACCAGCGTCCGCATCGCATCGAGCTGGCGCGGGCTCGGCTGGACGTCGCCGTTGCCCAGCACGTGCATCCGCACCGTCGCCGCGCCGACATAGCTCGCGACGTTGACCGCGATGCCGCGGCGCTCGAGCGCGGTCATATAGTCGCCGAGCGTCGTCCAGGCGAAAGGCGGCCGCGGCTCGGGCAAGGCGCGCCGCATCGCCGGCGTCAGCGGCCCGGGCGATTCGCCTTCGCTCACGATCTCCAGGGTCACGCCCTGACGGAGGTCGCTTTCGGCAAGCGGCTGATCGACCAGGGTGAACGCGCTCTGGCTCAGCACGTTGATGAAGCCGGGTGCCACCGCCTTGCCGGCGGCGCCGATCTCGCGCTTTCCCCGGCCGGGCGCGCGCGGCCCGACATAGGCGATGCGGTCGCCGACGATCGCCACGTCGCCGACATAGGGGCTGCCGCCGCCTCCGTCGTAGATAGTTCCGCCGCGCACGACGACGTCGAACATGGGTTTCGGCGCGCATCCGGCCAATGCCGCCATCGCCACCGCCATCGCCAAGCGGTGGCTGATCCCGGACATCAGTTGAACACCGGGCCGAACAGCCCCCAGCGCGACAGCGCATAGAGCGCACCGCCCAGCGCCAGGGCCATCGCGGCGAGCGCGCCGCGGCGAGCCATGCTCGTCGCACCCACCGCCGCTGCGATCGCGGTCGCCAGGGCCGCAAAGCCGAGGTATCCGGCGCCGACCAGCGTCAGGATCGTAAGCGGCGGCCAGCTCTCGACATCGGCGGCCGCGATCGCGGGACGCGCCGCGACGAAGCTCACCGGCAGAGCCACGGCCAGGATCGCGCTGCCGAGCATCGCCAGATGCCTCCAACCGCTTTCACGCCATCCGGCCAGCGCGGTCGCCGCGGCCGCCAGCGCGGTGAGCCAAAGCATCGTGTAAAGGAATCCGGGCCGTTGAGCCCAGCCGATCCGCTCGAAGAAACGTATGCCGTTCGGCGCGTAGAAGCGGATGACGCGACCCGACGCATCGCGCTGGAACATGATCCGATCCTCGCCGCCGGCGTCCGGCCGGAACAGCGATGGCGTCAGGCCGGTCCAGAGCTGGTCCCCGTCGGGAGAATCGATCCGCAGCCGGTTGCCGGCGGCGGGCGTGACGTGCGCGATCGATCCTTCGAGCGCCAGCAGCGTCTCGAGCTTGGTGTAGGACCGCCGCGACGTCAGATAATCGCCCGCATAATCTTCGCCGCGGATCGCGACAGCGCGCATCGGCGACGACGCAATCGGAAAGGCGGCGGCGACGATGCCGCGCACCAGATCCGGCTTGGTGCCCCACGCTTCGCCGTTCGCGGCGATGAAAATGCCAAGATCGAGCTCTGGCACGAGCACGAGCATGGCGCGGAAGCCGGTCATCGCGCCGGAGTGCCAATGGACGTCGCGGCCGGCGACCGTCCCGTTCTCGAAGCCGACGGCGAAGTCCGGCGCGCCGGGCCGGTCGCCATAGGATCGCCGCCGCATCGCCGCGACGGTAGCAGGCTGGAGAATCCTGCCCGAATTGATCGCGCCGCCGTTCAGATAGGCGGCCATGAACCGCGCCATGTCGGCTGCGGTCGAAGACATCGATCCGGCCGGCGCCGCCGCGGGATAGATATGGTCGTAGGGGACGGCCCTCACGTCGTCGCCGACGGTGGCATATCCCAGGCTCATGCGCGACGCGAGCGCTGGCGCCATCGCGCCGAACGGCTGGCGGCGACCGGGCAGCGGCGGCTCGGCGACCGCGGTGCTCGTCATCGCCAGCGGCGCCAGCACGCGCTCGGCGACCAGCTCGGGATAGGGCCGGTTCGCGATCCGGGCGACGGCCAGGCCGAGCGCGGATACCGCGAAATTGGAATAGGACGTCGCCTCCCCGACCGGACGTACGCGCGCCGGCACATGATCATGGACGAATGCCTCCGCGGTCGGCATCTCGCCACGGAGCTGGAGCAGGCGGTACATGGTCGCGTCCTCGAACCCCGAACGATGCGCCATCACCGCCCGCGCGGTGATCGGCGCGGCGAAGGTGGCTGCGAAGGTGCCGGCGCCGAGATAGGCGTTGAGGTCGCGATCGAGATCGAGCCGGCCAGCTTCGGCGAGCTGCATCGCCAGCGTGTAGGTGAAGAGCTTGGTCACCGATGCGAGGCGGAACAGTGTGCGATCGGGATCGACGGGACGACGCCGCGCCAGATCGGCATAGCCATAGCCGCGCGACAGCAGCACGCGACCGTGCCGCACGATCGTCACCGCCACGCCGGGCGTGCGGGTGGCGCGCATCCGCTCGCGCACCAGCCGGTCGGTCGCGGCGATCAGCGCGCGCTCAGGATTCCCGGCGGCGGCCGCCGCCGCAACGCTCGGCGCCAGCGCCAGCCAGGCGGCCAGGATCACCGTCAGTCGCCTCACCCGCCTCATGCCCCCAGCAAGCCCGATCGGCCGGGCATTGTCTGCTCCTGCCGGTCCATCCGCTTAGCAATCGCAGTCGCGCAGCCGCTCTCCGAAATGCAAATCTTCCGCCCTCCCGCGCGAAGACGGCCGCGCCGCGCTACGCTGTCCCGCATCGATCCCGACTGCAAGGACCTGCCATGACCGCTCCCAGCTATATCGGCACCGACGGCACATGCTATCCGCTCGACGTGCCGCGATGGCGCGGCGACGACGGCGGACCGCTCGCGATCAGTGATCTTCCCGGCATCGGCCGTGATCGGATCGCGACAGGCGAGCGATCGCTATGGCGCTACGCCGCGGTGCTGCCCTTTCCGATCGCCGCGCCGATCAGCTTCGGCGAGGGCTGCACGCCGCTCGTGCGCCGGCGGTTCGCGGGCGGGACGCCGCTGTTCAAGCTCGACTATGTCTCGCCGACGGGCAGCTTCAAGGATCGCGGCGCCGCGGTGATGATCTCGGCGCTGCGCCAGCTCGGCGTCGACCGCGTGCTGGAGGACAGCTCGGGCAACGGCGGTGCGGCGATCGCCGCTTATGCCGCCGCGGGCGGGCTCGGGGCGAAGATCCTGGCGCCCGCCAGCACCTCGCCGGCCAAGACCGTGCAGATGCGCGCGCACGGCGCCGAGGTCGAGCTGGTGCCCGGATCGCGCCAGGACACCGCCGACGAGGCGGTGCGCCAGTCGGCGCGGATCTTCTACGCCAGCCACAATTGGCAGCCGCTCTTCCTCCAGGGCACCAAGACGCTCGCCTATGAGCTGTGGGAGGACCTCGGCTTCGCCGCGCCGGACAATGTCGTCATCCCCACCGGGGCGGGGAGCAACGTGCTCGGCTGTGACATCGGCTTCAGCGAGTTGCTGCGGCATGGCGAGATCGCGCGGCGGCCGCGCCTGTTCGCCGCGCAGCCGGCCAGTTGCGCGCCGATCGACGCGAGCTTCCGCGCGGGCGCCGAAGGGCTCGTTCCGATCGCGATCTCGCCGACCATCGCCGAGGGCACCGCCATCGCCGCGCCGGTGCGGCTCGGCGACGTGCTGTCCGCGATCCGCCGGTCCGGGGGCGGAACGGTGGCGATCACCGAGGAGGAGATCGTCGCGACGTGGCGCGCACTCGCCGCGCTCGGCTTCTACGCCGAGCCGACCAGCGCCACCGCCGCGGCAGCCTATGCCGCGCTCATCGCGGACGGGACGATCGGGCCGGAGGAGACGACGGTGATCCTGCTCACCGGTGCCGGCGCCAAGGCGACGCCGCGCATCGGCGAGCTGCTCGGCGTGCTCTGAGCCGCGCCGGCTCATCGCCCGGGATTGAAGGCCGCCATCCAGTCGAGCAGGTCGTGGGCGCCCTCGCCGCCGAGGCCGGCGACGATCTCAACATAGTCGACGTCGCGTTCGCCCTGGCCGAGCTTCATCAGGGGCGCTGCGGTCCGGACACGCGCCTCGAAGCCGATGATCCGGCTCGCCAGCAGCGTGTACCGCGCGCCCATCTCCCCCAAGGACCAGGGGCACGGCCGTTCCTGTTCCATCGCCGTCACCAGATCGTGGAGATGCGCCGCAATCCAGTCATCGTCGTCGATCAGCGTCATCACGACGTCGAAACGCGCCGCCGCATAGTTCCAGGTCGGCGCCTGGGTCCGGTCGCTCAGCCATGATGGCGAGACATAGCCCTGCGGCCCCATCGCCAGCACGGCAGCACGCGGATCGGCGCGCAGCCGCTCGGTCAGGGGGCTGTGCCGCGGGAAATGGCCGCGGATCGCGACCAGCGTCCCGTCGTGGCCGCGCACCGGCCGGACCGGAAGCGGGATCGCGAAGGGCGCCTCGCCAGGCGCGACGATCCACGCCAGCGGATGGGCCTCGATCAGCGCGGCGAAGTCGTGCGCGCCGCTCATGCGGCCGGACCGCACCACAGCGGATCCTCGCAGCGCACCGTGCCGCCGGCATAGGTCGCGGCCGGCTCGCGATCGCGCGCCAGCAGCAGCGGTCCGTCGAGATCGACGATGTCGCAGACCTGTCCGAGCAGATAGGCGGGCGCCAGCGCCAGCGACGTCCCGACCATGTTGCCGACCATCACGCCCAGCCCGAGCCGCCGCGCCTCGCGTGCCATCGCGAGCGCGCGGGTGAGGCCCCCGCACTTGTCGAGCTTGATGTTGACCATGTCGAACAGGCCGGCGACCGCGGCGAGGTCGCCGATGTCCTGTACCGATTCGTCGGCGGCGGTGGCGATCGGCGACGCCAGTTTGGCCATCTCCGCCTCCTGGCCGATCGCGAAAGGCTGCTCGATCAGCGCGACCCCGGCCTCGACCAGCACCGGCAGCAGCGCCTCCAGCCGCGGACGGTCGTAGCCGCGGTTGGCGTCGACGCCGAGCCACACGTCGGGCCGGCTTTCGCGCACCAGCGTCACGCGCGCGGCATCGTCATCGTCGCCGACCAGCTTGAGCTTGAGCGCAGCCGCGCCGGCGAAGTCGCGCGCGCGGCTGGCCATCGCGGCGGGCACGTCCGCGCCGATCGTCCAGGTGGTGAGCAGCGGGCGCGGCTCGGCCAGTCCGGCTCGGTGCCACACCGGCTCGCCGGCGCGACGCGCCTCGAGCGCCCAGAAGGCGGCATCGAGCGCGTTGCGCGCGCCACACGCCGGCAGCAGCGCCTGCAGCGCCATGCGATCGGCGCCGGCCTCGATCGCCGGCGTGACCGCGGCGATATCCGAAAGCATCCGGGCGACGGTATCGTGCCGGTAATCGACCCCGCACGCCTCGCCGCGGCCGACGTGGTCGCCGTCACGCAGCTCGACCACGACCACTTCCGATTCATGATAGGTGCGTCCCGTGATCCGGAACGGCACCGCCAGCGGCCAGCGCTCGTGCGCTGCGTTCACTTTCATCGACCGGCTCCCATTGTGCGGAGCCCGGTCTCGCATCGAGCGCGCGGGCGCACTTCGCCATAAGGCCGCCGTGCTTTGCAACTGTGCTGACGGCGCAATTGCGAAGACCGGCGCCCGTCCCGCGAAGCCGTGGCGGCGGATCGCGGGCAGGATCCCGCCATGACGAAGCTTCGCCCGATCCACCGATTGCCGCTGATCGCCCTGGCCCTGCTTTCCGCACCACTGGTGGCCGAGACGGCACCTGGACGCTCCAATGTCGCCCAACTCGCCAAGTCGGCCGCCGTCGCCAAGCTGCTCGCCGATATCCGCGCCGACGAGCCGCAGGCGATCGCGGACCAGATCGCGATCACCGAAATCCCCGCGCCGCCGTTCAAGGAAAGGAGACGCGCGGAGGACTATCTGCGCCGTGTCCACGTACTCGGCCTCGACGACGCGACGATCGACGCGGAGGGCAATGTCGTGGCCCTGCGGCGCGGCACCGGCAAGGGGCCGCTGCTGGTCGTCTCCGCGCATCTCGACACCGTTTTTCCCGCCGGCGACAGCGTTGCGGTGACCCGGCGCGACGGACGGCTCTACGGCCGCGGCATCGCCGACGACGGGCGCGGGCTGACGGTGCTGCTGTCGATACTGCGCGCGCTGGAGCGGTCCCGCATCCGCACCGTCGGCGACATCCTGTTCGTCGCCACCGTCGGCGAGGAAGGGATCGGCAACCTGCGCGGCACCAAGGCGCTGTTCCGCGATCGGCGCGACATCGACGGTTTCATCACCGTCGAGCCCGGGTTCGACGGGATCGTCGGGATGGCCAATGGCGCGACCGGCAGCCGGCGCTGGGACCTGACCTTCGAGGGCCCCGGCGGCCACAGCTTCGAGGCGTTCGGCACGCCGAGCGCGATCCATGCCCTGGGCCGGGCGATCGCGCGGATCGCCGAGCTGCGCCCGCCGGCCGATCCCAAGACGACCTTCAACGTCGGCGTGGTCTCCGGCGGCACCTCGGTCAACACCGTCGCCGCCAGCGCGACGATGACGGTCGACATCCGCTCCAACACCAACGAAGCGCTCGCCGCGATGGAACAGCAGGTGCTTGCCGCCGCCGAACGCGGCGCGGCGGACGAGAATGCGCGCTGGGGCGCGAGCTCGATCCGGGTCGGGCGCAAGCTGCTCGGCGATCGCGGTGCCGGAGCGACCCCGGCGTCCTCGCCGATCGTGCGCGCGGCCAGCGATGCCGCGGTCGCGCTCGGTCGGCCGGCGCCGATCCTCGTCCATACCAGCACGGACAGTAACGTGCCGATCTCGCTCGGCATTCCCGCGCTGATGATGACCGGCGGGGGAAAGGCGGGCGGGCTCCACTCGCCGGGCGAATGGTTCGATCCGCAGGAGTCCTGGCTCGGCACCCAGTCGGTGCTGCTGACCGCGCTCGCGCTGGTCGGGGTCGACGGGATCGCGGAGCCGATGCTGGAGCGCCGGACCTCGCCCTGATCCCGGATGACCTATCGGCCGTCGAGGTGGCCGATCAGCACGCCTTCCTGGGCCATGCGCCGCATCTGGATCGGGGCGACGCCGAACGCAGCCTTGAACGCGCGGGTGAAGCTCGGCGGATGTTCGTAGCCGGTCTCGAGCGCGATCTCGATCATCGACATCTGCGATCCGCGCACCAGCTCGAGCGCCCGCTCGAGCCGCAGCCGGTCGCGCATCTGGCCGACGGTGTCGCCATAGACGCGGCGGAATCCCATCTGCAGCTTCTGCCGCGTCAAGCCCACCACCGACGCGAGCTCGGCGATGGTCCAGGGCTCGTCCAGCGAGCGTTCGATATAGCGCTTGGCCCGCGCCAGCTTGTCGAAGTCACCGCCGCTCATGCTGACGCCGTTAAGCTGGTCCTCGCAATTGCTGCGGAACGAGAACAGGATCAGGCAGGCGAGCTCGAGCGCCTTGGCGGTGAGGAAGGCGCGGCGGACGCTGCCGCGATAGGCGCATTCCAGGATCTGGTGCGCGGCCAGCGACGCCGCCGGCGAGAGCGGGACGTTGTGATAGGGCAGCGGCGCCTGGCCCTCGACATACGCCGCCACCGTCGGCGGCAGATCGTCGGGCATGATCTGGACGACGTCGCCGAACAGGTCGCGATCGATCACGACGCTCACCCATTTGAGCGTGCGATCGGGTTCGTAGAGCGTCTCGAACCCGCCGTCCGAGCCCATGCCGTAGAGCGTACAGTGGCCGTTGGCGAGCTTGCCGTCGATCCCGCTCGGGTCGCGGATCTCGACGCCACCGTTGAGCACCGCCGACAGCACGAGCTGGTCCTCGAAGCTGTGGCGGCGCGGGATGTACTGGCAGGTCACCATGTCGACGATCAGCAGCGCCAGTCCCGGACGAAGCTGGTAGAATTCCCAACCGCCGATCGCGATCTCGGAATCATAGACGTGGCGGATGCCCCCGCTCGCGCCGAGCGACTGACGCTGCCCGTCGGTCACCCGCGTCGGTGCCGCGCCGGCGTGATGCTGCTCGTCCAGCGCCGAGCGGAACATCGCGATGCTCCGCACTGCCGCGGGAGCGAGTGGCGTGCCGGGCAAGGGCGTAGCACCTGAAAGGCGGCCGGCTGTCATGGTACCGACATGCTGCACCGCAGAATAGGAACCTGCAACCATCATTCGACCATGGCCTCCAGACCGGTGTTCACGATCGAGACGGCCGGCCAGCGATCGCGCCATGGCGAAGCCTCCTCCAGGGCCGCGGCGAGAGCGAGCAGGCGCGCCTCGTCGCCGCGCGTGGCGGCGAACATGCACCCGATCGGCAGGCCGGTGTCGTTCCAATGCAGCGGCAGCGAGATCGCCGGTGCGCCGACCAGGTTGTGGAGCTGGGTGTAGCCGAGATAGCCAAACATCGCCGGCATCAGCGTCTCGAACGGACGGGTCGGCGCCAGCGTGCCGAGCAGCGGCGGCGGATCGCGGACCACGGGCGAGAGCACCATGTCGAACCGCTCCAGCGCCGATTCCCAGCGCATGGTGGCCGCCGCGGCATCAGCCAGCGCCCGTTCGAGCTGGTCCGGGCCGAGCCGCGCTCCCCAGCCGGCCAGGCCGAGCGTCCAGGGCTCCAGCACCTCCTCGACCGCACGGCCCGCGATCAGCGGTGCCACGCCCGCCATCGCCTCGTGCGCGAGATAGCCCCAGATGACCTTGAACGCGCGCGCCACGGCACCGCCGTCGACGATCCCCGTAACCGGCTCGATCTCGTGGCCGAGCGCGCGACAGAGACCTGCGGCGCGGCCGACCGCCTCGGCGACGTCGCGGTGGGGCTCCTCCCCTTCCAGGGTGCGCGTTACCATCGCGATCCGGAGCGGCCGCGCGGGGGTGACCTGCCTCTCGTAACGATGCCCGGTGGCCGCCGTCGCCCAGGTGACGTCCCGTACCGATCGCGCGAGCAGCGTGTCGCCGACCAGCATGTCCTCGACGACATGCGCCGGCCGCGCGCGGACATGGCTGCCACGCCCTGGCTTCAGTCCGACGACCCCGCAGCACGATGCCGGAATTCGGATCGAACCGCCGCCGTCCGCCGCATGGGCGAGCGGCACCATGCCCGCCGCGACCGCCGCGGCGGCACCCCCGCTCGATCCGCCTGCCGAGCGATCGCGTGCCCAGGGGTTGCGGACCGGACCGTAGAGCACCGGCTCGGTGGTCGGCAGCAGCGCGAATTCGGGGGCGCTGCTCTTGCCGAGCGCGACGAGGCCCGCGGCGTCGAGCCGTTCGACATAGGGGAAGGCCGATCCGGGCCCCACGGGCGGCACATCCGCAAAGGCGCGGCTGCCGTAGCGGGTCGGCATACCCGGATAGCTCAGCCCCTCCTTGACGAGATAGGGGACCGGCATCGCCTTGGTGCCGTCGACTCGCGCCCGCGCCTGGTCGAACGCGCGGTGGCTGACGGCGTTGATCGCGCCATCGAGCGCTTCGATGCGGACGATCGCGGACTCGACCAGCTCCGCCGCGGTCACCTCGCCGCCATGCACCAGCGCAGCCTGATCATGGGCATCCAGCCGGCCGATGGCGAAGGCGTCGTCGCGGGTCATGCCGGCACGCGCTCCGCAATGCCGTCGCCACGCAACAGTCGCCACAGCCCGATCGTCAGCAGCGGCGCGACGAACACCGCGAGGAAATAGGCGGAGATGAAGCGATAGCCGTGCGCGATCAGTGCAACCAGCCCGACCGCCGCGGCAAGATAGAGCGTGAACACCAACGCCCCGAGCGCCACCGCCGGCCTCACCCAATACGGCATCGGCCGCGCGTTCTCCGCCATGGCCGCCGCGATCCGCTCGTTGAGACCGTGCAACAGCCCCACGCCGGTCTTCACCAGCGCGCCGAAGATCACCAACTCGACCAATGCTCCGAGCGCCGGAATGTCGATCGCTGCGAGCACCGCCGTCACCGGCAGCGGCGACGCGATGATCGCCGGATAGAAGGCCGACAGCGCGAGCAGGAAGGCCAGCCCCGGCGCCAGCACGAGCGGTCCGGTGATTGCGCCGGCGACCAACGCTTCGCGGGGCGAGGCGAAATCGCGCGCGACGAAGATCAGGATCGGCAGCAGCGGAATATTGTAGCCGGTATAGGCGAGGCCATTGGCGATCGCATCGCCGAGATCGATCGGCGCCATCGCGATCGCCGCCCCCATTTGGTCGCCGAAGCGCATCAGCACGACGACCAGCATCGATCCATAGGTGACGTAGAACAGCAGCGACCATGCCGAAATCACCCGCTCGACGAAGGCGCTGCCGAATACCACCAGCCCGGCAACGATGGTGATGAACCCGACCGCGTTCGCCATCGACGGCGTGCCGAGCACCTCCGCCAGCAGCTTGCCCGCCGCCGCCGACACCACCGACAGCACCAGCAGCAGCGACAGCGCGTAGCCGAGCTCGAACAGGAACCAGAACCGTCCGAGATAGACCTTGCAGAAGCTGCGATAATCGAAGGCGCGGAAGCGGCGCGCCAGCTCGAACGAGATCATGGCGCCGATGCTGAACAAGGCGGCCGTCAATGCGAAGCCGACGAAACCGGTGGCGGGCCCGCTTTGCAGGAAGAATTCGACGAGCTCGCGCCCCGTGGCATAGCCACCTCCCACGAGCACCGCCTGGATGACCAGCCCGGGAACGACATAGCGGGAAAAGTAGCTCGTGATGGCGCGCACCCTCCGTCTGCTCCGCAGCTATGCGGGAAATCACATATCTTCCGGTGAAGAGCCATCAGGTCTTTGCGATCGAGACCGCCTCCTTAGCGGTTCGTACAAGTCCGCAGGCCGGTAAAGGGGGCGGCAAAAGGAACGGCCGTGCCTAAGGCGCGAAATTCCAGAACTGGAATGTGAGTAAATCTTTCTCCACGAGACTTTAAAGGGCTTTTCTCTGCGCATCTTCCGAGCCGATGGTAAGCATTTCAGCCGGCAGACAGCGGCGGCGCGATCTCCGGCTCCTTCAGAGCCGGGTGCGCAGCGTCGCCACGACGTTGCGAGGATCGCCATGGGCCTCGGTCGACCCCCAGCGGACGTCATAGCCGCTGAATCTATCGATCCGCTTCGGCCGGGCCGCTTTCGCCGCGGCGCCGGATATGGTCCGGGGGACGGACCCTCAGTCTCCCGAACTATCGAACATGAGCAGGGTGACCCCCTGCCGGCGCAGCGTCACGTCCACGCTCGCCCGGCCACCGTTGACCGTGATAGCTTGGGGCGGTCCCACCGGCTCGAGCGCGGAGGCCTTCTCGAGAGCAGCATATTGGGCGGCGTCGGGCGATTGCGGGGATCCCAACGCCTTCCATGCGCTGAACGCATTGGCATGGCTCTCGTCGACCAGCCATTGCGTCAAATGGCGGCTCTTGCCGCGGCCCAGCCCCGCGAGGTTCACGCGGATGGCAGCGTCGGGACCGGCAAGATCGTCGTCATGATAGTGCCAGATGAGGATCGCCAGCTGCCCGTCGGCTGTCCTGGTGGCGATCGTGCCGATGTCAGGGGCACCGCGCACCCCCTGCTCCACCATGGCGGCAAGCGGGATCTGGCCGCTGCTTCGAGCCGCGATCCGCGTGTCGCCCAGCTTGGCGAACAGCCGGAACACGTTGAGCACCGGCAGGTCGATCCCGTTGGTGGCAAGCTGGCGATAGCCCGCGAACCAGGGCTGATCCTCGAAGGTGAAGGCCCAGGTGAGCGCACCTTCGACGTTCACCTTGTGCTGGTCGGCAAGGTCCCAGATCCGCGCGAAGCTGGCGGCGGTGTAGCTCGAGTACATCGTGCCGTTGCGATAGGCGTTCTGCGGACCGGGACAGGCGGCGCACCCCTCGGGATCGCTCTCGCCGATGACGATCGGCTTTCCCGCCAGCTCGGGGACGGCGGCGATCTTGGCGAAGCCGTTGCTCACGCCCTTCAGATGCGCTGCAATCCCCATGCGGACATGCCCGTCGACGAAGGTCGGCTGCCCCTTGGCGTGAAAGGCAAGGAAGTCGGTCGGCGTGCCGATCCTGCCGGTGGCATGGTTGGTGCCGTCCACGACATGGGCGAGGAACTTGTCCATGAACGCGCCACCCGATCCGGCGACATCGGGCCCGCCTACGCGCGCGGTGGGAAGCGCCCGGCGCACGGCGTCGATCGCATAGTCATGGAGCTTGTTGAACTCCTCCTGCGTGCCCGTCCAATAGGACGGGCCGTTGGGTTCGTTCCAGACCTCGAAATACCAGCTTTCGACCTCGGCGCGACCGTAGCGTTCGACGTTGTGCTTCGTCCATTGATAGACGAGCTCGGCCCATTTGGCGTAATCCTTGGGCAGCGCGTTCCATGCTCCGGCGATGAGATCATAGGCGAAGCCTGGACGCCAGGCGTGTTGATATGGCGTTCCTGGCGGCGCCGAGGACAGTGCCTCCGGCATGAAGCCGATCTGGAGATAGGGCCTGACCCCGCGCGCGCGATAGGTGTCGATGATCCGGTCGACGACGGTCCAATCATAGACGGGCTTGCCGTCAGCATCCTCGGTATAGATGTTGGTGCTGCCCCATTTGAACGCGGGCGTGCCGTCGCCCGTGTTGAGCAGGTTGTGCGCGCGGAAGTACACCGCGCCCGGCTTCAGCGCACCCAGATGGGCGAGCAGCTTCCGGCCGTCCTTCATCGTCGCGTAATTGGGCTCGTCCGCGCCGAAGAAGCGCCAGATCGGCTTGAGCGGACCGCGCGAAACGGCGGCGTCGACGTCGATGGTGACGGCGATGCTGGCCGGCGCCGGCGCTGCGGCCGAGGACCCGCGCGGAGATGCCGCGGCGTGAAGTACCGTCCCGATCAGAAGCGCAGCCGCCGCAGCCCCCCTCGCGATCCGCATCATCGCCCGCATCATGCCCCTTCTGACAAAGCAGCGTTCCGTAACGGCGGCTTTGCAGGATCAATTAGCAGGTATCTGAACGACCGCTAGTGGGCGCGAAGTCGCCGATGTCCGCTGATATCGGGCCTGCTTCTCCGTCCTGGTTCACTGTCGGCACACGGACGCCAACTGGTCCGCCTTGGAAAACTGGTCCAATTCTGAAGAGAGCCCTGCGGGGCATGGGAATTGGAGAAAGATATGCCGTCAGCGATCTACGCCGGAGCAAATCATTGCGAATCGTCATCCGGCAGATACGCGATCCCCAATCCGCCAAGCGCAGCGGCTTGCGCAGGCGCCACCTCCGCATCTCCGCAAACAAATCCTCAAGCCGGCGTCACGAACAGCTTGAAACTCGCCGGCAGGCGCTTCGGCATCGCGCCCTCGAGCACCTTCTCGATCGCGCCGATCGCCGCGGTGAGGTCACGCGGCGCATAGGGCTTGGCCAGGCATCCTGCTGCCAGCGCGCGCGCTGCGCTCGGACAGTCGCCAGTCACGAACAGCACCGACAACCCGCGCGCATTCGCCGCCCGCGCCACCTCAATTCCGCTGCCGTCCGCCAAGGTGAGGTCGACCAGCACCAGGTCGATCGCCGCGTCCTCGTCGATCAGCGCTACCGCTTCCGCGACGCGGTCGACCGTGGCGACGATCTCGAAACGCTCTTCGCTCAGATGGTGCTCGGTAGCGAACGCGATCAGCGGCTCGTCCTCAACGATGAGGATGCGGGTGATCCGGCGCGGCTTCCTGGCGAACAACATGATTGCCTCCCGCCTTGCTTAACGTAGTCGGCGGCGGCGTGCCGCAAAGAAATTTTGTCCTCACCCGTATCTCCGCGCTAAGGCGCCCCATGGCCAGGATGACCGGCAAGGACCCCCAGCGTATCGCCAAGCTGCTCGCCCGCGCGGGCGTGGCGTCGCGGCGCGAGATCGAGCGGATGATCGGCGAAGGCCGTATCGCGCTGAACGGTGCACCGGTTGAAACGCCGGCGACGCTGCTGCCGTCGCTGCGCGGCGTCACCGTCGACGGCCAGCCGGTGAAGGAACCCGCGCCTGCCCGCCTGTTCCTGTTCCACAAGCCGGTCGGCGTCCTCACTGCCGCCCAGGATCCGCAGGGCCGTCCCACCATCTACGACCGGCTGCCCAGGGACCTCCCGCGCCTGGTGCCGGTCGGCCGGCTCGATCTCAACACGGAGGGGCTGCTGCTCCTCACCACCGACGGCGAGCTCAAACGCCAGCTCGAGCTCCCGTCGACCGGCGTCGAGCGCCGCTATCGCGCCCGCGCCTATGGCCAGGTCAGCCAGCAGCAGCTCGAGGCACTGATCGAGGGCATCGAGATCGACGGCATCCGCTACGGCGCGATCGATGCCAATCTCGAGCGCCGTACCGGTGCCAATGTCTGGATCGAGCTGACCTTGAAGGAAGGCAAGAACCGCGAGGTCCGCCGCGTGCTCGAGCATCTCGGACTCAAGGTCGGGCGCCTGATCCGCACCCGCTACGGCCCGTTCGTGCTCGGCGACCTCCCAGCCGGCGCGGTCGGCGAGGTACGTCAGGCCGATCTGATCGCGTTCCGGCAATCGCTGCGGAAGGGTAAGGAGCAGGCGGCCGTCACCGTCGGGCCGATCGCGCCTGCCGAGCTGGCGCAAGCGCCAGGCTCCAGGTCCAAGCCGGCCAAGGCCGGTGCGACACCCCCCGCCCGCCTTCCTTCCAAACGTCACCCACGCGAAGGCGGGGATCCGTTCTCGCCGAAGTCGCGGGGGACCGCGAAGCCGGCCAGAACGGATCCCCGCGTTCGCGGGAATGACGATAAGGTCGAGGCGCCGTCCAACCGCCCGACCCGCTCCCCCCGCCCACCCAAACGCAAGGCCGGCTGGGCAAGGCCGAAGTCCAAGCCCGGAACGCGCCGCAAATGAGGATCATCGCCGGCCAGTGGCGCGGCCGCCCGCTGGTGGCGCCGCCGGGCGACGCCACCCGGCCAACCGCCGACCGCACCCGCGAGGCGCTGTTCTCGATGCTGGCCAGCCGTCTGGGCAGCTTCGACGGGTTGGCGGTCGCGGACCTGTTCGCCGGCTCGGGTGCGCTCGGGCTGGAAGCCCTGTCGCGCGGCGCCGCGACCTGCCTGTTCGTCGAGCAGGACCGCAAGGCGCTCGAGGTCCTCAAGGCGAATATCGCGAAGCTCGGCGCCAGAGAAACGGACGTCCGCGCGACCTCGGTCCTGTCGCTCGGTCACGCTCCCGCGCCGCTCGACCTGATCCTGATGGACCCGCCCTATGCGAGCGGTGCCGGCTATGTCGCGCTGGACAAGCTCGCCCGCCTCGGCTGGACCGGCCCCGCTACCTGGATCAGCATCGAGACGGCACGCGACGAGACGGTCTCCGTCGCCGGATTCGAGATCGACGCCGAGCGGGTGCACGGCAAGGCGAAGCTGAGCTTGCTGAGGGCGAAGACCAATCACTCCCTCTCCCCTTCGGAGAGGGAGGAGTCGGCTCGGGCATAGCCCAAGAGGGACGGTGATCACACCTCCAGCACCGCCACTCCGGCATCGCGCCGCGTCCGCAGCACGAGCAGCGCCCCGAGACTGAGCAGCGATGCCGCCGCCAGATAGAGCCCCACCAACGTCAGTCCGCCGCGCTCGGCCAGCGCCTGCGCCACCACCGGCGTCAATCCGCCGCCGATGATGCCGGCCAGGTTGAAGGCCAGGCTCACCCCCGTATAGCGCACCCGCGCGGGATAGAGGCTCGGCAGCCACGCGCCGAGCGGGCCATAGACGAACCCCATCACGAACAGCGAAAAGGCGAGCGCGGCAAAGATCAGCGCCAGCGAGCCCGATCCCAGACCCGGCGCGAGCAACAGCCCCGCCACCACCGCGCCGACGCAGCCCCAGGTCAGCACATTGTTGGGACTGGTGCGATCCGCCCAGATTCCCGACAGCACGATGCCGACCGCCATGAACAGGATCGCGCCGAGCTGCAGTCCCAGGAAAACCTCGCGATCGATGTGCAGCGTCGTCGTCGCATAGCCGAGCGCGAAGGCGGTCGCGAGGTAGTAGACGGCGAAGCAGGCGACTGCCCCCAACGTCCCGCCGACCGCCTTGCCCCAATGATCGCGCAGCAGCTCGCCGATCGGCACCGCAGGCGGCGGCCCTTGCTCGAGAACCTTCGCAAAGGCGGGCGTCTCCGCGATCTTGAGCCGCACCCAAAGGCCGAGACCGACCAGGATGACCGACAGCAGGAACGGCACGCGCCAGCCCCACGCCATGAAGTCGGCGGGCGTCATCACCAGCCCCAGCACCAGGAACAGGCCATTGGCGGCGATGAAGCCGATCGGCGCGCCGATCTGCGGCACCATGCCGTAGCGCCCATGCCAGCCCGGCGGCGCATATTCGACCGCGAGCAGCGCCGCCCCGCCCCATTCGCCGCCGAGCCCGAAGCCTTGGCCGAACCGCAGGATGCACAGCAGTACCGGCGCCAGCCAGCCAGCGGTCTGATAGGTCGGCAGGAACGCGATCGCCAGCGTCGATCCGCCCATCAGCATCAGGCTGGCGACCAGTGTCGACTTGCGCCCGATGCGGTCGCCGTAGTGACCGAACGCCCAGGCCCCCACCGGCCGTGCGAGGAAGGCGACCGCCAGGCTCGCATAGGCGGACAGGAGTTGGATCGACGGATCACCCGTCGGAAAGAACAATGGCCCGAACACCAGCGCCGCTGCGGTCGCGTAGATGTAGAAATCGTAGAACTCGACCGACGTGCCGACCAGGCTCGCCAACAGCACCCGCCGGTGCGCGCCCATCCCCCGTATGCTCATGGGCGTCACCGTTCGTCGCATCCGGGCGGGCCGTCAACCCGCTCGTTCATTCGCCGGTCAGGCACGATACGTCACCAACCCGGCAGCGCCGCAAAGGGAGGACGACATGCGCGATCGCAACCGCATTATGCTCGCCGCCGTGGCCGCGTTCGCCGCCGGGGCGCTCGCCTACGCCAATCCCGCGCACAAGATCGAGCACCGTGTCGTCAAGGACGAAAGGGTGGCGAAGAAGAGCTTCCATGCCCTTCTCGCCGATTGTCCGATCGACTGGGATCAGGCGCCGGTTGCCCGCGCGATGCTCAGCATCACCCAGTAGAGGAAACCCGACAGCACCATCGCCGCGGGGAGCGTCAGCACCCACGCCAGCACCATGTTGACGATCGTGCGCGGCTGCAGCCCGGCACCGCTCGCCACCGATGCGCCGGCGACGCCCGAGGTGAGGATGTGCGTGGTCGACACCGGCAGCCCCCAGCGGTCGGCGGCCAGGATCGTGCTGGCGGCGACGAGCTCGGCCGCCGCGCCGATGCCGTAGGTCATGTGCTGCTTGCCGATCTTCTCGCCGACCGTGACCACGATCCGCTTCCAGCCGACCATGGTGCCGAGCCCGAGCGCCAGCGCCACCGAGATCTTGACCCACAGCGGGATGAAGCGCGTGCCGTTCTGGAGAGAGGCCTGATAGTCGTTCACGGCCTTGAGCGCCGCGGCGTCGCCGAAGCCGGCAGCCGCATCGCCCTGGGTCGCGAGCTTGCTGGTGTCGAGCACCAGATACATGTCGTTGCGCAGGTTCGGCGTCGCGCTCGCCGGCACCGCGCGGATCGAGCCGTAGCCCTCGACGCGGCCGGCGATGTCGCGCGTCGTCGTCGCCAGCGCCGCGAAGGTCTCGGGCGAATCCGCCTTCCGCGCCTGGAGAGCGCGCGTCATCATCTCGCGCGCCTGCTCGACCGGCACCACGACCCCGTTCGCCCGCGCATCGAACGCCGCGGCAGCGCGATGGGCGGTCTCGACGAAGGCAGGCGTCGCGCTCGCCGGCAAGGTGCGGTTGAGCGCATAGGCGGTGGGGGCGCAACCGATCAGGATCAGCATGATCAGGCCCATCCCTTTCTGCCCGTCGTTGCTGCCGTGGGCGAAGGAGACGCCGGTGCAGGTGAAGATCAGCAGCGCCCGGATGCCGACCGGCGGCGGCGTGCCGGCGCGCGGGGTCGTGTAGAGCTTGGGATTGCGTAGCAGCACCCGCATCACGAGCAGCAGCAGGCACGCGCCGACGAAGCCCATCAGCGGACTGAATACGAGCGCCGACAGCACCTTCTGCGCCTGGCTCCAGTCGACGCCGGCGGTGCCGCCCTTGGAACCCGCCGAAATGAGTTGGTTGGCGACGCCGACGCCCAGCACCGACCCGATCAGCGTGTGGCTCGACGAGTTGGGCAGGCCGACATACCAGGTCGCGAGGTTCCAGATCACCGCTGCCAGCAGCAGCGCGAAGATCATCGCGAAGCCTGCGCTCGATCCCACGTTGAGGATCAGGTCGACCGGCAGCAGCGTGATGATCGAATAGGCGACTGCGCCCGACGACACCATCACGCCCAGGAAGTTGAAGAAGCCCGACCAGACCACGGCGAGGTGCGCGGGCATCGAATTGGTGTAGATCACCGTCGCGACGGCATTGGCGGTGTCGTGGAAGCCGTTCACGAACTCGAAGCCGAGCGCGATCAGCATCGCCAGCGCGAGGAAGGCGAACACGCCGACCGCCAGCGTCTCCCCGACGCCCGCGGTATCGGTCATCACGCTCCAGCCGGCATAGAGGAAGCCGCCGACGAGCATAAGGCCGAAGATCCACTTCGCCGCGGGGTGCGAAGGAGCGTCGAGCCGCGGCCGTGGCGGCGCGACTTCACCCGACTCATCGGGCGCGAGAGCGATGCTGGTCATGATCGGCCCCGCCCTTCGCCGACTTGTGTGACAATAAGATGACAATCTCCACTATCCCTGTCCCTCCGGGAGAGGGAAGGAGCGCCGAAGGCGCGGGAGGGGAGGGTGACTACAGCCGGCGAGGGTCACCCTCACCATCCCACTCGCCGTCGTCGAGCGGGCCCTCAGCCCTTCCAGAGGGAGAGGGATCTATCCCGCTTGCCCCCAATGCCGCCGTTCCCTAACTGTTCACCGATGTCCGTCCCCGCCCCCTCGCCCCAGGATCCGCCCTATCTCCAGGGCCTCAATGCGCCCCAGCGCGAGGCGGTGCTCACCACCGACGGCCCGGTGCTCGTCCTCGCCGGCGCCGGCACCGGCAAGACCGCGGCGCTCACCGCCCGGCTCGCGCACCTGCTCTATACGCGCAAGGCCTATCCGTCGGAGATCCTCGCCGTCACCTTCACCAACAAGGCGGCGCGCGAGATGCGCGAGCGTGTGCGGGGCCTTGTCGGCGACGCGGTCGAGGGGATGCCGTGGCTCGGCACCTTCCACGCGATCGGCGCGAAGATGCTCCGCCGCCACGCCGAGCTGGTCGGCCTGCACAGCAACTTCACCATCCTCGACACCGACGACCAGCTCCGCCTCCTCAAGGCGCTGATCGCCGTCGCCGGCATCGACGAGAAGCGCTGGCCCGCCCGCGCCCTCGCCGGCCATATCGATGCGTGGAAGAACAAGGGGCTGCTGCCGAAGGACGTCGATGCCGGCGAGTCGGAGCTCTACGCCAACGGCAAGGGCGCGCAGATGTACGCCGCCTACCAGGAGCGGCTGCGCGCGCTCAACGCCTGCGACTTCGGCGACCTGTTGCTCCACATGCTGACGATCCTCAAGACCGACCGCGAGGTGCTCAGCCTGTACCAGCAGCGCTTCCGCTACATCATGGTCGACGAGTATCAGGACACCAATTCCAGCCAGTATCTCTGGCTCCGCCTGCTCGCGCAGGAGCGGAAGAACATCTGCTGCGTCGGCGACGACGATCAGTCGATCTATTCGTGGCGTGGCGCGCAGGTGGAGAACATCCTCAAGTTCGAGCGCGACTTCCCCGGTGCCCGGGTGATCCGGCTCGAGCAGAACTACCGCTCGACCCCGCACATCCTCGCCGCTGCCTCAGGGGTGATCGCCCACAACGGCGGCCGCCTCGGCAAGACCTTGTGGACCGAGGCGAGCGAGGGCGAGAAGGTCCGCGTGATCGGCGTGTGGGACGGCCCCGAGGAGGCCCGCCGCGTCGGCGACGAGATCGAGGCGGCCGCACGCGCCGGCACCAGCCTCAACGACATCGCCATCCTGGTCCGCGCCCAGCACCAGACCCGCGAGTTCGAGGACCGCTTCATCGCGATCGGGCTCAACTACCGCATCGTCGGCGGCTTCCGCTTCTACGAGCGCGCCGAGATCCGCGATGCGCTTGCCTATCTGCGCGTCGTCGCGCAGCCGGCGGACGATCTCGCGTTCGAGCGCATCGTCAACGTCCCCAAGCGCGGCCTCGGCGACAAGGCGGTGGCGAGGCTCCACCAGCTCGCGCGCGCCGAGCGGGTGCCGCTCTCCATCGCGGCCGCCCGTATCCTCGACACCGACGAGATGACCGGCGCCGCGCGCAAGTCGCTCGGCAACCTGATCGCCGATTTCGCCCGCTGGCGCGAGAAGGTGGACGAGCTCCCCCACCCCGAGCTCGCCCGCCAGATCCTCGACGAGAGCGGCTATACCGCGATGTGGCAGGCCGACCGCTCGGCCGAGGCCGCCGGCCGCCTGGAGAACCTGGGCGAGCTGATTCGCGCGATGGAGGAGTATGAGAGCCTCGGCGCCTTCCTCGAGCACGTCAGCCTGGTGATGGACAACGACGCCGCCGACGAGGGGGCGAAGGTCACGATCATGACCATCCACGCCGCCAAGGGACTGGAGTTCGACACCGTGTTCCTCGCCGGTTGGGAGGAGGGACTGTTCCCCTCGCAGCGCGCGCTCGACGAGGGCGGGCTCGCGTCGCTGGAGGAGGAACGCCGCCTCGCCTATGTCGCGATCACCCGCGCGCGGCAACGCGCGGTGATCCTTCACGCCGCCAACCGCCGCATCTACGGCCAATGGACCAGCTCGATCCCGAGCCGCTTCATCGGCGAGCTGCCCAAGGCACACACCGCCGAGGAGACCACCATGTCCGGCGGCGAGAGCCTGTGGCGCGCCAACTGGAGCGAGCGCGCCGATCCCTTTGCGGACGTGGGTCGCGGCACCGGTCGGGGCCCCGGCTGGCAGCGCGCCGCCGGCACGCTCGGCGGCAAGCCCGGCGGCGACTGGACCAGCCGCACCTTCACCCGCGAGCCGACCCGCATCCGTGAGAACACATCGAGCGCCGTCAGCCTCGGCAACAAGGGCCGCAGCGACTTGTCACTCGGCCAGCGCGTGTTCCACCAGAAGTTCGGTTACGGCATCATCGCCGAGATCGAGGGCAACAAGCTCGAGATCGACTTCGAGGTGGCGGGCCGGAAACGAGTGATGGACAGCTTCGTAACGGCGAATTGACGGAGCGGCCGCCGACCGCCTGCCGAAACAGGAAAAGGGCCGCCGGGAATCCCGACGACCCTCAATTCCCAACGTCGGCCGATCAGTTGCTATCCGAATCGTCGTCGTCGTCATCCAGCGCGAGCACGATCGCCGCCGCGCCGATCGCAAGCGAGGCGACAACGCCGATCCAGGCGCTGCCGGTGAGGCGGCTCTTGCCGTCGAGGCTCGACGACGCGCGCACCTGCGGCGCATTGGCAACGGACAGACGCGCGGCCGGATTGGCAAGCGCGGGCGTAGCAACGAGAGACAGCGCAAGCGCTGCGGACGTCAAAAGTCTGGCACGCATAAAAGACCCCTTCGACAAATGAACCTCAGCAATGCGTAACGCGCTCCACTGCCTTGGTTGCCCGGCGGTCCCATCCGGAAACAGATATTTGCACGCTACAGTTCAGACATAGCCCGAACAGGGCTCCACGACAAGCATGTCGGTGACCCCGCCCGACAAGCTTCGTGACGGTCGTTAACCCGCGGATTGCGCGATCGGTTCCACTTTCATCAGTGTCACACCGGCGTATTTCTCCAGCTCGGCGTCGAACAGGCTGCTGAGCTCGAATGGCCGTTCAGTCACCCGCAGCCCGCCGAGACCGGCCAGCTTGAAGGTGGCGAGCTTCGGCTCGCGCACCATCACCATGTTACGCGACACGGTCACCGCGTCGACGTAGAGCTCGCCGTGCCGCGTGTAGAGGATATGCGGCGCGACGACGATGTTCGCGCGATTGTAGATCGCGGTCAGGCAACGCTGGCGCACGATCGCTTCCAGGATCGGCGCCGTCGGATTGACGGGCGCGTTCGCGGCAGGAGAGGCGTCGATCAGGTACATGAGACCCCGTCTACACGATTATGTTGCGTTGCAGCAATAGTTGTATGATTATTCGGTCGCCGAGCCGCCCGATCATCGCGGCGACCGCCGGTTGCGCCCCGATCGTTCAGCAACCATCTTGGTTTCCGCTCCTATCCTTGCCACCGTGCCCGGACCTTCGGACATCGAAGAGGATATGAGACCATGCGCATGATCCACGCCGCCCTGCTCGCCGCCGCTGCCGCCGCGGGTACGGCTCTCGCCACTCCAGCCGCCGCGCAGAGCGCAGCCGAGCAGCAGCGCTTCGATCAGGCGCAGGAGCGATTCGACCGCGAATACCAGACCTATCGCGACGAGGTGGAACGCTATGTCGCCGCGCGGCAGCGCGACCAGGGGAGCTATCGCGACGACCTGCCGCCGCCGAACGGGGGCTATCGCCGTGCGCCCGATCCCTACCCCGGCGATCGCGATGAGGGCGGCTATGATCCCGCCCGCTATTACCGTCCCGGCAATGAAGAGCGCGTGCTCCGCCCCGACGATCGTGTCTATGCCGGCGAGGACGGCCGATATTACTGCAAGCGCTCGGACGGCACCACCGGGCTGATCGTCGGCGGCGCGGCCGGCGGCATCCTCGGCAACGTCATCGACGGCGGCCATTCGCGCACCGTCGGCACGCTGCTCGGCGGCGCGATCGGCGCGCTCGCCGGCCGCTCGATCGATCAGCAGCAGAGCCAGATCCGCTGCCGCTGATCTCCATCCGCCAGGCTCGGGCCGCTCCGTTCAGGTGAACAGCGGCCCGAGGATCGGAGGACCGGCCTCGGCGCCCCCGTAACCCCCTACGCTTGGCCTGAAGAATGAAATCCATCGTTGCCGCATTTGCACACGCCAGAATCGTTGCCTTCGCGTAATAGCGCCTCCCGGGAATGCCCCCGCCAACCGGAGACGCGCCATGCCCTTCATTACCACGAACGACGGGACCGAGATCTTCTACAAGGACTGGGGCACCGGCCCGGTCATCACCTTCAGCCATGGCTGGCCGCTCACCGCGGACGACTGGGACGCGCAGATGCTGTTCTTCTACCGGAAGGGCTATCGCGTCGTCGCCCATGACCGCCGCGGCCACGGCCGCTCGTCGCAGCCCGCACAGGGCAACGACATGGATACCTACGCCGACGACCTCGCCACGCTGTTCGACCAGCTCGACGTCAGGGACGCGGTGATGGTCGGCCACTCGACCGGCGGCGGCGAGGTCGCCCATTACATCGGCCGCCACGGCACGTCGCGGGTCAAGAAGGCGGTGCTGATCGGCGCCGTCCCGCCGCTGATGCTCAAGACCCCGTCGAACCCCGAGGGCACCCCGCTCGAGGTGTTCGACGGCTTTCGCGAGACGCTCGCCGCCAATCGGGCGCAGATGTACAAGGACGTGCCGATCCCCTTCTACGGCTACAACCGCGACGGCGCGGAGCCCAGTCAGGGCATCGTCGACCATTGGTGGCACCAGGGGATG
The DNA here is from genome assembly GCF_051400615.1 of Sphingomonas astragali. NCBI lineage: Bacteria > Pseudomonadati > Pseudomonadota > Alphaproteobacteria > Sphingomonadales > Sphingomonadaceae > Sphingomonas > Sphingomonas astragali. The sequence continues at coordinate 917,645 of NZ_JBLFFH010000002.1, forward strand.
CAGGGCTCGATCCTCGCCCATTACGAGTGCATCAAGCAGTTCTCCGAGATCGACTATACCGAGGACCTCAAGAAGATCGACGTGCCCTGCCTGATCATGCACGGCGACGACGACCAGATCGTCCCAATCGCCGCGGCGGCCGAGAAGGCGATCAAGCTGGTGCCCAACGGCACGCTCAAGGTCTATCCGGGCTTCCCGCACGGCATGGCGACCACCCACGCCGACGTGATCAACGCCGACCTGCTTGCCTTCATCGAAAGCTGAACGATGCCGGTGCGGCGGCCGTCCGCCGCACCGCAACACAAACGTCATGTGGTCCCCCTAGGGCGGTTCAAAACCAAAGGGGAACACCATGCGACTCACAGCCCTGCTTCTCAGCGCAAGCACGCTCGCCCTCGCCGCGCCGGCCTTCGCTCAGGATGCGCCCGCCGACACGCCGGCCGGGGAAGAAGACATCGTCGTCACCGCTCAGCTGATCGAGCAGCGCCCGATCGAGGTGCCGTTCGCGCTCACCGCCTACACCGGCAGCTTCCTCGACGATCAGGGCATCGAGGATTTCGAGCGTCTCGCGCAGTATGTTCCGGGCTTCAACGTCCAGAACCAATCGCCGAACAATCCCGCGCTGTCGATCCGCGGCATCACCTCCGATTCGGGCGAGAGCTTCACCGAGCCGCGCGTGTCGGTGTTCCAGGACGGCGTGTCGATCTCGCGCTCGCGCGGTGCCTATGTCGAGCTCTTCGACCTCGAGCGCGTCGAGGTGTCGAAGGGGCCGCAGTCGACGCTCTACGGGCGCGGCGCGCTGATCGGCGCGGTCAACATCGTCCAGGCCAAGGCCGATCCCGACGCGGTTTACGGTTACGGCTACGGGCAATACACCAACTTCAACGGCTATCGCCTCGACGGTACGATGAACCTGCCGCTCAGCGACACGCTGGCGGTGCGCGTCGCCGGCCGCGTCAAGAAGCGCGACGGCTATGTCGAGAACCTGCTCGGCGGCCGCGACTTCAACTCGCAGGATACCGAGGCGGTGCGCGGCTCGATCCGCTTCGCCCCGGAGCGGCTGACGATCGACGTCATCGCCAACTACCAGCACGACGCACCGGCCGGCACCGCGTTCAAGTCGATCGCCTACAACCCAACCGACCCGACCACCGGCGCGGTGATCGGCGACCGCGGCCGCAACTCGGGCGCGGCGCTGATGGCGCCTGCAAGCTTAGTCGCCCGCGAAGGTCAGGACCTCGGCCTCGAACGCGACGTCGGCGGCGTCACCGGCCTCGTCAACTACGAGCTCACGGACGCCCTGTCGCTGAACGGCGTGGTTGGGTGGCGGAGCTTCCACTCAAAGGAGGTGTTCGACGCCGACGGCATCTCGTTGCCGATCCTGACGGCCGCCGAGGACGCCGAGGGCAAGCAGACCCAGGCGACGCTGCGCCTCACCTACGACAACGACGGCGGCTTCACCGGCTTCGTCGGCGCGACCTGGTTCAAGGAAAGCGGCCAGACCCGCGTGCCGCTCCAGTTCGACGAGCGCGTCGCACTGGCGCGGCTGGCGGGCGTGCTGAACGGCCCGATCCCTGGCCGCCCGGCGACAGACCCGGCACCGCTCGCGGCGTTCGGCAACACTCAGTTCACTGGCGCGCTGCTGCAGGGCGTCCTCGCCAACCTCGCAGGCATCACCCCGGCGCAGGCCGCCGCGCTGCTGCCGACGCCGCAGGCGCAGGCGATCGCCGCCAATCTCGGCACCGGCTTCGTCGAGAGCACCACCAACTACAACGAGACCGAGAGCTTCGACGTCTTCGCCGACGGCAAGCTCAGGCTCGGCGACAGGTTCGAGATCGGCGGCGGCATCCGCTACACGCACGACAGCAAGACCACCGGCATCGCCAGCGCCGTGCCGGGCGGCCGCTCGATCCTCGGCGGCTTCATCGGTGCGCTGAGCCAGCCGGCAGCGGTGCGGACGCAGCTCCTCCAGGCGCTCGCCGTGCCCGGCGCCGCCACCATCCCGCAGTCCGCCCAATATCCGGTGCCGATGTTCGCCATCTCCGGCCAGCCGACCGCGGGCAACGGTTCGATCGTCAGCCAGGACCTCGACACCGACGGCCTCACCTGGCGTGCCACCGCCCGCTACATGCCGAGCGAGGACGCCAGCCTCTACTTCACCTACGCCCGCGGCCGCCGGCCCGAGCTGCTGAGCCCGCGCCCGCCGTCCGCTCCCTATGGCGCGCCGGTGTTCACCAAGGTCGATGCCGAGACGGTCGACAGCTTCGAGGGCGGCGTGAAGACCGCGCTGCTCGACCGCAAGCTGTCGCTCGACGCGGCAGTCTTCTACTACAAGTACAACAATTTCCAGACGACCGAGCAGGTCGGCACCGCCTTCGTCGTCACCAATGCCGGCAAGGCCGAGAGCTACGGCTTCGAGGGCCAGTTCCGCTGGGCGGCCGCCGACTGGGTCGATCTGTTCGGCACCTATGCCTACAACCACGGGCGGCTGAAGTCCGGCATCTACGACGGCAACCACTTCCGCCTGTCGCCCGATCATGCCGCATCGTTCGGCGTCCAGGTCAAGGCGCCGGTCGGTCCGCTCCGCATCGATTTCAGTCCGAGCGTGACCTACCAGAGCAAGGTCTTCTACGACGACAACAACGACCTCCCCGCGCTCCAGCAGCCGCCGCGCGCGCTGGTCGCCGACAACATCCAGGACGAGTTCCAGGACGGCTACGCGCTGGTCAACGCGCGCATCGGCATCGAGCGGCCGGAGGCCGGCTGGCGGATCGAGGCGTTCGCCACCAACCTGTTCGGCAAGGATTACATCAGGGACGCCGGCAACTCCGGCGACAACCTGGGCCTCCCCACCTTCATCGCCGGCGAGCCGCGCATCTACGGCGTCGCGCTCAGCATCAAGACCGGCCGGCGCTGATTGGACGCGAGGAGATGCGGGGACTAGTTCTTAAGATCCTCCCGGCGCGGGGAGGATCTTAAGAAGCCCGTTATCGGAGAAAGCCATGCCGACCGCCGCCGACCTGATCGCCGCCCTCGGCCTCGCCCCGCACCCGGAGGGCGGCTGGTACCGCGAGACGGTGCGCGAGCCCTCGCCCGACGGCGGCCGCGATCGGGTGACGGCGATCTATTTCCTGCTCGACGCCGGCCAGCGCTCGCACTGGCACCGCGTCGACGCCGCCGAGATCTGGCTGTGGCACGCCGGCGCGCCGCTGACGCTCAGGATCGATGCCGACGAGCACCGCCTAGGCCCCGACGTGCTCGGCGGAGAGGCGCCGCAAATGCTGGTCCCGCCGCACGCCTGGCAATCGGCCGAAGCGGACAGCGGCTGGACGCTGGTGAGCTGCATCGTCGCGCCGGGCTTCGACTTCGCCGGCTTCGAGCTCGCTCCCGAAGGCTGGACGCCGGACTTGCCGACTCGGGAGCCGCGTTCCTAAAGCGTTCGACGATGGTCGATCGCTCCCCTTCCCCTCCGACCGGCTCCGGGGCAGATGATCTGGACGAGGAGCAAACCGCCCTTTCCCTTCCGCTCCCCCACGACGGCCTGCCGACGCCGCGCCGCTATGTCGCGATGGTGGCGGTGTCGTTCGGCACCGCGCTGGTGGTGATCGACGGCGCGATCGCCGCGGTCGCGCTGCCGACGATCGCCCGCTCGCTCCACGTCGACAATTCCTCGGTGGTCGCGGTCGTCACCGTCTACCAGCTCATGCTGGTGATGCTGCTGCTGCCGTTCGCCGGCCTCGCCGAGCGGATCGGCGTCAAGCGCGTGTATCAGGGCGGGCAGCTCGTCTTCACCATCGCCACCATCCTCTGCTTCTTCGCCGAGAGCCTGCCGTTCCTGCTGATTGTGCGGGCGGTGCAGGCGATCGGCGCCGCGGGGGCGCTCAGCGTCACCTCGGCGATGGTGCGGGCGATCTACCCGCGATCGATGCTCGGCCGCGGCCTCGGCCTCAACGCGGTGATCGTGTCGAGCTCGGCCGCGGCGGCGCCGACGGTCGGCGGCCTCATCCTCGGCATCGCGCCCTGGCCCTGGGTGTTCGCGAGCGCGGTGCCCTTCGCGATCGTCTCGCTGCTGCTCGGGCGCGCGCTGCCCGACCTTCCCAGGCGCAGCGAGCCGTTCGACGTGATCGGCGGCATCATGTGCGCCGCCACCTTCGGGCTGGTGATCGGCGGGCTCGAGACCGCCGTCCATGGCGACAGCCCGGTGGTATCGGCCGCGATCGTCGCAGCGGGATGCGTGATCGGCTGGTTCTTCGTCCGGCGCGAGATGAACGACACCAAGCCGATCCTGCCGATCGATCTGCTCGCCCGACCCGTGATCGCGCTGTCGGCGATCGGCGCCTTCACCGCCTTCCTCGCCAGCCAGACCCTGCTGCTGTCGGTCCCGTTCCGCCTCCAGCACGCCTATGGCTTCGCACCGTCGGAGGTCGGCGCGATGATCGCGCCCTGGCCGCTCACCACCCTGTTCGTCGCCCCGGTCTCCGGGGCCCTCTCGGACAGGATCCCGGCCGGCCTGCTCGGCGGCATCGGCATGACGCTGTCGGTGACCGCACTGCTGCTGCTCGCCAACCTGCCGCCGCATCCCGATTATCTCGACGTCGCCTGGCGCATGTCGCTGTGCGGCGCCGGTTTCGGCATGTTCCTGTCGCCCAATGCGCGTCTGGTGGTAGGTTCGGCGCCGCGCGACCGCGCCACGGCGGCGGGGGGTCTGGTCTCGACGATCCGCATGGTCGGCCAGACCTCCGGCGCGACGATGGTCGCGGCGCTGCTCGCGATCGGCGTCGGCGCAGGCGCGGTGCCGCCCTACACCGCCGCCGCGCTCGCGCTGATCGCGGGCCTGTGCAGCATCGCGCGGCTGCGCCCCTCGATCCGCAATCCCCAGTTCGGGGAGTCCGGAGGCACGCAGCCGGCGAGCCAGATTCGTTAGAATCGAGCTCTGTTCCCCGGCGAAGGCCGGGGTCCAGTGCAAGCGGTTCGAGACTGGGCCCCGGCCTTCGCCGGGGAACAGCTGCTTCAAGCCGGACGGATCAAATTCTAAAACACCGCCTTCGCCTCCCCGCCCATCATCGCCTTGCGCACCAGCGGGATCGGCGGGCCGCCATAGCTCAGGAATTGGTCGTGGAACGCCTTCCACGCCTTGCGGCCGCCGCGCGTCGCGGTCCAGTCGTCGCGCAGCTTGCGGATCAAGAGCTTGCCCATCGTGTAGTTGAGGTACGACGGATCATAGGTCCCCCGCGCCGCCTGCTGCCGGGCGGTGCCCTCGTCCTGATAGCATTGCTCCTCGAACAGCTTCTGGCTGTCCGCCTGCGTCATCCCGCGCGCGTGGAGCTCGATCGCGGAGAGATAGCGACAGTCGCGCAGCAGCGCGTTGGAGATCTGGCCGATATGCGTCTCCGGCGTGCCGCGCAGACCCGCCTCCCACATCATCTCCTCGGCATAATGCGCCCAGCCCTCGGCGAAGGCATAGCCAACATAGGCCCGCCCGAAGACCGATTTCGCCCGGTTGCTGTGCAGGAACTGGAGGAAGTGCCCCGGCATGATCTCATGCACGGTGGTGAACAGGAGGTCCGCCTCGCCCGGCACGAACGCCGCCTGCACCGCCGCCGGCCATGAGGGATCGGGCGGCGAGATGTAGTAGACGGAGGCGACCCCCTTCTCGAACGGCCCCGCGGGGTCGATATAGGCCGAGTTCTGCCGGTTGTAGGGCGGACTCTCCCGCACCAGCGCCTGTTCGGTGCCGGGGATGGTGACGATGTCGTGCCTGATCACGAAGTCGCGCAGCTCCGGGATCTGCGCGGTGGCGGCGGCGACCGGGCCGTCCTTGGGCTTGTCCGCCTTCATCTTCTCCATGCAGGCGGGAACGGTCGCCCCCGGTGCGAATTCGGCGCAGGCGGCCTTGAGCGCGTCCTGGTTGCGCTTGAGGTCGGCGCGGCCCACCGCCTCCAGCTCGTCGAGGCTGACGTCGACACCCTCGGTATCCTTGACCATCTTGGCGAACTTCTCGGGCCCGAGCGCGAAGTCTTGCGTCGTCGTCCTGCCGTTGTCGTCGAACCATTTCGCCAGGTCGCGCATCGCCTTGCCGGCGGCCGCCGCGGCAGTGTCGAACTCTTGCTGAAGCGCCGGATCCTTGACGCTCGCGAAGGCCTTCTTCGCGTCCCCGGTGTAATAGTCGGCGAACCCGCCGAACCCCGCCTTGCCGTAATAGACGAAGCTCGCCGGCATCGGCATCCTGAGGTTCGCGCGGATGTTCGCCGCCGCCGTCGGCACCCCATTCAGGAAGGCGATCATCGCCTTCATCCGCGTCGGCGCGTCGGCATAGTCGCGCGCGATATAGACGTTGGGATCGAGCCCGCCGCCGACGTAGAAGGCCGGATTGCGGTGCGGCTGATCGGCGTCGGCGAGCCAGAACAGCTTGCCCTTCATCACCTGCACCACATAGTCGCGCTCGAACGCCTGATCGGCGTCGAGCCCCTGGAACGCTTGCGCCTTCTCGATCGTGCGGCGGTAGAAATCGGCCGTCGCCTTCAGCCCCGCCTCGCTCCAGTCGGGCAGCTTGCCGTCGAAGTCGTGCCGCCCCTGATAGACCGCGAACGCCGGATCGAGCCGGAAATGCTCCTCCATCGTCGCGTCGACGAACGCCTTCCAGTCCTTCGCCTGCGGCGCGGCGCCGCCCGAAGGCGTGCAGCCCGCCAGTGCCGCCGCGGCAAGGGCCGCGAGCCAGATTCCCTTCAAATGTGCCTCCCTGAACGCTGATCTGTGCCGGCGATGCTGGCATCGCGTTCGGGCAAGCACCAGAGCCGTTGCAACGAACGACATCCCGCGCCTATGAGCGGCCGCGCATGGCCAGAGCCGCCCCCTCCCCGCCTCATCCCTTCACCATCCCCAATTTCCGCGCCTATTGGCTGGCCCGCTTCACCGCGACGCTGGCGCAGATGGCGATGGTGATCGTGATCGGCTGGCAGGTCTACGACCTCGCCCGCCGCACGATGAGCGTGAAGGAGGCCGCCTTCCAACTCGGCCTGATCGGGGTTGCGCAGTTCCTGCCGATGCTCGCGCTGTCGCTGTTCGCCGGCTGGGTCGCCGACCGGCTCGACCGGCGCTGGATCGCGCGTTCGGCGGTGGCGATGGAGGCGGCCTGCGCGATCGCGCTCGGCTGGCTCACCTGGACCGATCAGATCGCGCTGCCCTGGCTGTTCCTGATCGCCGCGCTGCTCGGCGTCGCCCGCGCCTTCGCCGGCCCGGCGCTGAGCGCGCTCTCGCCCAATCTGGTGCCCAAGGAGGTGCTGCCCACCGCCATCGCGATCAGCACGGTGGCATGGCAGGGCGCGGCGATCTTCGGTCCGGCGCTCGGCGGCTATCTTTACGCGATCAACGACTGGATGCCCTATCTCGTCTCGGGCGCGCTGTTCAGCTTCTCCTTCCTGATGCTGATGCTGATCGGCCGGGTGCCGCGCAGCACGATCAGGAGCGAGGCCAATCCCTGGGTCCAGATGATCGACGGGCTCCATTACGTCCGCCGCAACCGGCTGGTGCTCGGCGCGATCTCGCTCGACCTGTTCGCGGTGCTGCTCGGCGGCGCCACCGCGATGCTGCCGGTCTATGCTCGCGACATCCTGAAGGTCGGCGCCGATGGGCTCGGCCACCTGCGCGCCGCGCCGGCGGTGGGCGCGGTGACGATGGCGCTGATCTTCGGCTGGCGGCCGCTCAGGACCAACGTCGGCGCCAAGATGCTGGGTGCGGTTGCGCTGTTCGGCCTGGCGACGGCGGTGTTCGGCCTGTCGGCGCCGCTGCTGCTGCCGGTGCTTGGGCCGTCGGCGGTCGGCAGCGACTTCGCGCCTGCGGTGGTCCTCGCCCTGATCGCGCTGTTCGTGGTGGGCGCCGCCGACATGGTGTCGGTCTATGTCCGCCAGTCGCTGATCCAGCTCTACACGCCCGACGAGATGCGCGGGCGAGTCGGCGCGGTCTCCACCCTGTTCATCTCGGGATCGAACGAGCTGGGCGAGGCCGAATCGGGCTTCCTCGCCGCGCTGATCGGCCCGATCGCGGCGGTGGTCGCCGGCGGCATCGGCGCGATCCTCGTCACCGCCCTATGGTCGCGCTGGTTCCCGGAGCTGCGCAACGCCCGCACCTTCGATTCGCCCGAACGGATGATCGAGCCGGTCGCGCCGCACGCGACCCTTGATGCCGAGGCGACAAACCCCCATCCCTGATTTCCGTCCACCGAGCGCAGGAGCCTGACCCATGAAGGCCAACACCATCCTCGAGACGATCGGCAACACCCCCCATATCCGCCTTCAGCGCCTGTTCCCGGGCGCCGAGGTGTGGATCAAGTCCGAACGCTCCAATCCCGGCGGCTCGATCAAGGACCGCATCGCGCTGTCGATGGTCGAGGCGGCCGAGGCGTCGGGCGACCTCAAGCCCGGCGGCACGATCGTCGAGCCGACCAGCGGCAACACCGGCGTCGGCCTGGCGATGGTCGCGGCGGTCAAGGGCTACAGGCTGATCCTGGTGATGCCGGAGAGCATGTCGATCGAACGCCGCCGCCTGATGCTCGCCTATGGCGCGACCTTCGACCTCACCCCGCGCGAGAAGGGCATGAAGGGCTCGATCGAACGCGCCATGCAGATCGTCGAGGAAACGCCCGGCGCCTGGATGCCGCAGCAGTTCGAGAATCCCGCCAACGTCGACGTCCATGTCCGCACCACCGCCCAGGAGATCCTGAACGATTTCCGCGACAGCCCGATCGACGTGATCATCACCGGCGTCGGCACCGGCGGCCACATCACCGGCGTCGCCGAGACGCTCAAGAAGGAATGGCCGGATCTCAAGGTGTTCGCGGTCGAACCCGAGCAGTCGGCAGTGATCTCGGGCGGCCAGCCCGGCCCGCATCCGATCCAGGGCATCGGCGCCGGCTTCATCCCGCGCAACCTGCACACCCAGGCGATCGACGGCGCGATCAAGGTCGACGCGGCGGTGGCCAAGGACATGGCCCGCCGCGCCGCGCGCGAGGAGGGGATTCTGGTCGGCATCAGCTCGGGCGCGACGCTGGCCGCGATCCTGCAGAAGCTGCCGGACCTGCCGGACGGGGTGCGCGTGCTCGGTTTCAACTACGATACCGGCGAACGCTATCTGTCGGTCCCGGATTTCCTCCCGGAAAGCTGAAAGCGACTCGCAAAATTCATCGATTCGCCATAGGGGGGTCCTGGCAACCCGAATCGCGAATCGTTTCCGGGGGGAACCGTGCGCAACGCGATGATCTGTGCCGGCGCGATGCTGGCGACCGTTCTGGTTTGGCCCATGGTCTTCAGCGGCGGTGCGAACTTCGCCGTGGCGGCGGCACCCGCGCCCCATCATCCCGGCGGCAACACGATGCTGGTTCCGCCCCCGACCGAGCCGACGCCGCAGCCGGTCAGTTACGACGCCGGGCGGGTCTCGCGCCCCGGCGCGCCGGAAACCTGCTCCCAAGGCTACGCCCGCGCCGCCCCCGCCTGCACCAGCGAAGGCTGCCGCAACCGCGCGCTCGATGCGCTCGACATCTGCCAGGGCACCGGTTTCTGGCCGGATTAGGGCCCTGGGTTGCCCGTATCAGATTGCATCGTGCTCCTGCGAAGGCAGGAACACTGACATCGCCTTGATCCGGCCGCACCCCCCTCACCACCCGTCGCCCCCGCCCTTCCGCCAACGAAACGATTGCGCTATGGCCCCGCGTCCCGTTGAACCGGAGGTGCAGCCCGAATGTTGGCGCGCCCATATCAGCTCCATAGAGACAGCGTCCTCATCCACGATCGCATGACGTTATCTGCCACCACTCCCCTGCCGCGCTGGCTGCTCGGCGTGCTGGCGCTGCTTGCGACCGCGTCGATCGCCGTGCCCGCGTGGCTCGTGACCCATGCGCCGAAGCTTCCGCCGGTCGCGGCCAAGGTGGTGCGTCCGCAACGCGTCGTCCCCCCGGCCGAGCTGCCGCCGGTCGAGCCGATCGAGCTCCAGAACCTCGCGCCGGAGGATGCCCGCGAGTATAACGCCAGCATCCCCTTCTCCACCGCGCCCAACCCGGCGGCGCGACCGTTCCGAATCTCCGGCTCGCCGGAGGATCAGGCGCGCGCCATCGACTGTCTCGCCGCCGCGGTGATCTATGAGGCGGGCGACGACGCTTCCGGCGAGAAGGCGGTGGCGCAGGTCGTGCTGAACCGCGTCCGCCATCCCGCCTTCCCGCACAGCGTATGCGGCGTGGTGTTCCAAGGGGCGGAGCGGCGCACCGGCTGCCAGTTCACCTTCACCTGCGACGGTGCGATATTGCGCACCGTGCGCCCCGCCGCCTGGGAGCGCGCGCGCGAGATCGCCAGGGCCGCGCTCAACGGCACGATCGACAAGCGCGTCGGCCATGCGACCCACTATCACACCGATTGGGTGGTGCCCTATTGGAGCGCGAGCCTCGACAAGATCACCGAGGTGCACACCCACCTCTTCTTCCGCTGGACCGGCTGGTGGGGCACCCCGCCGGCCTTCGCCAGCCGCTACACCGGGGCCGAACCCAACATCCCGCAGCTCGCGCGGCTCTCGACCGCGCACCACTTGCCGGGAGATGACGTCGCGGCGCTTGCGACGGACGTCGCGAACGTGCTGCTGCCGGAGGGTCTGGCAGTGCCTCAGAGTCTGGCGCAGGATTCGAACACCTTCCTCGTCACGCTCGACCCCCGGCTCGGCCCGGAGATGTACCCGGCACTCGCGCTGAAGGCCTGCGGCGACCGGCCCTTCTGCAAGTTCATGTCCTGGACCGACAAGGCCGCCACCCCGGCCGCGCTGCCGATCACGCCGGTGCAGCAGCGGGCGATGTCGTTCAGCTATCTTCGCGACCGCGCGTTCAATTTCGAGAAGACGCTGTGGAACTGCAGCGAGTTCAAGAACACCCAGCCGAACCAGTGCATGAAGGCGCAGGTCTCGATCACGATGGTTCCGCCAGCCGCAGCGCTCGCCCCCTCCCGCGCGAACCCGAACTTCGACCTGCGCAGCGTCACCGGCGGAGTGTCGGGGAGCATCGCGCCCCCGCCGGTGGTGCCAACGAAACCCACCACGCCCCCGCCGCTTGCCGGCGTACGCCTCAAGGCAGCGCCCGCCGCGGCTCCGGCGGACGGTCGTGGACCCGCCCCCGTCCCGAGCCCGACGCCGCTGAAACCGGCCCCGAAGGCGGGCGAGGAGTAGGAGCTAGTCCGGATAAAGTGGCATCGTGCTCCTGCGAATGCAGGGATCACTGGAGATCGCTTGCGGCCAGAGCTCCTGCCTTCGCAGGAGCACCGGTGCTACTTCAATCCGGTTAGGACGGACCTCAGGCTGCGACGAACAGCTCCGGGTCGATCGCCATCACGCTCTCCGCCCCGCCTTCGATCTTGTGCCGCAGCGCGCCGGCGTCGGGCATGATCCGTTCGGCGAAGAAGCGCGCGGTGACGAGCTTCGCCTCCAGGAAGGCCGCATCGCCTCCGTCCGCCGCAAGCCCGGCTGCCGCCGCGCGCGCCATGCGCAGCCACATCAGGCCGACCGCGACGATCCCCATCAACTGCATGTAGCTATAGGCCCCTGCGCCGACCTGGTTGGGATTCTGCATCCCGTTCGCCATGAACCACATCGTCGCGGCCTGGAGCTCGCCCAGCGCCTTCTCCAGCCGTCCGGCGAAATCGGCGACCTTCTCGTCGCCCTTCGCCGCCGCGCATTCCTCGGCGACCAGCTTGAAGAAGGCCTGCACCGCCCGCCCGCCGTTCTGCGCGAGCTTGCGGCCGACCAGATCCATCGCCTGCACGCCGTTGGTGCCCTCGTAGATCATCGAGATGCGGGCGTCGCGGACATATTGCTCCATCCCCCATTCGGTGATGTAGCCATGCCCGCCATAGACCTGCTGGCTGTCGGTTGCGATGCGATAGCCGGCGTCGGTGCCGACGCCCTTGATCACCGGGGTCAGCAGCCCGATCAGGTCGGCGGCGAGCTGCCGCTCCTCCTCGCTCTGCGCCGCGTGCTCGAGGTCGACCTGGAGCGCGCCCCACAAGCACAGCGCGCGCAGCCCCTCGGTCCACGCCTTCGATTCCATCAGCATCCGCCTGACGTCCGGATGGACGAACAGCGGGTCGGCCTTCTCCTCCGGGTCCTTGGGCCCGGTCAGCGCGCGGCCCTGGCGGCGGTCCTTGGCGTATTGCACCGCGTTCTGGAACGCGACCTCGCCCACCGCCAGCCCCTGCAGCCCCACGCCGAGCCGCGCCGCGTTCATCATGATGAACATCGCGGCGAGCCCCTTCATCTCCTCGCCGACCAGCCAGCCCTTCGCCCCGTCATAGTTCATCACGCAGGTCGAGTTGGCGTGGATGCCCATCTTGTGCTCGATCGACCCGCAGGTGACCGCATTGCGCTCGCCCAACGATCCGTCGTCGTTCACCAGGAATTTCGGCACCACGAACAGCGAGATGCCCTTCGAGCTGTCCGGCGCGCCCGGCGTCTTGGCAAGCACGAGGTGGATGATGTTGTCGGTGAGGTCATGCTCGCCGGACGAGATGAAGATCTTCGTCCCCGTGATCGCGTAGCTGCCGTCCGCCTGCGGCTCGGCGCGGGTGCGGATCAGGCCGAGGTCGGTGCCGCACTGGGGCTCGGTCAGGTTCATCGTCCCGCCCCATTCGCCTGACACCATCCTGGGCACGTATTTCGCCTGCTGCTCGGGCGATCCCTTGACCAGCAGCGCGGCGATCGCACCATGGGTCAGTCCCGGATACATGGCGAAGGCCATGTTCGCCGAGATCATATATTCCTGAAATGCGGTGGCGACGACGTGCGGCATCCCTTGCCCGCCGAACTGCTCCGGCGCGGCGAGCGTCGCCCAGCCGCTCTCGACGAACTGGCGATAGGCCTCCTTGAAGCCCTTGGGCGTGGTGACGCTGCCGTCCGGATGCCGGGTGCACCCTTCCGCATCGCCGGTCTGGTTGAGCGGGAACAGCACCTCGGCGACGAACCTGCCGCCCTCCTCCAGCACCGCCTCGACCACGTCGGGTGACGCCACGGCAAAGCCCGGCAGGTTGGCGTAGCGGTCGAGCCCGATCACCTGATCCAGGATGAATCGCGTATCGCGGACAGGCGGCTGATATTGCGGCATGGTTTCTCCTCAGGATTCTTCGAGCAGCGCCACGAAATCCTCCAGCTCGGCGATCGCGGCGTCGATATCCACCTTCTGGCGCCTCAGCAGCGCGATCCGGTCCCGGCAACGCGCGAGCGTCACCTGGCGCTGCACCTGCCGCCCGTCGCCGATGTCGTAGAGGTCGATCATCTCGCGGATCTCGGCCAGGCTGAAGCCGACGCGCTTGCCGCGCAGGATCCAGGCGAGCCGGGCGCGGTCGCGGTGCGAATAGATGCGCTGGAGGCCCCGCCGCTCGGGCGAGATCAGCCCCTCGTCCTCGTAGAAGCGCAGCGCACGGGCGGTGACGTCGAACTCGGCCGACAGGTCCGAGATCGAGAAGCTCTCCCGATCGGTCCGTGGCTCGATCGGGGCCAGAGCGGGCGAGGGCGACATGGCCCGTTTATGCCTTCCCTTTACGTGAACGTCAACGAGTCGCACAGGGCAACCACCCCCGCCCGTCGCGCATCGCCGCCGCCTCCGACAACGACTCGCTGAGCCGCGTCGCCTCCAGCGCCGCCAGCGACGCGCGCTGCGTGCACAACGCCGCACAGGCATCGGGCAACCGCCCGGGAAAGGTGATGCGGTCGCCGTCGAAGCGCGCATCGAAGCTGCACTTGCCATCCCCGAGCCGCACCCGCAGCGTCTCTCCCGAGCGGGTGGCGCTGCCCGCGGCGTTGCAGGCGATCCCCTCGCCATAGTCGACGAAGGCACCGACGCGGTAATCGATCCCCTTCGGCACGATACAGACACGGTCGGTGTCGCGCGCATAGAGGCCGGTCGGCTCGGTATCGCGCGGATCGCGGACGATGCCGCGCGCGATGGCCGCGGTTTCCAGGTCGGGCGCCCCGCTCGTCTGCACGGCGTCACGCGGCCGCGGCGGGCAACTCGCGAGCAGCAGCACCGGCAGCAGCGCCGCCCAGCGGATCATTCGACGCGAACCAGCCCGCCGCCCTCGATCCGGCGGTAGAAGCAGCTTCTCTCACCGGTGTGGCAGGCAGGCCCGGCGGGCTCGACGCGCAGCCACACCGCGTCCTGGTCGCAGTCGATCCGTGCCTCGACGACGCGCAGCACATGGCCCGAGGTCTCGCCCTTCTTCCACAGCCGGCCGCGGCTGCGCGACCAGAAATGCGCATCGCCGGTGGCGAACGTCTTCTCCAGCGCCTCGGCGTTCATGTGCGCGACCATCAGCACCTCGCCGGTGGCGGCATCGGTGGCGACGGCCGTCACCAGGCCAGCGGCGTCATATCTGGGGTCGAGCGTCAGCCCGCTCTCGCGAGGATCGGTCATGGGCGTGCTCTAGAGGCTATCCGGTCGAGATTGAACCACCGTCATTCCCGCGAAGGCGGGAATCTATCCTGGCTGATCGTCGTGAGTCTCACTGCCACCAGTGACAATGGATTCCCGCCTTCGCGGGAATGACGACAAAAGACATTCCTCAAACCTGAAGATTCCGCTTTCCTACATCCAGGCGATTTAGCCATATCCTGTCGGATGACCGATTCGCTCGCTCCTTCGGACGACGACCAGATCGCCTTCACGCCGGTTCCCACCACGTCACACCGCCGCGACGGCTGGACTGCGGATCGGCAGCGCCGCTTCATCGCGAACCTCGCCGAACACGGCGGCGTCGCGGCCGCGGCGCGCGCGGTCGGGATGACGCCGCAGTCCGCGAATCGCCTGCGCAAACGACCGGGCGCGGCAAGCTTCGCCCGCGCCTGGGACATGGCGTTCGAGCAGGGCCGGCAAAACGCGTTCGAGGAGGCGGTCCGGCGCGGCCGCGACGGCTGGATCTCCCCGGTGATGCGGAACGGCCGGGTGGTCGGCCATCGTCACCGCTTCGACAACCGCCTGCTCTACGCCGCCTGCTACGGCGAGCCGATGACGCGCTTCACGCGCCGAGACCGCGGCCAAGGCGACGATTGATGTCGTTTTCCCGGAACTTTCGGAACCTTCGGCGGCCGCTCAGTGATTGCGGATCGCGTCGATCAGTTCCTTCTTGTCCATC
The DNA here is from genome assembly GCF_051400615.1 of Sphingomonas astragali. Classification (NCBI taxonomy): domain Bacteria; kingdom Pseudomonadati; phylum Pseudomonadota; class Alphaproteobacteria; order Sphingomonadales; family Sphingomonadaceae; genus Sphingomonas; species Sphingomonas astragali. The sequence goes on from NZ_JBLFFH010000002.1 coordinate 932,794, forward strand.
TTCGAGCGGCCATCGATGCCGATCTCCTTGGCCTCGTCGTAGAGGTCCTCCTTGCTGCGGTCCTCGAGATGCGTCGACCGATGGTCGAGCGAATGGCCCGCCTTCGCATTGGCGATGCGCGCCGCCTTCTCCTTCGATTCGCCCTCGTCACGCAGCTTGTCGTAGAGCTTGTCGTCCTTGATCTGGGGTCCATGGTCCTTGCCCGGCATGGTCAGTCTCCTTTCTCGAAGACCGAACGCGTGCGGAACGGGGTGGGTTCAGCAGATGATGACAAATAGGCGACAAACCGGCTCGGCCTCCCTATATGGCGTTCGAACACAGCCCGTGCGGGAAATGATGCTCACCACTCATCCTTTCGACGACGACCATCTCCGCGAGGAGTGTGGCATTTTCGGAGTTTCGGGGGCGGACGGCGCGGCGGCGCTGGTCGCGCTCGGCCTCCATGCGCTCCAGCACCGCGGCCAGGAGGCGGCCGGCATCACCAGCTACGACGGTCACGGCTTCCATACCCATCGCGCGATGGGTCATGTCGCCGGGAACTTCGACCGCGACGACGTGATGCGGGCGCTGCCGGGCAGCGTCGCCTGCGGCCATGTCCGCTATTCGACCACCGGCGAGACGGCGCTCCGCAACGTCCAGCCGCTCTATGCCGAGCTCCAGAGCGGCGGCTTCGCGGTGGCGCACAACGGCAACATCTCCAACGCGATGCGGCTCAGGCGCGATCTCGTCCGCACCGGGTCGATCTTCCAGTCGACCTCGGATACCGAGGTGATCATCCACCTCGTCGCCACCTCCAGCTACCGCACGCTGATCGACAAGTTCATCGACGCGCTGAAGCAGCTCGAGGGCGCCTATTCGCTGATCTGCATGACCGCCGAGGGCATGATCGCCTGCCGCGACCCGCTCGGCATCCGCCCGCTGGTGATGGGCAGGCTCGGCGACACCGTCATCTTCGCCTCGGAGACGGTGGCGCTCGACGTGGTCGGCGCCGACTTCGTCCGCGCCGTAGAGCCGGGCGAGCTGGTGATCGTCAAGGGCACCGACGTCACCTCGCATCGTCCGTTCAGCCCGATGGCGCCGCGGCCGTGCATCTTCGAGTGGGTCTATTTCTCGCGCCCCGATTCGATCGCCGACGACCGCTCGGTCTACGACGTGCGCAAGGCGATCGGCGCGCAGCTCGCGATCGAGAATCCGGTCGATGCCGATCTCGTCATCCCGGTGCCCGATTCGGGCGTTCCCGCCGCGATCGGCTATGCCCAGCAGTCGGGCATCCCGTTCGAGCTCGGCATCATCCGCTCGCATTATGTCGGGCGCACCTTCATCCAGCCGGGCGACCAGATCCGCCATCTCGGCGTCAAGCTCAAGCACAACGCCAACCGCGCGCTGATCCAGGGCAGGCGCATCGTCCTCATCGACGATTCGATCGTGCGCGGCACCACCAGCCTCAAGATCGTGCAGATGATGCGCGACGCCGGCGCCGCCGAGGTGCACATGCGCATCGCCTCGCCGCCGACGCGGCATTCGTGCTTCTACGGCGTCGACACGCCCGAACGGTCGAAACTGCTCGCCGCGACCCATGATCTCGAGGAAATGCGGACCTATATCCATGCCGACAGCCTCGCCTTCGTCAGCATCGACGGGCTCTACAAGGCGATCGGCCAGAACGGCGGGCGGCCGCGGGTGCATCCCGGCTATTGCGACGCCTGCTTCACCGGCGACTATCCCACCACCCTCACCGACCAGGACGAAAGCGCCCCGATCGACCAGTTCGCGCTGCTCGAGGAACGAGTGGGCTAAACTTCCGACTTCTCCAACCAAATCTCCGTTCGGGCTGAGCTTGTCGAAGCCCGCCTCTCCTCAAGCGCATCGCGCGCGGCTACTCGCCCTTCGACAAGCTCAGGGCGAACGGATTGTTGAATGGCTGACGGACCTCTTTCGAATCGCACCGCCCTCGTCACCGGCGCCAGCCGCGGCATCGGCGCCGCCACCGCCAAGGCGCTTGCCGCCGCCGGCGCGCATGTCATCCTCACCGCCCGCACCGCCGGCGGGCTTGAGGAGGTCGAGGAGGCGATCGACGCCGCGGGCGGCACCGCCACCATCGCCCCGCTCGACCTCACCGAAAGCGACGCCATCCCCCGCCTTGCCGCCGCCATCGCCGGACGCTGGCCGGCGCTCGACATCCTCGTGCTCAACGCCGCGGCCCTCGGGACGCTGGGTCCCGTCCCGGCCTTCGATCCCAAGGAATTCGCCAGAGTGATGACGCTCAACGTCAGCGCCCAGACGGCGCTGCTCGGCGCGTTCGATCCGCTGCTCAAGGCATCGCAGCACGGCCGCGTGATCGGCCTCACCTCCACCGTCGGTCGCGAGCCGCGCGCCTATTGGGGCATGTACGGCGCCTCCAAGGCTGCGTTCGAGAACCTGCTGCTGAGCTACGGCGACGAGGTCCGCCACCTCTCGTCGACGCGGGTCGCGCTCGTGAACCCCGGCGCCACCCGCACCAGGATGCGCGCCCGCGCCTATCCGGGCGAGGACCCGGCGAGCGTCAAGCCGCCGGAAGCGGTGGCGGACCGGATCGTCGCCCTGCTGGCCGAGGACTTCGAGACCGGTGCCTTCGTCCGCGTCGACTGACCGGCGGCCGCGATCAGCCTGGCCTGGAACCCGCCCGCGCCACCGACAATAGCTTGCGCGGGATCCGACGTCTCAGCGCCGCCGCTCTCCCGAGGATATTGTTGCGATGACCTGAGGGTTGGAGTGGCGATGCGAATCGCCGACTCCATGGCTCCGACAGCCGCCGTTTAAGCACCGTCGGAGGCCCAGGCTCAAACAGGCGCGCTACATCCGAAAGGAAATGCTGCCGACGAAGGTGCGGCCGTTCTTATAGAAGGCGGAGGGGCGATCGCGCGTGCCGCTGTATTGCAGATATTTTTCGTCGAGCAGGTTCTGCGCCTGGACGGTCAGCGTGACGTTCTCGGTCAGCTTGAGCGCCGCCGAAGCGTCCAGCTGATGGTACGGCGCCACCATCTCCTGCGAACCGAGGCGCCCGATCGTCCGGAAATAGGATGAGCGATAATTGTAGCTCAGGCGCGCCTGGAACGGTCCCTTCTCGAAATAGGGAATGATGTTGACCGTGTGCTTGGAGAGATAAGGCAGGTTGAGGATCTCGGTCGTGTCCAGCGTCGTCGAGGTGCTGCTGTCCTGATAGGCATAGTTGGCCTGGATGCCGAACCCGCCCCAGAGCTCCGCCTGGCCGTTGATGAGGATGCCGTTCACCTTCGCCTTGCCGCCGTTGATCGGCCGCGACACGCTGTAACGGCTCTCGAGCTGGCCCGTCAGCGAATTGTAGAGCGTCACGCCTTCCTGGCGCGTGGTGATGATGTAGTTGGAAATCTCGCGGCGGTAGAGTTCGAGCGACAGGAGCGCGCCGGGCGCCGGATAATATTCCGCCGTGATCTCGTAGTTGGTCGATTCGTACGGCTTGAGGAAGGGATTGCCGCCGCCTGCGTCGTAGGTGACGTCGTTCTGCGTGATCGAGGCCGCCAGGTCCTGGTAGCGCGGCCGGGAGATCACCTTGGCCACCGCGCCGCGGAAGATCAGCTTCGGGTTGACCTCATAGGCGATGTTGAGCGCCGGCAGGAACTTCAGATAGTCGGTCGAGGTGCTGGTCGGCACCGGGCGCGGATTGGGATTGTCCGGCGTCGGCAAGGTCAGGGCATAGTGCGACACGTTCTTGGTATAGACGAGCCGTCCGCCGATGTTGCCGCGCAGCCCGCCGTCCTCGAAGTTGAGCTGAACGTAGCTCGCCGCGACCCTTTCCTTGACGCGCGTCGACGCGCCGATCTTATCGACCAGCGGGGAATTGATCGCATTGGCGAGGACGTCGATGACCGACTGCTCGGGCAGGTTCAGGTACTGCGTCGCATTGCCGCCGGCTCCCGTACCGCCGAACACGCCGTCGGGAGTGACGAGCGCCTCCACGCCCAATTGCGAACCCAGCAGCGACTGCTGGAGGTAGGTATTCACGCCGCGCGCATCGACACGGTTGACATGGTCGGTGAAGCGGGCGCCGATCAGCAGCTGCGTGAAGAAGCCGCCGAGGGGCACGGTCGCGTCGAACCCGCCGAACACGTCCCGGTCGGTGGTGACGCTGTAGTCGAGGCCGCCGATCTGCGCGGCGACGAGCGGCGTGCCGTTGACGATCACCGGGCTGCCCTCGATCGTCGCGGGATTGTTGTTGGGATTGGTGAAATAGCTGGCCGGATCGGTGATGTCGCCGCCGAAGTTCACCTCGGCCGACGTCGGGGTGATCGAATAGCTGAACGGCGCCCGAGTCTGCACGTTGAAGAGATATTCGGGGTTCCGCCCGCCGGTCGCCTTGCTCCACCCGGCGGCGAAGGACAGTTTGGCGCCGTCGTCGCCCTCCCAGTCGGCGAAGAAGTTGACGTTGTCCGTCTTGAGCTTGGTGCGGCGGACGAGCGTGTCGAGCTGCGCGCTCTGTCCGGTGGCGGCGCCGAAGCTGGCATCCGTCACGACGCCGTTCGAGATGGTCGCCGACTGCAGCACGTCGCCCGTCCAGGCGCCGGGGATCGTGTACATCGACTGGCTGTAGTTGTTGTAGTTGCCGTCGATGTGCAGCCCGTTGAGCGTGAGGGTCAGGCCCTCCGTCGGACGGACCTGCACGGTGCCCGCGACGCTGGCGCGTTCGCGCCGCTGCTGGAAATAGGCGTAGTTGATACCGAACGGCGATGCGGCCGCGTCGAGGTCGGCGAGCGTGCCCCCGGTGATCACCGCATTCGGGTTCTTGAGCACGCGCTCGCCCGCGGCGTTGGTCGTCATGAAGGGGCTGCCGGAGCCGTCGGCATTGTCGTAGCCGAAGAACTCGACGCCCGAGCGCACGAGATTCTGCCTGTCATAGGTGGCGGCGACCAGGATGCCGAACGTCTCCGCCTCGTTCTTCCAGCTGTAGAGGCCGGAGCCCCGGAAGCTCCCCTTCTCCGCCCGGTCATTGTACGAATAGCCGCCCGACGCGAAGATCGAATTGGCCTCCAGCTCGAGCGGCCGGCGGGTGCGGACGATCACCGTGCCGCCGAGGCTTCCCTCCTCGATGCGCGCCTCGGGCGATTTGTAGACTTCCAGCCGGTCGACCAGCTCGGGTGCGAGCAGCGAGTAGTTGAACGTGCGGCTGCTCGGATCGTTGTCGTTGCCGCCCCAATCGGCCGAGGCGAGGCCGTGCCCGTCGAGCAGCATCCGATTCAGCGCCGGATCGGTGCCGAGAATGGCGACCTTCTCGCCCTCGCCGAAACGGCGGTCGATCGAGACGCCCGGGATGTGCGACAGCGATTCGGCGACGTTGCGATCGGGAAACTTGCCGATGTCCTCGGCGGAAATCACGTCCACCACCGCGTTCGCGTTGCGCTTGATCTGGATAGCCTCGCGCAGGCTGCCGGCATAGCCGGTGACGACGATGTCGGCGTCGCCGGTCTCAGCGCCTTGATCCGCCGGCTGGGGTGCAGCTTCCTGTGCGGGTGTCGTGCCGGACGGGGTGGCAGGGACCTGCTGCGCCTGGGCACTGCCGGCGAAGCCGAGAACGCCGGCCAAGGAGGTGGACAGCAGGGTCATCTCTCGCAAACGCATGTGGTACTCCCTTTTCAAGCATCGATTGGCGTGCGTCGCATGGACGCCGTTCCCCGCTGGCGGTCGCGCCCGGCGGCTTTGCCCGCTCCATCGCGCTACAATCGACATAACCAAAATACTACCATTCATGCGAGCACAATCGACGGCGCCTGCCGGCAATCACCGCCGGGAAGCAGCATTTCGTCGTGGAAAGCCGATCTCGAAAGGGGCAGGAAAAGTCCAAATCCCCAGTTGGGCTATGAAAGTATCGTTCTGGTCCTAGCGGGATACCGGCGGCCCCAGCGGCCGCGTCCATGAGCAGACGCTGCGGAAGGGTGCGCTCAGGCGCCCGTTTCCGGACCCGGCGCTTCCCGTCGTTCGGCCCGCAGCCGCTCAAATCCCCCGGCGAACAACGGAATGATCCGCTGGCGAATCGCGGCCATGTCGTCCGATCGGCAGAGGCCACTCGAAAGCCTGTCGATCCGTCCGGTCTGGGCGAGGGTCAGCGTGAGCGCTCCGGACAGGCAGTGATAGAACCAATAAAGGTCCGCGTCGGACAATTCCGGCGCGATCTGCCTCAACAGCGCAATCAGCCGCTGGATCAGCGGATCGAAATGCAGCCGCATGGTTTCGCCGCCCCATTCGGGCGTGTTGTTCACCTGCGCGACCAGCACCGCATAATTGCGCCAGCCGGGATCAGATTCCATCACCAGTTCGAACGTGGGTGTGAGGAACGCGTCGATCACGCCCTCCGCGGTCAGCGCGTCGCCTGCGGCTTCGGCATAGCGATCCATCGCTTCGGTGCGGACGCGATTGGCGATCACCGCCCGGCGGCCGAACACCGCGTCGAACAATTGCTGCTTGTCGCCGAAATAATGGTGGAGCAGCGCCGGATCGACGCCTGCGGACTTGGCCACCTGCTTGAGCGTGGTGCCGTGAAGCCCGTGGCGTGCGAACAGCATCTCGGCGTGGTCGAGAATCCGGGTGGTGGTCTGCTCGCGCTGTTCCGCCTGGCGCCGCCGGCGCGCCGGAAAGGGAGGCTCGCTCGTCATCCGCACTCTATTAGACGAGGCCGGCATGGATGGAAGACGTCAGAACCACCGCGCGAACCACGCCTTGATCCACGCCAGCCAGACCAGCCAGCCGACCTTGCCGTCATACCAGTCGAGCTGTTTGTCCAGGATATGGTGCTCCACCCGGCCCTTGCCGGCGGCGAAGACCATCCATGGATCGCCGTCGGCCGAATAGGCCGGCCATTGGGCGAGTCCCTCGACATTGGGATTGCCGGTGCGGGCAAAGGCGACCCACCGGGCATGGATGGCGTCGGCGAGCCGGAGATCGGCCGCGCCTGGCGTCAGCGGCTGGCCCGGCTCACGGCCGAGCGTCTTGAACACATAGAAGATCTCGGCGCCGTGCGGCGCCCGGTTGCGCCTGTCGTGCGTGCCGATGTGCTGGAATCGATAGAGGTAGACGGGCGAGCGCCTCGACCAGTGCCGCGCCACCCATCGCGCGGGCGCGGTGCCCAGCCCGTCGCGCATGGAGTAGCGCAGCGCCAGCTCCTCGCTCAGCCCGCCGCCGTAGCGCCGCTGGACTTCGGCGATCTTCTCGGGCGTAGTCGACGCCCTGGCCTTCGCCAGGCCGCCGCCATAGTCGAGCAGCGAATCCTCGCCATCGGTCACGCCGATCAGCAGCGGCACTCTCGCCTGCCATCCCCCATAGATCGTCACGGTCGGGCTCTCGGGCAGCAGCGCCCGATTGGGCTCGGCGACAGCGTCTCCTGGCGCCTTGGCGAACGCCTCCGCCGGCAGCGCGCGCAGCTGCGCTGCCGTGGCGTTCGCCGGCGCCCCCGCAGCTCGGGCGACCTCGATCCCGGCGGCGTGCGCCTTCTCGCGGCCGGGCGGCGGCGGAAACCATCCGCCAGCCGATTCGATCACTGCGCGATGGAACAGCCCCCGCGCCGTGGGCGAGGCGATGAGGTTGAAGACGCTGATGCCGCCGGCGGACTGGCCGATGATCGTGATATTGCCAGGATCGCCCCCGAAGGCGGCGATGTTGCGCTTCACCCATTGGAGCGCCGCGATCTGGTCCATCAGCGCATAGTTGCCGCCTTCCGGCTCACCCGACAGCGCCGGGTGGGCGAAGGCGCCGAGGTGGCCGAGCCGGTAGTTGATCGTTACCATGATCACGCCGTCGCGGGCGAAGGCGCTGCCGTCATAATAGGGCAGCGATCCGGCGCCCATCCGTCCCGATCCGCCATGGAGCCACACCATCACCGCCGCGCGCGCCGCGCCGGCCGGGGGTGCCCAGACGTTCAGCGTCAGACAGTCCTCGCTGGTCGGCTGGCCCGCGCCGCCGAAGCGGGTGATGTCGCTCTCGCCGGCAGGGCCTCGCTGCGGACAGGCGGGGCCGAAGCGGGTCGCGTCGCGGGTGCCGTCCCAATACGGCGCCGGCCGGGGCGGTCGCCAGCGAAGCGGCCCGACCGGAGGCGCGACATAGGGAATGCCGCGATAGACGCGCAGGTCCGGACGGACCTCGCCAGCGATGCTCCCGGTGTCGATCGTCACCACGCCCGCTGAGGCAGGCCGCACCTGGTCAGCCTGCGCCGAGGCACTGCCGGTCAGGCTCAGCGCGCCCGCTGCGATCATGCACCGCTGCATCCGGGACAGCTGCCGTATCGCCCCCATCCTTCATCCTCTCCCGGTTTGACAGCAGCGCAAATTCCGTCGTACGTTCATTCAACAATGAATGAATAAACAGCAGTGTCAAGCATCGGGCCACGGTGCGGCACTCGCAAAGTGGGAGGGGAGAGGATGATGCGTGGTTTCGCAGCATTGCTGGCGTCCGGTACCGCACTTGCCACCGCGATACTGGCTGCAGCGCCGGCCCTGGCGCAGACTCCGGCGCAGGACAGTCAGGAAGCAGAGCCGTCCCCGGAGCAGGACATCATCGTCACCGGCGTGCTCAATCCCCGCGCGATCGAGCGGGCGCCCATCTCGATCACCGCCGTCACCAGCGAGCAGCTCCAGCAGCAGGCAATCACTTCCGCCGCGGACGTGCTCCGCACCGTGCCGGGCGTGTTCGTGAACAACGCGCTGGGCGAGATCCGCAACGTCGTCTACTCGCGCGGCGTCTCCGCCAACTCGCTCGACGCCGACAACGGCTATTTCTACGTCTCGCTGCAAGAGGACGGCCTGCCGGTCGAACCGATCCTCGTCAGCAATTACGGCCCCGACTATTTCAGCCGGCCGGACATCATGCTGAGCCGGCTCGAGGCGCTGCGCGGCGGCACCGCAGCGATCACCGGACCCAATGCGCCCGGCGGCATCTTCAACTACATCTCGCGCACCGGCCGCTCCGATCCCGGCACGGAAATCCAGGCCAAGGTCGGCCTGGAGGGGAGCGGCAACAACGAATATTACCGCGCCGACGCCTATACCGGCGGCCGGATCGGCTCGTCGGAGCTCTATTATGCGGTGGCCGGCTTCTACCGGAAAAGCATCGGTGCGCGCGATCCCGGCTTCTTCCGCAATCGCGGCGGACAGGTCCGCGGCAACCTGCTGTGGCGCTACGACAGCGGCTCGCTGCTGCTGACCGCAAAATATCTGAACGACCGCAACGGCTTCGACGAGTTCATCCCGGCCTTCGGCTTCAAGGACCCGAAGATCGCCCGGCCCTATGACAACACGAAGACGACGCTGCCCGGTCCCGGCGACCACCCCTACACTCGCCCCGACGACAGCGCAGCGAACTGGAATCCGAAGGACGCGGTGCACTCGCGATCCTGGTCGGTCGGGGCGAACTGGACGCAGGAGTTCGGCGACAATATCCGCTTCGAGAACAAGGCGCGCTACAGCCGCAACAAGAGCGACTGGTCGGTCGGCGCGATCATCAGCGCGTCGTCGCTGAGCGACCTCACCACCTATCTCTTCACCGGCGCGATCGCGCCGGGCACCCTCACCTTCCGCTTCCCCGACGGCAGCATCGCGGCGCGGGCCAACATCGACATCGGGCCCGGCGGGCTCCAGGTCAGCGTGCCGGTCAACAACCTGCCCAACCAGCATATCCTGGCGAACGGGGTCGAGACGCTCGCCGGCTATTCGCCGCGCTACCGGGGCGAATCCTTCCAGGACCAGTTCACGCTGAGCGCGGAGCTCGGCAACCACAATCTGGCGATCGGCGGCTATTACCAGACCGGCACGCTCAGGCAGGACATGTCGGTCGCCGGCTACGGCCTGCTCACGCTGGAGCCCGATCCGCAGTTCCTCAGCATCACGCTCGACCGTGCGCCGGCCGCAGGCGGCGGCAGCTTCCAGGTGACGTCGCCGACCGGCTTCTCCAATTTCGGCGCCAACGTCGGCGGCGACTATTACGACGGCGAGCAGGAGACGCTCTCCTTCGTCGCCGGGGACAGCTGGCAGGTTACCGATCGGCTGCAGATCGAAGGCGGCGTGCGCTACGAGCGGATCAGCTACGACATCACCAACGCGACGCTGACCGCCTTCACCGGCAACCGCTTCGCCGTCGGCGGGGCGGATGGCAATCCGGCGACGCTCTACGACAACGCTCCCAACCAGATCACCGGGACGACGCAGACGAAGCGCAAGTTCGACTTCTTCAACTTCTCCGGCTCGATTGCCTACACATTCTCCGACAATTTCAACGCCTATGTCCGCTACACGCAGGGCAAGAAGGCGCCGAGCTTCGGCATCATCCAGGCGATCGACACGCCCGCGGAGATCGCGACCCAATTCCCCAGGCCGCAGAAGATCACCCAGATCGAGGCCGGTCTCAAATACCGTCGCGGCGGCATCGATATCCAGGCCTTCCCCTTCTATTCGAAGCTGTCGAACGTCGCCGATTCGCAGACCTTCGTCGACCAGAACGGCCTCGCCTATACGCCGCCGCTCGTGTTCGGGCAGATCGAGACCTATGGCGTCGAGCTGCAGTCGAACCTCACCTTCGGCCGCTTCAACCTCTATTCGGCGGTGACGATCCAGGAGCCCAAGGCGTCGGGCTTCAGCACCTGGATCCAGGGCCAGCCGACGCGCGACGACGACCGGCTCGTCACGATTCCGGACGGTGATGCCGACAACAATCCCAAGCTGATTGTCCGCTCGACCGGCACGGTGAAGCTCACCGATGCGCTGCAGGTGTTCGCCACCTACAATTATCTCGGCAAGCGCGCGGCGAACCGCTTCAACGCCTTCTACCTGCCCGGCTTCAGCACGGTGGACCTCGGCGCATCGGTCGAGTTCGGCAACTTCAGGGTGCAGGCGAACGTCAACAACCTGCTCAACAACTACGGCATCCTGTCCTATTCGCGCTCGGGCAGCATCTTCGCCTCGCTCGACCGGCAGGGGCTGACGCCGGAAGCGGTGGCGGCGGCGGGGTCCAACGGTCTCATCCAGGTCATCCCGTCGCAGCCGCGCGCCTTCTTCCTCACCGCGACGCTCAAGATCAAATAGGGGTCTGTTCGGATGAAATGGAATCGTGCTCCTGCGAAGGCAGGAGCCCTGGATCACAGGGCAGTCGCTTGCGGCCAAGGCTCCTGCCTTCGCAGGAGCACTGAACGATGCTCCAATCTGAACAGGACAGATTCAAGCTGCCTCAAAACCAGAACAGCTCGTTCCTGGGAGAGTAGAATGACCGCCACCGTCCGGCCGCCCCGCTCCGCCCGTCTCGGTCTGGCCGCATTGCTCGCGGCGACCTGCCTCGCCGCAGGACTGCCGGCGCAGGAGCGTGCGCCGGCCGGCGATCCACTGCTCGAAGCTTTCCGCGACCCGCCCGCCGCCGCCCGTCCGCGCGTGTGGTGGCACTGGATGAACGGCAACATCTCGAAGGACGGCATCCGCAAGGACCTGGAGTGGATGAAGCGGACCGGCATCGCCGGGCTCCAGAACTTCGACGCCAACCTGATCACGCCGCAGATCGTCGACAAGCGGCTCGTCTACATGACGCCCGAATGGAAGGACGCCTTCCGCTACGCCGCGAACCTCGCCGACCAACTCGATCTGGAGCTCGCTATCGCCGCCTCGCCCGGCTGGTCGGAAACCGGCGGCCCCTGGGTCAGGCCGGAGGATGGGGTGAAGAAGATCGCCTGGAGCGAGACGATCGTCACCGGCGGCCGCCGCTTCACCGGCGTGCTGCCCGCGCCGCCCCAGACCACCGGGCCGTTCCAGGACGTGGCGGCGGTCGATCCGCTCGCGTCGCTGAGCGGCGAGAAGAAGAAGCCCGACCCCGTCCACTACGCCGACTCGGCGGTGGTCGCCTATCGCGTGACCGATACGGGCGCGCTCCCCGCCCCGCGCGCAACGCTCGGCGACGGCAAGCCGCTTGACGCCGCCCCGCTCGCCGACGGCCGGTTCGCCACCGCGGTCGACGTGCCGCGCAGCAGCCGGGATACGCCGACCGTCATCACCCTCGACTATGACCGGCCGCAGACGATCCGCTCGGCATCGCTCTACGTGCCCGGCGCCGCCTCGATCTTCGCCCCCGCGTCGATCCAGCCGCGGCTGGAGGCGAGCGACGACGGGCTGTCGTGGCGCAAGGTCACCGACGTCACGCTCAGCATGGCGCCGACCACGGTGAGCTTCGCCCCGGTGACGGCGCGCCGGTTCCGCATCGTGTTCGCGCTTGCGCCCGACGGCCCGCCGAAGTTCACGCCCGCGCCGGGCGTCGACGACAGCCTGGTCACGGCCTTCTTCGCGGCCAAGCCGATGATGCCGGTGGCGGAGCTGCGCCTCTCGTCCGAGGCGCGCGTCAATCAATGGGAGACCAAGGCCGGCTTCTCCCTGTCCAACGACTATTATGCGCTCGACGCGGATGCCGGGCCGGACGTGAAGGGCGTGCCCGCGGCGGAGGTCGTCGACCTCACCGCGCGGATGCGCCCCGACGGCACGCTCGACTGGACGCCGCCCGAAGGGAGCTGGCGGATCGTGCGGATGGGCTGGTCGCTCACCGGCAAGACCAACCACCCCGCCCCCGCCGAGGCGACCGGGCTGGAGGTCGACAAGCTCGACGGCCGCGCGGTGCGCGATTATCTTGAGACCTATCTCAAGATGTACCGCGACGCCGCCGGCGCGGACATGATCGGCGCGCGCGGTGTCAAGGCGTTGCTGACCGACTCGACCGAGGTCGGCGCGTTCAACTGGACGCCGCGCATCCTCGAGGAATTCCGGCACCTGCGCGGCTACGATTCCCGCCCGTGGCTGCCGGCGCTGACCGGCGCGATCGTCGGCTCGCGAAGCGAGAGCGACCGCTTCCTCTACGACTTCCGCCGCACGATCGGCGAACTCCACGCCTCGCAGCATTACGGCACCGTCGCCGCCGTGGCGCACGAGAACGGCCTGAAGGTCTATGGCGAGGCGCTGGAGGCCGGCCGCCCCTCGCTCGGCGACGACATGGACATGCGGCGTTACGCCGACGTGCCGATGGCGGCGCTGTGGACCTGGCCGCGGGACGGGGCGGCCAAGACCGTCTACCTCTCTGACATGCGCGGCGCGGCGTCGGTCGCGCATCTCTACGGCCAGAATCTGGTCGCGGCCGAATCGATGACCAGCGCGGTCACCCCCTGGGCCCATGCGCCGTCGGACCTGCGCCGCATCATCGATCTGGAGTTCGCGAACGGCATCAACCGGCCGGTGATCCACACCTCGGTCCACCAGCCGGTCGACGACAGGCAGCCGGGCCTGTCGCTCCTCGTCTTCGGCCAGTATTTCAACCGGCACGAGACCTGGGCGGAAATGGCGCGGCCGTGGATCGACTATCTCGCGCGCAGCGGCCATATGCTCCAGCAAGGCCGCTTCTTCGCCGACGTCGCCTATTTCTACGGCGAGGAATCGCCGACGGTCGGCCAGACGCAGGCGACCTATTTCAAGGACGTGCCGACCCGCTACGCCTATGATTTCGTGAGCCCGAGAGCGGTCCGCGATCTGCTCAAGGTGGACAACGGCGATCTCGTCGCACCGTCGGGCGCACGCTACCGCGTCCTCTATCTCGGCGGCATGAGCGGGCGCATGACGCTGCCGATGTTGCGGCATCTGGCGAAGCTCGCGGAGAGCGGCGCGACGATCGTCGGCGACGCGCCGGCCGGCTCGCCCGCGCTCGGTGAGGACAGGCCGGAATATCGCGCGCTGGTCGCCCGCCTGTGGCCGGGCCAATCCGTGACCGAAGTCGGCCGCGGCCGCGTGATCGCGGGCCGCGACGTCGAGGGCGCGCTGCAGCGCATCGGCGTGTCGCCCGATTTCAGCTATGCGAAGCCGCAGCCCGACAGCGAGCTGCTGTTCGTCCACCGCCGGCTCGACGACGGCGACGTCTATTTCGTCAACAACCGCCGCAACCGCCCCGAGCGGGTCGAGGCGCGGTTCCGCGTGACCGGCAAGGCCCCCGAGATCTGGCGCGCGGACACCGGAACCTCCGAGCCGGTCTCTTACCGTATCGACGGCAATGAGACGATCGTGCCGCTGGATTTCGAGGCGGAGGGCAGCTTCTTCGTGGTCTTCCGCAACCCCGCCGGCGCGCCCTCGGCCACCGTCGCCAGGCCCGCGGCTCAACCCGTCGCGACGCTCGACGGCGTCTGGACCGTCGCTTTCCAGCCCGGCCGCGGCGCGCCCGCCTCGATCACCCTCCCCGACCTCGGCTCGCTCAGCGGCCAGGCCAATCCCGGCGTCCGATATTTCTCGGGCGTGTCGACCTATACCAAGGACTTCACCGTGCCGGCCGGCCATCGCCCGGGCCAGCCGCTGCTGCTCGACCTGGGATCGGTCGGCGACGTGGCGGAGGTGCGCGTCAACGACCGGCTCGTCGGCACCGTCTGGCACGCGCCCTATCGGCTTGACATCGCCGGCACGGTCAAGCCGGGCCGGAACCGGCTCGAAGTCCGCGTCGCCAATCTCTGGGTCAACCGCCTGATCGGCGACGTCCAGCCGGGCGCGAAGAAAATCACCTTCACGACGGTCCCGACCTACAAACCCGACGCCCCGCTCCGCCCGTCCGGGCTGATCGGCCCGGTCAGGTTGATGACCGCAGGGCGCTAGGTGTTTGTCCCGACATTTGCTGGGGGCATCATCCGCGACGGAACAATTCCAGTTTGGCCGCGAGATCGGAGGCCGTGACGGGCTTCTTGATCAGCCCGAGCGCCGCCGCCGGATATTCGGCCGCGATCATCTCCTGCCCCGTAACGAAGACAGCAGGGATTCCGCGATCGCGAAGCCATTCCGCCGCGTCGGGGCCGGTCCGCCCGTCAGCCAGATCGATGTCCACCAGCACGCCGTCGATCTCCAGCGAGTCGATCATTTGGACCAGTTCGGCGAAGCTGCCGGCAGAGCCGGCGAATACATGCCCCAGATCCTCGATCATCGTCTCGACATGGAAAACGATCAGCGGATTGTCTTCCAGATAGAAGATGCGGAGCGCCGACTGAGACTGAACCATGTCTCTTGAACGTTCCATCCAATTCACCGTTTCAGCCATACGCGAGAAAGCGGACCCGATATCGTGAAGTGCAGCCCTTCCGGTCGGTAAACGATGGCCGGAGGCGAGCCGAACACGCTCCTGAGGGCAGAACGAAGATAGCTCGTGCCATAGCCGCTTCGCGACGGCTCCCTTACCGGCGGACCTCCGCTTTCGATCCACTGGATGGTCAGGATCGCATCGGTCGCCGACACCGCCCAATGCAGCTGCACGCGGCCGCCCGGCTGAGACAAGGCGCCGTATTTGAGCGCATTGGTTGCGAGCTCGTGGAAGCAAAGCGCGAGTGTGGTCGCCGCTTCTCGCCGCAAGGTGACTCCCGGTCCCTCGACAATGATACGATCCTCGCTGCTCGTTTGGTACGGCTTCAAGGTGAGGTCGGCGACCTGCGCGAGCTCCACCGATTCCCCGTCCGCCTCGAATGCGACCGAGTGGATGTTCGCGAGGGCCATCAGCCGGCCGCCGAAATCCTCGGCAAACCGCTCAAGCGAATCAGCGCTCCGGCGGGTCATCGAGAATATCGACGAGACGCTGGCGAGGATGTTCTTCACGCGATGATTGAGTTCGCGCCGCAGCTCGATCTCGCGTTCGATGTGATCGCGCACGTCGCGCTGACGCAGGCGGGCCAACAGCGCCGACTGGACGCCGCTGACGAGTTCCAGCGTCGCCACTGGACGCTGATAGTAAAGCTGGCGAGATCCCGGCCAGGCGGCACTCAGCTCAGCGCGGATGCGCGCGTGAGGTGCGGCCCGGTCCAGAAGAATGATGATCGGCATCTCGGACCAGTCCGGCTGATCGAGCAGATGCGAGCGGACCAGCTCCAGAACGTCCGGCTTCAGCGCCTCGTGGGTCGCCACCAGAATGCCGGGCGATTGCTCCAGCAGCGCGGCAAACTCTTCCAGCCCAGCGGCCTGCTGCACCGACAAGCCATGCTGGGAAAGGAGCATTTCGAGATAGTCGGCATCCCGCCGGTAAGGCGCAAGCGCCAATATCCAGTCGAGAGACCCGTCATTCCGCGACACGGGGACGATCACATGTCCGGCAACGGGTTATATGGGACGACACTGACGCCCGAACTCTGGATGAAGAGTTCGCGCACGTCGAGATCGTGCGGACCGTGGCGTTTCTTGACGACCGTGATGCTGCGCCGCAGCCGGCCCTCATGCTCGATGATCCGCAACAGCAGCACGGTGTCGCCGAGGAAGCTCACGTCGACGTCGGTGCCGAGATTCTGGCCGAGGAGGCCGTGCTGCGCCACGATCAGGATCGTGAGCACCCCGGCGCGGGCGAGATATTTGAGCAGCGATTGGATGTCGCGGACCGCCTTGTCGCGATGCGGCAGCGAATTGACGTAGCCGGTGAAGCTGTCGATCACCACGACGCGTACCTTTTCGCTGCTGACCGCCTCCTGGACGATCTGGCCGAACTCTCCCGGCGAGATCTCGTTGGGATTGAAATCGCGAATGACCAGCTGGCCGTCCTCATGGAACTGGCGCAGATCCATGCCGAGCCCTTCCGAGCGTCGGAAAAAGGTCTCGAGCCGCTCCTCGAACAGGAAGAGGGCGACGCTTTCGCCCCGTTTGAGCGCCGCGGTCGCATAGAGCGAGGCCATGGTCGATTTGCCCGTACCCGCCTGCCCGATCACGAGCGTGGTCGTTCCTGCTTCCTGCCCGCCACCGAACATTTCGTCGAGCGTGTCGACGCCGGACTTGATCAAGTGCGGCTTGTCGCTCCCGACCGCCGAACCCGGGATGATGCGTGGAAAGACGACCACGCCCTCGCCTTCGCGGATCGCCATGTCGTGATAGCCGTCGGCGACGGGCACGCCGCGCATCTTGCACACCTCAATCCGGCGCCGGACGGAGCCATATTCCTCGAGCGCCTTGTCGAGGCGGATCACGCCGTGGGCGATGCCATCGACCTCCTCGCCCGACTGGGCCATCTCTTGGGCTTGGGTGTCGAGCAGCAAAGCGACGACGTTGCGCCTTGCGAGGAAGGCCTTGAAGGCGATGAGCTCACGCCGGAAACGTGGCGAATCCCCGGTGATCAGCCGGATCTCGAGCAACGAGTCGTAAACGAGGCGACTGGGTTCATGCTCCTCGATCGCGCTTTCTATCGCCTTCCTCGTCTCGTCGAGCCGCAGTTCGGCGGTCTGGAAGATCGTCTGGTCGGCAGCGCCGCTGACGGACTCCGACGCGGACAACTCCTCGACGCGGATGCCGTCCAGCGTCCATCCGTGCGATTTCGCGATCGCCTCCAGCTCGGCCTTTGTTTGCGAGAGGCTGACATAGATGCACCGCTCGCCCCGTGCGACGCCGGCACGCAGGAACTGCAGGGCGGCGGTCGTCTTGCCCGATCCCGGCGCGCCCTGGAGAATATAGAGGTTGGATGCCGGCAGCCCGCCACGGAGAACTTCGTCGAGTCCCTCGATCCCGGAACTCACCATCGATTGCTTCGTGCGTTCGCCCACATTCGCCTCACGAGTTGATTCATTTCAGCTTCGGAACGCATGTCATCGTGGATTGTGCCTTCTTCGAAGGTGCGATGTCATCGGGAGGTGTGACCATGCCGATCAGCCCGCCGCCAAGCTCAGCGGACTATCCATTCAAGCCAGTCCGGCAGTCCGTATCATGAAGCAGGCGTCGACGCCGTAGCTGTGCAGCTTCGACTGGATGCCGGCCTCTGCAACTGCTTCAAATCTACATGCGCGCCAGAACGGCTGAGCGCCGCCGAGAGCGACCAGCGAGAGATTATCGAAGCCGCGCCCATGCGCGAACGCAGCGATCTCCTCGATCATCGCCTTGCCTTCTCCGGACCTTCGTGCGCTTGGCAGGATCGCCAGATCATGAATGTAAAAGGTCGACGGCGAGGAAGGCAGTTCGCTCAACATCGCGTTCAGCGCAGGTGGATCGGCGTATCGCCAGGGATGGCTTACCAAATATCCCGCGACGGTGCCGCCGCTCTCCAGAATATGACACCCAGCCGCAAAGAGCGCCAAGCGCCCGCGGAATACAGCTTCGTCTTCCGGGAATTCCGGATGAACAATGCCGGCGACCTGAACCACCGCAGGCAGATCGGCGACCTGCATCGCGCGCCAGGCGGCTTGTGTCTGCATCACCGGCGACCGTCGATTGCGTTTCGTGAAGAGTGATCGCAAGCTAGGCGCGAGCGAGATGACGCGCAAGGGCGGCCGCGCCAGCGGCAATGGAGATTAAATTGAACAGCCGCAAGCCACGCGAGGGCGCGAAAGGGCTTCCGCCGCGCAACAGCATCCCACCTTTTGCTGCGCTTCGTGCATTCGATGCGGTGGCGCGGCTCGGCGGAATCCGCAAGGCGGCGCAGACGCTGAGCCTCGACCATGCCGTCGTCAGTCGACACCTGCGCGCGCTCGAGCTGTGGACGGGAACCATGCTGCTCGAACGCGCCCGCTCCGGTTCGGCGCTGACACCTGAGGGGCTCGCCTATCATCGCAACATCGCCGCCGCGATCGACCTCATTTCCAACGCGACGCTCGATCTCATAAAGGCGAGCGACGACCATCAGCTCAAGATCTGGTGTATGCCGGGCTTCGCGTCGAAATGGCTGCTGTCGCGGATGCGTGCGTTCGAGATGGCGCACTCGGGGATGACGATCGAGGTGCGGCCGAGCGACCACCAGCCCGACTTCAACCGGCACGAGGCCGATATCGATATCCGCTACGCGCCCACCTATGGGGAATCGATCGACCTGCCGCCCAACGTGCGCACGCTCGAACTGGCGCGGCCGTCGGTCATCCCGGTCGCCAGCCCCGCCTATCTGGCGAGCGCGCCGCCGATCACGCGCGGGGCCGACCTCTTGGCGCACCCGTTGCTGCACGAGGAGAATTTCGAGAACTGGCGAGCATGGCTGACCGCGCATGGTGTCGCGGTGCCTGAGGATATCACCGGCACGCGACTGTGGCACGCGCATCTGACGATCGACGCCGCCTGTCAGGGACGCGGCATCGCGCTCGCCAATCATTTCCTGGCGGCCGATGCGATCGAGACGGGGCAGCTGGTCGAGCTCGGCGGCGAGGACGGGCCGTTCGAGAAGCTCTCGCTCGGCTCCTACCTGCTCATCGCCCGGACCGACCGCTGGTCGAGTCCAGCGATCGCCCGCTTCCGGCGGTGGATCGTGGCGACGATCGCCCGGGAGGAGATTGTTTAGGCGATCGAGATTCAGGCGTACCGCCTGCCTAACTCAAGCCCTTCCCCTTCAGGGGAGGAGCCAATTGTCGAACGCCGATCCGCCCGACGGTGATTCGCAGGCACCACCGCCGCTTTCGTTCGCATCTTATTCCGACCGACACGGAGTGACAGTCTGACGGCCAGTTCGCTTGTCTTCGAAAGGCCGCCATGCAGTCCAACGCCGCGCTCCACCGTCGCCGTCTCGACGCGATCCCGCGGGGCATTGCCAACGCCACCGCGATTGCCGCCGACCGGGCGGAGAATGCCGAGCTGTGGGACGTCGAGGGGCGCCGCTACATCGACTTCGCGGCAGGGATCGCGGTGGTCAACACGGGACATCGGCATCCCAAGGTGATGGCCGCGGTCCATGCGCAGCTCGACCGGTTCACGCATACCGCCTTTCAGGTCGTCGCCTACGAACCCTATGTCGCGCTGGCCGAGCGCCTCAACGCGCTCGCGCCGATCGCGGGGGATGCGCAGACGGTACTCTTCTCGACCGGCGCGGAGGCGGTCGAGAATGCGGTGAAGATCGCCCGCCGCGCAACGGGCCGGGCATCGGCGATCGCGTTCGCCGGCGCGTTTCACGGACGCTCGCTGCTGACGATGGCGCTGACCGGCAAGGTCGCTCCCTACAAGACCGGATTCGGCCCGATGCAGGGGGGCGTGCATCATGTCCCCTTTCCGTCCGGCGACGTCACCGTCGCGGAGAGCCTGCGTGCGCTCGACCTGCTGTTCGCCGCAAGCGTCGAACCCAGGCAGGTGGCCACGATCGTCATCGAGCCGGTACAGGGTGAAGGCGGCTTCCATCCGACACCGCATGAGCTGCTGCGCGCGCTTCGCGACATCTGCGACCGCCATGGCATCCTGCTGATCGCCGACGAGGTGCAGACCGGCTTCGCCCGCACCGGCAGGCTGTTCGGCATCGAGCACAGTGGGGTTGAGCCCGACCTGATCACGGTAGCCAAGGGGCTGGCTGGCGGCTTCCCACTCGCCGGGGTGATCGGGCGCAAGGCGGTGATGGACGCGTGCGACCCGGGCGGGCTCGGTACCACCTTCGGCGGCTCTCCGGTCGCCTGCGCGGCGGCGCTGGCGGTGCTCGAGGTGATCGAGGAGGAGCGGCTGTGCGACCGTGCCGCTGCGATCGGGGGCACGCTTTCCGCCCGTATCGCCGGGTTCGCCGGACGCAACGACCTGACCCGTGTCTCTGCGCCGCGCGGGCTGGGTGCGATGGTCGCCTTCGACATCCTCGACGACGCGGGTGCGCCCGATCCGCAGGCGGCAAAGCGGGTCGTTGCGCGCGCGCTCGATAACGGCCTGATCGTCCTCACCTGCGGTCCGCTCGGGCAGGCGATCCGCATCCTTGCGCCGCTCACGATTCCGGATGCGCAACTGGCGGAGGGATTGGATATTCTGGAGCGTGCGCTCGGCCGGGTGATTGGCGAATGACCGATCCGATCGCGCTCGCCCGTCCCGACTTGCTGCGCCGCTCGGCCTATATCGACGGGCAATGGGCCGACGGCGATGCGACTCTGACAGTCTCCAACCCAGCGACCGGTGCCGTGATCGGCACTGTCCCGAACCTCGGCGGTACGGAGACATCCGGCGCGGTGACGGCGGCCGAACGGGCGCTGCCCGGCTGGCGCGCTCGTTCAGCCAAGGAGCGATCGGATATCCTCCGCCGTTGGCATGACCTCATCATCGCGCATCGCGAGGACCTGGCGCGCATCCTCACCAGCGAGCAGGGCAAGCCGCTCGCCGAAGCGCATGGCGAGGTCGGGTCGACCGCCGCCTATTTCGAATGGTTCGCCGAGGAAGCGCGACGCATCTACGGCGAGGTGATCCCGGCCAACCAGGCGGACCGGCGGCTGATCGTCACGCGTGCGCCAGTCGGCGTCGTCGCGGCGGTGACGCCGTGGAACTTCCCCTCGTCGATGATCGCGCGCAAGGTCGCGCCTGCGCTCGCCGCCGGATGCACGATCGTGCTGAAGCCGTCCGACCTCACCCCCTTCTCCGCGCTCGCGCTGGCAGTGCTTGCCGAGGAGGCAGGAGTCCCAGCCGGCGTGTTCAACATCGTGACAGGCGCTCCCGCGCCGATCGGCGACGTGTTGGTCGGCGATCCGCGCGTCGCCAAGTTCAGCTTCACCGGATCGACCGCGGTCGGCAAGCAGCTCGCCGCGCGCTGCATGGCGACGGTCAAGCGCGTCTCGCTCGAGCTTGGCGGAAATGCGCCGTTCATCGTCTTCGCCGATGCCGACCTCGACGCGGCGGTCGCCGGCGCGATGATCGCCAAGTTCCGCAACGCCGGCCAGACCTGCATCTGCGCCAACCGCATCTTCGTCGAGGCGCCGGTTTACGACGCCTTCGCCGCCAGGCTCGCCGAGCGCGCCGCCGCGCTGCGGCTCGGCGACGGGCTGGCGGAGGGTACCGATCAGGGGCCGCTGATCGATACGACGGCGGTCGACAAGGTCGCGCGCCATCTGAAGGACGCGATCGAGCGCGGCGCCCGGATGCTGACCGGCGGCGGCACCGCTGAGGGCAGCTTCTTCGCGCCGACGGTGCTCGCTGACGTCGATCCGCAGTCGTTGCTGTGCCGCGAGGAGACGTTCGGTCCGCTCGCCGCACTGATCCGCTTCGAGGGCGAGGCGGAGGCGCTCGCGCTCGCGAACGAAGGGCGCGCGGGCCTCGCCGCTTACGTCTATACGCGCGACATGGCGCGGTCCTATCGGATGGCCGAGGCGCTGGAGTATGGCATGGTCGGCATGAATACGGGCATCGTCTCGACCGAGGTGGCGCCGTTCGGCGGGATCAGGGAATCGGGCCTCGGCCGCGAAGGCGGGCGGCACGGGATCGACGATTACGTCGAGATCAAGCTGACGGCGGTCGGGGTGCCGCCGCTCGCCGAGGGCGCATGAACGGTTCCGAGCAACCGAAGCCGGGCCTGTTCGTGCCCGACGCCTATCGCGCGGACGATCCCGCGGCGATCGTCGCCGCCTATCCCTTCGCCCTGCTGATCACGACCGACGCGGCGGGCATCCGCGCCACCTCCTGCCCGATGGTCTTCGAGCACGACGCCGCGACCGACCGGCTGCTCGGCCACATGGCGCGGCGCAACCCGCACGCGCCCGCACTGTCGGCGGGGCAGCAGGTGCTGGCGGTGTTCTCCGGACCGCACGCCTATGTCTCGCCGCGCTGGTATGTCGAGAAGCCGCAGGTGCCGACCTGGGATTATGTCGCCGCGCATGTCCGCGGCACGCTGGAGCCGATCGACGACGGGGCCAGCCAGCTCGCCGTGCTGGAGCGCACCGCCGCTTGCCTGGAGCGCGGCGCCGACCGGCCCTGGACGCTCGACGACGCGCCGGAGGGCCGCGTCGCGATGCTGCTGCCGATGATCCGTTCCTTCCGCATCCATGTCGACAGCATCGAGGGTGTTGCCAAGCTCAGCCAGTCGCACCCGCCCGGCGACCGCGCGCGCGTCGCCGAGGCGCTGATGCGCGGCGACGACACCCGTGCGATCGCGCGGATGATCGCGGACCTCGACCGGCCGCGCTGACGGCGCACATCGATCGGCCTGAATGACATGTGCTCCTGCGAAAGCAGGAGCCCTGGCCGCGAGCGACATGATAGTGATCCAGGGCTCCTGCCTTCGCAGGAGCACAGCTACGCTTCAATCTGGACGGACAACCGCTCCCGTCAGCTGCCCTGCTTCTTCAATAGCGATAGGTCGCCGTGAGCCCGATCGTCCGCGGGCGGACGGTCGCGTTGGTGATCAACGGCGATCCCGGGAACAGGCGATAGCGCGCCAGCTCGGGATGGCTGTTGGTGAGGTTGTTCACGAACAGCGACAGCTCGGCCCCGTCGCGCCGGATGCCGGCGCGCGCGTTGATGATGTTGGTCTCGTCGCCGTTGGTGATGACCGGGTCGTAGCCGAACGCGTCGGGGTTGTTGCGGGGCCCGCGCTGACCGTAGGAATAGTCGAACCGCACGAATCCGTCGCGATCGGCGCTGCTTCCCCCGAGCTGGAAGTCGTACTGGCCGGATAGGGTGAAGCTCAGCTTCGGCCCGCGGTAGACATAGTCGCCCTTGCCGAAGATCAGCAGGCCGCTGCCGCCGTAGACGTCCTCATCGTAGGTGGCGTGGGTATAGCCCATCACCAGCCCCAGCGTCAGCCCGTCGCTCGGCCGGCCCTGCAGCGCCAGGTCGAAGCCCTTGCTGGTCGCCTGCCCCGCATTGGCGATGAAGCTCGACCCGCAGGTCGGCAGGTAGAGCGAGGTCTGGATGTTCTTCCACTTGATGTAGAAGGCGCTGGCGTCGACCGTCAGCGCGCCGCCGAGGAAGCCGCCCTTGGTGCCGACCTCGTAGGACCAGACGCTGTCGGAATCATAGCTCGTCGGCGACTGGTCGTAGCCGAGGCCGCGGACGTCGGCGTCGCACAATGCCGGCACGCGGGTCTGCACTCCGCCGGCGCGGAAGCCCTTGGCGATCGAGGCATAGACGAGGTTGTCCGGCGTCACCTGCCAGGAAATGCCGAACTTGGGCGTGACCGGCGTCTCCTTAGCGCTGCCCGACGTGTCGATCGTGCCGCCGGCGAAGGGGCCGATCGCGTATTGCGCATGGTCCACCTTGACGTGGGCGACGCGCACGCCCGCAGTCAGCGTCAGCGTGTCGGTGGGCTTGAAGTCGACCTGCCCGAAGCCGGCGAGCTGCCGGGTGCGGCTGCGGGTGATGCTGTCGTAGATATAGAAGTCCGGCAGATAGCCGGTGCCGAAGAACCCTTCGATGCCGAAGGCGTCGTTGAAGGCGTTGCGGATCAGCGTGTCCATGAACTCGTCGCGGTTGCGCTGATAGGAGCTCTGCCGCTCGTTGCTGTAGAAGCCGCCGATCACGAAGTGGAGCGGGCCGCTGCCGTTCGACTGCAGCCGCACCTCCTGGGTGAAGTTATGCTGCCTGTCGCCGAAGAAGCCGGTCGCGACTTGGCCCGGCAGCGTCGGATAGGGATTGCCGGGCGAGACCAGCTCGGCATCGAAATTGGTATAGTCGCGGGTCTCGCGCTGGTTGCGGTCGAACCAGGAGGTGGTGGAGATCAGCGTGACGCCGCCGAGATCCCAGTCCACCCCCAGCGAGGGCAGCACATAGCGGTCGCGCTGCGGCTGCGCCTGGACATAGCCGTTGCGGAAGCGGGTATCGCCGCGGTCGGTCAGCGCCTCCCAATAGCCGCTGGTGTCGTCGATCCTGACGTTCTGATAGTAGACCGACGGCGTGATCGTCAGCCCCTCGACCGGGCGCCAGCCGATCGCGGCCTTGAAGGCGAGCGAATTCTCCGAATTGGCGTCGGCCGTGACCGTGCCGGTGTTCGAATCGACCCGATCGACCCAGCCGCCGTCGCGGCGGAACCAGGCGCTGGCGCGGAAGGCGAGCACGTCGCTCACGATCGGCCCGCCGATCGCCGCGCCCGCCTCATAGGTGGGATCGCCGTTCTCGGTGAAGGCGACCTCGGCGCGGGCATAGCCGCTGTAGCGGTCATACCCCGGCTGCGGCGTGATGAAGCGCACCGCGCCGCCCTCCGCACCCGCGCCGAACAGCGTGCCCTGCGGCCCGCGCAGCACCTCGACGCGCTGCAGGTCGAAGATCTTGGGATAGGTGTTGGCCGAGCTGAAGCCGACCGCGCGCGACTGGATCGGCACGTCGTCGATGTAGATGCCGGTGGTCGCCGCGCCGTCGGTCGACTGGATGCCGCGGATGGCGATGTTGGTGTTCGATCCCGAGAAGCGGCTCTCGCGCCGGAAGTTGAGGCCCGGCGTCAGCCGCGCGATGTCGTTGACGTCGCGCACGCCCTGGCTGTCCATCTTCGCCTGGCTGAGCGCGGCGATGCTGGCCGGGACGTGGCTGAGCTGCTCGTCGCGCCGGCTGGCGGTGACGATGATGTCGTCCGCGTCGGCTTGCGGGGTCTCCGCCGCCTGGGCAGGTGCATCCTGCGCGGCCGCGCTCGCCAGCCACCAGGGCGATGCCAGCATCGTCGCCGCCGCCAGCATCCTGTAACGTCCGCTCATTCTCGATCCTTCCCTGGCAAGTCCGGATCTGCCTCTGCGGGCGTGGCTGTTGCCGATCCGGTCGTGATGCTCCTGCGGACCTCGATGATTGCCGAACCATGCTGCACCGCCAGATGCCAAAGAGTCGATGGCTGGTGCCCATTGGTCACCACTGTCGTGCGTGCCGTCACTGTCCCTCTCCCATTGGGAGGGAAGGAGCCGCCGACGGCGGCGGGAGGGTGAGGGGACTGCGGCCGGCGGTGGCACCCTCACCCTCCCACTCGACTTCGTCGAGCGGGCCCCTCCCTCTCCCAAGGGGAGAGGGGAAGTGCGCGTCAGCCGCCCGGTACGAATGCCGGTATCCCCGTGATGGCGCGGCCCAGGATCAGCGCATGAATGTCGTGCGTGCCCTCGTAGGTGTTGACCGTCTCGAGGTTGATCGCGTGGCGGATGACGTGGAACTCGGCCGAGATGCCGTTGCCGCCGTGCATGTCGCGGGCGACGCGGGCGATGTCGAGCGCCTTGCCGCAATTGTTGCGCTTGATCAGGCTC
Source organism: Sphingomonas astragali (assembly GCF_051400615.1). Lineage (NCBI taxonomy): Bacteria > Pseudomonadati > Pseudomonadota > Alphaproteobacteria > Sphingomonadales > Sphingomonadaceae > Sphingomonas > Sphingomonas astragali. The sequence continues at coordinate 958,655 of NZ_JBLFFH010000002.1, forward strand.
ACCATTTCCGGCGACCAGGTCCCCGCGTCGATGTTCCGTCCCACCGCCAGCGCCGCCCCGAGGCCGAGCGCGATCTCGGTCGCCATGTCGGCGAGCTTGAGCTGCGGGATCTGGTTGGCGGCGAGCGGCCGTCCGAACTGGCTGCGGTCGAGAGAATACTGGCGCGCGCGATGATAACAGTCCTCCGCGGCGCCCATCGCCCCCCAGGCGATGCCGTAGCGCGCCTTGTTGAGGCAGCCGAACGGCCCGCTTAGGCCCCGCGCGCCGGGGAGGAGGTTCTGCTCCGGCACGAACACCTCGTCCATCACGATCTCGCCGGTGATCGAGGCGCGCAGCGACAGCTTGTTGTCGATCTGGGGGAAACTCAGCCCCGCCATGCCGCGCTCCAGGACGAAGCCGCGGATGAGGCCGTCGTCGTCCTTCGCCCACACCACCGCGATGTCGGCGATCGGCGCGTTGGTGATCCACATCTTGGTGCCGGTCAGGCGATAGCCGCCGTCGATGCGCCGCGCCCGCGTCTTCATGCCCCCGGGGTCGGAGCCGGCGTCGGGCTCGGTCAGGCCGAAGCAGCCGACGATCTCGCCCCTGGCAAGGCTCGGGAGATAGGCCTGCCGCTGCGCCTCGCTGCCATAGGCGTGGATCGGGTGCATGACGAGGCTCGACTGCACGCTCATCGCCGAGCGATAGCCCGAATCGACGCGCTCGACGGCGCGGGCGATGAGGCCATAGGCGACATGGCTCACCCCCGCGCAGCCATAGCCGTCGATCGTCGCGCCGAGCAGCCCGAGCTCTCCGAGCTCCGCCATGATCTCGCGGTCGAACCGCTCCTCCATCATCGCCGACAAGACGCGCGGCAGCAGCCGCGCCTGCGCATAGGTCTCGGCGGTGTCGCGCACCATCCGCTCCTCGTCGGTGAGCTGCGCGTCGAGCAGGAACGGGTCGTCCCAGCGGAAGGGGGTGAAGTCGGCCATCGACGGATTCCGTGATCAGGCGGCGAGGCGAGGCCGGCAGGCGTCGAGCGCATCGCGGATGACGTCGACCATGCGGTCGATCTCGGCATGGGTGATGACGAGCGGCGGGCTCATCACCAGCGAATCGCGCACGGCGCGGATCATCAGCCCGCGCTCGATGCAGGCGTCGCGCAGCATCGGCCCCGCCGTTCCTTCCGCACCGCCGAAGCGCCTGTTCGTCCCTTTCTCGGCGACGATCTCGATCGCTCCGAGCAGGCCGAGCGACCGCACTTCGCCGATCAGCGGATGATCGGCCAATCGCTCCAGCGCCGCGGCGAAATAGGGACCGCTGTCCGTCGCCGTGCGCTCGACCAGCCCCTCGCGCTCGATGATGCCGACGTTGGCGAGCGCGACCGCCGCCGCGGTCGGATGGCCCGAATAGGTATAGCCGTGGACGAAGGGCGCGCCCGCGCCGCGGATCGCTTCGACGACATGATCGGCGACGCCGACGGCGGAGATCGGCAGATAGCCCGACGACAGCCCCTTGGCCATCGACACGAGATCGGGCGCGACGCCGAAATGCTGGAAGCCGAACCAGCGCCCGAGCCGGCCGAAGCCGCAGATCACCTCGTCGCAGCCGAGCAGCACGCCGTATTTGCGCGCGATCGCCTCCACGCGCGGCCAATAGCCGTCGGGCGGGATGATGACGCCGCCCGCGCCCTGCACCGGCTCGCCGAAGATCATCGCGACCCGCTCCGGCCCCACCGCGAGGATGCGCTGCTCGATCGCGTCGGCGGCGCGCGCGGCGAAGGCGTCGGGATCCTCGCCGAACCCCTCGTTGAAGCGATAGGGCTGGAGGACATGCTCGATGTCGGGCACCCACGGCCCGCCCTGCGCGCGCATCGCGGCCATGCCGCCCATGCTGACGCCGCCGATGGTCGATCCGTGATAGCCGTTGGTGCGGCCGATGATCACCGTGCGCTGCGGCTCGCCCTTCACCTGCCAGTAATGGCGCGCGGTGCGGATCAGCGTGTCGACCGCCTCGGAGCCCGAGCTGTTGAAGAAGACGTGGGCGAGCCTGCCGCCGAGCAGCTCCGCGATCTTCGCGGCCAGCTCGATCGTCGGCGGCGCGGCGGTGCGGAAGAAGCTGTTGTAGAAGGGCAGCTCGCGCATCTGGTCATAGGCGGCGCGCGCCAGCTCCTCGCGGCCGTAGCCGACCTGGACGCACCACAGCCCTGCCATCGCGTCGAGCAGCGCGTTGCCCTCGGCGTCGTGGATGGTCGAGCCCTCGGCGCGCACGATCACGCGGCTGCCCCCGGCGGAGCGCTGTAGCCCCCAATCCTGCTGCGCCGGCAGGTGATGCGCGACGTCGAGACGCCGGAGGCGATCATTGTCGTAGGTGCGGTCGGTCATGATGCTACTCCTGAACGATGGGCGCGCCGATGCGGAGCAGGCGCGTGAGCGGGCGGTGCAGCGCGACGATCAGCACCGCCGCGGCGCCGGCGATAGCGGCGTGCAGGGCCCAGAAGCTCGATGGCGGGACGGTGCCGTAGAAGCGGCCGAGCCAGCCGCTCGCGATCGACCCGAGGAAGATGCCGACATAATAGACCGACACCATCAGCGCGTTGACCGAGGCGGGCGCGGCGCGCGCGAACAGCGCCAGCGCAATCGGCACGACATAGAGATAGCCGAAGGCGCAGGTGAGGTGGAACAGCACCGGCCACAGCATCGGCACACGCGCGCCGCCCGACAGCGCCTCGCCGACGACGAGCCACAGGCACGCCGCCGCGAACACCGCGCAGCCGAGCGCGACCTTGCCGAGGTCCGACGGTTCGGCGCTGCGGCGCTCCTGCCGGCGCCAGATCGCCATGCAGACGGGCGCGAACAGCAGCACCGCGATCGAATCGACCGACTGGAACCAGGTGATCGGCACGCTGAGCCCGAACAGTCCGCGATCCACGCGGTCGCGCACCCACAGCGGATAGCTGTTCCACACCTGCGTCTGCGCCACCCAGAACAGCGTGACGAGCGCGAGGACGATCAGCAGGCCGAGGATCGGCTTCGCATCGCCCCGCACCAGCCGGGGCGCCTCTCCGCCAACGGCGATGCCGTCGGGCGGCAGGTGACGGCACCCCGACAGATAGACGCCAAGCCCGATCAGCATCCCGACCCCGGCCGCACTGAAGCCGTAATGCCAGCCGTAGAGCTCACCGAGCGTGCCGCAGATCAGCGGCGCGACGGCGGCGCCGACGTTGACGCCGACATAATAGATCGAGAACGCCCGGTCGCGGCGGGGATCGTCGCGCGGATAGAGCGCCCCCACCTGCGCCGCGAGATTGCCCTTGAGCAGTCCGCAGCCGACCAGCAGTGCCAGGATCGCGACCAGGAAGGCGCCCTCGAACGCCATCAGGAAATGCCCGGCGACCATCACTGCCGCGCCGAGCGTGACCGCGCGCGTCCGCCCGAGCACGCGATCGCCGAGCAGGCCGCCGAAGATCGGCGTCAGATAGACGAAGCCGCCGTAGAGGCCGAAGGTCTGCGTCGCCAGCGCCTGCGTCGAGAGCGGCCCGAACAGCGCCTCGACCATATGGCGGTATCCGGCGAAGCCGAGCACCTGCTCGACATGGCCGGGCTGGAGCAGATAGCCCGCCATGTAGAGCACGAGCAGCGCCTGCATCCCGTAGAAGGAGAACCGCTCCCACGCCTCGGTGAAGACGATGTAGGCGAGCCCTCGCGGGTGGCCGAACAGCGTCCGTTCCCCGGTCGGCGGGGCGAAGGGGGCGATCGGCTGCACGGCCGCGGCGCCGCTCACCCGAGCGCCCCGACCACGGCGTTGAAGAAGTCGTTGTCGTCGATCGCGTCGGCGCCGAGCGGCTTCGACCGCGTGCTCCACACGACGATGACGACGCGCTGCTTCGGGTTGACGTAGATATATTGGCCGAAGATGCCGCCCGCGCGGAATGCGCCGTCGCCATAGCCGCCGTCGCTGCCGGCGATCGGCCACCACATCAGCCCGTAATGGCCGCGCCCCGGCGCCGGGATCGCGCAGCCGCCGGCCTCGGCGACCCATCCTTCCGGCAGCACGCGCTCGCCGTCGATCACACCACCGCCGGCGATGAACAGCCCGAAGCGGCCATAGTCACGCAGCGTCGCGCTGAGCCCGCTGCCCGCAACCTCCAGCCCGCCGGGCGATTCGAGCCACCAGAAGGCGTCCTGGTCCATGCCGAGGCGCGACCAGATGCGCTCCGACAGATAGTCGGCGAGCGGCCGCCCGGTCGCGGCGCGGACCAGCGCGCCGGCGACATGCGTCTCGCCGGTGCTGTAGTTCCACAGCGTGCCGGGCTCGGCGACGCGCGGCAGGCTGGCCATGAACGCCATGATCGCGCCGGGCTGCTGCGCGAGCTGGAGGTCGAGCATCCGCCGCCGGTCCGACGCCGGGTCGAGATAATCCTCGCTCCAGCGCACGCCGGAGGCCATCATCAGCAGCTGTCGGACGCTGACGCCGTCGTAGCCCGAGCCCCCGAGCTCGGGGAGGTAGCGGGTGAGCGGGTCGTCGAGCGAGACGATGAAGCCATCGTTGATCGCCACGCCGACCAGGGTCGCGGTGATCGACTTGGCCATCGACATCGACATCCAGCGGGTGCGCTCGTCATGGCCGAGCTCGTGGTTCTCGAACGCGATGGCGCCGTCCTTCAGGATGAGCAGGCCGATGCCGCGATTGCGCGAGACATAGTCGTAGAGGTCGCAGGTCTTGCCGTTCGATTGGAACGACAGGTCCGGGAACGGCACGTCGCGGCGGGGCAACGGGCGCGCGGCCATGCCGCGGCGGACCATGCGCGTCGGGAAGAGATGCTCGAACCGCCGGAACGCCTCGAGCTGCCGGCCGGGAAGGAGGTGCCCGGCATAGGTGGCGTGGAGCAGCGTGGCCGGATCGGCTTCCTCGATCGGCTTGGTCATCGGCTGGAGGCGCGGCACGTCAGCGGGCGATCCTCTGTGCGATCTGCTGCCACGATCCGGGATTGACGGTCAGCGCGCCCTTACCGTCGAAGCGCAGCAGCATCGGATAGCGACCCGGCACGGTGAAGTCGGTCGCCGTCACCGGCAGCAGCTCGACCGGCTGGCCGCGTTTGATCGCGAAGACGTCGTATTTGCCGATCGCCTCGCCGAACAACTTCCCGTCGCGCGCGGTGATGCGAAGCGCGGCGATCGGGCTGAAGCGGTAGTCGCCGGCATAGCCCTCGAGCACCACCGGCGCCGCGACGGCGCGCTTCGCCGGCACCGGCGCCGCCGGCTGCGGCGGCACCGAGGCGAGGATCGCATCCCACATCGCCTCCGACGCCAGCGTGGCGACGTCGACCGAACCGAAGCCCAGCGTCGCCTCGCCCGGATCGACCTCGTCGGTCGAGACGGCGTAGAGCACGTCGCCGTCGAACATGGTCTGGAACGGCTGGATGCCGCGCGCCATCGAGCTGTGGACCTGGATCGCGAGCCGCTGCAGCTCGGCCGGGCTCATCTTCACGTTGGTGACGACCAGGCTCACCGTCGTGTTCTTGCGCCCCTTGTCGGCCGAGGAGGCGAGCAGCCCCGACAGCCGCTTCTGCGAGAAATCGGTGAGCAGCGCGCTGGTCTTCACGTCCTTCGGCCAGGCGGGATCGGGATAGCAGGCGACCAGCTTGCCGTCGCGGTCGGTGACCGCGCCGAACGCGTTGACGACGGTGAAGGCGGCGATCTTGACCGGCCCGACCTGGCGGAAGGCGCCGCCCTGCCCCGAATGCGCGTCGCAGCCGAACAGGCTGCCTGTCATCGCCGAGCGGCCGGCACCGCGCGCGCCGAGCGGAAAGACGCCGGGCCGGGCGGCCCGCAGCGCCGCCTGCGCGAGCCGCTTGTCCGGATAGATCTCGTTCAGCCGCCGGCCGCCGAAGTCATAGATGATCGCGCCGACGGCGAGGCCGATATCGTCCCAATAGCCGCTGCGCACGCCGTCGTCCTTGAGCGCGGTGTCGACGGCGGTGGTCGCCTCCAGCCCGTACCAGGAGCCGCCGGCGAAGACGACCGCATCCAGGTCGGGAGTCTCGTAGCCGAGCCGCAGGAAATCGGTGTTGACCGTCCCCGGCGCCCCGCCGCGCACGTCGACCGCGCCATGGACCTTGCGGCCGAAGCGGAACACGGTGACGCCGGTCGGCCCCTCCTCATATTCGCCGGTGCCGATGCTGAGCATCGGCCAGTCGAAGCGTAGCGTCCGCGCATCCGTGCCGCCGTCCGAATTGACCACGGGGTAGAGCCCATCCTGGTTTATGGACTGAGGTGGACTTTGAGGTGGCTGGACGTCCTGCGCCCTCACGGCGGGAACGGCACAGATCAAGCCAACCGCTGCAGCGAAGCCGCACCGTAATAGCGAACCAGTTCCATGCCAGCCGCTCCCATGCCGATCCATGCCTGTCTTCCCCACCAGCGCCTACGCTTGCATGACTATCATTGAGCGATGATGCGCCAGGAGCCGCGAAAGCAGAAGATGACAAGAGCACGACTATTGGTGCCATGGAAACACCAGGCAGCAGATCAGGATCGGAAGCCGCAGCAAGCGTTCGTGCAGAAGCCGGCGCCGCAACATGTCCGAAAATTGAGAGTGCAAGAGCGCGGCTCAACGGCTTAAGCGTCTCGGGAGAGCTCGAGGCGAGGACGGATGTGGGGCTCGCGTACATCCGGTTGCTGGTCCCGAAGGTCGTAACCGCAGGTACCAATAATAACGCCTGCCACCATAGGTGGCTTTCGTACCTGCCGCGCGTTCGATGAGCGAATGCTGACGCAGTGGCGCCATTGAAAGTCAGATCAGCGGCCGACGCAATCTCCCTCTCCGGCTACCGGCACATCGCTCAGTTCGACGCCCGAAATTCCGCTTCCATTCTTGAGATCCTTCCACCGCGCTGCGCGGAACCTACCCTCCGGCTGGCCCAGTATGCATCGAACGGGCTGATCGGTAATGGCGCAACATGCTTACGCAGTGAGCCGCTGGTTTGTGTCTGACGTGTCCAACAGCGTTTCATAAATCACTAGATCGTTGGAATCGCTCTGTTCCCAAAACGGTCGCCGACTCAAGCTGACGCCAATCCCGCAAGTCTCGAAACGCCTCTGCAAAGCCCACCGGAGAAACCGCCCACGCCTTAGCACCCGCCTCGACCAAGCGAGCCGCGGCAGCGGCGATATCGGCCGACGGAATTTCACGCGTGAGGACAGAAGGCATATTATGGCGCGCGTTCCAATGATTGCTACCTGACTTATCGGACAGCGTGCGATGGAGCATTCTGGCATCCACTTCGGCGCCATGCCAAAGCTCGCGTTTCCAGCCCCTAACGCCTCGATAGACGCCATCGACAGCCAGCAAGGAATTGGTCTGTTTCTCCACCATGGGTGCATCCGCCGCTACGGAATCTGCCGGAGAGGCACCTTCGGCCGATAGCGAGAGCGCGCTGAGAGCCTGGCTGCCCTGAGCTCCCTGGCCGACACGCGCAAGAAGCTGGTCATAGTTCCAGCTCGTTCCGTCGGCGAATCGGATCGTCTCGATGCGTGACGACCAGTCGTTGACGCCGTTGTCGATCTGGATACGGTCGGCGGTGCCTGCGATCTTAAGCATAAGATAGTTGCCCCAGTCGACCTGACTGACAGTCACGTCGCTCGCTAGGATGCCCGGGCCAAATTCGATCGTGTCGTTGCCGCCATAGCCGTCCGAGGTGTTGTCCTGGATCAGGTCCTGTCCGTCACCGAGCGCAAAGCGGAAGGTATCGTCACCGCCGCCGCCGCGTAACGTGTCGTTGCCGGCACCGCCCAGCAGCACGTCATTGCCGTTCCTGCCAGCAAGGAAATCCGCGCCGGCACCGCCGGTGAGGATTTCAGCATTCTCGGAACCGTAGAACACGTCGTCATTGCCCGTCGCGGCCGTCGCACGCGCGAGCAGATCGGCGGAGCTCCAGCTGGTGCCGTCGGCGAACCGGACCGTCTCGATGCGTGACGCCCAGTCGTTGACGCCATTGTCGATCTGGATGCAATCGGTGGTGCCGGCGATCTTAAGCACAAGGTCGTTGCCCCAGTCCGCCTGACGGCTGTCCGCTAACGCAGCCACTAATCGAGAAAATCGTCCACCGGTGTGCCTGGGGGCCCGCCGGCACCTATCGACCCACTGTCGACGCAGTTCCCGGTTTGATCCGGTTCGTTTCCAGCTAAGCGCTTGAAAATGCTGGTGACCCCTACGGGACTCGAACCCGTGTTTTCGCCGTGAGAGGGCGACGTCCTAGACCGCTAGACGAAGGGGCCGCGATTCAGCGGAGCGGCGCACTTAGAGGCGGGTGGGCAGCACGTCAAGCGCGCCAATGCCTGCCACGAACGTTGCGCCCGGACGTCGCGCTGCTAACGTCGCGTGCATGAAGACCTTCGCTTTCGCCCTCACCGGCCTCCTGCTCGCTGCTCCCGTCTCTGCCCGCCAGCTCACCATCGCCGACGTGACGATGCTGTCGCGCGTCTCGGCGCCCGTCGTTTCCAAGGACGGCCGCTGGCTCGCCTGGCAACAGCGCGAGACCGATCTTGCCGCCAACCGCGGCCGCTTCGACATCTGGCGGCTCGACCTCAGGGCCAGCGGTGCGAAGCCAGAGAGGATCCTGGGCGAAGCCGACGTCAACGAGACTTCGCCCGAGTTCGGTCCCGACGGCACGCTCTATTTCCAGTCGGACAAGGGCGGCGAGGACAATGTCTGGGCGCTCCCGCCTGCCGGCAGCGCACGCCAGGTGACGCGGCTCAAGGGCGGCTTCGGCGGCTTCAAGCTTGCGCCGACCGGCGACAAGCTGCTGATCTGGGCCGACCGCAAGCCTGGCGCGCCGACCCTGGAGCCGGCGCTGGAGAAGAAGGACTCGAACGCGGGTTCCGGCCGCGCCTACGATCAGCTCTTCGTCCGCCATTGGGATACATGGGCCGACGGCAAGCGCTCGCAGCTCTTCGTCGTGCCGCTCACCGGTGGCAACGGCACGCCGATCGTCGGCCCGCTGGTCGGCGATACGCCGTCCAAGCCGTTCGGCGGCGGCGAGGAGCTCGCCTGGTCGCCGGACGGCAGGACCGTCTATTTCGCGCTGCGGGAGGCGGGACGGATCGAGCCGCTGTCGACCAATCTCGACATCTTCTCCGCTCCGGCGGACGGATCGGCACCGCCGACCAATCTCACCGCCGACAATGACGCGACCGACAATTTCCCCGCGGTCTCTCCCGACGGCAAATGGCTCGCCTGGGCGGCGATGAAGCGGCCGGGCTATGAATCCGACCGCATGGTGCTGATGCTGCGCAACCTCGCCACCGGCGAGGTGCGCGCGCTGACCGAAGGCTGGGACCGGTCGGTCGGCTCGATCGCCTGGACGCCGGATTCGATGCGCCTCTACGTGACGGCAGACGACACGCAGGACGTGCCGGTGTTCGCGGTGGATCGGACGAGCGGCAAGGTATCGCGGCTGACCCGGCAGGGCCATGTCGCCGCGGTGGTGCCGAGCGCAGCCGGCGCGGTGCTCCAGATCGACAGCCTGGTCGAGCCGGGCGACTTCTACCGGTGGAGCGGGAAAGGCGCGCCGGTGCGGCTTACCTCGGTCAATGCCGACAAGCTCGCCGGCGTCGAATGGCCGACCGTCACCCGCTTCAGCTTCGCCGGCGCCAACGGCGACACCGTCTGGGGCTATGCGGTGAAGCCCGCCGGTGCGACCGGCAAGGTGCCGATCGCCTATATGGTCCATGGCGGACCGCAGGGATCGAGCAACGACAGCTGGTCCTATCGTTGGAACCCCGCGGTGTTCGCGGGCGCGGGCTATGGCCTGGTCGCGGTCGATTTCCACGGGAGCACCGGCTATGGCCAGGCCTTCACCGATGCGATCCACAACAACTGGGGCGGCTGGCCGCTGGAGGACCTGCAGAAGGGCCTCGACGCCGCGACTGCCAGGTTCGATTGGCTCGACGCGGACAGCGCCTGCGCGCTCGGCGCCAGCTACGGCGGCTATATGATGAACTGGATCGAGGGTAACTGGCCCGACCGGTTCAAGTGCATCGTCCAGCACGACGGCGTGTTCGACGCCCGCGCGATGGCCTATGAGACCGAGGAGCTGTGGTTCGACGAATGGGAGCACGGCGGCAAGGCCTATTTCGAAGACCCCGCGGCTTTCGAGAAGTGGAACCCGGTCAATCACGTCACCAAGTGGAAGACACCGATGCTGGTGGTGACGGGCGAGAAGGACTTCCGCATTCCCTATACCCAGGGCATCGCCGCCTTCACCGCGCTCCAGCGCCGAGACATCCCCTCGCGGTTGATAGTGTTTCCCGACGAGAACCATTGGGTGCTGAAGCCCAAGAACAGCCGGCAATGGTACCGCGAGGTGCTCGGCTGGATGGACCGGTGGACGGGGAAGGCACCCGCTCGGTGAGACACATCGTCATCCCGGCGCAAGCCGGGATGACGATGTGATCGGGCCGGTCGCCCTAATCTCCTCCATATCCCCCGAATGCCCGCGCATCGACGACCGCATCGATCAGCGCCTCGTCGCGCGGGATGTTGCCGCTCAGCATCAGCACGGCGAGTCCGTGGACCAGCGCCCAGGCGCGCATCGCGACTGCGCGGACCTTGAGCTCGTCCGCCCCCTGCCCTGCCAGCCGGGTCGCATAGGCGCGCAGCAATCGCGCCGCCTCGTCATCCTTCTCGGGCGTCAGCGATAGCGGATCAGCCGGCGCGGGGGCGCTCATCATCAGCCGAAACAGCGCCGGGTGATCGAGCGCGAAGCGGACATAAGCCCGCCCCATCGCCTCGAACTCCTCGAGCACGCCCCCCATCCCTGCCGCTGCCGTCCGCTGCGCCTCACCAAGCTTGTCGTAAGCGGCATGGGCCAGCGCCTGCCGCAGCGCCTCCTTGTCGGGGAAATGGCGATAGACCGCGGTCGCGCTCACCCCCACCGCGCGCGCCATCTCGCGCAGCGACAGGTCGTCGCTCTCGCGCTCCTCCAGCATCCGGAGCCCGACTTCGACCAGCGCAGCGCGCAGGTCGCCGTGGTGATAGCCGCGCTTCGCCGTATTTTTCGCCGCCGTCATGTTGACACTGTTACCATTATCGCCCATGTTTACGCCATCAACATCAAGCACGCGAGTCGCATCATGGCAAGCTCTGTCGAGACATTGATCCGAGGCGCCCTCACCAGGGGCATCGAGGCCGTTGCCGAGTTCAACCGCAAGCGCGTGCCCGAAGCGGACAAGCCGCACCCGTTTCTCACGGGCATTCACACGCCGATGAGCGAGGAGAAGACGATCCGCGAGCTGCCCGTCACTGGTACCATCCCCGCCGCGCTCGACGGCCGGTACCTCCGTATCGGTCCCAACCCCGTCGATCCCGATCCCAAGGGTTATCACTGGTTCATCGGCGACGGCATGGTCCACGGCGTCCGCATCGAGGGCGGCAAGGCGCTGTGGTACAAGAATCGCTGGATCCGCTCACGCCCGGTCGGCGAGAAGCTCGGTGTCCCGCCCGCACCGGGGCCGCGCCACGGCAATTTCGATACGGTCAACACCAACGTCGTCGGCATCGCCGGCCGCACCTTCGCGCTGGTCGAGGCGGGCAGCTATCCGGTCGAACTCGCCGACGATCTCGAGGAGCAGACCTACAATCCCTTCGACGATACGCTGGTGGGCAGCTTCACCGCCCATCCGCATCAGGACCCGCTCACCGGCGAATGGCACGCGATCGCCTATGAGGCGACCCGGCCCGACGAGGTACGCCATGTCGTGCTCGATGGCGAAGGCCAGGCGATCCGTGACGAGCCGATCGCGGTGAAGCACGGCCCGTCGATCCACGATTGCGCGATCACCGAACATTATGTGCTGGTGCTCGACCTGCCCGTCACCTTCTCGATGAAAGCGCTGATCGGCGGGCACGGCTTCCCCTATCGCTGGAACCCGGGCCACCAGGCGCGGATCGGTCTGCTGCCCCGCATCGGCAAGGCGGAGGATATCGTCTGGATCGACCTCGACCCGCTCTACATCTTCCACGTCGCCAACGCCTATGAAGATGGCGGCAAGGTGGTGCTCGACGCGATCACCTATGCCACCATGTTCGACGACGATCCCAAGGGGCCGAACGCGATGCCGCTCGGGCTCGAACGACTGACGCTCGATCCGGTGACGCGCAGCGCCACGCGGAGGATGATCGACCCAACGCCGCAAGAATTCCCGCGTCCCGACGAACGCCGCTTCGGCCAGCGCTATCGCTACGCTTACACGCTGAGCGTGCCGCAAAGCTCGGAAGGGTTCATCGGCGACACGCGACTCTACAAGCACGACCTCGACGCGGGCACGCGCCGGACGCACGATTTCGGCGAAGGCCGCTACCCGGGCGAGTTCGTGTTCGTCCCCGAGGCAGCTGAGGCAGCCGAGGACGAAGGCTGGCTGATCGGCCTGGTGGTCGATCTGCCCCATGAGACGACCGATCTCGTCATCCTCAATGCACAGGATTTCGAGGGAGAGCCCCAGGCCAGCATCCGCATCCCCCATCGCATTCCGCCGGGCTTCCACGGGAATTGGGTGGCGAAGTAGCAACCACTGTCCCTCTTCCGTTGGGAGAGGTGCCTACAGCCTGCGAAGGCACCCTCACCACTCGGCTGTCGCCGAGCGGGCCCCCTTCCTCTCCCAATGGGAGAGGGGGCTGCCGTTGGCAATTTTACCCCGCTGGGGAAATTCCGCTCTTGCACCTCCGTACCCCATCAGGGTAAGCGCCCCGCATGACGACTCTCGCCGGAGCCAAGATCCGCCGTTTCCGCGAAGACCGCGGCCTCACCCGGGCAGCGTTCGGTGCCTGGTACGATTCGCCCGGCAGCACCGTCCAGGGCTGGGAGGAAGATGGCAAGCGCGCCAGTCCCAAGATCGTCAACCAGATCGCCGCCAACGGCATCGCCGATCACGCCGACTGGTTCGTGAGCGTGACGCAGGAGAATGACATGGCCCAATGGTCCCCCGACAGCTGGACGGCACACGAGGCACGCCAGCTTCCGACCTATCCGGACCAGGCGGCGCTCGCCACTGTCACTGCGCAGCTCGCCAGCTATCCGCCGCTGGTGTTCGCGGGCGAGGCGCGCAACCTCACCGCCGACCTGGCCGAGGTGGCGGCCGGCCGCGCCTTCCTGCTCCAGGGCGGCGATTGCGCGGAAAGCTTCGCCGAGTTCCACCCCAACAATATCCGCGACACCTTCCGCGTCATCCTGCAGATGGCGGTAGTGCTGACCTTCGCCTCGAAGCTGCCGATCGTGAAGGTCGGTCGCATGGCCGGCCAGTTCGCCAAGCCGCGCTCGGCCGATACCGAGACGATCGACGGCATCGAGCTCCCCAGCTACCGCGGCGACAACATCAACGACATCGCCTTCACCCCCGAGGCGCGCACGCCCGATCCGCAGCGGCTGATCCAGGGCTATCTCCAGTCGGCGGCGACGCTCAACCTGCTGCGCGCCTTCTCGACCGGCGGCTATGCCGATCTCCACCAGGTGCACCGTTGGACGCACGACTTCATGGGCCGCAGCCCGTGGGCGCAGCGCTATGCCGAGATGGCCGACCGCATCGGCGAGGCGCTCGAGTTCATGGCCGCCTGCGGCATCGATTCGGAGCGCGTGCCGCAGCTCGCCGCGACCAATTTCTACACCAGCCACGAGGCGCTGCTGCTCCCCTATGAGCAGGCGCTGACGCGGCAGGACAGCCTGACCGGCGACTGGTACGATACCAGCGCGCATTTCCTGTGGATCGGCGATCGCACCCGCTTCGACGGCTCGGCGCATGTCGAGTTTCTGCGCGGCATCGGCAACCCGATCGGCGTGAAGTGCGGCCCCAGCCTCGAGCCCGACGTGCTGCTGAGGCTGCTCGACACGCTCAACCCGTCGCGCACGCCGGGCCGGATCACGCTGATCACCCGCTACGGCCACAACAAGATCGAGGCCGGTCTGCCCAGGCTCGTTCGCGCGGTGCAGCGCGAGGGGCATCCGGTGGTGTGGAGCTGCGATCCGATGCACGGCAACACGATCAAGGCGGCGACCGGCTACAAGACCCGCCCCTTCGAACGCATCCTCGCCGAGGTGCGCGGCTTCTTCGCCGTGCACCGCGCCGAGGGCAGCTTCGCCGGCGGCATCCATGCCGAGATGACCGGACAGAACGTCACCGAATGCACCGGCGGCGCGGTGGCGGTGACCGAGCAGGGCCTCGCCGACCGCTACCACACCCACTGCGATCCCCGGCTCAACGCGAGCCAGAGCCTGGAGCTGGCCTTCCTGCTCGCGGAGATGCTGAACGCCGAGCTCTCGGAGCGGAGGAAGGTGGCCGCCTGAAAGGGGACGGGGCGGATGCCGGCAATTCCCCGGAGCCGCCTTACAGAACTAAATACAAGTGGTTAGGATGATCCGCCCGCAAGTCTGCTAACTTCCTAGAATTATTTGTTGCGTCCCGCGCAATCTGAAATCATAACCTACCAAAAAAAGGGGGGGTGAACGTAGTGCTTTGAGGAGGAGCATCTATGCGCACCCGCCTTTGTCCCGCTCTCTTGCGTCCGAGGTTCGCCTCTTCGCTCTGGCTCGCGGGCGCCAGCCTGACGGCCATTACGCTGTCTTCGTCCCAAGTCCGGGCGGAATGCACGCCGGCACCGACGGGGGGCAGCGACGTGATCACCTGCACTGCGACGGCACCCGATCCTTCAACTCCGCCGGGCAGCCTTCAGGCGGGCGACGACACGATCAACCTGAACGGCGGAACGCTCAACGGGTCCATCACCGGCTCCACGGGGAACGACGCGTTCAACCTGAACGGCGCCATCGTGAACGGCACGCTGTTCGGCGGCGAGGATGCCGGAACCACCAGCAACGATGTCTTCAATCTCATGGCGGGAACGGCAGGTAACGGCACCGATGCCATCGTCGGCGAACGCGGGGACGACCGGATCATCATCGGCGGCACGGCGACGCTGAACGGCCGCGTCTCCGGCAGCCAGGGCGCCGACATCATCACCATGAGCGGCGGCACGGTGAACGGTGACATTTCCGGAGAGGGCACCACCTTCTTTCCCGGCACCGCGGCAAGCGACAGCGATTCGATCCTGCTGACCGGCGGAACCATCACGGGATCAGTGTCGGGCGACGCTGGCGCCGACCACGTCACGCTCGACGGCGCCACGGTGGACGGGACGCTGAACGGCGGCGTGGGCGACGACACGCTGATCGTCGGCTCCGGATCGACCGCGGGTATCTCGGGCGGCGACGGGGCCGACCAGATCACCGTTTCGGGCGGCAACGGAGGCGCGCTCGACGGCGGGGCCGGCAACGACCGGTTCACCGTGTCCGGAGGCACGGTCGCAAGCGTGACCGACGCGGTCGGCAACAACACGCTGCTTCTGCCTTTCAACAGCACCGGCGTGATCACCGGCAATGTGGGCTTCGGGCCCGGCGTCGACACGATCGACATGGCGGGCGGCGAGATCCAGGGGACCGTCAGCCAGGGCGACGGATTGGACGTGCTCACGCTTTCGGGCGGTACGATCAACGAGGTGTTCCAGGGCGGCGGCCTCGACACCGCCACCATCTCCGGCGGACGGATCGTCAACGGCCTGGAGGACGGCGACTTCGTGACGATCACCGGCGGGCGGATCGGCTTCGTCGACATGAACATCGCCAACAACGTCGTCACCATGTCGGGCGGACAGATCGACGGTGATCTCACCGCCAGCTTCCAGAACGACACGCTCAACCTCTCCGGCGGCACGATCGGCGGCAGCGTCAATTTCGGGCGCGGCGCCAATGTGATCAACATGACCGGCGGCGCCATCGCCGGCACGATCACCACCGGCGACGGCATCGACACCTATACGATCAGCGGCGGCTCGACCGCGGGGGTCAACGCTGGTGCCGGGAATGACGTGATTGGCCTCTCCGGCACCGGAAACGCAGGCTTCCTCAACGGCGAGGCCGGCGCGGACGCGATCACCGTCGGCGGCGGCACGGTGGCGACGGTGGACGGCGGCGACGACGACGATGCCATCACGATCGGCGGCGGCACCGTCACGACCGCACTCGGCGGCGCGGGCAACGATGCGCTGGCGGTCTCGGGCGGGACGGTGGCCATGCTCGACGGCGGCGACGGCAACGACGCCTATACCGTGTCGGGCGGCACGGTGACGGCGGTCACCGACCTGCTCGGCAACAGCACGCTGACCATGCCGGCAGGCGGCACCGGCACGATCGCCGACGTGACCTTCGGCGCGGGCACCGACGGCATCGACGTCGCCGGCGGCGAGATCACCGGCACCGCCAGCCTCGGCGACGGCGTCGACACCTACACCCAATCGGGCGGCACCGTCGCGACGGTCTCGCTCGGCGCGGGCGCGGACGTCGCGACAGTCTCCGGCGGCACGCTCGCCCGCCTCGGCGGCGACGATGGCGACGACCAGCTCACCGTCAGCGGCGGCACGGTCACCAATGTCCTCGGCGGGCTCGGCAATGACGCGCTAACGGTCTCGGGCGGCACGGTGACGACGCTCGACGGCGGCGACGGCAACGACGCCTACACGGTCTCGGGCGGCTCCATCGCGGATATCTCGGATCTCGCTGGCAACAACGGCCTGACCATGCCTGCGGGCGGCACCGGCGCGATCGCCGACGTGACCTTCGGCGCGGGCACCGACGGCATCACTGTCGCCGGCGGCGAGATCACCGGCACCGCCAGCCTCGGCGAAGGGATCGACAATTACGTCCAGTCGGGCGGCACTGTCGCGACGGCGTCGCTCGGCGCGGGCGCCGACACGGCTGCCATCTCCGGCGGCACGCTCGCGACCATCAACGGCGATGACGGCGACGATCAGATCGCGGTCAGCGGCGGCACCGTCGCCGACGTGCTGGGCGGACTCGGCAACGACGCGCTAGCCGCTTCGGGCGGCGACGTCACCACGCTCCAGGGCGGCGACGGCGACGACCAGTATACCGTCTCCGGCGGCACCATCGGCAGCATCACCGATGTGGCAGGCAACAATATGCTGACCATGCCCGCCGGCGGCACGGGCACGATCTCGGGCAATGTCACGTTCGGCGCGGGTGTCGATACGGTGGACGTCGCCTCGGGCCAGATCCAGGGATCGGTGATCCAGGGCGATGGATTGGACGTGCTCACGCTTTCGGGCGGTACGATCAACGAGGTGTTCCAGGGCGGCGGCCTCGACACCGCCACCATCTCCGGCGGACGGATCGTCAACGGCCTGGAGGACGGCGACTTCGTGACGATCACCGGCGGGCGGATCGGCTTCGTCGACATGAACATCGCCAACAACGTCGTCACCATGTCGGGCGGACAGATCGACGGTGATCTCACCGCCAGCTTCCAGAACGACACGCTCAACCTCTCCGGCGGCACGATCGGCGGCAGCGTCAATTTCGGGCGCGGCGCCAATGTGATCAACATGACCGGCGGCGCCATCGCCGGCACGATCACCACCGGCGACGGCATCGACACCTACACCGTCTCGGGCGGCTCCACCGCCGGCATCAACGCCGGCGCCGGCAACGACGTGATTGGCCTCTCCGGCACCGGAAGCGCGGGTGCGATCGATGCAGGCGATGGCGACGACGCGTTCAGCTGGACCGGCGGCGCGCTCAACAGCTTCAACGGCGGCATCGGCAGTGACACGGCACTGGTCACGGGCGGCGCGGACTTCTCCCAGCTGACGCTGCTCGACGGCGGTGACGATGCGAGCGAGGCGGACGGCTGGGTCGACGTGCTGACCTTCCAGGGCGTCTCGGCGAGCCTGCCGACCCTCACCAACTGGGAGCAGGTCGACCTTACCCAGAACACCAACATCGCCATCACGCCGGACGGCGCCGATTTCGGCAACGGCAATGTCTCGATCGATCAGACGTCCAGCGTGACGGGCGGCTCCGACGCCGGCGGCGACGTGCATGTCGGGGGCGACCTCGACAACGCCGGCGAGGTCGTGAGCGAAGCTCCGGTCGACGTGGTCGTGGACGGCAACCTCGGCAACAGCGGCACGATCGATCCGGGCGGCGGCAGCCTCACCGTCGTCGGCGAGACGGAGAACAGCGGCACGATCACCTCGGAAACCCCGGTCGATATCGCGACCGGGGGACTCGACAACAGCGGCACCATCGACCTGCCGAGCGGCGGCACGATCGACGTCACGAACGACGTCGTGAACACCG
>NZ_JBLFFH010000002.1:976848-1389436 GCF_051400615.1 Sphingomonas astragali
GGGACTCGACAACAGCGGCACCATCGACCTGCCGAGCGGCGGCACGATCGACGTCACGAACGACGTCGTGAACACCGCCGACATCACCGCCGACGCTCCGACCGTGATCGACATCGGCGGCAACCTCGACAACAGCGGCACGATCGATCCCGGTGGCGGCAGCCTCACCGTCATCGGCGAGACGGAGAACAGCGGCACGATCACCTCGGAAACCCCGGTCGATATCGCGACCGGGGGACTCGACAACAGCGGCACCATCGACCTGCCGAGCGGCGGCACGATCGACGTCACGAACGACGTCGTGAACACCGAAGAGATCACGACCGATGCCCCCGTCACGATCGACATCGGCGGCAATCTCGACAATCGCGGCACCGCTGATATCGGCGGCGGCGGCACGGTCGATGTCGGCGGCAACGTCGCCAACAGCGGCGACCTCATCGTCTCGGATGGCGGGACCGCCATCACCGTCGGCGGCAATGTCGTCAACGACGGCACCATAGATCTCAACGGCCCCGGCAACACGCTCGACGTTGGCGGCGACCTCGCCAACAACGACACGATCGACGTGACCGACAGCGATGCGGTGGTCACCGTCGACGGCACGCTCACCAACCAGGGCGTCATCGCCGGAGGCGGCGGCGCTGCCGTGATCGACGCGGGCCAGGGCCTCGTCAACAACGGCACCATCGATCTCAGCGGCGGCGGCGCGGGCGACAGCCTGACCATAGTCGGCAACGTGACCGGCAACGGCACCGTCCTCGTCGATGCCGACATCAGCGCCACAGGCGGCACCGCCGATACGGTGGTGGTCGACGGCACGCTCGGCGGCACGGTCGATACCGAGATCAACAATCTCGGCGGGCCGATCACCTCGCCACCGCAGGAAGGATCGGGGGCGACGGTCATTACGGCGACGGGCGGCTCCAACGCCACCTTCACGCTCAACGAGCCGTTCGGCTATGCCGCGATCGGCCCGTGGCGGTACGAGCTGGCGCAAAGCGGCGGCGAGGTCCGGCTGGCCCCACGCTTCGACGACGAGGACGGAACGCCTCTCGCCGCGCTTACGCCTTCGGCGGCCGGCGCCACCGTCGCGCCCGATGCGGTGCTCGGGATCACCGACATGCTGCTGCCGCACATCCGCGAGCGCGAAGGCCAGGCGCTGATCTCCAGCCACGGCATCAGCGGCTGGATGCGGATCGAGGGAAGCCGCAGCCGGCTCGACGGCAAGGACTATCGCGTGGGCTATCGGCAGCGCACCGGCATCGCCCAGATCGGCTTCGGCGTCGCCCAGCCGGCGTCCGGGGGCGACATGCTGATGTTCGGCGGCACGGCCGGTCTGGTCCGCGGCAACTGGCATCCGCGCCTGCGCAGCGCCCGCGCCGATCTCGACATCGACGGCTATGCCTTCGGCCTCTACGCCACCTGGTTCGAGAAGGCCGATCAATCCGGCGGCTGGTATGTCGATCTCGCCACCCAGATGGGGATGTTCGACTTCGACCTCGACGTCCCCGCCGCCCGCGTCGCCAAATATGACGGGAACAGCCTCGCCGCATCGCTGGAGGTCGGCTACATCCTGCAGACGGGCGGCTGGCGGATCGAGCCGAGGGCACGCTTCACCTATCTCTCCAGCGACGTCGACGGCTTCCTGGGCGCGGACGGCCTGGAGGCGCAGGCCAACCGGAACGACCGCTACCGCGGCCGCCTCGCGGTGCGCACATCGAGCGACATGCCGATGGGGAACATGGTGCTGACGCCGGCGGTCACCCTCGGCGTGTCCTACGACCTGAAGCGGGACCGCGGCGTGCTGGTCGGCTTCGACAGCTTGGAGACCAATGCTCCCCGAACAGTGGCGGAAGGCTCCGCCGGCCTCAGCCTGCGCCTCGGCAACGGCTCCATGATCTTCGCCGAAGGACAGGGGCGCCTCGGGAGCGGCTATTGGCAGGCGGGCGTACGAGGCGGCGTCAGCTTCCGCTGGTGAGGCGCGGCATGGCGGCCCGTTGATCTGGCTGACGGAGCGGCGCTGCAAGCGCGCGCCGCTCCCGGAACGCGCGCCCGTCGGCTTCATCGGCAAAAGGTCGGCAAGCGGTCGGCAAGCAGTCAGCGCCACATCCTTTCTGATGGGCGCTCCGGTGCCTTTCCTGTGCGGCGGCATCCCGAACGGGCTGCAAGCGCAAGCAGGAGGCCGCAGTGAAGACAATATTGTTTGCCGTGGGGGGAAGTTTATTCGCCATAGTTTCCCATGTCTCTGCAACGGCTCAAAGTGCAGATTCGATCATCGTCACCGACATCAACGTTCGCTACGGCGATCTCGACCTGACGAGCAAACCAGGTGCCGAGACGATGCTGGCGCGGCTGGACAAGGCGGCGGCGAAGGCCTGTGGCCGCAAGCCGATGTCGGCGATGAGCTGGGACGCAATGGCGCAGGCAAGAGCGCATGAACACCGCAGGTGCAAGGCGGCGGCTATCGAGAACGCCACGATGAAGCTCGGCGCACCGCTGGTGCGCGCGGCATGGCTGCGCAGGACGAAGGCCATCCAGTCCGCCGCCGAAACCCGCTGAGGCGAGCGCCCGGCGATCTCCGGCTCGCTCGACCTGGAGGAGGGGCGGTGCTCCTTGGCCGCCCATCCTTCAGGTCATCGGCTCTTCCCGCGGCGAATTCGAGCGCATACAGGCGCAGGTTCGCGTGTGCAGAAGTCCGGCTGACGACGCGCGATCCAGTAATCGAGCATACCCGTCCGTTCCGCGATAGCGATGAAGCGCGGATCGGATCTCATCGGCGCAGCAGCGTCGCCGAACAGGAAAGCGCGCGAATAGCCGTTGCCGCCGGTCCTCACGAACGATTCTTCGGCTTCAGCCAGGCTGCGCCGGGACCGTTCGGGATATATGCGTTCCGCCAACGCAAACGCCGCGTCCAGGTCGCCGATCGCAGACAAGCCGGTCAGGCACGCCGCTATCGCCGGCTCGCGAAACAGCCGATCCCCGTCACATTCCGACCGGGCCCGGTCGATGTCGGCCGGCGCTCGCGTGCGATGCGCGACGAGGATGGTACGGATCGGCTGCTCGCGGCCTGGCGGTTCGATGATCGGTCCCGCGACCGGATCCTGAAGCAGCCCCGCGGCCTCTTCCATCCGGCCACCCGCCACCAACCCTCTGAAACGGAGTTCGATGAATATGGGATTGCGGCGCCAGTAGAGCTGGCCGGCCCGGATCAGGGGGGCGGTGTCGGGCTGGCCGGCGCGCTGCGACAATTCCAGATGGTAGAGGTAAAGTCCCGCCTTGGCCGATTGGAACGGATCGGCAGCATGGGCGCTGGCCCTGAGCGCCCCCGCCTCATCGAGTCGGCCCGCTTCGCTGAGGAGGGTTCCCAGATGGGTCGGGAGCCAGGGCGAGCGCGAATCCGCGGCGAGCCCCTGTCGCAGCAGATCCTCGCATTGTGCGGGCGTTGCCGTTGCCGACAGAAGGCAGGCAGGCAGGTAGGATTCGCCGAAGCGCGGCAGCAACTCGCGCGCCCGTGCAGCCGCAGCGCGCGCAGGACCAATCAGTGCCCGACGTTCGAGCTCCGGCGTGTCGCGATGCGAAAAGACCTCATGGCTCCTGAGCGCGAATGCGAGCTGGGCGACTCCCGACGGAGGCACCGCAGCAAGCGTCTCGCGCGCGGCGTCCAGCCCACCACGCGCATCTTCGCTGAGAAGCGCGCGAAGCACGCCTGCCCTTGCCCTGGGATCGGCCTCGCGGTTTATGAACGGGATCGCCGGGGTGATCGCGCCGGCTACGCCTCCGGCGACATAGTCGGGAAGCCTGTGCCTTTCGGCCACGGGTATCTCGAACAGGCGCGAGTAGACCGTGATCCCTCCTTCGACCTGATCGACGCGGGCAAAGGCGCGGATGACACCCCCTTCCTGCCGAACCGTGCCGGTGACCACATAGTCGGCGCCGAGCGCTCGACCGACATCCGCGGGGTTGTTGTCCGCCCTGGCCGGGAGCGGCGCAGTCGAGGCAAGCGGCAGACCGACGCGGTTCAACGCGGCGGCCGTCGCTGCCCCGATGCTCTTGCCGAACAGATGCACCTCTTCGCCGCTGTTGAGGCTCGTGAAAGGAAGGACGGCGAAGGTCGGCGAGGAAATCCGATCGTCCCGCGGCAGCAATCTGTATCCAAAGAAGAAAATGCCGAGCGCGAGGAGGGCGAGGCCGATTCCGATCGGCCCCGCACGCTGGCTGAACCATGCCGCCATGCCGCCCTCGACCGTAACAGGCGCACCGGTCGGCACTTCGCTGAGCCGATAACCCACCCGGGGAACCGTTTCGAGCGTTATGCCCCGCATCCGCTCGGTGAGACGGCGGACCTTGGCGAGACAGCGGTTGATCGCATCCTCCCCCACCACTCGCCCTTCCCAGCAGAGATGGATCAGCTCGTCGCGGCTCACCACCTCACCGCGTCGCCTGGCAAGCGCCACCAGCACCTGCATCACGCGCGGCTCGACCATCTCCCGCGTGCCGTCCAGGACGATCTCCCGCGTCGAAGGCCGCACCTCGGCGCCGCCGAGCGTGAACTCCGGCTCGCGCGCAAGGTTGACCCGGAAACCGTCCTGCATGTCATCCATGCGCCGGAGGCCAGCATAGCTGGTGAAAAGGGGCCGCCGATCTCAACCTGAGCATCCCGCCATGGCTGCCGATCCCCGCCAGAGTCCGATGCGAGGATAGGCGCAAGCCGGATGCGCAACAACCGCGCAAACTCGGTTGCTTGCGTCAGCCGCCGCCGCCCCGCAGCACGGGCGTCAGCACAGTCTCCATCGCGGCATAGCCGGCCTCGGTCGGATGCACGCCGTCGGAGGCCAGGCCCGGCTTCATCGCCCCTGAAGCATCGGCGAGCGCCGGGTGATAGTCGACCCAGGTCGCGCCGATCCGAGCCGCATAGCTCTTGAGCCAGCGGTTGAGCGATGCGATCGGCGCCTTGACGTCCAAACCCGGCCGCCACGGGAAGGCGGCGGCGGGCGGGATCGAGGCGAGGATCACATGGATGCCGTTGGCCCTCGCCAGCGTCGTCATCGCGCGGAAATTGTCGCGCATCGCCTCCTCGGTCATCGGCCCGGTATTGCCGGCGATGTCGTTGGTGCCCGCCATGATATGAACCGCCCTGGGCTTCAGGTCGATCACGTCGGGCTGGAAACGCACCAGCATCTGCGGCGTCGTCTGGCCGCCGATGCCGCGCCCGATGCGCCCCGGGATGAAGAAGCCGGGACGCTTGTCGCGCCAGCCCTCGGTGATCGAATCGCCCATGAAGACGATATCGACCGGTCTGCCCGAGGCGAGCAGCGCCGCATTGTCGTCGCGATAGCGGAAGAGATGGCCGAAATCCTCACGCAGCAGCCGCTGCCAGCGCTCGTCCCAGCTTTCCTCCCGAGCCGGCGCGGTTTGGCCGCACGCCCCATTCGCGGCGAAGGGCAGCGCCAGTCCGCCCAGCAACAGCTTTCTACGATCGATCTCATGGCTTCTCCGGTTTGGCACGGCCCGGCGAGCTACGCAAGATTTATACAATTAGTTGACAAATACGTTTTTAGATAAAATATTCCAAATAAAATCAGAATCCATGTTGGGAGGAACGGTATGGGAGGCGGAACATTCCGGCGGTTGCTCGCGGCAAGCGCTCTCGGCGCGGCGGTCGCCGCGCCGGCTTTCGCCCAGGAGGCCGGGCCTCCGGCCGATGACGCCCAGTCCGCCGGAGCCGGCGACATCATTGTCACCGCCCAGCGTCGCGCCGAGCGGCTGCAGGACGTTCCGCTCTCGGTCGTCGCGGTCGGCCCGGAGCGGCTGGAGAACCTGCGCTACAACGATTCGAGCGACATCCAGTACCTGGTCCCCGGCGTCACCGCCGGCGCCACCGCGGGGCCGCGCAACTTCGGCTTCTTCGTACGCGGCATCGGCACCACCAGCTTCTCCTCGGAAGGGATCGAGGCGAGCACCGCCTATGTGCTCGACGGCGTCGTGCTCGGCCAGTCGGGCGCGTCGGTCACCGACCTGCCCGACGTCGAGCGGATCGAGGTGCTGCGCGGCCCCCAGGGTACGCTGTTCGGCAAGAACGCGAGCGCGGGCGTCATCAACATCGTCACCCGCCGCCCGTCCGACACCTTCGAGGTCCGCGCCAGCGCGAGCTGGGGCTGGCCCCATGACGACCAGCGCTACAGCGTCTACGTCTCCGGTCCGATCACCGAGGGGACGCGCTTCTCCCTCTCCGGTCGGCGCAACGTGCGCGGCGGCTATATCGAGAACGTCCACGACGGCCGCCGCCTCAACGACCGCGACGAATACGGCCTGCGCGGCAAGCTCGAGTTCAACCCGACCTCGGACCTGCGCGTCACGATGATCGGCGACTATTTCGAACGCAACGCCAATTGCTGCATCTGGACGCTCTACGACGTCGGCACCCCGCCGGGTATCAACGAGGCGCTGTCGCTCGCCGCCGGCATCGATCCCGGCATCGGCAACCAGCAGCAGAACGTCGACGGCGACGTCTTCTCCGACGCCAAGAGCTACGGCGCCTCGATCCAGGCCGACTGGAGCTTCGGCGGCGGCTACACGCTGACCTCGATCAGCGCGCTGAGGCACTGGCAGAGCTACGACGGGCTCGACTCGGACTCCTCGCCGCTCGACCTGCTCGACACCAATTACGCCCGGTTCAAGCAGGGCCAGTTCACCCAGGAACTGCGCCTCGCGTCCCCCACCGGCGACCTGATCGACTATGTCGTCGGCCTCTATTATTTCGAATCCGACGTCGTCTCCCAGTCGCACCAGATCTATCCGGCGATCCCGCTGCCGTTCTGGACGCGCCAGGTGCGGATCGGCTCGACGATGCGCAACGTCGCCGCGTTCGGCCAGGCCAACCTCAACCTCACCGACCGGTTCCGCCTGATCGCCGGCGCGCGCGTGCTGCGCGAGACGATCGACGTCGACAAGCGCCGCTTCGATCCGCGCTTCGGCGTCTCCGACAGCGCATCCGCGCGCAAGGAGAGCGAGGCGCTCGTCTGGCGCGGCGGCGCGCAATATGACTTCACGCCGGACATCAACGCCTTCGCCACGGTGACGCGCGGGTTCAAGGGCGGCGGCTTCGACACCAACATCGGCAGCCCGATCCTGCGCGAGGTCGCGCCGGAGCGTCCGACCAACTACGAGATCGGCCTGCGCACGTCGTGGCCGGACATCGGCCTCACCTTCAACGTCACCGGCTTCCACACCCGCATCCGCGACTATCAGGTCGCCGGGCGCGACGCGACCACCGGCACCTATCCCATCACCAACAGCGACGCGCGCACCCAGGGCGTCGAGGTCGACGTGAGCCTTAGGCCGCGCGGCACCAACCTGACGCTCACCACCAACGGCTCCTATGTCGATGCCGAATGGGGCGACTTCGCCAACGCCCCCTGCTTCGGCGGGCAGACCGCCACCGAGGGCTGCGTCGGCGGGCAGCAGGACCTGACCGGCGAGCCCCTGCCCTATTCGCCCAAATGGCAGCTCGCGTTCGGCGGCAACTATGTCGCGCCGCTCGCCAGCGGGCTCAACCTGACGTTCGACCTCGGCGTCTCCTACCGGTCGAGCCACCTCGTCTCCTTCCCCAACAACCCGCGCGCGCGGCAGGACGGCTATGCGCTGGTCAACGGCGCGATCGGGCTCGCCGGCGACAGGGATCGCTGGCGCGTCGCGGTCTACGCCCGCAACCTGTTCGACCAGGAGTTCATCTCGACGATCTTCTCGACGCCGTTCGGCAACGCCCGCAGCCTCAGTGCCTTCCGCACCTATGAATCGCGCCGGTCGGTCGGCGTCTCGCTCGATGTCAATTTCTAGGGCTTGCCCGCTTGCTGTTGAAGCATGTGCTCCCGCGCAGGCGGGAGCCCAGGAGCCACAAGCGTCGTCGCGAGAGACCCTGGGTTCCCGCCTGCGCGGGAACACGGGCTTCCGTTTCGAGAGGGCCGATCCCAGGCCCACCTCGGGGACACCGCGGCTGCTCGCCGGCATCAGCTTCGTCACCTTCGCCGAGCTGCCCGACTGGTCGAGCGGCCCCCGCGGATCGCCGGCGAAGGTCTATGCGGCGATCAAGGCGGCCGGCTATGAAGCGGTCCAGACGCTCGATCCCGCCGTCGCGCGCGAGGCGGGATTGATCCCGACCGGCCTCGCCCGAGCCTTCGGCCTGGATCAGCTCCGCGACGTCATCCGTCGCTGGCGCGATGCGGGATGCGACTGCACCACCGTCCAGCTCGGCACCGGCTTCGAGAGCGACGACGAGATGGCGCGGCTCGCGGAGGGCCTGCTCGACATCGCCGAGGCCGAGCGGCACCCGGTCTATCTCGAAACCCACCGCGCGACGATGACGCAGGACATCCGGCGCACGCTCGACCTGGTCGAACGCTTCCCGGAGCTGCGCTTCAACGGCGACTTCGGCCATTGGTACATCGGCCACGAGCTCCCCTACGGCGATCTCGACGCGAAGCTCGAGGCGATGCGCCCGATCTTCGCGCGCACGCGGTTCCTGCACCTGCGCGTCTCCTCGGGCGCTTTCGGCCAGCTCACCGCGAGCGGTGCTCCGGAGGTCCTCGACCACTACAAGCGGATGTGGCGCGCGTGCTTCGAGGGCTTCCTCGCCACGGCGCGGCCGGGCGACCATTTCGCGGTCCATCCCGAGCTGCTGCCGCCGCGCACCGGCTACCCCCGGATGATCCCCGGCCCCGACGGCGCGCTCCGCGAGGAGAGCGACCGCTGGGCCGAAGCGCGCGTCCTGATCGACGTCGCGCGCGACTGTTTCGCCGAAGCACAGGAGCTTGCGGATGCTTGATATCGGGGGCGACCGTTTCGTCGACCGTCACGGCCGGCAGGTGCTGCTGCGCGGCGTCAACCTCGGCGGCGACTGCAAGATTCCAGCGGGGATCGCCGGCACGCACCTGCCCGACGATTTCTCCGACCATCGCACGGTCAGCTTCGTCGGCCGCCCGTTCCCGCTGGCCGAGGCCGACGCGCATCTCGACCGCATCCGGCGCTGGGGCTTCAACACGCTGCGGCTGCTGACGACCTGGGAAGCGGTCGCCCACGCCGGCCCCGGCGAGCGCGACGAGGCCTATCTCGACTATCTGCGCGAGGTCTGCCGCCGCGCCGCCGCGCGCGGCCTGTTCGTCTTCATCGACTTCCACCAGGACGTGTGGTCGCGCATGACCGGCGGCGACGGCGCGCCCGGCTGGACCTTCGACCTGGTCGGGCTCGACCTCACCAGGTTCCACGCCGCCGACGCCGCCCATCTGATGCAGCCGCGCTACGATCCCGCGATCGGCGGGCGGCAGGACGCCTATCCGCAGATGAGCTGGAGCCGCAACTACCGTATGCCCGCCAACGGGATCATGTGGACGCTGTTCTTCGGCGCGCGCACCTTCCTTCCCGGCTTCAAGATCGGCGGCGAGAGCGTCCAGGACCTGCTCCAGGGCGACTATCTCGGCGCGCTCCATGCCGTCGCGGAACGGGTGGCGGACATTCCCGAGGTGATCGGCTTCGACACGCTCAACGAGCCCTCG
The DNA here is from genome assembly GCF_051400615.1 of Sphingomonas astragali. Classification (NCBI taxonomy): domain Bacteria; kingdom Pseudomonadati; phylum Pseudomonadota; class Alphaproteobacteria; order Sphingomonadales; family Sphingomonadaceae; genus Sphingomonas; species Sphingomonas astragali. The sequence continues at coordinate 986,400 of NZ_JBLFFH010000002.1, forward strand.
ACCGGCTTCATCGGCGAGCCGCTCGACCGGCGCCACGAGGTGCGCGACGCCGCGCATCCCGAGCCGGTCCGCGCCGGCTGGGCGATGAGCGCGCTCGACATGCTGCGCCTGGCAAGCGGCGAGGCGATCGACCTCCCCGTCTACGCCTTCACCGCGGAGCGGCTGAACATCGAGCGGATCGGCAGCAAGGTCGCCAACCCGGACCGCATCCCGATCTGGAGACCGGACGTCCGCTGCCCCTTCGCCGCCGCCGGCCTCTACGAAGGCGACCGCGCGCTGGAGCCCGATCATTTCCGCAAGGTCGACGGCCGCACGATCGACGCCGACCGCGATCACATGCTGCCCTTCTTCCACGCCGTGGCCGAGACGATGCGGGGCGTGCGCCCCGACTGGCTGCTCTTCGCCGAGCTCAACCCCTACAAGACCGGGATGGGGCACAAATTCCCCGCCGGAATGCCGCCGCGCACGGTGAACGCCAGCCATTGGTATGATCTCTACGCGCTGGTCACCAAGACCTATCCCGACGAGGTCGCCGCGGGCGCGCCCGAATGGTATGCGCAGCAGCTCGCCGTCGTGAAGGCCGCGGCCGACACGCTCGGGCCCGAGGGCGCGCCGACGCTGATCGGCGAGTTCGGCCTGCCCTTCGACCTCGACGAGGGCGCCGCCTATGCCGCCTGGGCAGCGGGCGACCGCGGACCCGGACCCTGGGCGCGGCACGTGAGGGCGCTCACCAACATGTACGACACGCTGGACCGGCTCCTGCTCAGCGCCACCCAGTGGAACTACACCGCCTCCAACCGGAACGATGCCGCGGTCGGCGACGCATGGAACCAGGAGGATCTGTCGATCTACAGCGCCGACCAGGCGACCGGCGACAATGATCCCGACAGCGGCGGCCGCGCCGTCGCCGGCTTCGCCCGTCCCTATGCGCGCGCCGTCCAGGGCCGGCTGATCGAGCAGCATTTCGATGCCGCGGCGTGCCGCTTCCGCATCGTCTTCGATGCCGATCCCGCGATCGATGCGCCGACGGAGATCGTCGTGCCGCCGGCCCGGTTTCCCGGCAGGATCGCAGTCACGGCGCCCGGCTGCGAACGGCTCGCCGATCCCGCTCCGGGCGTGATCGCCTTGCGAGCCGTCGACACGGGCCGGCGACAGATCGAGGTCGTCGCCGCCGAAAAGGCAGGCTAATGATCCGTGCCATTGCGCAAACTCGCGACATTTCTATTATTCCGACAATGAATAGATCAATTCCATCGGTTTCGACCTTCACCGACCCATCGATCGTCGCCCCCGTCGACCCGGAGAGCAACCCCACCCAGGCGGTGTATTACTGGCTGCTGCGCGACATCATCCGCGGGGTGTTCGAGCCGCTGGAGCGCCTCAAGATCGAGCAACTCGTCACCTTCTACAAGATCGGCCACAGCCCGGTGCGGGAAGCGATCCTGCTGCTGTCGACCACCGGCCTGGTGGTGCACGAGCACCAGAAGGGCCACCGCGTCGCTCCCATCTCGCGCGCCGAATACAAGGACTTGATCGGCGTCTATCGCCGCATCTACCGCCTGACCTTGGAGATGGCGCTGGAGAATGGCGACGACGCCTGGGAAGAGGCCGTCGTTATCCAGCTTCACCGTTCGCTCAAGGTGCCCAAGCTGTTCGACAGTCCCGAGCATCGCGAGATGTGGCAGCGTGCTTACGGCAACCTCCATCACACCTTGCTGTCGGGCTGCGGATCGCCGCTGATGATCCGGCTGTGGACCGATCTCGGCCATCGGCTCGAGCGTTACGTCAATCTCTTCGCCGATTTCGAGGTCGACCTGAAGCTCGACCACCACTCTATGCACCGCGAGATCGTCGATGCGCTGATGCACCGCGACGCGACGCGGCTGGAGACGCTGGTCAGCGAATATTTCGCGATGGGCGAGAGCTTCCACAAGACGATCGCCACCGCGCTGGCCGCGAGGGAAGCCAAGCCGCGAGGCGTGAGCCCGGTCGACCCGCAGGCACCGCGCAAGCGCGGCCGCCCGCGCAAAGCGCAGACCAATATTTGATATTTTTATAGATTTTTAGAAAAAATCTATCTATCTCTCCCCAAAAATATCGGGGAGAGAATGATGTCGCGCGAGGACGCCAGGCCGCTGCAAAAGCTCGGCTTCAAGGGCATGGTCGGTTTCACGGTCGGCGACTATGCCTTCAATCTCTACTGGCAGAGTGTCTCGCTCTTCCTCCTCTTCTACTACACCGATGCGGTCGGGCTGAGCGCCGGGGTCGCGGGCCTCATCTACATGATCGCCTCGATCTTCGACGCCGTGATCGATCCGGTGATGGGCGCGATCGCCGACCGCACGCGCACGCGCTGGGGCCGCTACCGGCCTTATATCCTGTTCGGCGGCCCCTTCATCGGCCTCGCCTTCCTGCTGCTCTACTACAGGCCGCCGCTGGAGGGCGCCGGGCTCGCGATCTGGATGCTCGCCGCGCACATCATCTTCCGCATCGCCTACACCGTCTCGTCGATCCCCTACACGTCGATGTCGGCACGGATCACCACCAGCTCGGCCGAGCGCAACTCGATCGCGGGCGGGCGCATCATCTTCGCGACGCTCGGCGGATTGACCGTCGCCGGCCTCACCCAGCCGCTCGCGCGCTATTTCGGCAACGGCGATCTCGCCCACGGCTTCCTGATGGCGGCCGGCGTGTTCGCGGTGATCGCGACGCTGGTCATGCCGATCGTCTTCTTCGCGACCCGCGAGCCGCCCGAGACCGGCACGGAGGTCGTGCCGCACGGCATCTCCGGCTATTGGCGGGCCCTCGCCCACAATCGGGCGCTCTGGACGATGCTGATCGGCGTCTGCACCGGCACCATCTGCGCGACGGCGCTGGGCAAGTCGGTCCTCTATTACTTCAAATACTACATCGGCAACGAAGGGGCGGCTGCGACCTCGCTCGCGATCTGCACCGCGGCGGGATTGGTCATCGTGCCCGTCTGGATGGCGGTGACCCGGCGGATCGGCAAGCGCAACGCCTGGTTCGCCGCGATCGTCTGGGGGCTGGTCGGCCTCGCCGGCTTCGCGCTGATCGACATCCGCACCGTTCCGATGGCGATCGGCTTCTTCCTGTGGATGCAGGTGACGGCGTTGGGGCTCGCGCTCGGCTTCTGGTCGATCCTGCCCGATACGGTCGAATATGGCGAGCTCAAGACCGGGAGCCGCGCCGAATCCTTCGTGTTCGGGCTCGGCCAGTTCTTCCTCAAGGTAGCGCTGGGGCTGGGCGCCGGCCTCTACGGCTGGCTGCTCGGGCTGGTCGGCTACCGCGCCAACGTGCCGCAGACCGTCGAGACGCTGGCGAACCTCAAGCTGCTGATGATCGTGCTTCCCACGCTGGGCCTGATCGCGGCGGGCGCGGCGATGATCCTCTATCCGATCCGCGGACGGATGCATGACGAGATCGTCGAGGAATTGGCGCGGCGGCGGTTGTCTTCGGAGACGGTCGCCTGAGCCGGCACGCACTGTCCCTCTCCCTCTGGGAGAGGGAAGGAGCCGCCGAAGGCGGCGGGAGGGTGAGGGGGACTGCGGCCCGCGACGGGTCGCCCTCACCCTCCCACCCGGCTGCGCCGAGCGGACCCCTCCCTCTCCCAAAGGGAGGGAGGCGAATACCTCCGCCTACGCCCCGCTCGTAATCAAAAACTGCCGCTCGGGATCGTCCTGCGGCACCGCATCCCCGGCCGGGCCATAGGTCCGCGCGCCGTCAGGGGCGTATTGCAGGATATAGGCCTTGCGCACCGTCCCCGGCCTCAGGTTCGGACCCGTCCGATGCGGCGTGAGCGAGGAGAAGAGGATGATGTCCCCCGCCTTCCCCGGAACCGGCACCGCCTCCGTCGCCTCCTCCAGGCATTTGAGCCCGATCGGCGTCAGCCAATGCTCCAGCGTGCCGAGCCGGTGCAGTCCCGGGGCGATCCACGGGCAGCCGTTCTCCTCGTCGACATCGACCAGCGGGATCCAGAAGGTCAGATACTGCTGCGGCTCGATGAAGGTGTAGCCGTTGTCCTGATGCCAGGGGAATTCCTGCACCTTGCCGGTCTTCTTGTAGACCGACTGGTCCCAATAGAGGCGGACATCGGGCCCGATCAGGTCGCGGCAGATGTCGGCGATCACCGGATGCGCCGCGAACGCGCGCAGCACCGGCGACTGCCGCACGACATGCGCGGTGAAGGTGATCGTGCCGACGTCGGTCAGCCGGTAGCTGCCGCCCTGCTGCTCGGCGACAAAGGCCTCGTAGGCCGCCTCGATCGGGTCGATCGCCGCAACCACCTCGGCGAGCTCGGCAGGCGAGAAGGCCTGCTCGATGCGAATGAAGCCGTCGCGGTCGAACGCCTCGGCCTGCTCGCGGGTCAGCCGCCTGAGCGGCCGGTCGGCAGGCACGTCGACCCAGGTGAAACCGGTGCTGCGCGGATGCGGCTTGGGCATGTGGTCGGTCTGCATGAAGTCTCTCCGGGTCAGGCGGGAAGAAGGTTGGCGCTGCGCCGCGCGGGCACCCAGCGGTTGACCGGCGCGAGCCGCGCCTCGGCCTCCGCGTTGACGGGCCGAGTGCCGGCCTGAGCATAGTGGTAGACCATCGCCGAGCGGCGATAGTCGGCGACATTGTCGGTCGAGCGGTGCATCAGGAAGCTGTGGAAGAACAGCACGTCGCCGGGCTCCATCAGCGCGCATTGCTCGGCCGACGTGTCCTCGGAGACGATCTCGAGATAGCCCTGCAGTGTCTCCGGCCGGCGATCGGGCACATGCTCGAAGATCGCGCCCGTCCGGTGCGACCCCGGCAGCACCCACAGGCAGCCGTTCTCCACCGTCGCCCGGCTGAGCGCGACCCACACGCCGACCTGCGGCTGCCGGTCGAAGCGGAAGTAGAAGCCGTCCTGATGCCAGGGCTGGCCGATCACGCCGGGGTTCTTGAAGATGAACTGGCTCTGGAAACAGTCGATGTCCTCGCCGAGCAGCGCCGCCACCCGATCGGTGATCAGCGGATCGAGCGCCAGCGCCCGTGCGGCGCCGACGGCGTGGCAGTTGAAGACCTTGGCGATATAGTCCTCGGGATCGCGCGCGACCGGGCTCGGCGCCGTCTCCGGATAGATCAGCAGGCCGTCGCCCGTGACGTAGATGCGCTCGCCTTCGTGCGCCGCCGGCGGATCGGCCGCGATCGCGGCGATCGTCTCCCGCTCGATCTCCTCGACGCGTGCTCTGGGGATCAGGCCGCGCTGGAAGAAGAAGCCTTGCTCGCGCCAGGCCCGAAGGGATGCGGGCTCAGCCATAATTCCTCTCCTATTTTATCGAATCATTTATATTTTATCTCTTTCTATATATTTTCAGAAGAGGGCACAACGGCGAATTGCGCCACCCTCTCGCGAAAGGCGGCGCGACGACAGGATCACGATTAACGGATGAGGGGCCGCCCCCCTCCCGGCCTGGAGTCCGTCCGCTTTAAGCGGATTTAAGCGGAAACGATGGGGCTCCTGCGAAGGCAGGAGTCCTGGATCACGGGCGTATCGCGTGCCGCCCGAGCTCCTGCCTTCGCAGGAGCACTGACGCTACATCGATCCGAATTGGGGAGAGTCTAATAGGCGAAGCTAAGCGTGGCGATGACACTGCGCGGTGGGGCATGGAAAGCCTGACCCCACATCAGGCTGGCGAGATATTTGTGGTCGGTGACGTTGCGGACGTTCACCGTCGCACGCACGTGATCGACCAAACGGATGCCCGCCATCAGGTCGACCACCGCATAGTCCTTCTGCTTCAGGACGACGTCGCCCGTGACGATTCCGACGCCCTGCACGCCGGAGTCGGCATAGCTGATCGCGTTCTGCCAGCGCAGCTGGGCGCCGAGCTTCAGGTCCCTGAGCTCGGGAACCGCATAGGTGGTCGCGAGCTTGAACGTCTGCGTCGGCAGCCAGGTCCGCGCGGGATCGCCGTTCCCGTCATCGAGGTCGAGATAGGTGTAGCCGCCGCTCAGCGTCCAGCGATCGGTGACGCGTCCGGCGACCTCGATCTCGAAGCCCTTCGATGTGGTGTCGACGCCGACATAGTAGCTGTCGCCGACCTGGCCAGGCCCGTTCGGATCGGTGAACTGGCCGGCGATCTCGGCCAGGCCCTTCTGCTTCGCCCGAAACACCGCCGCGGTGGCGTAGAGCCGCTTGTCGAACCACTCGCTCTTGATGCCAGCCTCGATGCTGCTGCCCTTGGCCGGGTCGAGCTTGCGGTTGCCGGCGTCCACCTCGACCTGCGGGTTGAAGATGTCGGTATAGCTCGCATAGAGCGAGACGTTGGGGGTGAGGTCGAGGACAGCGCCGATGTAGGGGCTGACGGCACTGTCGTCGCGCGACTGGTCGACGCCGTAGGAGTCACCGGTCGTCTTCAGCCACATCGCACTGGCGCCGACCACAGCCTTCAGATTGTCGGCCAGGTTGAGGTGCGCGGCGCCATAGACGCGGGTCAGCCGGTCGCTGTAGTCGGCAGCGAGATAGGGCGCGTCATAGTTGGGCTCCGCCACCTGCACCCGGCCCCAGTCCTGCACCGCGGGAAAGGCGATCTCGTCAAGCGCGGAGGCCTCATATTCGAGCGCATCGGACCGCGCGGTCGACACCCCGAAGGCGAGCTTGTGCTCCCGGCCGAACAGCGTGACCGGGCCCGACGCGTAGAAATCGCCGAGATAGCGATCATAGGTGGAGGGATAGAGGCCCGACGATCCGCCGACATCGAGGCCCGTCGTCCGGTCGGGATAGCCGAAGGCGTAGAGCAGCTTCGCACTCTCCTCGAAGCGCTTGTAGGTGAAGATGCCCTTCGCCGACCAGCCGCCGGCGAATTGATAGCCGAGCTCGGCAAAGGCAGTCTGGTCGGTCACGTTCCAATAGGTCCAGTCTGCCGAGGTCGAGGCGGACCGCCGATAGTCGATCCGCGTCCCGTCCGAATAGGTGAGCGGCAGCGCCCCCCACAGCACGCCGTCGGCGTCATTGTCCTGACGGGTATAGCCGACCGTCGCGGTGAGCCGCGGAGTCACGTTCCACGAGACGATCGCGCCGTAGACGTCGCGGTCGACATGATTGTAGTCGAGGTACGAATCCTTGTCCTCATGCGCGAAGATCAGCCGCGCCTTCAGCGTGCCGGCCTCGTTCAATGGGCCGGAGATATCCGCCTCGACACGCTTCCGGTCCCAGGAACCGAGCATCGCCGACGCGCTCGCCTGGAAGCTATCGGTCGGCCGCTTGCGCACATAGTTGATCGTGGCGGAGGGATTGCCGACCCCGGTCATGATCGCGTTGGCGCCGCGGATCGCCTCCACCCGCTCGAACAGCGCGGTGTCGAGATCGCCGAACTGGATTCCCCAGATCAGCGGCAGGCCGATGCCGTCGACCTGGAAGTTGGTGATGTCGAACCCGCGCGCGTTGAAATAGGTGCGATCGGTCTCGACGCGCTCGACGTTGATGCCGACCGTCTGGTCCAACAGGTCGTTGACGTTGGTCAGCGCGAAATCCTCGATGCGCTGACGGTCGACGACGGTGACCGATTGCGGCGTTTCCCTGAGCGACAGCGACAGGCCGGTCGCCGAGCTGCTCTGCGCCTGCGCGGTACCGGTCACGATGATGTCGGTCCTGAGCTGTTCGTCCCCATCCTCTGCGGGATCGGCGGCCGAGGCATGGGCCGCGGCAGGCAGGATCAGCGTCGATGCCAGGAGGATGGAACCGAACCAATGCTTCATCTGCGCTAATCCCTCGCTCGACCGCGGCATCCGCACCGCGGGCGCGTCGCTAGGGGATTGCACTAATGCAAGTCAATATCATTATCATTAGAGGCTTTGGCTGGATATCCCCTCTTCCATTGGGAGAGGGACAGTGGGACCCCCAACAAATCGCTTCCCTAATAGGATTTGCTCTGCTTGACGCGGGCGGCTGCCGCAGCGCGGCCGCGGAGATGAGTGGACCAAAGTGAACGAATGAACCGCGACTCCCTTCACTTTGACGCCACGGCCGAGCCGTACCTGGAGCCGCAATCGCGCGATCTCGCGGCGCTGGCCGAGCGTGGCCGCGGCCGGCATCTGATCGGGCGCACCGGCCGGGATTTCTCGTCCAACGACTACCTCGCCCTCGCCGCTTCCCCTGCCCTGGCGGTTGCCGCCACGGAGGCGCTGGAGCGGGGCGTGCCGCTCGGCTCGGGCGGATCGCGGCTGCTGCGCGGCAACCATCCCGAGCATGAAGCGCTGGAGGAGGAGGCGGCGCGCTTCTTCGGCAGCGAGGCGGCGTTGTTCTTCTCGAGCGGTTACGCCGCCAACGCCGCATTGCTGGCGACGCTGCCGCAACGCGGCGACCTCGTCGTCCACGACGCGCTGGTCCATGCCAGCGCCCATGAAGGAATGCGTCTCGGCCGGGCCGAGGTGCGCATCGCCGCCCACAACGACGTCGACGCCTTCGCCGACGCGATCGCCGCCTGGCGCCGCGACGGCGGCACCGGCCGCGTCTGGATCGCGGTCGAGAGCCTCTACAGCATGGACGGCGACCGGGCGCCGCTCGACGCGCTCGCCGAGCTGGCGGACATGCACGAGGCGATGCTGCTGATCGACGAGGCTCATGCCACCGGCGTGTTCGGGCCCGACGGACGCGGGCTCGCCGCGCATCTCGACGGACACGACAACGTCATCGCGCTCCGCACCTGCGGCAAGGCGCTCGGCTGCGAGGGGGCGCTGCTGTGCGGCCCCCGGATCATGCGCGACTTCCTGATCAACCGGGGCCGGGCCTTCATCTTCTCGACCGCTCCCTCGCCGCTGATCGCGGCCTCGGTCCGCGCGGCATTGCGCCTGCTCGCCGCCGAGCCCGAGCGCCGCGAGCGGCTGCACGCGCTGGTCGCCCATGCCCATGACGCGCTGGTGCCGCTCGGCGCGGTCGGCAGCGGCGCGCAGATCCTGCCGGTGATCCTCGGCGACGACGCCCGCGCGATGGAGGTCGCGGCGGCGGTGCAGGCGGCGGGCTTCGACGTGCGCGGCATCCGCCCGCCGACCGTCCCCGCCGGCACCGCGCGGCTGCGCGTCTCGCTGACGCTCAACGTGACAAGCGAGGACGTGACCGCCCTCGCCGCCGTGCTCGCACAGGCGCTGCGATGAACCGCGCGATCGTCGTCACCGGCACCGACACCGACGTCGGCAAGACCGTGCTCGCCGCCGCGCTCGCCGGCGCGCTGGGCGCCGCCTATTGGAAGCCGGTGCAGGCGGGGCTCGACGGCGGCAGCGACGCCGAACGGGTGGCCGCGCTCGCCGGCCTGCCGCCCGAGCGCATCCTTCCCGAATCCTATCGTCTCGCCACCCCATGCTCCCCGCATCGCTCGGCCGAGATCGACGGCATCGAGATCGACGCCGCCCGCCTCGATCCGCCGGGCGACCGTCCACTCGTGATCGAAGGTGCCGGCGGCGTGCTGGTGCCGGTCACCCGCAACCTGCTCTACGCCGACCTGTTCGCGCGCTGGGCATTGCCGACGGTGCTGGTCGCGCGGACCGCGCTCGGCACGATCAACCACAGTCTGCTCTCGCTGGAGGCGCTGCGGGCACGCCGGGTCCCGGTGCTCGGCATCGCCTTCGTCGGCGAGGCGAACGAGGACAGCGAGGCGACCATCGCCGCGATCGGCAAAGTGCGCCGCCTCGGCCGCCTGCCCCTCCTCGACCCGCTCGACCGCGCCTCCCTCGCCTCCGCCTTCGCCGCCAACTTCGACCTTGCGGACTTCACGGCATGAGCTCGCCCGTCTGGCATCCCTTCACCCAGCACGGCCTCGGCGAGCCGATCCCCCTGGTGGAGCGCGCCGAAGGGGCGGCGCTCCACACCCGCGACGGCCGGCGCGTGATCGACGCCATCTCGTCCTGGTGGGTGACGACGCACGGCCATGGCCATCCGCGCATCATGGCCGCGATCGCCGAGCAGGCGGGGAAGCTCGACCAGATCATCTTCGCCGGCTGGACGCACGAGCCGGCCGAGACGCTGGCGCACGGCCTCACGGCGATCATGCCGGCCGAGCTCCGCTACGTCTTCTTCTCCGACAGCGGCTCGACCAGCGTCGAGGTGGCGCTCAAGATGGCGCTCGGCTTCTGGGCCAACACCGGCCACCCACGCCATCGCATCGTGGTGATGGAGCATAGCTATCACGGCGATACGATCGGCACGATGTCGGTCGGCGCGCGCGGCGTGTTCAACCAGCCCTATCAGCCGCTGCTGTTCGACGTCGCCACCGTCCCCTTCCCCGAAGCCGGCCGCGAACAGATCACGCTCGACGCGCTGGAGGCGCATTGCCGCGAGCAGCCGGCCGCCTTCATCGTCGAACCGCTGATCCTCGGCGCCGGCGGGATGAAGACCTATTCCCCCGCCCTCCTCGCCGAGATGCGCGCGATCTGTGCCCGGTACGACGTCCTGTTCATCGCCGACGAGGTGATGACCGGCTGGGGCCGTACCGGCACGCTGCTCGCCTGCGAGCAGGCCGGCGTGGTGCCGGACATCCTGTGCCTGTCGAAGGGCCTCACCGGTGGCGCGCTGCCGCTGGCGGTGACGCTCGCCACCGCACCGATCTTCGAGGCGCATCGCTCGACCGATCGCGCGCGGATGTTCTTCCACTCCTCCAGCTACACCGCCAACCCGATCGCCTGCGCCGCCGCCAACGCCAACCTCGCGATCTGGCGCGAGGAGCCGGTGCTGGAGCGCGTCGCCGGCCTGGGCGGGCGTCAGCAGGCAAGGCTCGACCGGCTCGCCGGCCACCCGCTGGTGCAGAACCCGCGCCGCCGCGGCACCATCGCCGCCTTGGAGATCGCGGACCGGACCGGCAACTATCTCTCGGCGATCGCGCCGCGCCTGCTGGCCTTCGCCCGCGAGCGCGACGTGCTGCTGCGCCCGCTCGGCAACACGCTCTACGTGATGCCGCCCTATTGCATCGACGACGCCGACCTCGATGCCATCTATTCGGTGGCGGAGGAGTTTCTCGCCTCCGCACTCTAACCGTCACCCCCGGCGACGGCCGGGGTCAGGCGGCAAGCTCAGCGTTCGAGCTTCTTGTCCAGCACATGCGACACGGTGGACCCGCCCTTCGCCGGGGTGACGGGACGGGAGGCTAGGCCGCCGCCCGCGTGAAGCGGAAGCGGTCGCGGATGCGGCGGTTGAAGAAGCCGCCCTTGGACGAGGCGCGCCGCATCGCCTCCACCACCGACGGCGGCACCCCGTGATAGCTGTAGCGCCGCCCGCTCACGAACTCGATGTCGAGCCGGTGCGCGGCGGCATCATAGTCGAAGTGGCGGATCACGCTCGACGGCATGTGCCAAAAACGCGCGCGAAGGCGCCGTGTTTCGGCACCCTCCTGCCGCTTGGGAGTTGGGATTGCTCGGCAGCCGGACAGCGTAGCTTTTCATGGTCTCCCTGCTTCCCCAGCCCGACGTCAGCGAAGCCGAGCGCGAGCGCGGGCTGCGCCTGCGTTTCCTCAGGCGCCGCGCCCGCGAAAAATCGCGTCGCGCCCCCCTCCGTTCAGCGCCGGTCAACCTTTGATTTGCGAGGGCGATCAAGCCGTTCGGACCGGACCCCAACGCGGTTTCGGAACGTTTCGACGCTTGCACGGCCGATCATGTTCTGTCTTAGTCGGCCGTCCGGAGGATAATATGAACCAGACTCCTACTCGTCGCCGCGGCAAGGTGGTCGCCGCGGTCCTTGCCAGTGCTGTCCTGCTCGCTTCCTGCGCGACCGCGACGACCTATCATCCCGCGACGGGCAGCGGCTTCTCGCGCACCGGCTTCAGCGACATGCAGATCGAGCCGAACCGGTTCCGCGTGACCTTCGCCGGAAACAGCTATACTTCGCGCGAGACCGTCGAGCGCTACCTGCTCTATCGCGCCGCCGAGCTGACGCTCGACCAGGGCTACGATTATTTCATCGTCTCCGATCGCGATACCGACAAGCAGACCCGTACCTATACGACGCCGAGCTACGGCGGCTGGGCCGGCTTCGGTTATTGGGGTCCGCGTTGGCGCTACTACGGCCGCGGCTTCGGCTGGCGTTCGTGGGATCCGTGGTGGGGTGACCCCTTCTGGGACCGTACGATCGACGTGAATACCGTCGAGCGCTACGAGGCGACCGCAGAGATCGTGCTGGGCCGCGGCCGCAAGCCCGCCGACAACATTCGTGCCTTCGACGCCCATGCCGTCATGGAACGGCTCGGTCCGACGATCAAATTCCCCGAACAGCGCAAGTAATCGGGGCGAGCAGCACTAAAATGAAGGGCCGGGAGGAGAACTCCCGGCCCTTTTTTCTCGATCCTCCCCGGCACGGGGAGGGGGACCAGCCGAAGGCTGGTGGAGGGGGAGCGCGGCAGACGATCCACTCGCGGCGAGCCCCCTCCACCACCGCCTTCGGCGGCGGTCCCCCTCCCCGTGCCGGGGAGGATTTAACTTATAGCGCTCCGTGGCAGTGCTTGTACTTGCGCCCCGACCCGCAGGGGCACGGCGCATTGCGGCTGACCACGCCCTTCCAGCTCTCCGGATCCTCGCCCAGCACCGTCTCGGCCTGCGGCTGCGGGACGGCAAGCGGCGGCAGCGTCGCCGCGATCAGCCCGGCGCTGCCCGCATCCCAGTCGGCCGAATTGTCCTCGCCGGTGAAGGGATCGAGGTGGCTGGTGATGAAGTCCGGCAGCTCGGGCAGGTCAGGCGGCGGCTGCAGGCGGAACTGGGCGTGCGCCAGCGTGCGCGTCACGTCCTCGCGGATGTTGCCGAGCATCCGCTCGAACATCGCGAAGGCCTCCTGCTTGTATTCGTTGATCGGCGTCTTCTGCGCGTAGGCGCGCAGGTGCACCACCTGCCGCAACGCGTCGAGCATCGCGAGATGCTCCTTCCAGTGATGGTCGAGATGCTGGAGCAGGATCGATTTCTCGACCCCGATCCAGGTCTGCTCGTCGAGCTCGGCCGCCTTCGCGTTGACGTGCGCGTCGGCCATCTCGCGGATGCGCTCCTCGATCATCTCGGGATCGACCGTATCCTCCTTCAGCCAGTCGTCGACCGGCACCTCGATGCCGAGCGTGTCGCGCACCTGCGCCTTCAGCCCCTCGACGTCCCACTGCTCGGGATAGCTGCCGACCGGACACGCCTCGCCGACGATCGCATTGACCGTCTCGGCGCGCATGTCGACGACCACCTCGTCGACCGTTTCCGCATCCATGATGTCGGCGCGCTGCTCGTAGATGACCTTGCGCTGGTCGTTCATCACGTCGTCGTATTCGACGACCTGCTTGCGGATGTCGTAGTTGCGCGCCTCGACCTTCTTCTGCGCGGTCTCGATCGCCTTGGTCAGCCACTTGGAGCCGATCGCCTCGCCCTCGGCCATGTTCGACCGCATCATCCGCGCGAACAAGGTGTCGGGGCCGAAGATGCGCAGCAGGTCGTCGTCGAGGCTGAGGTAGAAGCGGCTGAGCCCCGGGTCGCCCTGGCGGCCCGAACGGCCGCGCAGCTGGTTGTCGATGCGGCGGCTCTCGTGGCGCTCGGTGCCGAGCACGAACAGCCCGCCCGCGGCGAGCACCTGCTCCTTCTCGGCCGCGACCTCAGCCTTGATCCGCTCGATCGCCGCATCGCGTTCCGGCCCCTCCGGCATCCCGGCAAGCTCGTCGTTGATGCGGAACTCGACGTTGCCGCCCAGCTGGATGTCGGTGCCGCGCCCGGCCATGTTGGTCGAGACGGTCACCGCGCCGAGCCGGCCCGCCTGCGCCACGATATGCGCTTCGCTCTCATGGAAGCGGGCGTTCAGCACCTCGTGCTTCACCTTCTCCTGGCGGAGGAACTCGCTGAGCAGCTCGGACTTCTCGATCGAGACCGTGCCGACCAGCACCGGCTGGCCCTTTTCGGCATGTTCCTTGATCCTCTTCGCAATCGCTTTGAACTTGTCCTGCGTATCCTTGTAGAACTCGTCCTCCTCGTCGATGCGCTGGACCGGCACGTTGGTGGGGATCGTCACCACGTTCATCTTGTAGATGTCATAGAACTCCGCCGCCTCGGTCGCCGCGGTGCCGGTCATGCCCGACAGCTTCGGATACATGCGGAAGTAGTTCTGGAAGGTGATCGAGGCGAGCGTCTGGTTCTCGGGCTCGATGTTGACGCCTTCCTTGGCCTCCACCGCCTGGTGCAGGCCGTCCGACCAGCGCCGGCCATCCATCATGCGGCCGGTGAACTCGTCGATGATGATGACCTTGCCGTCCTTGACGATGTAATCGGTATCGCGCTTGAACATCATGTTCGCGCGCAGCGCCTGGTTGAGGTGGTGCACCACCTGCGTGTTCTCGAAATCGTAGAGGTTGGCGCCCTGGAGCAGCCCGGCGGCCTCGAGCATCCGCTCGGCCTTCTCGGTGCCGTCCTCGGTGAGGATGATCGACTTCTGCTTCTCGTCCTTCTCGTAATCGTCGGACGTGAGCTGCTTCACGATCGCATCGACCGAGATGTAGAGCTCGGACTTGTCGTCGGTGGGGCCCGAGATGATCAGCGGGGTGCGCGCCTCGTCGATCAGGATCGAGTCCACCTCGTCGACGATTCCGTAGTTGAACGGCCGCTGCACCATCGCCTCGCGGTCGTACTTCATGTTGTCGCGCAGGTAATCGAAGCCGAACTCGTTGTTGGTGCCGTAGGTGATGTCGGAGTGATAAGCCTCGCGCCGCTCATGGTCGCTGAGGTTGGGCACGATCACGCCGACGCTGAGCCCCAGGAAGCGGTAGATCTGTCCCATCCATTCGGCGTCGCGGCGGGCGAGATAGTCGTTGACGGTGACGACGTGCACGCCGGTCTGCGGCAGCGCGTTGAGATAGGTCGCCAGCGTCGCCACCAGCGTCTTGCCCTCGCCGGTGCGCATCTCGGCGATCTCGCCGCGGTGGAGCACGATGCCGCCGATCATCTGCACGTCGAAGTGGCGCATCCCCAGCACGCGCACGCTCGCCTCGCGCACCGTGGCGAAGGCCTCGGGCAGGATGGCGTCGAGCTTCTCGCCATTCTCCAGCCGCTCGCGGAAGCGCGCGGTCTGCTGGGCGAGCTCCTCGTCCGACATCGCCTGCATCGCCGGCTCGAAGCCGTTGATCTTGTCGACGGTGCCGCGCAGCGACTTGACGTAACGGTCGTTGGACGACCCGAACAGGGACTTGGCAATACCGCCGAACATGAGCGTAGACCTCTGAAATATGAGGCGCTGCCCCGCTAAGGGCGCGCCAGGATCAAGCCGAATTGGAAAAGCCGGCGCCGATGCGCCCGCCTGGAGCTATTCGCGCCGGCGCTCCGGCACGAGGCGGCTGAAGGAAACCAGCGGCCGCTTCGTCAGCACCAGCGCTGCCGGCGCAACATAGCCGCGCGGACGCGGCGCCACGACGCGGTTCATCGCCAGTGCATAGGCCCGCACCGCCGCAGCGCGCGTACCGCCGACCGCGACATCGGCGACCTGCGAGGCGACCACCATCTCCGGCGCGCGCACGACAGCGGTCCGGACGGTACCGGTGATGCCGCAGATCAGCGCGCTCAGGAGAAGGAACAATTCCGTCATCTCAAGTCAGCGCGACATAGTGACGCTCCAGCGTATCGTCCAATCTTTTGTCAGTATCATGACTCCCAATCGCGAGGACGGCCGGCACTCGAATGCATCGCCCGGCCGCGTGAAAGCGAAGGAGTCGCACTCTATTCGTTCACTTTGCTCCACTGACCCCGCAGCCGCGTTCTGGGGCGGCTGCCGGCGAACCCAAGCAAGGCAAATCCTATTAGGAAAGCGATTTGTCGGAGCGGGAAACGACATGTCTTGAGGCAATCCAAATCGGCTGTAGGGGAACGGACATGACTCGCTCGCCCCTCGCCCCTGCCTCGATCCCCGAGCCCGCCCCGATTCCCGGCGTCACCGTCCGCGTCGCCCGCGCGCGCTACAAGGTGTGGGACCGCTGCGACCTCACCTTCGTCACGCTCGACGAGGGCACCGCCGTCGCCGGGGTGCTGACGCAGAGCCGCTGTCCCTCGCCCGAGGTCGAATGGTGCCGCAAGGCGCTGGTGCTGGGCCGGGCGCGGGCGCTGGTGGTGAACGCGGGCAATTCCAACGCCTTCACCGGCAACCGCGGCCGCGCCGCGGTCGAGGCGATCGCGGCGCGCGCCGCGGCGCATCTCGGCTGCGCGCCGTCGGACGTGTTCGTCGCCTCGACCGGCGTGATCGGCGTGCCGCTCCCCGTCGACAAGGCGGAATCGGGCCTCGACGCCGCCTTCGCCGCAGAGCCCTGCTCCTGGGGCGCGGCCGCCGAGACGATCATGACCACCGACACCTTCGCCAAAGTCGCCGAGCGGCGCGCGACCATCGGCGGCCAGGACGTGCGGCTGGTCGGCGTCATCAAGGGCTCGGGCATGATCGCGCCGGACATGGCGACGATGCTCGGCTTCATCTTCACCGACGCCGCGGTGGAGCCAGCCTTCCTCCAGGCGGCGCTGTCGGCGGCGAATCGCAAGACCTTCTCGTGCATCACCGTCGACAGCGACACCTCGACCAGCGACACCGTGCTCGCCTTCGCCACCGGCAAGGCCGGCAACGCGCCGCTGGCCAGCGAGGAGGACGAAGACGCTTCCGCCTTCGTCGCCGTGCTGTCGGAGCTGTGCATGGAGCTCGCCCAGCTCGTCGTCCGCGACGGTGAAGGCGCATCGAAGCTGATCGAAATCACCGTCGAGGGCGCCGAAAGCGACCGCTCCGCCCACCGCATCGCGATGAGCATCGCCAACTCGCCGCTGGTCAAGACCGCGATCGCCGGCGAGGACGCCAACTGGGGCCGCGTGGTGATGGCCGTCGGCAAGGCCGGCGAGCCCGCCGAGCGCGATCGGCTCGCCATCCGCTTCGGCGACACCCAGGTGGCGAAGAACGGCCTCGCGCTCGAAGGCTATGACGAGGCCCCCGTCGCCGCGCATCTCAAGGGCCGGGAGATCAGCATCGGCGTCGACCTGGGTCTCGGCGAAGGCCGCGCCACGGTTTGGACGTGCGACCTGACCCACGGCTACATCTCGATCAATGCCGACTACCGGAGCTGAGCGCCATGCTGACGATCTGGGGCCGGCTCAACTCGCACAATGTGAAGAAGGTGGTGTGGCTCGCGGAGGAGCTCGGCCTCGACTATGTCCGCCACGACGTCGGCGGGCAGTTCGGCATGGACGACGCCTATCGCGCCAAGAACCCCAACGCGCTGATCCCGACGATCGAGGACGGTGAGGTCGTGCTGTGGGAATCGAACGCGATCCTCCGCTACCTCGCCGCGCGCTACGGCGGCGAGCGGTGGTGGCCGGCCGATCCGGCGGCGCGCGCCATGGCCGACCGCTGGATGGACTGGCAGTTCGGCTATGCTCCCGCCCAGCTTCCGGCGTTCGTCAATCTGATCCGCCGGCCGGAGAGCGAGCGCGACATGGCCGCCGTGGCGCAATCGGCCGAAGCCTCCGCGCGGCTGATGCGGATCGTCGACGCGCAGCTTGCCGTGGCGCCGTGGCTATCGGGCGCCGAGTTCGGGATCGGCGACATCCCGATGGGCGTTTACGCCTACACTTGGTTCAACCTGGCGATCGCGCGGCCGGAGATGCCGCACGTCGCCGATTGGTATCGCCGGCTCCAGTCGCGGCCCGGCTATGCCGAGCAGGTGATGATCCCGCTGACCTGAGGAAAGTCGCCGCCCGGCGTGAACCTTGTGGCGCCGGGCGCGGTTGTATGGCTCGCCTGACGCATATCGGAGCCGAGCGATGGAAGGCGGCTGTTCCTGCGGTACGATACGCTACCGGCTGGCGAGCGCACCGTTCGACACCGGCTGGTGCCATTGCCGCATCTGCCAGCAGATCTCGGGTGCGCCGGCGGTGGTGTTCACCAGCGTGCCCGCCGACGACCTGGTGATCGAGTCGGGCGGCGACGCGCTCGGGACGATCAGGACGACCGATTTCGGCGAACGCCGCTTCTGCACCCGCTGCGGCACTCCGATCAGCATCCGCGTGGATTTCCAGCCAGAGACGATCGACATCCCCGTCGCGACACTGGACGAGCCCGATCGGGTGCCGCCGGGCTTCCACATCTTCTACGACAGCCGCATCGCCTGGGCCGGCGCCGGCGACGGCCTCCCCCGCCACGCCCGCTTCCGACCGGACACGCGCGGCCTGGAGCC
This sequence comes from Sphingomonas astragali, assembly GCF_051400615.1. Classification (NCBI taxonomy): domain Bacteria; kingdom Pseudomonadati; phylum Pseudomonadota; class Alphaproteobacteria; order Sphingomonadales; family Sphingomonadaceae; genus Sphingomonas; species Sphingomonas astragali. The sequence goes on from NZ_JBLFFH010000002.1 coordinate 1,004,573, forward strand.
GGGACAGACGGAATCTTGATCCTCCGCCGTCATCCGGGCTTTCGCCCGGATGACGGGGAAAACTTTACGCCAGCTCGCCCTCGAGCCAGGCCCTGATCCGCCCTTTGGGCTCGGCACCGACCTTGGTCGCAACAGGCTGGCCGTTCTTGAACAGGATCATCGTCGGGATGCCGCGCACGCCGTAGCTGCCCGGCGTCTCGGGATTCTCGTCGATGTTGAGCTTGGTGATCGTCACCTGCTCGCCGAGCTCGTCGGACAGCTCCTCCAGGCTCGGGCCGATCATCTTGCAGGGGCCGCACCATTCCGCCCAGAAATCGACCAGCACCGCGCCCTCCGCGTTGAGCACGTCGCTCTGGAAGCTGTCGTCGGTGATCGCCTTGGTCGCCATTGCCGAAGTCTCCTTGGGGATTGGTCCGTAATCTATGCGCGGGACCCGCGGCGCTCAAGCGTCCGGGGACAAGCTTTGCTCCGTGGCCGGCAACTCCGGCTTGTGCGCCGCAAGCTGCCGCGGCGTCAGCTCGAACAGCTCCGGCCCGGCGGTATAGAGCAGCGCCGCATCCACCCGGTGTCCTGGAAAGATCACTCCCAGCGCCGCCGCATAGGCCGCCATCTGCTTCAGATGATGCAGCGGGATCTCCGCCGCCGAGGCCGGCACCCGCCGCCCGGTCTTGAAATCGGCCACCCGCACCGCCCGATCGGTCACCACCAGCCGGTCGACCGTGCCCGCGACCACCAATCCGCCGACCGTCGCCGCGATCGGCGCCTCGGCGAGGGAATCCGGTCCGAACAGCTCGGCGAAGCGCGGATCGTCGATCACCGCGAGCGCCGCGCGCGCGATCTCAGTCCGCACCGCGCCGTCCTCGACGCCGCCCGAACGCAGGAGCCACCGCTCCGCCGCCGCGGCGCGACCGCCCGGCGCGACCGCCGGCAGCCGCTCGAACAGCGCATGAAGCAAACGCCCGCGCTCGGCGGCGGCGCGCGTCGCCGACGTCGGCGGCGGGTCCGCCACCACGTCGTCGCCGATCGCGGACGGCGCCAGCGGCCGCGGCGGGCGCGCTTCCTCCGGTGCCGGCCGCCGGGTCCAGGCGGGCAGCGCCGCCACCACCTCCACGCTCTCGGCAGCTGCTCCTCGATCCCCGATCGGCGGCTGAGGTTCGATCCCGTCGAACACCCGCTCGCCCGCCGCTTCCGCTACCCCGAGCGCATCGAGCGCACGCGCCGTCGCCGCGTACCAGCTGTTCGCCGGCGCCTGCCCCTTCCTGCGCGGACTCAACGCACCCGCGACGACGAGCTGCTCCTCCGCCCGCGTCGCCGCGACGTAGAACAGCCGCCAATGCTCCGCCAGCTCGTCGGCATCGACCCGATCCAGTACCGGTTCCAGGGGGCTGCCCGGGCGCTCCTCCTTGCGTGGCCGGAAGATCGGCAGCGCATGGTCGAACCCCTCCGGCGCCCATTTGACCAGCGAACGCGGCGAATCCCCCGGATCGGCGGCGGCATCGGCCAGGATCACCAGCGGCGCCTGCAACCCCTTGGCGCCATGCGCGGTCATCACCCGCACGGCGTCGAGCGGCTGCGAGGGATCGCGCACGATCTCCACCTCGCCGCGATCGAACCAGTCGAGGAAGCGCTGCAGCGACGGTGTCGCCGTACCCTCGAACGCCAGCGCCGCGTTGAGCAGCTCCTCGATCGGATCGCGCGCCTCCTCGCCCAAGCGTCGGAGCAGCTTGCGTCGCCCGTCGAGCGGCCCTGACAGCAGCTCCTCCAGGAAACGATGGGGCGTGGTGAAGTCCGCGCGGTTGAGGATCGCCGTCAGCGGCGCCAACCGATCCTCGCCCTGCGTCGCACGCAGGTGCCGCCACAGGCTCCCCCGCTCGCGCAGCGCTGCCGTCGACAATTCGTCTTGGCTCCAGCCGATCAGCGGCGAGACCAGCAGGCTGGCGAGGCTGAGGTCGTCATCCGACTGCAACGCGAAACGCACTGCCGCGAGCAGGTCCTGGACGGCCAGCGGCGCCGTCAGCCGCAACCGGTCGACACCCGCCACCGGCACGCCTTCGGCATAGAGCCGCGCGACGATCAGCGAGGCGAGCTCGCCGCGGCTCCTGACCAGGATCATCACGTCCTCGGGCCGCAGTACCCTGCCTTTGCTGTCGAGCCGCAGCTTGCCCACCCAAGACTTCACCGCCCGCGCGATCCGCCCGGCATGTTTGCGGGTGGCGTCGTCGATCCAGCCCTCCTCGTCATCGTCCTCGCCGCCGGCTTCGGTCGGCGCCCACAAGGTCACGCGGCCCGGCCCTGCCACCTCGCTCGCATGGCCGCCGTCGACCTCGGTTCCCATACCGGGCGGCGGCAGCGCGTCGATCGCGGCGTCGACGAACTCCAGCACCGGCCGCGTCGAGCGGAAGCTGTGGCTCAAGGACAATGTGTCGAGCCGCCGCGCATCGGCATCGAACTCGGGCGCTACCTTCGATTCCCGATCGAAATAGTGATGCGCCGCCCGAAAATAGATCGGGCTGGTTCCCTGGAAGCCGAAGATCGCCTGCTTGTAGTCGCCGACCGTGAACAGCGTGCGCTGCACCCCCGCCCGCGCCCCTTCGCCCGCGAAGAACTCGTCGGCCAGCGCGCGCACGATCGCCCATTGCTCCGGATTGGTGTCCTGCGCCTCGTCGATCAGGATATGGTCGGTCGCCTGGTCGAGCTTGTAGCGCACCCAGTCGCCCATGCCCGGCCGCTGCAGCAGCGCGACCGTCGCCCGGATCAGGTCGTCGAAATCGACCGCCCCCCGCTGCCGCTTGGCACGGAGATAGGCGTCGGCATAGGCCCGCCCCGCCTCCAGCCCGCCGGCAAGCAGATCGGCATAGGCGGCGCGGTCGAGCAATCCCAGCAGCCGGGCACAATCGCCACGTAATCCCTCCGCGAGCGCGGCATAGCCGACGATCTGCGGAGCCCAGCCCTTGGCGGTGGAAAAAGCACCGGCCAGCTCGCGCAGCCCCTCCGCCCGGCCGGCGGCATCGGCTCCGATCCAGCGCTCGACCAGCTCGACCCGCGTCATTCCCCGCGGCGTTCCCCAGGCGCGGTTGTGCTCGACCAGCGCGCGCAGGGAATCGCAATCGAACGCCGCGCAGCACCGCTCCACCTCCGCGGCGATATCGCCCTCGGGCAGGTCGAGCGCGCGCCTCAGGAACGGCTGCACCCCGCTCGGCAGCGCCGCCATCGCTTCCGGCGCGCGCGCGCAGGCGAGCAGGAACTTCTCCGCATCCCCCTCGCCGAGTCTCAGGCTCAGCGCTCCCACCGCCTCGACCAGCCGGCGCCGACCATTCCGCTCCTCCTCGGCCAGCACCTCGGCGAGCGTCTCGCGCGCCAGCACCGCCTCCTCGCGTGCCTCGAGCGGGCGAAATCCCGCCGCGAGCCCCGCCTCGACAGGAAAGGCGGCGAGCAGCGACTGGCAGAAGCTGTGGATGGTCTGGATGCGGATACCGCCCCCCGTCGCATCGAGCACCCGCGCGAACAGCTTGCGCGCCCGCTCGCGAGTCGCCGGATCGCCGCTTTCGCCCAGCGCCTCCAGATCGCGCGCCAGGTCGGCGTCGGGCATCCGCACCCAGGCGGCAAGCCGCGCCCCGATCCGCCCCGCCATCTCCGCGGCGCCGGCCTTGGTGAAGGTGAGGCACAGGATCGCGGAGGGATCGACCCCGCGCAGCAGCAGCCGATAGACGCGCGCCGCCAGCACCTGGGTCTTTCCGGTCCCCGCAGAGGCGGACAGCCACACATGCGCCCGCGGGTCGCTGGCGGCACGTTGGTTGCCCTTGAGCGGCGGGAGGGGGCCTTCAACCAAGGCGACCCTCCAAAAATCCGTTCGGGCTGAGCCCGTCGAAGCCCGCCCCTCGACCGCGAGCCCGCCCTTCGACAAGCTCAGGGCGAATGGAGATATCGAGCCTATTCCCGCCCATACCACTCGTCCCGCCGCATGAGCTGGTCGTAATCCGTATAGGGGGCGAACTCCGGCCGGAGCTTCGCGGTGAACGGCTCCTCCCCGGTCAGCCACCGTCCCGCCGCCTCGACGAAATGCCCACGCGCCACGCTCACGAACTCGTCGGTGCGGAGCTTGTCCCGCGCGCCCGTCGGATCGACCGGCGAGCTGATCTTGCCGAACGCCCCGCGGTCCTTCGCCAGCGACCAATATTCGAAGACGCCCGCGCGCCCTTCGATCCCCTCGAACCCGCGTTCTTCCGCGATCAGCCCGAGCAGCCCCAGCTGCAGGCTGAACCCCGCCTTCACCGTCGCGACGGAGGGTGCCTTGCCGGTCTTGTAATCGACGATGCCGAGCGTCCCGTCCGGCATCCGGTCGAGCCGATCGAAGGTGCCGCGCAGCTCGACCCCAGCGATATCGATCGCCCCCTGGCGCTCGACCGCGATCACCCGCCGCCCGTCCGCCATCATCGCCGCGATCCGGCCGGCGATCCAGTCGACCGCCTCGTAGAGCCGCGGCGCCCACAGCGCCCGCATCAGCGGGTGCGCACCCGTCAGCATCGCCTCCGCGCGCGGGCGCAGCTTCTCGGGCGCGCAATCGTCCTCCTCGGCCCAGGCGCGCAGCACCGCATGGACCTCGGTTCCTCGCCACGCAGCGGTGGCGTCGGCATCGACCGGCTCCAACGGCATCAGCCGCAGCATCCGCCGCGCATAGAAGGCGTAGGGATCGGCCTTGAGCCGGTCGACCTCGGTCACCGAGATCCGCTTCGGTCGGATCGCCGCCGGCGGCGCCGGCTCGGGCCGTGGGCTCGGTGCGAAGCTGCCCGGATCGTCGAGCGCGCGCGCCCAGCCGGCGAGTTCCTCGGCCGCCGCCCACCCTTCGCCGGCCAGCGCCTGGAGCCGCAGCCAGAAGCGTGAGGCGATCGTCGGCGACTTGGCATCGCGCCGCGCGCGGGTCAGCAGCACCTCGGGCGCGCCGAGCCCCATCGCGAAGTCGTGCGCGGTGAGGCCGATCCGCGCCTCCAGCCCCGGCAGCCCGAGCTCCGCACGGATGCGCGGCGCCAGCCACGGATCGGGCGCCGGCCGTCCCGGCCACACACCTTCGTTGAGCCCGCCCAGGATCATCAGGTCCGCCGCCTGCAACCGCGCCTCGAGCAGGCCGTAGATGGCCAGCCGCGGATGCCCGCCCTGCGGCGGCCGCACCGCCACCTCGTCCATCAGCGCGCGCAGCAGAGCGGCGAGCGCCGCCGGCTCGACCACGGGCGGCCCGAGCGCCGCACGCTCCTCCAGCTCGGCGAGCAACTCCGCCGCCGCCCGCCCCTCGGCGCGCGACCAGACCGCATCGCCCGCCAGCGCCGTCGCCGCCTCGCGGAGGCAGCCGAGCAGGTCCGGCAGCGACTGTGCCCGTTCGCCAAAGGTCGCCTCGATCCCCTCCAGCGACGACCGCACCTCCGTCCACCAGCTTGCCGCCAGCCCGCCGGCCTCGCCGAGATGCCGGTCGAGCCCGTCCAATCCCACGGCCGGCCGCGGACCGCGCAGCGCCCGGTCGACCGCCCTCGCTCCCTCTAGCCACGCCGCGCGCGCCTCGCCGCTGCGCACCAGCGGATGCTTGAGCAGCGCCAGCAGCGGCACCGGTGCGAAGCGTTGCGTCCCCGCCTCGGCGATCGCGAGCAGCAAGGTCCCCGGCGGCGTCTGCGAGAGCGGCCGTCCCGCCGAATCGTCGACCGCGACGCCCCAGCGTGCGCAATGCGCCGCCACGCGCCGCGCTAGGCCCCGATCCGGCGTCACCAACGCCGCCGTCCGTCCCGGCGTCTCCAGCGCCTCGCGCAGCTTGAGCGCGATCGCCTGCGCCTCCTCCGCCGGCGTCGCCACCTCCAGCGCGCTGACGCCGCCGAGGTTGCGCTCCCCCGGCTTCAACCCGATCCAGCGGTGCGTCAGCTCCGCCGGCGCCAGCGCCGTCGTGATCGCCCGGCTGCGGGCCGGCGGCGCGTCGACCTCGCTCGCCGCCTGCCATGTCCGGAACTCGCCCCGCCGCACGCCCATCCGCTCGAGCAGCAGCTTGAGGTGATATTGCGGATGCGTCTCCTCCGCGCGCGGCCGGCGGCCGGTGATGGGATCGGGCGCGAACGGCCCCAGCGCTTCCCAGCCCTCCTCGTCCATTGCCAGGTCCAGCCCCGGCAGTACCACCATGCCCAGCGGCAGCGCCGCAACGCTGCGCAGCACGCGCGCGATCGCCGGCGCGGCGGAGGTCACGCCCGCCGCGCACACGAACCCAGCCGGCGGCGTCCCGCGCCACGTCTTCGCCACCCGATCGAGCAGCCGCCCCCGCCGCTCGGCCAGCTCGATCCGCCCGAGCCGCGCCAGCTCGGCCGGCCAGCGGTCGAGCACCACCGCGAAGGTCGCCAGCGCCCGCTCCCAATGCACGCTGAGCGGCTCGAACAGGCTGATCTCGCGTAGGCGCCCGGGCGGCACCTCCTCCACCAGCAGCTGATCGAGCGTCCGCGCGAGGTCGCCCGCCAGTCGCACCGCCTCGGCGCTGTCGATCGTCGGGTCAGCCTCCTGCACCAGCCGCGCCAGGATCATCCGCCGCGTCATCGGCGCCACCGCGGGCGGCACCGGCTCCTCGGCATCGGCGGGATCAAACAGCGGCCCCACCGCCTCGTCGATCTCGGGATCGCCGATCGCGACCAGCCGCGGCAGCAGGAGCCCGCTCCCGCTCGCCCGCACGAAGGCGTCGGTAATCGCCCGCTTCGACCGGTTGGTCGGCACCAGCACGATGCCGCGCGCAAGTCCGGTCGGCTCGCCGCCGAAGCGCCGGATCAGCCCGGCCGCCAGCGCGTCGGCGAAGGCACGGTGAGGCGGGATCGTGTAGAGATTGAGGCGCCGGGCAGCCGCCTCAGCCATGGGCCAGGATCGCCTCCGCCTCGCCGATCGCCGCCGGCTCGCCGATCTCGAACCACAGCCCCTGGTGCACCAGCCCCCAGGCGCGCCCGGCCTCGATCGCCCGCTGCCAGAACACATTGGTCGAGAACGGCCCCTCGGGTGCGTCGGCGATGATGCGCGGATGCAGCATCTGCACGCCGACATAGACGAACGGCGCCACCCGCCCGCGCTTGCGCCGCCCGGTGATGCGGCCGAGCGCGTCGAGGTGGAAATCCCCCTGCGCCCGGTAGCCGTGCGCACGCGCATAGGGCACCATCAGCAGCAACGCATCCATCCGCTCGTCGTCCCACGCGGCGGCGAGCGCGCGGATCGCATCGGTCGGCCCGTCGATCCACAGGCTGTCGGCGTTGACCACCAGGATCGGCCCGTCGCCCAGCAGCGGCCTGGCCTTCACCAGCCCGCCGCCCGTCTCCAAGAGTTGGCCGCGCTCGTCGGAGATGACGACCTCGATATCCTTCGCCCGTGCCTTGAGGTGCGCCTCCAGCGCGTCGGCGAGATAATGAACGTTGACCACCGCGCGCCTGACCCCTGCCGAGCGCAGCCGGTCGAAGACATGGTCGATCAGCGGCTTGCCCGCCACCTCGACCAGCGGCTTGGGCCGCGTCGCGGTGAGCGGCCGCATCCGCTTGCCGAGCCCCGCCGCCATCACCATCGCCGTCTCCGGCACATGGCCGCCCGGATCGGGTCTCAGCGCCAGCGTGCGCGCGTTGCTCATAGATGCCCGCCCACCACGATCGGATCGCCCCGCATCTCGGCGGGAATGTTCGCGTCGAACCACGCCCGCACCGGCGCCAGCACCGGCTGCTCGAGGTCGCGGTTGAGATAGCCCCACACGCGCGGGCAGAGGCCGGGATAGCGCGGCTTGCCGTCGCGCTGCCACAGCCGCGTGAAGATGCCGACGATCTTTGCATTCCGCTGCGCGCCGAGCACATGATAGGCGTCGACGAAGTTCTGCCCGGCGCCGGTGGTACGCAGGTAGCGGTCGAGCAGCGCCTTCTCCAGCGCCGGATGCACGTCGCGCCGGGCGTCCTGCAGCAGCGAAACGAGGTCGTAAGCCGGATGCCCCGCCAGCGCATCCTGGAAATCGAGCAACCCCATGAAGCCTTTGCGCGGCCCATGCTCGATCAGCATGATGTTCTCGGCATGATAGTCGCGCAGCACCGTCACCTTGGGCCCGCCGAGCGCGAGGTGGAACACCTCGTCCCACGCCGCATGATAGCCTTCCGCATCCGCCTCGATACCGACCGCCAGGCAATACCATTCGGTCAGCAGCCCCACCTCGCGATGCAGCACCGCCTCGTCATAGGGCGACAGCTCCGCGGCGCCGTGTCCGGCAAGCGCGATCAGCAGGTCCACCGCCTGCTCGTAGAGCCGGAGCTCGCTCTCGGGCGCGGCGTCGGCGGTCTCGCGCATCCGCGCGTCGCCGAAGTCCTCGAGCAGCACCAGGCCCCGGTCAAGGTCGCGCGCATAGATCTCCGGGGCCGCGAAGCCGCGCACGCTCAACCATTCGGCAACGTTGATGAACGGCCGCGGGTCCTCGTGCGGCGGTGGCGCGTCCATCAGCACGGCGCTGCGCCCGGGCGCCACCGCGCGGAAATAGCGGCGGAACGAAGCGTCCCCGGCGAGCGGCAGCAGTTCGGCGTCGCCCCATCCCGCGCGTGCGAGGAAATCCGGGGCCGCGGCGGGCGGGTTCATGTCGGCGGCGGCCATCGTCCCTTCCATGCCGCAGGCACTTTCGCTGTCAAGACGCGCGTGCCGTCCACTGCGACGGAGAGCGTCAGCCACAAGGCATCGTCCCATGCGCTCGTCCCCAGCCGCTCGGGCCACTCGACGATCAGCAGCGAATCCGTGCGCGCCTCGTCGAACCCGAGCTCCCCGGCCTCGCCCGGATCCTCGATGCGGTAGAGATCGACGTGCAGCACCGGAAAGGGGACCTCCGGCGGGTCATAAGGCTGTACGATCGCAAAGCTCGGCGACGGCGCCTCGCCCTGCAGTCCGAGTCCGGCAAGCAGCCCCCGCGCGATGCTGGTCTTGCCCGCGCCGAGCGGGCCCGACAATGCGATCACGTCGCCGGGCCGCACGACGCTGGCGAGGGCACGTCCCAATGCCTCGCTCGATTCGAGAGAGGCGAGGATCAAAAGCTCCTCCCCGGCACGGGGAGGGGGACCGCTCGCAAAGCGAGTGGTGGAGGGGCTGGCGGAGTACGGCCCCTCCACCACGCGACTGCGTCGCGCGCGCGCCCTCCCGGTGCCTGGGAGGAGCTCGGGATCGCGATACCCCTCACCGCGGCAGCTCCACGGTGACCAGCGTACCCTCCCCCGGCTCGCTGATCAGCGAGATCGTCCCGCCATGCGCCTCGACGAACTGCTTGGCGAGCGGCAGCCCCAGCCCCAGCGCCCGCTCCCCGCTCTGCGTGATTCCCGGCCGGGCGAAGCGGTCGAACGCGCGTGCGACCGCCGCCTTGTCCATGCCGGGCCCATCGTCCGACACCACGATCCGCGCCCTGTCCTCATCACCGTCGAGATGCAGCAGCACCCGTCCGCCCTCGTGCGTGCACGAGATGGCATGGTGCAGCAGATGCTCGATCGTCTGACGCAACCGCTCGGGATCGCCGGTGACGCTGCCCGCCGATCCCAGCACGTCGAGCGCAAGTCCGATCCGCTTCGCCCGCGCCGACGCCGCCACCGTCTCGGCCGCGGCATTAGCGGTGAGCTCCAGGTCGACCGTCACCCGCTCGCCGGCCTTCGGGTCCTGCGTCAGGTCGAGCACGTCGTCGACCAGCGCGGACAGCCGCTCGACCGATTCGAGGATCGCCTGGACATAGCCGGTGCCGTTCTCGCTGAGTTCGCCGGCATAGCCGCCATGGAGCAGCTCGGCGAACCCCTTGATCGAGGTGAGCGGCGTGCGCAGCTCGTAGCTCATGTTGGCGACGAATTGGGTCTTGACCCGGTCCGCCTCCTCCAGCGCCTCGTTGCGGTCGGTGAGCGCGCGCTCGATCCGGCGGCTGTCGGTGATGTCGAGCATCGTCAGCAGCGCGTTGCCGTCGGGCAGCGGCACCGCCGCGAACTCGAAGTGCCGTCCGTCGGCGAAGCTCACGCGCCCGCCGCGCTGCTGCCGCTCGGCGGTGGCGGAGCGCACCAGCTCGCCGATCAGCGTCGCACGGGCTGGATTCTCCAGCTTCTCGCTCGCGCGCTTCGCCAGCTCGTCGACGCGGGGGTGCTTGTTGAGCAACGACTCCTCGAAACCCCACAGCAGCCGGAACTTCTGGTTCCAGATCTGCAGCCGCCCGTCGGAGGCGAACACCCCCAGCGCCTCGAACAGATTGTCGAAGGTCGCGGTCCGGACACGCAGCAGCGTGTCGCGCGCACTCGCCAACTGGACCTGCTCGGTGCGGTCCTCGAAGATCAGCAGCAGCCCGCCGTCGGGCAGCGGTTGCGCCACCACGCGCAGGTGCGTGCCGCCCGGCAGGTGCCATGGTTCCTCGATCGCCTCTTGGTTGGCGCTCAGGAACCAGTCGCGCCGCTCGGCCTTCCAGCCAGGGAAGTCTCGCACCTCGGGCAGCCGCCCCGCCTCGCGCATCCGTTCGAGCACGCGCTCGAACTCGGGCCGATCCTTTACCCATTCCTCGCGCATCGCGAAGATGCGGCGGAACGGCTGGTTGCAGAAGCTGAGTCCCCGGTCCGGCCCGAACTGCGCCACGCCGGCCGAGAGCCGGTCGAGCATCGCCCGCTGCGCATCGGCGAAGCGTTTGATGCCCCCGCGCGCCTGCTCCAGCTCCTCGATGTCGACCGCGAAGCCCGCCACGCCGCCCGACGGCAGCGGCACGTCGTGAATGCGCAGCATCCGCCGCGCGCCGCCGATCGTCGCCGGCACCGCCGCCACCTGCGGCTCCCTGGTATCGCGCGCGATCGCGGCATTGGCGAGCGGCCCGCCGATGGTGTCCCCCTCGACCAGCTCGAGCCCGCGGTCGATCACGTCGCGCGCATCCTCGCCCTCCACCGCGCGCACATAGGCGGTGTTGACCATCGTGAGCGCGAGGTTGCGGTCGCGATACCACATCGGCATCGGCGCGGCCTCGATCAGGCCCGCGAGCGCATCGAAGGCGCCGTGGAGCCGCTCGCTCTCCTGCGCGAGCCGTGCGATCTCTTCCTCGCTCTCGGTGGCGTCGAAGAACCACAGCACCACGCCGCCCGGCGCCAACGCCGCCTCGGGCGCGCGCGCGCCGCTGACGATGAGCTTGCGCGCCGACCCGCGCGTCGCGAGGGAAAGCCGGAACGGCCGCCCCGCCTTGGCCGCGGCGGCCACCTCGGCGGCGAGGATCTCGGCGTCGGCCGGATCGAGGCCGGTATCGGCGGCCGACAGATCGGTGAGGTACTTGGGCGCCGTCTCCAGCCCGAGCCAGTCGGCGACGCGCTGCGGCAGCTCGATCCGCCCGTCCGCGCGCACCAGCGCAGCCTGCGCCGGCCCGCTCGCCAGCAGCGCGGCATCGCGCCGGGCGAGGTCCTTCAGGCGCGCGCTGCTGCGCCGCCCCGCGAGACCGACGTAGAGGGCCACGGCGGCACCGACGACGAGCACCGCCAGCACCGCGCCTGCGATCATGGCGACGGTGGTCGAGATCGTGATCATGTCGGCAGGCACGAGCCCTCGCCCGCCCCGCATCGCGTGGCCTTCATCCGACTGTCCTTAAGCGCTCCCGTCGCCAAAGGAAAAGGGCGGAGCGCCGAGGCGCCCCGCCCTTCCACGTGATCGATGGAGATCAGAGTTTCGGCATCTTCACGCGGGCGCCGAAGAAAATATAGCGTCCGATCGAGTCCACCGGATAGGTGCTGGTACCGATATCGGGCTTCTGTCCGAAAACATTGTTGACGCCGCCGTAGAACTGGAAGCGGTCCGTGACGTCGACGCTGGCATAGATGTCGTGCTGCCAACGCTCCTTGAGAAAGGTATACTCCGGCGCATACCGATCCGGATTCGACTGATAGGACTGGTTCGTGTCCCGCAGCGTCTTGTCGAACCAGGTAAGCCCATAATTCAGCGTGACGTTGCCCATCGACCACGTCAGATCGGCGTTGACGGTATACTTTGGAGCCAGCGCTTCCATCCGATCATTGTCGACCGGCGCCCCCGGCGTCGGAATGAATTCGAGCCGGTCCAAGTAATTGGCGATCACGTTCAGGTTGAAGCGCCCGATCGACTTGGTGCGCACGCTATAATTGAGGTTGATATCGAGGCCGGACGTGCGGAACTGCGCGACATTGAACGGCTGGACCGTGAATCCGACGATATTGCCCGCGTCGGCGGTACCCGCTGTACCGCTCTGACGCGTGATCAGCGGGCAATATTGATTGTCGATCGTCGGCTGGTCGACGCACAGTTCAGCGATCTCTTCGGCGGTCGCCTGGTTGATCGCCTGCTTGATGCGGATGTCGTACCAGTCGCCACGCAAGGTCAGGCCAGGAACGAAACGCGGCTGCAGGATCACACCCGCCGTCCAGGTCTTCGCGGACTCTTCGCTCAGATTATCATTGCCGACCGAGATGCCCGAAATGTTGGTGGAACGAGGGTCGCGATAGGTGCCGGGATCGGCGACACCCAGCGAGGTCAGCAGAGCTTGGCAATTGGCGGCACGATAGGTGGTGCCGTTCTGCACCTGGTTGGTGTTGCAGGGGTCGGTGATGAACTCGAAAGTCTGCGACCGCCCGCCGAACAGCTCGCCAATGTTGGGAGCGCGCACGGCCTTGGAGTAGGTGCCGGTAAAGGTGATGTCCCGCACCGGTGCCCAGGTGCCGTCGAACTTCCACGCGGTCGTGTTGCCGATCGTCGAGTAATCCGAAAAGCGGATGGCGGCGCCGAAGTTCAGCCGGTGGAAGAACGGCCGGTCCTTGAGCACCGGAACGCTCAACTCGGCGAATTCCTCGGTCACGTCGAATTCGCCCTTGTCCACGGCGAGCGCATTCGTGAAGGTCAGCCCCTGCGCCGCGATCGGATCGGGGGTGAAGCTCGATTCCTCCTTGCGATACTCGGCGCCCAACGCGAAGCCGATCGGACCGCCCGGCAACTCGAAGAACTGGCCGAAGTCACCCGACAGCGAAGCTGAGATCACCTGCTGCCGCAATCGGGCCCGGTCGGTTGTATCGGTGCGAACGAAATTTTTCGCCGCGTCGCTCATCGCGTTCTCGCCGAAGATGTTCATCGGCACGCAGGCGCTCGGATTGAACGTCGTCGGGGCAAAGATATCGCGTGTATAATTGAACGGCTGGTCCGGCATGTAGTCCGGGGTGATCGCCGCACGGCAGACGATATTGCCGCTGGCGTCGCGCACTGCATCGATCGCCGCGTAGAAGCGGTCGTCGAGAATATCGCCGATATAATGGTTGGTTACGTCCGTCTGGCCGAAAGTGTACGAGATTTCGTAGTTTGCATGCTCGCTCAGGTCGCCGCGAAGGCCACCGACGAAGCGATAGGTCTCGCGCGTTATATCCTCGCCGCGCTGGCCAAGATCGAAATTGTCGCGGTTGACCAGCACGCCGCCGTTGCCCGCGGCAGCGATCGCCGGCCGGAGAGCATCCGGAATGTACGGATTGTCCTCCGGGATCAAGAGATAATAGTCGAACGACGGCTGCCCGAGCGAGAAGCTCTTGGTGCGCGCATACTTGCCCTCGGCAAAGATCTCGACGGCCGGCGCCACCTCGAAGTGTGCGATTGCGTTGACGACATGGCGCTTAATCTCGGGGAGCAGATCGTTGCCATAGTCGCCGACCAATGTCGCATTGCCGCCCCGCTGATAAAAGTCAGGGACGAAGCTACCTGGATCAAATGGCGTCAAGGCACCGCTGCCGTTGACTATATAATCGGGGAATCCGTCGAAATCGAGATCGATGCCGCCCTCGCGATTGGTATCGAAATAGCGGATGTTGTTGAGAGGCACATAGTCCGGAATGCCGTTGTCGACCGGGCCGTCGTAGTTGCCTTGGTTCTCCGGGTCGTCCGGGTTGAGATAGAAGCCTGTGGCGTTCGCACCGCGCAGCCGCTTGCGATCACGCGTTTCGAGCCGGTCCTCCTCCGCATACTCGTACGCCAGCGCAATATTGCCCCGCCCGCCGGCAAAATTCTTGCCCACGGTAATATCGAACAGTCGCTTGCTGGCGTCACCGTGATCGGAGAGTCCCGCCTGGCCCCGCGCCGTGATCCCCTCGAAATTCTTCTTCATGATGAAGTTGACGACACCCGAAACGCCGTCGGCGCCGTAGATCGCCGAGACGCCGCCGGTCAGGATGTCGACCCGCTCGACGAGGTCGGTCGGAATGGTGTTGATGTCGACTGATTGGCTGCCGGGAACCGCCGCCACATGACGGCGCCCGTCAACAAGCACCAGCGTCCGCTCGGTGCCGAGATTGCGCAGATTGAGCAGATTGAGGCCGGTCGCGCCGATCCCGGCGCCGCTGCCCGAGTTGTCGGCTGAATTCGACGAGCCCTGCAACGCAGGATAGCCGGTCAGGAAGTCGGTAAGATTGGTCGTGCCCGAAGCCTGCAGCGTCTGCTGACCGAGCGAGATCACCGGGTTCGGCGTCTCGAAGTCAGGTCGGCGGATACGCGATCCGGTTACGATGATTTCCTGCCCCTGATCCTCCGGTTCTTGCGCAGCCGGCACTGTCGGAGGTGGTACATTGTCGCTGCTCTGTCCGGGCGAGGCGGTCTGCGCCAGGGTTGGCGTGGCGAGCGCAACCGCGATGACGGAGGCGGTAGCGGCGAGCACCCGATGGACATTGCGAATTTTGGACATGGAACCCCCTGAGATGTGACTAGATTTTGTCTCTGAGGCCATTCCTGCGCCCGGCGCTGGCAGTTCTCAACCCATCTAAGAAAAATGCAACGAACAGTGACCAAAAAACAACACCGTGCCCGGCAGAGGCGCCGGACACGGTGTCTTGATTAACAGAAGGTTACGGCCGACTTGAGATCAATAGCGATAGTGATCCGGCTTGAACGGCCCCTCCACCGGCACGCCGATGTAGGCCGCCTGCTTCTCGGTGAGCTTCGACAGCTTCACGCCCAGCTTCTCGAGGTGCAGCGCCGCCACCTTCTCGTCGAGGTGCTTCGGCAGGACATACACTTCGTTCTTGTACTTGTCGGCGCCGGTCCACAGCTCGATCTGCGCGAGCACCTGATTGGTGAAGCTTGAGCTCATCACGAACGACGGATGCCCCGTCGCATTGCCCAGGTTCACCAGCCGCCCCTTCGACAGCACGATGATCTTCTTGCCGTCGGGGAACTCGACCTCGTCGACCTGCGGCTTGATCTCGGTCCACTTGTAGTTGCTGAGCGCCGCGATCTGGATCTCGCTGTCGAAGTGGCCGATGTTGCACACGATCGCCATGTTCTTCATCTCGCGCATGTGGTCGAGCGTGATGACGTCGGCGTTGCCGGTGGCGGTGACGAAGATGTCGGCGCGCTTGGCCGCCTCCTCCATCGTCACGACCTCATAGCCCTCCATCGCCGCCTGCAGCGCGCAGATCGGGTCGATCTCGGTCACCAGCACGCGCGCGCCGCCGTTGCGCAGCGACGCGGCCGAGCCCTTGCCGACGTCGCCGAAGCCGGCGACCGCGGCGACCTTGCCCGCCAGCATCACGTCGGTGCCGCGGCGGATCGCATCGACCAGCGATTCCTTGCAGCCGTAGAGGTTGTCGAACTTCGACTTGGTGACGCTGTCGTTGACGTTGATCGCCGGGAAGGGAAGCTTGCCGCTCTTGGCGAGCTCGTAGAGGCGATGGACGCCGGTGGTGGTCTCCTCGGAGACGCCCTTGATCGTCTCGACGGTCCTGGTGAGGTAGCCCGGCCGCTCGGCGAGGAAGCGCTTCAGCGTCGCGACGAAGATCTCCTCCTCCTCGTTGGTCGGCGTGAACAGCGCCTCGCCCGCCTCGACGCGCGCGCCCCACAGCGCGAACATGGTGGCGTCGCCGCCGTCGTCGAGGATCATGTTGGCGGTCTGATCGGTCCCCCAGTCGAAGATGCGGATGACGTAATCCCAATATTCCTCGAGCGTCTCGCCCTTCACCGCGAACACCGGCACGCCCGAGGCGGCGATGGCGGCGGCGGCGTGGTCCTGCGTCGAGAAGATGTTGCACGACGCCCAGCGCACGTCGGCGCCGAGCGCGGTCAGCGTCTCGATCAGCACCGCGGTCTGGATCGTCATGTGCAGCGATCCGGTGATGCGCGCGCCCTTGAGCGGCTTCGACGCGCCATATTCGGCTCTGAGCGCCATCAGGCCGGGCATCTCGGTCTCGGCGATCTCGATCTCCTTGCGGCCGAAATCGGCGAGCGCGATATCCTTGATGACGTAGTCGTTCGTGTCGGCGGCAAGAGCGGTGGCCACGGGCAATCTCCGAATGAATGAATGCCGCTGCCCTAGCCGCAGCACCGCCCGGAATCAAATATAAAGATATCTTTATATGCTCTGGGCAACCCAGCCGACCGGCGCGCTCGGCTGATCCAGACCCGCCACCGTTCCGTCACGTCGCCGGGAACCTCGGCGCTCCGCGTCCGTAGCCCAGATGCGCGTCGGCGCCTCCCGAAAGGAATCGACGCCGCCCAATCCGATCCAGGAGGAGGATGATCATGAAGGTGAACGAATGCATGACGCGCGAGGTGCGGATCGTCGATCCCGACCAGACGCTCGAGCAGGCCGCGCGCACGATGGCGGACATCGACGCCGGCATCTTGCCGGTCGGCGAGAACGACCGGCTGGTCGGGATCGTCACCGACCGCGACATCGCGATCCGCGGCGTCGCGCGCGGATGCCAGCCCAGCGCAAAGGTCCGCGAGGTGATGAGCCCCGAGATCCTCTATTGCTTCGAGGATGACGACATCGAGGATGTGCTCAACAACATGGCGCAGATCCAGGTCCGACGCCTCCCCGTGCTCGACCGCAACAAACGGCTGGTCGGCGTGGTCTCGATCACCGACTTGGCCGACAGCGGCGACGAGACGCACGCCGGCGAAGTGCTGTGCGAGATCGCCCGGCCGAGCGGATTGCATTCGCAGACGGCTTGATCGCGTCGGAGAGAGATGGGTGATCTTGAGACGGAGCGACACTTCAATCCTCCCCCGCCAGAGGAGGGTGTCAGCCGCAGGCTGGCGGAGGAGGAGGAACGGCGACCCACTAGCGGCGTGCCTCCTCCCCCTCACGGGTGAGGATTGAAAGGGGCCGCACGTCCCACTGATCTGAATGCCTCCGTTCCAGGCGATCGGAACCTCATTCCGCCCGCACCAGCACGCTCGCCGTCACCTCCCCGTCGACCCGGAACCCCAGGCTCTCGTACAAGGTAATCGCGCCGGCGTTGGTCGCATAGGCGTGGAGGAACGGCGTCTCGCCCCGCGCGAGCATCCGTTGCGCGACCGTCCGCATCAGCGCGCCGGCATAGCCGCGGCCGCGGAACTCGGGATGGGTGCACACCCCGCTCACCTCGGCGAGGCCCGGCATCCGCATCCGCTCGCCTGCCATCGCGACCAGCCGTCCGTCCTGCCTGACGCCGACGAACGCGCCGAGCCGGTTGGTGTGTGCGGCATAGGGACCGGGCTCGGTCAGCGTCGCCAGTGCGAACATCTCCGGCGCGTCGCCCTCGCCGAGCGGCACGATCTCGAACGGAGGCTTGGGCGCTCCGGTGATCACCTCCGCCACCATCTGCACGCACGCCGCCGAGCGATCCACCCGCGTCCCCGGCGGGGTGGGCCATGGCTCTTTCTCGACCATCCACAGCTCGCCGCCCGCCGGCACCAGCGCCGCCAGCGCGGCGAGGCTCTCCGGCGACCGGTCCGGCGCCGCGCCGAACACGCCATAATTGCGCTTCAGCCGCCACGCCCGCGCATCTCCTTCGGCGAGCGCCGCCCAGCCGCTCGTCAAGGCATTCCACACCGGCCGGTCGAGCAACCTCAACTTGGGCGCTTTCCTACACGGGACGTCCACGCATATCCCCCTCTTGTTCTCACGGGCGAATTTCGTGACTTTCGTGACTTTCGGCCATGCTCACGCGGTGCCGGTCGAGTTTGCCAGCAGCCGCGGGTCGATCCCCGCCGCGGCGAATCCCGCTTCCCAGCGATGATGCGCGGCGGTGTCGAACAGCAGCCTTTCGTCGCCGCTCGTGTTGAACCAGCCGTGCCGCGTCATCTCGTCGTCGAGCTGCCCGGCACCCCAGCCGGCATAGCCGAGCGCCACCAGCCAGCGCTCCGGTCCGGCGCCCTCGGCGATCGCGCGCAGCACGTCGATCGTGCCCGACAAGGCCCAGCGCCCCGCGACGTCGATCGTGTCGCCGCCCGTCCAGTCGCGCGAGTGCAGCACAAAGCCGCGCCGCGGCTCGACCGGCCCGCCGAACAACACCGGCCGGTCCTCGGCCTTCCCAGGATCGATCTCCAGCTGCCGCAGCACGTCATGGAAGCTCAGCGACTCGATCAGCGTCCCCACCCCGATTCCCAGCGCGCCGTCGGCATCGTGCGCGCACATCGCGATCACGGCGCGTTCGAAGCGCGGATCGCCGATGCCCGGCATCGCGAGCAGGAACTGGCCGGTCAGGAACGGAGTCGACTCCATCCCGTCACCATAAAGGTCCGGCCGGACACGCACCACGCTTGAAAAATCCGCCGATCGGTCCAACTGACCGGTCGACCGGCCACTCCGGCGCGGGCATGTCTGAAAGGAAGCGCGAATGACGATCAAGGTTGGCGACCGCCTGCCCAGCACCCAGCTTGTCAGGGCGACCGAGAACGGGCCCGAGGCGGTCAGCACCGACGAGTTCTTCAAGGGCCGCAAGGTCGCGCTGGTCGCTGTGCCCGGCGCCTTCACCCCGACCTGCTCGGCGCGCCACCTGCCCGGCTTTCTCGACAAGGCCGAGGAGCTGAAGGCCAAGGGGGTCGACGAGATCGCCTTCACCGCGGTCAACGACGCCTTCGTGATGGGCGCGTGGAGCAAAGCCAGCGACGCCGCCGGCAAGGTGACGATGCTCGCCGACGGCAACGGCGAGTTCGCGCGCCAGCTCGGCCTCACCATGGACGGCTCCAAGTTCGGCATGGGCGAGCGCAGCCAGCGCTACTCGATGCTGGTCGACGACGGCGTGGTCGCCGCGCTCAACGTCGAACAGCCCGGCGCCTTCGAAGTGAGTTCGGCCGAGCATCTGCTGGGACAGCTGTAGACCCGCACCGTTCCGGGGGCGGAACCGGTGAGGGGTCCAACGGGTTGAATCCGCGTCATTGCCGAAGGGATTGAGACGATGCCTAGCCAGACCGATTTCGCCAACCCGGAAACAGGCGCGAGCGAGCGCAAGACCTTCTTCACCCAGGCGCAGGAGACTGCTTCCAGCGCCCTCAGCAGCACTACCTCGGCGGCGCGGGACCATCCCGTCGCCGCGGCGGCAGTGGTCGCGGGTGCCGCGGCCGCGGTCGCCGGCGCCGCCTATGGGGCGTCGAAGCTGATGAGCAACGGCAGCGGCAAGAACGCGTCGCGGAAGAAGTAGGAGACCCCCTCGCCCGTTCGCCCTGAGCCTGTCTAAGGGCGAACGGGGTTGGGAGGTCGCGACTTGCCAGCGTCATCTTCACGGCTTAACCGCTGAAGATGACCCAAGCCGCTGACATCGTCGCCGAGCTCGACCGCCTCTACCAGGCTTCGATCGAGCGCCTCAAGGCCGCCCTCAACCGCTATCTCACCGACGGCACGCCGCCCGCGCCGGCGAGTCGCTTCGACGGCAGCTTCGCCTATCCGGAAATTCGCCTCACCTACCGCCCCGGGGCCGACCGCCCGACCCCGCTGCGCTCGTTCGGCCGGCTGGTCGATCCCGGCGACTACGGCATCAGCGTCACCAAGCCGGCGATGTTCGCCGACTATCTCACCGAGCAGCTCACCCTGCTGATCGAGGACTATGACGTCGAGGTCCGCGCGGTCGAGGGCCGCCAGGAGATCCCCTTTCCCTACGTCCTCGATCCCGGTCATGCGCTGAGCCTCGACGAGGTCTCCGCCGCCGAGCTCGCCCGCCACTTCCCGGCAACCGAGCTCGCCCACATCGGCGACGAGATCGCCGACGGCCTTTGGGCCAGCATCGATCAGACCCGTCCGTTGGCGCTGTTCGACGCGCTGCGCACCGATTTCAGCCTCGCGCGCCTGCGCCACTACACCGGTACCCCGCCCGAGCACGTCCAGCGCTACATCCTGTTCACCAACTACCATCGTTACGTCGACGAGTTCGTACGCTGGGCGGCGTCGCAATTGGGTGACGGCAGCCGCTTCACCGCCCTCTCCGGCGCCGGCGGGGTGATGATCGAATCGCCCGGGGACGTCGACATCATCGTCAGCGACAGCGCGTGGCGGCGCCACCAGATGCCGGCCTATCACCTGATCGCGCCCGACCGCACCGGCATCACGCTGGTCAACATCGGCGTCGGCCCGTCGAACGCCAAGACGATCTGCGACCATCTCGCGGTGATGCGGCCGGAGGCGTGGCTGATGATCGGCCATTGCGGCGGCCTCAGGCCCAGCCAGCGCATCGGCGACTATGTCCTCGCCCACGCGTACCTGCGCGACGACCATGTCCTCGACGATGTGCTGCCGCCCGAGATCCCCGTCCCCGCCATCGCCGAGATCCAGCAGGCGCTCGCGCGCGCCGCCGAGACCGTTTCCGGCCAGTCGGGCGACGAGCTCAAGCGGCGCCTCAGGACCGGTACCATCGTCACCACCGACGACCGCAACTGGGAGCTGCGCTTCTCCCGCTCAGCACTTCGCTTCTCCTTGAGCCGTGCCGTCGGAATCGACATGGAATCGGCGACGATCGCCGCGCAGGGCTATCGCTTCCGCGTCCCCTACGGCACTTTGCTCTGCGTCTCGGACAAGCCGCTCCACGGCGAGCTCAAGCTGCCGGGCCAGGCCAACCGCTTCTACGAGCGCGCGATCAACGAGCATATGCGCATCGGCATCGAGACCTGCGAGGAGCTCCGCCGCGAGGGCGCCAAGCTCCACAGCCGCAAGCTCCGCGCGTTCAGCGAACCGCCCTTCCGTTGATCGATGGAAACCGGCTAGGAGTTGGGCGTTAGGCCGTAACGACAACAGGGAGCGACTGCGATGGCCAGACCGCCGAAGGACCCGACCGCCACCCCCACCCCGACGCGCCGCAAGACGACCGCGCGCAAGACCACGCGCAAGGCGAGCGCGTCCAAGCCGTCGGATGGCGGCAGCGAGGAGAGCAGTGGCACGCCGAGCCCGGCGCCCAAGCCGCCCGCATCCAGGGCCGCCGCACCGCGCACCCGCAGCCGCAAGACCGGGACCGGCGCCACCTCGCGCAGCTCAGCCGGCGCACGCAACGCTCCCGCCGCCCGCAAGTCAGGTCCGGTCGCGGCTGCCGCCAAGACGGTGACCGCCGCCGCCTCCGACGCCGCGAAGACCGTCACCACCGCCGCCACGGACGCAGGCAAGGCGATCGCCGCCTCGCCGCCGGGCAAGCTGGTGTCCGAAACCCGCGAGAAGGTCGGCGACAAGACCTTCTTCGGCGCGCTGATCGGCGGCGCCCTGGCGATCGGCGCGACCGTCGCCGGCATCTTCCTCGCGCGCCGGCCCAAGGCCGAGAGCGACAAGAAGACGAAATAGCCAAGCACGGCTGCCGACCAGGATCTCATGAGATTGTGGTAGGACGGCTGCCTGAGATCCGGCCTTCGCCGGGATGACGGAGTTCCCGATTCTGACCTTGGAAAATAAGGGGGAAGACCTGATGAACCTACGCTTCGTCCACTTGGTGTTCGCGAGCAGCCTCATCGCCTTGACCGGCGCGAATGCGGCAACCCCGGCCCAGCCTCAAGGCAAGCCGGCCTCGCAACAGGATCAAGCCGCACAGACCGGCATCCGGGCGACGATCGGTGATTACTTCAAGGCCCACGCCACCGGCGATCCCTCTTATCTGCGGAGGGCTTTCCTTCCGACCGCAAGGATCGAAGGAATACGCGACGGCAGGCTCATATCGAGGACGCTCGACGAATACAGCCCCGCCTTCCGAGGAACGCCGGCGAGCGACGAGAGCACACGAGTCCGCACCATCGACTTCATCGACGTGTCGGGGCCCGCGGCAACGGCCAAGGCGACGCTCGACCACGGCGCGACCGTGTTCACCGACTATTTCATTTTGTTGAAGATCGGCGAGGACTGGAAGATCGCGAACAAGGTCTATTCAGCCCGAGCAAAGGACGGCGCGCCGCGCTGAGCGAGCCCTTGACCGGCTCCGATCAATCCTCCCCCAGGAACGCCGCGATCGCCTGCCCCAGCTCGGGCTTGGTCACCGCGCTCATGTGGTTGCCCGGCACCTCGGCATAGCGCGCATCGGCCAGCATGTCCGCGAGCGCCTGCCCTGATCCGTTGTCGTCGTCGTCCGCCCCGTTCACCACCAACGCCGGCACGTCGATCGCCGCCAGTTCCGCCTCGCTCGTGTCGACGAAGGTATTAAGGATCAGCAGCAGCGCCTCGGGATCGCCCCTGGTGGTCTTGAGGAACGCCTCGGTCATCCATTCGGACGTGCCGCGCTCGAAGCTGCCGAGGTTGGTAAGGACCCGGCGGAAATAGCCGCCCCGCCCCTCGGTATGGACGATGCCCCGCAACCCCATGCCCGACAGCACCACCCGCCGCGGCCGCGCGCCATGGACCAGCATCCGGACGCTCGTCCGCCCGCCCAGCGAATAGCCGACCAGGTCGTAGTCACTGAGCCCCAGTTGCTCGATGAGCGCGAAGCCGTCGCGCATCAGTACGTCGGGCGGATAGGCGGCGGGATCATGCGGCTTGTCGCTGTCGCCGTGCGCGCGCAGGTCCGGCATGATCACCCGGAAGCCCTCGGCCGCGATCGCCGCCGCGTGGCCGTAGCGGATCCAGTTGACCTCCGCGTTCGAGAAATAGCCGTGGATCATCACCACCGGCCGCCCCTCTCCCAACTCGCGCCAGGCGAGGCGGACGCCGTCGAAGCTCTCGAAATAGTCAGGGGACTCGGCCAAGGCTTTCCATCCAGCGGGCGGCGATGCGCGGGTTGTCCTCGGTCCGTTCGGTCGGCAGGTGGCTGGTGTCAAGCCATTGGGGATGCCAGCTCTCGACCCCCGAATGGCTGACCGGGCGGAAGCGCGACGGGTCGTCGAAGCTGCCGACGGTCAGGTCCATGCGGTCGTGGCCGTCGGACTCATAGGTGAGCGGCGTCCCGCACCTGGCGCAGAAGCCCCGCTTGGCGAACGAGGAGGAGGCGTAGCGGTCCGGCTCCTCGCCCGTCCATTCGACATCCGCCTTCATCACGTTCTTGAACGCGATCGAGACGCCGCCGGTCGCACGCTGGCACATGCGGCAATGGCAAAGATAGGCCTCGTCGTCGTCGATCATCGCACGATAGCGCTTGGCGCCGCACTGGCAGCCGCCGGTCACCGGTTCGCTCATCTCCTCATCCTTCCGTGCAATCGTGGTTGCGCATTCTGCATGTTGCATGTGCTAGCTAAATATAAGCAGGCTTATTATATGCCGGCCCATGGGTGACAGCGGACTGGGATTCCTCATCAGCGACGTCTCGCGCCTGATGCGCAGGCGCTTCGACGAGCGCGCACGCAGCTTCGGCGCCACGCGCGCGCAATGGAAGACGCTGGCCCTGGTGTCCCGTCATCAGGGCATCAACCAAGGCGGGCTCGCGGAGTTGCTCGAGGTCGAGCCGATCACCCTGTCCCGTATGCTCGACCGGCTGGAGCAATCCGGCCTGGTCGAGCGCCGCCGCGATCCCGCCGACCGCCGCGCCTGGCGCATCCACCTGACCGATGCCGCCCGGCCGGTGATCGACCAGGCCCACAGCTGCGGTGCAGAACTGATGGAGGCCGCGCTGCTCGGTGTCGACGCGCGCGAGAGCGCCGCGGTCACCGCCACGCTCCAGAAGATCCGCGACAATCTCGCCCAGCTCGATCCCGACACGACCATAGAAGAGACCGCCCATGGCTGACGCCGATCCCAAGATCGAGACCTCCGCGGGGACGGAGGTGACCATCGAACCCCCGGCGGCCGCGAGGAAACGCCGCAGCCTGCTGCGCCCGATCCTGATGTTCGGCGTGCCGCTGATCGTCATCGCCATAGCCGGCTATTTCTGGGCGGTCTCGGGCCGATCGGTCTCGACCGACAACGCCTATGTCCATCAGGACAAGACCTCGGTCTCGACCGACGTCGCGGGCAAGATCGTGTCGGTCGACGTGCGCGAGAACCAGCACGTCAACGCCGGCGACGTGCTGTTCCGCATCGATCCCGAACCCTATCGCATCGCCATCGCCCAGGCGAACGCGGCGATCGCAGATGCGCAGGTCGAGCTCCAGACGCTCCAGACGAGCTACGCCGGCACCGGCGCCGACATCCAGGCGGCGAGGGATCGGATCAAGCAGGCGCAGGAGGACTACGATCGCCAGGCAGCGCTGATGAAGCAGGGCTTCACCACCCGCGCCAATTTCCAGGCGGCCGAGCACGCGCTCGAGCAGGCGCGCGCCGCCTATCAGAGCGCGCTCGCCGACGCGGCCGAGGCGCGGTCGAAGCTCGCCACCGGCTCTGCGGTACCGGGCCAGAATCCCGCGATCGCCGCCGCCATCGCCCAGCGCAACAAGGCGATGCTCGACCTCCAGCGTTCGGTCGTGCGCGCGCCGATCGGCGGCCAGGTCAGCCAGACCGACCGGCTGGTGCTTGGGCAATATATGATGGCCGGCCTGCCGGCGGTGACGATCGTCGCCGACGAGAATTCCTGGATCGAGGCCAATTTCAAGGAGACGGACCTCAACCACATGCGCGTCGGCCAACCGGCGGAGGTCAGCTTCGACGCCTATCCGGGCCTGAAGCTCAGGGGCCACGTCCAGTCGATCGGCGCCGGAACCGGCAGCGAGTTCTCGGTGCTTCCCGCGCAGAACGCCAACGGCAACTGGGTGAAGGTCACCCAGCGCGTGCCGGTGCGCATCGCCATCGACGAGAAGAGCCCGCGCCAGCTCATCGCCGGCCTGTCGGCGGACGTCACGGTCGACCTTCGCGGCGGGAAGTAAGCACTCCCGTGGCGACCACCGCACCCTCGGCAGCGCGGGCATCGTCCTCGGCTCCGGTCCCAGACGGTGCCGCGCTCTACACGCGCAACCGTCCGCTGCTCACCGTCGGGGTGATGCTGGCGACGATCATGCAGATCCTCGATTCGACCATCGCCAACGTCGCGCTCCCCCACATGCAGGCGACGCTGAGCGCCACCGCCGACACCATCACCTGGGTGCTGACCAGCTACATCGTCGCTTCGGCGATCGCGATCCCGATCACCGGCTGGCTCGCCGACCGCATCGGTTCGCGCAACCTGTTCCTGTGGTCGGTGGCGGGCTTCATCGTCTCCTCGGCGCTGTGCGGCATGGCGACCGGGCTGACGGAGATGGTGGCGTTCCGCCTGCTCCAGGGCATCAGCGCCGCCTTCATGAACCCCTTGAGCCAGACGGTGCTGCTCGACATCAACCCGCCCGAGAAGCAGGCCAAGGCGATGTCGATCTGGGGCATGGGCATCATGGTCGGCCCGATCCTGGGGCCCGTGATCGGCGGCTGGCTCACCGACAACTACAACTGGCGCTGGGTCTTCTACGTCAACCTGCCGCTCGGGGTATTCTGCTTCGCGGTGCTGTGGTGGCTGCTCCCTTCCCGCCCCGTCCGCAAGCGCGCGTTCGACATCACCGGCTTCGCGCTGCTCTCGCTCGGCATCGCGTCGCTGCAGCTCATGCTCGACCGCGGCCAGAACCAGGACTGGTTCTCCTCGACCGAGGTGGTGATCGAGGCGCTGATCGCCGGCATCGCGCTGTGGATGGCGATCGTCCACATGTTCACCGCGAAGAAGCCGATGTTCGACCGCGAGCTGTGGAAGAACCGCAATCTCGTGACGGCCATCCTGTTCATGCTGGTCATCGGCGTGGTGATGATGGCGACGATGGCGCTGCTGCCGCCGATGCTGCAGAACCTCTACGGCTATCCGGTGCTCGATACCGGCGTGCTGCTGATGCCGCGCGGCTTCGGCATCGTGTTCAGCATGTTCCTCGCCGCCAACCTCACGCAGCGCGGCTTCGACCCGCGCATCCTGGTCGGCATCGGCTTCACCATCGCCGCCTTCTCGCTGTGGCAGATGACCGAATGGACGATCGTGATGAGCTCGACGCCGTTCATCGTCTCGGGCGTCATCCAGGGGCTCGGCCTAGGCCTCATCTTCATGCCGCTGCAGAGCATGGCCTTCGCGACGCTGCCGCCGCACTACCGCACCGAAGGGTCGAGCCTGATGAACCTGATGCGCAACGTCGGCGCGTCGGTCGGCATCTCGGGGGTGACCGCGCTGCTCGCGCAGAACATCCAGGTCAGCCATTCCGAGGTGGGCCAGCATGTCACCGCCGAGACGCTGGGCACGCTCGATCCCTCGCTGCTCGGCATGGGCGGCAGCGTCGGCGATTCGGTGATGGCGATGATCGACGCCGAGGTGAACCGCCAGGCGGCGATGATCGCCTATCTGGACGACTTCAAGGCGATGATGATCGTCACCGCCCTGTCGATCCCGCTGGTGCTGTTCCTCAAGAAGCCGCCACGGCCGAAGGCGAGCGAGAAGGCGGCGCCGGTCGATCTTCACTAATCGCTGCAGCCGCCCTAGATCGCTCCCAACTTTCAGGAGCCATCTCATGTCCGCCGATCCGATCGTCATCGCTTCCTACGCCCGCACGCCGATGGGGAGCTTCCAGGGCTCGCTGACCGAGGCGTCGGCGACCGACCTCGGCGCGGTCGCGGTCGGCGCCGCGGTCGAGCGCGCGGGGCTCAGGGGCGAGGCGATCGAGCGCATCTACATGGGCTGCGTGCTCCCCGCCGGCCTCGGCCAGGCACCGGCGCGGCAAGCGGCGCTCAAGGCCGGGCTGCCCGACCATATCGAGGCGACCACGGTCAACAAGATGTGCGGCAGCGGGATGCAGGCCACGATCCTCGCCGCCGACGCGCTCGCCGCCGGCTCGGTCGACCTGCTGATCGCCGGCGGCATGGAGAGCATGACCAACGCGCCCTACCTCTCGCTTCGCCACCGCGGCGGCGCGCGCATCGGCCACGACGTGCTCAAGGACCATATGTACCTCGACGGCCTCGAGGACGCCTATGAGCCCGGCAAGCTGATGGGCAATTTCGCCGAGGAGGTCGCGGTCGAATACCAGTTCACCCGCGAGGCGCAGGACGCCTATGCGATCGAGTCGCTCACGCGCGCGCAGAAGGCGCAGCAGTCAGGCGCGTTCGACCGCGAGATCGTGCCGGTCGAGGTCAAGACGCGCAAGGGCGTGGTCACCGTCGCGCTCGACGAGCAGCCGGCCAAGGCCGACCCCGCCAAGATTCCGACGCTCAAGCCCGCCTTCTCCAGGGACGGCACCATCACCGCCGCCAACGCCTCGTCGATCTCGGACGGCGCCGCCGCGCTGGTGATGACCCGCGCCTCGATCGCGGAGAAATACGGGCTCGATCCGGTCGCCCGCATCGTCGCCCATGCCGCGCACGCCCATGCTCCCTCGCGCTTCACCACCGCGCCGGTGTTCGCGATGCGGAAGGCGCTGGAGAAGGCCGGCTGGGACGTGAAGGACGTCGAGCTGTTCGAGGTCAACGAAGCCTTCGCCACCGTCGCGATGATCGCGATGCGCGACCTCGGCATCCCGCACGACCTGCTCAACGTCCATGGCGGCGCCTGCGCGCTCGGCCACCCGATCGGCGCGAGCGGCGCCCGCATCCTCGCGACGCTGATGTCCGCACTGGAGACCACCGGCCAGAAGCGCGGCCTCGCCTCCCTGTGCATCGGCGGCGGCGAGGCGACTGCCGTGGCGGTGGAGATGCTGAACTAGCCCCGTTCGTCGCCGCTGCTTGCAATGTAGGATTTCGCCTGCTTGGCTCGCCCGGTCCGAGCCGCGCGAGCGCCGGGCCGCTCTTTGACCCGATCCAGCGCCAGCGAATAGCAGCGGTTGAACTCGGTCAGCTCATAGTCGCCGAACGGCCCGCAAGGGGTGAAGCCCGCCGCTTCGTACATTGCCCGCGCCGGGGCGAAGGCGTCGTTGGTGCCGGTCTCCAGGCTCACCCGCCGATAGCCGCGCGAGCTTGCCTCGGCGAGAAGGTGGCCGAGCATTGCCTTGGCGACGCCCTTGCGGAGCTGGTCGGGGGCAGTGCGCATCGACTTGAGCTCACCATGGTCGGGCGCCAGCTCCTTGAGCGCACCGAGACCGAGCAAATTCTCGCCTTCCCATGCGGCGAAGACCGACAGCGCCGGGTCACGCAAGCCGCTGACGTCGAGCGCAAAGGCGCTGCCCGGCGGCGAGTTGCGATGCGCGTCGCGCAGATGATGCTCGATCAGCCCGAGGACCGCGGGGTGGTCGAGGTCCGCCGGCACGATCCTCACGGCACGTCCTCGCCCGGATCGACGCCCCACAGGTGGATCGCCTCGACATAGCCGGCGCGGCCCTTGACGTCGAAGAGGCACCACCCGCGGCTGCACTTGCTGATCCTGCCGACCACGCCCGGCGCCGCGCGCCACTGGATCGATGCATTTGCTTCCGGCGCTGAGCGCATCGCCACGATCGTGTCGGTAACATAGCCCGTCCGCGTGTCGGTCAGCAGATTGACCAGCATCCAACCCTGGGTGCCGCCCGGATCCTCGACCTTGCGCCATTCCTTGTAGACGTCGATCACCTTCACCGGCAGCCCGGCACGCTGATAGAGCCAGTTCGCCGGATAGTTGCGTCCCGGCCCGGTGCGCATCCGCGCCTGCCCCGCGCTGATCGAGGCATAATAGGGCACCTTGCGGGTCTGTGCCTCGATCGAGGCGGCAAGTCCGGCAGCAATCGCCGCCATGACCAGCAGCTTTGCGATGCGCATCGTCGACCCTCCGCTCATCGCTTGATCTAGACAGCCCGACGGGTCCGGTTCAACCGTTGACTGGTTCCCTGAGGCTCGCCAATTCGGGACTCGATGGCTAGTCGCCCCGCCCGTCCCAAGGTCGTCGTCACCCGCGAGCTGCCCGCCGCGGTGATGGATCGGCTCGAAACGCTGTTCGACGCGACGCTGAACCGCGGCGACGTGCCGGTCGATCTCGCCGCGGCGATGGCCGATACCGACGTGCTGGTGCCGACCGTCACCGACCAGATCACGGCCGAGCTGATCGCCGGCGCCGGCGAGCGGCTGAAACTGATCGCCAACTTCGGCGCCGGTGTGAACCATATCGATCTCAAGGCCGCCCGCGCCCGCGGGATCATCGTCACCAACACCCCCGGCGTACTGACCGAGGATACCGCCGACATGACGATGGCGTTGATCGTCGCGGTACCGCGCCGGCTGGTCGAGGGCGAGAAGCTGGTGCGATCGGGCGGGTGGAAAGGCTGGTCGCCCGGCGGCGTGCTCGGCCATCGTATCGGCGGAAAGGCGCTCGGCATCCTCGGCATGGGGCGGATCGGCCAGGCGGTTGCCCGCCGTGCCAGCGCCTTCGGCCTCTCGATCCACTACCACAACCGCCACCGCCTGCCCGCCGTCGTCGAGCAGACGCTGGGCGCCACCTGGCATCCCGATCTCGACGAGATGCTGGGGATGATCGACATCCTGACGATCCACACCCCGCGCAACCCGGACAGCGAGAACCTGGTCGACGGCCGCCGCGTCGCGCTGATGCGGCCGCACGTCTATCTCATCAACACCTCGCGCGGCGGCATCGTAGACGAAGATGCCCTGATCGACGCGCTGGAGGCGGGCCGCCTTGCCGGCGCCGGCCTCGACGTCTGGAAGCACGAGCCCGCGATCGATCCGCGCCTGCTGGCGCTGCCCAACGTGGTGATGACCCCACACATGGGTTCGGCGACCTTCGAGGGCCGGCTCGCGACCGGCGAGAAGGTGATCGCCAACATCCGTGCCTGGGCCGACGGCCACCGCCCGCCCGATCAGGTGCTCGAAGGTTGGGCCTGAAGGAGCCGCCGCAACCAATTGGCAAGGGTTGTCGTTTCGCCTCTGTGTCATTCCGGTTGCGAAAGGCTCACCCATGAAACGCTATGCCTATGCATGGATCACCCTCGCCTTCTTCCTCGGTTCGCTCGCGCTGCACTGGTTCTTCGGCTGGCAGGCTTTCGTCGACGAGGCGACCCAGCACAGCCAGTCTCCCGAGGTTTCGAGCTATCTCAGCGAGATGCTGCGCGACACCTTCGAGAACTGGCAGTCGGAGTTCCTCCAGCTCCTGTGGCAGGTCGTCGGCCTCGCCTATTTCCTCTACGTCGGCTCGCCGTCGTCCAAGGAGAATGACGACCGCGTCGAAGCCAAGATCGACGCGCTGATCCGCCTCCAGGCCGGCGAGCGCGCCGACAGCATCATCGACACGATCGACGAGCGCTACCTGCGCCACCGGGGCCATTCCAAGCCGCACGGACATGGTCTCGACCCGGTCCCCACAGCCTGAAGGACGATCCGATGCTCGACCGTTTCTTCACCGATTTTGCGAGCAGGATCGCCGGCATCGCCGGCAGGCCGGTGGCGTTCGTGCTGGCCGTACTCATCATCGCTATCTGGGGCATCACCGGGCCTTTGTTCGGCTTCTCGGACACCTGGCAGCTGGTCGTGAACACAGCCACCACGATCGTCACCTTCCTGATGGTGTTCCTGATCCAGAATTCCCAGAATCGCGACGCGGCGGCGATTCAGGCGAAGCTGGACGAGATCATCCGCACGCTCGACGGCGCCCGCAACCGTTTCATCGGCATCGAACACAAGACGGACCTCGAGATCGAGGAGATCCGCAAGGCGCTGGAAAAGGAATGCGAGGACGAGGACGACCGGGTGAGCACCGAAGCCTCGATCGTCAAGTTCCGCTGGCGACGGTGACTTGGACCGAAAGGTCCGCAGAGTTCGATTCCCGTCATTCCCGCGAAGGCGGGAATGACGGAAGGAATAGGAACTTCCTACCTCCTCAATCCCCCGTCAGGATACGGTCCACCAACTGCTTCACCGTCGGGACGAAGCCGTTGGAATAGAAGGGATCGCGCTTGAAGTTATAGGCTCCGTGACCGGCGAACATCAGATTGTTCTCCACCGGACCGCCGTGCGCGATGTCCTGCAGCGTCTTCTGGATACAGAAGCTGCGCGGATCGGCGAGGCGTCCGGTCGAATTGGTCTCGGTATCCGCCCACGACGAGAACTGGCACTGGCTGAGGCAGCCCATGCAGTCGGCCTGGTCCTTGCGGATCTCCGCCTTCTCCTCGGGTGTCACGAACACCAGCGTGTTGTCCGGTGTCTTCAGCGCGTCGGTGAAGCCCGCGCCGTACCAGGCGCGCGCGCGCAGCAGATCGTTACGCGTCACCCAGAAGTTCCTGCCCTTGACGCCGACGTCGAGCTGGAAGGTGTGGTCGCCCGCCTCCTGCATCGAGAATGGGATCTGCCGCTCCGACCGCGCCTCGAGCCTGCGCAGGAAGGTGTTGCGCACCGCCGAGGAATAGAAGCCGGTCGGGGAGAAGCGGTGCAGCAGCACCTCGCCTTCCTCGATCTCCATCAGCTTCGCCTTCCACTCCTCTGGAATCGGGCTTTCCCTGGTGAGCAGCGGGCGGGTGCCGAACTGGAAGGCGATCTTGCCGAGCTCGGGATTGTCGATCCAGTCGTTCCAGTCCCTGAGATACCAGACGCCGCCCGCCATCACGATCGGCACGTCGTCGGACAAGCCGCCCTCGCGCATCGTCTCGCGCAGCGCCTTGACGCGGGGATAGGGATCCTCGGGCTTGAGCGGATCCTCGGCATTCGACAGGCCATTGTGCCCACCGGCGAGCCACGGGTCTTCATAAACCACCGCCGCCAGCCACTCCGCCGCCTTCGAATAGGCACGTTTCCACAATGCGCGGAAGGCGCGGCCGGAACTCACGATCGGCAGGTAGTTGACACCGTAGGAGGCGGCGATCTCCGAGAGCTTGTAGGGCATTCCCGCGCCGCAGGTGACGCCCGCCACCAGCCCGCGCGTCCGCTCGAGCACGCCGTGCAGCACGCGCTGCGCGCCACCCATCTCCCACAGCACGTTGATGTTGATCGCACCCGCCCCGCCGGCGATGTCCCAGGCGCGCTTGACCTGCTGCACCGCGCCCTCGATCGCATAGACGATCAGCTCCTCGTGCCGGTCGCGCCGGGTGAGCGCGTTATATACCTGCGGGATGATGCGCCCCTCGGGATCATAGCTGTCGGCGTTCACCGCCGACACTGTGCCGATGCCTCCTGCCGCCGCCCAGGCGCCCGCCGATGCGTGATTCGTTGCGGACACGCCCTTACCGCCCTCGACAATCGGCCAGACTTCGCGGCCGTTGTAGATGATCGGCGTCAGCCCCTTGAACAATAGTACCTCCGAAAAGCAATCCCGCCGAAGTTAGACGGACATCGGCGCCAACGCGAGCGAAATTCGCTCACCCGAACGCGCCGGGCCGTCCCACTGCGGTGCCGTACAGCTCGGCGTAGGCCGCGATCATCGCACCCTCATCGAACAACGCACGTGCGCGCGCCTGGTTCGCCCGACCGATATGGCGGCGCGAACTTGGCTCGTCGATCAGGAACTGGATGGCATCGCGTAGGTGGACCTCGAACCAGTCGTCGGGAATGAGCGGGCGGTTCTCCTCGGCGACCATCTCGCGGATGTCGCCTGCCGGAGGCGACGCAACCGGCAATCCCGCCGCCATCGCCTCCATTACCGCGATCGGCTGCTGCTCGCTTTTCGACGAGAGCGCGAAGACGTCGAACAGGCCGATATAGCGCGCCGGATTCGGCAGGAATCCCGGCAGCACCACCCGGTCCTCGAAGAACATCGCCTCGGCGGTATCGAGGATCTTCTGCCGCTCCGGCCCCTCCCCCACGATCACCAGCCGGATATTGCCGGCAAGGCCGCCGCAGGCGCGGACCAGCATCGGCAGGTCCTTGACCTCGCGCAGCCCGGCGACGGTGCCGATCACTACCTCCCCGGCCCTCCTCACGAAGCCGGGAATCGCCTTGGGATCGGGCTTGCGGGCATAGCCGGCGGTATCGATGCCGTTGGAGATGCGCCGGAGCCGCGCCGCCGGCTGTTTCCAGACGGTACGGGCGACCTCCTCCAGCCCTGACGACGGCACCACCAGCGCGTGCGCGGCGGGCAGAGCCAGCCGACGGTACATGTTGCGCACCGGATTGAGCCGCTTCGCCTCGTCCGCGCCGAAGCCATCTTCGTGATGGACCAGCGGAGGCAGGCCTTTCCCGAACACGCGGCGCGCCATCACCGCGTCGATCGCGCCCCAATTATAGGTCAGCACCAGATCGAACCGGCGCATGAACCGTGCCAGCGCCTCATAGCGTCCAACCGAGGGTTTGCCGGTCAGCGGCGGCGGATTCTGCGCGATCTCGTACCTGATGCCCTTCGCGATCGCCTCGCGCGCGCCGAGCTGGTCGGGTACGCCGGACACGATCGTGTGCCGCGCCCGGTCGCCGAACGCGTTCATCAGCCGCACCGCTCGGGCTTCCTTGCCACCGAGCGCGAAGCTCGAATGCAGGTGGAGGATGTGGACGGGCGGCCCGCTCAAATCTCGACCTGGCTCCCGAGCTCGACCACGCGATTGGTGGGCAGGCGGAAGAACTCCATCGCGCTTTCGGCGTTGCGCAGCATCCATGCGAACAGCTGCTCCCGCCACAGCGCCATCCCCGGCCGCGACGACGGCAGCAGCGTCTGCCGCGCGAGGAAGAAGCTGGTCTCCATCATCCGGAACTCGCCGCCCTGCATCTTGATCGCCTTGAGCGCGGCGGGGACGTCTGCCTCCTGCATGAAGCCGAAGAGCAGGATGAGGCGATAGAAGCCTTCCCCGAGGTCCTCCTGCTTCACGCGCCGGCTGTCGGCGACATAGGGCTCGTCGATGATCTTGACCGTCAGCAGCACCACCCGCTCGTGCAGCACCTTGTTGTGCTTGAGGTTGTGGAGCAGCGCGTGCGGCACGCCTTCGGGCGTCGAGGTCATGAACACCGCGGTGCCCGGCACCCGCGAGGCCGAATGGGCCGCGGACTGGATGAACACCCTGATCGGCATCGCGCTCTCGCGCAGCTTGTCGATCATCAGATGCCGCCCTTTCGCCCAAGTGGTGAGCAGGGTGAAGATGACCAGGCCGACCAGCAACGGGAACCAGCCGCCGTCCGGAATCTTGGTGAGATTCGAGGCGAAATAGGTGCCGTCGATCAACAGGAAGGTCATGATGGTGACGGTCGCCAGCACCTTGTTGACACGCCAGACGCGGAACATCAGCACCGCGAGCATACAGCTGGTGATGAACATCGTGCCGGTCACCGCGATGCCATAGGCGGCGGCAAGGTTGGTCGAGCTCTGGAAGGAGAACACGAGCAGCAACACCATCACCAGCAGCGCCCAGTTGATCCCCGGGATGTAGATCTGGCCGGCGGCCACCGCGCTCGTATGGGTGATCCGCATCCGCGGGATGAAGCCGAGCTGGATCGCCTGTTGCGTGACGGAGAAGGCGCCGGAGATCACCGCCTGACTGGCGATGACGGTCGCCATCGTCGCCAGCACGACCAGCGGCAGCCGCCATTCCTCCGGCGCGAGATTGAAGAAGGGATTCTCGACCGCCGCGGGATTGTTCATCAGCAGCGCCGCCTGGCCGAGGTAGTTGAGGATCAGCGCGGCGAACACGAAATACCAGGCGAAGACGATCGGCTTGCGTCCGAAATGCCCCATGTCGGCATAGAGCGCCTCGGCTCCCGTGACCGCGAGCACAACCGACCCCAGCGCGAGGAACGCCAGCACCGGATCGTGCGCGAAGAAATTGAAGGCATGGTGCGGCGACAGCGCCTGAAGCACTTCGGGCCGGTCGATGATATGGTAGATGCCGAGGCCCGCGAGGGTTACGAAATAGACCGCCATGATCGGGCCGAACAGCTTGCCGACCAAATCGGTCCCCCGCGCTTGCAGGAAGAACAGGAACACCAGGATCATCGTCGCAATCGGCAGCACGAACGGCGCGAACGAGCTCTGCACCACCGTGAGGCCCTCGACCGCCGACAGCACCGAGATCGCCGGCGTGATGATGCTGTCGCCGTAAAAAAGCGCGGTCGCGAACACACCGAGCATCACCAGTCCCGCCGACCAGCGCTTCGCCCCCGTCCGCCGCGTGATCAGCGCCAGCAGCGCCAGGCTACCCCCTTCACCCTTGTTGTCGGCGCGCATGATCACGAAGACGTATTTGACGGTGACGATCAGCATCATCGTCCAGAAGATGAGGCTGATCACACCGAAGATATGGAGATGGTCGACCGCCAGCTTATGGTGGCCGATGAAGGATTCCTTGAGCGCGTAGAGCGGGCTGGTGCCGATGTCGCCGAACACGACGCCGATCGCGCCGAGTACGAGCTTGGCCAAGCTGTCGCTGCGCTGGTGGTGCGCCGACGCCAATTCGTCGAGCGACGCCTCCTCGGCCGACGCCAACGGGGCTTCCGTCGACGTTGATGCTGACTGGTTCACGGGCGGAGAGTCTGTGCCCGGGGGAAATGCACGTGGGTCATCGGGGACCGCATACCTGCTGTTCTACGAATAGGCGCGGCGCCTAGCACTCCCCTGCCGCGCCCGCAACACGGCATTGCCGGGACGTGTCCCTCAGCCGAACAGCGCGTCGGCCTCGCTGCGGGTCGGCACCTGGCGGAGAACGAAGCTGCTGGCGATGGTGTTGACGCCGGGCAGGCGCCCCAGATGCTCGCGGTGGAGCCGCTCGTAATCGTCGAGGTCGCGGCAGATGATCTGCAGGCGATAGTCCTGGTGCCCCGACACCAGCGCGCAGGAAACGATGCCGTCGATCTCCGATACCGCCCGCTCGAACTGGGCGAGATCCTCCTCGACCTGGGTCGAGAGGGTGATGTCGACCAGCGCGGTGACGTGAAAGCCGAGTCGCTTGTGCCCGAGCCGCGCGCCGTAGCCGAGGATATGGCCGGACGCCTCCAGCGCCTGGATGCGCCGCGAACAGGCGGATTGGGACAGCCCCACCTGCGCCGCGACCTGGCTGACGCTCGCCCGCGCATCCTCGGCGAGGATCTTGAGGATGGCCGAGTCGATCCGGTCGGTCTGCATGAAATCCTTTGCTACGGCGGTTCTTTCCAGAAATCCATGCGTCTGGATACCGGTCGGACGGGCGATTTTGCACGGATTCCGCCCCCACTTTCCCGCTATGGGCGCGCCACATAGAATCGAGGAGATCGCACGATGCGCGTCGGGGTGCCCAAGGAGATCAAGAACCACGAATATCGCGTCGGCCTGACGCCGCCGTCGGTGGCGGAGCTGACCGCCGCCGGTCATGAGGTGATCGTCGAGACCAAAGCGGGTCTCGGCATCGACTTCGAGGATCAGGACTATGTCGACGTCGGCGCCCGCATCGTCGGGAGCGCCGCGGAGGTGTTCGCCGCCTCCGACATGATCGTGAAGGTCAAGGAGCCGCAGCCGCAGGAGATCGCGCTGCTCGAGCCGCGCCACACCCTCTTCACCTACCTCCACCTCGCCGCCGACAAGCCGCAGGCCGAGGGGCTGATGAAGTCGGGCGCGACCTGCATCGCCTATGAGACGGTGACGTCGAAGACCGGTGCCCTCCCCCTGCTCAAGCCGATGAGCGAGGTCGCCGGCCGCATGTCGGTGCAGGTCGGCGCGCATTATCTCGAGAAGGAACAGGGCGGCCGCGGCGTGCTGCTGGGCGGCGTGCCGGGCGTGGCGCCGGCGCGGGTCGCGATCCTCGGCGGCGGCGTCGCCGGCGTCAACGCCGCGCAGATGGCGGTCGGGATGCGCGCCGACGTCACCATCTACGACATCAACAACGACCGCCTGGCCGAGCTCGACATGTTCTTCTCGAGCCAGATCAAGACCGCCTATGCCAGCAAGGCCGCGATCGCCGCGGCGGTCAGGAACGCGCATCTCGTGATCGGCGCGGTGCTGGTGCCGGGCGCGGCGGCGCCGAAGCTGGTGACGCGCGACATGCTGAGGACCATGAAGCGCGGCAGCGTGCTGGTCGACATCGCGATCGACCAGGGCGGCTGCTTCGAGACCAGCCACGCCACCACCCATGAGGACCCGGTGTTCGAGGTCGACGGCGTGATCCACTATTGCGTCGCCAACATGCCGGGCGCGGTCGCGCGCACCTCGACCTTCGCGCTCAACAACGCGACGCTGCCGTTCGCGCTGAAGCTCGCCAACATGGGCGCCGAGGCGGCGATGAAGGCCGATCCGCACCTCGCGGCTGGCCTCAACGTCTACAAGGGCAAGATCACCTTCAAGGCCGTCGCCGACGACCTCGACCTGCCGTACGAGGCGTGGGCGGGCTGACGATCAGGGAGCCGGCGCCGCCGGCTCCCTCCTCGGCCAGATAGCGATCGAGCAGCCGCAGGCGAGTCCCGATCTCCTCGCGGTAGCTGGTCCCCGGCGGGCTCAGCCGATAGGCCCGCGCCCACCATTTGCGGGTCTCCGCGAACTGCTCCGCATCGAGATAGGCCACGCCGAGGAAGAAGGGCGGCCCGGGATGCTCGGGCGCCAGCCGCATCGCCTGATTGAAAGCGAAGCGCGACGGCGCCGATACGGTGCCGTCGTGCAGAGCATAGGCCTGTCCCAGCGCCGTCCACAGCGCGGCATTCTGCTTGGCGCTCGAGATGCCGCCGATGAGCAGGCTGACCGCGCTCCCCTTCGCACCCGAGCGCTGCAATGCGTCGGCCGCGACGAAATAGGGTTCGGCAAAGGTGAATCTGCCGAACATCTTGAGCCGGAGCTCGCTCATCACCGGTTCGACCACGCCCGGCACCTTCGACGCTTCGGTCGGCCGGCCGGGCAGCATCGGCCTGCCCTGGAGCGCATAGCCGGTCGCCCCCAGCATCAGCGCCGCGCCCGCGAACGACCACAGCATCCGCGGCAATCCAAGCCGCCACAACAGCGCCGCGGCGCCGGCGCCGATCAGCGCGAGGAACAGCCAGCCCATCAGCCGCGCCTCCGCCGCCGGAAGCTCGCCCGCGCCACCAGCGCACCGAGCACGATCAGCACCACCGGCGCCAGCCACAGCGGCGCGGTGAGCGGGCTCATCGGCGGATCATAGGTCACATAATCCCCATAGCGCGCGATCAGCCACTCGCGGATCGCCTCGGGCTTCTCGCCCGCCGCGATCCGCTCGCGCACCAGCGAGCGCATGTCGGCCGCCATGTCGGCATCGCTGTCGGCGATCGACTGGCCCTGGCAGACGAGGCAGCGCAGCGTCTCCATCAGCGTCTTGGCCTTGGCCTCCTGCGCCGGGTCGGAAAGCTGGGTATTGGCGTATCGAGCGGCAGGAAGAGCGGTTTGCGCCAGCGCGGGAACGGCCATCGCCGTCAGCCACAATCCCATCGTCACCCCGGCCTTGTGGCGGGGTCCACGGCGCCGCGCACCCATCGGCTCCGGCCCTTGCCGCCCGGCGGATGCCGGAACAAGTCCGGCACCACGGATGCGTGGCCCCGTCACCGCACCTTCCTCACCGCATCGAGGATTTCGGGCACCTCTTCCGGCCGAATGTCGCCGATATGCTGGGAGACGACCACGCCATTGCCGTCGATCACGAAGGTCTCGGGCACCCCCGACGATCCGAGCGCCAGCTGCACCTGGCTCGTCCTGTCGTCGCCGATCCGCTCGTAGGGATCGCCATAGCGACCAAGGAACCGCGCCACGTTGGCCCGCGTATCGCGTACCGCCACCGCGTCGATCTTCACGCCGGCCTGCTTCAGCGCCATGAGCTGCGGCGCCTCGGCGATGCAGGGCACGCACCAGCTCGCGAACACGTTGAGCAGCCGCGGCTCGCCACGCTTGAAATCGCGGGTTGCAAGCCCCGGCTTGCCCGCCTGGTTGGCCGGCAGCGCGAACTCGGGGAGCGGCTTGCCGACCATCGCCGATTTGACGGTGCGATCGGCAGGCTTGAGCAGCTGGCCCGCCACCACCCACAGGATCACCGCGAACACTGCGAACGGCGCCCAGATCAGCCACCGCTTCACGCGTAGGCCTCCCTCAGCGCGCTCCGCCGTTCACGCCGCACGCGGCCGATCAGCGACAGCGCGCCGCCGAGCGCGATCATCCCGCCGCCGAGCCAGATCAGCGTGACGAGCGGCTTCCACCATAGTCGGACCTGCCAGCGCCCATCGCCGTTGTTTTGCCCCAGCACGGCATAGAGCTGTCCGTCGACCCGGGTCGCGATCGCCGCCTCGCTGGTCGTGGTCGGCGGGTTGGCGAAGAAACGCTGCTGCGGGCGCAGCACGAAGGGCGTGCCCTCCTGCCCCCGCGTCACCGTCAGGCGCCCCTCCAGCGCCGACCAATTGGGCCCGATCGCCGGCGCGATGCCGTCGAGCGTCACCCGGAACGGTCCGATCTCGATCGGCGCGCCGATCCGTGCCGCCACCAGCCGCTCCTGGGTGAAGGCGCTGTCGCTCGCCATGCCGGCCAGGCTCACCGCGACGCCGAGATGCGCGACCACCATACCCCAGGTGAACAGCGGCGTGCGGCGAAGGTCGCGCTTCCACAGCGGCGCCACGCTCGCCACCGCCAGCCCCGCCGCCAGCGCCAGGCCGGCGAACGGCAGCACGCCGATCGGATGCGCGGCATCGGCGGCGAACACCACCAATGCGACTCCGGTGAACAGAGTGACGGCGATCGGCGCCGTCATCCGCCCGAGCAACGCGTCCCAGTCGTCGCGCCGCCACCGGATCAACGGCCCGGCCGCCAACGCCACCACCAGCAGCAGCGCGACCGGCCCCACCGCCTTGTCGAAGAAGGGCTTGCCGACCGACAGCTGCACGCCGAACCCCGCCGCGACGATCGGATAGAGCGTCCCGATCAGCACCACGCCCAGGATCACGCTCAGCAGCAGGTTGTTGAGGACGAGCCCGCCCTCACGGCTCAGCAGCTCGAAGGTGTTGCCGGCCTTCACCGTGCCCACCCGCAGCGCGAACAGCAGCAGCGCCCCGCCGATGTAGATCGCCAGCAGCGCGAGGATGAAGCTGCCGCGCTCGGGATCGACCGCGAATGCATGGACGCTGGTGAGGATGCCCGAGCGTACCAGGAATGTCCCGATCATCGACATCGAGAAGGCGACCACCGCCAGCATCACCGTCCAGGCCCTGAGGCCGTCGCGCGTCGCCAGCACCGTCACCGAATGGAGCAGCGCGGTCGCCGCCAGCCACGGCATCAGCGAGGCGTTCTCGACCGGGTCCCAGAACCACCAGCCGCCCCAGCCGAGCTCGTAATAGGCCCAATAGCTGCCGGCGGTGATGCCGATCGTCAGGAAGATCCACGCTCCCAGCACCCACGGCCGCATCGCCCGCGCGAATGCCGGACCGACGTCGCCGGTCAGCAGCGCCCCCACCGCGAAGGAGAAGGCGACGGACAGCCCGACATAGCCGAAGTAGAGCGTCGGCGGATGGAAGGCGAGGCCGGGGTCCTGCAGCAGCGGATTGAGCCCCGCGCCGTCGAGCGGCGCCGGATCGATCCGCGCGAAGGGATTGGATGCGATCAGCAGGAACCCGAAGAAACCGAGCGCGATCGCCGCCTGCGCCCCCAGCGTCGCTACCAACGTCCGCTCCGGCAGCCGGTGCTCGAGCACCGCGATCGCCGCCCCGGCGATGCCGAGCACGGTCACCCATAGCAGCATCGACCCTTCGTGGTTCCCCCACGCGCCGGCGAACTTGTAGAGCCAGGGCTTGGCCGAATGGCTGTTCTCGACGACCAGCAGCACCGACATGTCGGAGCGCAGGAATACCGCGATCAGGCAGGCGAAGGCGATGCAGGTCAGTATACCGCCGACGATGGCGACCGGGCGGACGGCCGCAAGAATTTGCAAATAGCCCTCTCCCCGAGAGGGAGAGGGGGAAAGGCGCAGCCCCATCCCCACCAGCAGAAGCTGCATCAGCGCCATCGCCGCGGCGAACCACAGCGCGGCGAGGCCCGCCTCCGCGATCACGGCTGGAGCGACTTCGACTTGTGCATCGCGCCTGCGACCTCTGGCGGCATGTAGCGTTCGTCATGCTTGGCGAGCAGGTTCGTCGCCCTGAACGATCCGTCGGCGAGGAAGCTGCCCTCGGCGACCACGCCTGACCCCTCGCGGAACAGGTCCGGCGCGATTCCCGCGAAGCGCACCGGAACCTTCGCCACCCCGTCCGTGACGACGAAGGTCTGGGTGACTCCGTCCGGTGCCCGCTTCAGCGAGCCCTTCTCGACCATTCCGCCGAGCCGCACCGCCTTGCCCACCGGCACGCCCTTGGCGACATCGCCCGGCGCATAGAAGAACGCCGCCTGATCCCTGAGCGCCGAC
Source organism: Sphingomonas astragali (assembly GCF_051400615.1). NCBI lineage: Bacteria > Pseudomonadati > Pseudomonadota > Alphaproteobacteria > Sphingomonadales > Sphingomonadaceae > Sphingomonas > Sphingomonas astragali. Next base: position 1,045,832 of record NZ_JBLFFH010000002.1, read on the forward strand.
AGCGCCAGCAATCCTGCCGCGATCACGGCGACGACGGCGAGCAGGACGAGCGTCAGGCGCTGGTGCTTGGCCTTCATGAGCGCCTGAGCTGCTCCGCCGCCTTCTCCGCCCGGCGCATCGCCCGCCAGCTCGCGAAGGCTGCCACGGCCGACGCGACCAGCGTCAGCGCATAGGCGGCGGTGATGAAGGCCCAATGGTTCACGCCGCCGCCATCCGCCGCATCCGCGCCTCGACGCGGGTCGTTGCGATCATCGCCCGCATCCGCATCAGCACCACGCCCACGAAGAACAGGGTGAAGCCCGACAGGGTGAAGCCGAGCGGCCACAGCATCGATCCGTCGATGCTCGAACCGGTGAGGCCGATGCTCTGCCCCTGGTGCAGCGTGTTCCACCACACCACCGAATAGCGGATGATCGGCAGCAGCACGCTGCCCGCGATCCCGAACAGCGCCGGGATGCGCCCGTCGCCGCCGCGCTCGGCATCGGCGCGGCTCAGCGCCATGTACGCGCAATAGACGAAGAACAGCAGCAGCATCGAGGTCAGCCGCCCGTCCCACTGCCACCACGTCCCCCAGGTCGGCCGCCCCCAGATCGACCCGGTGGCGAGGCACAGGAAGGCGAACAGCGCCCCCGGCAGCGCCGCGGCGCGCGCCGCGATGCTCGCCAGCGGATGCCGCCACACCAGATAGACGATGCTGGAAACCGCGATCGCGCTCCATCCGCCGAGGCCGAGCCACGCGGTCGGCACATGGACGTAGAGGATGCGCACGCTTTCGCCCTGGAGATAATCAGGCGGCGTCTGCGTGAGGCCGGCCCAGGCACCGAACGCGATCAGCACGACGCCCGCCCAGAACAGCGGCGCCGTCAGCGGCCGGGCAATGCGCAGGAAGCGCGCGGGGTTGGCAAGGGCGTGGATCGCAGGCACGGACGCGTGTCTAGGGGCTTTGCGGCACCATTTCCACTGTCGTCATCCGGAAGTGCGGCCTCATTCGATCCTCCCCCGCCAGCGGGAGGATTCTATCTTTCCTAATAGGATTTCGCGTGCTTCACCCTACTTGGCCGCCGCGACGCGCGGTCGGGGCAAAGTGAAGCAAAGTGAACGAATGCTACGCGACTCCCTACACTTTAGCGCCGGCGGCACGGCCCTTCGGAAGAGCGCGGGCTCCTGCCTGTCATCCCCGCCCGATCAGCCGCCGCGCGATCGAGTCGGCCACGTCGCTCGTCGGCTGACCGGTACGGTCGGCTTCGTCCCACACCTCGATCAGCCGGTCCGGAATGCGGGCGATGCGGGCCTCCACCTCGGCACGGTCGCCCTGCCCCAGATATTCGAGCCCGACGTTGATGATGCCGCCCGCGTTGATGACATAGTCCGGCGCATAGAGGATGCCGCGCGCCGCCAGCCGGGCGCCGTCTTCCGGCGTCGCGAGCTGGTTGTTGGCGCCGCCCGCCACCGCCTTGCAGTCGAGCGCCGCGATCGACGCTTCGGTCAGGATCGCGCCCAGCGCGTTGGGGCTGACGATGTCGCAGGGCACCGCCAGCACCTCGTCGGCCGGCACGGCCTCTGCACCGATCTCCGCCGCCAGCGCCCCGGCCCGCTCGACATTGACGTCGGCGATGGTGAGCCGCGCCCCATCCGCCGCCAGCAGCCGCGCGAGGCCGCCCCCGACGCTGCCGACGCCCTGGATCGCGACATGCACGTCCTTCATGCCTTCGGCGCCGAGCGCGCGCTTGGCGGCGGCGTTGATGCCGAGATAGATGCCCATCGCGGTGAACGGCCCCGGATCGCCGCCCGCGCTGCCCGCCGCGACCGGCAGGCCGGAGACATGCTTGGTCCGCGTCGCGATCACCTTCATCCGCGCCTCGGACATGCCGACATCCTCGGCGGTGACGTAGCGACCGCCGAGCGACTCGACCGCGTCGCCGAACGCCTCGAGCTGTGCCGTGGCGATCTCCGTCCCGGGCGCGCTCGCCAGCACCACGCCCTTGCCGCCGCCCATCGGCAGCCCGGCCATGGCATTCTTGTAGCTCATGCCCCTGGAGAGCCGCAGCGCGTCGGTCAGCGCCTGCTGACTGTCGGCATAATGCCAGAAGCGTACGCCGCCCGCCGCCGGGCCGAGCGCGGTCGAATGCACCGCGATGATCGCGTGCATTCCGGACTTGGGGTCCGCGAACAGATGGACGCCCTCGTGATCGTCGTAATCGGGAAGGTCCCAAGCCGAGCTCAATGCCGCCTCCGCGCTCAATCGAAAATTGCTCGCGCGGGCAATATTGTTTTAGCAGCCGGGGTGCCAGCCCAAAATGCGGTGATGTCGAAAATGGGGCGATCGACGGGACTTGAACCCGCGACCCTCGGTACCACAAACCGATGCTCTAACCAACTGAGCTACGATCGCCGTGAAGCCGCGCGCTTAGCCGGGGTTTGGCCGGCAATCAAGGCGGCGGGGGCTGGAATCCGCGAACGGGCTTTGGCAGGGTCCGTCGCATGGCCAGCCGCGCGTCCGATGCCCATGTCCAGCCCGCCCCCGGATCGGGCTTTCCCGCTGAGCCCGTGATCGAATCGATCATGGCACATCCCGGCGTGCAGCGCGTGCCGAGCCCCAAGCTGACGCTGTTCATGCTCCGCGACTTCCTGGAGCCCGCGCTCCGCGCGAACATCATCGCGCAGATCGACGCCAACCGGCAGCCGTCGACCGTCGCCGACGATAACGGCGACGCCGCCTATCGCACCAGCGAGACCTGCCATCTGTCCGACCATGATCCCGCCGTGGCCGAGATCGACCGGCGCATCGCCGCGCTGACCGGACTCGACCTCCGCCACGGCGAGTCGATGCAAGGCCAGCGCTATGCGGTCGGCCAGGAATTCAGGGCGCATACCGATTATTTCGATCCGCATGGGCTCGACTTCCAGACCCATTGCGCGGTGCCCGGCCAGCGCACCTGGACGGTGATGATCTATTTGAACGACGTCGAGGCCGGCGGCGCCACCCGCTTCAAGGCGATCGACAAGATCGTCCAGCCGGAAGCGGGCAAGCTGCTCGCCTGGAACAACCTGCGTCCCGACGGCCGCGTCAATCCCTCGACGCTCCACCACGGCATGAAGGTGCGGGCGGGCACCAAATATGTCATCACCAAATGGTTCCGCGAACGCCACTGGCCGCGCTGAGCCCTGGGTGAAAGGAAAACGGCGGCGGACTCCCGTCCGACCGCCGCCTTTCCATGATCCGCCGGGGCGGCGGGATCAGAACGTCGTACTCAGCCCGATCGAGAAGACGCGGCCGAGGTTGTAGGTGTTGACGTCGACGCGCTTGCCGTCCGCGAAGGTCTGATATTCCTGATAGCGCGTCTTGGTCAGGTTGCGTGCCTCGAACTTGAGCTCGAACTCGCCGCCCAGCACATGGAACCCCTGCCGCGCGACCACGTCCAGGCGGATGCCCGGCTTCTCGACCAGGTCGGGCAGGCGCGTGCCGCCGCCGGCGGCCACCGGACCACGGTTGGTGACGCGCTCGCTCGCATAGTTGAACAGCACGGTGAGCTGCGAAAGCGACGCGGTATCCTCGATGCCGAGCTGGACGTTGACGAGGTGATCCGACTGGCCGACCAGCGGCGCGCCGTCGTCGAACAGCAGGTTGGCCGGGATCATCACCGGGTTGCCGTTGAGCGGCTGGATCGGGCTCGGCACCAGCGTGTCGTCGGCGGTGATCTTCGAATGCGTATAGGTATAGTTGGCGATGAACAGCAGGCGCCGCGTCGCGAAGAAGGGATCGCTGAAGATATTATCGAGGCGGAAATATTTCTGGACCTCCACCTCGCCGCCATAGAGCTGGGCCTCCGGCGCATTCGAGAAGCCGGTCTGAAGATTGTCGGAGCCCGACGGGAAGAAGGCCACCGCCTCGATCGGGTTGTCGATCTTCTTGTAGAAGCCGGCCAGCGTGATCCGCTGATCGCGCGCGAAGAACCATTCGTACCGCGCCTCGGCGTTCCACAGCTGCGAATCGACCAGCAGCGGATTGCCGAAGAACTGACGATTGCTCTCGTAGTCCTGATAGATCTGCGGCGCCAGCTCGCGGAACTGCGGACGCGCGATCGTCTTGGAGCCGTGCAGGCGAAGCTGTTGGTCCGCGGCGAAATTCCAGGTCAGCGTGACCGCCGGCAGCCAATAGTCGTTGTCGAGCACGCGGTTGAACGTCCCCGTGCTCACCTCTTCCTTGCCGGTCTCGTAGCGGACGCCGGCCGTCGCGCGCAGGCCGTCGGTGATCTCGCCCTCGACCTGGGCATAGCCGGCGTGGATGCGCAGCTTGGCATCATATTCCGCCGCACCGAGCGAGGTCGACGTGTTCTGCAGGATGATGCCGTAGGTCTGGATGTTGTAATCCGAGAGCAGATAGTCGGGCCGCTCCTGCGCCACGGCCAGATTCAGCGCATTGCCGCCCGGCAGCCTGTACTCGAAGGTGTAGCGCGACGAGTCGCGACTCGTGTCCGAATAGTAATAGCCCGCGGACAGGGTGATCGGCCGATCGGTCGGCAATTTATAGGCGAAATCCGCCTGCCCCGACCACAGGGTCTCGTCGAGATCGCTGAAGTTGACCGTCGCACTCTGCAAACCGGAGAGCTGGTTGATATAGTCGTTCACCAGCGTGCTGTATTGATAGTCGAACTCGCGCTCATAGGGTGACTTGCGCTTGGTGTTGGCATAGCTCCCGCGCAGATCGACCGAAAGGTCGCTGAACTTGAATTCGCCGACCAGCTGGCTGTCGATGAGCTGGCGCTCGAACCAATTGGTGTTCTGCTGGATGAAGGGTTGGATATCCCCCGGCAACACACCGACGTTGCTCGTGCTGCCGGCTCCCAGGATCGCCTGCTTCAGCGTGTCGTGGATGTAGAGGTTGGTGAAGCGGATCTTCTGTTCGCCGAATTCCGCGCCGAAGCCGAGCAGGCCGTTGGCGATGATCCGGTTGTCCGTCGTCACCGTGCGGAAATCGCGGGTCAGGTTGCCGCTCGGCGCGTCGCTGACCTGCTGGATCGCGTCGCGGGTCCGCCAGCTATTGGAAAGGCCGCCCGCCCCGATCACGCCGAAACGCACGCTGCCGACGTCAAAGGACGTCCCGAAGCTCATCTCTCCCGTCCAGTTCGGCGGGATATGATAATTTTCCTCGACCAGCGTCGTCGGCGCGTTGGAAAGGCCGATGAGCTGCGCGGGATCGGTCACGGACGTGCCGGAGGCACCCGCCCGCTTGATGAAGCCCGGCACGGTGCGCTCGCCGTCGTCGTAGCCGAACACGTCGGCACCGCCGCCGTCATAGACATAGCCGAGCTCGCTGGTGGTCACGGTATCGAATGCCACCGAGCCGCCGAGCTTGAGGAAGCTGTTCTCCGGAACCGCCCGCGTCGTGAGGTTGATCACGCCGCCGCCGAACTCGCCGGGGTAGTTCACCGAATAGCTCTTCTGCACCAGCGACGAGGCGATGATGTTGGTCGGAAAGATGTCGAGCGGCACCACGCGGCGCAGCGGCTCGGGGCTCGGCAGCGGCGAGCCGTTGAGCATCGACGAGGAATAGCGGTCGCCGAGGCCGCGCACGAACACGAAGCCGTTGCCGACCACCGACAGACCGGTCACGCGCTGCAGCGCACCCGCGATGTCGCCCTCGCCGGTACGGGCGATGTCCGCGCTCGACAGCACCGACACCACTTGCGGCGTCGCTCGGACAGTATTCGGGATATTGCGGCCGACGACGACGATATCGGCCTCGGATTCAGCGCCCGGAGTAGAGGTTTCGACCTGCTCCTGCTGAGGCTGATCCTGGGTTTCCGCCGGGGTGGTCGGTTCGGTGACCTGGCCGGCCGGTGGATTGGCCTGGGGCGTGCCGGCCGATCCCGTGGTCTGGGCGAAGGCGGCGGGCGCTACGAGCATGGTGCTCGCGAGCAAGAGACTGCCGTAGGCGATGGTCTTCATGTGCGGTTCCGGTGCGAGAGGCAGAACGATGCGGTGGGGGGCGGCCCCAAGCTCATCGTGCCGCCCCCCTCACGCACATTTATGACGACGGCAGGCCGGTGCAGGCGCCGCTGGTCGAACCGAAGTTCGCGCGGTTCGAGTTGCAGGTCCACCCCTGGAACCAGGTGTCGTTGGGACCGCTGACCGCGCCGATGTACGACGTCTGGACCAGGAAACCGGTCTGCGACGGGTTGAGCGAAGCCGCATTGAACGGCGTTACTGCAGTCGCGCCGGTCCCCGGATAGAAGGTGTTGGTCAGCGCGTTCGCCGCGGTCCCGTCGGCGACATTGTTGCTGCCTGCGGTCACCAGCGCGGCCTGTTCGGCGTTGGTGACGGTGATGCCGTTCTGCGCCGATTCCGCCGACAGCGCGCTGCAGGCGAAATAGATCGAGTTGAACACCGGCGGTCCGAGATCCTGGAGCGAGGTATTGGCCGGCCGGATCGTCGACTTGTCGGAGCTGCTCGTCTCGCCGGCGACGACGTTGAGGCAGGCGCTCGGGCTGGTGATGATGCCGTTGACCCAGGTCACGTCGGCGCCGCCACGGATGCGCACCGCCGCGTTGGTCCCGCTCGTCGTCGAGATGAAGGTGAAGTTGGCGAGGCGATAGTTGGTGCGCGGGAGCGCATCCTCGCTGCCGTTCGAGTCGACTTCCGACGAATAATTGTCGGTCTGCGTATTGTTCGGCTTCTGGATCTGCAGGACGAACTGGACCAGGCCCTGCCAACCCACATCGACGTCGAGCCCGTCGTCGTCGGCGCCGGTGAACACCAGATAGCGCATGTTGGCGCGGCCGCCGAAGACCTCGATGCCGTCATCCGACGAATTGTGGATCTGGACGTGGTCGATCGTCGTGCCCGAACCGACGCCGGCCAGCGTCAGGCCCTGCAGCTCGACGTTTTGCGCGATCGGCGTACCCGAATAGCGGATCTGGACGTAACGCATGACGCCAGAGGTGTCGGTCGGCGTGGCGCCGCCGAACAGCACGTTGCCGGTGCCCTCGACGATGTTCTCGCAGTTCACCGCGCCGCCGGCGATGCCCAGCAGGTTACAGTTCGAGATCGGCGCCCGGCCGGCGAGAATGACGCCGCCCCACAGGCCCTGCGAATCATCGGTGGCGCTGCCGGCCAGATTCTGCTGCGCGGTGAAGACGATCGGCTGGGTCTCGGTGCCCTCCGCCGAGATGCGCGAGCCACGGTTGACCATCAGGAAGTCGTTGTCGGCGTTGGTCGTGTTCGCATAGACGAGCACGCCCGGCTCGATCGTCAGCAGGCCGGTCTGGCTGCTGAGGTTGCCCGCACCGCCGACATCGACACCGACGTCGACGCGACCGTTGATCTCATAGGCGACGCCCGCCAGCCTGGGCAGGTTGAGCGTGCCGGTGATCAGCGCCGGCAGACGGCACGAGCGATAATTGCCGACCACGCCGACATTGTTGGTGCCCGTCGGGCAATCCGCCGCCGGGCCGCCCGTCGGCGTGGGCGTCGGGGTCGGCGTGGGTGTCGGAGTCGGCGAAGGACTGGGCGTGACGATGCCGCCTTCGCCGGGCGAAGCGACGCTGGACGCGCCGTCGCAGGCCGAAAGGGCCGCACCGGCAACGCCGGTCAAAAGGATAAGGCCGAGGCGCTGGAAGCTTCGCATGAGGGTCTCCGTGTCCGATCCGACGGTTGTGCTGAAAGGGCCTGTTTTGCCCGGGATCGACTCGGTTCCCCCCGGCCGACCTTGCTGCCGTCGCTAGGCGGCATGTGTGACGGAGCGATGCCAGTTCGGCGACGCTTCGGAGACTCTACAATGACCGTTCAGTGCAATTTTAGCGTCATTTCAACGACGAATAGATGACGTTTCGATGACATTCTTGCATTAACGCAATGAGTCGAAAGGCTTTCCGCCCTTCGGCACCGACGACTCTTTCCCGTTGCTAGACCGGATCGCGTCCGCCGCGAACAGGCCTGCTCGTTGCCCGACGCGATCCGCTCGGACGACGACGATCAGGGGGAAGCGGAGAACGCTTCTTTCCAAACAGCACCGTATCTGGAACTGGCGAACCTTTCGGACGAAGAGGCAGGTCATGCTGGAAGTCTGTATTGACGAAGCGGCCGGTGTCGCGGCGGCGGTCGACGGCGGCGCCGATCGGATCGAGCTGTGCGCCGCGCTGGCGCTAGGCGGGCTCACCCCGCCTGCCTCGCTGATCCGTCATGCGGCCGGGGCGCCGATCCCGGTCCATCTGCTCGCCCGCCCGCGGGAGGGGGATTTCCGCTACCGGGCCGATGAGGCGGCACTGGTCGCCGCCGATATCGACGCCGCGGCGGAGGCGGGGCTGGCCGGCGTGGTGATCGGCGCCAGTGCGCCCGATGGCAGGCTCGACGCGCCGCTGCTCGCCCGATGGATGGCTCATGCCCGCGCCGCCGCTGCCAGGCGCGCCCGGTCGCTCTCGCTCACGCTGCACCGCGCCTTCGACCTCGCTCCCGATCTGCCCGCGGCGCTGGAAACGGCGATCGAGCTCGGCTTCGACCGGATTCTCACCTCCGGCGGCGCGCCGCGTGCCGCCGAGGCGCTGCCCATGCTGGCGTCGCTGGTCCGCCAGGCGGGAGAGCGGATCATCATCCTTGCGGGAAGCGGTATCGACGCGGCGACCCTTCCGTCGATCCTCGAGACCGGCGTCAGGGAAGTCCACGCCTCCTGTCGGAGCCCGACCGGCGCGGCCGGAGAGACGGAGCAGCGGTTCGGCTTCCAGGCCGGGCCACGTCTGCGCACCGATCGGAGCAAGGTCGAGGCGCTGCGTGGCCTGCTTGACCGGGCCGCGCCCCGCTGAGCCTCAGCGCGGGAGCACGTCCACCGGTCCGAGGAGGCCGGACTCGGTCCCAGCCGCCGCATCGACCATCAGCACGATCGATCGCGGCCCTGCCCCAGACGGCAGTTCGGCGTGCAGCGCGGCCGGTGCGGCATCGCCCTTGTCGGCGAGTTTGCGCCCGTCGACCCACAGCTCGGCACGGCCGCCGATGCTCGCGAACCGGATCACGCCGCCCTCCGCCGCCACGCGTTTCCAGGGCGTGAACCGGCTGCGATAGACGCGCCAGCCGGGCCGGGCGTCGGCGCGCGTCGGCGTGCCGTTGCGGACGAAGGCCCAGCTGTTGTTGTCGGCATCGGCGGGTGCGAGCGTGGGCTGGGGCCGCGCCGGCAGCAGCGGCGAGCGGCGCCAATCGCGGATCGCCATGACGGGCGGCGTCACCGGTACCTGCGGACGCGGCGCGATGTCGGCGCGGTCGAGCACCAGCGTCGCGGGCTTCAATCCCTCGGCCGTAGCGGTGATCCGGATCCGGCCCCGTCCCTTGCCGGCTCGGACGATGATCTGCGCGAGGCCGTTGAACAGCGAGCGGCTGCCCCCATGCTCGGGCTCATGGCTGTTGGGATCGCCGTTGCCGACCCCGATGATCGTGCCGCCGTCGACGGCGAAGCGCGTCATCAGGTTCGAGGTCGGCACGTGACGGCCTTGTCCGTCGACGGCGTCGATCGTGATCGGCTGTGCATCCTCGTCATCGCCCGCCATCACCGTGCGCGCAGGCGTCAGGCGCAGCGCGACCGGCGGTCCCGCCGTCTCGTACGCGATGCGCGCGACCGGCTTGCCGCCGCGCATCGCGACCGCCCCGATCCGGCCGGGCTCATAGGGTACCTGCCACTCGTTGCCCATGATCCGGTCCGCCGTCTGCACCCCGAGCTCGCGGCCGTTGAGGCTCAGCGCGATCGTGTCGGCGTTGGCGATGGCGAACACCCGGATCGCCTGCCCCTCGCGGCCCGGCCAGGTCCAGTGCGGCGCCAGGAACAGCACCGGCCGATCGTCGATCCAGTGCGCGCTATGGATGCCGAATGCGGTCTTGGGAAAGCCGCAGAGGTCGAGGATGCCGAAGAAGCTCGAAATCGTCGGCCACTCATAGGGCGTCGGCTCGCCATGATAGTCGAAGCCGGTCCAGACGAAACCGCCCGCGACGAACGGCCGCTCGGCGATCTTCCTCCAGCTGCCCCGGTGCGTGTCGCCCCACGACGCGGCCTCGTCGTCGTAAGAGGTGATCACATGCCGCGCCGGATCGCTGGCATAGGCGCCGCGCGTCTCGAACGCGCTCGTATCCTCCGAGCTGGTGACCGGCTTCGCCGGGTTCAGCCGGTGGAACTTGTCATAGTCGTTCTGATAATAGTTGAATCCCATCACGTCGACCACGGTCGAGACGTTGGCGGGATCATAGAACGATCCGTTCATCGCCGCGGTGATCGGGCGGCTGTCGTCGAGCCGGCGCACCGCGGCGGCCATGCGGCGGACCATCTCCACCCCCGCCTCGGTGCCCTGCATCGGCTCCTCGTTGAACACCGACCACAGGATCACGCTCGGATGGTTGCGGTCGCGCCGCACCAGCCATTCGAGCTGCGCGAGATAGTCGGGCGACGGGTTGAAGTTGCGGTTCTCGTCCATGACGAGGAAGCCCATCCGGTCGCACCAGTCGAGCAGCTCGGCATTGGGCGCGTTGTGCGACATGCGGATCGCGTTGCAGCCCATCGCCTTCAGCCGCTCGAGCCGCCACGCGAGCAGCGCATCCGGCACCGCCACGCCGACGCCGGCATGATCCTGATGGAGACAGACGCCTTTGAGCTTGACCGGCCGGTCGTTGACGAACAGGCCCTTGTCGGCATCGAAGCGGATCATGCGAAAGCCGATCGCGGTGCGGCGCTCGTCGACCGCCCTGCCCTCGCGCAGCACCCGCGCGCGGAGCGTGTAGAGCGTCGGCTCCTCGACCGACCAGAGCCGGGGCGTCCCGGCAGCGAGACGGAGCAGGGCGTCGGCACGGTCGAGCACCGGCACGCTCGCCTCGACCCGCTGCACGGCGACGGACCGGCCGTCGGGATCGATCAGCTCAGCCTCGACCTCGACCCGTACCGGCGCGCGCTCGATGTTGCCGAGCGTGACGGTGACCGGCACGTGCCAGCTGCCGTCCCCGTCCCGTCGCGGATCGCAATGCACCCCGTCCGACACGATCGCCACCGGCGCGCGCCGCACCAGCCAGACATGGCGATAGAGGCCGGCGCCCTCGTACCACCAGCCTTCCCTGGCATCGGCATCGACGCGGACGGCGATGACGTTCGTCTCGTCCCCGAAGCGTGCGAACGGAGTCAGGTCGACATAGACGCTGTTGTAGCCGGACCAGTTGTGCGCGACGACGCTGCCGTTGACCCAGATCGTCGCGTTCGTGGCGATCCCGCCGAAATGCAGCTCGATCGTCTTGCCGCGCTCGGCGGGATCGAGCCGGAGCGTGCGGCGATACCAGCCGATCCCGCGCGGGCGATAGCCCTGCGACACATTGGCGGTCTCAACGAACGGCTGGGATGCGGCCCAGTCGTGCGGCAGCCGCACCTCCCGCCAGTCGCTGTCGTCATAGGCGATCGCGGCCGCGCCCGGCGCATTACCCGCCTTGACGCTGAGATAGGTCGCGTTGTGGCCGACCGGCTCGGGCGTCGGGATGTCGCCCTCGTGAAAGCGCCAGCCGAGTTCGATCAGGGTGCGCGAGGGGTCCGTCTCCGGCAGGCGGGGGGGCAGAGAGCGGACCGGCGGCGGCATCGGGAAGCCATCGTCCACCCGCTGCCGCGGCGCGGCGAACGCCGGCCGGACCGCGAGCAGCGCGCCCGTTCCTGCGCTGCCGAGAAGGAGTTGGCGGCGATCCATCGGCTACTCCGTTCGAGCGGCAGCAAGCCGCGTCAGATGTCGCTCAGCTCCGCCACGAAATCATAGGCGTCGCCGCGGTAATAGGAGCGCGTGAACTCGGCGGCACGGCCGTCGCGCAGGAAGGCGCGGCGCTCGATCAGCAGCCCGGCGTGGCCCGGATCGACGCCCAGCATCTTGGCATGTTCGCCGCCGAACGGCACCGCGCGCAGCCGCTGGAGCGCGCGGACGGGTCGGTTGCCGGCCTGCTCGAGCGCGGCATAGAGCGAGTTGCCGACCACGTCGACCGACGAGAGGCAGTAGCCGGGTATGGTCGAGAATTCGAGCGCCATCGGCTCGTCGTCGGCATGGCGGATGCGGGCGAAGCGGAGCACCGGTGCTCCGGGCGACAGGCCCAGCGCCATTGCCTCCTCGGGATTGACCTGCCCCGGCGCGCGCGAGATCCAGCTGCTGCTCGCCCTGCGGCCGCGCGCGGCCATGTCCTCGGTGAAGGACGACAGCTTGGAAAAGCTCTTCTCGACGCGCTCGGCGACGAAGGTGCCGGCGCCGCGGCGGCGGGTCAGCAGCCCCTCCTCCACCAGCCCGCCGATCGCCTTGCGCACGGTGATGCGCGACACGTCGTATTCGAGCGCCAGATCGCGCTCCGGCGGGATAGCGTCGCCCTGCTTCAGCAGCTTGCCGCCGATCGCGTCGCGGATGAGCTGCTGGAGCTGGAGATACAGCGGCGAGGGATTGTCGTCCCGGAAGCGTCCGATCTGATCCGAAAATGCCATGCGTTCCCCCTGCCGAGACCTGTCGTCCCACGCCGTCGGCTGGTATCCCACGGCTCCACGCGGAGCAACCAGTCTGGGCTCAGGTCTAGATTGGTACGATCTTTCGGCCACCGGTCCGGATGCAGTCAAGATATTTCAAAGGATTTCTGCGCCCGACCGGATCGTTGCGCCGTCGCTATTGTCGGATAGGATATATATTGGTTACATCGATCGCGCGTCGCCGAGCCGGCACAGCAGGGAGAAACGATGATGCGGACGAACTCCAAGTGGCTTTGCTGGACGGGACTGATGCTCGCGGTGCCGGGATACGCGCAATCTCCCTCCCAGCTGCCGCTCACGCCGCTGCCGAGTTCGGTGCAGCCGGGCCAGGGCAGCTTCACCGTCGCGGACGGCGCGACCGTCGCCGTCCCCGCGGATGATACCGCAGCCGCGACCGCGGCGCGCATCCTCGAGGCCCATGTCAAGGTCGAGCGGGGCATCACGCTCGCCGACGGCGCCGGCACGGCTGCGATCAGCTTCACGCGCGACCCCAGCATCCAGGGCGACGAGGCCTACCGGCTCGAGATCGACACGAAGGGCATCCGCATCGCCGCTTCGGGCGACCGCGGCCTGCTCTACGGCGCGATGACGCTCGCCCAGCTGCTCAGCCCCGACCGCGACTTCGGCAAGCCGGTCGAGGTCCCCGCACTGACCGTCACCGACAAGCCGCGCTTCGGCTGGCGCGGGCTGATGATCGACCCGGCCCGCCATTTCCAGCCGATCGAGTTCCTCTATTCCGTCGTCGACCAGATGGTGTCGGTGAAGCTCAACACCTTGCACCTCCACCTGACCGACGACCAGGGCTGGCGCTTCGAGGTGAAGCGCTATCCCAAGCTGACCGAGATCGGCGCCTGGCGCACCAGCCCCTCGACGGGCGGCCCGGCACCGACCGGGAAGGTCGGCGGCTTCTACACCCAGGAACAGCTGAAGGCGCTGGTCGCCTATGCCGCCGAGCGCGGCATCACGATCGTGCCCGAGATCGACTTGCCCGGCCACGCCCAGGCACTGGTCGCCGCCTATCCCGAGCTCGGCGTGTTCGGCGACCGGCCGCCGGTGTCGCACGACTGGGGCGTCAACCCCTATCTGATCAACCCCGGCCCCAAGGGCGTTCAGTTCGTCAAGGACGTGCTCGACGAGCTGATGACGGTGTTCCCCGGCACCTATATCCACCTCGGCGGCGACGAGGCGGTCAAGGACCAGTGGCAACGCTCGCCCGAGGTGCAGGCGCAGATCAAGGCACTCGGCCTCAAGGACGAGAACCAGCTCCAGAGCTGGCTGATCGACGAGTTCGGCAAGTATCTCGCGAGCAAGGGCCGGCGGCTGATCGGCTGGGACGAGATCCTGGAAGGCGGGCTGCCGGCCTCCGCCTCGGTGATGTCGTGGCGCGGCGAGAAGGGCGCGGTCGAGGCCGCCAACCAGAACCACGACGTGGTGCTGAGCCCCGCGCCGACGCTCTATCTCGACAGCCTGCAGAGCCGCCGCGCCGACGAGCCGCCTGGCCGGATCGCGATCCAGACGCTCGAGGACGTCTACACATACGAGCCGATGCCGGCCGGCATCGATGCGGAGAAGGCCAAGCATGTGCTCGGCGCCCAGGCCAATGCCTGGAGCGAGTATCTGGTGACACCCTATCAGGTCCAGCACATGCTCTTCCCGCGTGCGGCGGCGCTCGCCGAGATCACTTGGTCGGACAAGGACAAGCGTGACTTTGCCGGCTTCATCGCCCGGCTCGATCCGCAGGTGCAGCGCTGGCGCCGCTCGGGCGTCGAGGTGGCGGACAGCGCCTTCGCCGTCGGTTTCGAGGTGCAGGGCAGCCGCGGCGACGCGTTGCGGGCGAACAAGGTCACCGTCGCTCTCTCGACCCAGGCGGCCTACGGCACGATCCGCTACACGCTCGACGGCAAGGCGCCGACCGCCAAGTCGCGCGCCTACAAGGCGCCGCTGACACTGAAGCCCGGCGCGACGATCCGTGCCGCCGCCTTCGACGCCAGCGGCAATCCCACCGCCACACCGCGCAGCTTCGATACCACTCGCGCCGCGCTGCTGACCCGCACCAGCTCCGACCTCATAGCCTGCCCGCGCGGCAGCCTCGGCCTCAGGGTACCGCTCACCTCCGAGGCGACCGACAACGCGCCCGCCTTCAACATCAACCTGTTCGACACCTGCAGCGCCTATCCGGCCGCGCCGCTCGACGTCGCCAAGGGCTTCACCGTCGAGGTCGCACGCCTGGCGCGCCACTATGGCCTCGCGCACGAGGCTTCGGCACTGCGCGAGCATTACAACGTCACGCCCCATGGCGAGCTGGTGATGCAGGCGCGCTGCTTCGCCGCAGCCAAGGACAAGGCCATCAAGCCGGTCGTGCTCGCCACCTTCCCGCTGCCCGATCCCGAGCGGTCGCCGACCCGATTCAGCTTCAGCGGCACGCTGCCGGCGATGGCAGGCGACGAGGATCTGTGCCTCCAGTTCACCTCGTCGCTGTTGGATCCCTATTACGCCGTGGAGCGCATGACGCTGACGGAGACCGCCAAGTGAAGGCACGGCTCGCGCTTCTGCCGCTGCTGTTCGCCGCACTGCCCGCCTGGGCTGCCCCCAAGGAGACGATCTCGCTCGACGGCGCCTGGGAAGCCCGGATCGATCCCGCCGACGCCGAGGCCGCCAAGGCGCATCCGCGCGAAACCACCTGGTTCCCGGCCAAGGTGCCGGGCAGCGTCCAGCAGGACCTGATCGCGGCCAGGCGCGTCCCCGATCCGTTCAAGGGAATCAACGAGGCACCGATCCAATGGGCTGGCCTCACCAGCTGGCAGTTCCGCCGCACGATCGAGGTGACGCCGGCCATGCTGGCGCGCGATCATGTCGAGCTCGTGTTCGACGGCCTCGACACCTTCGCGACGGTATCGGTGAACGGCCAGGTGCTGCTCAAGGCCGACAATGCTCACCGCCGCTGGCGCGTCGATGCCAAGGCGGCGCTGAAGCCGGGCCGCAACGAGCTGGTGGTGACGATCGCCTCGCCGATCAGGACGCTGCAGCCGATGGTGCTCGCCGAGCCCGATCCCCTGCCCGGCGAATATGATTCCGCGTTCGGCGACGAGCCCAAGGGCAAGCAGACCTCGCCCTATATCCGCAAGCCCAAGTATCATTACAGCTGGGACTGGGGCCCGCGGCTGGTGAACGTCGGCGTGTGGCGCGCGGTCAAGCTCGAAGCCTGGGACGAGGCGCGGATCGAGGCGCTGACGATCGAGCAGGAGGCGCTGAACGACGCCGAGGCACGGCTGGTGGCGCGCTATCGCATCGTCGCCGGGCGCGACGCGACGGTGACGCTCGATACCCGGGTCATCGCGCCCGACGGCACGTCCCAGAGCGTGACGCGCACAGTGAAAGTCGCCGCAGGCGACAATGAAGTCAGCGTCCCCCTCAGCGTCGCCGCGCCGCAGCGCTGGTGGCCGGTCGGCTATGGCGCGCAGCCGCTCTACAAGGTCGCCGGTGCGCTCGGCGAGGACGACCGCGTCGAGCACCGCATCGGCCTGCGAACCGTCGAGCTCATCCGCAAGGACGGCAGCTTCGGCTTCCGGATCAACGGCGTGCCGATCTTCGCCAAGGGCGCCAACCTGATCCCGTTCGACAATTTCCCGTCGCGCGTGACCACGGCGCAGATGCGCGACATCCTCCAGAGCGCGCGCGACGCCAACATGAACATGCTGCGCGTCTGGGGCGGCGGCTATTATCTCGACGACGCCTTCTACGCGATGGCGGACGAGCTGGGCGTGATGGTCTGGCAGGACTTCATGTTCGGCGGATCGATCACCCCGCCCGACGCCAAATTCCGCGACAATGTCCGCATCGAGGCGGAGCAGCAGGTCGAACGTCTCCAGGCGCATCCCTCGATCGTGCTGTGGGCGGGCAACAACGAGGTGCTGTCGGGCTGGGAGAACTGGTCGGACCGCAAGGCGTTCAAGCGCCGCGTCGGCGCGGACGAGCAGGAGCGGATCGGCGTCGGCATGGCGGTGCTGTTCGATCGCGTGCTGCGGGGTGCGGTGCTGACGCGCTCGCCGGGCACGCCCTATTGGCCGGGCTCGCCGTCGACCGACTATGAGGGGCCGACCGACACCGACAAGGACGGCGACCGCCATTTCTGGGACGTGTGGTCGGGATCGAAGCCGGTCGAGCGCTACCTCGACAGCTGCCCGCGCTTCATGTCCGAATATGGCTTCCAGGCGATGCCCGACCTATCGACCATCCGCGAGTTCGCCGGAAACGGGCCGCTCACGCTCGACAGCCCGGTGCTCAAGGCGCACCAGAAGTTCCTGGCCGGCGAAGGCAACGCCCGGCTCCAGCTCTACCTCGACCAGCGGCTGCGCCCGGCGAAGGACTTCGCCGACCTCGTCTACCTGACCCAGGTCAATCAGATGCAGGCGATCGACATGGCGGCGCGCCATCACCGCGGCTGCCGACCGGTGACAATGGGATCGCTCTACTGGCAGATCAACGACACATGGCCGGCGATCTCCTGGTCCAGCATCGATTACTACGGCCGGTGGAAGCTGCTCCACTACGCCGCCCGCCGCTTCTTCGCTCCGCAGGCGGTTGTCGCCGAGCATCGCGACGGGAAGACGCGGATCGCCCTCGTCTCCGACGCGACTGCGCCGGTCCGGGCGCGCTGGCAGGTGCGCGCGTTCGACATGGCCGGAAAACCGCTCGGCGAGCGAGGCGGCGACGTGACGCTCGACCCGCTCTCGGCGAAGGACGTAGCAAACCTTACCGATACGGAGCTGTTCGCCGGCGCCGATCCGAAGGCGAGCTATGCGGTCGCCGAGCTGCAGGTCGACGGCCGCAGCGTCTCGCGCACCATCGTCGAGCGCGCCGTGCCCAAGGACATGGCCTATCCCGCTCCAGGCCTCACCGCCCGCTGGGACGGCAAGCGCGTGACGATCACCGCCAAGGCGCTCGCCCGCGCGGTGATGCTCGACTTCGGCGCGCTCGCAGCCCAGCCGAGCGACGATGGCCTCGACCTGCTGCCGGGCGAGAGCGTGACGATCGACGTTCGCTCGAAGGCCCCCGCCGCGGCGCTCAAGCGCGCCCTCACCCTCCGCACGTTGGGACCCCAGGCATGATCCCGCTCCTGCTTCTCGCCGCCGCGGCCGCCGATGATCCGGTCGCCCAGTCGATCGCCACCATGACCGTCGAGGAAAAGGCCGCCCAGCTCCAGAGCACCGCGCCCGCCGACAGGGATGCCGGCCTCCCCGCGTACGACTGGTGGAACGAAGGGCTGCACGGCCTCGCGCGCAACGGCCATGCGACGGTATTTCCCCAGGCGATCGCCCTGGCGGCGACCTGGGACGTCGACCTCATGCGCAGGGTCGGCGACGTCGTCGCGACCGAGGCGCGCGCCAAGTTCAACGCCCGCCCGACCGGCGCCGACCGCCGCATCTATGAAGGGCTGACGATCTGGTCGCCCAACATCAACATCTTCCGCGATCCGCGCTGGGGCCGCGGCCAGGAAACCTATGGCGAGGACCCGTACCTCACCGGCCACCTGGGCGTCGCCTTCATCCAGGGACTGCAGGGGCCCGATCCGGATCACCCCAAGGTGATCGCCACGCCCAAGCATTTCGCGGTCCACAGCGGCCCCGAGGCGGGTCGCGACGGCTTCGACGTCGACCCGAGCCCGCAGGACCTGGAAGCGACCTATTTCCCCGCCTTCCGCCTCGCGATCACCGAGGGCAAGGCGCGCTCGCTGATGTGCGCCTACAACTCGATCCACGGCACCCCCGCCTGCGCCTCCTCACCGCTGCTCAACGACCGGCTGCGCAAGGATTGGGGGTTCACCGGCTTCACCGTCTCGGACTGCGACGCGGTCGCAAACATCCACATGTTCCACCATTACCGTCTCGACGCCGCGGGGGCGGCGGCAGCGGCGATCAAGGGCGGCAACGACCTCAACTGCGGGAGCGCCTATGCCGCGCTCCCGCAGGCGGTCGCCAAGGGTCTGGTGAGCGAGGCCGAGATCGACACCGCCCTCACCCGCGCGCTCGATGCCCGCCGCGCGCTCGGCATCGCCTTCGGCGGCGACAGTCCGTGGAGCCGGATCAAGCCGGCCGAAGTCGCCACGCCCACGCACCGCGCCTTGGCGCTCGACGCAGCGCGCAAGTCGATCGTCCTCCTCAAGAACGACGCCGGCCGCCTGCCCCTCGAACCCGGCAGCCGCATCGCGGTGATCGGCGCCGACGCCGACGACCTCGGCGTGCTCGAGGCCAATTACCACGGCACCGCGATCGATCCGGTGACGCCGCTGGAGGGCATCCGCCGCCAGTTCGGTGCCGACAAGGTACGCTATGCCCAGGGCTCCGTCCTCACCGACGGCGCACCAGTGGTGATGCCCGAGACCGCCTTCACCGCAGACGGCAAGCCCGGCCTCAAGGCCGAATATTTCGCGAGCCCGACCGTCACCGGCACGCCCGTCGCGGTGCGTCAGGACCGGCGGATCGATTTCAACTACACGCGCAGCGCTCCCCTGCCGCAGCTCGATCCCAAGGGCTTCGCGGTACGCTGGTCGGGCGAGCTCGTGCCGCCGGGGCCGGGCCGCTACACGCTCGCGATCGACATCCCCGCCTGCTGGAAGGATTGCACCACCCACGATGCCGTCCGGCTGTGGATCGACGGCAAGCCGCTGCACGCCGGCCCGCTCGGCAAGGCGCGGGTCGAGATCCCCTTCACCAGCGACGGCAACCGCCACGCCTTCCGCCTGGAGCTCGACCATCATGGCGAGGACGAGGGGCTGCGGCTGATGTGGCTTCCCCCCGCCGAGCCGCTGCTCCGGCAGGCATTGGCAGCCGCCCGGGATTCGGACGTGGTGGTGGCGGTGCTCGGCCTCTCGCCCGACCTCGAGGGCGAAGCGCTCCAGGTCAGCGTGCCCGGCTTCGTCGGCGGCGACCGTACCGACATCGCCCTCCCCCAGGCCCAGCAGCGGCTGCTGGCGGCGTTGCGCGAAACCGGCAAGCCGGCCGTCCTCGTCCTGACCAGCGGCAGCGCGGTTGCGGTCGATCCGGCGCTGGCCGACGCGATCCTCGCCGCCTGGTATCCGGGCGAATCGGGCGGCACAGCGATCGCCGAGACGCTGGCGGGGCTCAACAATCCCTCGGGCCGCCTGCCGGTGACCTTCTACAGGAGCGTCTCCGACCTGCCGGCCTTCATCGATTACGGCATGAAGGAGCGGACCTACCGCTACTTCACGGGGACGCCGCTCTGGGGCTTCGGCCATGGCCTCAGCTACACCAGCTTCGCCTATGACGCGGCGACGGCGAAGGCCGGCAGCACGGCGGCCCCGGTCGAAGCGAGCGTCCGCCTCCGCAACAGCGGCGGCCGCGTCGGCGAGGAAGTCATCCAAGCCTATCTGGCACCCCCCGCGGCAAAGGCCGGCAGCCTCACCGCGCCCGTGCTCCAGCGCCAGCTGGTCGGATTCCGCCGCGTCGCGCTGACACCCGGCAAGACCGCGACCGTCCGCTTCACGATCGACCCCCGCAGCCTCAGCACGGTCGATCGCGACGGCACCCGCCGCGTGCTGCCCGGCCGCTATCGGCTGTGGCTCGGCGGCGGCCAGCCGCAGGAAGGCGCGGGCCGATGGACCGAATTCACCCTCACCGGCCAGCCGGAGACGTTGCCCAAATGACCGAAATCTCGCGCCGTTCGCTGATCGCTACCGGCCTTGCTGCAAGCACGTTCGCCGTCGCACCGACGCTCGCGGCTCAGCGTGCCGCCGCACCAGAGCCTTACGGCGCGGTGCCGACCCCGCGCCAGTGGCGATGGCACGGGCGCGAGCAATACGCCTTCGTCCATTTCTCGATCAACACCTTCACCGACAAGGAATGGGGCTATGGCGACGAAAGCCCCACGCTGTTCGACCCGACCGACTTCGACGCCGACCAGATCGCCGCCGCCGCCAAGGCCGCGGAGCTGCGCGGGCTGATCCTCACCGCCAAGCATCACGACGGCTTCTGCCTGTGGCCGACGACGCTGACCGAGCATTGCATCCGCAACAGCCCCTACAGGGGCGGCAAGGGCGACATCGTGCGCGAGATGGCCGACGCCTGCCGCCGCGCCGGTCTGCCCTTCGGCCTCTATCTCTCCCCCTGGGACCGTAACCACGCCGAGTATGGCCGCCCCGCCTATGTCGAATATTATCGCGCGCAGCTGACCGAGCTCTGCACGCACTACGGCGAGCTGTTCGAGGTGTGGTTCGACGGCGCCAACGGCGGCGACGGCTATTACGGCGGCGCGCGCGAGACGCGGAAGATCGATGCGCCACGCTATTATGACTGGCCCTCGATCATCGCGCTGGTCCACCGGCTCCAGCCCAACGCCTGCACCTTCGACCCGCTCGGCGCCGACATCCGCTGGGTCGGCAACGAGGACGGCGTCGCCGGCGATCCGTGCTGGCCGACCATGCCCAACGCGCCCTACGACCAGAAGAACGGCAATGCCGGCGTGCGTGGCGGTGCGATCTGGTGGCCGGCCGAGACCGACGTCTCGATCCGCCCCGGCTGGTTCTACCACGCCGACGAGGATTCCAAGGTGAAGAGTCCCGAGCGGCTGATCCGCCTCTACGACGAGTCCGTTGGCCGCGGCACCAATCTCAACCTCAACATCCCGCCCGACCGGCGCGGCCGGATCCCCGACCAGGACGTGAAGATCCTGAAATCCTTCGGTGACGCGATCCGCGCCACCTTCGCGCGCGACCTCGCCAAGGGCGCCATCCCCCATGCCAGCCACAGCCGCGGCCCGGACTTCGAACCCGCCCGCGTGCTCGACGGCGATCGCGAGACCTATTGGTCGACGCCCGATGGCGTGACCACCTCGGAGCTGATGCTCGATCTCCGACCCGGCACGGAGTTCGATGTCGTGCGCCTGCGCGAGTATCTGCCGTTGGGCGTACGCGTCACACGCTTCGCGATCGACGCCGAGATCAACGGCGCCTGGCGCACGCTGGCCGAGCACGAGTGCATCTCCGCTCAGCGCATCGTCCGCCTGCCCGCTCCCATCGCGCCGCGCCGTGTCCGCCTGCGTATCATCGAGGCGCCGACCTGCCCGGCGATCAGCGAGTTCGCGCTGTTCCGCGCGGTCGCGCCGGTTCCGGTCCCGCCGATCGTCTCGTCCGATCCCAGCGTGCTCGACACGAGCGGCTGGGCGATCGTCGAGGCGAGCGCGCCCAACGCCGCGCGCCTGCTCGACAATGATGCGGCGACGATCTGGTTGCTTCCCGCGCCCACGCCGGGCAACCCGGACCGGGTGACGCTCGACCTGGGCAAGCCCGTCGAACTCGCCGGTTTCAGTCTCACCCCCTCGCGGCAGGTGATGATCGACGCGGCGCCGCCGAAAAATTATGTCGTTGAGACGAGCGAAGATGGGACCAATTGGAAGCCAGCGGCGGCCGGCGAATTCTCCAACATCGCCTATGCACTCTCTACGCAGCGGATCGCCTTCGCCGTCCCCCGGCAGGCGCGCTACCTTCGTCTGGCCTTCGCCGAGACCGCCGTTGCGGCGCAGAGATTGGCGATCGCGGGAATCGGCGGATTCACCGCCAGGCCATAGCGCGCGCAGTCAGAGAACGGCGGCGTTCAGACGATATCGAACCGCTCATATTGGCGAAGCCGGAATGGCGGCCGGGCGGATCCCTGGCGATTCGCCTTGGCGAGGCGACGGTCCGACTCGCCGCTGCAAAGCCCAGCCATTCCGGAACAATACAAGGGAGACTCAGTGAATGAGCACGATAAAACCAATTTGTTTTTTGGTATTGAATTGATTTTTCATCTATGACAATCTCATTGCACGGGCGCGACAGAATGATAACGCTCCCATTCATTGGGGAAGACATCGATGAGCACGTCGCGGCGCGGCGCTTTGGCGATGGGATTGGGGGGCGCCGCCTTGGCCGGCCTGTCCCGGGCCGCGGTGGCGCAGGCTCAAGCCCGTGCGCTCTTCGTATCGACTTGGGATTTCGGCGCGGCCGCCAACGCCGCGGCCCATGCGCGGTGGAAAGCGGGCGGGTCGCTGCTCGACGCGATCGAGGCCGGCGCACAGGTTCCCGAGGCTGATCCCACCAACCATTCCGTGGGTCTGGGCGGCTATCCCGACCGCGATGGCCAGGTGACGCTCGACGCGATCATCATGGACGACCGCGGCAATGTCGGCGCGGTCGCCGCGCTCGAGGATATCCTCCATCCGATCTCGGTCGCCCGGCGCGTGATGGAGAAGACGCCGCACACGATGCTGGTCGGCGAAGGCGCGCGCCTGTTCGCGATCGAGCAGGGCTTCACCGCCACCCGCCTGCTCACGCCCGAGGCCGAGGCGGCGTGGCGCGAATGGCTCAAGACCGCGAAATACAAGCCGATCGTCAACATCGAGAACCAGCGCGGCTCGGCGCTCGATCACGATACGCTCGGCATCCTCGCCTGCGCGCCCGACGGGCGGCTGGCAGGCGGTTGCACCACCTCGGGCATGGCGTTCAAGCTGCACGGCCGGGTCGGCGACTCGCCCCAGTCGGGTTGCGGCCTGCTGGTCGAGGCCGGCGTCGGCGCCGCGACCTCGACCGGCGTCGGCGAGGAAGTGACGCGGATCGCCGGCTCCGCGCGGGTGGTGGCGTCGATGCGCGCCGGGCTGTCGCCGACCGCGGCCTGCCGCGAGGCCATCCAGCACATCGCCCGGCTGCGCGGCAATGCGGTTCGGGATGCGCAGGTCGCCTTTCTGGCGATCGACCATCGCGGCGCGGTCGGCGCCTACGCGCTCCAGCCGGGCTTCACCTACGCCGTCACCGACGCGACCGGCGCCACCAAAGTCCATCCCGCCGACAGCCTCAACGGCGCGGCGGGGGCGAAATGACGATCGCCCACAACACAAGGGTCAAAGGGGACAAAGGATGAAACATCTCAACGCGCTGCTGCTGGCTTCGACCTGTATCGCCGGCATCTCGGCACTGCCCGCGCTGGCTCAGGATACCCTTGGCCAGACCGAGGTCGCCTCGAACGACACCGCGGCCGATCGCGAGATCGTCGTCACCGGCTCGCGCATCAACCGCCCCAACACCACCGCGGCCGCGCCGATCCAGTCGGTCACCGCCGATTCGATCCGCGCCCAGGCCGCGGTGAACATCGAGGAAGTGATGAACCGGCTGCCCCAGATCGCGCCGGACAGCCAGCAGAACTATCAGGATTCGGACGGCCGCCAGCGCCTCAAGCTGCGCAACCTCGGCTTCGAGCGCACGCTGGTGCTGGTCGACGGCAAGCGCCTGGGCACGATGAACGGCCAGGACGTCAACATGATCCCGACCTCGCTGATCGAGCGGGTCGACGTGCTGACCGGCGGCGCCTCCGCCGTCTACGGCTCGGACGCGGTCGCCGGCGTCGTCAACTTCATCACGAAGCCCGATTTCGAGGGCGTCCAGCTCAACGCCAACTACAATTTCTACGCGCACGAGAACAAGCCGGGCCTCGTCTCCGACGTCGCGAGCCAGTACGGCTTCATCCAGCCCGCCAGGGGGAACGCCTTCGACGGCGGCCGCGTCGACCTGTCGCTGACGGCCGGCAAGAAGCTGTTCGACGACCGCTTCCGCATCTCCGCCTACGTCAATTACCGTCAGGGGGACCTGGTCCCCTACATGTCGCGCGAGACCTCGGGCTGCCAGCTGACGCAGGCGGTCAAGGACGGCCCGCTCGGCTGCACCGTCTCCACCTATACCCAGTCGGGCTATGTCTCGCCGCGCACCGGCGCGAACAACGGCGCGCAATATATCAACAATCCCGACGGAACGCGGACCTTCGTGCCCTATTCGGACGCGGTCGCAGCCAATCCTTATGACGGCTATTCCTTCCAGCGGCGGAACAAGCGCTGGAACGCCGGCGGCTTCACCTCCTTCGAGATCTCGGACGCGGTCGAGCTCTACGCCAATGTGATGTGGTTCCGCGATCGTTCGGCAAACCCCTATCCGGCCCGGGTGCTGAGCTCGACCGCCTATGGCGACGGCAGCACCCCATATCAGGTGAACTGCGACAATCCGTTCCTCTCCGCGGCGCAGGCGTCCACGATCTGCGCCGCCGCCGCGGGCACCAGCACGATGGTACCGATCGAGGTCCGCTACCGCTTTACCGGCGCCCCCGCGCTGGACGATCTCTATCTGAACAAGGGCACGCGCATCTCGGCCGGCGTGCGCGGCGAGTTCGCGAAGGGCTGGAGCTACGACGTCGGCGGCGTCTATGCGCGCAACCGTCAGGACTGGTCCTGGGCGATGCCCGACTTCGAGCGCGTCAACAACGCGCTGAACGTCGTCAACGTCAACGGCACGCCCGCCTGCGCCTCGGGCGCCGCCGACGGCTGCCTGCCGTTCGATCCGTTCAGCGCCAATTCCCCGTACAACAACAGCGCACTGTTCGACTATCTCGTCGAGGGGAGCTACGCCAACCAGACCACCGTCAACACGCTCTACAACGTCGTCGCGACGGTTCAGGGCGATCTCGGCACCTACGGGATCAAGAGCCCCTGGGCCGAACAGGGTCTGGCGGTTGCGTTCGGCGCCGAGTTCCGCGAGGACCAGCTGAAGGGCTATGCCGACGACCTCTGGCGCGAACGCTACGGCGGCACCGATCAGAGCCTCAGCCAGCACGCCTGGGAAGGCAATGTCGAGCTCCAGGCACCGATCGTCGAGCATAAGCCGTTCGCCGATCTGCTGCAGTTCAACGGCGCGTTCCGCCTGTCGAAGTACAGCAGCAACCCCGACACCTTCTCGACCTGGAAGGCGGAGGCGATCTGGTCGCCGGTCCGGGACATCACCTTCCGCGGCTCGATCAACCGCGCCCAGCGCGCGCCGACCGTGGTCGAGGCTTTCCAAGGCAGCAACATCAGCTACGACCGGATCACCACGGCGTACAACGACATCTGCGCGCCGACGATCACCGGTTACACCACCGGTCCGAACGGTCAGCAGGTGCCGATCTACGGCGCCCCGCAAGCCTCGCAGGAGGTGTGCCGCGCCACCGGCCTTGCCGACAGCCTCTACGGCAGCCCGACCCTGCTCTGCCCGACCGACATCGGCTGCACCGTCCGCCGGGGCGGCTTCACCGTCAATCCGGAGACGGCCTATACCAAGACGTTCGGCGTGCTGCTGCGTCCACGCTTCCTGCCGGGCCTGACCTTCTCGGTCGACCGCTTCCTGATCGATCTTAACGACTCGATCGGCTACAACGATTACGACTATTTCTCGAACGGCTGCCTTGCCACCGGTCAGGAATTCTTCTGCAGCATGTTCGTGCGCAATGCGGACGGCACGCTGTCGAGCAATCCGGGCGGCAATCCGGCCACCGGCTTCATCCGGGGCGGCACGACCAACTACTATAAGAGCAAGTCGCACGGCTGGGATTTCCAGGCCCAGTACAACCTCGGCCTCGGCGCCGCCGGTCGGCTGGACTTCGACTTCTCGGGCTCGCTGACCACCCTCGCCGGCGGCCAGGATTCGCCGATCCTGCCGAAGTATAATTGCGCTGGCTATTACGGCGGCGGCTGCGGTCAGCTGATCCCGAAGTGGACGCACAACCTGCGCGCGACCTACACCACCGCGGACCAGTTCTTCAGCGCCTCGCTCAACTGGCGCCACCTGGGGCCGCTGACCAACGTCAGCAACTCGGGCGACCCGAATCTCGGCTGGACCCCGGAGGGCGAGCGGACGACCTTCTACCGGATCGGCGCCTACGACTATTTCGACCTGGCGCTGAACTTCCGCGTCCAGAAGAGCTTCTCGTTCCGGATCGCGGCCAACAACATCCTCGACAAGACGCCGCCGATCCTGCCGAACTCGTACAGCTACGGCCTGTCGCGCAACAACACGCTGTCGGCGCGGTACGACTCGCTCGGCCGTCAGATCGCGGTCGGCGCCACCATCAACTTCTGACCCTTCGCTTCCTCCCTGCTGGGCCCGCCTCTTCGGAGGCGGGCTTTTTTTGGGGCTATCCCTTCTCTCCCGCGGGAGAGGGCTGCGCAGCGGAGCGGATCGCCTGGCTGTGGCTAACCCCCTGTCTGTCCGCATTGAAGCAGTGTCAGTGCTCCTGCGAAAGCAGGAGCTTAGGCCGCAAGCGACACGGCGATGACCCAAGGCTCCTGCCTTCGCAGGAGCACAAATTCTATTTCATTCCGCGCGATTCTAGCGGCGCAAATTGTCCTGCAAGCGTCTGTGCGCTCGGCCCGACGATCAGGTGGAGCCGATCGCTCTTTGCGACCGCCCGTACTCCGGCAGCCCTGAGCGCCTCGACATCGACCGCATCGCTGTCGGCAACGTCCAGGATCAGCCGCGTACCCTTGGCCGACACCGAACGTATGCCTGCCAGTTGCAGCGCCTTGGCGATCGCCGCGGCGTCGGGTGCCGTTGCGCGTGCGGGCGCCGGAGCTGCGGCAAGGGCATCGCGTATCTCACCTGCGACCTGATCGGCGATCGGACCCAGGATCACCTGCAGCCCACCATCGCTCAGCCGCACGATGCCGCGCGCGCCGAGCGCCTTGAGCGCGGCATCGTCCGCCGCGGCCGGGTCCGCGACGACCAGCCGCAGGCGCGTGGTGCAGGCTCCGACCGAGCGGATGTTGGAGCCTCCTCCCAGCGCCGCCACCATGTCCGCGCCGCGCCCCTGCCCGGTCGAGGCGGATGAGAGCACGGCCGTCTCCGCCTCACGCCCCGGGGTCTTGAGGTCGAAGCGGCGGATGCACCAGCTGAAGGTGAAATAATAGACCGCGAAATAGGCCGCGCCGACCGGCAGCAGCAGCAGCGGCCGGGTCGAGAGCCCATAGTTCAGGACATAGTCGAACAAGCCCGCCGAGAAGCCGAAGCCGAGCTTCACCCCCAGCAGATTCATCACCGCCATCGACACGCCGGTGAGCACGGCATGGACGAGATAGAGCAGCGGTGCCAGGAAGATGAAGCTGAACTCGATCGGCTCGGTCACCCCCGTCAGGAACGAGGTGAGCGCCAGGCTGAGCAGCAGGCCGCCGACCGCCTTGCGCCGCTCCGGCAGCGCATTGCGGTACATGGCGAGGCAGGCGGCGGGGAGGCCGAACATCATCACCGGGAAAAACCCGGCCATGAACGCCCCGGCGCTGGGATCGCCCGCGAAGAAGCGCTTGAGATCGCCCGTCGCGCCGTGGAAGTCGCCGAGCAGGAACCAGGCGACGTTGTTGATGATGTGGTGAAGCCCGGTGATCAGCAGCAGCCGGTTGAGCACGCCGAACAGGAACAGCCCGACCGGCCCCGCGCCGAGCACCCAGCGGCTCAGACTGTCGACCCCGCTCTCGAACCAGGGAAAGCCGAGCCCGAACAGCAGCGCGCCGATGAGCCCTGCGAAGCCTGCCGCGATCGGCACGAAGCGGCGGCCGCCGAAGAAGGCGAGATAGTCGGGCAGCGTGATCGCATAGAAACGGTTGTAGAGCACGCCCGCCACGATCCCGGCGGAAAGGCCGGCCGGCACGCTCAGCTTGGCGATCTCCTTGGCGCGCCACGCGGCTTGCTCCACCGCGGCGGCGGAGACGAGGTCGGGCGGAAGCGTGAGCAGCGTCTTGGCGCCCTCGACCGCGACGAGATAGGCCACCACCCCTGCAAGCGCGGCCGCGCCGTGGTTCTCGCGCGCCAGCCCCACCGCGACGCCGGCGGCGAACAGCAGCCCCAGGTTCGAGAAGATCGCGTCGCCCGCCGCGGTGACGAAGGCGATGTCGAGCACGTCGGGCTGGCCAAGGCGGAGCAGCAGCGCCGCGATCGGCAGCACCGCGATCGGCAGCATCAGCGCCCGCCCGAGCGGCTGGAGCCGGGCCAGTGCCGCGGATAGGTCGAGCTTCATCATACCGTCTCCCGCGCGATCGCGCGCACGTCATCTGCCGACTCCGCCTCGCACGCCCGTCCGGCGAGCGCCACGCAGCGTTCCATCGTCAGCTCGCGCACCACCACCTTCAGCCGCGGGATCGCGGCCGGCGTGGCGGAAAGCTCGGTGACGCCGAGCCCGATCAGAATCGGCGCCGCCAGCGGATCGGACGCAAGCCCGCCGCACACCCCGGCCCAGCGCCCCGCCTCGCGCGCGCCCTTCCCCACCTCGCGGATCAGCCGCAGCACGGCGGGATGCAGCGCATCGAGCCGCGGCGAGACGCCGGCGTTGCCGCGATCGGCGGCGAGCGCATATTGGGTGAGATCATTGGTGCCGATCGAAAGGAAGGCCGCTTCCCGGGCAATCTGACCCGCAAGCATCGCGGCGGCAGGCGTCTCGATCATCACGCCGAGTGGCGGCGCAGCGGCGCCCAGCTCGGCCGCGATCTCGTCCAGCATCGCGCGGGCAGCGCGATAGTCCCCGAGATCGGCGACCATCGGCAGCATGATCCGGCATTGCTCACCCGGTACCCCGCGCAAGATCGCGCGATACTGGAGCCGCATGAGGTCGGGCCGCACCAGGCTCAACCGCACCCCGCGCACGCCGAGCGCCGGATTCTCCTCGGCCGGCATCGGGAGATAGGGCACCGGCTTGTCGCCCCCGATGTCGAGCGTGCGCACGATCAACGGACGTTCGCCGAGCGTGGCGGCGATGCGGGCATAACAGTCCCGCTGTTCCTCCTCGTCGGGCGCGGTATCGCGGTCGAGGAACAGGAATTCGGTCCGGAGCAGGCCGCATCCCTCCGCGCCCGCGCTCACGGCGGCGGCGGCATCGGCGACCGATCCGAGGTTGGCGAAGATCTCGATGCGCGTGCCGTCGGCCATGCGGCCTTCGCCATGAGCCACCGCCAGCTCGGCCGCGCGGCGCTCGCGCACGCGCGCCAGCCGCTCGCTCGCAGCGGCGAGCGCCGACGCATCGGGATCGGCGGCGATCGTGGCGGCATCGGCGTCGAGGATCACGGTCGTGCCCTCGGCGATGTCGAGCACCGCGGGACCCGCCGCGACGATCATCGGGATGCCGGCCGAGGCGGCGAGGATCGCGACATGCGCGGTCGGGCCACCTGCCGAGGTGCAGATGCCGGCGACCCGGCTCCTGTCGAGCGCAAGGAACTGCGAGGGTAGCAGGTCCTCGGCGATCAGGATCGCATCGGGCGGGAGCGTCGGGACGACCGCTCCGCTTTCCCCCGTCAGCACCCCGATCACCTGCCGCTCGAGATCGGCGAGGTCGGCGACGCGCTCCATCAGCAACGGGTCGCCGGTCGCACGGATCGCGTCGGCCGCCTGCCGGCTCGCCACCCGCCAGGCGAAGGCGGCGCTGCGGCCCTCCGTGATTGCCTGCTCCGCCGCCGCGCCGAGCTCCGGGTCTGCGAGCAGCGCGCGATGCGCCTCGGTGACCGCGGCGGCGGTGCCGGAGCCGCCCGCGAGTCTGTCCGACACCTGCCTCAGCGCCTCGGCGAGCGCCCCGCGTTCATGCGCGATGCCGCTGCCGACCGCTGGTACCTCGACGTCCGCCGAGCGGAGCTGCACCGCCTGTCCGATCGCGAGTCCCGGCGAGGCGCAGACCGGCTGACCCGGCGGTGCGGGCGCCGCCGCGACGACTGGCTCCGCAGCCTCTTCCTCGGCGATCCGATCGAGCAGGGCGGCGACCGTGTCGACCGCTGCACGCGCATCCGCACCGGTGGCAGTGAGCGTGATGGTCTCGCCAAGCGTTGCACCGAGGCCGAGCAGCGCAACCGTGCTGCGTGCGTTGGCGACATGCTTGCCGCGCCGGATCTCCACCGTCGCGACGAAGGGCTTGAGCGCGGCGGCTATCCGCGCGGCGGGGCGGGCATGGATGCCGTGCGGTGCCGCCACGCGCAGCTCGCGCTCGCAGCGTTCGTCCGTTGCCGGCGCCGCCCCTGCCGCCAGCGGCGATCCGCCGGTGACGCGGGCAACGATCTCTCCCGCGGCTACCTCGCGGCCCGGCCGGTCGACGATGAGCGCATAGCCTTCATTCGCCACCACCATCGGCGTGATGAGCGCCTTGGCGGCCTCGCCCACCGCATCGAGATCGAACGCGATCAGCGGGTCGCCGGCGCGAACGGAGACGCCGGCGGCAACCTTGGGCGCGAAACCCTTCCCCGCCAGCGCAACCGTTTCCAGGCCGATGTGGAGCAGCAGCTCCGCGCCATTCTCCAGCCGCAGCGTCACGGCGTGGGCACTCGCCGGGATCGACAGCACCGTGCCGGCGGCCGGCGCACGAAGCAGGCCCTCGATCGGATCGATCGCAAAACCGTCGCCCATCATGCGCTCGGCGAACACGGGGTCCGGCACCTCGTCGAGCGGCGCCAGCCAGCCGGCGAACGGCGCGAGCAGGGCGATACCTTCTCCCGCCCCCGTCACGCGATCGGCTCCGGCATTGCTCGGCATCGGCAGGCGATCAGGAAGATTGGGAGCGGCATGGACATCAACTTACGCTGCTTTCGCGGACAAAAAGAAGGGCGGCGGAAGGAGGATGCTCCTTTCGCCGCCCCGGGATGTGTTTCAGCTCGAACCCATGGATCAGAAATTGACGTTGACCGTCGCGAGCAGCTTGCGTCCGGTACGATAGACGCTGCGCGGCAGGCGAGGCGTGTTGGCGTAGCCGTAATATTCGCTGTCGGTCAGGTTCATGCCCGCGAGCGTCAGCCCCACGTTCGGCGTGAAATTATAGGTCGCCGAGACGTCGACATTGGCGGTGTCGCGCACGTACATCTCGTCGCCACGATCGATGCCGGTGAAGTATTTCGACCGCCACGTGTAGGTGCCGCGGATCGCCACCGGGCCGCTTTCGAAGAACGGGCTTAGGCTCACCTGGTGCCGTGAGTTGTACGGCAGGTCCTGCCCGTCCTGCCCCTCGCCGTCGGAGAAGGTGTAGTTGGCGAGCACGCCGAAGCCGAGCGGCAGGTTCTGCTGGTAGGCGACGGCGAAGCCTTTCACCTCGGCCGAGCCCGCATTGAACGGCCGGCTGATCTGATAGGTGGTCACCCGGTCCAGATTGGTGTTGTAATGCTCCTCGGGCGCGGTCTGCCGCAGGATGTAGTTGCTGATATCCTTGTAGAAGACCTCGGCCGACAGGATCGCGCGCGGCGCGAAATACCATTCGAGCGACGCGTTGAAATTGTTGGATTTATAGGGCTTGAGATTGGGATTGCCGCCCTCGCCCGTGAGGATCTGGTCAGACAGCCAGAAGCTGTTGGTGAGGTCGGCATAGTTCGGCCGCGCGACCACCTGCGCGGCGGCGAAGCGGAACAGCAGGTTCCGCCGCACGTCCGCCACGATATTCACGCTGGGCAGGACATTGTCGTAGCTGCGCTCGGTGCTCTGCCAGGCCCAGTCGGCCTCGGCCGTGCAGAGCGCGCCGGGGTTGCAGACATAGCCCGCGCTGGTGAAGCCGGTGTGGACGTAGCGCACGCCGAAGTTGCCGCGCAGCCCGTCCATATCGAAGTTCGCCTGGGCGTAGAGCGCGTGGATGTTCTCCTTCACCTCCCAGTTGCCCGAGGCGAACTCGGGCGCGGCGAACGGCGACGGCGTCGGCAGCGTCCGGCCTTCGAGGAAGCTCACCATCGACGGGCCGCTGATGATGAAGCGGTTCTCCATCTGGTCGTTCACGCCGCTGATGCCCGACAGGTAATTGTCGTCCACCTGACGCGGGTCGAACTGCGAGGCCGGCGCCGACAGGCCGGTGAGCGCGATGCCGGCATAGGCCTGCGCGGTCTCGTGATGGCGGTATTTGTAGCCGACCTGGATCCGCTTGATCGGGCCGTCGAGATCGAGGCCGAAGTCGGTCTGGGCGTAACGCTCCTTGTCCGACGTCGGCTTGGCGACGACGTTGCCGCTCCAGCCCGGATCGGTCACGAACGCCGCGGGGTTGCCGAGCACGTCGGTCGTGTAGCTGATCGACCCGGGCCGCCCGGGCGCGCCGCCGATGTCCACGGTGTAATCGGCCTTGTTCAGGAACTCGAGGAACACCTGCCGCTTGGTGCCGCCGTCGGCGTCGGAGATGCCGCCTTCGACGTTCACGTCCCAGTTGCCGCCGTCCCAGCCGGCCTTGGCGTGATAGGTGTCCGAGTGCATCTCGGCTTCGCGATACTGGACGTCGAGCACGCTCAGCCCGTCATTGAGCGTCGCGCTGGTGACGATGCCGTCCTTCACCTCGATCCCGGTCAACGCGCCCGCGCTGTTCCAGGTGTTGCCCGCGAAGCTGTACATCGACTGGTTGAGGTTGTCGTAGGTCGCGTCGATCTTGAGCCAGTTGAACTCGAGCGTGAGCTCGTCGACCGGCTTCCACTGCGCGGTCGCCGAATAGGTGAGGCGCTCGCGGCCCTGCTCGAAATAGGACGTGCCGAACGCGTTGGGCGACACCGCATCCCGATTGGCGGTCAGCGTCTCCGCGCAGGCGCCGGTGCAGTTGCCGGTGTAGATCCTGCCCTCCACCGGATCGGTGGCGGGCATCGCGAGCGAGCTGGTGTTCGCGTCGTTCTCGCCGTTCCAGAAATCGGCGGTGATCGACCCATAGGCTTCGACGCCGTCACGGCGCAGCCGGTCCTTGCTGCGCTGGAAGGCGGCGAGGATGCCGAAGGTGCCGGATTCGTTGCGCCAGCTGACCAGCGCCGAGCCCTGGATGTCGCCTTTGTCCGAACGGTCGTTGTAGAGATAGCTGAGCGAGCCCGCGATGGTGAGCGGCTTCAACTCCAGCGGCTTGCGCGTCACTACGTTGACCGTGCCGCCGATCGAGCCCTCGTCGATGCGCGGCTCGGGCGACTTGTAGACGTCGACCCGGCCGACGAGCTGCGGCGCGAGCAGCGCATAGTTGAAGGTGCGGCCCGGCGAATCGAGGATGAACCAGTCGGCCGACGCCACCGTCTGGCCGTTGAGCAAGGTGCGGTTGAGCGCCGGATCGGTGCCGAGGATCGACACTTTCTCGCCCTGGCCGAACTGGCGGTCGACGGTGACGCCCGGCACCAGCGTCAGCGCCTCGGCGACATTGGTGTTGGGGAACCTGCCGACATCCTCGGCACTGACCGAATCGACGATCGCATCGGCATTGCGCTTGGTGTCGAGCGCGGCCGCCAGCGAAGCGCGGTAGCCGGTGACGACGATGTCCTCTCCCGCCTCCTCGGCAGCCTGCGGCGCGGCGTCGGTCGTCTGCGCGTTAGCGGCACCCGATAGCAGCGCGAGGCCGCTGGCGGTGCCGATCAACAAAGCCCTGAACCTCATCTCCCATCCCCTTTGCAGCTCTATCTATGGTATGCTTTGCTCTTGTACCACTTGCATACCAATAACCGGACCATCCGCCAGCAACCGCACGGCGTCAAGTAGGATTCTTTGCAGCAATGTTACGGTGAAAGCTATTTTGCAGCTGAAAATGGTATTGCATTGGTTCCATTGTTGCGCGACAAGCCTCGACAGCTGTCGAATGGTGGAATCCGATGCCGCTTCCGGCCCAGGGAATTGAATCGCCTGACGAAAATCGGCGGAGGCCGCGCGTTGCCCAGGCCCGCCCGTCGGGGATCGAACCTCGCGCGCCGCGGCCTTATATCGGGCGGCGCGGCTTCCGTGATGGCGGCTGCGTGATCAACGCGACGCCGGGCTCGTACCGCGGCGACGTCCCATGATTTCACCTGATGACTTCGTTGCCGCACTCAACATCCGGGCCTGAACAGATGACAGACGCACAACCGACCCGCATGTTCGCGGAGGCCGCCGAATCCGCCGACACGGTCGCGCGCCAGCTCGCGGCGAATGCCGAGGCGGTGGCGGCGCTCGCGGAGACGCTCCGGGCCGAGCGCCCGCGCGGCGTGGTGACCTTCGCGCGCGGCAGCTCCGACCATGCCGCCACTTTCGCCAAATATCTGATCGAGACGCGGCTCGGCCTCGTCACCACCTCGGCTGCACCGTCGGTCGCCTCGGTCTATGGTGCGGCGCCGGACTATTCGGGAATGCTGGCGATCGGCATCTCCCAGTCGGGCAAGAGCCCCGACATCCTCGCCGCCATGCGTACCGCCAAGCAGGGCGGCGCGCGCACGCTGGCGCTGGTCAACGTGACCGATTCGCCGCTGGCCGCCGAGGCCGACACCTGCCTGCCGCTGCACGCCGGACCGGAACTGAGCGTGGCCGCCACCAAATCCTACATCACCGCGCTCGCCGGCCTCCTCCATCTGGTCGCGCGCTGGAGCCGTGATGACATCCTGCTGGAGGCAGTGAAGGAATCACCCGCCCTGCTGCGCAAAGCCTGGGCGAGCGACTGGACGCCGCTGGTCGACCGGCTGGCCGAGGCACGCGGCCTCTATGCGATCGGGCGCGGCCTCGGCTTCGGCATCGCGCAGGAGGCGGCGCTCAAGTTCAAGGAGACCTGCGGCCTCCATGCCGAGGCGTTCAGCGCGGCCGAGGTCCGCCATGGACCGATGGCGCTGGTGGGTCCCGGCTTTCCGCTGCTGGTGTTCCGCCAGGGCGACGCGACCGTCGACGGCGTCGACGAGCTGGTCGCCGACGTCGTCGGGCGCGGCGGCGAGGTGCTGGTGAGCGGTGGCGAGGTGGCGGGCGCGATCCAGCTTCCGCACGTCGACGCCCACCCCGCGATCGAGCCGATGCTGCAGATCCAGGCCTTCTACCGCGCCGCCAATGCGCTGTCGCTGCGGCGCGGCTTCGATCCCGATCACCCGCCGCGCCTCGCCAAGGTGACCGAGACCATCTGATGCGGCAGGCCATCATTCCCGATCGCGTGCTTCTCGGCGACGCGTGGCTCGAAGGCACCGCCGTGGTGATCGAGGACGTCCGCATCGCTGCGACAGCGCCTGCGGCCGAGCTGCCTGCCGACATTCCGCGCGAGGCGGTGTCCGGCTCGCTCGTCCCCGGCTTCATCGATACCCAGGTCAACGGCGGCGGCGGCGTGCTGTTCAACGACGCGCCGACCGTCGAGGGCATCGCCGCGATCGCCGCCGCACACCGGCGCTTCGGCACCACCGGCCTGCTGCCGACGCTGATCAGCGACGACCTCGACGTGATCCGCCGCGCCGTCGCCGCGGTGGATGCCGCGATCGAGGCGGGCGTGCCCGGGGTGCTCGGCATCCATATCGAAGGTCCCTTCCTCAACGTCGAACGCAAGGGCATCCATGACGCCGGAAAGATCCGCGCGCTCGACGAGGAAGGCTTCGCCGTGCTGACCTCGCCGAAGCGCGGCCGCACGCTGGTGACGCTCGCGCCGGAGCGGACCACGCCCGCGATGGTGCGCCGACTGGTGGACGCGGGCGTGATCGTCGCCGCCGGCCACAGCAATGGCACCTACGAGGACGTGAACGCGGCGGCCGACGCTGGGCTCACCGGCATCACCCATCTGTTCAACGCCATGTCCCCGCTGGGGTCGCGCCGGCCGGGCGTGGTCGGCGCGGCGCTGGAGCGTAATGAGCTGACCTGCGGCATCATCGTCGACGGCCACCACGTCAGCCCCGCGACGCTGCGCCTCGCGCTGCGCTGCAAGCCGCGCGACAGGGTGATGCTGGTCACCGACGCGATGCCGTCGGTCGGCTCCGACGCGGCCGAGTTCCTGCTGCAGGGCCGCCGCATTCTGGTGCAGGGCGACCTCCTCACCGACGAGGCGGGAACGCTCGCCGGCTCCAGCCTCGACATGGCGGGCGCGGTGCGCAATGCGGTGGCGATGCTCGGGCTCACCTTGCCCGAAGCGGTCGCGATGGCCAGCACGGTGCCGGCGGCGTTCCTCGGCCTGAAGCATGTGACCGGCCGGATCGCGCCGGGCCTGCGTGCCGATCTGGTCCTGCTGGACGATGATCTCCACACGGCGGCGACGTGGATCGGCGGCGTCCGCGATGCGCCTGCTCCGTCGACGAGCAGCCGGAGGGAAGCGCTCATATCTCGATAGTGGGACCGGTAAAGGCGGAACTCAAAAAACGGGAGCAGATAGCCAATCGCTTCCCACCTGCCGTTCGAGCGGGCAAGCCACCCCGCTTACCGCCGGCAATCCGCACACGGCCGCACGCCCGCCCTCGCGATCGCCGCACGCGCCTCGGCCGGCCAGTCGCGGCCGGGTAGCAGCACGTCGCCGCGCGCCACATTCCCGATCTCGTCCAGCCAGCCGCCGGTCGTCTCCGAGCTGTGCCAGTTGCCGGCGGCGATGTTGTCGGTCGAGATGCGCGCACCGGTGACATAGATCGTCAGGATCGCAGCGTTGTCCTTGCAATCCTGGCTGACGGTCGCGACGACGTTGTCCTCGATTGCGAGGTCACGGTTCACGAGCGCCGGATCGTCGGGATGGAATCCATTATCGCTGAAACCGGTGAATCTCACGGCGGTCAGCCAGAATGGATTCCCGCCTTCGTTGAGCCAGGCCGCCTGGCTGGTCCCCTCATTGTCATAGGAGAGGAAACCGTACCCGCCGCCCGGCACCACCAGCACCGCAGAACCGTTCGGCCGCGCGGGTCGCCGCACCACCAGCACCGGACGATCGATGCCGGTGACCCAACGGTCGGGCTCGGCGGTATCGCGCGACTGGTCGTCGATCTTGCGGACGATGCGCACATCGGTCCTACCCGGCGGATCGCCAGGCCACAGATCGACCACTTCGTCGCCGGGCTGGATCTGGGCGAACGCCGCGCCGGGCATGGACGCCAGCGCCGCTGCGGCGCCCAGCATCATGCGGCGGGTCAGCCGCGTCTCGATCTGTCCTTCCATTCCCCTCCGCAGCGGACCCACCCGCCGAATGGCGTGTCGGGCAGCTTAGCCACCGCTCGCGGGGAGATCAATTTTCCGCTGCGGCGGATCGATATTTGGGAATTTGGCCCTTCCCTCTTTCGTCACCCCGGCCTTGTGCCGGGGTCCACCGGGAGGCAAGTGCTGGACAAGAGACTCGAGCTTCGCCGGTGAGGCTTAGTGGACCCCGGCACAAGCCGGGGTGACGGTGAGAAGCTAGCCGGCAACTAACGCACGAAGCTGAGCGTCGAGACGTGCATCAGCTTGGCGACCGGCTTCCCCGCCACCGTTCCCGCCTTAGTTTCCCCGTGCGTGACGCCCAGGATATAGCGGCCGGCGCCCATGTCGGGCACGTCGACGCGGCCGTCGCCATCCGCCTTGAACGCCTTCTGCCAGCGCCCCGGCGTGATCACGTTGACGGTGGCGCCGGGAAGTGGCTTGCCGCGGAAGCGGACGGTGAACCGGTCTGCACCGGCGCTGACCGGCACCAGCTCGAGATCGAGCCTGGCCTCCGTCTCGCTGCGGCCGGCACGGGCGTAGAAAATCGCACCCTGCTGCACGCCGTCCGAAGCCCATGGCTCGAAGACATCGTCGTCGCGGACGCGCACGTCCCCCGCGCCGCTAGGCACCGCCTCGAGATGATCGGTGCGGCGGGTGGTGGAGATCGGCCGGGCAGGATCGGTGAGGAAGACCAACGGCGCCTTGAGCCGATGGAATTCCGGGTCGCCACCGTCCGGAACCGGCTGGGCCGGTTCGCCGAGATAGATGCGCGCGGGGCCGGTCGCATCACGCTCTATCCACACCTCATGCGCGGCGGCGGGCGCCGCAACGGCGACGGCGGCAAGCAGGCACAGCAGTTTGCGCATCATATCTCTCCAATCATGATCGGTGACGGGCACGGCGGCTCACGCGCCAGCAGAGCCAGGCGACGACGACCCAGGCGCCGATGCTCAGATGGCCGCACCAGATGATCGCGCCGCGGGCCGGACCGAGCGCGAGCATGTCGGCCAGCAACGACGCCACCAGCAGTAGCCCGCCGACCGCGCGCGCGGCCCGGGCGTCGCGCGGGTCGAGCCTGCGGCCGATCATGTCCTGCTGGTGCCGGCTCATCGACGCGGCGACCGCGGCGAAGCCCGCCAGCGCGAGCAGGACGGCGAGAAGCTGGATCATGCCGCCGCCATCGCCTCGGCGACCGCCGGCTCGCTGCGGCGGGCCCGTGCCGATCGGATGCGGCCGGCCTTGCGCGCCGCCCAGCCGAAGCCGGCGGCGAGCACCAGCATCACGCCGTCGAAGCCGACGAACAGCCAGTCGCCTGCGGCAAGGCTGGCGACGAGGTTGCGCGGCGTCGTCAGCGCGTTCACCACCGGCACCGCGGCGAACAGCAGCGCCGCCGCCGACAGCCCTTCCACCCACGCCTGCCGCGCGGGCCGCACGATCGCCCACGCCAGCATCGTGCCCCAGGCGATGAACAGGCAATGGATCTCCCAGTCGGCGCGCCCGTCCATGCGCAGCGGCAGCAGCCGGTTGGCGAGGAAATAGATGGCAAGCCCGGCGCTCAGCCCCGCGATCGCCGCCACGTTGAGCCGCTCGACCAGCCGGAAGCCGAGATGCGGCCGTTCGGGATCGGCAAGGCGCGCGCGCCGCTTGACCGTCCACAGCACCAGCCCGCTGCCGACCATGATCGTCCCGCCGACGCCCGACAGGAAATAGAGCCAGCGCAGCCCCCACTCGGCGAAGCGGCCGGTATGCAGCCCGATCATCACGCTCTCGGTCGCGAGCGCCGCGCCCTTGGGTGCGCCAGCGCCGACCTGGCGGCCGGTCGTGCCTTCGAGGATCACCGCCTCGCCGCGCGCCCCGATCGCGGCCTCCGGTGCGCGGGTCAGCGTGACCTTCGCGGTCGCGTCGCCCGGATTGGTCACGCGGGCGAAGCCGACGCTGGCGCCATGCCACTCCGCCGACGCCAGCCGCATCATCGGCCCGACCGGCGCAAGCGGCACCGCCCTGCCGCTGCGCTTCACCGCCGCCGGCTCGGCGAAGACCGCATCGTAGAACTTGGCCTCATCCGAATAATTGGCGGCGATGCCCCAGGGCATGTAGAGCGTCGCCAGCGTGACCAGCCCGGTGAAGGTGATCATCAGGTGGAACGGCAGCGCGATCACCGCCGTAACGTTATGCGCGTCGAGCCAGCTGCGCTGTCCCTTGCCGAAGCGCAGCATGAAGAAGTCGGCGAAGATCTTCTTGTGCGTGACGATGCCCGACAGGATCGCGACGAGCATGAACATCGCCGCGACGCCGACCAGGTAGCGCGCCCAGATCACCGGCATGTAATGAAGGTCGAAATGGAAGCGGTAGAGGAAATAGCCGCCCTGCGTCTCCCGCGCCGCGATCCGGTTGCCGCCGCCGTCGAGCGTCGCGCTGGTGTCGCCGC
The DNA here is from genome assembly GCF_051400615.1 of Sphingomonas astragali. NCBI lineage: Bacteria > Pseudomonadati > Pseudomonadota > Alphaproteobacteria > Sphingomonadales > Sphingomonadaceae > Sphingomonas > Sphingomonas astragali. The sequence goes on from NZ_JBLFFH010000002.1 coordinate 1,085,420, forward strand.
GACGGCTGCGCTGTTCGCCGCCGGGCTGCCAGAACACCTTGGTGGTCGCACTGCGGCTGTTGGGTGGGGTGATGAACCACGCCCTTGCGTCGGGCGCGACGGTCTGGAGATAGCGCACCGCCCCTTCGGTCGCGGCGACGGGATCGACGGGGCCGGTGATCTCCGGCTCCATCCAGCGCGTGATCTCGTCCTGAAAATAGGCCGCGGTGCCGGTCGCGAACATCGCGAACAATAGCCAGCCGAGCAGCAGCCCCGCCCAGGTATGCAGCCAGGCCATCGACTGGCGAAGGCTCTCCTTCACAGCCGCCCTCCCGTCGCGAGCGAGAACCACAGCAATGCGCCGAGGACCGCGCTCACGGCGATCATTCCGAGCCAGAGCCGAGCGAGCGAGCGGATCGCGAAGGCGATCAGCACGAGGGCGGCGAACAATGCGAAGGAGATCAGCGTCGCGGCGACGCTCGCTTCGTGACGCGGCCCCGGCAGCACGCGTGCGAGCCAGGCGGTGGCGAGCGAGGTCAGCAGATAATTGATCGGCATTGCCGCCACGGCACGCGCGGCGACATTCCAGCGGCTCGGTTTGCGGCGCGGGATCGCGTTCGTCGCCATGCCTTGGACCTGCTTTCCCCGTTCCGATTCGCCCCGCCGTATCGCTAATGAGAATGGATCGCAATACAGTTCTGTGGGCAATCCCACGAAACCGGCAGTCGTATCCACCATTTGGTGGACGCGGATCACGGCAGACTCCGGCAACGACTCGATCGCACTATATTCGCGTCCAGGGAGATGAGCCGATGCGTCAGTATCTCGAGGCCGTTGCGATCATCGCCGTATTGATGTCCGGTACGGCGGCAATCGCCGGGGAAGCGGATTGGCGGAGTTCGCCCGTCGGAGGCGGCGGCGGCACGCCGGTTGCGGTCCGATGTCCCGCGGGCAGCTACCTGGTCGGCGTCCAGGCGCGCATCGGCGACGACATGGATGCGATCGGCCCGATCTGCGCGCGGGCGCTGACGACCGGCGAGGCCAATCCCGCCGGGCGGCCCGGATCGCTGGGGGGGACGGGAGGAACGCCGCGCGAATTCACCTGTCCGCCGTCGGCGCCCTTCGTCCGCCGGGCGACTATCCTGGCCGACGGTGCCCGGACGATCGTCGCCAACGGCATAGAGGTTCGCTGCGGACCGCTGACGGGACCGATGCCGCGAACCGTCAACGGCTACAATCAAGCGTTCTTCGCCGGTCCAACCTATTTTTCGAACTCGATCCTGCCGGGGACCACCCCCTCGAAGTCATTGAGCTCCTCGGTCGAATGCCCGTCGCACATGGCACCGGTCGGCCTGCACGGGCGCGCCGGCGCGGTGGTGGATGCGCTTGGCTTCATCTGCGGCGAAATCGCGCTCGTGAAGCCCAGGCCGATCGGCAAGCTGCGGCCGGCGGGGAAGCCTCCGCTGGTCGGCGCGAGTCCCGGCCTGACGCGGGAGGAAGCGATCCGCGCGCCGGCCGCGAAATCGCTGGGCAAAGTACGCCGCACCCCGCCGCCCGCCGTCCAGGACCCGGCGGTCTGCCAGCGCGCCCGCAGCGCGCGCGGCCGCGTCAACGCGGCGACGCAGGCGGCGCTCGATACGCAATGCCGCAACGCCGGCGGCAATCCCAATTAGGGTGTGTCGACGTTCAATGGCCGGCGCGACCCTTGCAATGTAGGATTTCACCTGCTTGCCTCGCAGGGCCGGCGCTGCCGCGGCGCCGGCCCGCTCTTTGATTCCGTTCATCTTGCCCATGCCGCTCCTGTGCCGCGTTCGTGGCGCTCCGGTGCCGCGCAGGTGCCGCGTCCATGGCGCGTGGGCGTTGCGTTCATGCCGCTTCAGCGCCGCCTTCGCGACGCTTCGCCGACGTCTCGGCTCACAAAGACCCACGCCGAGTCAATTTGGTCAACATTTCGCCCCGCTCCGATCGTTGCGAACACGCCTGCGTCGGCGAAAGCCGGATAGGGAACGGGGCAGAGACCGGTCCGAGGGTCGATCCGCTTTAGATCGACATCTCGATCGTGCAGCTGACGCCTTCGGGCGGAAACTCGATCCGGGCGTTGCCGCGCTCGCTGCGCAGCGCCCTCTCCAGCATACGCGAGCCGAAGCCGGCACGGGTGGGCGGTGCGACGGGCGGCCCGTCGAACTCGCGCCAGCGCAGCCGGAGGCAGGTGTCGCCGTCGCCTTCGACGAGGTCCCAGCCGAGGTCGATCCTGCCGTTCTCGTCGGACAGCGCGCCATATTTGACGGCATTGGTGCCGAGCTCGTGCAGCGCCATCGCGATGAGCAGCGCCTTGGCCGCCGGAAGACGCACGCCCGGCCCGGAAAAGACGATGCGCGTCCGGTTGCGGTCGAGGAAGGGCTGGAGCGCCCGTTCCACCGCCTCGCCCACCGAGATCGTATCCCAATTCTTCTGCGTGAGCAGGTCGTGCGCCTCCGACAAGGCGCGCAACCGCGCGATGAATGCGTCACGCTCCGCCGCGGGCGTGCTGCGGAAGGTCTGGGTGGCGATCGCCTGGACCATCGCGAGCGTATTCTTGACGCGGTGCCGGATCTCGTTGAGCAGCAGCTCCATCGCCGCTTCGGCGCGCTTGCGCTGCTCGATCTCGACCTTGGCCGCCTCGTGGAGCCGGGCATTGTCCATCGCCACCGCCGCCTGCACGGCGATCGCCGCCACCAGCGCTTCGGTATCCTCGTCGAACATGCCCGGCTGGTCATGACCGAAGAACAGCCCGCCATGTACCTCGCCCGAGGAGGAGACCACCGGCACCGCGAGATAGCTGACGACGGGAAGATGCCCCTCCGGCATCCCGTGGTGGGGCGGATTGCGACCGTAGCGCGGGTCCTTGCGGATGTCGTCGGAGCGGATGATGCCGTGCCCGCGGAAGGTGGGATCGAACACCGGCGTGTTGCGCGGCATGGCGAAGCGCTCGAACGCCTCGCGCGAGACGCCCGACAGCGCGTAGAGGAGATAGCTCTCCCCCTCGTCGTTGGCGACATTGTAGAAGAAGGCGCCGAAGCGGGCGCCGCTGAGCTCGGTGGCGATGTCGGTCACCGACTGCACCACCCGGTCGAGGTCGAGATTGCGCGAGACGATGGCGGTGGCGCGGTTGAGCGCCTCCAGCCGCCGCGCCTGCCTGGCGAGCATTGCCTCGGCGCGCTTGCGCTCGGAGATGTCGCGGGCGATCTTCGACGCCCCGATGATCCTGCCGTCGCCCCGCTTGATCGGCGATACCGTCAGCGAGACGTCGACCAGGCTGCCGTCCTTGCGCCGGCGGCGGGTCTCGAAATGATCGATCCGCTCGCCGCTGCGGATGCGCTCCAGGATGTGCTGTTCCTCATGATGCCGCTCGGGCGGGATGATCTTCAGGATCGGCTGGCCGATCATTTCCTCCGCGGTATAGCCGAACAGCCGCTCCGCGCCCTGGTTCCAGCTCGCGACGATGCCGTTCAGGTCCTTGCTGACGATCGCATCGTCGGACGAGGTGACGATCGCGGCGAGGTGGAGCGCCGCCTCTTCGGCATTCCGGCGTTCGCTGATGTCGACCAGGATGTTGACCGCGCCGACGAGTTCGCCCGCGTCGTCGAAGAGCGGGGTGGGATAGGGGATGAAGGGAAAGCGGCTGCCGTCGGGCCGTTCGGCGATCGCCTCCTTTCCGCGGATCGGCTTTCCGGTCTTGAGAGTCTCGGCCATCGGGCATTCGTCGTGCGCCATCGGCGTGCCGTCGGACCAGTAGAGCCGCCACGAGCCGCACCACCAATCCTCGCCGAGACGCGGGCGGCGCCCCCATAGCTCTGCAGCCGCTTCGTTGTAGAAGGTGATGCGGCCGTCCGCATCGGTGACGTACAGGGCGGCCGGCAATGCCTGAAGAATCTGGCGGAAGCGCTCGTCGCCATGTTCGAGACCGGCTTCGCCGATCAGTCGGGCCGCAGTTTCCGCCGTACGCCCACCGGGACCGTGTAGCGCCTCCCCGCCGTTGCGGCTCATCCTCGACGATCCTCACCCCGACGCGGCATCACAGACGCTTCCATGAAACAGACGCTTGCATGAACTGCACCTCCCGCAAGGAAACCCTTGGACGACAAGAGCGTTCCTTGACGAGTCGATGCAGCATCGCCGCAAAAGGCGCGAGAAACAATGACCGAGCAGGGAGGCCCCCGTCGCCGGCCGAGGTCCGGGCCAGAGTCCGGAGCATGTGCCTTGGATGACGGGGATGGCCAACGATGCGTTGCTCTCATCGTCGAGGACGAATGGCTGATCAGGATGGAGCTCGCCGATGCGCTGACCTCGGCAGGGGTGGACGTATTCGAGGCGAGCGCCGGCGAGGATGCGCTTGCCTATCTCGACGGTGGTCGTCCGATCCACATCCTGATCACCGACATTCGCCTGGTCGGCGCGCTCACCGGCTGGGAGGTTGCGGAGGCCTTCCGCAGCGCGCGCCCCGGCATCGGCGTCATCTATGCCTCCGCCAATCCGCCGCAGGAAGCGCGGCAGGTTCCCGGCAGCGTCTTCTTCGCCAAGCCCGCGCCGACGCGGCAGATCGTGCAGGCGTGCTATCGGCTCTGCGCGGTGGCCCGCCCGCCCTCCGGCAGCGACTGATCCCGGTCAGACGTGCCGCTTGCCGAGCTTGCGCGCGAGCGTGCGGCGATGCATCCCCAGGCGGCGAGCGGTTTCCGAGATGTTGAAGCCGGTCTCGGCGAGGGTCTGGTGGATGCGCTCCCATTCCAGCGTCTTGATCGAGGTCGGCCGCGCCTCCAGGCTGGCGTCGGGATCGCCCTCGACCCTGGCGAAGGCGGCCTCGATCTCGTCGGTGTTGGCTGGCTTGGTCAGATAGTTGGTGGCGCCGAGCTTGATCGCCTCCACGGCGGTCGCGATGCTGGCATAGCCGGTCAGCACGACGATGCGCATGTCGGGATCGAAGGCGTGGAGCGTCTGGATGCCGGTGAGCCCCGATGCGCCTTCGAGGCGGAGGTCGACCACCGCATAGCCCGGTGCGAAGCCGGCGAGCAGCGCGTCCAGCTCCCCCGGCGCGCTCGCGGTCCGCACCTCATAGCCGCGGCGCTCGAACGAGCGGCGGAGGGTCCGGGCGAACGCCTCGTCGTCCTCCAGGATCAGCAGGCGGTCGGTCATTGCTCCGTCTCCACGGCGAGCGAGGCGAGCGGGATGGTGAGCGTCACCGTCGCCCCGCTTTCATCACGGTTGCGCGCCGTCACCGTCCCGCCGAGCTTGCGCAGCACGTTCACCGCCAGGAACAGGCCGAGCCCGTGGCCGCGCTTGCCCTTGCTCGACTGATAGGGCTTGCCCAGCGTCTCCAGCATCTCGACCGGGAAACCGGTGCCGTCGTCCTCCAGCGTCAGCACCATCGCCTCGCGCGAGCGCTCGGCGGTGAGCGTGATCGCGGTGGCCGAGGCTTCGAGCGCGTTGTCGAGCACGTTGGCGATCACCTGCGCCAGCGCGCGATCGCCGATGATCGGCAGATCCGGGCCGAGCAGGTCGGTGAAGCGCAGCATGTCCGGATGCAGGGCGTCCCAGCTCGCCGCCACCTCCCGGATGAAGCTGCGCAGTGTGGTGCGCACCGGCGCGTCGCCCAGCACCTCGCCGGAGGCGAGCAGGATGCCCTTCACGATCTCCTTGCAGCGCGCGACCTCGCCCTGCATGTCGGCGACCTCCTCGGCCAGCCGCGGATCGGCGGCGACCGGCGGCGCGGTCTTCCAATCGGCGAGGATCACCGCGAGCGACGACAGCGGCGTGCCGAGCTCGTGCGCCGCGCCCGAGGCGAGCAGGCCCATGCGCACGACATGGTCCTCCTCCGCGGCGCGCTGGCGCATCTCGGCGAGATAGGCGTCGCGGCTCCTGAGGTTGCGGTTGATGCGCGCCAGGAACAGCACCAGCAGCACCGCCGACAGGACGAAGTTGCCCCAATAGGCGGCGACATAGGGCATCGGCAGCCGGATCGCCAGCGCGGGCGGCAGCGGCAGCGGCGGCGCGGTGGCGGCGACGAATGCGAACAGCGCAGCGGCGATGACGACCAGCGCCCAGCTCGACCATGCCTCCAGCAGCAGCGCGCCGAGCACGATCTGGAGCAGGTAGAGCGAGACGAACGGATTGGCCGCGCCACCGCTCAGGTAAAGCTGCACCGACAGCGCCGCGACGTCGAACAGCAGCGACAGGAAGATGGTGCGGTTACCGGTCTCGCGCCGCCGCAATGCGCCGAGCGTCACCAGGTTGAGCAACACCAGCGCGGCGAGCACCGCGATCATGCCGGCGAGCGGCAGGCGGATGCCGAAGACGAAATGCGCGACCGCGATGGTGACCGCCTGCCCCGCCACCGCCAGCCAGCGCAGGTGGGTGAGCAGCAGCAGGTTGCGCCGGCCGGCGGCGTCGGCGCCGCGGGCGGGCGGCCGGTCCGCGGCGTTCGAGGGCCATGCGATCATGGCCGGAACGCTAAACACGGTGCGGCCGCCATGCCAGCCGGACGAGCGCGGCGATCAGCAGCGCGGCCATGGCGAACCAGGTGATAGCATAGACGAGGTGGTTGTTGGGAAAGCGCACAACGGTCAGCCCGCCGCGCGGCCAGCCGGGACTCGACGCGACGTCTGCATCGACGAAATACGGGGCGATCGTGCCGAGGTGCTTCGCCGCGGCGATGGCGGGGACGTCGCGCGAATACCAGCGCGCCGTCGCCGGATCATTGGCGCGCAGGAAACCGCCGCCCGGCTCGCTGACGCGCAGCAGGCCGGCCACGTCGACGGCGCCTGCCGGCCGGTCGTGCGCCTCGCGCCGCTCGGGCGGGACGAAGCCGCGGTTGACCAGCACGGTGAAGCCGCCATCGCTCCTCAGCGGCGTCATCACCCAATAGCCGCCGCCGAGCTCGGTCGCCGCCTGCACCAAAGTCTCGCGATCGTGCTGGTACGTGCCGCGCAGGCGGATGCGGAGGTAGGCGTCGTCGCGCCCGATCCGCGGCCACGCCTCCGGCCCCGGCGCGGCGACCGGCGCAGCGGCGAGACGGTGCTCGACCTGGGCGATCAACGCCAGCTTCCAGGTGCGGCGGTGGAGCTGCCACACACCGAGCGCGATCAATCCGGCAATCGCCGCGAGCAGCGCCAGCGCGATCGCGGCGCGCGCGGCCGGATGCCTGGTCACATTCCGCTCATCTCGCCATGGCCGCTCATCTCGCCCTGGGTCATGGACGGCATCATGTTCGCGTTCATGTGGTACATGACCCACAGCGATCCGGCGAGCGTGATCACCACCAGCACGATGGTGAAGATCGCCGCGAGCAGGTTCCACCCACCCTCCGATTTGGTGTCGAGGTGGAGGAAGAAAATCATGTGCACCAGGATCTGCACCACCGCGAAGGCGATGACGAGCGCCGCGGTCGCGCCCGCGTCGAGCACGCCGCCCATCACCAGCCAGAAGGGAATGGCGGTGAGGACGACCGACAGGCCGAAGCCGATCAGATAGCCCTTGAGCGAGCCGTGCGGGGCGTGGACGTCGTGGTCCTCATGCCCGTGCGCATGGCTGCCATGGTCGGCGGTATGGTCGGCGCTCATCGCAGGACCCCCAGCAGGTAGACGAAGGTGAAGACGCCGATCCAGACGACGTCGAGGAAGTGCCAGAACATGCTGAGGCACATGAGGCGTCGCTTGTTGGCCTGGATCAGCCCGCGCCGGCCGACCTGCACCATCAGCGTCGCCAGCCAGACGATGCCGAAGGTGACGTGCAGCCCGTGCGTGCCGACCAGCGTGAAGAAGGAGGAGAGGAAAGCGCTCCGCTGCGGCGTGGCCCCCTCGTGGATCAGGTTGGCGAACTCGTAGAGCTCGATACCGAGGAAGGCGGCGCCGAACAGCCCGGTGACCGCCAGCCACAGCTGGGTCTGCGCCACCCTGCCCCGCTCCATCGCCAGCATGGCGAAGCCGTAGGTGATCGACGACATCAGCAGCATGGTGGTGTTGAGCGCCACCAGCGGCAGCTCGAAGATCTCGCGCGCGGTCGGTCCGCCGGCATAGGACGTCCCGTAGACGCCGTAGCAGGCGAACAGCACCGCGAAGATGAGGCAGTCGCTCATCAGGTAGAGCCAGAAGCCCAGCAGCGTGCTGCCGCCCGGCGCATGGTCGTGCTCGTCAGCGAGGTAGAAGACCGGCGGCTTGCCCTCGGCGGTGTCGATCGTGGTCGTGCTCATCGCATCAGGCCCCCGCGCTCGCGAGCAGCCTGGTGCGCGCTTCCTCGGTCTCGATCACCGTCTCCACCGGGATGTGGTAGTCGCGGTCGTAGTTGAAGGTGTGGATGATCGCCGTCGCGACGATGCCGAGGAAGGCGATCGCCGCCAGCCACCACATGTACCAGATCATGCCGAAGCCGAACACGACGCTGAACCCCGCCAGGATGATGCCGGCGCCGGTGTTCTTCGGCATGTGGATCGGCCGGAACCCGCCGGTCGGCCGCTGGTAATGGCGGCTCTTCATGTCGTACCAGGCGTCGAGGTCGTGGACCACCGGCGTGAAGGCGAAGTTGTACTCGGGCGGCGGCGAGGAGGTCGCCCATTCGAGCGTGCGCCCGCCCCAAGGATCGCCGGTGGTGTCCGCCAGCGCCTCACGCTTCATGAAGCTGACGACGAGCTGGATGATGAAGGCGGCGATGCCGACCGCAATGATCGCGGCGCCGACCGCGGCGATCACGAACCAGATCTGCAGGCTCGGGTCCTCGAAGTGACGGAGGCGCCGGGTCACGCCCATCAGGCCGAGGACGTAGAGCGGCATGAACGCCACCCAGAAGCCCACCACCCAGCACCAGAAGGAGACGAGGCCCCATGTCTTGTCGAGCTTGAACCCGAACGCCTTCGGGAACCAGTAGTTGATCCCCGCGAACAGCCCGAACAGCACGCCGCCGATGATGACGTTGTGGAAATGCGCCACGAGGAACAGCGAGTTGTGCAGCACGAAGTCGGCCGGCGGCACCGCGAGCAGCACCCCGGTCATGCCGCCGATCACGAAGGTCAGCATGAACGCGATCGTCCACATCATCGGCAGCTCGAAGCGGATGCGCCCGCGGTACATGGTGAACAGCCAGTTGAAGATCTTCGCCCCCGTCGGGATCGAGATGATCATCGTCGTGATGCCGAAGAAGCTGTTGACGCTCGCCCCCGACCCCATGGTGAAGAAATGGTGCAGCCACACCAGGTACGACAGGATGGTGATGACCACCGTCGCATAGACCATCGACGTGTAGCCGAAGAGCCGCTTGCCGCAGAAGGTCGAGGTCACCTCGGAGAAGATGCCGAATGCCGGCAGGATCAGGATATAGACCTCGGGATGGCCCCAGATCCAGATCAGGTTCACGTACATCATGGGGTTGCCGCCCATGGTGTTGGTGAAGAAGTTGGTGCCGAGATAGCGGTCGAGGCTCAGGAGCGCCAGCACCGCGGTCAGCACCGGAAAGGCGGCGACGATGAGGACGTTGGTGCACAGCGACGTCCAGGTGAACACCGGCATCTTCATCATCGACATGCCCGGCGCGCGCATCTTGACGATGGTCGCGATCAGGTTGACGCCCGACAGCAGCGTCCCGACGCCCGCGATCTGCAAGGACCAGATGTAATAGTCGACCCCGACGTCGGGTGAGTAATCGAGCCCCGACAACGGTGCCATCGCCAGCCAGCCGGTCCGCGCGAACTCGCCGACGAACAGCGACGCCATCACCAGCACCGCGCCCGCGGTGGTCATCCAGAAGCTGAAGTTGTTGAGGAACGGAAAGGCGACGTCGCGCGCGCCGATCTGCAGCGGCACGATGAAGTTCATGAGGCCGGTGACGAGCGGCATCGCCACGAAGAAGATCATGATCACGCCATGCGCGGTGAACACCTGGTCGAAGTGATGCGCCGGCAGATAGCCCTCGTTGGGTCCGAACGCGATCGCCTGCTGCGCGCGCATCATGATCGCGTCGGAGAAGCCGCGCAGCAACATGACGATGCCCAGGATCACGTACATGATCCCGATCTTCTTGTGGTCGATGCTGGTGAACCACTCCTTCCAGAGATAGCCCCAGAGGCGATACTTGGTGATCACGCCCAGCAGCGCGATGCCGCCCAGCGCGACGCCGATGAAGGTCGCGACCAGGATCGGCTCGTGGATCGGGAAGGATTCGAGCGAGAGCCGCCCGAAGATGGTCTTGAGGAAAGTCTCGTTCATCGCGTCTCGCCTCAGGCCGCGGTGGCGGGCGTGGCGCCCGGCCGGGCCGGAATGTCGTTCCGGGTCATGTTGCGGTTGCCCTCGTGGCCGGGTGCGTGTCCGCCCGGCGCGGCCTCGGGGCGATGCGGCGCCGACTGGTGCGGCGTGGTCTCGTGCTCCTCCGGCGACTGCAGCAGCCCGCCCTTGGACTCGCCCGGCCGCTCGGGGATGTCGTTCATCGGCGGATGACTGCCGCCGCCGCGCCCCATGTCGTGGTGCATCATCTCGCCCATGCAGGTCTGCCCCGGCCGCACGCACATCTGGACGGCGCGGTCGAACAGCCCCGGCTGGACCGCGGCATAGCGGATCACCGGCACCTTCTCGCTCGGCTTCTCGAGCTTCAGATACTCCGCCGCGTCGAGCCTGCCGCCGCCGTCGCGCAGCCCCGCCGCCCAGCGCTCGAACGCGCCCTCGTCCATCCCCACGACGGCGAAGCGCATGTCGGAGAAGCCGGCGCCGCTGTAGTTGGAGGAGATGCCACCGAACTGGCCGGGCTTGTTGAGCACCGCGTGGAGCTTCGTCTCCATCCCCGGCATGGTGTAGATCATCCCGGCGAGCTCGGGCACGTAGAAGGCGTTCATCACCGTGCTCGACGTCAGCCGGAAGCGCACCGGCCGGTCGACCGGCAGCGCCAGCAGGTTGACGGTGGCGACGCCCTGCTCGGGATAGATGAACAGCCACTTCCAGTCGAGCGAGACCACCTGGATCTCCAACGGCTTCACATGCGCAGGAACCGGCTTGCCTGGCGCGGTCCGCTCGATCGGTCGATAGGGATCGAGCAGATGCGTGCTCGTCCAGGTGAGCGCGCCCAATGCGATGATGATCAAGAGCGGCGCCGACCAGATCGCCAACTCCAGCTGCGTCGAATGGTCCCAGTCGGGATCATAATCCGCATCGCGGTTCGACTGGCGATATTTCCAGGCGAAGAACACCGTCAGCGCCATCACCGGCACGATGATCAGCAGCATCAGCCCGGTCGAGATCATGACGAGCTGCCCCTGCTGGCGAGCGACGTCGCCGGCGGGATCGAGCACCGTCATGCCGCAGCCGCCGAGCAGCAGCGGAAGTGCGGCGAATGCGGCGAACGCCTTTAGAGCCTGTCCGGACGAAGTGGAATCGTGCTCCTGCGAAGGCAGGAGCCCCGGATCATGGGCACGTCGCTTGCGGCCTGAGCTCCTGCCTTCACAGGAGCACTGACACTGCTTCAATCCGAGCAGGATGGCCTTCAGGCGCGAAGGACGGAGGACCGGCAAGGGACTCATGCCGCCGCCGCTATCGCTGCGCTGCAACACGGACTATTGGACATTTTGTCCTATCCCCATGACCGCTCTCCATGGGCTAGACGTTCGCAGGCGCAGCACGCCACCTTCAGCCGATTCGAACGTTTACGGAAGACCGTGTATCATAGTCTTCCGGTGTTACGGGAACCCAGCATGTCCGCACAGGCCGCCTCCTCCACGCCGCTCGAACGGGACGCTCGCGCCCTCAACACGCGGGGCCGCCATGAGGTCCGCCCCAGCGAGATCGCCGTCGGCGTGATCATCGGCCGCACGTCGGAATTCTTCGACTTCTTCGTCTACGCGATCGCCTCGGTGATCGTGTTCCCGCAGATCGTCTTCCCCTATCTCGACCGGCTGACCGGCACGCTCTGGTCGTTCGCGATCTTCGCGCTCGCCTTCATCGCGCGCCCGATCGGCTCGCTGATCTTCATGGCGATCGACCGCCGCCACGGCCGCGGCACCAAGCTCACCATCGCGCTGTTCCTGCTCGGCAGCTCGACCGTCGCGGTCGCCTTCCTGCCCGGCTACGAGCAGGTCGGCATCGTCGCCGCGATCCTGCTCGCGCTGCTCCGTTTCGGTCAGGGCATCGCGCTCGGCGGCACCTGGGACGGCCTCGCCTCGCTGCTCGCGCTCAACGTGCAGGAGGGCAAGCGCGGCTGGTACGCGATGATCCCGCAGCTGGGCGCCCCGCTCGGCCTGATCGTCGCGAGCGGGCTGTTCGCCTTCTTCCTCGCCACGCTCTCGCAGGAGGATTTCCTGAGCTGGGGCTGGCGCTATCCCTTCTTCGTCGCCTTCGCGCTCAACGTGGTCGCACTGTTCGCCCGGCTGCGCATGGTGGTGACGCCCGAATACACCCGCCTGTTCGAGAACCGCGAGCTCCAGCCAACGCCGGTGGTCCGCACCGTGCGCTCGCAATGGATCAACATCGTGATCGGCGCCTTCGCCCCGCTGGCGAGCTTCGCGCTGTTCCACATGGTGACGGTGTTCCCGCTGTCGTGGATATTCCTCTACACCAAGGAAGGGCTGGTCCGCTTCCTCACCATCGAGATCGTCGCCGCCTTCTGCGGGCTCGCCGCGATCGTGGTGTCGGGGCTGCTCGCCGACCGCATCGGGCGGCGCTCGCTGCTCGGCTACACCGCCGCGGCGATCGCGGTGTTCAGCGGCTTCGCCCCGCAGCTTCTGGCGGCCGGCCCCGGCGGCGAGGCGGTGTTCATGGTGCTGGGCTTCATCCTGCTCGGCCTGTCGTTCGGCCAGTCGTCGGGTGCGGTGTCGGCCAATTTCGAGAAGGGTTCGCGCTATACCGGCTCCGCTATCACCTCGGATCTCGCCTGGCTGTTCGGCGCTGGCTTCGCCCCGCTGGCCGCGCTGGTGCTGGCGAGCTCGTTCGGCCTTATCGCGGCGGGTGCGTACCTCCTCTCGGGCGCGCTCGGCACGCTGGCGGCCTTGGCGCTCAACAAGGAACTGGCGAGCCGGCTGGATTAAGGATACGGAGACCAGGCGCCCCGGCTTGGCCGGGGTGCCTGGTCGCAGTTGGTGAGGGCGACCCGCCCTCGCGAGCGTCCGACCCCTCACCCAGCTCCGCCCCGGACTTGATCCGGGGCTGCGCAACCCTCTCCCTTATGGGAGAGGGGAGCTAAGGCCGGAGCTCCGCCACCAGATCGTACCGGCTCCCAGGAAACAGCTGCCGCACGTAAGTCACCGGCTCGCTCGCGCGCCAGGTCCAGCGTTCGAGCTGGAGGCAGGCGGCGTGGCTGCGGATGCCGAGCAGCTCGCTTTCCTGCGGCGAGGCCTCGACCGCCTGGATGCGATGGCGCGCCTCGGTCCAGGGCACATGCGTGAGCAGCCAGCTTCCCGGCGCGATCTCCGCGAAGGATTCGCGCTCGGCCTGCGGCACCGCCGACAGCGACAGCGTGCGCTGCTCCAGCGCGAGCGGGACGTCGCCGGAATGATGGACGCCGGCCAGATGCAGCGCCGGCCCCACGATCCCGCTTTCACCGCCGCGCGCCTCCTCGCCCCGCCGCCGCGTCCGCAGCTCCCAGCGGTGGACCTCGCCGCGCGCCCGGACGGTCTCAGCGAGATCGGGGATTTCGAGCACTGCCGATTCGATATGCGGCCGCGCCACGAACGATCCGGCCTTGCGCCGCCGCTCGATCAGCCCGGCGTGGGCGAGCCGCTGCAGCGCCTTGCTAACGGTCGCGCGCGAGCAGCCGTAGCGCGCGACCAGCTCGTGCTCGAACGGAATCCGCGTCCCCGGCGGCCAATCGCCCGAGTGGATGCGCGCCTCGATGTCGCGGCGGATGCGCGCGTCGAGCGTCACGCGAGCACCCGCCTCATCGTCTCGGCATGGCGCGCCGCCACCGCCGCCGCCGCGACATGGCGGCCGCCCGCCACGCACAGCCGCCCCCCGCGCCAGACGCGGTCGATCAGGCCGGCGCGCCCGGTGAAGACCCAGCGGTCGAGCAGCGTCGCCGCATCGGCCGCGGCGAAGCAGGGGTGCGCCAGGTCAAAGGTCACGATGTCGGCCGGCGCGCCGGCGACCAGCCCGCCCCGCACGCCCAGCGCCTGCGCCCCGCCGGCCAGCGCGTCGTGGAACAGCCGCGCGCCGACCGAAGGCGCGTCCTCGTCCGCGGTCAGCACCCGCCGCCGGTCGCGCAGCCGCTGCGAATATTCGAGCGCGCGCAGCTCGCCCGCCGCGTCGACGCAGATGTTCGAATCGGTGCCGATCGCGAACCGTCCGCCGTGCGCGAGATAGCGCGTCGCCGGGAAGATGCCGTCGCCGAGATTGGCCTCGGTGACCGGGCACAGGCCGGCGACGACCCCGCTGGCGGCGAGCCGGTCGCACTCGGCGTCGGCGAGGTGCGTCGCGTGGATCAGGCACCAGCGCGGGTCGACCGGCGCATGGTCGAGCAGCCACTCCACCGGCCGCGCGCCGCTCCACGCGAGGCAGGCCGCGACCTCGCGCTGCTGCTCGGCGGCGTGGATATGGATCGGCTCGCCTCCGGCCAGCGGCAGGATCGCGTCGAGCTCCGCCGGCGTCACCGCGCGCAGCGAATGCGGCGCGATGCCGAGATTGGCGTCGCCCCGGAGTTTGGCACGACTCGCCTCGACCAGCCGGGCGAAGCCGTCGACGTCGCTGACGAAGCGCCGCTGCTCCGCCACTGGCGGCGCCCCGCCGAAATCGGAATGGGCGTAGAAGACCGGCAGCAGCGTCAGGCCGATCCCCGCCGCCTCCGCCGCCGCGACGATCGCGCCCGCCATCTCGGCCGGGTCGGCGTAGTGCGCGCCCGACGGATCGTTGTGGAGATAGTGGAACTCGCCGACGCGCGTGTAGCCGGTTTCCAGCATCTCGACATAGGCCTGGGCGGTGATCGCGGCGACGTCGTCGGGCGTCAGCCGGTCGAGGAAGCGGTACATCACCTCGCGCCAGCTCCAGAAATCGTCCTCCGTCCGGCCGCGCGTCTCCGACAGACCGGCCATGCCGCGCTGGAAGCCATGGCTGTGGACGTTGCAGAGGCCGGGAATGGCGGCGCCGTGCCGCTCGGCATCGCCGGGTTCGGCGCCGGGCTCGACCGAAGCGATGCGGCCGTCGCCGGCGACGGTCACCAGCACGGAGCCTGCCCAACCTTCCGGGAGCCGCGCCAGTTCGAACCAGAGCCGCCGCATCACCGTCTCCATCTTAGCTCCTCCCCGGCGCGGGGAGGGGGACCATTCGCCGCCAGGCGAATGGTGGAGGGAGCCCTCGGCATCGGAATCCGTAGCGGCCTGCCCCCTCCACCACCGACCTTCAGTCGGCGGTCCCCCTCCCCGTGCCGGGGAGGATTTGCATCATTATGACTAGACATAATCACTTCCGCGAGCAAGGATCGGCTCATGGACCGGCTGTGGATCAATGCCCGCCTCGCCACCATGACAGGCGACGGGCTCGGCATCGTCGAGGACGGCGCGGTCGCCTGCAAGGCCGGCCGGATCGCCTATGCCGGCCCCCGCGCCGATGCGCCGGCGAGCGCCGCGAAGGTGATCGACTGCGGCGGCCGCTGGATCACGCCGGGGCTGATCGACTGCCACACGCATCTCGTCCATGCCGGCGACCGCGCGGGCGAATGGGGGATGCGGCTGGCGGGCGCGAGCTATGAGGAGATCGCGCGCGCCGGCGGCGGCATCCTGTCGACGATGCGCGCGACCCGGGCGGCGGACGAGGCGGCGCTGGTCGCCGCCGCTCTCCCCCGGCTCGACGCCTTGCTCGCCGAGGGCGTGACCACCGTCGAGATCAAGTCGGGCTACGGCCTGACCGTCGCGGACGAGCGCAAGATGCTCGCCGCCGCGCGGGCGCTGGCACGCGCGCGGCCGGTGCGGGTCGCGGCGACCTTCCTCGGCGCCCATGCCGTGCCGCCCGAATATGCCGGCCGGCCGGATGCCTATGTCGACCTCGTCTGCGACGAGATGATCCCGGCCGTCGCGGAGCTGGCGGATGCGGTCGACGCCTTTTGCGAGGGGATCGGCTTCACGCCGGAGCAGATCGCGCGCGTGTTCGATGCGGCGGAGCGCCACGGCCTGCCGGTCAAGCTCCATGCCGAGCAGCTCTCCAACCAGCGCGGCGCGGCGCTCGCCGCGCGGCACGGGGCGTTGTCGGCCGACCATCTCGAGCATCTCGACGCCGAGGGGATCGCCGCGATGGCGGCGGCGGGGACGGTCGCGGTGATGCTCCCCGGCGCCTTCTACTTCACCCGCGAGACGCGCCTGCCGCCGGTGTCGGCGCTGCGCACCGCCAATGTCCCCATCGCGCTCGCGACCGACTGCAACCCGGGGACGTCGCCTCTGACGTCTGTCCTCCTGGCGATGAATCTCGGCGCCACCTTGTTCCACCTGACCGTGGAGGAATGTCTACGCGGCGTCACCCGCAACGCCGCCCTCGCGCTGGGCCGGTTGGACGATCTCGGCACGATCGAGACCGGCAAGCACTGCGACCTCGCGATCTGGGACATCGACCGGCCCGAGGAGCTCGTCTACCGCATCGGGTTCAACCCGCTGCACACCCGCGTGTGGAACGGCCAATGCTCGATATCATCCTGACCCCCGGCGCGGTCCCCCTCGCCGACTGGCGTGCCGTCTACCGCGGCGCGGGCCTGCGCCTCTCCCCCGACTGCGCCCCCCGCGTCGCCGAGAGCGCGGCGGCGGTCGACCGCATCCTCGCCAAGGGCGCGCCGGTCTACGGCATCAACACCGGCTTCGGGAAGCTGGCCAGCGTCCGCATCGCCGACACCGACCTCGCCGTGCTCCAGCGCAACATCGTGCTGAGCCATGCCGCCGGGGTCGGCGAGCCCGCCCCCGCCCCGGTCGTCCGGCTGATGCTGGCGCTGAAGCTCGCCAGCCTCGCCCAGGGCGCCTCCGGCGTGCGGCCGGAGACGGTGGCGCTGCTCGAGGCGATGCTGGAGCGCGATCTGCTGCCGGTGGTCCCATGCCAGGGATCGGTCGGCGCGAGCGGCGATCTCGCCCCGCTGGCGCACATGGCCGCGGCGATGATCGGCGTCGGCGACATGCTGGTGGCCGGGGAACGCCGCCCGGCCGCCGAGGCGCTGCGCGACGTCGGCCTCGCGCCGCTGGAGCTCGGTCCCAAGGAAGGGCTGGCGCTGCTCAACGGCACGCAATTCTCGACCGCCTATGCCCTCGCCGGCCTGTTCGAGGCGGAGATGCTGTTCCAGGCCGCGCTCGTCACCGGCGCGCTCTCGACCGAGGCGGCCAAGGGCGCCGACACCCCCTTCGACCCGCGCATCCATGCGCTGCGCCGCCACGCCGGCCAGATCGCGGTCGCCGGGGCGCTGCGGTCGCTGATGGCCGGCTCGGCGATCCGCGCCTCGCATGTCGAGAACGACCCGCGCGTGCAGGACCCCTATTGCCTGCGCTGCCAGCCACAGGTGATGGGCGCCGCGCTCGACGTGCTGCGCCAGGCGGCGGCGACGCTTGCGATCGAGGCGAACGGCGTCTCCGACAATCCGCTGATCTTCCCGGACAGCGACGAGGCGCTGTCGGGCGGTAATTTCCACGCCGAGCCGGTCGCCTTCGCCGCCGACATGATCGCGCTGGCGATCTGCGAGATCGGATCGATCGCCGAGCGGCGCATCGCCATGCTGGTCGACCCCGCGCTGTCGGGCCTTCCCGCCTTCCTGACACCGCGGCCGGGGCTCAACTCGGGCTTCATGATCCCGCAGGTGACGGCGGCGGCGCTGGTCTCCGAGAACAAGCAGCGCGCCTATCCCGCCAGCGTCGATTCGATCCCGACCTCCGCCAACCAGGAGGATCACGTCTCGATGGCCGCGCACGGCGCGCGCCGGCTGCTGCCGATGGCGGCCAATGCGCAGGCGGTGATCGGGATCGAGCTGCTCGCGGCGGCACAGGCGTGCGACTTCCACCAGGGGCTCACGTCCTCGCCGGCGCTGGAAGCGGCGCGGGCGCTGGTGCGGCGCGAGGTGCCGCATCTGGAGGACGACCGCTACTTCCATCCCGAGATCGAGCACGCGACGGCGCTGGTGCGCAGCGGCGCCCTGGCCCGGGCGATAGGCCTGCCGCTGCCGGGGCTGGCGGCGTGACCGACTGGCTGGAGGTGACGCGCGGCGATGCGCCGCTGGTGATCGGCCTCCCGCATACCGGCACGGAGTTGCCGGAGGATCTGGCCGGCCGCTTCGTCTCGCCGTGGCTGGCGCGACGCGATGCGGACTGGTGGATCGACCGGCTCTACGACTTCGCCGCCGGTCTCGGCGCAACTGTCGTACGGACGCGCATCTCGCGCAGCATGATCGACGTCAACCGCGACCCGAGCGGCGCTTCGCTCTATCCCGGCCAAGCGACGACAGAACTCTGCCCCACGACCACCTTCGACGGCGAGCCGCTCTATGCCGGAGCGGTCCCCGACGCGGACGAGATCGCGCAGCGGCGCGCGACATGGTTCGATCCCTACCATGCGGTGCTGTCGGAAGAGATCGCCCGGCTTTGCGAGCGGCACCCGCATGTCGTGCTCTACGACGCCCACTCGATCCGCAGCCGCATCCCGCGGCTGTTCGAAGGCGAGCTGCCGCAGTTCAACATCGGCACCAACGGCGGCGTCACCTGCGACCCCGCCCTTGCCGACGCAGTGGAGACGATCTGCGCTGCGACTGGCCTCACCTATGTGCGCGACGGCAGGTTCCGCGGCGGCTGGACCACGCGCCACTATGGCCAACCCGATCACGGCGTCCATACGATCCAGATGGAGCTCGCCTGCCGCGGCTACATGACCGAGCCCGACCGGCCGGACGAAACGAACTGGCCGTCCCCCTACGACCCCGCCTTTGCCGCGCCGATACGCGCCACGCTCACCGACATCCTGAAGGCCTGCCTCGCCTTCGCCAGCCGCAGGAGCCGCCGATGACCCGCCTCGACAACAGCCGCATCATTCGCCCCGACACCGGCCCCGAGCGGTCGGCGAAGAGCTGGCTGACCGAAGCGCCGCTCAGGATGCTGATGAACAATCTCCACCCCGACGTCGCCGAGCGGCCGGAGGAGCTGGTCGTCTACGGCGGGATCGGCCGCGCCGCGCGCGACTGGGAGAGCTTCGACCGCATCGTCGAGGTGCTGCGGCGGCTGGAGGACGACGAAACGCTGCTCGTCCAGTCGGGCAAGCCGGTCGGCGTGTTCCGCACGCACGCGGACGCGCCGCGCGTGCTGATCGCCAACTCCAACCTGGTGCCGCACTGGGCGACCTGGGAGCATTTCCACGAGCTCGACCGCGCCGGCCTCGCCATGTACGGCCAGATGACGGCGGGCTCCTGGATCTACATCGGCACGCAAGGCATCGTGCAGGGCACCTACGAGACCTTCGTCGAGATGGCGCGCCAGCACTATGGCGGCGACCTCTCCGGCCGCTGGCTATTGACCGCCGGCCTCGGCGGCATGGGCGGGGCGCAGCCGCTGGCGGCGGTGATGGCGGGCGCTTCCTGCCTCGCGATCGAGTGCCAGCCGAGCCGCATCGAGATGCGCCTGCGCACCGGCTATCTCGACCACCGCGCCGACACGATCGACGAGGCGCTCGCGATCATCGGGGAGTCCTGCGTGGCGAAGCGCCCGACCTCGGTCGGCCTGCTCGGCAACGCCGCCGAGATCCTTCCCGAGCTGTACCGACGCGGCGTCAGGCCCGACCTGCTCACCGACCAGACCTCCGCGCACGACCCCGTCAACGGCTATCTCCCTGCCGGCTGGACGGTCGCCGAATGGACCGAGAAGCGCGAGCGCGAGCCGGACGCGGTGGCGAAGGCGGCCAAGGCGTCGATGGCGACCCACGTCCGCGCCATGCTCGACTTCCAGGCGGCGGGCGTGCCGACGGTCGACTATGGCAACAACATCCGTCAGGTCGCCAAGGACGAGGGCGTCGCCGACGCCTTCGCCTTCCCCGGCTTCGTGCCCGCCTATATCCGCCCGCTGTTCTGCCGCGGCGTCGGCCCGTTCCGCTGGGCGGCGCTGTCCGGCGATCCGGAGGACATCTACCGCACCGACGCCAAGGTGAAGGAACTGCTCCCCGACAACGCCCATCTCCACCGCTGGCTCGACATGGCGAAGGAGCGGATCAGGTTCCAGGGGCTGCCGGCGCGCATCTGCTGGGTCGGACTCGGCGATCGCCATCGGCTCGGCCTTGCCTTCAACGAGATGGTCGCCAGGGGCGAGCTCAAGGCGCCGGTGGTGATCGGCCGCGATCATCTCGATTCGGGCTCGGTCGCCAGCCCCAATCGCGAGACCGAGGCGATGCGCGACGGATCGGACGCGGTCAGCGACTGGCCGCTGCTCAACGCGCTGCTCAACACCGCGAGCGGCGCGACCTGGGTGTCGCTCCACCACGGCGGCGGGGTCGGCATGGGTTATTCGCAGCACGCCGGCATGGTGATCGTCGCCGACGGCACCGAAGCGGCCACCCGCCGGCTGGAGCGTGTGCTGTGGAACGACCCGGCCAGCGGCGTGATGCGTCATGCCGACGCCGGCTACGACGCTGCAATCGCCTGCGCGCGAGAGAAGGGGCTCGACCTGCCCTCGCTGCCTAACTGATCTTTTTTTGCGATTGCGTGTGCGAGTCACTCTCAATAAGAGCTCCTGACAATCAAGAAGGGGGCCGATGGTGATTCTGCGCGTGGCGATGCTGGCCGGGGCAAGTGTGTCTGTTCTCGCCGGATCGGCCCATGCGCAGCAGCTGGAGGACGCCGAGGACATTGTGGTGACTGGCGACCGCACCGATCGCACCTTGCGGCAGACCGCGTCGAGCGTCTCGATCGCGACCGGGGCGGATGTCGATCGTCTCGGCGGCGCCTACAGCACCGACGATGTGATCGGCCGCATTCCCAACGTCGTCACCGCACGGCCGTCGAGCACCGCGCCGGCGATCCGCGGCATCGACGGCACCGGGCCGGCGATCGGCGGCGATGCCTTCTTCGGCGGCACCCGTCCGCGGGTGAACTTCCAAGTCGACAACCGCACGCTGACCTTCAACGAGACGATCTATCTCGACGGTCTCTTGTGGGACATCCAGCAGATCGAGGTCTACCGCGGTCCCCAGTCGACGCTGCAAGGGCGCAACGCGATCGGCGGCGTGGTCGCGGTGAAGACGACCGATCCCGGCTTCACCTGGAGCGGCAAGGCCCGCGCGGTGGTCGGCGAGGACCGGGTGCGCCAGTATTCGGGCGCGATCGGCGGCCCGATCGTGCCGGACGTGCTCGCCTTCCGTGTCGCGGCGGACTGGCGGGCTGAACGGTCGTTCGTCGACTTCACACCCTTTACGGCGCGCCGCAAGGGGCTTTCGGAGGAACTCAAGGAGATCGACGATCCCGAGCGCAGCCGCTCGCTGATGCTGCGCGGCAAGCTCCTGTTCACGCCCTCGTCCGACGTGCGGGCGCTCGTCACCGTCTCGCATACCGACGCCTATGCACCCCAGGCGATGGACGTCACGCGGCCGTTCGGCGAGCATGGCACGGCCTTCCCGAAGATGCCCCGGTTCCGCACCCGTGCCGACGTGCTCGTCGCCGACACGGATTTCCGCATCACCGACGGCCTGTCCTTCGCCTTCCTCGGCACCGCGAGCGATTTCCGCGTGCAGCGCTTCTCCACGCTCGGCGACGGCAACGCGCTGATCGACGGCCGCGAGTATACCGCCGAGCCGCGGCTGCGCTTCGGCTCGGCCGAGGATCGCCTCTCCGGCTTCATCGCCGGCCTCGTCTATCGCGCGCACCAGGACGAGGAGATCGACCTGTTCAATGGCGTGTTCAAGGACCGCACCCACACCAATGCCGCGTTCGGCGAGCTGGTGTTCAGGGCGACGCCGAAGATCGATGTCACGCTCGGCGCCCGCTACGAATCCGAAGAGCGCGACCGGACCGGCGGCGCCGGCCCTTTCGTCATAGATTTCCACCGCACCTTCAAGGCGTTCCTGCCGCGCGCGACAGTGGCGGTGCACACGAGCGACAATGTCACGGTCGGCGCGACGGTCGGACGCGGCTACAACGCCGGCGGCGCGGGCTTCAGCTTCGAGCCGCCGTTCCCCAGCTACGTCTATGACAAGGAAACGGTGACCAATTACGAAGGCTTCGTTCGCAGCACGCTGGCCGGCGGGCGGCTGGACCTGCGCGCCAACGTCTTCTTCAACGACTATCGCGGGCTGCAGCTTCCGTTCGATCTCAATCCCGATCCGGCGATCTTCTCCTACGTCATCCGCAATGCGGGGCGGGCCACCACCTATGGCGCGGAAGTGGAATCGCGCTACCGGGCGCTCGACGGCCTGACGCTGTTCGCCAACGCCGGCGTCCTCAAGACCAAGGTCGACCGCTACGCCGATCCTGAAATCCAGGGGAACGATCTGCCGCGCGCACCGGCCTTCTCGCTCAACGCCGGGGTGCTGGCGCGGCCGGTCGCGCCGATCGAGCTGTCGTTCGACGTCCGCTACACCGACGCCTATTTCTCCGACGCGATCAACGACGCGCGCGGCAAGACCAGGCCCTATACCATCGCCAACGCGCAGATCGGCTGGCGGACCGGACCGACGCGGCTGTTCGTGGCCGCTTCCAACCTGTTCGACACCACCGACGTGGTGCGGCTGTCGCCGGGCGCGACCTATGCCCAGGATGTCGCGACCATCTCCCGCCCCCGCCGCGTGACCGCCGGCGTCGAGCTCGCCTTCTGACCGCCATGACCCGTGACGCCACCCGCCGCTGGTATCTGGTCCATAAGTGGACCAGCATCGTCTGCACCGCCTTCCTGCTGATGTTCTGCATCACGGGGCTGCCGCTGATCTTCCACCACGAGATCGACGAGCTGACCCGTGCGCCACAGCTCGCGGAGACGGCGGTCGGGAAACCCGTCGATCTCGACCAGGTCAGCCGGGACATGCTGGCCAAGCAGCCGCCCGGATGGAAGATGCTGTTTCTGAGCTGGGACGACGAGAAGCCGCTGATCTACGCGGTCGCCGCCCCGTCGCTGAACGCGACGCAGGATCAGGCGAAGATCCTCCTCTACGACGCGCGCGACGGCCGGACGGTCGACGCGCCGCCCGTCAACGAAGGCGTGATGGCCTTCCTGCTCGAGCTCCATTCGCAGCTGCTGCTCGGCATTCCGGGGCAGCTGTTCCTGGGGCTGATCGGCGTGATCTTCCTCGTCGCCGTGGTGTCCGGCGTGGTCGTCTACGCCCCCTTCATGCGCAAGCTCGCGTTCGGCACGGTACGCAAGGACCGCAGCCGCCGCCTCAAATGGCTCGATACGCACAACATGGTCGGCATCGTCACGCTCGGCTGGGTGAGCGTGGTCGGCCTCACCGGCTTCATCATCACCATGACCATGCCGATCACCGCGATCTGGCAGATGGACGAGCTCGCCGAGCTGGCGGCACCCTACAAGGATGCCGAGGTTCCGACCAGGCTCGCGTCGGTGAACGGCGCGGTGGCCACCGCGAAGGCTGCCGTTCCCGAAGGCAGGGTCAGCTTCATCGCCTGGCCTGGGACGCAGTTCAGCACCAAGCACCACTATATGGTCGCCTTCGCCGGCAACACGCCGCTGACCGAGCGGCTGATCAAGCCGGCGATGGTCGACGCCGAGACCGGCAGGCTCAGCGACGTGCGCGAGATGCCCTGGTACGTCCAGGCGCTGTTCCTGTCGGTGCCGCTCCACTTCGGCGACTATGGCGGGATGCCGCTCAAGATCATCTGGGCGCTGCTCGACATCGCCGCGATCATCGTGCTGGTGACCGGCCTCTATCTCTGGCTCGGCCGGCGGCGGGTGCCGATCGACAAGCGGATCAACGAGCTGACCAGCGGCGGACTGGTGGAGCCGGCGGAATGAAGGCGGACCGCAGCCGGAGCGGCTGGAAGATCTTCCGCTGGCCGCTGCTGATCGCGGCGGTGAGCCTGGTCGGCCTCGTCTCCGCACTGGTCGGCGACGGCTGGTACGACCTTCTGTCCTGGCTGACGCTCGGATCGACGCTGGCAGTGATGACGATCGCGTGGCGGGGGAGCGTCCGTTCGCGCTGATGGAATCCGATCTGAACCGACCTGCTGCCGGAACGTTGATCCGCACGGGCTGATACCGACCGCACGGAGCGACTGAGGCGCCCGGATGGAAGCGCTCGAAAAACAGCGCAGCGAAATGGTCCGCCGCCAGATTGCGGCGCGCGGGGTTACCGACGAGCATGTGCTCGATGCGATGCTCATGGTGCCGCGCGAGATATTCGTACCGGCGGGAATGGCCGAGTTCGCCTATGACGACGCCGCCCTGCCGATCGAGGCCGGCCAGACCATCTCGCAACCCTATATCGTCGCCCTGATGATCGAAGCGGCGCGGATCGGCCCCGAGGATCGCGTGCTCGAGATCGGCGTCGGCTCCGGTTATGCGACGGCGGTGGCGAGCCGTATCGCACGGCGCGTCCATGCCATCGACCGGCATGGCGAGCTGACCGAACTGGCACGCGAGCGGATGGCGAAGCTCGGCTACGACAATGTCGTGATCCGTACCGCCGACGGCACCCGAGGCTGGCCCGAGAATGCGCCGTTCGACGCCGTCCTGGTCGCAGCCGGCGGCCCGGCGATCCCGCAGCCGCTCCGCGCACAATTGGCGCACGGCGGGCGGCTGGTGATGCCGGTAGGCACCACCGACGAACAGAGTCTGATCCGCCTCACCCGCCGTGGCGAGGACGATTATGAGAAGGAAGACCTCGGCCCTGTCCGCTTCGTGCCGCTGATCGGCACGCACGGCTGGCGGGGCGATGACGGTACCGACGCGCCGGTTGAGGTCGACGCCTGCGAATGATCGTTCAGGCGATCTCGCCGATCGGCCGGAGCCGTACCTTGGCGGCCGCCTCGGCGGCCACGCGGCGCGCCTCGTCGACGCCCTCGGCCAGCGCCAGCGCCACCCCCATCCGCCGGTACGGGCGCATCGTCGGCTTGCCGAAGATGCGCACGTCCACCTCGCCGCCGGGCACGGCCAGCGCCTCGGCCAGGCCCTCGACCGTGAAGTCGCTCGCGGCCTGCTCCGCCAGGATGACCGCCGAGGCCGAGGGGCCGCGCAGCCGCACTTCCGGGACCGGCAGCCCCAGCACGGCGCGCGCGTGCAGGTCGAATTCGCTGAGGTTCTGCGAGATCAGCGTCACCATTCCCGTGTCGTGCGGGCGCGGCGACAGCTCGGAGAAGATCACCTCGTCCCCCCGCACGAAGAACTCGACGCCGAAGATGCCGTAGCCGCCGAGATCGTCGACCACCTTGCGCGCCATCTCCTGCGCAGCGGCGAGCGCGGCGGCCGACATCGCCGCCGGCTGCCACGATTCCTGATAGTCGCCGCGCTCCTGGCGATGGCCGATCGGCGGGCAGAAGCTGACGCCTTCGCGGCTGCGGACGGTGAGCAGCGTGATCTCGTAATCGAAGTCGACGAATTCCTCGACGATCACCCGCCGCCGGTCGCCGCGCATGTTGGCGACGGCATAGTCCCAGGCGGCTGACAGATCCTCCTCGCGCCGCACGGTGGTCTGGCCCTTGCCGGACGAGGACATCACCGGCTTGATCACGCACGGGAAGCCGGTATGCGCGGCGCCCGCGCGCACCTCGTTCAGGCTCTCGGCATAGCGATAGCGCGAGGTGCTGAGGCCGAGCTCGGCCGCGGCGACCTCGCGGATGCGGTCGCGGTTCATGGTCATGACCGTAGCGCGCGCCGAGGGCACCACGTTCAGGCCGCGCGCCTCGGCCTCCGCCAGCACTTCGGTCCGGATCGCCTCCAGCTCGGGGACGATGAAATCGGGCCGGTGGCGGTCGATCGCAACGCGCAGCAGCTCGGGGTCGAGCATCGAGAAGACCTCGGACTCGTCCGCCACCTGCATCGCCGGGGCGCCGGCGTAGCTGTCGCACGCCACGACATGGCAGCCGAGCCGCTTGGCGGAGATGACGAATTCCTTGCCGAGCTCGCCCGAGCCCAACAGCATCAGCTTCGCCGTGAACGTCATCGCACGCTTTCCCCTGACGGATGAATCAGGGACATCGTTTGCGATCATCCGCGTGCGCTGTCGAGCGTTCGGTGTCGTCGGCGTCAGAAGATCGGCACGCGATGGCCCACCATCTCCGCAAGCGTGGTCGGCTGATGCAGCGTCGCCATGCCGTTGCCGATCGTCACCACGCCTTCGCGCCGGAGCGTCTGGAGCGTGCGGTTCACATGGACGCTGGTCAGCCCCATCGCATCGCCCATCAGTTCCTGGGTGAGCGGCAGCGGGAAGCTGCCGCCGCGGGCGACGCCGGCCAGCTCGAGCCGCTCGTACAGCTCCAGCAGGAAATCGGCGATCCGCTCATAAGCGGTGAGACGGCCCAATCGCGTGATCTGCGCGAGCATGTAATGATCGTCGAGCGTGCGGCTTAAGTCGTAGGCTGCCGACAGGCCGGAGTCGGGATCGAGTTCCTCCTGACGCGGAAGGTGACAGATCGCCACGTCGGTCAGAGCGACGATCGTGCTGAGCGCGACCGGCTGATGGCCGCGCCCGATCCCGATGAGGTCGCCGGGCAGCAGCAGGTTCAGGATCTGCCGCCGCCCGTTCGAGAGCGCACGCATCCGCGCGGCCCAGCCGGTCAGGATGAGCAGCGGGCGCGCGATGGGATCGCCTTCCCGCATAAGCTCCGACCGGGCCTTGACCCGGCGCTGCGTGCGTTCGGCCATGAAGGAAATCCGCGTCGATTCGGCGTCGTCGAGCGCAACCAGCGCCGCCAATCGCCGTAGGCCGGGACTGACATCCCTGCGCTGGGTCGGGCCGCGTTCAGCAGCCCGGCGGGGGAATGGGCTGGCGGTGGACGGCGGTGCCGAAGTCCGCCGATCCATCATCTCAATGCCCGCAGGATCGCCGCGCTCGCGATCCGAGCCATCGTTCAATATCACCCCGTCGGAGTTATGCTCGTGCAGAACCTCCACGCCCGACCTCCTCCGCCGAAGCGGGCCGTCCATGCCGTGCGGGACGTGGGCATGGGCCGAACGCGTCGGATACTGTGCTATCGGACAATGGTCTGCGTTCCGAACGCTTCTGACGGCGCGGACGCTTCCCTGTTGTCCATCCGTAAAGAACCCATTCGAAGCCCAAGGGTTTCGACAATTGGTAAATTGATCGTGACATGAACACCGGCCGTCCCAAGTCGGCGCGCCAATCTCCTCCCTTAGGATAGGGGTGATCCGGTTTACCGCGCGGATCAGGCTTGCGGCAGGCACCTGTGCGCAGGCACATGGTCGATGTTCTTGGGGAGGGGCACATGGCCGTCACCGACATCGCGACCCGCACCTACGACCACGGCTTCCGCCTCGACCCGATCGTCCGCAGCCTGCTCGACACCGATTTCTACAAGTTCCTGATGCTGCAGATGATCCGGCACCTTCATCCGGAGGTGCAGGCGACCTTCTCGCTCATCAACCGCACCAGGGCGGTGCGCCTCGCCGAGGTGATCGACGAACGCGAGCTGCGCGAGCAGCTCGACCACGCCCGCACCGTCCGCTTCACCAACAAGGAGCTGATCTGGCTCGCGGGCAACAGCTTCTACGGCCGCCAGCAGATGTTCGCACCCGACTTCATCGCCTGGCTGCGCGACTTCCGCCTGCCCGAGTACGAGCTGCGCGCGGTCGACGGCCAGTATGAGCTGACCTTCGACGGCCCCTGGACCCACACCACGATGTGGGAGATTCCGGCGCTCGCGATCGTCAACGAGCTCAGGTCGCGCGCGGCGATGCGCGGCAAGGGGCGGTTCGCGCTCGACGTGCTCTATGCCCGCGCCAAGGCGAAATTGTGGGAGAAGGTCGAGCGGCTGCGCCGGCTCCCGGACCTGATGCTCTCCGACTTCGGCACGCGGCGGCGCCACGGCTTCCTCTGGCAGCGCTGGTGCGTCGAGGCGCTGAAGGAAGGGCTCGGCGAGCGCTTCATCGGCACCTCCAACGTGCTGCTGGCGATGGACAACGACCTGGAGGCGATCGGCACCAATGCGCATGAGCTGCCGATGGTGCTCGCCGCGCTGGCCGAGGACGATGTCGGCGTCGCGGCGGCACCCTATCGCGTGCTGGAGGAATGGCAGGCGCATTATTTCGGCAACCTGCGCGTGGTGCTGCCCGACGCGTTCGGCACTGCGGCCTTCCTGCGCGATGCGCCGGACTGGGTGGCCGACTGGACCGGCTTCCGCCCCGACAGCCTGCCGCCGATCGAGGCGGGCGAGCAGATCATCGCCTGGTGGCAGGCGCGCGGCCGCGACCCGCGCGAGAAGCTGCTGATCTTCTCCGACGGGATGGACGTCGACACGATCGAGGAGACCTGGCGCCATTTCCACGGCCGCGTGCGGATGAGCTTCGGCTGGGGCACCAACCTCACCAACGATTTCCGCGGCTGCGATCCCGACGGCGCCGCGGGGCTGGAGCCGATCTCGCTGGTGGCGAAGGTGACGCGGGCGAACGGCCGGCCGGCGGTGAAGCTTTCCGACAATCCCGCCAAGGCGACGGGTGATCCGGACGAGATCCGGCGCTATCTGAGGATCTTCGGCGAGGAAGGCAGGACGGAAGTCGGCGTTCGGGTCTAGAGTCAGTGAACTCGTGCTCCTGCGAAGGCAGGAGCCCTGGATCACGGAGGCCTCGCTCGCGGCCAGGGCTCCTGCTTTCGCAGGAGCACACCGACAGACGAAGGGAGGACAGTCATGTTCAGGCAATGGTCGAAAGGCGCGGCGCTGGCCTGCGCGCTGTGGTTCGCCACCGCCACGCCAGCGCAGCAAGCCGCGCCGCAATCCCCGGCCCAGCTCTACGGCGACCTGTTCGCTGCGGTGCAGACCGAGCGAATCTTCCCCGACGGCAAGACCTTCGTCGACGCGGTGCCGAAGCGTGACCCCCAGGCGATCGTCGCCGCCTATGCCCAGGCGCGTCCGGCCGACAAGGACGCGCTGCGCCGTTTCGTGCTGGACAATTTCACCGTCCCCGGCGTCAACGACCACGGCCCGAGCGACGTGCGCGCGCACGTCCGCCGGCTCTGGCCGACGCTGGTGCGCCAGCCCGAGCCGGTGCCGCCGGGCAGCTCGGCGCTGCCGATGCCCGAGCCCTATGTCGTCCCGGGCGGCCGATTCCGCGAGATGTATTACTGGGACAGCTATTTCACGATGGTGGGCCTGGCCGTCGACGGACAGCAGCCGCTGGTCGAATCGATGCTCGCCGATTTCACCGACACGATCGAGCGCTACGGCCATATCCCCAACGGGATGCGCACCTATTACCTCAGCCGCTCGCAACCGCCCTTCTACGCACTGATGCTCGATCTCTCGAAGAGCGAGGACCCGACACTCGCCAAGCGGCGTCTGGCGGCACTCCGGCGTGAGCATGATTTCTGGATGAAGGGCGCGAGCTGCCTCGACAAGACGGGCGTCTGCGCGCGCGTGGTGCGGATGCCGGACGGATCGCTGCTCAACCGCTATTGGGACGACAAGGATACGCCGCGCGACGAATCCTATGCCGAGGACGTCGCCACCGCCCGCGCGAGCGGCCGTCCGGCGGGCGAGGTCTACCGCCACCTGCGCGCCGCCGCCGAGAGCGGCTGGGACTTCAGCGCACGCTGGCTTCCCGCCCCCAAGACGCTGGCGACGATCCGCACCACCGACATCGTACCGGTCGACCTCAACAGCCTGATGTTCGCGATGGAGGAGCGGATCGCCGAGCGCTGCCGCGCCCTCGCCGATACCGCGTGCGCCGGTGACTTCGCCGCCCAGGCCAGGCGGCGCAAGGCGACGATCGACCGCTATCTCTGGGACGCTCGCGAGGGCCGCTACGCCGACTGGGACCGGATCGCGCGCAAGCCGACCGCCGTCGTCTCCGCGGCAACGCTCTACCCGCTGTTCGTCGGCGCCGCCTCGCCCGGCCAGGCCTCGGCGGTGGCGCTGACCGTCAGCCGCGTGCTGCTCGCGCCGGGAGGTCTGCGCACCACGCCGGTCCGCACCGGCCAGCAATGGGACGCGCCCAACGGCTGGGCGCCGCTGCAATGGGTCGCGATCGCCGGGCTCGACCGCTACGGCCACAAGGACCTCGCGCGCGAGATCTCGAAGCGCTGGATGCACACCGTCGCCCTCACCTATGGCGAGACCGGCAAGATGCTCGAGAAATACGACGTCGAGGAGCATCGCGCCGGCGGCGGCGGCGAATATCCGACGCAGGACGGCTTCGGCTGGACCAACGGCGTCGCGAGCGCGATCCTGGAGCGTTATCCGGACCTGGCGACGGCTTCCGGAAACTAGGGTGTGTTGATGCTGAGCCATTCGAGGGCGGCCCTATGTCCTGCCGATGCTCGCCGAGCACGACACGCTCACCAGGCTTCAGGACAGGTGTCGGAAACCCGCAGAAATCCGTCGAAGGTCACGAAAGTCATAGGTAGATCGGCCCCTCCGGACGAGGCCTTCCGGTGCCGGCGTCTTCCGAAAATGTTGACTAAATTGACTCAGATCATGTGTTTGCGAGCCGATACGCTGGGAACGCTGCTCGAACGCGACCGGATTGCGGCGCGGACGCTGCGGCGGCGCGCCAGGGACGCTACAGCAACGCGACACAAGCGCTACAGCGACGCGACAGAAGGCGACAACGACGCGACACGGACGCGGCAGTGGCGCGACATCGATGAGATCGACGGGATCAAAGAGCGGACCGGCGCGTGCGCGGCTCGGACCGGCGAGCCAAGCAGGCCAAATCCTACATTGCAAGGGCGTTGCAGTGTCCGCAGCTTCGCCGGAACGCTGAATGTCAACACGAGCTAGAGCCTGTCCTGATGAAGCGGACTCGTGCTCCTGCGAAGGCAGGAGCCCTGGATCATGGATACGGCGCTTGCGGTCTGGGCTCCTGCCTTCGCAGGAGCACGAGTCCGCTCATCCACCGTGTTCCATGTGCGCATAGGGATCGGTCTGTCCGGCAAGCCAGGGATCGTGCGTCGCCGCGCGCATCGCCCGCAGCCGCTCGCGCAAGTCGCCGAGCACGCTCGCATAGGCCGGATCGGCGGCGACGTTGGTCAGTTCGTCAGGATCGCGCGCCAGATCGTAGAGCTCCTCCGCCGGCCGCTTGAGATAGGCCGCCTGCGTCCGCTTGCCGAGCCGGATCGACGGATCGGCGCTGATCGCCTTCCAGCTCGGCGATCCGGCGACGTCGCCCGCGATGGGGTAATCGAGCGGCGAGGCGAGGTTGAAGATGTAGCTGTGCGTGCGCGTGCGGATCGCGCGCATCGGATAATATTGGTTGATCTCGTGGAAGTCGTGGCTGGCGAACACGGCGTCGCGCCCCGCCCCTTGCCGCTCGCCGAGGAGCGGCAGCAGCGACTTGCCCGACAGCGGATATTTCGGCCCGGCGACGCCGGTGAACTCGAGCACGGTCGGCGCGATGTCGACCCAGCTCACCATCGCGTCGTTGACGCTGGCCCGCTGCCCCGGCGCGCGGATGATCAGCGGCAGGTGGAGACCCGGGTCGTAGAGATTGGTCTTGGCGCCCGGGAACGGCCGGCCGTTGTCGCTGAGGAAGATCACCAGCGTGTCCTTGGCGCGCCCGCTCGCTTCCAGCTCGTCGAGGATCATGCCGACACCCGCGTCGAGGCGGCTCAGCGATTCATAATATTCGGCTAGGTCCTGCCGCACCGCGGGAATGTCCGGCAGGTGCGACGGGATCGGCACGCGCCTCGGATCGTAGCGCGCCGGCTTCACCCTGGGCCAGCGGCGGTCGTTGCCGTAATCGGTCGCGGCGCGATGCGGATCGCTGTAGCCTATGGTCACGAAGAACGGCCGGTCGTTGGTCGAGCGGATGAAGCTCCCCGCCGCCACCGCCAGCTCGCGCACGTCGCGGATGCCCGATCGCTCCGGCACCAGCTCGGCCTCATAGGGAAAGGCGCTGTCGGGCCCGACATGCTTCTTGCCGACCAGCGCCACCGCATGGCCCGCGCGCCGCAGCAGCGACGGCAGCGTCTCGATCCCGTCGAGCAGCGACTGGTGGTGCACGTCGTGCTGCAGCCCGTACATGCCGTTCTGGTGCGTGTAGAGGCCGGTGTTGATCACCGCCCGGCTCGGGCTGCATGAGGAGACCGCGGCATAGCCCCGCGCGAAGCGCGTCCCCTCCCGCGCCAGCCGGTCGATGCGGGGCGTGCGGATCGGCACGCCGTAGCAGCCGAGGTCGAGCCCCTGGTCGTCGGAGATGAGCAGCAGCACGTTGCGCTGCCGCCCCGCCGGCGCCGCCTTCAGCGCCGGCGCCAGCGCGGTCCCGGCGGCCAGGGTGGCGGTGCGGCGGAGCAGCGTGCGGCGGTCCATGGCGCCTCGCGGGTTACGCGAAAAGGAAACGGGCGCCGGAACCCGGCGCCCGCTCCACGATCAGAACTTCACCGCGGCGCTGAACCGGAACGACCGGCCCAGGATCGGCCGCGCCAGGATCGGCCCGACTCCTTGTGTGCCGATCTCGCGCGGATTGCCCTCGGTCAGGCCGATCTCGTCGGTCAGGTTGTTGCCGGTGACCTGGAGCCGCACCCGATCGCTGATGTCGACCGACACGCCGGCATCGAGCTGATAGAAGTGCGGCAGCAGCTGCTGGTTCTCCGGATCGGAGAAGCGGTCGCCGGTATATTGCAGCGTCGCGAAGAGCGACGGCTTGAAGCCCGCGATGTCGACCTCATAGGCCGGCGTCACGCGCCACGCCCAGCGCGGCTGGCGCTGCACGCGGTTGCCGGTGTTGTCGATCGTGCCGCCGCCCGTGAAGAAATCCTCATAGGTGCCGTCGAGGTAGGTCGCCGCGCCCGACAGGGTGAAGCCCCGGAACGGCCGGAGCGCACCCTCCAATTCGACGCCGGTCGCCTTGGCGCCGCCGATCTGGCTGAGCGGCACGTTGTCGACGAGCTGGGTGGTCGCGAGCCCGTCGAACTTGTTGTGGAACACCGTGGCGTAGAGGTTGATCCAAGGCATCGAGACCTTGATCCCGCCCTCGTAGGTCTCGACCTCGGCGGTGACGGCGAGGCCGCTGCGGGCGGCGATGTCCGCATCCGACGCATCGCGCAGATTGTCG
This sequence comes from Sphingomonas astragali, assembly GCF_051400615.1. Lineage (NCBI taxonomy): Bacteria > Pseudomonadati > Pseudomonadota > Alphaproteobacteria > Sphingomonadales > Sphingomonadaceae > Sphingomonas > Sphingomonas astragali. The sequence continues at coordinate 1,118,493 of NZ_JBLFFH010000002.1, forward strand.
AACTGCGGGAAGCTGTTGCCGCGGCTGTAGCGTGCGAACACGCCGATCTGACTCGTGATGTCGTAATTGGCGCCGACGGTCCACGACCAGGCCGAGTCCGAATAATTGATCTGACGCGGGCCGCCGAACACGGAGACGGCATTGTCGTAGAGCGTGTCGGGATTGCCATCCAGGTCGACCGTCCCGCCCGGCGTGCGGACCGTCCCGTCGATCTTGTGCCGCTGCCAGCGCACGCCGCCGTCGACGCGCAGCTCCGGCGTGATCTGGAACTCGTCGACCGCGTAGAAGGCATAGTCGCTGCCGTCATACTGGCCGTCGACGATGAAGCCCTGCCCGCTGGTGAAGCCGTTGAACGTCGCGGCCTGCAGCGTGCCGGCTGCGTTGGTCAGCGTCATGTCGAGCAGCCGCGCATTGGGTTCGCCGGCCAGCAGCACCTGGTTGCCGAGCGTCCAGCGGTCGCGCGAGCTGTAGTTGGCGTAGTAGAAGCCGCCCGTCAGCTTGTTCTTGCCGGCGGTCCACTCGAAGCCGGTGTCGGCAACGAAGGACGAGATTTTCTTGCGCACCTCCCAGACGCCGGCGCGCATCACCGGCGTGGTCGCCGCGAGCGTGCCGCCGCCATTGACGTAGCTGAGGCTCGAGAGCGTCGCGCCCTCGCCGCCCAGCAGCTCCGCCATGTCGGAAGCGGCGATCGGCGCCTCGGTCGGCACCAGCCCGACGGTGTCGGCATGACCGCCGAGATAGCTGGCGCGCTCGCGGAAGCGGAAGCCGTCGGCGATCTCGTAATCGAAGTTGACGCCGGTGTTGATCACCTTGGCGCCGCGCCCGTCGGCGAGGTCGACGGTGCGCCCGGCCAGGTTGGTGGTCACCCGCGTCTCGCGCCCCGGCAGCGCGCCGGTGCCGGCGTCGAAGCCCGGATAGGCATGGATGTCGCCGTCCTGGTCCTGGACGATCGGGATCGGCAGCAGCCATTGGCCGCGGTCGTTGAGGTAGCGCGCATAGACCTCGACCGAGCCGCGGTTGCCGAAGTCGTGGTGGATGTTGCCGGTGATCTGCCCGCCCTTCTCGGCACGGAACTGCGGATCGCGGATGCCGTTGCCCTGGGCGTAGAAGCCGCCGATCATGAAGCCGGTGTCTTCGTCGAGCGGGCCCGAGATCCAGGCATCGCCGCGGATCTCGTCGTAATCGGTGTAGGAAATCTTGCCGAGCCCGTGAAAGTCACTGCCGCCGGTCCGCTGGACGACGTTGACGGTAAGGCCCGGCTGGCCGTTCGAGAACAGCGATCCGGTGCCGCCGCGCACCGCCTCGACCCGCTCCACCGTCTCGTCGAGCCGGACGAGCTGCGAGTTCTCGAGGAACGACAGCGTCGGCGGCGGGAAGATCGGCACGCCCTCCACCTGGAAGGTGACGAACTGCGCGTCTCCGCCCGATGGATAGCCGCGCACGAAGATGTTGGCGCCGTTCTGGCCGCCCGAGCTCTCCGCCATCACGCCGGGGATGGTGCGCAGCAGGTCGGCGGTGCTGTTGGGCGCAGCCTGCGCGATCGCATCGGCGCTGAGCGTGGTGACGGCGAAGGCCGCATCCTGCCGCCGCGTGCCGCCGCCGGCGGTGCCGACGACGACGATGTCCTCGCCGAGGTCCTCGGGCGCAGTGGCGGCCGGCTCGCCCTGCTGCGGCTGCGTGGCGGTCGCCGCATCCTGCGCCTGGGCGGGCGCGGCCATCGCGAACAACGACAGCGGCGCGACGCTCCCGGCGAGCAGCGCAACGAATTGGATCTTCCTGGTCATATGGGTCTCCTCCCTGCGATGTCCGACGCTCTGTGACGCCGTTACGCCCCTAATTAGTTTCGCCCTGCCACCTTTCAACGGCGACAGCGGCGAACTGCACGAATCGACGGATCGCGTATTGGTTCCCGTCGGGCGATTAGCCGCAGGCGCCTGCGGCCAGGGCGATCGAGCCGAGCGGCCCCGCCGAGGCGCCTAATCGGGGAGCGACGATATAATCGGCGGGAGGGAGCTCCATATAGCCGTTCACGCTCCTGCGCAACGCCGCGTCGATCCGTTCGAGCAGATGGGGCTGGCCCGACACCACTCCGCCGCCGATCGCGATGCGATGCGGCCCCGTCGCGCAGACGAGCGCGTGGCACATGACGGCAAGCACGTCGACGATCGGCTCCCACACCGGATCGTTCGGGGTGAGATCGGCGACCGCGCGCGCCCCGAGCCGCGCCACCAGCGCCGAGCCGGAGGCGAGCCCTTCGACGCAATCGTCATGGAATTGGCAGACGCTCGGAAGATCGTCCGCTGGCAGCCGCGGCACGCGGATGTGGCCGATCTCGCTATGCCCGATGCCGCGCGTCGGCCGCCCATGCACGATCAGCCCGACGCCGACGCCCGTGCCGACGGTCACATAGGCGAAATCGTCGAGGCCCTGTGCGCAGCCCCAGCGGATTTCGGCGAGCGCAGCACCATTGACGTCGGTATCGAACCCCACCGGCACCGCAAAGGGCGCGGACAGGACGCCGCGCACGTCGGTGCCGGGCCAGTCAGGCTTGTTGGTCGCCAGGATCTGCCCATGACGCGGCGAGGCCGGATTCAACTCGAGCGGACCGAACGAGGCGATGCCGAGCGCGTGAAAGCCATGCGTGTCCTCCCATTCGTGCAGAACCGCCAGGATCGCCGGCAGTGTCTCGTCGGGCGTGGTCGTCGCGATCGTGCGCTGGTCGAGGATCGCCTCGGGCCCATGCGCCAGCGTACAGATGCATTTCGTCCCGCCGAGCTCGATCCCCGCCAGCGGCAGCCCGTCCGCACCGCCGACACTCATGCGCGGTCCTCGCGGTGCAAAGCAGCCTTGCCGTCCGGCGAACATGGATCAAGGATTGCGCACGACAACGCGGCGCCGGGGACGATTATCATGACAGCTTGCTTTCGACTGGAACGGGAGGCGGCGGGATGACCGCCGCCATGGGAACGGACATCAGGCGGGATCGGGTCGGCATCCTCGACAGGGGACAGGAGCATCGAACCATATGAAGGCTTCCCCTCTCCCTGCCAGACGCCTGCTCATGTACCGGCGGGTCCGAGCACCCCGGAGCCGCTTGTGCAGCGCGTCGGCTCGATTAATACTTCAATTTGCATAATTCAACGATCGCGATGCCGGTCGGTCAAACGGGAGGGGATCAACGCATGGCGACCAGGGACCTGAATCCGAACGCGGTCGTGGCGGCGGCACTTGGCGGCCTGCTGTTCGGTTTCGATACCGCGGTGATCGCAGGCGTGACCGATGCGCTGCGGCATTCGTTCGCCCTCTCGCCGGTCGCGCTGGGGAGCGCCGTGTCGGCGGCGCTGGTGGGCACGCTGGTCGGCGCGCTCGGCGCCGGCGCGCCGGGCGACCGCTACGGCAGCCGCACCATGCTGCTGTGGGTGGCGATCGCCTATGTCGTCTCGGCGATCGGCTCGGCGGCGAGCGGCGGGCTGGCGATGCTGATCGGCTTCCGCTTCATCGGCGGTCTCGCGATCGGCGGCTCCTCGGTGCTGGCGCCGGTCTATATCGCGGAGATCAGTCCGGCCCGGCGCCGAGGATGGCTGGTCGGATCGTTCCAGCTCAGCGTCGTCGCCGGCATCCTTGCGGCCTATGTCAGCAACTTCCTGATCGGCCGGGTCGTCGACGGCGAGCTCGCCTGGCGCCTGAAGCTCGGCGTTGCGGCGCTGCCGGCGCTGCTGTTCCTGGCGATGCTGCTGCGGATTCCGCAAAGTCCGCGTTGGCTCGTGCAAAAGGCACGGGAAGCCGAGGCGCGCGAGGCGATCCGCCAACTCTCGATGGGCGACCCCGACCGGCTGGTCGTGCAGTTCCGCGCGGGCGAGGGCCAGGACGGGCGCGCGCGTCTCGACTGGCGCCGGCACCACAGACCGATCCTGCTCGCCGTCGCGATCGCGCTGTTCAACCAGCTCTCCGGGATCAACGCGATCCTCTACTATCTCGGCGACATCTTCGTCGCCGCCGGCTTCAGCGGCCTGTCGGCGGACTTGCAGTCGGTGGCGATCGGCGTCGCGAACCTGGTCGCGACGCTGGTCGGCATGGCGGTGATCGACCGGATCGGACGCAAGCCGCTGCTGCTGACCGGCGCGGCGGGGACGGCGGCGGCGCTGGCCGCGGTGGCGGCGATCTACACCAGCGGCACGGGCCAGGCCTGGCTGCTGCCCGCGCTGATCGTCTACATCCTGTTCTTCGCCATCTCGCAGGGCGCGGTGATCTGGGTCTATCTGTCGGAGATCTTCCCGACCGCCGTCCGCGCCCGCGGCCAAGCGATCGGCAGCGCGACGCACTGGGGCATGAATGCGCTGATCGCCTTCGGCTTCCCCGTCGTCGCGCAGCACATGCAGGCGCTGCCCTTCTGGTTCTTCGCCGCCGCGATGGTGGTGCAATTCGTCGTGGTATGGCGCTATTTCCCGGAAACCCGCGGCATACCGCTGGAAACGATGGAAGAGGCGGTGGAGGGTTCGTGATAGCGACAGCAAGGAAAACATGCGATGCGTGCCGCAATGACTGACCCGGACTCCACGGACGTGACCCGCAGAAACGCCGTATGACACCCTCGTCCCGCGCCCGCCCGCGCCTTTCCGGCACCAATCTCGAACGCGCCGCCGATCATAACCAGCGGGTGACGCTGCACGCGATCCGGGTGTGCGGCTCGCTGACCCGGGTCGAGCTGGCCGGCATCACCGGCCTCACCGCGCCGGCAATCGCCAACATCACCCGGCGCCTGCTCGACGACGGGCTGATCGAGGAGGCGGGCCAGCGGCGCGGCGGACGCGGTCAGCCGCCGACAAAGCTCGTGATCCGTAGAGACGCCTGCTACTCGATCGGCATCAACGTCGACCGCGACCATATCACCATCGTCGTCGTCAACTTCTCGGGAGAAACGCTGGCCCGCGTCTCGGAAGAAGTGAGCTTCGCCCTCCCCGACCACGTCCGCTCGCTCTATCGCCGCTCGATCAAGAAGATGCTGCGTCAGGCCAGCGTCGACATCGGCAAGGTGGTGGGGCTCGGCGTCGCGGTGCCGGACGATCTCGGCTTGGTCGACCTGCCGGGGCGACCCGCGGAATATGCCGCGTGGGAAGGCATCGACATGGCCGAGCTGTTCGCCGAACCGTTCAACCTTCCCGTCTTCACCGAGAACGACGCCGCGGCTGCCGCCATGGGCGAGATGCAACTCGGCCTGGGGCAGAAGCACAACAGCTTCTTCTACATCCTGATATCGTCCGGCCTCGGCGGCGGGCTGGTCGTCGATGGCGCCTATGTCCGCGGCGCGGACGGGCGCAGCGGCGAGCTCGGCTTCATGCGCGCGCCCGGCGGCGACGGCCGCGGCGAGCAGATCCAGGCGCTGGTGTCGCTCTCCGGCCTCGCCCGCCATCTCGAAGGCCATGGCCTCGCGCTGACCGATGCGATGGGCAAAACCTCCGCCGATGCGCGGGTGAAGGTCTGCGTCACCGAATGGATCGAACGCGCCGCACGGCAGCTGACCGTGCCGCTCGACGCGGTGAACTGCCTGATCAACCCGGCGGTGGTGCTGATGGGCGGCCGACTTCCCAGCCATCTGCTCGAGCAGCTCGCCGAGCGGACCAACGCGCTGATGAAGGAGGAGGCGGAGGTGCTGCCGGCAATCGCGCCGGTCGCCCGCGCGGCGCTGTCGGAGGACGCCCCGGCAGTTGGCGCCGCGATCCTGCCGTTCAGCCATTTCCTGCTGCCCAAGCCCGGCGCGCTGTGGAAGGCGCCGGCGGGAGCGGGTGTCGCGGACTACGCGGCTTAGAGTCGGCCTGCACGCGACATCCGTGCTCCTGCCTTCGCAGGAGCACTATCATCTAACGGACAAACTTTAGCCTGGCCGTTTCCCGAACGATGGCGGCCGATCCTTCTTCGCCGTTCCGAAGCGCGACGGCTTCGCTCCCATCTCGAACACCAGCTCGCCGCCCTTGACGAGCTCGGCGTGCGCGATCCAGTTGCGGGTCCAGGGCTTGCCGTTCCACCGCACCGACTGGACATAGGGCCGGTCCGGCGCATTGCCCGAGGCGCGGATGCGCAGCGTCTTGCCGGCTCCGACCTCGACCTCCGCCTCGTCGAACAACGGCGATCCGAACACATAGACCGCGCTCACCGGATCGACCGGATAGAAGCCGAGCGCGCTCAGCACGAACCAGGCGCTCATCTGCCCGCAGTCGTCGTTGCCGATCACGCCGTCGGGGTCGTCCTTGTACATCTCGACGAGCAGGCGCCGCACCATCGCCTGCGTCTTCCACGGCGCGCCGGCATAGGCATAGAGATAGGCGGCGTGCTGGTCCGGCTCGTTGCCGTGCGCGTACTGGCCCACCAGCCCGGAGATGTCGGGCGGCGCGTTCTTGGGCAGGGTCGAGGGCGCGGTGAAGAAGGCGTCGAGCTTCTTCTCGAACGCCGCGTCGCCGCCGAAATGCTCGATCAGGCCGTAGATGTCGTGCTGGTTGAGGAAGGTCGCCTGCCAGCCGTTCGCCTCGGTATAGTCGCGGTGCTTCTCGGGGTCGTGGCCGAGCTGGATAGGGTCGTAGTTCTCCCACCAGCTCCCGTCGCTGAAGCGCGGGCGAGCGAAGCCGATTTTCGGATCGATGACGTTGCGGTAGTTGAGGCTGCGCTTGCGCAGCGCCGCGGCATCCTCCTTCGCCCCCGCCGCCTCGGCGAGCGCCGCCATCGCCCAGTCGTCATAGGCATATTCCTGGGTGCGGCTGACCGACTCCCAGATCTTGTCCGCGGGGATATAGCCGAGGTCGTAATAGAAGCCGCGCCCGAGCGTGCTGTCGATGTCGGTCATCGTGCGGTCGAACGCCCGGCGGCGGATCATCGGCCAGGCGGAGGCATAGTCGGCCTTGATCCCCTTCACACAGGCTTCGGCGAGCACCACCACCGCGTGCCAGCCGATCATCGTGCCCGTCTCCACGCCCTGGAGCGGCCACACCGGCGGGCCATAGGGGCTCTCGCGCGTCTGGCGGACGAGGTCGCGCGTCAGCATCTCGGCGCGCTCGGGCCGCACCAGCGTCAACAGCGGATGCAGCGCGCGATAGGTATCCCACAGCGAATAGGTGCTAAAGGCGAGCTCGCCCTCCGGCACACGGTGCACCTGCCGGTCGAGCCCGACGTAGCGGCCGTCGCGATCGGTGAACAGCGTCGGCGCGAGGAAGGCATGGTAGAGCGCGCTCGCCATGATCGTCCGCTGCGCCTCGGTGCCGCCGGAGACGCGAACGCAGCCGATCTCCTTCGCCCAGACCCGAACGGCCGCGGCACGGGCGCCGTCGAAGTCCCATCCGGACGCCTCCGCCGCCAGCGCCGCGCGGGCGCCGTCGACGTCGATCGCGGAGATGCCGGTCTTGATCAGGATCGGCTCGCTGCCGGCATCGTCGAAGAACAGCGCGACCTTGAGCCGGTTGCCGACAATTTTCGTGGTCCCCTCGGGCGAGGGCGCGGCACCGTCGGCGAAGAACTGCACCCGATCGGGCCTCCGCGACAGCTTCATCGCGAAATGGATGCGCCGCCCCTTGGCCCAGCGGTGCACGCGCCGGCTGCCGGTCAGCGTCCCGTCGGCATCGAGCGCGAGCGACGCTTCGTCGATCAGCGTCCCCTTGTCCCACCGGTCGATGATCATGTGGGCGAAGTCGACCAGGACATGTCCCGGTCCCTGCGGGAAGCGATAGCGGTGGAGCCCGGTGCGCTCGGTCACCGTCAGCTCCGCGAGCACTCCGGACTCGAGCCGCACGCGGTAATAGCCGGGCTCGGCATGTTCCTCCGAGAAGCGCTGGCGATAGCCCGCGTCCGGATTGTCGAGCGGCCCCGGCTCCAGCTGCAATGGTCCCCGCGTCGGCACCACCAGCACGTCGAGCATGTCGCCGATGCCGGTCCCCGACAGATGCGTATGCGAAAAGCCCATGATCGAGCCGTCGTCGCGGTGATAGCCCGAGCAGGCATCCCAGCGCGCATTGTCGGTGTCGGGCCCGAGCTGGGCCATGCCGAACGGCAGCGACGGCCCCGGGAAGGTGTGGCCATGCCCGCCGGTGCCGATGAACAGGTTCGGCTTCCCCGCCGCCGGCGCCTGCGCCCAGCCGCGCACGGGCAGCGCGGCGCCGAGCACGGCCAGCCCGGTGCCGGACAGCAGCTGGCGGCGGTTGGCGGTCATCATCGCTTTGTCTTCCTTCTTTTCCATTTCTACTTCTACAGCCGCTCGGCGAGCAGCGCGGGTCTCCGCTGCGCCAGATCGATGATCAGGTCGCCGAACAGCCCGTTCGCCCAGGCGAACCAGCTGCGCGTGAACTTCGCCGGATCGTCCTTGTGGAAGGATTCATGCATGAAGCCGGTGCCGCCGTGCGTGGCCTTGAGCCAGCGCAGGCACTTCACGATCTCGGCATCGTCGTCGCTGATGAGCGCCCGCGTGATGATCGACATCGGCCAGATCATATCCATGCCGACGTGCGGCCCGCCGATCCCCTCGGCGGCGGTGCCGGCGAAGAAATAGGGGTTGCGCGAGCTCCAGGCGAGCGCCGCCGTGCGCCGGTAGAGCGGATCGTTGCGGTCCGCGGCGCCGAGCAGGGGCAGGCCCGACAGGCTGGGGACGTTGGCGTCGTCCATGAAGATGGCGTTGCCGTAGCCGTCGACCTCGAACGCCCAGACCTCGCCGCCCTGCCCGTCCGGCATCTTGCCGTATTTGTCGAGCGCCTGGCGCACCTCGCCGGCCAGCGCCTCGCACCGGCTCGCCGCCGCATCGTCGCCGCGCGCTTCGCGCAGCACCTTGGCGAGCATCCCGAGCGCCGACACCGCGAACAGGTTCGACGGGATCAGGAACGGATAGAGGCAGGCGTCGTCCGAGGGCCGGAAGCCCGAGTGGATCAGCCCGACCTTGCGCGTCGGCGCGCCATAGCCGCCGAACATCAGCGTCTCGGTCGGCGACTTGTCGACCCGCTGGAAATGATAGGGCCCGGGCCCGTCCTTGCGCTGCTGTTCGCGCAGAGTGGCGACCGCCTGCGCCATCCCGCGCGCCCACGGCTCGTCGAACGGCGCCTTGTCGCGCGTCGCCGTCCAATAGGCATGGGCGAGCCGCATCGGATAGCAGAGCGAGTCGATCTCCCACTTCCGCTCGGCGACGCCGGGCTTCATGTCGGTCATGTCGGTGCGTGCCGGCAGGCTCGACAGCGCTGCGGGGTCGTGCATGAAGGCGTTGGCGTAGGGATCGATCAGGATGCAGCGCGCCTGCCGCTGCAGCACGCCGTGGAACAGCCTTCGCAGCTCCGCGTCCTTCGGCGTCAGATGGACATAGGTCTGGAGCTGCGCCGAGCTGTCGCGCAGCCACATCGCGTCGATATCGCCGGTGATGACGAAGGTGTCGGGCTTGCCGTCGACCTCACCGAGCTGGACGGTGGTGTCGAGGGTGTTGGGGTAGCAATTCTCGAACAGCCAGGCGAGCTCCGGATCGGCGATCTTCGCCTTGACGCGCTTGATCTCCTGCTCGACCGCGCGGCTGGTGAAGCGCCGCGCACTCCTGGGCGGACGCTCGGTGACCAGCGGCTCCGCGGCCCTCGCGGGCAGCGCCGTTGCCATCGCCAGCGCACCGGCGCCCGCCATCACCTCGCGGCGCGTGAACATCCTCATCTCCCCTTTTCTCACTTCGCCGCCGGCGCGCTCATCGAGAAGGGCGCGCTCGCCTTGCTGCTCGCCCACTGCTTGTCGGGCGTCGGCCCCATCACGAAGCGCAGCGTGCCGCCCTGCTGGAGCGCCGCGCGGTCGAGCCAAACCTTGTCGTGCGCCCTGCCGTTGAAGCTGACCGACTGGATGTAGACGTTCTTCGCGCTGTTGTTCTCCGCCTCGATCGTCAGCACCTTGCCGCCCGGCATGGTGAGACGGACCGAGCGGAACAGCGGGCTGCCGATCGCGTACTGCCCGACCGCCGGCGTCACCGGGTAGAAGCCGAGCGCGGAGAACACGTACCAGGCCGAGGTCTGGCCGTTGTCCTCGTCGCCCGGATAGCCGTCGGGCGCCGCCGAATAGAGCCGCTTCATCACGTCGCGGACGTGGTACTGCGCCTTCCACGGCGCGCCGGCCCAGTCGTAGAGATAGATCATGTGCTGGATCGGCTGGTTGCCATGGGCGTACTGGCCCATGTCGACGATCTGCATCTCGCGGATCTCGTGGATCACCTGGCCGTAGTAGCTCTCGTCGAACACCGGCGGCATGGTGAAGATCGAATCGAGCCGCTCGACGAACGGCTTGTCCCCGCCCATCAGGTCGATGAGCCCCTGGACGTCCTGCATCACCGACCAGCTGTAGTGGGTCGCGTTGCCCTCGGTGAAGGCGTCGCCCCATTTGAACGGGTTGAACGGCGTCGCCCAGGACCCGTCCTGGTTGCGCCCGCGCATCCAGCCCGACTGCGGGTCGTAGAGCTTGCGATAATTCTGCGCCCGGCCGGCGTAGAGCTTGGCGTCCTCGGCCTTCCCCAGCGCCTCGGCGAGCCGCGAGATCGCGAAGTCCGCGGTCGCATATTCGAGCGTGCGTGCGGCATTCTCCTTGATGCCGACGTCGTAGGGGACGTAGCCTAGCCGGTTGTAATATTCGGCGCCCTCGCGCCCGACCGCGTGGACGAGCTCGCCCTTCGCGTCCCTCGGCCGCCCTTCCGACGTGGTCGCGTTCTTGACCATCGCCTCGTAGAGCGTCTCGACGTCGAACCCGCGCACGCCGTTGATGTAAGCGTCGGCGATCAGCGAGGCCGAGTTCGACCCGATCATCACGTCGCGGTGGCCGGGGCTCGCCCATTCCGGCAGCCAGCCCGATTCCTTGTAGGTATTGACCAGCCCCTGCATGATCTGGCCGTCGAGCTCGGGATACATCAGCGCGAACCACGGGAACACCGCACGCCACGTGTCCCAGAAGCCGTTGTCGGTGAACATGTAGCCGGGATGGACCTGCCCGTCGTACGGGCTGTAGTGGACCACCTGCCCCTTGGCGTCGAACTCGTAGAAGCGCCGCGGGAACAGCAGCATCCGGTACAGCGCCGAATAGAAGGTCCGCCTGTTGTCGAGATCGGGATCGCTCACCTGGATTCGGGCGAATTCCTTCTCCCACACCGCCCGCGCCTTGGCCTCGGTCTGGTCGAAGCTGTCCTTGCCGACCTCGCTCGCCAGATTGCGCTCGGCCTGATCGAGGCTGATGAACGAGGAGGCGACCTTCACCCCCACCTGCTCGCCGTCGCGCGTCCTGAAGCTCACGACGGCGCCGACGTGCCCGCCCTCGCGGGAAAGGTCGGCGGCGAGCTGATAATTGTCGTCCCAGGTCCGGCTGACGGTGAAGTCGCGGTCGAACTCGGCGACGAAATAGTTGCGGAAATTCCTGGGCACCCCGCCGCTGTTGTTGCGGACGTAGCCGGTGATCCGCCGCCGCGTCGGATCGATCGTCACCATCGACCCGCCGTCATAGGCATCGAGGATGATGTGCGCGTCGTCGCTCTTGGGGAAGGTGAAGCGGAACTGCGCGGCGCGGTCGGTCGGCGCGACCTCGGCGGTCACGTCATAATCGGCGAGATAGACCTTGTACCTGTACGGCCGCGCCTCCTCGGCCTTGTGGCTGTACCAGCTCGCGCGCTCCTCCTGCTTGAGCTTGAGCGGCCCCGTCTCCGCGAACAGCGCGAAGGCACCGTAGTCGTTCATCCACGGGCTCGGCTGGTGGGTCTGCTTGATGCCGTTGATCTTCTCGGCATCGTAGGTGTAGCCCCAGCCGCTGCCCAGCTTGCCGGTCACCGGCGTCCAGAAGTTCATGCCGAACGGCACGGCGACCGCCGGATAGGTGTTGCCGTAGGACAGGGTGTAGCTGGAATCGGTCCCCATCAGCGGGTTGGCGAGGTCGACCAGCGCCTCGTCCGGAGCGGTCTGCGCGATCGCCGCCGCGCCCGTCAGCGGCAGCGGCGCGCACAGGCTGATTCCCACCAGCACTACGATCGCGGCGCGAAGTCCGGTCCTCAAGATTGCTCTCCCCCTGATGTCAGTGCTCCTGCGAAAGCAGGAGCCCCAGGCCGCAAGCCGTGCTGCCCGTAATCCAGGGCTCCTGCCTTCGCAGGAGCACGGGTTTGGGACTTCAGCGGCCGCGGCTCTACACCCCCGTTCGTCATTACCACCGGCCGGATCGTCCCGTCCGGGTTGAAGATCATCCGGTCGACCGCGAGCTGGCGATGCTCGCCGACGTCGTCGCCCAGCGGCCGGCGGTGATAGGCGATGTACCAGTCGTCGGTGCCGGGCACGTTCACCACCGAGTGATGCCCCGCCCCGCGCGCGATGCGGAAGTCTTGGCTCAGGATCTTGCCCATCGGCTTGAACGGCCCGAGCGGGCTCGGCCCCATCGCGTAGGCGACGCTGTAGTCGGGGCCGGTCCAGCCGCCCTCCGACCACATCAGATAGTAGACGCCCTTGCGCTTGATCACGAACGAACCCTCGACATAGCCGGGCGGCGTGATCTCCTTGTAGCTCGTGCCGTCGGGAAACGGCACCACCGAGCGCAGATCGTCGCTCAGGCGCACGACGTTGCAGTGGCTCCAGCCGCCGTAATAGAGATAGACCCGCCCGTCGTCGTCGCGGAACGCGAACGGGTCGATCGGCTGCGCGCCGTTGTGGAAGGCACCGATCAGCGGCTTGCCGAGCGCGTCCTTGAACGGCCCTTCCGGCCGGTCGCTGACGGCGAGGCCGATGCCGCCGAGCTCCTGGTCGCTCTGGATGTCGTTGGCGCCGAAGAACATATAGTAGCGCCCCTTCGCCTCGATCACCGATGGCGCCCAGACGGCATAGGCCGCCCAGGCGACGTTCTCGACGCTGAGAACGCGGCGGTGCCTGGTCCAGTGGACGAGGTCGGGCGAGGAGAAGGCGTCGAAATAGGTCTGCTTGACGTAGGACGGCCGGACCGTGCGGCGCTTGCGCGCCTCGGCCTGCTCAGGCGAGAAGCGCGGGCTCGCCTCCGGCTTGTCCGGATCATCCGACAGGGTCGGATAGATCCAATAGCGGCCGGCGAATACCCGGATCTCCGGATCGGCATACCAGCCGGGCACGATCGGGTTCTCGGCGAACGCCCATCCCGATAGCCCCAGCGCCGCTGCCGCCGCGATGCCGGCGAGAATTGTCCTCATGGTTCGGCGCCGACCCCTGTCCTGCCTACAGCCCCATGTTCCTCCATCACTCCCGCCGGGCGCAAGTGGTGGCGCCCGGCGGGAGAGGGGGATGGCGGAGGCTGGGGGGCCATCCCCGGGGAGCTCGTCAAGCCCGTTCGTCAGAAGTTGTACGAGATGCCGACATAGGCACGCCGTCCGAAATAATTCCGGTAGGTGAAGCGGTCCTTGGTGTCGTTGCCGAGATACCGGCTCTCCTCCGATTTGGTGAGGTTGATGACCGACGCGGTGAGCTGCAGACCCTTCATCAGCTCGTAGGAGGCGTTGAGGTCGATCTGCTCGTACGGAGCGTCATATTCGATCAGGCCCGAGACGAGCGCGCGGACCCGTTCGCCGCGGCGATTGTAGGACGCGCGCAGCAGCAGCCTGTCGCTCTCGTAGAAGACCGACGCGTTGATCTGCGTCTTGGAGCTGCCGACGAGCGGCGACGAGCCGACCTTCTCCCCGTCGAGCGAGACGTCCGCGACCGATGTGTCGTTGTAGGTGAAGTTCACCTGCGCGCCGAGACCGAAGGGCAGCGTATGCTGGGCATAGAGCTCGATACCTTGTGACACCGCGTCGGAGGCGTTGGCGACGGTTTCATAGGGCTGGATCTGCACCTGCTCGCCGGCCACCTCGCGCGTCACGTCGAGCACGAGCGGCACGATGAAGTTGGACACGTCCTTGCGGAACAGCGTCGCGCCCACCACCGAACCGCGATGGAAGTACCATTCGATGCCGATATCGTACTGCCACGCTTCGAACGGCTTCAGGTCGGCATTGCCGCCCTCGCCAGACCAGCCTTGAAACTCGCCGAACTGGCCGCGGTCGAAGGCATATTCCGGCGAACGATAGGTCAGCGACCGCTGCGAACCGAGATTCTCGAAGGACGGACGCGCGATCACCTTGGCGACGGCACCGCGCACCAGCAGGTTGGGGGTGATCTCGTAGGAGGCGTTCAGGCTCGGCAGCCAGTCGGTGTAGGACTTCGACTGGTCCACGAACGTGTTGACGAGCTCCCGGCGCTGGTCGAGCGGGATCACCTGACAATTGCCGTCCGGTCCGACCGGCCGGTTGGGATCGAACGGCCCGCCGGGACCATCGACGCAATATTCGTTGAGATATTCGAGCCGGTCCGCGGTGAGGCCGGACTGTTTGGTGTTGGCGACGCGCAGGCCGATGTTGCCGCGGAAACCGCCGCTCTGGAAATTGGTCTGGACATAGCCCGCCCAGACCCGCTCGCCGAGGTTGTAGTTGCCGTCCTCTAGGATGCGCACCGGCGAGCCGTAAGTGGAGTTGATATAGTCCAGATAGTTTTCGAGGTTGATGCCCGGGAACGAGCTGGCGTTGAAGCCGCCGGCGATGTTGCCGATCGCCTGGTCATAGAAAAATTCGGGCCGCGCGATCGCGCCTTCCGGCGTATCCTGATAGCGCCGCTCGGTCGCCGGATCGGCATACCATTCGACGCGGCCGCCCTCGCGCTGGATGCTGAGATCGCGCCACTTCGCGCCGACCTGGATCGAGCTGAGGAAGCTGTCATCGAAGCGGCGCGTCAGGTCGAGCTGCGCATAGCGCTGCGACAGCTCGCTGTTGATGAAGTTGGAGCCGGTCGATCCGGTGTCGATCTGCGCGATGCCATTCCTGATGTTCTCCTGAAGCTCCGGCGAAAATTCGAAATTGACCTTGCCGCTGGAGAAATCCCACGCGCTCAGGAAATTGCCGTTCTGCTCGGCACCGGTGGTGGTGAGTCGCGGCTTCGCAGCGACGTTGAAGCGCAGAGACGGCCCGCCGGTCGCCTTGGTCTTGCCCATCTTGAGCACCGCGCTGAAGTGGTCCTGGTCATATTTGACCTCGGTCTCGAACGTGTTCGAGACCTGCTTCTCGCGGCTGTAGGTGCCGGCGATCTGCGGCGTCTCCATCGTGCACGGCGGCGTATTGAGCAGACAGCCCGTGCTCGCGGCCAGCACCTGGAACTGCGCCGATTGCATGATGGTGCCGCTAGGATCGAACGTCGCGCCGGTGAAGAAGTTGCCGTAGCCCCATTCGGGGATCTTCAGCACGTTACTGGTATAGTCGCTGCTGTACTGGAAGCGGAAATAATTGGAGGTGACCGTCACGTTGTCGAACGGACGCACCTGCATCGTCGCCTGGATGCCGTAGCGCTCGCGCTCCTGGTTGAATACCTGCTCGTTCACCGACTGCGGCGCCCAGAAGCCCGAATAATGCTGGCCGCTCTGCGTGGTCACGCCGGTGCCCGGCCAATAGAGAACCGCGTCGTCGTTCTCGAACGCATTGCCGTTGACGTCGGTCGCGCGGGTGATGACGTCGCCGTTCGCGTCGCGGTCGCTCCACCAGCGCCAGCTCTCGGTCTCCGCACGCAGCTCGCGATTGGTGCGCTTCTGGTAGACGCCGCCGACGAGGACGCCGAACGTCTCGTCCTGGTTCTTCCATGAGATCTGGCCGGCGAGCTGCGGCTCGAACTTCTTGGACGTGTCCGAATAGGTGCCTTCCGCCGAGATGAAGCCCGACCCCGCCTTCACGTCGAGCGGCCGCCGGGTGTTGAGGATGATCGTGCCGCCGACGCCGCCCTCCTCGAGCCGGGCTTCGGGCGACTTGTAGACCTCGGTGCTGGCGATGAAGGTGGACGGCAGCAGCACATAGTTGAACGAGCGCCTCGGCTCGCCGCTGTCGGCGCCGGCCAGGAAGTTGCCGTTGAGCTGCGTCATCGTCAGGTCCGACTGCAGACCGCGGATGCTGACGCGGGCGCCCTCGCCGCCGTCGCGTTCGATGATGACGCCCGGCACGCGCTGCAGCGCGTCGGCAACGTTCTTGTCGGGGAACTTGCCGACGTCCTCGGCGGTGATCACGTCGACGAAGGCGTTGGCGTTGCGCTTCTGCGAGAGGCTGGCCTCGATCGATTCGCGATAGCCGGTGACGACGATGTCGCTGCCGCCTTGGTCGGCGGCGGTGTCCTGGGGCGCCTGGGCGGCAGGATCGGCCTGTACTGCGGTTCCCGCCTGAGCCGAGGCGGAATCGGGCACGGCCGTCGTGTCCTGCGCCTGCGCGACGCCGGCGAAGCCGACGATCACACTGGCCGACAACATGAGATCGCGAACGATCCGACCGCGAGATGCGGTACGCGAGCGATAGGTTTGACGAACGTGCATTTCCGACAGTCCTCCCTTGGCGACGGAGGCGTCCACGGCCCCCGGCTTGTCCCTAGCTTCACACCTCCGGGCCGGACGCGGTTCTTGGCCGTCCGATTCGCAACAGCGGTGAAAGCAGCGTTGTTTCAGAATATAAAAAGCAATTTGTCAATTGGATCATTAGGGCGACGTTTCTCAGTCGTCCGAGCATGGCAGGGCGAAAGTGCGGATTCCCGCCGATCGGCAGGGCGGCGACCCGAAGACATCGAACTGCACAGCGCCGACGCGGTGCCGGATCACGACGAAATGCCGCCAGGGGAGCTTCTCGAGTTGTGGCCAATTGGAAAGGTGGCCGGACAGCAATCCGGCATGTCGACGCGACGGCTCGTTCCGGGAACCGTTTGCCGACTGGAATGGGAATGCCTTCGCGGACCCGTCCACTGTCAATTGCGAGTCGCTACCGGCTGCACTATTGGGAGCCGCGATGCCTATCGTCAGTCTTATTGCACCGCGCCGCTTCGGCGACGCGAGGGGATGGTTTACCGAAGTCTATTCGGTACCCGCCTTCCGGGAGATCGGCATTGATTGCACCTTCGTCCAGGACAATCACTCGCTTTCCGTGCCGCAGTATACTCTGCGTGGCCTCCATTTTCAGACCCCGCCCCATGGCCAGGACAAGCTGGTGCGCTGTATCCGCGGCCGGATCTTCGACGTCGCCGTCGATGTACGCCGTGGCTCGCCGACCTATGGCCAATGGGTCGGCGCGGAGCTTTCGGCCGAGAACGGGTGCCAGCTGTTCATTCCGATCGGCTTCGCTCATGGATTTCTGACGCTCGAAGCCGGTTGCGAGGTCACCTACAAATGCTCGGACACCTATGCTCCCGAGCACGACGGCGGCATCCGTTGGAACGATCCGGCGATCGGCATCGACTGGCCGCTGCCGGCAGGAGCGACGCCGGAACTCTCGGCAAAGGATGCCGTGCAGCCGCTCCTCGCCGATTTTGACAGCCCCTTCCCATACGACGGCCGTCCGCTCGCGCCGCTCGCCTAAGGATCAGCACATGCGCATCTTCGTTACCGGCGGAGCCGGCTTCATCGGATCGGCACTGATCCGGCATCTGATCGACGATTCGACCCACGAAGTGCTGAACTTCGACAAGCTGACCTACGCCGGCACGCTGTCGACGGTCGAGCGGGTCGCGAACAGCAATCGCTATCGCTTCGTCCAAGGCGATGTCTGCGATGCCGCTGCAGTACGGGCGGCGATGGCCGAATTCCGGCCCGAGATCGTCACCCATCTGGCTGCGGAGAGCCATGTCGATCGCTCGATCGACGAGCCCGGTGCCTTCATCCAGACGAACATCGTCGGCACCTACACCATGCTCGCCGAGGCGCGAGCCTATTGGCTGGGTCTGGACGATGCGGCCAAGCGGGCATTCCGCTTTCATCACATCTCGACGGACGAGGTGTATGGCTCGCTCGGCGAGGACGGCCTCTTCACCGAAGACACGCCCTACGACCCGCGTTCGCCCTATTCGGCGTCCAAGGCCGGTTCGGACCATCTGGTCAGCGCCTGGGGCCATACTTTCGGTCTTCCGGTGCTCATCACCAATTGCTCGAACAACTACGGCCCCTATCATTTCCCCGAGAAGCTGATCCCGCTGATGATCGCGAAGGCGCTCGCCGGCGAGGCGCTGCCCGTCTATGGCAAGGGCGACCAGGTTCGCGACTGGCTCTACGTCGAAGACCATGTCCGCGCGCTTCAGGCAGTGTTCGAAAAGGGGCAGCCGGGCCGTACCTACAACGTCGGCGGCAATAACGAGCGGCAGAACATCGAGGTCGTGAGGACCATCTGCACGATTCTGGACGAGTTGCGCCCGCGCGAGGACGGCAAGAGCTACGCCGAGCAGATCGCCTATGTCACCGACCGTCCGGGCCACGACAAGCGCTATGCGATCGATGCAAGCCGCATCCGCGACGAGCTCGGCTGGACGCCGATCGAGACGTTCGAAACCGGCATCCGCAAGACCGTCGAATGGTATCTCGCCAACAAAGGATGGTGGCAGGCGATCGTCGCCGAGCGCAAGGCCGACCAGCGTCGCGGCCTGGCGGCCTGAGCGCGCGGTGAAGCAGGTTCTCGTCACCGGCGCGAGCGGACAGGTCGGCACCGAGCTCCAGCGCTGCTCCTGGCCGGACGGCTGGGAGGTGGTCGCGCTCGGCCGCGCGGCGCTCGACCTCGCCGATCCCGCCGCAATCCGGGCGAAGGTCGCTGAACGCCCCTGGTCGGCGGTGATCAACGCGGCGGCCTATACCGCGGTCGACAAGGCCGAGAGCGATCTCGTCGCCGCATGGTCGATCAACGCCCTCGCGCCTGCGGCCTTTGCACAGGGATGCACCGAGGGGAACATCCCGCTCGTCCAGGTGTCGACCGACTATGTCTTCGCCGGCGACAAGGCCGGCGCGTGGGAGACCGACGACCCGGTTGCGCCGCTCAACGTCTATGGCGCGTCGAAGCTGGGCGGCGAGCTCGCGGTCCGGACGAGCGGCGTGCGCCATGCCATCGTGCGCACCGCCTGGGTGGTGAGCGCGCACGGCAGCAACTTCATGAAGACGATGCTGCGCGTGGCCGTCGAACGGGAGACCTTGCGCGTGGTCGACGACCAGCGCGGCAGCCCGACCAGTGCGGCCGATCTGGCACATGCGCTGATGACGATCGCGGTGCGATTGGCGGACGATCCAGCCGCGGCGACCGGCACCTTCCACTTCAGCAATGCCGGCGAAACGAGCTGGGCCGGGTTCGCCAGGGACATCTTCCGCCAGTCGGCCGAGCGAGGTGGCCCAACCGCGGCCGTCGAGCCCATCGCCACGGTCGATTATCCGACACCGGCGACGCGTCCGGCCAACTCACTGCTCGGCCACGACGCGATTCGCGCGGCCTATGGCATCACTCCCCGGCCCTGGCAGGAAGCGCTGGGCGACATCCTCGACGAATTGATCGGAACACGCACATGAAGGGCATCATCCTCGCCGGCGGCTCGGGCACGCGGCTGCACCCGGCGACGCTGGCGGTGAACAAGCAGCTTCTGCCCGTCTACGACAAACCGATGATCTATTATCCGCTGTCGGTGCTGATGCTGGCCGGCATCCGCGATGTGCTGATCATCTCGAGCCCCGAGTATCTCGACAACTACCGCCGGCTATTCGCCGACGGGTCGGCATTGGGCCTGGCGATCAGCTACGCCGAGCAACCGCGCCCGGAAGGGCTGGCGCAGGCGTTCACGATCGGCGCGGACTTTATCGGCGAGGACAATGTCGCGCTGGTGCTGGGTGACAACATCTTCTTCGGCGCGCACCTCACGGACCTGCTCGCGAGCGCTGCCGCGCGCCGGGACGGCGCGACGATCTTCTCCTACCAGGTCGAGGATCCCGGGCGCTACGGCGTGGTCGAGTTGTCCGCGGACGGCCGCGCGTTGAGCCTCGAGGAGAAGCCTGCCCAGCCGAAGTCGAACTGCGCCGTGACGGGCCTCTATTTCTACGACAACCGCGTCGTGGACTATGCTCGCGGCCTCTCACCTTCCGCGCGCGGCGAACTCGAGATTACCGACCTCAATCGCCTCTATCTGGATGCGGGCGACCTCTACGTCGAGCAGATGGGTCGGGGCTATGCCTGGCTCGATACCGGCACCCACGACAGCCTGATCGAAGCCGGCGAGTTCGTCCGTACGATCCAGCATCGCCAGGGCGTCCAGATCGCCTGCCTCGAAGAGATCGCCTACGAGCAGGGCTTCATCACCGCCGATCAGGCGCGCGAGCGCGGCGAGATGTTCAAGAAGACCGCCTATGGGCGTGCGATCCTGACCGCGGTCGGCGAGCGTTGACCGCGCGCTCGACTCAGGCTGGCGAACGGCGGCCCAAGTCCGATCACCCGGCCTCGCCAAGCGCCACCTGATCGGCGGATGCCGTCGTGTGAGCGTTGGCGTTCGCTTCCTTGCGATAATGGCTGTCCCGCCGAAGAAACCTCTTCTCGACAAGATGCCACATCAGCATCGCGGCAAGCAGGACGACGGCAGTGCTCACCAGCACGAACGCCACCGGCTCCCGCTGCAGGAATCCCAGGCTGATCATCGTCTGCAGGATGGGGAAATGGACGATGTAGATACCGTACGAGAAATCCCCATACCGGCCGAAACGGCCGAAATAGGGACCGAACGCCACCCCCATCACGCAGAGCGCCACCCCCAAAGGCCGCAACACCAGCTCGAGCATGTAGGTGGACAGGAAGAGCAGAGCCAAGCCCGACGCCAGCATCAGGATCGTCCGTCCCCTGAAATAATCGAAATAATAATAGATCGCAGCCCCGGCGATGAAATAGGTCATCTGGCCCGGAAGTTGCCGCGAAAGCTCGACAAATGCTCCGCTGTGACCACTTTCGGCAAGCCGCAGCATGATGGCAGCATAGAGTACCGACAGCAGGTATATGCCGACCAGCACCGGCATCCGCCCGACTTTGCGGAACAGCCAGACGCATATCGGAACCGCGATATAGAAGGCGACCTCGATCTTCAGCGTCCAGAGCGCACCATTGATCGCATGAATAGTGTTATTCTGGAAAACCCCCGGCAACTCCGGCGCCAGAAAATTCAAGAATACGAGGTTTGCCGCGACGTATTTCCACAAACCTATATTAGTTATATAATCACCGAACGGCAGCTTGCTCATGAAGCCTAGGAATATAGCGCACGTAACGACTATAACGAAATAAGCTGGATAGATTCTTCTGATCCTCTTACTTGCATAAGACTTCAGCGTGCTCGATCGATCATAGCTCTGAAATATCAAAAATCCGCTGATAACGAAGAAGGCCTGCACCGCCATCGTGGAAGAAAACAGCGACGACAGCACCGATAGCTGATCCAACGTCGATAGATCATGTGCATGTGATATGAAGACCGTCGAAGCGAGAACGAATCGGACAAGGTCAAGGTTATTGACGCTAGGTGCCGACGATGAGGAAGCCACGCCGTTGTCCTTCTTACTCGTGCCCGACGAGACGCAGGCATCATTCGAATCGTTATTCTAGCGCCGGTCGGCGCCCTGCTCCGTCAGTAGCAGCCGAACGCACGCGAGCAAATCCGCCCCTCCGCCATCCGCGCCATATTGATCGGCATCGCCCGCCGCCCCCACCAAGAAGCAACGCCCCACGCCTGCTGCCCGGCCGGCGGCAATGTCTGAGCCCTTGTCGCCAAACAGGACCGACGCGCTCAGCGAAGCGCCGGTCCGCGTCGCCCCTTCGATCAGCAGGCCGGGCAGCGGCTTGCGGCAGTCGCAATGATCCGATGGCGCATGGGGGCAGTGAAGGATGGCTGCGAATTCCACACCCTCCATGGCGAGCAGCCGTCGCATGTGGTCGGTGATGCGCTGATAGTCGTCGTCGGTGTAGAATCCCCGCCCGATACCGGACTGATTGGTCACGACGATCAGGTCGTAGCCGGCATCGCGAAGCCGTCGAAGCGCTTCGGGAACCCCGGGAAGAATGACGAAATCCTCGACCCGGCCGACATAGCCGGAGTCGCGGTTGATCACGCCGTCACGGTCGAGGAACGCCGCCTTCCCTTGCTCGCGCGTCATCAGATGCTCCTGACGCGCCGGAGCAGCTCGGTCGTCGAGAAGCCGTCGACGAACGGCATGATGACCGTCCGGCCGCCCCATTCCCGCATGAGCTCCGCCTCGGGCAGTTGATCGAGGGTGTAGTCGCCGCCCTTTACGTAGATGTCCGGGCGCACCTGCGCCAGAATGCGCAGCGGCGCGCGCTCCTCGAACACGCTGACCGCGGTCACGCTTTCGAGCGCCGCGAGGACGATCGCCCGATCCTCGGCGCGATTGATCGGCCGGTCCGGCCCCTTGCCCAACATGCGGACCGACGCGTCCGAATTGACCGCCACGAACAGGCCCGCCCCCAGCGAGCGCGCCGCGGCAAGATAGGTGACGTGGCCGCGGTGCAGGACATCGAAGACGCCGTTGGTGAAAACGAGCGGTCGGGGCAAGGCGGCGATCGCCTGCGTTGACAACTCCATGATTTTGTCCTCCAAGCACGCCTCCTTACCGGGGGTCAAGAATGTCGGTATTCGAACGGAATCTACGGGAACATCTGGAGCTGTTTTCCGGCCTCGCGTCCATCGAAACCGACGTGAACCTGGCCGGCCGCGCGATCGCGGACGCGCTGAAGGACGGCCGCAAGGTGATGTTCTGCGGCAATGGTGGCTCGGCGGCGGACAGCCAGCATCTCGCGGCCGAGTTCACCGGACGCTTCGTCGCCGACCGGCGACCGCTCGCCGCCCTTGCCCTCAGCACCGACAGTTCCGCGCTCACCTGCATATCGAACGACTATGGTTATGAGCATGTCTTCACTCGCCAGCTCCAGGCGCTGGGCGTTGCGGGCGACTGCCTGGTCGGCATCTCGACCTCCGGCAATTCACCAAATGTCGTGAACGCCTTCGAACATGCGCGCCGGGCCGGGATCACGACGATCGGGCTGCTGGGTCGCGATGGCGGCACGCTGCGATCATTGTCCGATATCGCGATCGTCGTGCCGAGCAATGTCACGGCTCGCATCCAGGAAGCTCACATCATGATCGGGCACAGCCTGTGCGGCATGGTCGAGGAGGAGCTCGACCTGCTTCCCTAGGAGGCGTCCAGCAACCGATCGACGTAGCTTGCGACTCCCTCCTCCACGGTCATGAAGGGTTCCGTATAGCCGGCCGCGCGGAGCCTCGCGATGTCGGCCTGGGTGAAGCTCTGGTACTTGCCCTTGAGCGCCTCCGGAAAGTCCACATATTCGATCAGCCCGTCCCTCACCTGATCGGAGAGCGACAACGCCGGCTGCTGCGCGCGGGCGCGAATGCCGTTCACCACGGTGCGCGCGATATCGTTGAACGGCTGGGCCCGACCGGTACCCAGGTTGAAGATCCCGCTGATCTCCGGATGCTCGAGGAACCACAGCTTGACCTTCACGAGATCCGCGACGTGGATGAAGTCGCGGCTCTGCTCGCCCGCTCCCCAACCGTCATATCCCCCGAACAACCGGACACGCTGGTGCTCGCGAAACTGATTCACATGGTGGAACGCCACGGACGCCATCCGGTCCTTGTGCGCTTCCCCGGGACCGTAGACGTTGAAGTATCGGAATCCCGCCACCTGCACCCCGTCCGGGCGGCGCCGTCGAACGACGTTGTCGAACAATAGCTTGGAATAGCCGTAGACATTCAGCGGCCGCTCGTTCTCCGGCTCTTCGGCGAACCGGCTGCCGCTGCCATAGACCGCTGCGCTCGAGGCGTAGAGCAGGCGCGTGCCGGTGGTCTCCGCCACCTCCAGCAATCGGCGGCTGCACCGATAGTTCAGCTCCATCATCAGCTGCCCATTGTGCTCCATCGTGTCGGAGCAGGCGCCTTCGTGGAAAATGGCGTCGAAATGCCCGAGCTTGCCGTCTTCGAGAAGGTCGTAGAAGCGACGGTGATCGATATAGTCGGCGATCTGGGCACCGGCCAGGTTCGGGAACTTGCGGGCATCGGTGAGATCGTCGACCGCCACGATATCGTCGATCCCGATCCCGTTGAGGCCGCGCAGCATGTTGCCGCCGATGAAGCCGGCCGCACCGGTTACCGCCACTCTCATGCGAACAGCTCCTCGGACGTCAGGGTCGAAGTCCCGAATTTCCCGACGACGATGCCGCCGGCACGATTGGCGACGGGAACGGCGGCGCGAAGGCTGGCTCCGCTCGCCAGCATCGCCGCCATCGTCGCGATGACCGTGTCTCCCGCGCCGGTAACGTCGAACACGTCGCGGGCGTGAGCGGGAACGTGGAGATGCCCATCATGATCGAAGAGAGTCATGCCCTCCTCCGATCGCGTCACCAGCAACGCCTCCAGCGACAGGCGGTCGCGCAGCGATTGCGCCCGATCATAAAGGTCCTGCTCATCGCGCCAGGATCCCACCACCTGAGCCAGTTCCGCGCGATTGGGGGTAATTAGCGTCGCGCCGCGATAGATCGTCCAGTCGCTCCCCTTCGGATCGACCAGGATCGGGCACTGGTGCCGGCGCGCGGAACCGATCATCTGCTCGATCTGGGCCAGGCTCCCCTTTCCATAGTCGGAGAAGACGACGACGCGATGATCGGCGAGATGGCCCTCCAGCGCACCGGCGAGGCCGTCGAGCGTGTGATCGCACGGACGATCCTCGAAATCGATCCTGAGCAGCTGCTGGGACCGGCCGCTCACGCGCAGCTTGACGGTGGTCTTGACCGTGTCGTCGCCGCGCAGGTCGTGCGCGATGCCGTGATCGCCGAGCAGGCCGCGCATACGATCGGCGGCGCCGTCATGCCCGACGACCGTGAGAAGCGTCGGCGCGCCCCCCAGGCTGGCGATGTTCAGCGCGACGTTCGCCGCCCCGCCGAGCCGGAACTCCTCGCGCTTGACGAGCACGACCGGCACGGGCGCCTCGGGCGACACGCGATCCACATCGCCGAACCAATATTGATCCAGCATCGAATCGCCCACGACCAGTACCGAGGCCGTGCTCAGATCCCATCGCTCGAGGGGGCGTTCCGCAGACATGCTCAAGCCTTCTCACCAAGGACTTCGTCGATCCAGCCGTTCACGCTGTAACGGCCGCGCAGCTCGGGAGAGAGCTCCTCGACGGGGGACGTAAGAAAATCGAAATCAAAGGCCGGTGCGCGCCGGTCTATGACCATGATGTTGGCCGGATTGTAGAAATCATAGTTGCGGATATCCGAATTCGTCGTGATCAGCTTCTTTCGCGCGCCGAGTGCCTCGAACGTGCGGATCGTCAGCCCGGTCTGCTGATCATGCTCGATATCCAGGAAGGCCCTGGACCGGTCGAAGACCCTACGGACCTCCTCGCGCGGCAGTGGCTGATAGCTGAACATCGACGACGGGATTCCCCGGAAATGCGGATTGGTGATGCGCTGGTAGTGCAGCACCCATGGCGACTTCAGATACAGGAACCAGTAACGGGAAACGTCCGCCGGCAGGCGTTCGTCGACCTGGTGAATGATCGCCGGACGATCGCTATGCGCCGTTCCGATGAAGCTCAGGTCGAACTCTGCCTCCCGATTGGACGGAAGGTCGAATTCCGGCGAGAAGAACAGCGGCCGGAACCCGATGCCGTGTCGCCGGGCCGCATGGCGATCGAAGGAGAAGGCGGCGTCATAGTGCCGAAGGGCCGCCACGGCATAGGGCCGGTTCTCGAAGGAATCCCAGATGTAGAACGTGAATCTCGCGGTAGGATAATCGCGTCGCAACTGTTGCAGAATGTCGTCGCTCAGCGTCTGCCCGTTGACGACCAGCACATGATCGTAATGCCGGCGTCCGAACTCCTCCAGCTGTCGCCGGTAGATGCGGTTGGTATGCTCCAGCAACACGCTGCGTCCGACTTTCGCCACGGCGTGCAGGATCGCCGAGTCAAACGGACGATCGGACAGCACGTCGACGATGGCGCCGCGGTCGCGCAACGCCTGCGCAAAAACCCGATCGTACCCAAAAAAGGGCGCAACCTGGATCAGAATATATTTGCCCGCCAGGTCCTGCGCCATGCAGTCAGCCCATCAGCTTGCGGGCACGAAGCTCGTCGTTTGCTTGCGCAAGCCGGTCTTCGGGCAAGGGTTGCTCCGATACCCATGCAGCGAACCGTTCGAGACCCGATCGAAGATCGACCTTCGGACGGACGCCGAGAACGGCCTCGAGCCGCGTCAGGTCGGCGACATTGTGCCGGATATCGCCCAACCGGAACTCACCGGTGACCCTGGTGTCGGAAGTGCCGCCGAAGGCCCGGTTGAGCTCCTGCGCCACGCTGGAGATGCTGGTGGCGACGCCGCTGCCGACGTTCAATGTCGCGGCGACCGGCGGCGATACGGTCAGCGCGGCGTGGATCGCGGCGACCACATCGCTGACGTGCACGAAATCGCGCGTCTCCTCGCCGTCCTCGAAGATGGGAAGATCGAGCCCGCGGCGAATGCGCGTCGAGAAGATCGACAGGATGCCCGTATAGGGATTGTTGAGCGACTGCCCTTCCCCATAGACGTTCTGGAAGCGCAGGATCGTGGCCGGTATGTCGCTCGCAGCGGCGACGATGCGCACGAGATCCTCCTGCGCGAGCTTGGTGGCGGCGTAGACGGAGGCCGGACGCGGCGGAGCATCTTCCGTCGTCGGGCGAAAGCTCATCGGCGCCGTGCAGCGAGGGCATGGCTGATCCCATTCGCCCCGGCGCAAGGCGTCCGCCGACCGCGGCGGCGGATAGGCGGGATCGAGTCCGCAGGCTGAGCACGCGAAGGCGCCCTCCCCATAGATCGATCGGCTCGAAGAAAGGACGATACGGCGGATCGTCGCGGCGCGGCGGGCGATCTCCTCCATCATGCGGGCCGTCGCCTGGCTGTTGACGGCATTGTAGTGCTCGACCTGGTACATCGACTGACCGGTCCCGGTCTCCGCCGCCAGGTGGACCACGCCATCGATGTCGGCCAGCGCCCGATCCCAGATCGCCGGATCCGTGACCGATGCCCGGATCACCTCGACCTGCGGATGATCACTCCACGAAGGAAAGGCAGCGTCCGGGCCATGGATCTGCGGAGAGAGATTGTCCAGCGCCCGCACCGCGAGGCCGTCCTCGAGCAACCGCTGCACCAAGTGGGAGCCGATGAAGCCAGCGGCACCGGTGATCAACACTCTTCGCATCAAATGGATATCCGCATGTTCTCGAGTCAGAAACCGCCCCGTCAGCCCCCATCCGAGGCGTCGCGGTGGCGCCTTTGCCAGCGCAGGTCCCCATCGTCAAACCGGATCACGGCGCCAGCATCGCACGCAGCCGGCTCAGCCGATCGGGGTCGTCGAACAGGCTCCAGCGCCGCTTCTCGAACACGCTGTGCGGCATCCAGAACTCGTTGGGCCGCGGCGTCAGCACGAACACCTCGATTGCAAGGCTCTCGGCGAGATGGGCCGGAAGCGAATCGGCCGAGATCACGACGTCCATCGACGCGATGGCATCGCGCAGCGCCTTGAACTGGCGCGGCACCATCACATGGGGGAGTCCGCCCGCCTCGAGATCGGGCCGTTCCCCTTCGAGCAGGAACAGGCTGGTCGACATGCCTGCCCGCTCCGATTCCCGCATGATCTCGGAGACCAGGATCGGCGGAAGATTCTTCGCGGCGATGCGGCTGCCTGGAAAGATACCCAACCGGCGCCGCCCGCTCGTCGGCGCCGCCGTCGACGCTCGAAGTTGAAAGCCGTTATCGGCGAGCAGGCGATCATAGCCCTCGTAGATGTTGGAGGTTCCCGCCGCCATGCCGGTCGCGGGCCGTCCTCCCACGACGAACCGTTCCCTCCAATTGAGACGATCGAGAAGAAGCAGCGTCGACCGATCGAGCGGAGCCCGCTCTATCGCCCGCCTCACATGCCACGCGCTTTTCACCGCGGCCAGCATACCGTTGCGGCGAGCATCGAAGATCGACGGCACGCCCGTCTCCACCGTGGCCAGTTCCACCACCCGGATCTTGGGCTCGATCGCCTCGCAGAGCGGGCGCAGATGCTCGCCGATCGCAAGCGTCAGCCGCCCCCGGTCGGCTTCGGCGACGCGCTCCGCCGCGGCGTTGGCGATGACCAGATCACCGAATGCCTTGACCTGGAGAAAACATGCCTCGGTCATCGCCGCTCAGCTCCGACCGGCGCGCGCGGCCGTCTCCACTCGCTCGAGCGACGCCTCATCCGATTGGAGCGCGGCCGAGATCGACACCGCGACGTAACGCGCTCGATCTCGGCTCGGGAGGACAAGACTTGGTGGCAGCGGCAAAGGAAGACTCCGACATGGATTAAGCATGGAGGGCCGGCGAAGAGCTCACCAGCGGCTTCGTAGATAGGCGAGCACGCTATCTCGCGGATGACGCAAAGAGGCAAGGACAACGAAACCGACCGCAGCACCGGATATGCCGAGCTGGACGATTGCCCCCACGCGGTCGTTCGCGGCCGGCATCATCAGCCGCAATCCCACCGCGACCGCCGCGCCGAGAATGGACGGCACGAGCACGGAGCGGCCGAACCAGCGGAGCAACTCTCCCGGCAGCAATCGCGGGATAACCAGGCATGGCATGACGATCAGGACGATCAGGTTGACGCCGGCCAGGGCGGCGGCGGCTCCGACGCCCGCATAGATTTTCGTCATCCAGATCAGCAGCGGCAGCAGCAGCAGGATCGCGACAGCATTCACCTTGTTGGTCAGCGACGTCCAGCCATGCGCCAGCTGCAGCATGTAAGGGATATTCGTCATCAGGTTCAGCAAGCTGGCGAGCACCAGGAGCGAGAGGATCGGGGCCCCGGCCGTGGCGACGGCCGGCTGCCCCGTCCACGCGAGCAATGTTCGCTCAGGCAGGATGATGACGAGCAGCGCGAGCGGCAGCAAGATCGCACAAAGCCATTCGCTCGCGGTGTGGAATACGTCCACCAGATCGGCACGTCGGTTCGACGTCACCGATGTCGTGAACCGGGGCAGCACCGCGACGCTCATCGGCTGCACCAGTTGCGCCAGACCTGCGGCGGCCGTGGCGGCCAGGGCGTAGATGCCGAAATCCGCCAGCGGCACCTGTGCGCCGACCACCAGCTTGTCCGCCTGCGTCAGGAGGAATATCAGCACCGAGCTCAGGAACATCCCGCCGGCGAAGCCGCGAATCTCGCGCAGCTCGCGCCAGTCCGCTCGCGGCCGTTGCGGCGCGTGGCGGCGCAATGTCGTGATGACGCGTCGGCGCAGCATCGCGGCGGAAACGGTGGAAACGAGCAGGTTCCAGACGAAGATCAATAGCACGTTCGCATCGATGCAAGCGATAATGAGCAGCCCGCCGATCCAACGTGCGGTCTCGGCCCCGGCCTGGACGAGGTTCAGCCACACCTGATCCTCGCTTCCCTGAATGGCGCCACGGTAGACGATCTCGATCCAGCGAACCGCCGCCAGCACCCCCATGATGGAAATGGCGTCGGTCACCGTCTGCGTAGACAGCTGCCGAGGCTTGAGCCATTCCGTGGCCAGCAACGGCGCGGCGAGATACACGATCAGCGCGATGAGCGTGGCAAGGGCAATGACGAGCAATTCGGCGGAGCGGACCAGGTTGGAAAATGATTGCCAACTACGCGCACCTGTCCGCGCGCGCGCGATCTCTCGATTGAGTGTCGGCGTGATGCCGAGATCCACGAGCACCACCCACGCCTGAACGACGACGTACGCGCCAATGAGGCCATAGGCCTCGCTTCCCAGCAGCCAGAGAAAAAGCGGAAGGCAAAAGAGGCTGATGGCAGTGGCCCAGCCGCGTCCGAGATAGTTCGCGATCACATTGATGCGAAGCCGCGAACGCGATCCGGTTTCGTCGAACCGGACTGCCGGTTCCCCCCCTTCCGGCAATTGACCGACGCCGTCCATGATTCAGCGCGGCGCCGCCGTTACGTTCGGTTTGTCATGATGATCCTCGCCCGGCCCCGCCTGAGCGATAATCCTCGCTTTGCCGGTCAGGCGCATACTCGAGAGAATGGCGAAGAATACGCCGGCCTGCAGCGAGAGCTTCACTGCGGGAATGATTCCGTCCCGGAAATGCGGGATGAAGATGGCGACGGCGATGAGATAAGCTCCGCAGCGCGCTGGAATGATACCTTTGCTGATGCATTCGTCCCATGCATCCTGGAATCGCATGATACGCTCAAATATGAAGCCCATCGCCGTGTAGCAGATCGCAATGGCGATCATGCCGCCCTGAAGCACCACCTCGGCAAGGAAGGTGGTGGCGCCGAGCGGCGCCACACCTTTCAGCGCCAGATTGCCCGCATAGACCATTTCGTCCTTTCCTTCCCAGACGAAGCGGGGAACGAAGCCGAGCAGAGCATTGATGAACCTGGTGCCATGCTCGTATCCGAGTACTTGCGTCTGGAGCCGCTCACTGATGCCGGGCAGCGAGTGCCCTGCGTAAAGCCCTTCGGAAAGGAACAGAATTACACCATCAAAGAAGTTGAGATCGACCGAAGCCCGTAGCGCGGACACCACCACCAGTACGAGCACGACGGTCGATCCCGCAATCACGCGCCAGGACAGGGAACTGATCGCCGATCGCCTGGACAGGAGAATAATGGCGGGCGGTATGAACGCAGAGACGATTTCGAGCCGCTTGGCACGGATCGCGAGAATGATCAGCATTATGACGAGGCAGACGCCGATAAGCATCTTGAATGGTATGCGGCCGGTGTACAGCCCGATGATCATCGCATAGGCGATGGTAAGCCCCATCAACTCGAGAGTCGCATAAACCAGCGCATTGCCGGTTACCCCCGTGATATCCAGCCCTTCGGTGGCATAGCCGGCCAGGAACTCCTGCAGACCGAAAAGATAAACGCCAACCGCGATCAGCCCGATCAATCCGAAGAAGGTGAAGCGCACGCGTTCGAACGCCAAGGTGTTGACGATACCGAACCGCGTCATCCTCGGATATCCAAGCTGCTGCCCGATCATCCTCCCGCATTGCAGCGCCACGAGCGCCAAAGCGATATATCGTATCGACAGTTCAGCCAGTCCCTGGTCCGCCGCAAAGTTCGCCAGGAATGCCATTTGGCCATAGTTCCAGTCGAAATAGCCGGCGATCGCGAGCGGCACGCCATAATAAAAGACCGAGATCGACGCGATGTCTGCCGGATGGGGAAAGCGATCACGGAACAGATTTACGACCGCCTTCCCGGTCAGGAACGTGGAGAGAGCAGTACAGGCGAGAAACCAGATCATGAGGAAACAGTCAGCCTTCCGACCGAAATTGGTTAGCGAGTTTCTGCGCCCGCCCGGCGTACGAATCGACGCCTACGAAGGAGACCTTGAGCGGTCAAGCATAGCCCACCGCATCGATCGCGGGGGCGACGGTGCCGACCTGACGCGCGTCGAGTCGGATCTGCACCACGCGCCCTGCCGCCGCGCGATCTGTCGCGCTTACCATAACGGGCGCGACGATGGCCGCCGCGCTCGCTCCCATGCTCCACAGCGTCTCCACCGCCGCCTTCTGCCCTGCAGCAACCATGTACTGCGCGGCCGGCGTCGGCGCCTCCGCGTCGCGACTGTTGACGGTCACATGCCACCGACACCGGGAACCGAGCCACGGCAGCGTCACGCGATGCTCCGTCCCCGCCGTCGCAACCTGCGCCAAACCGTGCACATTACGAATCGTGATCGGTCCGACGGAGTCGTTCTCGACCACGATGACGTCCCCTTTCACTTCCTCCACCGCTCCGCCTTCCACCTGCAGCGCGACCAGGCCGGGACCAACCCGGATGGCCTCCGAGGCGAGATGACGAAATGAACAGTTGATCAAGGAAAATCGGCCGTGTCCGGTCTTGATCCCTTTCGATGCGAGGCTCTGGTTATAGTCGGGGTTGGATCGCATACCGTCGATCACACAGCCGTGAAGCGACAGCGAAAGATCCACCCCCGCACCCTGATTGATCGCATATCCAGGCGCATTACGGAAAATGCACCCCGTTACGAGCAAGTCGCTTCGATTGGCTCGACAGTGGATGTAACCTTGGAAGGTTTTATAAGGGACGTTGTTGGTGAAGATGCAGTTCGCCACACTCACCGATCTGATCTCCTCGGCACCGTCGCCGAGAAGCAGCGCCACATATTTCGTGTAGCAGAATACAGCGTTGACGATGGCGATGTCCCAACAGCGCCCTTCCAGGGAAATACCGTAGTTCGCCGCATATACATTCAAATTCGACAGGACGATGTTCTGGCTCTTGCGGATTACAATGCCGTTAAGGCATTGATCGATCTCGACGTCCGACACGATCCCGTCGGCTGCCTCGATTTCGATGCCGATCCCGACGGCGGTCAGGAACAATCCACTGATCTGGAAACCGGGAATGGCCGCGTAGATGAAACCTTCATTCGCCGTTCCGCCCAGGCCCATCAGCCGCTCGATCCGCACCGGCAGGCCGCCGGGATCCTCCACTCCGCGCCCCTTGTCCCGCCGGCGGCCCATGATGAACGTGGAATGCTTCACGTCCGCCGCATCGATGTAGGTCGAGAGCCCCTCGCCGATCAACGACTGACCTTTGCGCAGATAGACCGTACCGGCGATACGATACCGTCCCGCTGGAACGATGATGGAACTGAGGAGGTCCCACGACCATTCGGCATCGGCCTGGGCAGCACGGTTGAAGGCTTCGGTATCGTCCGTGACTCCGTCGCCTTTGGCGCCGAAATCGCGCACGTTGCGCGTCCTTCCTTCCATCGGGGGGCGGGCTTCGGCCGGCACCTTGACGAGGCCGCTTCCGACCCCGGCGCTCGCGATGGCAAGCATCCTGCGACGCGAAAGATCGCTTCCCGCCTTATCTTGCCGGTCTTCATCCGCCATCTTGATCACCTCAATGACTTTTTACGCTTCCACCAATCCGCGGTGTCGGACCATGCGGTGTCAACATCTCGCGTGCCCTGGAATCCGATTGCGGCAAGCCGTGCCACATCGGCAACCATCAGCGTCGGCTCCCCGTCGCGGACCGCGCGCTCACCCACGCGCGGATCGGGACACCCGCCCCGACTTCCCGGCGGACGTCATCGCTATCTGGCGCACTTCAATGGCCTCGCCCGATCTATGTTGACCAGGCCCTCGGGCTCACTCCGCAGAAGGTGCGCCGGCGCACACGCCGCATCCGAGACATGATTCTCCGTTGATGTGCGTCGCACTTCCCGAGAATGCGCCGCAGGCGACCTGGCGAGGGGGGCTGGATCAATGCGACGAACCGTTCGGCGGCATCGCACGAACGTCGACATCATCCAGGATCCCGTCGATCGTCGTCTCGGCGGCTCCGGCATACAGCGTCACTTCAAGCGATTGGCTCGGGCAGTCGCGGGGCACCGCAAACTGGACTCCGCTACGCTCTCGCCCCGGTGCGGTAACAAGTCGGGTTTGCGCGATCCTCTGCCTCGACGGCATACAGAACAGCTCGATGACCGAGTCGCCGAGTGTTGCGCCCTCATCCGCGCGGGCCTTGAACGCCAGCGTGTAGGTCGCCGGCGACAGCATCAGTCGCTGACGCGCAACGCGCCCCCCCGAGCCGCTGCGTGCTTCGACGTGCAGTTCGCCGCCGCGTTCGCCGGGCAGGATCTCGGCGCGTGCGTCGCCACGATCCTCCAGCTGCCAATCAAAGACGGTGGGCGCCTCGACCGCCGCTTCGAAGCCGCCGTTGCGCATACCCAGCCTCCTCGCACCGGGATTGGCGCGCGCGTAGAGGAACCAGGCCCGCTCGACGTCGTTGGCATCCGTCAGCCGCTGGATCAGGAGGTTGCCGGGATTGCGAGGCACGCGTCCGCCCGCCGCATAGAGGTCGGTGACCAGCTGCGACGCCGATACGAGATTCGTCGTATTGGCGCTGAGATAGTCGAGGAAGCTTGACCCCCAAGGCACGCCGGACCGCAGCATCCGGGCCAGCGGAACACGAATGTTGGGGTCGTCGGTGGCGCTCACGAGCACCGGGAACAAAACCGTCGGCATGGACGATCCGACCCGAAGCGCGATGTCGTAATGATGCAGCGCCTTGTTGATGTCCCCGCGCTGCACCGCGGCCTCGATGGCCCATAGTTGGGTGGGAAGATCGCGCCGGGACATCACCTGCGAATAGGCGAGCAGGGCCACGGCATGTCGGTCGTCGCCTGCCTGCGCGACGGCCATGCCCAGGACCCCGGCGGCGGACGCATTGGTGGCATCCCGCAGCAGCGCCCGCCTCGCCGCATTGGCCGCGGCGGCGGGATTGCCCGCAAGCTCGCTTCGCGCCAACGCCGCGAGCACCAGCGCATTGTTCGGCGCCAGTTTCGCCGCCCAGGCCGGGTCGCCCTTCCGGGCTGCGATCGCCAGGCTGAACGTCACGGCCTGCCAGGCGAGGACCGCCAAGCCGATCAAAAGGAGAAGGTGCGCTCCTCGCCTGACCGTGACAGAAGGATCACGCACGACTGCCCTCACGCCTCGGCGTTGCTTTTACGACCGTAATCATATCCGTATTCATAGCCGTAGCCGACATGGGCACGGCGGGCGTCGAACTTCGTCAGCACCGCACCGATCACGCGCGCGCCCGCGTCCGCAAGCCGCTCGAGCGCGGTACGCACCTGGCGCGACCGAATGCCGTGGGACTCGACGACAAAGATGACCGCTTCCACCCGATTACCGATCAGCGGCGCGTCGGCCAGGCCCATCACCGGCGGCGAATCGATCACCACATGGTCGAATCGGGTGAGCAGCTGCTCGAGCAGCTTCGCCAGGCGATCGCTCGTCAGAAGCTCGGCAGCGTTCGGCGGCAACGGCCCTGCCGTCATCGCGGTGAAGCCGTACTGGTCGGCCTTCACGAGCATGTTCTCCAGCGTATCGTTGCCTGCCAGGTAATTGCTCAAGCCCGCCTCATGCCCGCGCCCCAGCAGGTGATGGACGGATGGCGACCTCATATCACCGTCCACCAGAACGACGCTGCGGCCGCTCCTCACCAGCGTGGTGGCGAGGGACAGAGCGGTGGTCGACTTGCCTTCCGACGGACGCGTGCTGGTCACCGACAGGGTCCGCGGCAAGCCATGATCGGTTGCGAATTTGAGGTTCGCCTGCACCGCCAGATAGGCATCGAACAGTTCGGACTTGCGGTCGCGAAGCGCCTCCGTCGGCTCGCGGTTCTGCGCCCACGGCACCGTCCCGAGCAGCGGGACCCCAAGCCGCTGCCGCACATCGGCCGGATCCATGATCGACTCGTCGATGTGTTCGAACAGCAGCGCCAGCCCTGCGCCGACGATCGTGCCCAGGATGACGGACAGCAGCAAATTGAGCAGCAGCTTCGGGCTCGAACGGCGATCGGGCGTCGACGCGGTGTCGACGACAGAGATGTTGTTCACGCCCACGCCGCCGGTGATGCCGATCTCCTTGTAGCGTTGCAGCAGGCCGTCATACAGCGCGCGATTGGTATCTACTTCGCGCTGATAGATATTGTACTGGATGCTGCGGCGACGGAGGTCGATCAGGCTGGCCTTGAGGCCCTCAACGCGGTTCGAGAGCGCCTGCTCCCGCTCCAGCGCGCTCCGATACTCCGATCCGAGCGAACCGGAAACGCGGCGTTCCTCGCGGGCGATGCTGCGATCGAGCTGATCGATCTGGGACTGGAGGGCGCGCGCCGCCGGGTAGCCGGGCTCGAACTGAGTGGCAAGCTTCTGATAATCGGCCGCCAATTCGGCACGTTTCGCGCGCATCACGTTGATCGCGCTGTTGTCGAGCGCCTCGGCGGAATCACCGCCGCGCGCGCGTAGCTGATCATAACGCGCCTGCGCCTTGACGCGGTCGGCTGTCGCCCGGGCTAATTCGCCATTGAGCGAGGCCAGATTGTCGGCAACGATCGAGCGTTCCGCCCTGCTGTCGCTCGGTCCGCCGGTGTTCGGCAGGTTGATGATTCGCTGAGTTGATGCATAGGTGACGAGCTGCCGCTCGGAATCCTCCAGTCGACGCCGCAATTGCTCGAGGCGGTTCTCGAGGAAGTTGCGCGCATAGGAGGTCGCTTCGTAGCGGCGCTCCAGCGTCGCCTGAATGAAGTTCTCCGCCCAGGCGTTCGCGATCCGCGCCGAAAGCGTGGCGCTGGGCGTTGTGACAGAGATGTCGACAAGGCGCGAGAGCCGGGTCGGAGTCACGCTCATATTCTTCAGCAGGATATCGCCGGCGAGCCGGGTGCGCAGGCCACGGTCGGCAGCCACGAAGCGGCCGTTCTTGGCGCTCTGTCCACCATAATCCGCCGGATCTTCTCCGAACATCGCGAAGAATGCCGGGTCGTCGTCCAGCCTGAGCTTGCTGGCGACGCGCTCGGCCAGCGACTGCGAGCGGAGCAGGCCATATTGGGTCTGGTAGAATTCCTGATCGGCGTCGCTCGCCTCCTGCTCGACTCCTTGCAGGTTGACGATCTTGTTCGATTCGCGCGCGATCTCAAGCTGCGTCGTGGCCGTATATTTCGGCGTCATCAGCAGCGTGACGATCAACCCCGCGAGCAGGAAGCCGAGGATCGTGCCCGCGATCACGAATTTCCAGCGCTTGGCAATGCGCAGATATTCCAGCGCAAGCGGCGGGGCTTCGCGACCAGTTGTTGCGGCATCTTGCTGATCGATCAGCACGTTCATCCGATCTGCGCTCCGCCGGCCCAGTGCTTCTGGTCGGTTCATGTTCCGCAACCCTTAGTTAAAGAGCGCGACGAGCGGCGCCGCAATGATAGGCGCCGTCGCCGCGACGTCGCGGAAGAGGCGCCGGGTCGGCGAATCTCCGACGATGACGACGTCGTTGGCGTAGATGGCAGGATCCGGATAGCGGCCGCGCCGGATCGCACTCAGATTGTAAAGCCCTGCAAGACGCTGGTTGTTCACCGTCCGCAAGATCACGACGTCATCCAGCTTCGCAAATTCGGAAAGCCCCTTGGCAGAGGCGATCGCCCGCATCAGCGTCGTCTGGTTCGTCACCGGGTACAGGCCGGGCTGCGCGACCTCGCCATCCACCGTGACGACCTGGCTGACGGAGGACTTCACGTTGATCGTAACGTCAGGATTCTTGACATAGCGCCCTCGCAACAGCGACTCGATCTGCGCCGACAATTCCGACGGAGTCTTGCCGCGCGCGTCCACCTCGCCGATCAGCGGCATCGCGATCCGGCCGCTGAGGTCGACCTGCAAATCCCTGCTCAGTTCGGGAACACCGAACACTTCCAAGTTGATAACGTCCAGGGGACCGATCAGGCTCGCCCGATCCTCCGCCGACAGATCGGCGCGCTCAGGCGCGGGCAGCACCGTATCGTTGAGCACGGTCAGCCCCGGCGCGGGCCGGAGCGGTTCGTTGGACGCGCATCCGCCGAGGGCGAGACAAACGGCAGCTGCAATTAAACATGAACGCATCGATGAGCGAGCTCGAAACAATGGAGAGAAGGGCCGGTGCTATAGGGGGAGCTAGAAGTCAGGTAAAGCAGGCTCTTCCCCATTCGCTCTACTTGACCGCCCGACGTCGGCCTGGCGCATTTCGCCCAGTGCCACGGCGATCTGGAAAATCAGCGCACTGGCGATCGCCATCATGGTCGGCGTTCGAAGCGGATAGTCCACCGCGCTCGCCACCAGCATCAGGAGCAAGCCGATCGATGCGGCCCGGCCGCGCACGATCACGCTGCGTGCGCTCCCGTTGCGCCACAACCGCACGCAAGCGATCGTCAGCCACCCGACCGCCACCGCCAGCAGGATCAGCGCCGGAGCCCCGCCTTCGAGCACCACCTGGACGAGATCATTATGGGCCTGATTGAAATATGTCCACTCGAGCAGGCCGAAGGGTTCGGCGTGCCGGAACGCAGGATCGAAGGATCCGAAGCCCGACCCTACCGGGAAATACGACTTCACCATCTCCACGACCGTAGGCAGAGCGCGCGCGCGCTTGTCGACCAGCGGATCAGCCGCGAACAGCCGGTCGATTGCCTGCGCTCGCCCGAAATAGACCGCAATTCCGAGCAGCAGCAGGATGATCGACGCCACCATCACGGCCAACATCATTCCCGACAGCCGTCCTGACGTTCGACCGTGCCTTCGTCGCCAGCTCCAGACGACCGCAAGACTGCCGAGCAATCCGAGGCCGCCGAGCAGCACGCCCGCCCGCGACCCGGTCGACACCAAGACGATCATGATGAGCGCCGCCACCGCCGCCGCCGACCACCGCGCTGTCGTGCCCGTCGTATCGTCCCGGCGAAGCACCTCCCAGCTGGCCAAGAGAGGCAATCCCATCGCAAGAAGCAGCGCCTGGTGATTGCGATTCGTGAAGATTCCCAGCGCCAAGCCACGCACGTTCAGATGATAGATGGCGGTGAAACCGTCGGTACCCGTGACGAGTTGCACGATCCCGATCAGCATCGAGGCCAGCACCACCGCCAGCAGCACCCACAATACCCAGCGCCAGTGACGTGGCTCCAGCACCGCCAGTCCGTAGAGCGCCGCAACCGGAACAGTCAGCGAGAGCAGCGAATTCAAGGCCAGATCAGGAGCGATCGCAAGAGGCCGCCAAGGCTGCTCGAAACCGGCCGCCGCGGCCGCCCCCGCAAGGGCCGATCGTCCCGGAAGCGCGGTCCAAATCTGGGGAGGCAGCGGGATCAGCTGGATGCAAACCAGAGCGACGGCCGCTCCCAGCAGGAGCGCCGGCAGCCTGATCGCGGATGGCGCGGTGTCCGTTCTGCGCAGCGTCGCCGCGGCGATGACGAGGATCGCAACCACTCGTAGCGGCGCGTGCGCCAGTTGATCGTACCGGCTCGAGCCGCCAAACAGGACCAGCGCGACAACGAACACAAGCAATAGCGCGGCAAATGCGTGAGCGCCCGTTATCGCACTCGCGGTACGGCTTCTGCGACGCCGCGCCCCACGCCCCTTCGCACGATCAACACTCACAGACATTCACCCTGTTCTCAAAGCGCCCGGTCACGATCTGCATAATGGCCGGGCTCCGAATAGAAGGCGCAAATCGGTCCAGACAAAGCCAACGCCGAGCGAGCGGCCTTTAGCGGCCACCTCACAGCACGGCAATCCGGCCCGAACCGCCCTATTCGCCACATTCAGCGAGCTTGGTCGGTCTCCCATAGCGGCGCTGCGATCCTGGCGAGTGTCTCGGCGGGTGCCTTCGCGACGGCCCGGTCGTAGGTGAGCAGCCCGTTCACCTCGTCCTCGACGTCGGTGGTCTGGGTATAGACCGCGGCGCTGAGGCCGTGGTCCCTCGCCTGGCGGATCACCTCCTCCAGCTTGCGGCGATAGCGGGCGAGATAGTCGGCTTCGTCCTTCGCGGTCTGATACCCCCAGTTGCGCTTGCCCGGCCGCCAGATGTGCCCCTCGACCGGCAGGCCGATGCCGCCGTATTCGCCGAGCACGATCGCCCGCACGCTCTGCCGCTCGGGCCGCCGCGGCACGTCCTCATAAGTGTGGATGTCGAACACATCCGACACGTTCGGCGCGACGTCGAGCCAACCGCTGTCGGCGTTGACCAGCCGGCTCGGGTCCATGCCCTTGACGTAGCGCGCCAGCGTCGCGGAGTCGTACTGGCCCCAGCCCTCGTTGTTCACCACCCACATCACGATCGAGGGGAAAGCGCGCAGCCCGCCGATCATGCGGGCGAGCTCGTTCTGGTGCACCGCCATCAGGTCGGACGAGAACACCGCCTGGCTCTGGCTGGTGCCGGTGACGAACTGGTCCTCGCCGCCGCCCGAGGGCATGTCCTGCCAGATCAGCATCCCGAGACGGTCGGCGTCGTAATAGTAGCGTGCCGGCTCGACCTTGATGTGCTTGCGCAGCATGTTGAATCCCGCCTTCTTGAGGAAGACGAGGTCGCTCTTCATCGCCTCCTCAGAGGGCGGCGTGTAGAGCCCGTCGGGCCACCACCCCTGGTCGAGCGTGCCGTTCTGGAAATAGGGCCTGTTGTTGAGCAGCAGCACCGGCTGGCCGGCGACGCGCCCCGGCCCGACCGAGATCTTGCGCATCGCGAAATAGGTCTCGACCCGGTCGCGCGGCGCGCCGGCGACCTGCGCCGCGGCATAGGTGTCGCGCTCGCCCCTGGTGAAGCGCG
This sequence comes from Sphingomonas astragali, assembly GCF_051400615.1. Taxonomy (NCBI): domain Bacteria; kingdom Pseudomonadati; phylum Pseudomonadota; class Alphaproteobacteria; order Sphingomonadales; family Sphingomonadaceae; genus Sphingomonas; species Sphingomonas astragali. The sequence goes on from NZ_JBLFFH010000002.1 coordinate 1,158,484, forward strand.
CGTCGTAGGCGACGCGATCGCGCTCCGGCCTCCCCGCATAGGGATCGCGGACCGTCACCAGCTCGGCGGTCAGGTCGTAGAGGAACGGGTCCTCGGGCGACCAGAGATGCGCGTTCGGGATCGCCAGGGTCGTGTGGCGATTGGCGCGGATCAGGGTGGAGGCGATCGTCCTGCCGCCGCTGCGCGCGGTCAGCCGCACCGCGTCGGTGTCATTGGCCCAGCCGCTCAGGGCGACGTCGACCTCCACCACCCCACGGTCGATGTCGGGCACCGCGCGCACATCGGCGATGTGGAGCTTCGACACCGGCTCGAGCCACACCGTCTGCCAGATGCCGCTGACCGCGGTGTACCAGATGCCCGACGGGTCGAGCGACTGCTTGCCGCGCGGCTGGCTGCCGGCGCTGGTCGGGTCGGCGACCTGGACGACGATTTCGTTGCCGCCCGGCCGCAGATAATCGGTGATGTCGAAGCCGAAGGGGTCGAACCCGCCCTCATGCGCCCCGACCATCGCGCCGTTGACCCACACCCTCGCCGCATAGTCGACCGCGCCGAAGTTCAGCTTCACATTCTGCCCCGCCCAGTCGGCCGGCACGGTGAAGCTGCGGCGATACCAGAGGCGGTCGTCCGGCGTGACCTTGCGCGCGACGCCGGACAGCTTCGCCTCGACCGGGAACGGCACCAGGATCGCGCCGTCCCACCGCGTCGGCTGCGGCGCGGCGGCGCGGGTGATCGCATAATCCCAGCGGCCGTTGAGGTTCAGCCACGTGTCGCGCTTCATCTGCGGACGCGGGTAGCTGCGCCAGGCATTCTCGGGCGTCACCTCGCGCCCCCAGCGCGTCATCACCTCGCCGGTATAGACCGCATCCGCGCCCTGCGCCGCCACGCCGCCCGCATCCAACACGAGCGCCAGCCCCAGCAGCGCACACGCCAGCTTTCCGATCATCGCCATCCCCCTTACCGCGCCGGTCCTGACAGCGACGGCGGCGCATCGGCCGGCGCGCTGCCCCATGCCGGGTTGGGCTTCGGCCCCATCTCCAGCACCAGCCTGGCGCCGTCCTTGATGTCGTCATGGCTGAACCACGGCCTGGTCCAGCGCCGGCCGTTCAGCGTCGCCGACTGGACGTACATGTTCGCCGCCGAATTGTTGCGGGCGACGATCTCCAGCAGCTTGCCGTTGCCCAGGCGCAGCTTGACGGTGTCGAAGATCGGGCTGCCGAGGACATAGTACTGGCTCGATGGATCGACCGTGTAGAAGCCCATCGCGCTCAGCACGTACCAGGACGAGGTCGCCCCCTGGTCGTCCATGCCCGGAAAGGCATAGCCCGACGCATCGCTGCCGTAGAGCTGATCGAGGATGCGCCGCGTCAGCGCCTGCGTCTTCCACGGCTGGCCGCTCCAGGCATAGAGATAGGGCGCGTGCTGGTCGGGCTGGTTGCCATGGACGTACTGGCCGATCATGCCGGTGCAGTCGCGGCAGATGCCCTTCGGGTTGTACGGCGTGCCGAAGAACGCATCGAGCTTGGCGTTGAACGCCTTGCGCCCGCCCAGCAGGTCGATCAGCCCCTGCACGTCATGCGGCACCAGCCATAAGGTCGACCAGCCCGACGCCTCCTTCATCATGAAGTTGTAATAGGGCTCGCCAGGATCGAACGGCGCGATCCACTTGCCGTCGGCGGTGCGGCCGCGGACGAAGCCGGTCGAGCGGTCGAACACGTTGCGATAGTTGAGCGCGCGCTGGCGGAACAGCCGCGCATCGTCGTGCCTGCCGAGCCGCTCGGCATATTCGCCCATCGCGAAATCGTCCCACGCATATTCGAGCGTGGTCGCCGCCCCCGCCTTGCCGCCGGCATAGGGCGGGCTGGGGTTGCCGTCGGGGACGGTGTCCGCGATCCAGCCGTTCTTCTGGTACTCGGCGAGATAGTCGCGCGGCCCCTTGGGATCCATCGCGTTCCTGCGGAGATATTCATAGGCCGCGGCATAGTCGAACGGGATGCCCCGCCGCCACGCGCCGAGATACAGGAACACCGCATTGTCGCCGTGGAAGGAGGTGTTCATGAACCCCTTCTCGCGCGCCATGTCGAGCTCCGACTGCATCACGTCCCGCGTCAGCTCGGGCTCCATCAGCTCGAGCAGCACGATCTGGTTGCGGCCGGTATCCCAGAAGGGCACCGGGCTGTAGCGGTCATAGTCGACCGTCCGCACCTGCCCCTTGGCATCGGTGAACCGTTCGCCCTTGCCCGCGATCAGCCGCGGACTGGCGAAGGACTGGAACAGCGTCGAATAGAACAGCATCCGCTGCTTTGCCGTCCCGCCGGTGACCTCGACCCGGTTCAGCAGCTTCGCCCATTCCCCGCGCGCCGCATCATGGACGCGCCGGAAGTCCCAGCCCGGCTGCTCCGCGCGCAGCCGCTGCTCGGCCTCGGCATAGCTGTGGCCGTGCGCCATCTTCATCAGCACCGTCTCGCCGGCGCCGGTGGCGAAGGTGAGATAGGCGCCGGCATAGCTGCCCGCGACGCTGCGCCGCCCGGGCTCGACGTCCTTGTCGCCGATGCCCCAGCCCTTGTGCTCGCTGGTCGCGCGGAAGGTGCCGGAGGCGGCGAACGGTCGCGAGAACTCCGCGACGAAATAGGGCCCGTCGGCGCCGTGCCCGGCCTCCCGATCCTGCGAATGCCCGCGGACGATGCGATCGCCGACGATCTCCACCTCGCCGCCGTCGCGGCGCAGGTTGACGATGACGTTCGACCGCTTGTTCTCGGGAAAGGTGAACCGCATCAGGCTGGTCCACTGCGTCGCGGTCAGCTCCGCCTTGGTCCGGAAGGTGTCGAGATAGACCGAATAATAGCCGGGCGAGGCCACCTCGCGCGACTTGTCGTACCAGGATTGGCTGTAGGCCGGCGGTACCGTCCAGTCGCCGACCACCGGCATGACGATCGGCTCGGCGCGTGCGCCATAGGAGCTGCCGCCGCCGCCGGTGAAGCCGATCATCGTGGGATTGGGGTAATGATAGGGCGCCGGGACGCCGAACGGATAGCTGAGCTCGACGTTGACGTTGACCGGCGCCGCCTCGGTCGAGCTGTGCGGCAGCCGCGCTCCCGGCGAGGTCTGGCCCGAATAGGCGGGCTCCCCCGGCGGCGGCGCGTTGCCGAGCAACTCGGGCCGGTCGAGCGGCGCGGTGCCGACGAGGGGATTGGCCTCATCGACCGGCTGTCGGGACTGCCCGGCCTGCGCATAGACCGCGCCCACGCCAGCAATGGCGCAGGCCGCCGCTGCCGCGAAAAGGAACGCACGCCGGCGCGTGTTTGGAGACTGAATCGCCATCACCCCCTCATTCGCTGCGAGGGCGTGCGCCCTCTCCCATGCTTCTGTTTTCGCCGCGCGATCGCCGGCCGAGCCGTTGACCGCCCGATCGCCTCAACCTCGATTAAATAAACCTTTTTGTCAAATGAAAGTGATTAGTGTAGCAAGGGTGTTCAGCGACTGTCCCTCTCCGAATGGGCGCATCGGGTGGACAGCGCCCCGCGCTGTTCAGGTCATGCCGGGGGCATGACCGACCCGAAACTCTTTCCCAATGGGAGAGGGAATGACGGGAGAACACCATGCCCCAACCGGCCATCCGACCAAGGTTTCGCTTGACACTCGTCCCCTCTCACAAGATGGTAGCGCTACCACCTAAACAAGACCGGGACGGGGATGTTTGACAGGATTTTCAGCGCGGATCGTGCGTTGCCGGAGGACTGGCGGCAAGGCAAATTCCTCGGCCGGCTGCAAGGCCCTGAAGGCCCGAGCCCGATCCTCGTCGCGGACGGCATCGCCTATGACATGGCCGCAGTCGTCCCGACCGTCTCGGCGCTGGTCGAACGACGCGCCTTCGATCCGGCCGGCGGCCGCGCGCTCGGTCCGCTCGACGAGCTCGCGATCGGCATCGGCCCCGATCACGGCGCCGGCTACGGCCTGCTGAGCCCGCTCGACCTCCAGGTCGTCAAGGCGGCCGGCGTCACCTTCGCCGTCTCCACGCTGGAACGGGTGATCGAGGAACGCGCGCTCGGCGACGCCAACGCCGCGGCGGCGGTGCGCGCCCGGCTCGAAACCATCATCGGCGGCACGCTGCGCGCCGTCACCCCCGGCTCCGCCGAGGCGGCGGCGCTCAAGGAGGCGCTGGTCGCCGAGGGTATGTGGTCGCAATATCTCGAGGTCGCGATCGGGCCCGACGCAGAGATCTTCACCAAGGCGCCGGTGCTGGCGGCGGTCGGCTGGGGCGCCGAGATCGGCGTGCGGTCCGATTCGACCTGGAACAATCCCGAGCCCGAGATCGTGCTGCTCGCGGATTCACGCGGTCAGGCCGTCGGCGCCGCGCTCGGCAACGACGTCAACCTGCGCGATTTCGAGGGCCGCTCCGCCCTGCTGCTGAGCAAGGCCAAGGACAACAACGCCTCCTGTTCGATCGGCCCCTTCTTCCGCCTGTTCGACGGCGGCTTCACCATGGACGACGTGCGCCGCGCCGAGGTCGAGCTGCTGATCGAGGGCGAGGACGGCTATCGCCTCGAAGGTCGCAGCAACATGAGCGAGATCAGCCGCGATCCCGAGATCCTGCTCAGGCAGACGATGAGCGAGCACCATTATCCCGACGGGTTCGTGCTGTTCCTCGGCACGTTGTTCGCTCCGACCCAGGACCGCGACGAGCCGCAGCGCGGCTTCACCCATAAGGTCGGCGACGTCGTGACGATCGCCGCGCCGCGGCTCGGCCGTCTCGTCAACCGCGTCGTCACCGCCAAGGACGCAGCGCCGTGGCGTTTCGGCATCGGCGCGCTGATGGGCAATCTCGCTGCGCGCGGATTGCTCGGCGCGCTCCAGCCCGAGACCGCCGCGTGAACGACATCGCGACCTCCCCTCCAGGGCGGCCGACATCTGATCAGGACCCTATGTTGAGTATCTCCCAACCATCCTCCGTCGCGCAGCACGCCATCTATCCCAGCCTCGTCGACAAGCGAGTGCTCGTGACCGGCGGCAGCAGCGGCATCGGCGCGGGACTGGTGGAGGCGTTCGTCCGCCAGGGATCGCGCGTCGCCTTCATCGACATTCTCGACGAGGAGAGCCAAACGCTGACGGAGCGGCTCGCGCCGGATAGCCGCCACGCGCCGCAGTTCACCCATTGCGACCTGACCGACGTCGCCGCGCTCAAGAGCGCGATGGAGAAGATCGAGCGCGAGCTCGGCGGCTTCGACGTCCTCGTCAACAATGCCGCGAGCGACGACCGCCACGCGATCGAGCAGGTCACGCCCGAATATTGGGACGAGCGCATGGCGGTGAACCTGCGCCATCAGTTCTTCGCCGCGCAGGCGGTGGTGCCGGCGATGAAGCAGGGCGGCGGCGGCGTGATCCTGAACTTCGGCTCGATCAGCTGGCACCTCGCGCTCGGCGAGCTGGTGCTCTACCAGACCGCCAAGGCAGCGATCGAGGGCCTGACGCGCAGCCTGGCGCGCGACCTCGGCCGCGCCAACATCCGCGTCAACACCATCGTCCCCGGCAACGTCCAGACGCCGCGCCAGATGAAATGGTACACCCCCGACGGCGAGGCGGAGATCGTCGCGGCGCAATGCCTCGACGGCCGCATCCAGCCCGAGGACGTCGCCGCGCTGGTGCTCTTCCTCGCCTCCGACGATGCGCGTATGTGCACGGGACACGATTATTTCGTCGACGCGGGGTGGCGCTGACATGACGGGCAAGGTGGATCGGGTCGCTGAGGTCGGAGCGGAGCTCGGCGAAGGCCCGGTGTGGGTCGCGCGCGAGAACGCGCTGTGGTTCGTCGACATCAAGCGGCAGCACGTCCACCGCTTCGATCCCGCGACGGGCAAGCTCGCCAAATGGGACATGCCGGCGCAGGTCGGCTGGGTGCTGCCGGCGCGCGGGCACGGCTTCGTCGTCGGGCTGCAGCGCGGCCTCGCCGCCTTCGATCCCGCCGACGCCAGCCTGCGCCCGATCGGCGCGGTCGAGCCCGACCGGCCGCAGAACCGGCTGAACGACGCCACCACCGACGCCCAGGGCCGCATCTGGTTCGGCACGATGGACAATGCCGAGGGCAAGCCGACCGGCCATTTCTACACCTTCGACGAGCGCGGCGTGCGCGACACCGGTCTCCCGCCGGTGACGATCACCAACGGCCCGACGATCTCGCCCGACGGCCGCACGCTCTATCCGGTCGATACGACCGGCCGCACCATCTACGCCGTGCCGATCAACGACGACGCGACGCTGGGCAAGCCGCGCGTCTTCGTCAAGATCGAGGACGGCGCCGGCTATCCCGACGGACCGACCATCGACGCCGAGGGCTGCGTATGGATCGGTCTCTACGGCGGCTGGGGCGTGCGGCGCTATGCGCCCGACGGCAAGCTGGTCGAGACGGTCAAGCTGCCGACCGCCAACGTCACCAAGATCGCGCTCGGCGCACCCGATCTCAAGACCGCCTATGTCACCACCGCGCGCCAGGGGCTGGACGCCGTCGCGCTCGCGGCGCAACCTGAGGCCGGGGATCTGTTCGCCTTCGCCGTCGATGTGCCGGGCTTGCCGGTCGCCGAGGCGGCAGTCACGATGAAGACATAACGGCCGGCGGGATGTCCGCCGCCCACATGGGAGGGGTCAAATTGGCCACGACACAGGCAGCAGCACGCACGAACTACGCGTTCGTCGCCCTGGTCGTCGCGGTGGCGACGATCGGCGGCTTCATGTTCGGATATGATTCGGGCGTCATCAACGGCACCCAGGAGGGGCTCGAGCGGGCGTTCGACCTGTCGAAGCTCGGCACCGGGCTCAACGTCGGCGCGATCCTGATCGGCTGCGCGGCGGGTGCGTTCGCTGCCGGACGGATGGCCGACCTGATGGGCCGCCGCAACGTGATGATGATCGCGGCGGTGCTGTTCATCCTGAGCGCGATCGGCGCGGGCGCAGCAGGATCGTCGGCGGTGTTCATCATCGCCCGCATCGTCGGCGGCCTCGGCGTCGGCGCGGCGAGCGTGCTCGCGCCGGTCTACATCAGCGAGGTGGTGCCGGCGAACATCCGCGGCCGCCTGTCCAGCATCCAGCAGGTGATGATCATCACCGGCCTGACCGGCGCCTTCTTCGCCAATTACGCGCTGGCGCACACCGCCGGCGGATCGACCGCGCCGCTGTGGGGCGGCTATCCGGCCTGGCGCTGGATGTTCTGGCTGCAGGTCATTCCGGCGACGATCTATCTCGTCACCTTGCTGCTGATCCCCGAAAGCCCGCGCTACCTCGTCCTCAAGGGACGCGACGGCGAGGCGGAGGGGGTGCTGACCCGCCTGTTCGGCAACGACCACGCCCGCGCCAAGGTCGCCGAGATCCGCGCCAGCCTCGCCGCCGACCACCATCGGCCCAAGCTGTCCGACCTGATCGGCGCCAACGGCCGCGTCCGGCCGATCGTCTGGGCCGGCATCGGCCTCGCCGTGTTCCAGCAGTTCGTCGGCATCAATATCGTCTTCTACTATGGCGCGGTGCTGTGGCAGTCGGTCGGGTTCAGCGAGAACGACGCGCTGATCACCAACATCATCTCCGGCCTCGTCTCGATCGCGGCATGCATCGTCACGATCTTCACCGTCGACCGCATCGGCCGCAAGCCGCTGCTGCTGATCGGCTCGGCCGGCATGGCGGTGACGCTGGCGCTGATGGCCTATTCCTTCTCGACCGGCATATTGGGCGAAGGCGGCCATCTGCAATTGTCGCCCGGCTTCGGCCGCATCGCCTTCATCAGCGCGCTGGCCTATTCGGCGCTGTTCAACTTGAGCTGGGGCCCGGTGATGTGGGTGATGCTCGGCGAGATGTTCCCCAACCAGATCCGCGGCTCCGGCCTGGCGGTGTCGGGGTTCGCGCAGTGGATCGCCAATTTCGCGATCTCGGTGAGCTTCCCGGCGCTCGCGGCGGGGGTCGGCCTGCCCTTCACCTACGGCTTCTACGCGCTGAGCGCCCTCGTCTCCTTCTTCTTCGTCCGCGCCCTGGTCCACGAGACCCGCGGCCGCGAGCTCGAGGACATGGTCGGCTAAAGACTGTCCAGTTGAGCTTAAATCACCGTGCTCCTGCGCAGGCGGGAGCCCAGAGTCGCAGGCGACTTCGCTCGAAACCCTGGGCTCCCGCCTGCGCGGGAGCACGTCGCTTCAACTAAAAGGGGACAATCTTTAGCACCCCATTCGCCCTGAGCTTGTCGAAGGGCCGTCCTTCTTCATCCAGCACCGGAGAAAGAAAGCGGCCCTTCGACAGGCTCACGGCGAACGGACCAACCGAATCCCTACACCACCGGCGGACGCCGCCGCGGCGCGGCGTCGGACTGGCGGCGGACCAGCGTGAAGTCGAGCTGGCGGTGCACCGGCGCCTCGGGCGACCCCGATCGCCGCGCCCGAATCTCGCGCACCAGCTGCTCGACCGCCGCCAGCGACATGTCGGTGATCGGCTGGTGGATGGTGGTGAGCTCCGGCCAGATCGTCGTCGAGAGCGCGGTGTCGTCGAACCCGCACACGGTGAGGTCGCTCGGCACGTCGAGCCCGCGCCGATGCGCCACCGCTACCGTCGCCGCCGCCATGTCGTCGTTGCTGGCGAAGATCGCCGATGGCGGATCGGCGACCCCGAGCAGCTGCTCCGCCGCGTCGAGGCCCGACCGATAGGTGAACAGCCCCTGCACGATCAGCTCGTCCGCGACCGGCAGCCCCGCCGCGGCGAGCGCATCGCGATAGCCCTCCAGTCGGCGCGCGCTCGCGGTCTGGTTGGGATTGCCGGTGATGAAGCCGATCCGCCGATGGCCAAGCCGGGCGACATGCCGTGTCATCTCGAACGCCGCGCGATGGTCGTCGATGCTGACCGCGGAGAAGCCGGCCGGGGGGTGCCCGCTCGCCACCGCCACCGCCAGCGCGTCGGCGCGGCGCAGCACCGCGTGCAGCTCGGTCGAATCGCACAGCGGCGGCGGCAGGACGATCCCGTCGACCCCGTCTCGAATCAGCCGTTCCGCCACCTCGCTCTCATGCTCGCCGGGATCGCATTTCTCGACGATCAGCTGCACGTTGGCGCGGCTGGCATAGTCGAGGCTGCCGACCAGGAACTCGCTGAGATAGGCGGCGCTGGGGTTGCTGTAGAGCAGTCCGATCCGGATCGGATGCGCCCCCGCCAGGCTCCGCGCCGCCTGGTTCGGCGAATAGTTGAGCGCGGCGATCGCCTCATTGACGCGCTCGCGCGTCGCCGGGCGCACGCTATCCTCGTTGTTGATCACGCGCGACACGGTCATCGGCGAGACGCCCGCCCGTTTCGCCACGTCGTTGATCGTCGCGGCATTGCCCTGCCGCCGGGATGGTCTTCGGCTCAAGCCGCGATACTCCTTGCGCTCTCGCTACGCCGTCGGTTCGGCCAGCGCAACAGACGGCAAAGAAATGGCGGCCGGATCGCTCCGGCCGCCAGCGAGGATACCGACGCCGCGCGGGGATGGGAGGCTGCGCGCCGCCGGTGGGTCGGAAAGCTGAAGATGGTATCGCTCACATCCTTGAGCGCTGCCCAGGCCCGCTTGTCAACGCCGATGCGGCGAACGGCGACGCTCAATGCCCCGGTGCATAGGGAAAGCTGAGCGCCTTGTAATAGTCGAGATCGTGCGCCGGCGGCGCGCTGCCGGCGGGCAGCGGCAGGCGGTTGACGCTCTGGAAATAGGCGATGCAGGCGTCGCGCCACCACCCGGCCTCCGCTTGCTGGATCGCCAGGAAGGCGGCGGTCTTGCGGAACCGCTCGGCATCGACGCGCCCCTCCAGCGCCTGCCAGCCCGCCCGCATCCTCGCCACCGCCGCGACCCCGCCGTCATAGCGCCGCACCAGCGTGTCCCACAGCGTCGTGCCGTCGGCCATGCGATGCCTCCACGGCAGATGGTGGAACCACAGCAGATAGTCGTCGCCGACGCTCTTCAGCGACCCGAACCGCCGCGCCACCGGCGGCGCATATTGCGCGATCGCGTCGCTGCCGCTGGCGGTACGGTCGAAGCCGATCCCGTCCTTGTCGGCGCGATGGTAATAGGCCGGGTTCCACTCGGGCCGCGCGAGGTCGCTCACCCACGGTGCCGGCCCGTAATGATGCCCCGTCCCCATCATGTGCGCGAGCCCGAGCGGCGTCATGTAATCGACCACGGCCTGCCGCGACGCCATCATCGTCTCGACGACCGGCCCGACCAGCGCCGGATCGGGCGCAAAGGTCATCCGCGCCCAATCCCCCGCGATCGCCCGCGCCGAGGCTTCCGGGTCCCACGCCAGCCGCCCGAAGGCGTACCAGTCGGCCTGGTTGAAGGTCGACCCGCTCCAGTCGCGATCGCTGCCGATGTTGGCGACCCCGGCGATCCCGGTCAGCCGATGGCCGTCGAGCGACCCGTCGACCACCCGCGCCACCGTCGAGCCGGGCCCTTCGGCCATGGTGTCGGTCTTCAGCACCTCCTCGAACAGCGCGCCCAGGTAGACGAGGTGCGTCGCCTGGCCGAGATATTCCTTGGTGATCTGGACCTCCAGCATCAGCGGCGTCCGGGGCATCGCGCCGAACAGCGGATGGAAGGGCTCGCGCGGCTGGAAGTCGATCGGCCCGTTCTTGACCTGCAGCAGCACGTTGGCGGCGAACCTGCCGTCGAGCGGCTTGAACTCGGAATAGGCCTGCTTGGCGCGATCCTCGCTGTCATGCTCCGAATAGACGAAGGCCCGCCACATCACGATCCCGCCATGCGGCGCCACCGCCGCCGCCAGCATGTTGGCGCCGTCGGCATGGGTGCGGTGATAGTCCTGCGGCCCCGGCTGCCCCTCGCTGTTCGCCTTGACCAGGAACCCGCCGAAGTCGGGGATCGCGCGATAGATCTCGTCGGCCTTGGCCGCCCACCACGCCCGCACCGCCGGATCGCGCGGATCGGCGGTCGGCAAGCCGCCGATCTCGATCGGCGCGGTGAAGCGCGCCGACAGGTAGACGCGGATGCCGTAGGGCCTCAGCACGTCCGCCACCGCCGCCGCCTTGGCGATATAGGGCGCGGTCAGGCTGTCGGCCTTGGCGTTGACGTTGTTGAGGACCGTGCCGTTGATGCCGACCGAGGCGTTGGCACGCGCATAGTCGGTATAGCGCGGGTCGGTCCACGCCGGCAGCTTCCACCAATCCCAGATCGACTGGCCGGCATAGCCGCGCTCGACCGAGCCATCGAGATTGTCCCAGTGGTTCAGCACGCGCAGCCCGATCTTCGGCGCCGAGGCGATGTCGATCCGGTCGATCGCCTCGCCCCGCTGGATGCGCGCGAGCCAGGCGAAGGCGCCGTAGAGCACGCCGATGTCGCGGTTGGCGGCGATCACCGTGACCGGGGCGCCGTTCACCGTCGCGGTGCGGATCAGATAGCCCTCGCCGCCGATCTTGGAGAGATCGAGCCGCAACGCCCCAATTGCCGGCACCGTCGTGGGCGTGCCAAGCAGGATCGCTCCCGCGCGCGGCGCACCGGCAAGCGGCCGCGTTCCGGTCAGGCCGGCGATCCCGCGTTCCAACTCGTCCGCCGCTGCGCGGATCGTCGACGACGGGCGTTCCGGCAGCACGATCGCGGTGGCATGGTCTCGCACCGCGGCGGCGCTCGCCGGTGCGAGTGGTCGGTAACGGAGCCACAGGTCGTAGCCATCCTCGGCAAAGGCAGCCGTGGGGACAAGCCACAGCATTGCGCAAACCATCGCCGCCAACCGCCCGAACCAGCCCATCCGCATCCTCCCTCGCCGTTCTGCCGTGACCAGACCTGAAGCCTTCCTTCGTCATTCCCGCGAAGGCGGGAATCCATTCTGGCTGGCCGTGGTGGGACCCACGAGCTTCAGCGACAATGGATTCCCGCCTTCGCGGGAATGACGAAGAGGAGACAATCGGCCGTCCCACCTTCGTCGGCATTGACATCGTTCGCCCAACCGATAGCATTGGTAGCGCTATCAATAAAGCGCCCGCGCGATGTCCCTCGCAGCGGGCCGCACCCACAGAGAGGATTCGACCGTTGCGCACCCTGCCCGCCCGCCGCCTGCTGACCGCTCTCCTGCTCGGCACGGCGATCCTCCCGGGCACCGCCGCGCTGTCGCAATCCGCGCCGCCCGCCGTCGAGGCGAGCGCGCTCTACAAGAACCCCAAGGCCCCGATCGCCGACCGCGTCGAGGACCTGCTCAAGCGCATGACGCTCGACGAGAAGGTCGCCCAACTGCTGACCGTGTGGGTCGGCAAGACCAAGCTGCTCGACGCCAACCAGAAGCTCGATCCCGCCAGGATGGCCGAGCTCTACCCCAACGGCATCGGCGGCTTCGCCCGTCCTTCCGACGCGCAGGGCCCGGTCTCGCCGCGGGTGGTGCCCGGCCGCGACATCGCCCGCACGATCGAGCTGGTCAACGACCTCCAGCGCTATGCCCTCACCAAAACCCGGCTCGGCATCCCGATCCTGTTCCACGAGGAGGGGCTGCACGGCTATGCCGCGGTCGGCGCCACCAGCTTCCCGGTGCCGATCGCGCTGGCGTCGAGCTGGGACCCCGACCTCGTCCGCCGCCTCAACGGCGTGACCGCGCGCGAGATCGCCGCGCGCGGCGTCACCTTGGCGCTGAGCCCGGTGGTCGACATCGCCCGCGACCCGCGCTGGGGCCGGATCGAGGAGACGTTCGGCGAGGACCCCTATCTGGTCGGCGAGCTCGGTGTCGCCGCGGTCGAGGGGCTGGAGGGACCCGGTAAGCCCGAGCGGCTCGCCCCCGGCAAGGTCTTCGCCACGCTCAAGCACCTGACCGGCCACGGCCAGCCGGAGAGCGGCACCAACGTCGGCCCGGCTCCCATCTCGACGCGCGAGCTCAGGGAGAATTTCTTCCCGCCGTTCGAGACGGTGATCCGCCGCGCCGGCCCGGCCGCGGTGATGCCGAGCTACAACGAGATCGACGGCGTCCCCAGCCATGCCAACCGCTGGCTGCTGCGTGACGTGCTGCGCGGCGAATGGGGCTTCAAGGGCGCGGTGACCAGCGACTATTCGGCGATCGACCAGCTCGCCGACCTCCACCACATCGCCCCCGATCACGCTAGCGCCGCGGTGCTGGCGCTGCAGGCGGGCGTCGACGCCGACCTCCCCGACGGGATCAACTATGCGACGCTCGCCGATGCTGTGCGCGCGGGCAAGGTGCCGGAGAAGCTGGTCGACGACGCGGTCCGCAACATGCTGACGCTCAAGGTCCGCGCCGGGCTGTTCGAACATCCCTACGCCGACGTCGCCGCCGCGCGGAAGGTCACCAATGACGCCGATGCCGTCGCCGCCGCCCGCCTCGCCGCCGAGCGCTCGATGGTGCTGCTCAAGAACGACGGCACGCTGCCGCTGAAGCCCGCCGGCACGATCGCGGTGATCGGCCCGAACGCGGCGGTGGCGCGGCTCGGCGGCTATTACGGCCAGCCCCCCCACCCCGTCTCGCTGCTCGACGGCATCAAGGCCAAGCTCGGGTCGAAGGCGCGGATCGTCTATTCCGAAGGCGTCAGGATCACCGAGAACGACGACTGGTGGGCCGACGACGTCAAGCTCGCCGACCCCGCCGAGAACGCCAGGCGCATCGCCGCGGCGGTCGAGACGGCCAGGGGCGCCGACACCATCGTCCTCGCGATCGGCGACACCGAGCAGACCAGCCGCGAGGCCTGGGCCGACAACCATCTCGGCGACCGCGCCAGCCTCGACCTGGTCGGCCAGCAGCAGGACCTGTTCGACGCGCTCAAGGCGCTGGGCAAGCCGATCACCGTCGTCATGCTCAACGGCCGCCCGCTCTCGATCCAGAGGGTCGCCGAGCAGGCCAATGCGATCATCGAGGGCTGGTATCTCGGCGAGCAGGGCGGCAACGCGCTCGCCGACGCGCTGTTCGGCGACGTCAATCCGGGCGGCAAGCTGCCGGTCAGCATCCCGCGCAGCGTCGGCCAGCTGCCGATGTTCTACAACTACAAGCCGACCGCGCACCGCGGCTATCTGTTCTCGCCCAACACGCCGCTGTTCCCGTTCGGCTACGGCCTCAGCTACACCAGCTTCGAGATCGGTACGCCGCGCCTCTCCTCCCCCACGATCGCGCGCGACGGCAGCGTCGACGTCGCGGTCGACGTCGCCAACACCGGCGCGCGGGCGGGCGACGAGGTGGTGCAGGTCTACGTCCGCGACGACGTCAGCTCGGTCACCCGCCCGGTCAAGGAGCTCAAGGCCTTCCGCCGCGTCACGCTCAAGCCCGGGGAGCGGCAGACGCTCATCTTCCGCCTCGATCATCACGCCTTCGAGCTGTGGGACAAGGACATGAAGCGCGTGGTCGAGCCCGGCACCTTCACCATCATGACCGGCGGCAACTCGGTCGACCTCAAGACCGCGACGCTGACCGTCCGATGATCGCCCGCCGCCGCCTGCTCGGCCTGCTCGCCTCGGCTTCAACCCTGCCGCTGCTGCCTCGCGCCGCGCTTGCCGCAGCGCCGCTCTACAAGGATGCGCGCGCCCCGATTCCCGACCGCGTCCGCGACCTCATCGGCCGCATGACGCTGGAGGAGAAGGTCGCCCAGCTCATCGCGCTCTGGGCGACCAAGGCCGAGGTGATGGACGGCCTCACCTTCGATCCCGCCAAGGCCTCGGCCACCTATCCGCACGGCGTCGGCGCGATTGCGCGCGCGTCGGACAAGCGCGGCGGGCCGGGCATCAGCGGCGCCGCCGGCGGTAACGCCGCGCGCTGGCGTACGCCGGCGGAGACGGTCGCCTTCGTCGACGCCGTGCAGCGCTGGGCGCTGGAGCAGACGCGGCTCGGCATCCCGGTGCTGTTCCACGAGGAATCGCTTCACGGCTATATGGCGACCGAGGCGACGATGTTCCCGCAGGCGATCGCGCTGGCCGGGACCTTCGACACCGACCTCATGCGCCGCGTCCAGTCGGTGATCGCGCGCGAGGTCCGGGCGCGCGGCGTGCCCTATGTGCTTTCCCCGGTGGTCGACATCGTCCGCGATCCGCGCTGGGGCCGCATCGAGGAGACCTTCGGCGAGGACCCTTATCTCTGCGCCGAAATGGGCGTGGCCGCGGTCGAGGGGCTGCAGGGGCCCGGCAAGTTCGACCGGCTTCCGCCCGGCAAGGTGTTCGCGACGCTCAAGCACATGACCGGCCACGGCCAGCCCCAGGGCGGCGAGAACATCGCCCCCGCCCAGCTCTCCGAACGCGAGCTGCGCGAGAATTTCTTCCCGCCCTTCCGCGCCGTGGTCGAGCGCACCGCGATCGCCGCGGTGATGCCGAGCTACAACGAGATCGACGGCGTCCCGAGCCATGCGAACCGCTGGCTGCTCCACGACGTGCTGCGCGGCGAATGGGGCTTCGACGGCATCGTCTCGAGCGACTACGGCGCGGTCGAGGAGCTCGACAAGTTCCACCACGTCGCCGCCGATCTGGAGGAGGCGGCGCGGCTCGCACTGGCGGCGGGGGTGGACAGCAACCTCCCCGATGGCCGCGCCTATCGCACGCTCGCCGAGCAGGTTCGGGCCGGCAAGGTCGCGGTGGCGGCGGTCGATGCCGCGGTCGGCCGCATCCTCACCTTCAAGTTCCGCGCCGGCCTGTTCGAGAACCCCTATGGCGACGCCGCGCTGACGGCGCGGATCACCGGCAACGACGAGGCCCGCGCGCTGGCGCTGGAGGCGGCGCGCAAGTCGCTGTGCCTGCTCAAGAACGACGGCACGCTGCCGCTGAAGCCGGCGGGCACGATCGCGGTGATCGGACCCAATGCCGCGATCGCACGGCTCGGCGGCTATTCGAGCGTGCCGAAGCAGGCGGTGAGCCTACTCGAAGGAGTCCGGGCCAAGGTCGGCGACAAGGCGCGGATCGTCACCGCGCAGGGCGTGTTCATCACCCAGAGCGAGGACCGCTCGGCCGACGAGGTGATCCTGGGCGATCCCGTGAAGAACCGCCGGCTGATCGCCGAGGCGGTCGAGGTCGCCAAGGGCGCCGACGTGATCGTGCTGGCGATCGGCGATACCGAGCAGACCAGCCGCGAGGGCTTCGCCGCCAACCATCTTGGCGACCGCGCCGACCTCGACCTGCTCGCGCAGCAGAACGACCTGTTCCTGGCGCTGGCGGCGCTCGGCAAGCCGGTGGTGGTGTGCGCGATCAACGGACGCCCCCCGAGCTGGCCGACCGTGGCCGATCGCGCCAACGCGATCCTCGAATGCTGGTATGCCGGCCAGGAAGGCGGCACCGCGATCGCCGAGGCGCTGTTCGGCGAGGTCAATCCCGGCGCCAAGCTGCCGGTCAGCGTCGTCCGTCACGCCGGCCAGATCCCGCTGTTCTACAATCACAAGCCAAGTGCCCGGCGCGGCTATCTCTTCGAGAGCACGGCCCCGCTGTTCCCCTTCGGCCACGGTCTCAGCTACACCAGCTTCGACATCGGCAAGCCGGTGCTCTCCTCCGCGAGCATCCCCCGCGACGGCCGCGTCACCGTCTCGGTCGAGGTCCGCAACACCGGCGCACGCGCGGGCGACGAGGTCGTCCAGCTCTACGTCCGCCATCTGACGCCGTCGGTCACGCGCCCGGCGATGGAGCTCAAGGGCTTCCGCCGCGTGACGCTCGCCCCCGGCGAGGCACGCACCGTCACCTTCACCCTCGGCCCCGAACATTTCCGCATCTGGAACGCCGAGATGCGCGAAGTGGTGGAGGCGGGCCAGGTCGCGATCATGGTTGGCAACAGCTCCGCCGCGGTCCAGTCCGCCACGCTCGCCATCGTCTGAACGGGAGCCCTTCGTGCCCAGGATCACCTCCGCCCGCGTCATCGTCACCTCGCCGGGCCGCAATTTCGTCACGCTGAAGATCGAGACCGACGCGGGCATCCATGGCCTCGGCGACGCCACGCTCAACGGCCGCGAGCTGGCGGTGGCGAGCTACCTCGCCGACCATGTCATCCCCTGCCTGATCGGCCGCGACGCGCATCGGATCGAGGACGTCTGGCAGTTCCTCTACAAGGGCGCCTATTGGCGGCGCGGCCCCGTCACCATGTCGGCGATCGCCGCGGTCGACACGGCGCTGTGGGACATCAAGGGCAAGATCGCGGGCCTGCCCGTCTACCAGCTCCTCGGCGGCGCCAGCCGCGAGGGCGTGACGGTCTACGGCCATGCCAACGGCAGGACGATCGAGGAGACGATCGACAACGCGCTCCACTACAAGGAGCAGGGCTACAAGGCGATCCGGCTGCAGTCGGGCGTACCGGGGCTCGCCTCCACCTACGGCGTCTCGAAGGACCGCTATTTCTACGAGCCCGCCGACGCCGACCTGCCGACCGAGAACCTCTGGTCGAGCGAGAAATATCTCCGCTCGGTGCCGCCGCTGTTCGAGAAGGCGCGCGAGGCGCTCGGCTGGGACGTCCATCTGCTCCACGACATCCACCACCGCCTGACCCCGATCGAGGCCGGCCGGCTCGGCAAGGACCTCGAGCCCTACCGTCCCTTCTGGCTGGAGGACGCGACGCCGGCCGAGAACCAGGCGAACTTCCGCCTGATCCGCCAGCACACCACCACCCCGCTCGCGGTCGGCGAGGTCTTCAACTCGATCTGGGACGCCAAGCAGCTCATCGAGGAGCAGCTGATCGACTATATCCGCGCGACCGTCGTCCACGCGGGCGGCATCACGCACCTCAGGCGCATCGCCAGCTTCGCCGAGCTCTACAACGTCCGCACCGGCTGCCATGGCGCGACCGACCTGTCGCCCGTGTGCATGGCGGCGGCACTGCACTTCGACCTCAGCGTGCCGAACTTCGGCATTCAGGAATATATGCGCCACACCGAGGAGACCGACGCGGTGTTCCCCCACGCCTACAGCTTCGAGGACGGCCTGATGCACCCGGGCGACGCGCCCGGCCTCGGCGTCGACATCGACGAGACGCTCGCCGCCAAGTATGAATATAAGCGCGCCTTCCTGCCGGTGAATCGGCTGGAGGACGGCACGATGTTCAACTGGTGACCGGCGCAGCGCCCCCCGCCGCATCGCGGCCCCGCCCGGTCGGCTACATCCGCTGGACGATCTGCATCCTGCTGTTCGCGGCGGTGGTGCTGAGCTATGTCGACCGGCTGGTGCTGCCGGTGCTCAAGCCGACACTCCAGGCCGAATATGGCTGGAGCGAAACCGGCTACGGCTATGTCAACGTCGCCTTCCAGGCCGCCTATGGCATCGGCTTCCTGTTCTTCGGCCGGCTGATCGACCGGGTCGGCGCCAAGGCCGGCTATCTGATCGCGATGGGCACCTGGACCGTCGCGCACATGGCGCAGGCGCTGGTCACCTCGACGCTCGGCTTCGCGATCGCCCGCATCCCGCTCGCGATCGGCGAGTCGGGCACCTATCCCGCCGCGCTCGCCGCCGCATCGGAATGGTTCCCGCAGCGCGAGCGGGCGCTGGCGATCGGCATCTTCAACGCCGGCGCCAACGTCGGCGCGATCGTCACGCCGCTGATCGTGCCCGCCTTCACGCTGTGGCTCGGCTGGGAAAGCGCCTTCTGGGGCACCGGACTGCTCAACCTCGTGTGGATCGCGGCCTGGGTGATCTACTACCGCCGCCCGCGCGAGCATCCGCGGATCACCGAGGCCGAGGTCGCCTATATCGAATCCGATCCGCCGATCGTGCAGCAGCCGGTGCCGTGGCGCCGCCTGCTCGCTACCCGCCAGGCCTGGGCGTACATGGCCGGGCGCTTCCTGATCGACCCGGTGTGGTGGATGTTCCTGTTCTGGCTGCCCGACTTCCTGAGCCGGCGCTACGCCATCGACCTCAAGGGCTACGGCCCGCCGTTGATCGCGATCTACGTCATCGCCGATGTCGGCTCGATCCTCGGCGGCTGGGCGTCGTCGCGGATGCTGGCGCGAGGCGTCAGCGCCAATCGCGCGCGCAAGCTGGCGATGCTTGGCTGCGCGCTCATCGTGGTGCCGGTCGCCTTCGCCGCCTATGCGCCGAGCGCCTGGATCGCGGTGCTGCTGATCGGGCTCGCCTGCGCCGGGCACCAGGGCTTCTCGTCCAACCTGTTCTCGATGCCGTCCGACCTCTACCCGCGCTGGGCGCAGGGCTCGATCGTCGGGCTGGGCGGCTTCGCCGGCGCGGCGGGCGGGATGCTGATGTCGACCTATGCCGGCTGGGTGCTTGAGACGGTCGGCAGCTACACGCCGATCTTCCTGTTCTGCGGCGTCGCCTATCTGCTCGCGCTGGCGGTCGTCCATGCGATCAACCCGAGCTACGCCCCCGTCACCAAGTTCGCGCCGGCGGCGCCATGAAGGAGCCGAGGAGATGATGCGACTGCGTCCGACATGGCTGGCGGCGCTCGCCGGCATGGCGATGCTGTGCACCGGCGCCGCGCCCGCGGAAACGCCGTCGCCATGGCTCGGCAGCTGGGCCGCGTCGCAGCAGGTCCCCGAGCCGCACAACGCCCTCCCCGACGCCGACCTGACCGATGCCACGCTGCGCCAGGTCGTCCGCCTCAGCGCGGGCGGCCAGTCGGTGCGCGTGCTGCTCTCCAACGCCTTCGGCACCGCGCCGCTGGTGATCGACGCCGCGCACGTAGCGCTCGGCACGCCGGGCAGCGCCCGGATCGGACACGGGCGCCCGCTGACCTTCGACGGCGCGCCACGGGTGACGATCCCGGCGGGCGCGAGCTACTGGTCCGATCCGGTCGCGATCGAGGTGCCGCCGCTCGCCAGCCTGGCGGTGTCGGTGCATCTGCCAGCCGCACCCGCCCGCCAGACCAGCCATCCGGGCTCGCGCGCCACCTCCTATCTGGTGCGCGGCAATCATGTCGGCGACCCGGACCTGCCGGGCGCGAAGACCGTCAACCACTGGTATCAGCTCGCGGCGATCGACGTCCGCGGCACTGGCCGCGCGATCGTCACGCTGGGCGATTCGATCACCGACGGGCACGGCGTCCGCGACAACCGCGACGAACGCTGGCCCGATCGCCTCGCCGAACGGCTGCAGGCCGATCCGAAGACGCGCATGGTCTCGGTGCTCAACCACGGCATCGGCGGCAACCGGCTGCTGCTCGACGGGCTCGGCCCCAACGCGCTCGCCCGCTTCGATCGCGACGTGCTGGCGATGAGCGGGGTGCGCTACCTGATCGTGCTGGAGGGCGTGAACGACCTCGGCACGCTCACCCGCGACGCACCCGTGAGCGCAGAGGCGCACGCCGACCTCGTCCGCCGGCTGATCGGCGCCTATCGCCAGATCGTCGCCCGCGCGCGCACCCATGGCATCAAGGCGATCGGCGCGACGATCACCCCTTATGGCGGATCGGACTATTACCACCCCGACGCCGCCAACGAGGCGGACCGGCAGGCGATCAACGCCTGGATCCGTACGCCCGGCAACTTCGACGCGGTGATCGACTTCGACGCTGTCCTGCGCGACCCCGGCAACCCCGCGCGGATGCGGCCCGCCTATGATTCGGGCGACCATCTCCACCCCGGCCCCGCCGGATACGAGGCGATGGCCGACGCCATTCCGCTGGCGCTGTTCCGCTGAGCTATGCGTCGGTGATCGGCGCCCGCATCGGCACGATCGCAGGGCGCATCGCCGCCGGTTCCGTCGTCGTGAAGAAGATGGGCCGGTCATACGCGCCCGGATCGGCTTCGTCGGCAAGCGCCAGCATGATCCGCGTCGAGCGCAAGGCGACGTCCATCGGCGCGAAGGCGGCGGCGCCGTCGGCCTCCGGCGCATCGTTGGAGAGCAGGGCGACCAGCTGCTCCTCGTCCTCGCTCAGCGCCGACGTCCCCGCCTCGCTGGTGCGGAAGCGCCGCCCGGATCGCGCCTCGAACAGGGCCAGCAGGCTGTCGAACACCGGCGCGAGAATGCCGAGCCCGAACGGCTGGAGTCGCGCGAACAGCGCAGGCTGGACCGGCGCGCAGGCATCGCGGACGGCGCGCCAACAGCGGGCGGCTTCAACGATCAGGAAAGCGGCGGAACGGGTACGGGGGACAGGCATGGCGCACATTTGACATCCTTCTCACCCCTTTGGCCTCCCTAGTTCTTGCGATCGGTTCGCAACGCGCTAGCGGGACTAAATGGCAGGAAAAAGACAGATGCGACGAGTTGAGGACGCCGCCGATCTCGCCCATGAACCGGCTCGGCTGCAGGTTAGCTGCGCGGCGCCTGCCGCCGGTAGCTGAGCGCTTCGGCGACATGCACGCGTCCCACAGTTTCCGCCCCGGCGAGATCGGCGATGGTGCGGGCGACGCGGAGCACGCGGGTGTAGCCGCGCGCCGACAGCCGCATCGCCGCGGCCGCCTGGGCGAGGAGCTGCCGGCCGGGCTCGTCGGGCGTGGCATGGGCTTCGAGCAGCTTGCCCTCCGCCTCGGCGTTGGTGCGGGCGGCCTCGCCGCTATAGCGTCCGGTCTGCACGGCCCGCGCCTTGGCGACGCGCCCCGCCACTTCGGCTGAGCCCTCGGCGGGCGGCGGCAGGACCAGGTCGGCGGCACTCACCGCCGCGACCTCGACGTGGAGGTCGATGCGGTCGAGCAGCGGACCCGACACCTTGGCCTGATAGTCGGCCGCACACCGGGGCGCCCGCGCACAGGCCAGCGCCGGGTCGCCGAGATGGCCGCAGCGGCACGGGTTCATCGCCGCGACGAGCTGCACCCGCGCCGGGAAGGTGACATGCGCGTTCGCCCGGGCGACGCTGACCGTCCCCGTCTCGAGCGGCTGGCGGAGCGAATCGAGCACCGCGCGCTGGAACTCGGGCAGCTCGTCGAGGAACAGCACGCCGAGATGGGCGAGGCTGACCTCGCCCGGTCTGACCCTGAGCCCGCCGCCGGTCAGCGCCGCCATCGATGCCGAATGGTGCGGCGCACGGAACGGCCGCGCGCGTGTGAGCCGGCCGGCGGTCAGCGTCCCCGCCACCGACTGCACCATCGACACCTCCAGCGCCTCGGCGGCGTCGAGCGGCGGGAGGATGCCCGGCAGGCACGACGCCATCAGCGACTTGCCCGCACCCGGAGGGCCGATCATCAGCAGGTTGTGCCCGCCCGCCGCGGCGATCTCCAGCGCGCGCTTCGCCGTCTCCTGCCCCTTCACCTGGCGGAGATCGGCGCCGATCTCCGGTTCCTCGACTTCGCCGGGCGCCGGCGCTGAAAGCAGCTGCTGACCCTTCAAATGGTTGAGCAGGCCGATCAGGTCGGCCGCGGCGAGCACCCCGACCGACCCCGCCCATGCCGCTTCCGAACCC
This sequence comes from Sphingomonas astragali, assembly GCF_051400615.1. NCBI lineage: Bacteria > Pseudomonadati > Pseudomonadota > Alphaproteobacteria > Sphingomonadales > Sphingomonadaceae > Sphingomonas > Sphingomonas astragali. Next base: position 1,180,704 of record NZ_JBLFFH010000002.1, read on the forward strand.
TGTCCTGCCGGGCACACCAGCCCCTTCCCCTCCCCGCTCGCATGGAGCGCCGCCAGCAGCACGCCCGGCGAGGCGGTGATCCGCCCGTCGAGTCCAAGCTCGCCCACGCAGACGTAATCCGCCAGCGCCTCGGCATCGACCACGCCCATCGCCGCGAGCAGCGCCAGCGCGATCGGCAGGTCGAAATGCGACCCTTCCTTCGGCAGGTCGGCGGGCGACAGGTTCACGGTGATGCGCTTGGGCGGCAGCGACAGCCCCAGCGCCGCGATCGCGCCGCGCACCCGCTCGCGGCTTTCCGCCACCGCCTTGTCGGGCAGGCCCACCACCACGAACGCCGGCAAGCCGGCGACGAGCGTGCATTGCACCTCGACGCTCCGCGCCTCCAGCCCGAGATACGCCACCGTCGAGACGCTCGCGACCATGAATGTTCCCCCTGCCCGGGCAGCACTCATAGCGGCTTTATCGGGCTTGGGAACGGATCGGGATCGGCCGGATATCCCGACGCCCGTGTCTTGCATCGGCGATACACCCTCGCCACATGCTGCCCATGCAGCGAGGCGGCTACATCCGTTGACTTTGGCGTTCGCTCCCGATAAGGCGCGGTTCGTTCGGGCCGTCCCCTGTGGCGGCCTTTTTAATTCTAGACACCAGGGAATGACCGATGAAGCGGACCTTTCAGCCGAGCAATCTGGTGCGTGCGCGCCGGCACGGCTTCCGCGCGCGGATGGCGACCCCGGGCGGCCGCAAGGTGATCCGCGCCCGCCGCGCCCGCGGCCGCAAGACGCTGTCGGCGTAAGCGCAGGCACGCTGGCGCGGATGACGCGCCGGGCGGACTACCTTGCCGCCAATTCCGGACGCCGGGCGCCAATGCCCGGTTTCGTCCTGCTCGTGCGCGACCGCGCCGACGGCGATCCGACGATTCGCGTCGGCATCACCGTGTCCAAGAAGGTCGGCAACGCGGTGGTCCGCAACCGCATGAAGCGCCGCTTCCGCGAGCTCGCGCGTGCGGTGCTGCCGGACAGCGGCGTTCCGGGCGCCGACCATGTCCTGATCGGCCGTCCCTCCGGCATCGAACGCGATTTTCACGCGCTTAAGGCCGAGCTCGCCAAGGCGCTCGCCAAGGTGCGGCGGGTATGATTCGAATCTTCGTCATGCCGGACGTGTTCCGGCATCCACCGGGCGGCGAGCACATCGCTCTCGCCTCCTGCTCTGCACTGGCGGCACGGTGGACCCCGGCACAGGGCCTGGGTGACGCGGAAGGGCCGACATGATCGCCCGCCTCCTCATCCTCGTCGCGCGTGCATGGCAGCTCGGCCCCTCGCTGATCCTGCCGCCGTCGTGCCGCTACCAGCCGAGCTGTTCGGCCTATGCAATCGAGGCGCTTCGCCGCTATGGCGCGTTGAGGGGCGGCTGGCTGGCCGCACGGCGCATCGCACGCTGCCATCCATGGGGCGGGCACGGCTATGATCCGGTGCCGTGAGAGCCGGTTTTTTCGGGGACTGACGTGAAGGACGACCAGAAGAATTTCATCCTCTTTGCGGTGATCGCGGCACTGCTGCTGTTCGCCTGGCCTTGGGTCGCGAGCCGCTTCTTCCCCACCAATCCCCCGGTCACCAAGATCGAGGGCGGCAAGACCAAGGTGGTGACGCAGCCCGGTGCCGATCCGGCTGCGGACAGCGCGGCGGCGCTGCGCGACCGCCAGACGGTGCTGCGCGAGACGCCGCGCGTGCGCGTCGACACCCCGACGCTCAGCGGCTCGATCAACTTGAAGGGCGCGCGCATCGACGATCTGGTGCTCAAGAACTACAAGGAGACGATCGCGAAGAACGCGCCGCCGATCCGCCTCCTCTCCCCATCCGGCGCGCCGGACGCCTATTTCGCCGGCTTCGGCTGGCGCGGCAGCGCCGGCCTCAAGGTGCCGGACGCCAATACCGTCTGGCGCGCCTCGGGCGACCTCCTCGCGCCGGGCAAGCCGGTGACGCTCGAGGCCGACAACGGCCAGGGCCAGCGCTTCCGCATCGAGCTCGCCATCGACGACCAATATATGTTCACCGCCAGGCAGTCGGTGCTGAACGGCGGCGCCGGCGCGGTCGCGGTGTCCCCCTACGGCTATCTCAGCCGCAGCTCGAAGTCCGTGGACGTCGACCAGTGGGTCGCCCATGTCGGGCCGATGGCGGTGCGGAACGGCAGCGCCGACTACGTCAACTGGAAGGACGTCGACAAGGCGCCGTCGCAATATACCACCACGGGCGGCTGGGCCGGCTTCACCGACCATTATTGGCTGGCGGCGCTGGTGCCCGATCAGAAGGCGCCGGTCGACATCCAGCTCCGCGCCGCGCCGAACGGCGGCTACCAGGCCGATTTCGCGGTCCGCGATCCCGCCGAGATCGCACCCGGCAGGGCGATCACCCAGACCTCGCGCTTCTTCGCCGGTGCCAAGGAGGTGAAGACGCTGGAGGCCTATGAGCAAGCCGGCATCGTCCAGTTCGACCGCGCGATCGATTGGGGCTGGTTCGCCGTGATCGAGAAGCCGATGTTCTACTATCTCGACTGGCTGTTCCGCGCCGTCGGCAACTTCGGCGTCGCGATCATCCTGCTGACCCTCACCATCCGCGCCCTGCTGTTCCCGATCGCGCAGCGCCAGTTCGCCTCTATGGCACAGATGCGCGCGGTCCAGCCGAAGATGAAGGCGCTGCAGGAGCGCTACAAGGACGACAAGCCGCGTCTCCAGCAGGAGATGATGAAGCTCTACAAAGATGAGAAGGTCAATCCGCTCGCCGGCTGTGCGCCGACGCTCCTCCAGATCCCGATCATGTTCGCGCTCTACAAGGTGCTGATCCTGACGATCGAGATGCGGCACCAGCCGTTCGTCGCCTGGATCAAGGACCTGTCGGCGCCCGATCCGCTGACGCCGGTCAACCTGTTCGGCCTGCTCGCCTTCACGCCGCCGCACTTCCTGGCGATCGGCGTGGTGCCGATCCTGCTCGGCATCTCGATGTACTTCCAGTTCAAGCTCAACCCGGCGCCGACGGACGAAGTGCAGAAGCAGGTGTTCGCGATTATGCCGTGGATGATGATGTTCCTGATGGCGCCGTTCGCGGTCGGCCTGCAGGTCTACTGGATCACGTCCAACTGCCTGACGATGCTGCAGCAATGGGTGCTCTACCGCCAGCACCCACAGCTCAAGACGGCGCCGGCGAAGTGACAGTCGCGGATCGTCATGGCTGAGGAGTTTGACGCGGACCTCATCGAAGCCGCCCGCAAGACCTTCGCCGGCCCGGTCGCGTTCCTCAAATCGGCGCCGTCGCTCCAGCACCTGCCGGAGGCCGACGTTCCCGAAGTCGCCTTCGCCGGCCGGTCGAACGTCGGCAAGTCGTCGTTGCTCAATGCCCTCGCCAACCGCGGCGGCCTTGCACGCACCTCGAACACACCGGGGCGGACGCAGGAGCTCAACTTCTTCGATGTCGGAACGCCGCTGCGCTTCCGGCTGGTCGACATGCCTGGCTACGGGTTCGCGGAGGCGCCGAAGGACCTGGTCCGCAAGTGGCGTTTCCTGGTCAATGATTTCCTGCGCGGCCGCAGCACGCTCAAGCGCGCGCTGGTGCTGATCGACTCGCGTCACGGCATCAAGCCGGTCGACCGCGAGGTGATGGACATGCTCGATGCCGCCGCCGTCAGCTACCGCCTCGTCCTCACCAAGGCCGACAAGATCAAGGCGAGCGAGCTCGCCGCCGTCACCGAGCGCACCGCCGAGGAGGCGCGCAAGCGCCCGGCCGCGCACCCGGAGATCATCGCCACCTCGAGCGAGAAGGGCCTGGGGCTGCCCGAACTGCGTGCAGCCGTGCTAGAAGCGGTCAGCTGAACAGCGGAGAGAGGAATGCTGAAAGTCATGCTCGCGCTGGCGCTCGCGGCCGGCGCGCCGGCATTGGGGGCGGGAGACACCGAAGCCGAGATCAGGGCCGCCTCGAGAGCGTTCGACGACGCCCAGCTCCACAAGGACAAGGCTGCGCTCGACCGTTTCCTCGCCAGCGACTTCAAGTTCGTGCGCGGCTCGGGCAAGTTCACCGACCGCAACGAGTTCATCGCCGGCTTCACCGACCCGAACGTCACCTTCGAGCCGTTCGTGATCAGGAATCCCATATACGTGCCGCTCGGCGACGATGCCGGCATCGTCGGCGGCGAAGGCATCATCCGCGGCACCGAGAGCGGCAAGCCGTTCGAGGAACGCTTCCGCTACGCCGACACCTTCCGCCGCATCGGCGGGCGGTGGCAGGTCGTCTATGTGCAGGTCACGCCGATCAGGTAGGATGGCCGCCACCCGGCGGCGGCCGGCGTCTCATCGCCGCATGTTCCCCCGTATCACCGCAGCGGTTAGCTCACGCCGCAGGGAACTCTCCAGACCGCGCTCAACCATATAGTTGCACGTTGGCTCCAGCATACTGTCGGCCATCATCGAACGATACAGCGACGGGCTTGCCCGGCGAAAAAGCGATATGCCGCGGTCCGGAACGGTGAACAGGCCGAATGTCCCGCCGACATCCTCGCGCAGCCATTGCGCAACCGCGCGATAGCCGAACGTGATCGGGTCGGCCGCCAGAACGCGCCCCGTGCGATCGTCGCCGGCCGCGTTGGCGAGCACGCGCGCCGCCCCTTCGGCTCCGATCATCGAACGCGCGATGTCCTCCGCTGGCATCGGCCAGATGCGGGTGCGGCGCCAGAGCCCCAGCATACGCTCGACCTTTCCGATCCGGGTCGTTCCGATGATCGCCGGGAATGCCACCGTGAGGATGCCGAACCGGTCCGTCTGCAACCGCTGTAGCGCCTGATCGCCATCGCGCTTCGAGCGACCGTAGGCGTCGACCGGGGCTATGGGCGTCTCCGGACCGATGCGGGAGCATTCACCGAAGATCGAGAACGAGCCGATGGTAACGTAGCGCACCGCACCGGCATCGCGCGCGGCCTTCGCCAATGCGACCTGGAGCTCGACATTAACCTCGCGCAGTTCGGCTTCGGTGCCGCGCACCGTCCCTGCGCAGTTGATGACGGCTTCCACCCCTTCGAAGCTGCCTGCCCGCAGGTCACGATAATCACCGACCGAAGTAACGCGGGGATGATTTCCGACCCGCGCAACCGCGCGCGCCTCCGGTAGTAGCGTGAGCAGATGACGCGCGATGGCACTGTTGCCGCCGATGATCAGGACGCGCGGGGCTCCGGGTGTCATGCCTGCTGCTATGGGAACAACGATCTCGAAAAGAAAGCCCTTTCCAGCCGGTTTCTTCGGGATGCTATCGAGGCTAAGAGCGCTTTGCACAATCCAACGGGTTCCCATGCCGAAGCGCTTTTTCGATATCGCCGTTGTCGTAGCCTCGCTGCCGATTGTCCTTCCTTTGGCGGCTATCGTCGCCTTAGCGGTTCTGGTGACGGACGGCCGACCGATACTCTACTGGTCACAGCGTGTCGGTCGGCACAACCGTCTCTTTCTCATGCCAAAATTTCGCACGATGCGGCGAGACACACCGGCGGTGGCGACCCATCTGCTGACCAATCCGGACGCCGCCCTCACGCCGATCGGCCGAGTGTTGCGGTCCACCAGCCTGGACGAGATACCACAACTCCTCAGCGTGATTCGCGGGGACATGTCGCTCGTTGGGCCGCGTCCAGCTCTGTTCAATCAGGACGACCTGATCCGTCTTCGCACCAACTATGGTATCGACGGTCTCGTACCTGGAATTACCGGCTGGGCACAGGTGAATGGGCGCGACGACCTCTCCATTCCCGCGAAGGTTGAATTCGAAAAGGAGTATCTCGAGCGCAAGTCATTCCGAATGGATATTAAAATATTGCTGATGACAGCCATCAAGGTTCTCGATAGAGAGAGCGTTCATCATTAAGATTTTTGACTAGTATCCAACAGCGTATAACCGGAATTAAAAATGATAGCAAAGCGGCTGACCCCCCAGTATTTTATCGCTTTACCACGAAGCGTGAAGCGGGCGGTTGCCTTGTGCTTCGATATTGTTTTTGTGATCGTCGCCACTTGGACTGCGTTTTACCTCAGAATTGGAGAAATTCCGACCGGAGACTATAACGTACTAGCGCCCACGCTGGTGGCGATCGTCCTCGCATTGCCGATCTTCGTCCGTTACGGCCTCTATCGCGCGATCTTTCGCTATACCGGCTGGCCTACGATCGTCACCATCACCAAGGCCGTGGCGCTGTACGGGGCCATCTATCTCTGCATCTTCACGCTGTACGGCGTAGCCAACGTCCCGCGCACGATCGGAATCCTGCAGCCGCTGCTGGTACTGCTGATGGTGGCCTCCTCGCGTATCCTCATTCGGCAATGGCTGAACGAAGCTCCGCGCTGGCTCCACAATGGCGATCCCAAGCCCGGTATCCTGATCTATGGGGCCGGTTCCGCCGGCCGGCAGCTGGCCTCGGCGATCACGGACTCGCGCGGCATGAGGCTCATCGGCTTCCTCGACGACGATCCCGGCCTCATCGGCGGGACAGTCAAGGGTCTGCCGGTCTACGCCGGGAAGGACATCGACCGGCTGGTGGAACGGTTCACCATTTCCGACGTGCTGCTGGCGATGCCGTCCTGTTCGCGTTCCCGCCGAGCGGAGATCGTCGCGACGCTGAAGACGTTCGGCCTGCGGATCCAGACTCTGCCGGCGGTACTCGACATCGCGCGCGGCAAGGTCTCGATCAGCGAGCTGCATGAAGTGGATATCGAGGACTTGCTGGGGCGGACCCCGATCACGCCCGACGAAGCGTTGATGCGCAGGAACATCGACGGCAAGGTGGTCCTGGTCACCGGTGCCGGCGGCTCGATCGGCCAAGAGATCTGCCGGCAGATCGCGCGCTATGATCCGTCGATCCTGCTGCTGCTGGATTCGAGCGAGTTCGCGCTCTACTCGATCGAGCGCGAGCTGCAGAAGCAGCTCGGCTCCGGCACGCGCACCGAGCTGGTGCCGCTGATCGCCTCGGTGCGGGATCGCGACCGCATCGACAGCATCATCGGCCAGTGGCGCCCGACCACGATCTTCCATGCAGCGGCTTACAAGCACGTCCCGCTGATCGAGTTCAACGTGGCAGAGGGCATCCTGAACAACACCTTCGGCACGCTGAACATCGCCGAGGTGGCGATTGCGCACGGCGTCAGCAACTTCGTCCTCATCAGCACGGACAAGGCGGTGCGCCCCACCAACGTGATGGGCGCGACGAAGCGGGCGGCGGAGAATGTGCTCCAGGCGCTGGCAGCGCGCCGGACCGGGACCTGTTTCTCGATGGTCCGGTTCGGCAACGTGCTGGGTTCGAGCGGATCGGTCGTGCCGCTGTTCCGCTCCCAGATAGTCGAGGGTGGGCCGATCACCGTGACCCATCCGGAGATAACGCGCTATTTCATGACCATCCCCGAAGCCGCCCAGCTGGTCATCCAGGCTGGCGCGATGGCGACCGGTGGCGACGTGTTCGTGCTGGACATGGGCGAGCCGGTACGGATCATCGATCTCGCCCGCAACATGATCACGCTGTCCGGGCTAACGCTGCGCGACGGCGACAATCCCGACGGCGACATCGAGATCTGCGTCACCGGTCTGCGTCCGGGGGAGAAGCTCTACGAGGAGCTGCTGATCGGCGACAACCCCGAGCCCTCGTCGCATCCGCGGATCATGCGCGCGCGCGAAGGCTTCATCGAAGAGCCGCGGCTGCGGGCGTTGCTGGCCGCGCTGCACGAGCGGCTGACAAAAGGCGATATTCCGGCGGCGAAGGCCATCCTGATGCAGATCGTGCCCGAATTCACCTCCAACACCGAGATCCTCGCGCTCGACGGAACCGTCCCGCAGAGAGCGCAGGCCTACTAGGTTGGTTGCGACGCCATCAGCATGTGCGGACTCATCCATGGGACGTCGGCGGCGTTCTGCGCCGCGTCGCGGCTGGCGAGCCGAACGATCCTGCCATCGTCGATCGCGCTGACGCTCGAGCATGGCTGACGTACCGATGACGCCGCCTCCTTTGCCCGTGCTCGACAAGCGGCCTCCCGCAACACGCTCGACTTCGTCGAAGGAACGCGGCTAGGACGCAGCTCATGAAGCTCATCATCGGCAACAAGGCCTATTCGTCCTGGTCGCTGCGCGGCTGGCTTGCCTGCAAGCAGTCGGGCCTGCCGTTCGAGGAGATGGTGGTCCCGCTCTACGACGAGGAATGGGAGAAGCGGCGCGAGGGCGACGAGTTCGCGCCGTCGTCGGGCAAGGTGCCGATCCTGTGGGACGGCGACGTGGTGGTGTGGGACAGCCTCGCCATCATCGAATATCTGAACGAGGCGTCGGGCGGCGACAAATTCTGGCCGACCGATCCGGCGGCGCGGGCGATGGCGCGGTCGATGGCGGCGGAGATGCACTCGAGCTTCGCCGCGCTCCGCCGCAAGCACAGCATGAACATCCGCCAGGTCTACCCTCCGCAGCAGCCGGACGAGGACGTGCTCGCCGAATTGCAGCGGATCATGGAGCTGTGGGCGCAGGCGCGTGCGCGCTTTGGCGGCGAGAAGCAATTCCTGTTCGGCGAGTTCGGCGCCGCCGACATCATGTTCGCACCGGTGGTGACGCGGCTCGTCACCTACTCGCTGCCCGTCGCCCGCTTCGCGCCGGCATATATGAACGCGGTGCTCCAGCACCCCTTCATGCAGGACTGGATCGCCGCCGCGCAGGAAGAGGAATGGGTGATCGAGCAGTTCGAGCGGACGCCGGCATAGGACGCTCATAGCCCCTTCCCTTCAGGGGGAGGGGTTGGGCGGGGCCTATCCTCAGGCGGTTGAGCCCGCGGCACCGCCCCACCCCCAACCCCTCCCCTGAAGGGGAGGGGCTTGAGAGGTCATTTGATCCGCTCGGTCCGATACGGCGTCCCGTCCTTGTGGACATAGCCTTCGGGCGTGAACTTCATGTCGATGTCCGGATAGTCGCCGCCGAGATCGTCGCCCGCGCCGACCACCACGAACACGCAATCCGCATCGCTGCGGTTCTGAAGGTGATGGCCGTTGGCCTCGCCGGCCGGGAACGAGGCGCAATCTCCGGGACGCAGCACCGTCTCGCCGCCGTCGTCGACGAGCACCGCCTCGCCCGCCAGCATCACCAGGAACTCGTCCTCGCCGATGTGCCAGTGGCGCTGCGACGACCAGGCGCCCGGCTTCAGCGTGACATGGCTGACGCCGAACCGGGTGAGGCCCGATGCGGGCGCGAGCCGACGATACCAGCGCCCCTGCACGGCAGCATCGAACGGCGCCGGATAGCCGGTGCGGTTGGTCTGCGGGATTGCGTCGAGGTCGAGCTTGGGCAATGCCGCCTCCGATGGCCAAGGATCAGGTGGATGTCGTAGCGCTGGCGAAGGCGCTGATCGAGTGCGAAAGCGTGACGCCGGCGCGAGGGACCGTGTTCGACGTGCTGGAGGCGGCGCTGGCGCCGCTCGGCTTCGCGATCGAGCGGTTCGTGGCGGGCGGCGAGGTCGAGAACCTGCTCGCGGTGCGCGGCTCTGGCGGGCGGCACTTCGCCTTCGCCGGCCATCTCGACGTCGTGCCGCCGGGCAACGGCTGGACCAGCGGCCCGTTCGAGGGCGCGATCCGCGGCGACCTCCTCTACGGACGCGGCGCGGTCGACATGAAGGGCGCCATCGCCGCCTTCGTCGCCGCGCTCGCCGCCGCGCCGGCCGAGGGCACCGTCAGCCTGATCGTCACCGGCGACGAGGAAGGCCCGGCGCTCCACGGCACCCGCGCACTGATCGACCGCATGGCCGAGCGCGGCCTGGCGCCCGACCTCTGCCTGGTCGGCGAGCCCACCTCCGCCCAGCGCCTCGGCGACACGGTCAAGATCGGCCGGCGGGGCTCGGTCAACATCTGGATCGACGTGCCGGGGCGGCAGGGCCATGTCGCCTATCCCCATCTCGCCGACAATCCGATTCCCAAGCTGGTGGCCGCGCTGGCGGAGATCGATGCGGTGGTGCTCGACCACGGCAGCGAATGGTTCCAGCCCTCGAACATCGAGCCGACCGACCTTATCGTCGGCAACCCGGCGACCAACGTCATCCCCGGCGCCGCCTCGGCCCGGCTCAGCATCCGCTTCAACGACCAGCAGCGCGGGGAGGATCTGGTCGAGCTGATCCGCCGCATCGTCCATTCGCAGGCGCCGGAGGCCGAGGTGCGGGCGATGATCTCGGGCGAGGCGTTCCTGACGCCGCCCGGCACCTTCTCGACGATGGTCTCCGACGCGATCGAGGCGCAGCTGGGCCTCCGCCCGGAGCTCAGCACCACCGGCGGCACCTCCGACGCGCGCTTCCTCTCGAAGCTGTGCCCGACGGTCGAGTTCGGATTGGTCAACGCGACGATGCACAAGCTCGACGAGGCGGTCGCGCTCGCCGACCTCCGCGCGCTGTCGGCGGTCTACGCCGACATCCTCCAGCGGGCGCTGTCCTCGCCCTGAACCCAGGCGAGGAAGGCGGCCTCGTCCATCGGCGGCGCGACCACATAGCCCTGGATCACGTCGCAGCCGAGCACGCGCAGCACATTGGCCTGGGCATCGTCCTCGATCCCCTCGGCGACCACTTCATAGCCGAGCCCGTGGACCAGGCTGATCACCGCCTGGGCGACCGCGCGCGCGGTCGCCTGCTGCGCGACCAGCTCGGTCAGGCTGCGATCGAGCTTCACCCGGTCGATCGGCAGGTCGCGCAGCCGCGGCAGGTTGGAATAGCCGGTGCCGAAGTCGTCGATCGCGACGGTCGCGCCGTCGGCGCGCAGCGCCTTGATCGCGTCGATCACATCGTCCGAGCAAAGCATCGCCAGCGTCTCGGTCAGCTCGATCTCGAGCAGCGCGGCCGACGCGCGCGCGGTCCGCATCGCATCGCGCAGGCGGCGGAAGAAGGTGGCGTTGTCGAGCTCGCGCGCGCTGATGTTGACCGCCAGCCGCGCGTCGATGCCGAGCGCGCCCCAGCGGGCGATGGTATCGGCGACGCTGTTCACCACCCATTCGCCGATCTCGACGATCAGGCCCGTCTCCTCGGCGCGGCGCAGGAAGCTGCCCGGCAGCCTCAGCTCGCCCGAGGGGTGGCGCCAGCGCAGCAGCGCCTCGGCGGCGACGATCCGCCCCTCGCCGATCGCGATCTGGGGCTGGAACACCAGCGCGAACTGGTCGCGCTCGATCGCAACGCGCAGGTCCGCCTCGAGCTTCGCCCGCCCGGCGATCTCGCTGGCGAGGCTCTCGGTGAAATGCTCGGCGCGGCCGCGGCCCGAGCCCTTGGCATGGTACATGGCGGCGTCGGCCGAGCGCATCAGCTCGGCGAGCGTGGTGCCGTGGTCCGGCCGCATCGCGATGCCGATCGAGGCGCCGACCGCGATCTCCTGGTCGCCGAGGCCGAACGGCTCGCTCAGCGCGAACAGGATGCCGCGGCCGATCCGGTCGGCATCGCCGACGCTGGCGAGCGCCGGGAAGAACATCGTGAACTCGTCGCCGGCAAGACGGCCGATCAGCGGCGCGAGCGCCGCGTTGCGCGGCGCGAAGCGATCGGACACCGCGCGCAGGCGGTTGGCGACCATCGCCAGCAGCTGATCGCCGGTGGCGTGGCCGAGCGTGTCGTTGACGCCCTTGAAGCGATCGAGGTCGATGAAGAAGATCGCCGCCCTCGCCTCCGGTCCGAGCCCGGCGAGGACATGCTCGGCGCTGCGGCGGAAATTGGTGCGGTTGGCGAGGCCGGTGACGGGATCGAACATCGCCAGCTGCTGGACGTTCTCGATATGACTGTGGAGCTGCCGGAACAGCCCGTTCATCGCGGCGGCGAGCGCCGGCACATGCTCGCTCACCTCGTCGGGAACCTCGCTTTCGAGGTCACCGTTTCCCGCCTTGGCGAGTCGCGCGATCGCGGCATCGATCGCCGCGGCCGTGACGCTCACCGTCCGTTCGGCGTACGCCCAGCACATCACGGCGCAAACGATCGCCGGGACCAGCGCCTGGCTGGCGCTCTCGCGATCGACTCGCCCGCCCGACGTCGCGATCAGCGCGAGGATGAACACCACCGCGCCCGCGCACATCGCGAAGGCGATCGCCCGGCTCTTGAGCGAGAAATTCTCCATGTCCCCGTGTGACGCTCGCCCTACATTGTCGAGCGCCCTGCGCTCTGTCCCCATGCGGCGATGATGGCGGCGAAGGGTTAAGAAACTTGTCGTGGCTTTCGTAACACTATGTAAAGTGCGCCGGCCCCGCCGTGCCGCGGATGCGCGCCGCGCACCGCCGCGATGCGGTCGGCATGGCGCGAGGCGGCGAGCCAGTCCCCCACCGCCGCCCGGATCGCGCCGCGCGCGTGCCGTTCGGAGTCCGGGCGCGGCGGCTTGCCGGTGACGAGCAGGATCAGCCGCTCTCCCGCCGCGATCGCGCGATCGAGCGACTGGTCGAGCAGCAGATAGGCCGAATTGAGCCCGTGGCCGTGAAGATCGACGGTCCGATCGGGCACGACCAGCCCACGCGCGAGCCGACGGTCCCAACTCGCGTCGAGCGTTGTGCCGGGCCCCGACGGCTTCGGTTTGGGCGTGGGCACCTGAGCCGGGGGCCTATTCGCGGTCGACGGTTTACGCTGCACCGGCGCCGGAGCGCCGGCGGCCGACGGCGGCGGCGCCGGCCGGAGCGGCCGCACGCTCGCCATCACCCGCCGCCACAGCGCCGCTTCCTCAGCGCTGAGCCGGCGCTCCGCCACCGCTGCCTCCCGCCTGGAGCCGCGCCAACGTGCCTGTCGGCACCAGCAGGAAGGCGGTGCCGCGCGCCGACATGCCGCCGGCGATCGCCCGCGCCTCAGCACCCGCGCCCCAGAAGGTATCGACTCGATTGGCGCCCTTGATCGCCCCGCCGGTATCCTGCGCGATCCACAGGCCGTCGGCATCGGCGCGGTCCATCGACAGGAACACGGGCGCGCCCAGCGGTACGAACTTGGGATCGGCTGCGGCGCTCACCTGCCCCGTCACCGGAACCCCCAGCGCACCGAGCGGCCCCGGGCCGGTCAGCTCGCGGAAGAACACCCAGCTCTTGTTCTCCTCCATGATCGCGCGGCCTTCCTCGGGATGGGCACGCAGCCAGGCCATGATGCCCTGCATCGACGCCTCGCCCGGACCCAGCAGCCCACGCTGGCGCATCAATGCGCCGATGCCGGTATAGTCGCGGCCGTTCTGCCCGTCGTAGCCGATCCGCATCACCCCGCCGTCGGGCAGACGCAGCCGCCCGGAGCCCTGGACCTGGAGGAAGAACAGCTCGACCGGATCGGCCGCCCAGGCGATCTCGAGCCCGCGCCCGGCAAGCGCACCGCGGTCGATCTCGGCGCGCTCGTAGTAAGGCACCAACTTCTGCCCATCCACGCGCCCGCGGATGCGCTTGCCCTTGAGCGTGTCGGAGAAGAGGCCGAGGTCGACCTCGATGATGTCCTTGGGCCGGGCGTAGATCGGCACCTCATAGCCGGGCTGACGCGTACGCGATCCGGCGATCTCGGGCTCGTAATAGCCGGTGGCGAAGGCTTTGCCGTCGGCGACCTGCACCGCCTCGAAATGGCGGTTGAAGACATCGCGTGCATCGCCGTCGCGCGTGCTCGCCGCCGCCTGGCAGGCGGCCGTCCAGTCCTCCGGCCGGGTCAACCCCGACGCATCGGGGCGCCGCGTCAGCACGGGACAGGAGATGCGGAATGCCGCGAGCGCGCGTGCGGCGCCATCGGGCGTGATCGGCAATGCAGCGACCGCCGGCCCGGCGACGACGCCGGCCGCGGCCGCCGTCACGGCACCAGCGGGTGCCGGCGCGGCCGGCTGGGCGACCATCGGGGTCGAGGGAGCGGGCTGGCGCACGGGCAGGTGATCGCCGGGCGCGGCCGGCGGCGCCCTACCCGGACCTTCGCCGGGCGGCACGATCCCGCTCGCGCAGCCGCCGAGCAGCACCAGGACTCCGAACAGAGCTAGTCTACGCACACGCGCCCCTCCCGCTGGCCCTGCGAAGGCAAGGCGCCGATCCTCGGGAGGGATTAGAGGAAACCGCCGGCCTCAGACAAGCCGCGGTCAGGCTTCGTCGGTGTCGGCGAGCTTCCAGTTGGGATCGCCGCTGCGGAGCGTGCGGGTGAAGGTCCACAGCTCGTGCGTCTCGATCGCGTCGGTCAGCGATCCGGCGATCACTGCGCCATCCTTGTCGCGGGTGACGGCGGCGACATCCGAATCGAACCGCACGGTGATCCGCGCGGTGCGGCCCTCGACCTGCGCGTCGGCGATGGCGGCGCGTTCGATGCTGACCAGGCGGTTGTCGAGCACCTCGCCCCTCGCCTCGCGCTCGTCGATCTCGCGCTCGAACGCGGCGCGGACATCGTCCTCGCACAGCCAGCCGAGCGTCTCGCGATCTCCCTTCCAATAGGCTTCGAGGATCATGCGATAGGCACCCTTGGCCCCTTCAAGGAACTGGACGACATCGAAGCCGGGATCGGCCGACACCACCGTGCGCAAGCCGCCCTCGGCGCTGCTCTCGATCGCGCGCGGCGCCGCCTCGCGATGCTCGGGTGTCACGTCGATCGTGCGCGGCATCGCCGGCGCGCTCAGACGCTCCTCGGCCGGCTTCAGCGGGGTCTGCTCATGTCCCGTGCGCTTGCCCAGGACCGAATAGAGCCTGAGCGCAAGGAACGTCGCGACCATGGCGAGGAGAATGACGTAAAACACCGTGCCTCCAAAGCATCGAACGCCCAACATAGGCAAGCGTTGCGTGACATTCAAATCGGACGGTGCGCGCCATTGTCTCGTCCCGCGGCGGCTGCTAGTCGCCACGGCTGTTTTTCGAGGGGCCGGGCCGCCGGCGCCATCTTCCACGAAGGGATTAACGAAATGGCCGAAGAGAGCATGGACGCCGGCATCGGCGAGACGCTCGGCAATGGCGCGGACACCGCCCCGGTCGCGGGCGTGCTGTCGCAATATGTGAAGGATCTCTCGTTCGAGAATCCGAACGCGCCGGCGATCTACCAGAACCAAAGCGCGCCCAAGATCGACGTGAGCTTCAACATCGGCTCGGCGCAGGTCGGCGAGGACGTCTACGAGGTGGTGCTGAAAATCGAGGCGCGTGCCGAGACCGAGAACGGTCAGGTCGCGTTCGTGGTCGACCTGTCCTACGCGGGCCTGTTCGGCCTGCGCAACGTGCCCGCCGAGCAGATGCAGCCGTTCCTGCTGGCCGAGGCGCCGCGCATCCTGTTCCCGTTCGCGCGCCACATCGTCGCCGAGGCGGTGCGCGACGGCGGCTTCCCGCCGCTGATGCTCGATCCGATCGACTTCGGCGCGCTCTACCTCCAGCAGGCGGCCCAGGCCGAGCAGCTCGCCCAGGGCGAGACCGCCGGGCAGGCGTGACTCCCTCGATCCGTTCGCGCTGAGCTTGTCGAAGCGCTGTCTTTCCTTTCCGTCGAAAGAAGTGCAGCCCTTCGACAGGCTCAGGGCGAACGGGGACTAAGCGCCGGATGAATCTCGCACGTTCGCTCGGTTCGGTAGGCGGGCTGACCCTCGTCAGCCGCGTCCTCGCCCTCCTGCGCGATTCGCTTCAGGCGACCTTCGTCGGCGCTGGCTTCGCCTCCGACGCCTTCCTGGTCGCCTTCCGCCTGCCCAACATGTTTCGCGCGCTGTTCGCGGAAGGCGCCTTCTCCTCCGCCTTCATCCCGCTGTTCAACAAGAAGGTGGCCGAGGGCGGCGAGCTCAACGCCGGCCTGCTCTTCGCCGAGCGCGCGCTGGCGCTGCTGTTCCCGATCCTGCTGGTGTTCACGCTCATCCTGATCGCCGCGGCGTGGCCGCTCACCTGGCTGCTGTCGGGCGGGTTCAACAACCCGACGCCGGAGCAGTTCGCCTATGCCGTGACCCTCTCGCGGATCACCCTGCCCTATCTCGCGCTGATCAGCCTGGTGTCGCTGCTCGGCGGCATCCTCAACTCGCTCGACAAATTCTGGGTCAACGCCGCCGCGCCGATCCTGCTCAACGTCGCGATGGTCGTGGGACTGTGGTTCTTCCACGGCGCCGATCCCTATGAGACCGCGCGCGTGCAGGCGATCAGCGTGCCGGTCGGCGGGTTGCTCCAGCTCCTCTGGCTGATGTGGGCGTGCCGCCGGGCGGGCGTGAAACTGCGCCTCGTCGTGCCCCGCATCGACGAGGACGTTCGCGCGCTGTTCCGGCTCATCATCCCCGCCGCGGCCGGCGCCGGCGCAGCGCAGATCAACCTGGTGATCTCGACCGCGCTCGCCGGCGCGCTGCTCGATCCCGGCGCGATCAGCTACATCTACTACGCCGACCGGCTGAACCAGCTCCCGCTCGGGCTGATCGGCATCGGGCTCGGCACCATCCTGCTCCCGACCATCTCGCGCTTGCTGTCGAACGGCAAGGACGGCGAAGCGATGGAGACGCAGAACCGCGGCATCGAGCTGGCGCTGTTCCTGACCTTGCCGGCCACCATCGCGTTCATCGTCGTGGCCGAGCCGATCGTCCGCGGCCTGTTCCAGCACGGCCAGTTCACCGCCGAGGATACGATCAAATGCGGCTGGGCGCTCAGCGCCTTCTCGATCGGCCTCCCCAGCTATGTGCTGGTCAAGGTGCTGACCCCCGGCTTCTACGCGCGTCACGACACGAAGACGCCGGTCCGCTACGCCACCATCTCGATCGGCGTGAACATCGCGCTCAACCTCGCGCTGATCCCGCTGATCGGCCATGTCGGCCCGCCGCTCGCGACCGCCGTCGCCTCCACCATCAACGTCGCGATGCTCTACCGGACGCTCCGCAAGCGCGGCCATTTCGAGAGCGATCAGCGCCTGCGCCGCCGCCTCCCCCGTCTCGCCGTTGCGGCGGTGCTGATGGGCGCGGTGCTGTTCGGCTGCGAGCGGCTGCTCGACCCCTATCTCACCGGCGGCTTCTGGATTCGCCTTGCCGGTCTCACCGCTCTGGTCAGCCTGGGCGTTGCGGCCTATGCGGTCGCCTGCTTCATCACCGGGGCGTTCCGGCTCAGCGACCTCAAGGCGCTGGCCCGCCGCCGAGCCTAGAGGACCATAATGCGCGTCGTTTCCGGCATCCAGCCCACCGGCAATCTCCATCTCGGCAATTACCTGGGGGCGGTGAAGCAGTGGGTACGGATGCAGGACGAGGTCGCGGCCCAGGGCGGCGAGACGATGTATTTCATCGCCGACCTCCATGGCCTCACCCAGTGGATCGATCCCAGGGAGCTCACCGCCAACACGATCGAGATGACGGCGACGATGATCGCCGCCGGCATCGATCCCGAACGCTCGATCCTGTGGAACCAGGCGCGCGTGCCCGCGCACAGCGAGCTCGCCTGGCTGCTCAACAACGTCGCGCGGGTCGGCTGGCTCAACCGGATGACCCAGTTCAAGGACAAGGCGGGCAAGGACCGCGAGGGCGCCAGCGTCGGCCTCTACGACTATCCGGTGCTGATGGCGGCCGACGTGCTGCTCTACAGGACCACGCACGTGCCGGTCGGCGAGGACCAGAAGCAGCATCTGGAGCTCGCCCGCGACATCGCCACCAAGTTCAACACCGACTATGGGGTCGAGCTCTTCCCGCTCCCCGAGCCGATGGTGAGCCAGGAGGCGCCGCGCATCATGAGCCTGCGCGACGCGACGGCGAAGATGTCCAAATCCAACCCGTCGGAGATGTCGCGCGTCCATCTGGTCGATTCGGACGACGACATCTCAGCCAAGTTCCGCAAGGCGAAGACCGATCCCGATCCGCTGCCCGATTCGTTCGATGCGCTCGCCGATCGTCCCGAGGCGCGCAACCTGGTGACGATCTTCGCCGCCCTCGCCGACCGCACGCCGCAGTCGGTGGTCGAGGAATATGCGGGACAGGGCTTCGGCCGGTTCAAGCCGGCGCTGGCGGACCTGGCGGTGTCGGTGCTGGGCCCGATCCGCGAGCGGCTGACCCGCCTGCTCGACGATCGCGCCGCGGTGTCGGCGGTGCTGGCGAAGGGCGCGGAGAAGGCGGCCACGCTCGCCGCTCCGACGCTGAGAGCGGCGCAGGACGCGATGGGCTTGAATCTCTAATCTCCCCTCCCCTTCAGGGGAGGGGCTTAAGCCGGGCCTCAAGCCGCCCCCCGTCCTTCCAACCGCAGCAGCATCGCCTTCGCCTCCAGCCCGCCGGCGAAGCCCGTGAGGGCTCCATTGCTCCCGATCACCCGATGGCACGGCGCTATAATCGAGATCGGGTTGCGCCCATTGGCCGCCCCCACCGCCCGCGAGGCGCTCGGCCGGCCGAGCTGGCGGGCGATCTCGCCATAGCTGCGCGTCTCGCCGAACGGGATCGTCAGCAGCGCCGCCCACACGCTCTTCTGGAAATCGGTGCCGCGGAAATCGAGCGGCAGGTCGAATGCCTTGAGTTCGCCCGCGAAATAGCGATCGATCTGGCGCGCGGCCTCGCACAGCAGCGGATCATCCGCCGCCTCGACCATCGTCCCGAGCGGCACCCGCGCGGGATCGTCACCTTCCCATAATATTGCCGCGAGACCCTTGTCGCTCGCGACCAGCATCAGCTCGCCGACCGGCGAGTCGATCGTCTTGAATGTGTCGACCATCGTTCGTTCCTCCGATTGCATCGTCCGGAACGAGATAGCGGACGGCCGGTCATGCCGCTTCCCGAGGCTTGCGTTCAATCGGTGATCGGCACGGGGCGCCATACCCGTCACCCCGGCGAAGGCCGGGGTCCACCGCGAGGCTGGCTGTGTAGCAAGAGGCTCTTGGATCGAACTTGCGGCATGGTGGACCCCGGCCTTCGCCGGGGTGACGGGCGGGCAGATGGCCGCGACCCTACTACCGCTCCAGCACCCGCATCAGCGCCTTCACCGCGCCGTCGATCTCGGCGTCCTTCGCGCGCAGCTCCTCGATCCGCTTGACCGCATGGATCACGGTCGAATGGTCGCGGTTGCCGAACTTGCGGCCGATCTCGGGCAGCGACCGGGTGGTGAGCCGCTTGGCGAGGTACATCGCGATCTGCCGCGGCCGCGCCACCGCCACCGCGCGGCGGGCGGAGAGCAGGTCGACCGGCTTCAGGTCGAAATGGGCGGAGACCGCCTTCTGGATCTCGTCGATCGTCACGCGCCGCTGCGGCCCGTTGAGCGCCTCCCCCAGCGTCTCGACCGCGAAGTCGAGCGTGATCGGCTGCCCGATCAGCTGGGCATAGGCGACGACGCGGTTGAGCGCGCCCTCGAGCTCGCGCACGCTGCCGGTGATGCGGCCGGTGAGCAGTTCCAGCACCTCCTCCGGCACGCGCGCGTCGGGCATGTCCTCGAGCTTGCGCGCGACGATCGCGCGGCGCAGCTCGGGCTCGGGCGCCTTGATGTCCGCCACCAGCCCCGACTGGAGCCGGCTCAGCAGCCGCGGCTCGATGCCGTCGAGCACGTTGGGCGAGCGATCGCACGCGATCACCAGCCGCTTGCCCGCACTCATGAACTCGTTGACGGTGTGGAAGAACTCCTCCTGCGTCGAGTCCTTGCCGGCGATGAACTGCAGGTCATCGATCATCAGCAGGTCGACCGAGCGCAGCTTCGCCTTGAACGCGTGCGTGTCGCGGTTGCGCAGCGCATGGACGAACTCGAACATGAAGCGCTCGGCCGACATGTAGAGCGCCGCCGCGTCCGGGCACGCTTCGCTGAAGGCATGGCCGATCGCGTGCATGAGATGCGTCTTGCCGAGCCCGGTGGTCGAGTGGAGGTAGAGCGGGCTGAACCGCGGCGTGCCGGGCTCTGCCAGCAGCTTGGCGGCGTTGAAGGCGACGCGGTTCGACTGGTCGACCACGAACCGGTCGAAGGTGAAGCGCGGATCGAAGCTCTGCACCTGCCCGCGCTTGACCGGCGCGCGCTCGGGCAGCTCGGCCGGCGCCGGCGAATCGACCGTCAGTACCCGCTGCGGCCGCGTGTCGCTCAGCGTCTCGATCGAGACCGAGCGCAGCTCCGGCAGGATCGCGCGGAACTCATAGAAGAGCCGGTCGGCATAATGGCTCTTCACCCAGGTCGTCACGAACGCCGAAGGGAAGCCGAGGCGGATGGATTCGGAGTCGCTGCCCTCGATCAGGACCGCGGGCTTGAGCCACTGGTCGAACAGGCGCTGGCCGGCCGAATGGCGGAGGTTCGTTCGCACCCGGTTCCAGGCCTTTGCCACCGCATCGTCCAACCCCTCGCGCCTCAAAGCCATCCCGCTCACGTGCATAAACCCTTTATGTTCTAGGTCGCGGTGCACCCCCGCGCCCCTGTTTTCAGCCGACAAAGCTCCCCACAGCCGGAATCGCCATCCGCCTGCAGAACGCTGGAATGTGAGTGCCGGGACGGCAGATTGCGGCCCGGAAGGACTGTTTAGGTACGTCTGCGTGAGTCGATCAAGCCCGACTCATGTCAAGATTCTGAAATATAGATGTTGACTCACGGATTCCCGTCGGATTTTTTCATTTCTGCTTTCAGGACGGTATCTTAGCCAGAATTTCTCGAAATTCGGTCTCGCGAATCGCGGCGAATCCTGACTTTTCTGTGAAACCTATGTTACAGTGTTCACCTGCTGTTCACGAACGCCGAAAGCCCCGCCGGATGCTTCCCGGCGGGGCTGATCAGGTCCGTCTGAAACAGCGTCAGGCGAGCGCGGCGACGCGCTTGTTGAGGCGGGAGAATTTCCGCGAGGCGGTGTTCTTGTGGAACACGCCCTTCGCCACGCCGCGGGCGAGCTCGGGCTGGACCTCGGCGAGCGCGACGGCCGCGGCGGCCTTGTCGCCGGCGTCGAGCGCGGCCTCGACCTTCTTCACGAAGGTGCGGATGCGGCTCACGCGCGCACCGTTGATCTCCGCGCGACGCTCGTTGCGCCGAATCCGCTTCTTCGCCTGTGGCGTATTCGCCATGTCGTATCCGTTCCTGCTTGTTCCTGGATGCGGCCGGCAGGGCCGCGGAAAGGCGGTGCCCTTAGCGAGACGCCGCCCTTTGGTCAACCGTCAGCGCTGGCATTTCGGGCACCAGAAGGTCGAGCGGCCGCCCTCGACATGGCGCACGACGCTGCCGCCGCATCCGCACGATTCGCCCTCGCGGCCATACACCTTGAACTGCTTGGAGAAATAGCCGAGCTCGCCGTCGGGCCGCGCATAGTCCCGCAGGCTCGAGCCGCCCGCCTCGATCGCGGCCTCCAGCACCTCGTGCACCGCCTGCACCAGCCGCGCGCGTTCGGGCGCGGTGATTCGCCCGCCTGGCCGCGTCGGCGCGATCCGCGCCTCGTAAAGCGCCTCGCAGACATAAATGTTGCCGAGCCCCGCCACCACGCGCTGATCGAGCAGCAGCGCCTTGATCGACGCGATCCGATCCGCGAGCACGCGCGCCAGGTGATCGGCGGTGAACGCCGGCCCCAGCGGCTCCGGCCCGAGCGCCCGGAACGCCGGCCAGTCCGCCAGTTCCCCGGTCGGCACCAGGTCGAGCGAACCGAATCGCCGCGGATCGTTGAGCGCAAGTCGGTGTCCCGCCCCCGTCTCCAGCACGACATGATCGTGCGGCAGCAGCTCCGCCGGATCGACCCGCCAGCGCCCGGACATGCCGAGGTGGAAGACCAGAGTATCGCCGCGATCGGTATCGATCAGGCCATATTTGGCGCGCCGGGAGAGGCCGGTCACCGTCGCGCCGGTCAGCCGCTGCCCCAGATCCTCCGGCATCGGCCGCCGCAGGTCCGGCCTGCGCAGCGTCACCCGGGCGATCCGCTGGCCCTCCAGCACGGGGCGCAGGCCGCGGACGGTGGTCTCGACTTCGGGCAGTTCGGGCATCGTTACTCCATCGATGCCGCGCCTTTGCTTGTCTCGCAGGCTGCGGCTAGAGGGCGGCTCATGCCCGATACCGTCTCCTTCGGCTACGAGGACATCGCCCCCACCGAGAAGACCCGCCGCGTCGGCGAGGTGTTCGCGAGCGTCGCCGGCCGCTACGACCTGATGAACGACGCCATGTCGGGCGGGATGCACCGCTTGTGGAAGGACCGCTTTGTCCGCCGCGTGAAGCCGCGCGCGGGCGAGCAGATCCTCGACATGGCTGGCGGCACCGGCGACATCGCCTTCCGCCTGGCGAGGAGCGGCGCGAGCGTGACGGTCGCCGACATCAACCCGGCGATGCTCGAGGTCGGCATGGAGCGCGCCCAGCAGCGCGGCATGGACGGCCTCGTGTGGACCGAGGCGAACGCCGAGACGCTCCAGTTCCCCGACCGTTTCTTCGACGCCTACACCATCGCCTTCGGCATCCGGAACGTGACCGACATCCCGGCGGCGCTCCGCGAGGCGCATCGCGTGCTGCGGCGGGGCGGGCGTTTCTATTGCCTGGAGTTCTCGACCACGCTGTGGCCGGGATTCGCCGACGCCTACGACGCCTATTCGCACCATCTGGTGCCCAAGCTCGGCAAGCTGCTCGCGAACGATGAGGACAGCTATCGCTACCTGATCGAATCGATCCGGCGCTTCCCCGACATGGCGCGGTTCGAGGCGATGATCGGCGAGGCCGGCTTCGTCCGCACCCATGCCGAGCCGATCCTCGGCGGGCTGGTGGCGATCCATTCGGGCTGGAAGATTTGATGGCGGCCGCAAGATCCTCCCCGGCACGGGGAGGGGGACCATGCGAAGCATGGTGGAGGGGGCCCTCCACCGGCGACTCGCTCGCTGCCTGCCCCCTCCACCACCGGCCTGCGGCCGGCGGTCCCCCTCCCCGTGCCGGGGAGGATTTTGATATATGACCCACCCAGTCATCCACCTCTGGCGCCTGCTCAAATGGGGCCGCATCGCCGCGCGCCACGGCGCGCTGCGCGGCATCGAGCAGGACCCCAACACCCCGCCGCCGGTGCGCCGGCTCGCCCGCATCGCCCGCTTCGGAGCGCGGGTGCCGACGGTGCCGCGCTACGCCGACGCCTTCCAGGCGATCGGCCCCGCCGCGATCAAGCTCGGCCAGACGCTCGCCACCCGTCCCGACCTGGTCGGCGAGGAGGCCGCGCGCGACCTGATGCGCCTCCAGGACGCGCTGCCCCCGGTCCCGTTCGAGGCCGCCTGCCGGGTGATGGAATCGAGCCTCGGCCGCCCGGTCGGCGAGCTGTTCGCCAGCATCGAGGACGTGCCGATCGGCGCCGCCTCGATCGCGCAGGTCCACCGCGCCGTCACCACCGACGGCCGCCGGGTCGCGGTCAAGGTGCTGCGCCCGGGCGTCGAGGCCGAGTTCACCAGGGCGATCGACACCTATGAATGGGCGGCCGCCCAGGTCGAGGCGATGGGCGGCGAGGCGGCGCGGCTGCGCCCCCGCCTCGTCATCGCCACCTTCAAGCGCTGGACCGCGCGCGAGCTCGACCTGCGCCGCGAGGGCGCCTCGGCCAGCGAACTCGCCGAGGGGATGCAGGCCGAGCCCGACTTCGTCGTCCCGGCGATCGACTGGCAGCGCACCTCGGGCAAGGTGCTGACGCTCGAGTGGGTCGACGGCATCAAGCTGTCGGACCGCGAGGCGCTGATCGCCGCCGGCCATGACCCGAAGCTGCTCGCGGGCAAGCTGGTGCGCGCCTTCCTGCGCCAGGCGATCGCGGAGGGTTTCTTCCACGCCGATCTTCACCAGGGCAATCTGTTCGCGCTGCCCGGCGACCGCATCGCCGCGATCGACTTCGGCATCATGGGCCGGATCGACCGGCGTGCGCGGGTGTGGCTGGCCGAGATCATCTACGGCCTCATCACCGGCAACTATCGCCGCGTCGCCGAAATCCATTTCGAGGCGGGCTATGTCCCCCCGCACCACAATGTCGCCGAGTTCGCCACCGCGCTGCGCGCGGTCGGCGAGCCGATGCGCGGGCTGCCGGTCAAGGACATGTCGGTCGGCCAGATGCTCGACGGGCTGTTCAACATCACCCGCGACTTCGACATGCAGACGCAGCCGCACCTCCTGCTGCTCCAGAAGACGATGGTGGTGGTGGAAGGCGTCGCCACCGCGCTCGATCCCGACATCAACATGTGGGAGGTCTCCGAACCCTTCGTCGGCGAATGGATCAGGACCGAGTTGGGCCCCGAGGCGGCGCTCGCCGACCGGCTGGTCGAGGATCTGCGCACCCTCGCCCGCCTGCCCGACCTCATCCGCAACATCGAGCGCCGCTATCCGCCGCCGGGCGGCGCCCCCCCCGCCCCGCCGCTGCGCGAGATCGAGGTGGTGCGGGTCGGCGGCGGCTGGCGCTACGTTGCGGTCGCCGCGCTCTCGGCGGCGGCAGGCGCAGGGGTGATGTGGTGGCTGGGCTGAGTATTATGCCACGCGCTAAGCCCCGTCCCCTCCCCCCTCTCTGGCTCGCCCATTCGAGCCGGTTCGCCGGCCTGTCGCGGCGGCGTGCGCTCTGGGTGGTCGCGGCGCTCGTGGTGCTGATCGCGGCGAGCCTCACCGCGCTGGCCGCGCCCCTGCCTTCGCCCGACGACGGCCAGCGCCTCAATGCCTTGGGTCCGCTTGCGCTCTACGAGAGCGTGATCGACGGGCTACGCGCGGGCGGCGACTATTACCAGCTCACCGCGGATGCCCTGCGCGCCGGAGGCTATCCATTGCGGCCGTTCACCGCCTTCCGCCTGCCCGCGCACAGCATTCTGCAGGCGGAGCTGCCGCGCCTGGCGGCGGTCGGGCTGCTCGGATTGCTCGCGGTCGCGGTGGCGGCCGCCTGGTGGGTGCGGCTCAGCCGGGCGCTGCCGCGGACGCCCGCGCGGCTCTCGGCGGTCGTCCTGCTGGCCGGCGGGCTCGCCACCTTCGTCAACACCGACCTCATCGCTCTCCATGAACTATGGGCGGCGCAGCTGGTCGCGCTGTCGCTGGCGCTGCGCACGCCGACGCGCTGGCTGGCCCCCGTCGCGATCGCGCTGCTCGCGATGCTGGTGCGCGAGACGGCGGCGCTCTACGTGCTGGTGATGGCGGGCATGGCGCTGATCGAGCGCCGGCGCGGGGAAGCGTTCGGCTGGCTCGGCGCGCTCGTCATCTTCGCCGCCGCACTGGTCGCCCATGCCTATGGGGTAGCGCAGGTCATGGGGCCGCTCGACCCCGCGGTCACCGACTGGGCGGGGATGCTCGGCTTCGGCTTCTTCGTGCATTCGGTCGCGGCGGTAACGGCGCTTCAGCTGCTGCCGCTGGCGGTCGCGGGGCCGCTGGTGGCGCTGGCGCTGTTCGGCTGGGCCTGCTGGCGCGACCCGCTGGCGCTGAGGGCGCTCGCGACCTTCTCGGCCTATGCGCTCGCGCTCGGCCTGTTCGTCCAGCCCGACAGCTTCTATTGGGGGCTGATGGTTGCGCCCATGATCCTCGTCGGCCTGGCGTTCGCGCCCGACGGGCTGCGCGATCTCGCCCATGCGCTGCTCGACAGGCGCCGCGTCCGCGTCCAGAGGATAGCGCCATGAGGCGCATCCTGCTCATCGTCGGCGGCGGCATCGCGGCCTACAAGGCTTGCGAGCTCGTCCGGCTGATCCGCAAGGCGGGGATGCGCGTCACCTGCGTGCTGACCGAGGGCGGGCAGCATTTCGTGACCCCGATGACGCTGGCGGCGCTCAGCGAGGACCAGGTCTACACGACGCTCTGGGACCTCAAGGACGAGGCCGAGATGGGCCATATCCAGCTCAGCCGCCAGGCCGACCTGATCGTCGTCGCGCCCGCCACCGCCGACCTGATCGCGCGCATGGCCGCGGGCATCGCCGACGACCTCGCCACCACCTTGCTGCTGGCGACCGACAAGCCGGTGCTGGCCGCCCCGGCGATGAACGTCAGGATGTGGCAGCACGCCGCCACGCGCCGCAATGTCGCCACGCTGCGCGCCGACGGCGTGACGGTGATGGAGCCCGACGAAGGACCGATGGCGTGCGGCGAATACGGCCCCGGCCGGCTGCCCGAGCCGGAGGCGATCCTCGCCGCGATCGAGCGGCACTTCGCCGGCCCGGGTCCGCTCGCCGGCAGGCATGTCGTCGTCACCGCCGGCCCGACCCACGAGCCGATCGATCCGGTCCGCTACATCGCCAACCGCTCGTCGGGGAAGCAGGGCTTCGCCATCGCCGGCGCGCTCGCCGAGCTGGGCGCGCGGGTGACGCTGGTCGCCGGGCCGGTGACGCTCGCGACGCCGGCCGGGGTCGAGCGCGTCGACGTGGAGACCGCGCGCGAGATGGCCGACGCGGTCGAGGCGGCGCTGCCGGCGGATGCCGCGGTGCTGGTCGCCGCCGTCGCCGACTGGCGCGTCGAGCCCGCCGCGCACAAACTCAAGAAGGGCGACGGCCCGCCCGCGCTTGCGCTCTCGTCCAATCCCGACATCCTCGCCACGCTGGCGGTGCACCCGCAGCGTCCTCGGCTCCTGATCGGCTTCGCGGCCGAGACCGAGCGCGTCACCGATCGTGCCGCCGAGAAGCGCACGCGCAAGCGGGTCGACTGGATCGTCGCCAACGACGTCTCCGGCGACGTGATGGGCGGCGACCGGAACACGGTGCATCTTGTCACCGCCGACCGGATCGAGGACTGGGAACCCATGACCAAGGAGGATGTCGCCCATCGCCTGGCTCAACGGATCACCGATGCGCTATAGCTTCGTTCCTCTCCTGCTGCTTGCCGCCTGTGCGCCGAAGCCGATGTCGTCCGGCGCCGCGCCGGCGCAGCCGACGCTCCATACCGAGACGTTTGGCAAGACGCCGCGCGACGCGGTGCGCACGCTGATCGTCGTCCTCCACGGCGACGCGCCGGCCGCGCCGCCCTCCTATCAATATGCCGCCGCCCGCACCTTCGCCGCCGCAGTGCCGGAGAGTGCCGTGGTCGCGGTGCTCCGTCCCGGCTACAGCGACGCCGACGGCCATCGGTCGCCGGGCGAGCGCGGCCTCACCACCGGCGACAACTACACCGCCGACCGCATCGCCGCGGTGGCGCAGACGATCGCCGCGCTCCGCCAGCGCTATCCGAACGCCCGCACCATCCTGGTCGGCCACTCAGGCGGTGCGGCGATCGCCGCCGACCTCGCCGGCACCCGCGGCCGGCTCGTCGACGGACTGGTGCTGGTCGGCTGCCCCTGTATGCTCGACGAGTTCCGCGCCGGCATGGAGAAGCGCATCCCCGAGGCGCCGTTCGAAGCGCCGGTCGACAGCCTCGATCCGTTGAAGACGGTGGGCGGCATCCCCTCCGACACCCGTACCGCGATCATCGTCGGCGCCAGGGACGAGATCGCCCCGCCGGCGCTCTCGCGCGGCTATGCCGAGGCGCTGGCGCTGCGCGGCATCGCCACCGATTTCCGCATCGTCCCCGACAAGGGCCACGAGATCCTCGACGATCCCGAGGTGATCGCGGCGCTCCGGCGGCTCGCCGCATCGCTGCCGAGGCGGCCGTGAGCCTCGCGCCGATCCGCATTGCGCTCAAGCGCCTGCCGCATGGCGAGGACCTGCCGCCGCCCGCCTATGCCACCGACGGCGCGGCGGGAATGGACGTGGTTGCGGCCGAGGCGCTGACGCTCGCGCCCGGCCAGCGCCATGCGGTCGCGACCGGCTTCGCGATGGCGATCCCGCCCGGCTACGAGGTCCAGGTCCGCCCGCGGTCGGGCCTCGCGCTCCGCCATGGGGTCACCTGTCTCAATACCCCGGGAACGATCGACAGCGACTATCGTGGCGAGGTAAAGGTGATCCTAGCCAATCTCGGTGACGCTCCGTTCACGATCGCGCGCGGAGACAGGATCGCGCAGCTCGTCCCAGCCCCCGTCCAGCCCGCCATGCTCGACGAGGTCACCAGCCTCGACGAGACCGCGCGCGGGGACGGAGGCTTCGGATCGACCGGACGATGAGCATCGCCCCCGCCCTCCTCCTCCTGTCCCTCGCGCTCGCGCAGCAGCAGCAGCTGCCCGGCGGCGGCACGCTGGACTGGGACCGGCTGTCGCCGCTGCCGTGGCGCACGCCGCCGCAGATGACGGCCGACCTCAGCCAGTTCGTCGAAGACGAGGTGCAGGCGAAGCGCTGCAACCCGCCCAAGCGGACCGACGGCAAGGCCGCGGTGGATGTCGACGTCGCGGTGCTGGTGCGCGCCGACGGCACGGTGCGCGTCGCGGTGCCGCGCGCGATCGACTGCCCCACGGTCGAGCAGTTCGCCGCCGGCCTCGTCACCAGCTTCGCCCGCAACAACCTCCGCGCGGCGCCGGAGGGCTGGTATCGCGCCACCGTCACCTTCGCAGTAGGGCAATGACCCTCACCGACGCCGAGCTCGACCGCTACGCTCGGCACATCGTGCTTCGCGAGTTCGGCGGTGCCGGGCAGATGCGGCTCCGCACCGCGCATGTCGCGCTGATCGGCGCCGGCGGCATCGGTTCGCCGGCGATCCAGTATCTCGCCGCCGCCGGCGTCGGACGATTGACGGTGATCGACGACGATGCGGTCGACCTAGCCAATCTTCAACGCCAGACGCTGTTCGGCACCGGCGACATCGGCCGGACGAAGGTCGAGGCCGCCGCGGACGCGGCGGCACGGCTCAACCCGCATGTCGAACTGCTTCCCCTTCACGAACGGATCGATACGGACAATGCCGAACGGCTGCTCGCCGGCGCGGACGCGATCCTCGACGGCAGCGACAGCTTCGCGACGCGCGGCGCGGTCGCCGATGCGGCGCTGCGCCTGCGCGTCCCGCTGGTCTCGGCCGCGGTCGCGCAATTCGAGGGGCAGCTCGCCGTCTATCGCGGCTGGGAGGCCGGCAAGCCCTGCTACCGCTGCCTGGTCGGCCACCCCGAGGACCGCCCGGAGGAAAGCTGCGCCGAAGCCGGCGTGCTCGGCGCCCTCGCCGGCGTGATGGGCAGCCTCGCAGCGCTGGAAGCGATCCGCGCTGTCGCCCCGTTCGGCGACGACCCTGCCGGCAAGCTGCTGCTGGTGGACGCGCTGTCGCTGCGCGTCCGCACGGTGGCACTGCCCAAGGACCCCGGATGCCCGACGTGCGCGGCCTGACCGTCGTCGTCACCACCGCCGATCCCGAGCGCTGGCGCGCCGCGCTGATGCTGGCGAGTGCCGAGGCCGCGCTCGGCGGACGCGTGCGCGTCTATTGTCACGAAGCCGCGGTGACGCTGCTGGCGCGCTCGGAGCTGGTCGACACGGCGCTGGAGCTGGGCGTCGCCCTGATCGCCTGCCAGACCGGCCTCGCCGCCCACGCGCTGCCGCTCCCCGACTTCGCCGAGGCCGGCGGCCTCGTCAGCCTGCTCGCCGACCTGGCCGAGGATCGGCTGGTGACGGTTTAGCCGATCAGCTCGCGCGCGAACCCGCGCACCGCGGGGCCGATGTCGTCGCGGGCGAGCGCCAGCGCCAGGTTCGCCTGGATGAAGCCCGCCTTGTCGCCGCAATCGAAGCGCTGCCCGGCGAAGGTGACGCCGTGGAACGGCTGCTCGCCGATCATCCGCGCCATCGCGTCGGTGAGCTGGATCTCGCCGCCCGCCCCTTTCTCCTGTCCTTCAAGCACACGCATCACCTCCGGCTGGAGGATGTAGCGTCCGATCACGGACAGGTTGGACGGCGCGGTGCCGGACGCCGGCTTCTCGACCAGCCCCTTCACCTCGGTCAGCGCCCCGTCGCGCGCGCCCGGCGTGATGATGCCGTACATGTGCGTCTGGTCGTCGGGCACCTCCTGCGCGCAGATCAGGTTGCCGCCGACGCGATGATAGGCGTCGACCATCTGCCTGAGGCATCCCGGCTCCCCCACCATCAGATCGTCGGCGAGCAGCACCGCGAACGGCTCGTCGCCGACGATGTCGCGCGCGCACCACACCGCATGGCCGAGCCCGAGCGGCTCCTGCTGCCGGACATAGGCGACCGCGCCCGGCTCGAGCCGCGTCGGCTCCAGTATCTCCAGCGACTTGCCGCGGCCGCTCATCGTCGTCTCGAGCTCATAGGCGATGTCGAAATGGTCCTCGATCGCGGTCTTGCCGCGGCCGGTGACGAAGATCATCTGCTCGATGCCGGCTTCCAGCGCCTCGTCGACCGCGTACTGGATCAGCGGCCGGTCGACGATCGGCAGCATCTCCTTGGGCATCGCCTTGGTCGCGGGCAGGAAGCGGGTGCCGAGCCCGCCCACGGGAAACACGGCCTTGCGCAGCGGCTTGATGGTCAATGGAGGTCCCCGAAGAGTTGCGGTCATCCCCTATTCCAACCGTCATCCCGGCGGAAGCCGGGATCCAGGGCCAAACAGGACATCGCTTGTGACCCTGGATCCCGGCTTTCGCCGGGATGACGGTCGAGTTAGCGCGGTCTTAAGCGGCACGGCCTAACGGGGATTCTATGGCAAGCAAGGCTCACAAGGTCCTGGTCGTGTTCGGCACGCGGCCCGAGGCGATCAAGCTGTTCCCGGTCGTCCGCGCGCTGGCCGCCGCGCCGGGCATCGACGTACGCACCTGCGTGACCGCGCAGCACCGCGGATTGCTCGATCAGGTGCTGGCGATCGCCGGCATCGCGCCCGACATCGACCTCGACCTGATGGAGCCCGGCCAGTCGCTCGACCGGCTGACCGCGCGGCTGCTGACCGGCCTCGGCGAGGTGATGGACGCCGAGCGGCCCGATCGTGTGATCGTCCAGGGCGACACCGCCACCGCCATGGTCGGCGCGCTCGCCGCCTATTACCGCAAGGTGCCGGTCGGCCATGTCGAGGCCGGACTGCGCTCCGGCGACATCTGGCAGCCTTGGCCCGAGGAGGTGAACCGCCGCATCGTCGCGCCGATCGCCGACCAGCATTTCGCTCCGACCGAGACCGCCGCCGAGGCGCTGCGTCGCGAGAATGTCGATCCCGCAACGATCAACGTCACCGGCAACACCGTGATCGACGCGCTGCTCGCGACGCGCGAGGCGATCGCGGCCGATCCCTCGCTCGCCGCCGGGCTCGACGCGATCGCCGATCGCTTCGCCGGCAAGCGGCTGATCCTCGTCACCACCCACCGCCGCGAGAATTTCGGCGACGGCATGACGGAGATCGCCCGCGCGATCGGCCGAATCGCCGAGCGCGGCGACGTCGCGATCCTCTTCCCGGTCCACCCCAATCCCAATGTCGTGTCGGTGATGGACGCGATGCTCGGCGACCGGCCGAACGTCGCTCGCATCGACCCGCTCGACTATCCGCACTTCATCCGTGCGCTCGGCATCGCCGAGCTCGTCCTCACCGATTCGGGCGGCGTGCAGGAGGAAGCCCCGGCACTGGGCAAGCCGGTGCTCGTCATGCGCGAGACCACCGAACGCCCCGAGGGCGTCGCCGCCGGCACCGCCCGGCTGGTCGGCGCGAAGGAGGACGCGATCGTTTCCGGTATCTTCACCCTTCTCGACGACAAGGCCGCCTATTCCGCGATGGCGCGCGCCCACAACCCGTTCGGCGACGGCCAGTCCGCGGCAAGGATTGCGAGGATCGTCGCGGATGGTTTCGGATGTTGAGCTCAAGGTCGCGGTCCTCGGCCTCGGCTATATCGGTCTTCCCACGGCGGCGGTGATCGCCCGCACCGGCGCGAAGGTGCTCGGCATCGACGTGCACCGGTCGGTGGTCGACACGATCAACTCGGGCAAGGTGCATATCGAGGAGGTCGACCTCGACGGCCTCGTCTCCGGCGTGGTCGCGCGCGGGACGCTGCGCGCCTCGCTGCAGATCGAGCCGGCCGACGTGTTCGTGATCGCGGTGCCGACCCCCTTCGACGACGATCGCCGGCCCAACATCGGCTACGTGCTGCGCGCCGCCACCACTCTCGCCGCGGTGCTCAAGCCCGGCGACCTGGTCGTGCTCGAATCGACCTCGCCGGTCGGCACCACCGAAAAGGTCGCGGAGCTGCTCGCCGAGCTGCGCCCCGATCTCCGTATCCCCGGCCACAGCCGCGAGACGCCGGACGTCGCCATCGCCTATTGCCCCGAGCGCGTGCTGCCCGGCCGCATCCTCATCGAGCTGATCGACAACGACCGCGTCATCGGCGGCATCACGCCGCGCTGCGCGCGCAAGGCGCTCGGCTTCTACCGGCGTTTCGTACGTGGTGCCTGCGTCACCACGACCTCGCGCGCGGCCGAGATGACCAAGCTCACCGAAAATGCCTTCCGCGACGTCAACATCGCCTTCGCCAACGAGCTGTCGGTGATCGCCGACGGCATGGGCGTCGACGTGTGGGAGGTGATCCGGCTCGCCAACCGCCATCCGCGCGTCAACATCCTCTCGCCCGGCCCCGGCGTCGGCGGCCATTGCATCGCGGTCGATCCCTGGTTCCTGGTCGCCGCCGATCCGGCGAACAGCCCGCTGATCCGCACCGCGCGCGAGGTCAACGACCGCAAGGTCGCGGTCACGATCGCCAAGGCGGCCGCGCTGATCGAGGCGCATCCGGGCGCGGTGGCGGTGCTCGGTCTCGCCTTCAAGGCCAACATCGACGATTTCCGCGAATCGCCGGCGCTCAAGGTCGCCACGGCGCTGGCCGAGCGCTTCGGCGAGCGCATCCGCATCGTCGAGCCCCACGCCCGCGCGTTGCCGGGCGATTTCGCCGGCACCGGCGCGACGCTGACCGACATCGACACCGCGCTCGAGACCTGTCCGGTGCTGGTCGTGCTGGTCGACCACGACGTGTTCAAGTCGGTCCCACTCGACGAGCGCGCCGACAAGGCGGTCTACGACACCCGCGGCATCTGGCCCGACCAGCCGCGCCTCAGGGCCGCCCAGGACGCGCTCCGGCTGGCGAGCTAGGGCGGATCGGCATCGGAGTATCTACTTCGTCACCCCGGCCTTGTGCCGGTGTCCACCGAGAGGTGAGGACTGGAAAGGAGATTCTAG
This sequence comes from Sphingomonas astragali, assembly GCF_051400615.1. Taxonomy (NCBI): domain Bacteria; kingdom Pseudomonadati; phylum Pseudomonadota; class Alphaproteobacteria; order Sphingomonadales; family Sphingomonadaceae; genus Sphingomonas; species Sphingomonas astragali. The sequence goes on from NZ_JBLFFH010000002.1 coordinate 1,213,484, forward strand.
CATATCCGATGAGGCCTTGTGGACCCCGGCACAAGGCCGGGGTGACGGTTGGAAATCGGCCCACCATCGTCCCTTGCAATGTAGGACTTCGCCTGCTTCGCTCGCCTGGTTCGACCGCGCGAGCCCCGGTCCGCTCTTTGATCCTGTCGATCCTTACTGTGCCGCGTCACTGTAGCGCCTGTGCCGCGTTGCTGTAGCGTCCCTGGCGCGTCGCCGCCGCGTCCGCGTCGCGATCATGCCGCGTCCCTGCAGTGTTCAAGGCGTGTCGGCTCGCAAACACATGACCTGAGTCAATTTAGTCAACATTTTCGGGCGCACCGGCACCGGAAGGTCTCATCCGGAAGGGGCCCGATCTACCCATGACTTTCGTGACCTTCGACGGATTTCCGCGGGTTTCCGGCGCCTGCCCTAGAGCCCAGCGACCAGCGCCTGCCAGTCGTTGCTCATCGGCTTGTCCCGCTCGGCCAGGATCGGCGGCACATAGGGCCGCGCCGGCGACGCGGCGATCGCCGCCGCCTCGCGGTCGAGCAGCTTGGCGCGCAGCGTCCAGCGCGGATGGGTGCGCGCCAGCAGGATGCTGCTGAAATGCGCCTTGCCGAACCAGCGCCAGAACCGCGCCGGCGCCGCCGGATCGTAGCCCGCATTGGCCATCAGCGCGATGCCCAGCATGTCCGCCTCGATCTCGCTGCGCCGGATATAGCCGACCGAGCGGCCGATCGCCTCGAACAGCCCGCGGTCGACGCCCGCCTGCTCAAGCCGGACCCGATGCCGCAGGATGTTGTGCGCGAGCTCGTGCGCGATGACGAAGGCGAGCTCGTCTTCGCTGTCGATCGCCTCGACCATCTTGGTGGTGACCTGAACCGTCGCGCCGTCCGCCTGGGCGTCGTAGCTGTCCTTGACGACCACCTCGAACCGGCTCGCGCAGCCCGTCTCGGGCTTGAGCGAGATCGTCAGCGGCTGCCCCTGGCGGAGCAGATCGAGGCGCAGCTCTCCCGACTCCGCCCGCTCCCGCAGCCGCCGGTCGGCGGCGATCAGCCGATCGGTCGATTCGGCCGCGCCGGTATCCATCGGCCCCGGCTCCAGCACCTCACCGTTCGCGCGAAGGATCGAATCGCCGGCGCGGATGCCCGCCCGATCGGCCGCGCTCCCGCTGACCACGCCCTCGACCGCGATCGGCGCCTCGAAGCCGAAGAAGCGGCGCGCCTCCCCTCTCGCCGCGACCGCATATTGCGAGAGATCATGGATCTGCAGCCCGGTCCGCGGGGCGAGATCGCGGCAGAGCGCCCGGTTGGCGAGCGTGAGCCGCTCCCCGATCGCCGCCACGCGCAGGTCCTCCGCCCGCAAGGCCGCGAGCACGTCGGGGACGCCCGCGGTCTGCGCCTGCGCAGCCGGCACAACCGGCGTCGCCAGCGCGAGCAGCGCCGGCAACCACCACCGAACTCCCCGCCGCGGCCGGCGACCGCCCCGCCTGATCTTGTCCATTCCGGTGGCGATAGCGCCGCCGCGCGGCTGGGCAAGCCCTTGATTGCTCCCGCGATTGCACCATCCGTCCGCAGGGACTATTGGCACCTCCAACTGCGCCAAGGTGAACGAGTGGCATTGAGTTTACTTCGCCGTTTCGGCCTTCCCGTATCCGCTGCACTTGCGAGCGTCCCCGAGGGGGAACGCGTCTATGCGATCGGCGACGTTCACGGCCGCCTCGACCTGCTCGACCGCCTCCTCGAGCAGATCGCGGCCGACGACGCCGCGCGGGGGCCGGCACGATCGCAGCTGATCTTCCTCGGCGACCTGATCGACCGCGGGCCGCAGTCGCGCGAGGTGGTCGAGCGCGTGATGCGTTTGACGGCCGAGCGCCCCGACACCCGCGTGATCGCCGGCAATCACGAGGAGATGCTGCTCGCCGCGCTCCGCTCGGAACGCGGCGAGGCGATGCGTTTCTTCATCCAGAACGGCGGCCGCGAGACGCTGCTCAGCTACGGCATCAGCGAAGAGGAATATGAAGCGGGCTCGCTGACCGATCTGCGCGATCTCGCCCGCGGGCGCATTCCGGTCGACCATGTCGCCTTTCTGCGCAGCCTCGAGCCCTATGTCGCGGCCGGAGACTATCTGTTCGTCCACGCCGGGATCCGTCCCGGGGTCGCGATCGAGGAACAATCCTCCGGCGACCTCCAGTGGATCCGCGGCGAGTTCCTGAGCTCGAAGCGCGATCACGGCCGGATCGTCGTCCACGGCCATACCGTCTCCGAGGGGATCGACGAGCAGCCCAACCGAATCGGGATCGACACCGGCGCCTTCGCCACCGGCAATCTGACGGCGATCGGCCTGGAGGCGACCGAGCGCTGGTATCTCTCGACGCTGGGCAGCGATGCTGCGGTGCCCAGCGCGGCTATTGTGCAACAGGCTTGATCGAATCTTAACCGAAGCATAGGGTTTTGCTGGCAATCGCCGCTGCGTCTGCGAGAAGCCAGTTGCACCCGGCGATTGCCTGTGCCATTGGCATCCGGGGACTTAGTCGCCGCCATTTGGGTGGAATGGTCATAAAGGGAGTTTGACATGCGTCTTGCCAATCTTGCTGCAGCGACTTCGGCGCTCATGCTTATCGCCAGCCCTGCGCTTGCTGCGAGCGCAAACCCGGCGGCCAAGCTGTCGGTCGCTTCGTCCGAGTCGGTCCGCGCCGGTGCCAAGCTCAAGGACGGCAGCCGTATCTCTCCGATCCTCGGCGTCGTCGCCGCGATCGTCGCCCTGGGCGGCATCGGCATTGCGGCCGGCGTGTTCGACAGCGGCAATGACGAGCCCGACAGCAACTGATCTCGGCGGATCGCGACTGCATCCGAACGGCGGCCGGTCAATCGGCCGCCGTTTTTTATTGTCCATCTAATGGCACCGCTCGCAGCCGGAGGATCGGCGCAAGGGCGGATCGACACCTCCACTCGGCTCCTCAGAAGCTTCGCATCGGCGTCACGAGCGGCCGGAGCCGTTGGCAGTTCGTTCCGTTGCCGGGCCCCACTGAGGCCACCGCACCCGCATAGCGCTTGGACAGAGCCGAAGTTTTGAAGGGCTGAGCCGCGCCCTCGGTTATTGACGGCCAGGCTGCGAACGGTCGCGGGTGCGATCGTTCTCCGTACCGCCCGGCGCGCCGCCGCTCTGCATCCCCATCTGCTGCTGCATCTGGCGGATCACCGCCTCGGGCAGAAAATCGAGCAGCTTGACGTCGAATACCAGCACCGAATTGGCGGGGATCGGCCCCGCCGCCTTGTCGCCGTAACCGAGGCTCGGCTTGATCCAGAAGCGGTATTTGGAACCCTTGGGCATCAGCTTCAGCGCTTCGGAGAAGCCGGGCACCACGCCTGCCACCGGCAGCGGCGTCGGCTGCTCGGACCTGTCGAAGGTGGTGCCGTCGGTGAGCTTGCCCTCATAGGTGACAAGCACGACGTCACTGTCGGTGGGGCGAGCGTCGCCCGTCCCCTTCTCCAGTATCTTGTACTGGAGGCCCGACGCGGTCTCGGCGATCGCCTTGTCCTGGGCCTTGTTGGCGGCGAGGAAGGTCGCGCCAGACGCCTGACGCGCTTTCCACGCTGTCCAACCCGACTGACCGGCCAGCGTCAGCAGGATACCGATCAGGATTCCGGCGATCAGGAACATCGCCGCCGCCCAGCGGCGCCGGGCGGCGGTCGGATCGCGCGGAACGATGGTTTTGGAAGGCGCGGCTTGCGCCATCAGCGGCCCGGCTGAGGCGCGGGCGCCGCGCCACCCGGGATGCCCCCGCCCTGCATCATCTGCTGCTGCATCTGCATCTGGCGGATCACCGCTTCGGGCAGGAAGTCGAGCAGTTCGACGTCGAATACCAGCACCGAATTGGGCGGGATCGGCCCGGCACCCTTCGCGCCGTAGCCGAGGCTCGGCTTGATCCAGAAACGGTACTTGGCGCCCTTGTGCATGAGCTTCAGCGCTTCGGAGAAGCCCGGCACGACGCCGGCGACCGGCATCGGCGTCGGCTGCTGGGATTTGTCGAAGGTGGTGCCGTCGACGAGCTTGCCCTCGTAGTTGACGAGCGCGACGTCGGTATCGGTCGGGGACGGACCGCCCTGCCCCTTCTCCAGCACCTTGTACTGGAGGCCGGAAGCGGTGGTGACCACACCCGGCTGGCGCGCGTTCTTGCCGAGGAAGGTCAGCGCCGGATCGGTCGGCATCTGCCACGCCAGCGCCGCCGCCGCGGCCACCGCGAGCAGGATGCCGAGGACGAGATAGACGATCACCCGCCGCTTGGTTGGCGGAATCGGAACGGCGGTGACCGTCGACATGGCTGGCGTCCTAGTCCCCGGCGGGCGCCGGCAGGAGAAAAAGTTGACTAAATTGACTCAATGTCACCGCTCGGGGTGCGGATCGCCGACGCTTACTTGACGCCGTCGCGCTCCATGCGCTTGCGCTCGAGCTTGCGCGCGCGGCGGACTGCGGCGGCGCGCTCGCGGGCGCGCTTCTCGCTCGGCTTCTCATAGTGACGGCGCAGCTTCATCTCGCGATAGACGCCTTCACGCTGCAGCTTCTTCTTGAGCGCGCGCAGCGCCTGGTCGACATTGTTGTCGCGAACGATGATTTGCATAAATCCGCCAAACTCCGGTCCAAATGGAAACGCGCCGCGGGTAAACGCCCGCAGCGGGAAGCGCCGCCCCTAGCAGCGGACGCCCGAAAAGGCAAGCCGCCGAAGTGGTCCTTACCAAGGTTGCCAGGCCGCCGCCGAAGCGGCACGCCTTAATGATGCCTTTGAATGCAAGCGCGGAATTCCGGCTCGTCTGTGCCTGCTGCCGGGCGCCGAGCGATCCCAGGCGCGAATCGGCCATTGCGGATGCGAGCCGGGCCGTCCGCGACTGGCGCCGCGTCATCGCGATCGCCCGGCGCCATCGGGTGATGGGACTGGCGGCCGACGGCATCCGCCGCTGCGACGGCGTTCCGGACGAGATCGCCGGCGAGCTGAAGGGGCTCGCCCGGGGCATGGCGGCGAACGGACTTCGCCAGATCGCCGAGACGACCCGTCTCGACCGCGCCCTGCGAGCCGCCGGTGCGCGGCCGCTGTTCCTGAAGGGGATGCCGCTCGGGGTGCTCGCCTATGGCAATCCGCTACTGAAGCATTCGATCGACATCGACTTGGTCGTGGAGCCGGACGCGCTCGCTGCATCAGCCGTGGTTCTCGACGACGCTGGTTATGTCCTCGATCTGCCAGCACCCGATCTGCCGCCGGCGGCGCTCGCGACCTGGTTCCGCTATGCCAAGGAAGCGAGCTGGCACCACCGCGTCTTCGGCACGCGCGTCGAGCTCCACGGCCGTCTGCTCCATAATCCCCTGCTGGTGCCGACTCTAACCGTGTTCAGCCCGCGACAGGCGATAGCAATGCGGCCGGGGGCCGAGGTCGAGATGCTGGCCCCGGCCGAACTGTACGTTCATCTCGTCGCCCACGGCGCGGCGCACGGATGGGCGCGGCTCAAATGGCTGGCCGACCTGGTGGGAGTCGTCCGCAGCGGTGCGCCGAGCGTCGGCGAACTACATGCAGCGGCCGAGGTGATGGGGGCAGGCCGCTGCTCCGCGCAGGCGCTGCTGCTGGGCGAGACGTTGCTGGGACTGGAGATTCCGCACGCATTCGCGGCCCGGCTGCGAGCCGATCGCATGGTACGGCCGCTCGCTTACGTCGCACTCGACTGCATAACTGGCCGGAACGAGGCCGAGGAGTGCAGGAACCCAACGGGCATACCGCTGGCCGTTACCGCCTCGCAGTTCCTGCTCCGCCCCGGCTGGCGCTACAAATGGGCACAGCTTTGTGCTCAGTCGGCCAACCCGACGGACCGCGCGCGGCTGGCGGATCGGCCGTGGCTCGCCGCACTGGCGCCCGCGATCGGCGGCGTCCGCTGGACGGCGCGCAACCTCGGGCTGATATCCGGCGCGGTTCCGCTGGCGCAATCCGCGCGCGAGCGATAATCGGAGGGCATGAGCTCCTCCCCCGTCCTCCTCACCGGCGCCGCCGGCTTCATCGGCCATGCCGTCGCGCATCGGCTGCTCGACCGCGGTGAGACGGTGGTCGGAGTCGACAATTTCAACGACTATTACGATCCCGGGCTCAAGGAGGCGCGGGTGGCGACGCTTGCCGGCCGCGACCGCTTCCGCATGGAACGGCTCGACATCGCCGACGCCGATGCAATCTCGGCACAAGTGCGTCAGGCGGGCGTGACGAGGATCGTCCATCTCGCCGCCCAGGCCGGAGTCCGCTACAGCCTCGAAAACCCTTTCGCCTATCAGCGATCCAATCTCGCCGGCCATCTCGCGATCCTCGAAGCCGCACGGCACGCCCCCGGCTTCGAGCATCTCGTCTACGCCTCGTCGAGCTCGGTCTATGGCGACCGGCCGCTCGACGGCTCGGGCTTCCGCGAGAGCGATCCGGTCAATGCGCCGGTCTCGCTCTATGCCGCCACCAAGCGCGCCTGCGAGCTGATGAGCGCGAGCTATGCGCATCTCTACGGCATCCCGCAGACGGGCCTCAGGTTCTTTACCGTCTACGGCCCGTGGGGGCGGCCGGACATGGCCTATTTCAGCTTCACGCGCCGCATCCTCGCCGGCGAACCGATCGAGGTGTTCGGCGAAGGCAGGATGGCGCGCGACTTCACCTATATCGACGACATCGTCGACGGCATCGTCGGCGCGCTCGACCGGCCGCCGGATGGCGAGGCGCCGCGCATCCTCAACATCGGCGACAGCAAGCCGGTCGGGTTGATGGAGATGATCGGGACGCTGGAGGCCGCGCTCGGACGGGAGGCGGAGAAGATGCTGCGGCCGATGCAGCCGGGCGATGTCACCGCCACCTATGCCGACGTTTCCGCGCTCAGCGCGCTGACGGGGTATCGGCCGAAGGTGATGCTGGCTGAGGGGCTCGGGCGGTTCGTCGAATGGTATCGGAGGTATTATCGGTCCTAAAGTCCGCCCGCCACAGGTCGGACGGACTCCAGGCAGCGAGCTCCGGCCCGCGCCCGCCGCCGGCTCAATTGTCGCAAGGCCGCTGACCCAGGGCAATCGATTCGCGACGAAAGGGGACGCTGCCCATGCGTGCCGGGCGACTTCAAGACCCGATTGCCGCAGGGGGCGCTCTCCGCCTACCCTGGTCGCAAACCGGGAGGGTCCCATCACCACGACACGTCCGAGGCCGCATCGCCTGCGCTCGATCATCGGGGGATCGGCCGGCAACCTGGTCGAATGGTACGACTGGTACGCCTATTCGGCCTTCACCCTCTATTTCGCGCCGCATTTCTTTCCCGAAGGCGACCGTACGGCGCAATTGCTCAGCTCCGCCGCGGTGTTCGCGGTCGGCTTCCTGGTGCGGCCGCTCGGCGGGTGGTGGATGGGCGTCTATTCCGACCGCTACGGGCGCAAGGCAGGCCTGGCGCTGTCGGTGACGCTGATGTGTCTCGGTTCGCTGCTGATTGCGGTGACGCCGGGATATGAGACGATCGGGGTCGCCGCCCCTGCCCTGCTGGTGCTCGCTCGGCTGATGCAGGGGATCTCCGTCGGCGGCGAATATGGCGCGGGGGCGACCTATCTTTCCGAGATGGCGGGACGGCGGCATCGCGGGTTCTTCGCGAGCTTTCAGTACGTCACGCTGATCTCCGGGCAGCTCGTTGCCCTCTGCGTGCTGCTGGTGCTGCAGGCGGTGATGAGCGAGGCGGCGCTCGACGCCTGGGGGTGGCGCATCCCGTTCGCGATCGGGGCAGCGCTGGCGGTGATCGTCTTCTACATCCGGCGGCGCCTGTCCGAGACCGAGAGCTTCGAGAACGCCCGCGCGGAGGGAGCGCCGCGCTCCTCGTTCAGCCGGCTGCTGACCGAGCATCCCCGCGAGTTCGCGATCGTGCTGGCGCTCACCGCCGGGGGCACGCTCGCCTTCTATGCCTATTCGATCTACCTGCAGAAGTTCCTGGTCAACACCAGCGGCTTCACCCGCGAGACCGCGTCCGCGATCAGCGCGGGGTCGCTGCTCCTGTTCATGCTCGCCCAGCCGATCGGCGGCGCGCTCAGCGACCGGATCGGACGCAAGCCGCTGATGGTGAGCTTCGGCGTGCTCGGGGTGCTGCTCACCTATCCGATCTTCGTGACGCTGGAGGGGACGCGGGATGCGACGACGGCCTTCCTGCTGGCGCTGGCGGCGCTGCTGATCACCACCGGCTATTCGTCGATCTCCGGCGTGGTGAAGGCGGAGCTGTTCCCGGCGCATATCCGCACGTTGGGCGTGGCGCTGCCCTACGCCATCTCCAACGCGCTGTTCGGCGGCACTGCGGAATATGTGGCGCTGTGGTTCAAGCAGGCAGGCTATGAGCGCGGCTTCTACTGGTACGTGACCGCGCTGATCGGGGTGTCGCTGGTGACCTATCTCACCATGCGCGACACGCGGGACGAAAGCCTGATCCGGGAGGATTAGGGCACCCCTTTCCTCTTCCTTGCGTACCGCCTAGACGCCGATGCGAAACCAAGTCCAAGGGGACGTCTCTTGCGGATTGCGATGATCGGGACCGGCTATGTCGGGCTCGTTTCCGGCGCCTGTTTCTCCGATTTCGGGCACGAAGTGGCCTGCGTCGACAAGGACGAACGCAAGATCGCGGCGCTGCACGACAACGTCATGCCGATCTACGAGCCGGGCCTTGCCGAGCTGGTCGCGGCGAACGTTCGTGCCGGCCGCCTCTCCTTCACCACCGACCTCGCCGAGGGCGTGAAGGATGCGGATGCGGTGTTCATCGCCGTGGGCACGCCCTCGCGGCGTGGGGACGGCCATGCCGATCTTTCCTACGTCTTCGCCGCTGCGCGCGAGATCGCCGAGAACCTGACCAGGCCGGCGGTGATCGTCACCAAGTCGACCGTACCGGTCGGCACCGGCGACGAGGTCGAACGCATCATCGCCGAGGTCGCGCCGGACAGCGGCGCCAGAGTGGTCTCCAATCCCGAGTTCCTGCGCGAGGGGGCTGCGATCAGCGACTTCAAGCGGCCCGACCGCGTGATCGTCGGCACCGACGACGAGGCGGCGCGGCAGGTGATGCGCGAGATCTACCGGCCGCTGTCGCTCAACCAGTCGGCACCGGTGCTGTTCGTCGGACGCCGCACCGCCGAGCTCACCAAATATGCCGCCAACGCCTTCCTGGCGGTCAAGATCACCTTCATCAACGAGATCGCCGACCTGTGCGAGCAGGTCGGCGGCGACGTGCAGGAGGTGGCGCGCGGCATCGGGCTCGACAACCGCATCGGCCGCAAGTTCCTGAACGCGGGGCCGGGCTATGGCGGCTCGTGCTTCCCGAAGGATACGCTGGCCCTGCTCAAGACCGCGGACGACAACGACACGCCGCTGCGCATCGTCGAGGCGACGGTGCAGGCGAACGACAGCCGCAAGCGCGCGATGGGCCGCAAGGTGATCAAGGCGATGGGCGGCGAGGTGCGGGGCAAGACCATCGCGGTGCTCGGCCTCACCTTCAAGCCCAACACCGACGACATGCGCGATGCGCCGAGCCTGGCGGTGATCCAGACGCTGCAGGACGCGGGGGCGAAGGTGCGCGCCTATGATCCGGAGGGTGTCGAGCAGGCACGGCCGTTGCTGAACGACGTCGAGTTTGTGGATAATGCCTATGTCACGATGGAGGGCGCTGACGCGCTGGTGATCGTGACCGAATGGGACGAGTTCCGCGCGCTCGATCTCGGCCGCATCGCACGGACGCTCAGGACACCGCTGCTGGTGGACCTGCGCAACATCTACCCGCCGGCGGAGGCGGCGCGGGCAGGGCTGAGGCTGGTGGGCGTGGGGCGGGTGCAGGCCTGACATCCGCCGTCATCCCGGCGAAAGCCGGGATCTCATGAGGCCACAGCGCTCCGATCGCCTGAGATCCCCCGGCTTTCGCCGGGATGACGGCGGAAATGGAGGATGCGGGTCTATCTACTTGGCAGGAGCCGCTTCAGCTTCGCCGGTCGTGCTCGGGGCGACGCCGAGCTCGGCGAGCGGCTCGGCGGGCTTGGCGCTGTTGTCGAGCGAGGCGTCGGCGAGGTTGGCGACGGTCGCCGCCTTCGACGCGCCGACCGCTTCAGCGGGCGCGCGGCTCGCCGAGTTGAACACGGCGCTCGCCAGCGCGATCAGCACGAGCACCGACGCCAGGCCGGTCATGCCGACCCGCACGCGCTGCATCGTCTGGGATGAGTCCTGGGGAGCGGGCTTCATAGCTGTGGTATAAATGTAACATCTCGTAACGGACTTGTCGAGCCGAGCCGATTCCGGGGACGAATCGAGCGCGCCGACGGACGTCAACGCGTCTCCAGCCAGGCCGGGACGCTCAGCCCTTTGCTCTGCAGCCACTCGCGATTGTAGAGCGTCGAGAGATAGCGGAATCCGGTATCGCACAGGATCGTTGCGATCCGCTTGCCCGGACCCAGCGCGCGCGCGAGCCGCACCGCGCCGGCGACGTTGATGCCGGAGGACAGCCCGAGGCAGAGCCCCTCCTCCGTCAGCAGGCGGCGGACCCATTCGAGCCCCTCCTCGTCGCCGATGCGGAACTGGGTGTCGATCGGCGCGCCTTCGAGATTGGCGGTGATCCGCCCCTGCCCGATCCCCTCGGCGACCGAGGAGCCCTCGGACTGGAGCTCGCCGCAGGCGTAATAGCTGTAGAGCGCGGCGCCGTGCGGATCGCTGAGCGCGATGGTGACGTTCGCATCCTTGGCCTTGAGCCCGAGCCCCACGCCCGCCAGCGTGCCGCCGGTGCCGACCGCGCAGGTGAAGCCGTCGATGCTGCCCTCCATCTGCTCCCACAGCTCCTCGGCAGTGCCGACGATATGGGCGCGGCGGTTGGCGATGTTGTCGAACTGGTTGGCCCAAACCGCGTTCGGTGTCTCCTCGGCGATGCGGCGCGAGGTGTGGACGAAATGGCCGGGGTTCGAATAGGGCGCCGCCGGCACCAGCACCAGCTGGGCGCCCAGCGCGCGCAGCGTGTCCATCTTCTCGCGGCTCTGCGTCTCGGGCATGACGATGATCGTCTTGTAGCCCTTGGCGTTGCCGACCAGCGCCAGGCCGATGCCGGTATTGCCGGCGGTGCCCTCGACGATGGTGCCGCCGGGCCGGATCTGGCCCTTCTCCTCGGCGTCCTCGACGATGAACAGCGCGGCACGGTCCTTCACCGAGGCGCCGGGATTAGCGAACTCGCACTTGCCGAAAATCTCGCAGCCGGTGAGGTCGCTTGGTCCCTTGAGGCGAACGAGCGGCGTGTTGCCGATGAGCGCGATCGTGTCGGGTGTGATGGCCATGGCGCAGACATGGCGCGGCGACGCGGCGGCGGCAAGCGAGCGAAACTATCCGCGGTGCAATTGGCGGCGGAGCGGCCTATGGTAGAACCGTTGCCGACGGAGGTAGAAATGGGCGTGCAGCTCAACATCAAGGATGCGGAGACGATCCGGCTCGCGCGCAAGCTTGCCGAGCAGAAGGGAGAATCGGTCACCGCGACGATCAAGGCGGCCTTGGAGCGCGAATATCGCGAACGCGAAGAGCAGCTGCAGGAGAGCCTGCGCAGAGTAAGGGAGATCAGCGCCCAATTCCGCGCCGGCCTGCGTCCGGAATGGCAAGGCAAGAGCTCCAAGGAGATCATGGATGCGATCTACGACGAGGACGGCCTGCCGATATGATCGTCGACACCTCGGCGATCGTCGCGATTCTGGCGGGAGAACCGGAGCGGGAGGAGTTCCTCGCCCGTCTCGCCGAGGCGCCGAGGGTGCTGATGTCAGCCGGCAATTGGATCGAGCTATCGGCAGTGGTTACACGTTCGATGCGCAAGGACCATGCGCTGAAGCTCGATGGACTATTCGAGGATCTGGCGATCTCGATCGCGCCGGTCACCGTCACGCAGGCTGAAATCGGCTGTCGCGCCTATCGTGAATATGGCCGCGGCACCGATCATCCGGCTTATTTCAATTTCGGCGACTGCTTCGCCTATGCACTAGCCAAGGATACCGGGGAACCGCTCCTGTTCAAAGGCGACGGCTTCAGTCGCACCGACATCACGCCCGCGCGGTGACGCTGAAGCGCAGCTTTCCGCCCGTCGTCGACGCCGACACCCGCCTGCTCGTCTGCGGCAGCCTGCCGGGCGAGGCGTCGCTCAAGGCGGGACGCTACTATGCCCATCCGCAGAACCAGTTCTGGCGGCTGATGTCGCCGGTGATCGGGCACGACCTGGCGGCGCTCGATTACGAGGCGCGGCTGGCGGCGCTGCTTGCCGCCGGAGTCGGGCTGTGGGACGTCGTCGCCAGCGCGCGGCGCAAGGGCAGCAGCGATGCCGCGATCCGTGACCTCGCGCCCAACGACCTCGCCGCGCTGGTGCGCCGCCTGCCCCACCTTCGCACCGTCGCATTCAACGGCGGCACGGCCCATCGCCACGGCGCGAAGCTGCTCGCCGACCTGCCGATCACGATCGCCGCGCTGCCCTCGTCGAGTCCGCTCCACACCGTCGGCCTCGCCGCCAAGCGATCGGCCTGGAACGCCCTTCGTTCCTTCCTCTGAAGGCCCCGTCGCTAATGCCCCTTAATGCGGCGTATATGGCGGCGATCCGCAATCCCCGTCGAACCTTAATGCCGGCGGCGCCTATCTGATCCGGGCGGCGCGAAGGGTCGCGTCGTGCACGCCGGCGGGCCGTCCGCCGGTCACGGAGTCCTTTGATGCCGACATCGATTCGCCGCTCTCCCGCCGCGCCGGGAGGACAGCGCGCATGATGGACGATCACCATGCCCGCCGTCGCGCTCCGGAGCATCACGACCGCGCTCAGCATCGTGAACCTGATATTGATCCTCCGCCTCGGCCGACGGCTGAAGCGGCAGCACCGGGCCAGGATGACGCAGCTGCTGCTGATCAGCCGTCGGCTGCCGCGGCAGCCCCGGCTGCAGCTCGTCGAATCCTCCGCCACGGCGCCGCCGCCGTCCTCTCCGGTCGATCCGACCGCCGGATTCAGGGACCCTTGTCGCTGAACGCCTTCCGCCGCGGCTGAACTCTTTCCTCTCCATCGGAGCCCATCATGGCGACCCACCATCTTCTTGCCGGCCCTAACGGCCGCGCCCGATCCCGCGCCTCGACCCCGGCGGACGACGCCGCCCATGCCTATGACTGCGCCGGCAGCGCCTATCGGCGCTATGCCGACGCGACCGAGGGCGGCCTGTTCGCGTTCGGCGGGCGCTACGACCATGCCGACCGGGCGCTGTGGACGCGGATCGATGCCGCTCTCGTCAGGCTGCGCACGCAGCGCCGCCATGCGATCCGTATCCTCGACCTCGGCTGCGGCCCCGGCACCTGGCTGCTGCGGGCCGTCCATCGCGCTCGCGAGCTGGGCTTCACCGCGATCGAGGGGCGCGGGATCGATCCGTCGCCGGAGATGATCGCCCTCGCCCATGGTGCCGCGCGCACGCTCGGCGATCCGGCGATCGGGATCGAGTTCGCGGTCGCCGATCTCGAAGCGGCGCTCGCCGAGGAGGACGACGCCTCGTGCGACCTGGTGCTGTGCCTCTACGGCGTGCTCAACCATCTGCCGGTGCCGGCCCATGCGTCCGCCGCCGCGGCGATGGCGCGGGTCGCGCGCGAGACCGTGATCGCGACCGTCCGCGCCGCCGGCAGCCTGCCGACCATCTATGTCGCCGGCATCGAGGCGGCGGCGCACTTTCGCCAGGACAATGCGCGCGATCGCATGGAAGTGGACCTGATCGACGGACGCCACCTTACGTTCAACTCGCACCTGTTCCGCGCGGCGGAGCTTACGGCGCTGTTCGCCGATCATTGCACGATCCGCGAAGTGACCGGGCTCGACATCTTCCACAGCCGCTTCGCCGATCATCCGGACTGGAACCCGCCGGGCATCCACGACGACGCGACCCGGCATCGGCTGGACCGGCTCGAGCAATTGTGCGCCGACGACGAGGTGCTGATCGACAGCGCTGCGCACATCCTGCTGGTGGCGCAGCCCCGCCACCGGTCCGCCGGCGCCTAAGGTGCGGGCCGACACCGCCGCCGGACCGGCGAGGTTCGTGCGGCGGCGCTTCTCCGCTCGCGCAAGCCGCAATGTTCTGCTAATGTTCCGACATGGCCGGACGGAGTCGCCTGCACCGCGGGAGCGAGAAAGGAAGCGCCACGCCACTCGCCTTCCCGCCGCGGCCCCTGCGCTGGCTGTTCCTCGATCTCAACAGCTATTTCGCCAGCGTCGAGCAGCAGCTCTCGCCGGAGCTCCGCGGCAAGCCGGTGATCGTGGCCCCGGTCGACAGCGACACCACCGTCGCCATCGCCGCCTCGGTCGAGGCAAAGCGGTTCGGCATCTCCACTGGCACACCGGTCTGGGAAGCGAAACGCAGATGCCGCGAGCTGCTGATCGCGCCGGCGCGGCACGAGAAATATGTCGAGTTCCACAATCGAATCGTCGACGAGATCTGGCGGCACGTTCCGGTCACGCGGGTTTGCTCGATCGACGAGGTCGCCTGCCGCCTGCTCGACAACGAGAACGGCCGCGAGGCGGCGGTGGCGCTGGCGCTCCGGATCAAGGCGGGCATCCGCGCCAACGTCGGCGAGTGCCTGACCAGCTCGGTCGGGATCGCGCCCAACCGGCTGCTCGCCAAGCTCGCGTCGGACATGGTGAAGCCGGACGGGCTGGTGGTGCTCGAGGGCAAGGACCTGCCGCACCGGCTCTACGACGTGCCGCTGCGCGACATCGCCGGGATCGGCGCCAAGATGGAGCGGCGGCTGGCGCGCGACGGGATCAACGACATCCGCCAGCTTTGCGAGCGGCGGCCGCGTGACGCGGGGAGCGCCTGGGGCGGCGTCAACGGCGACCGGCTCTGGTACCTGCTCCACGGCGTCGATCTGCCCGAGAAGCCGACGCAGAGCCGCTCGATCGGGCACAGCCATGTCCTCTCGCCGCCGAAGCGCGGTCTGGAGCCGGCGCGCCTCACCGCGCGGCGCTTGGCGCTCAAGGCAGCGAGCCGGCTCCGGCGCAAGGGCTATGTCAGCCGCCTCCTCGTGCTCCACGGCAAGTTCGAGGACGATAAGTCGAGCTGGCGCACGTCGATCCGCCTGCCGGCGACGCAGGACAGCTTCGCGGTGCTGCACGCGCTCGATTCGGTGTTTCCGCGGCTGGCGACGGCGGGGCGGGCGCGGCCGGGCGGCTTCCGGCTACGGATGATCGGGGTGACGCTCGCCGAGGTCGTGCCGGCGGCGGGCGATCAGGGTTCGCTGTTCGCGAGCCTCGATCCCGGCGACCCGCTCGCCCGCGAGACTCGGACGCTGTCGCTGAGTCGGGCAATGGACCGGATCAACGAGCGGTTCGGGCGCAACGCCGTGGTGGTCGGTCCGCTGCACGGCGGGCGCATCGATCGTGTCGGCACCAGGATCGCGTTCGGGCGCATCCCCGAAATGGATGAGTTCCATGAATGAAATCCGTGGCTTCCTGCCGAAACACAAGATAACTGCTTAAATGCTGCATTGCACGGGCGCCCAAATCGCTGCAAAGCTAGGGTCTTGACGTCAGTTGCTGCGTGCGCGAAGGCACCTCCCCGTCATGAAAAGCCTCCTCCCCGCTCTCGCCGCGGCCGCGCTCCTGCCGCTCGCCGCCTGCAACAACCAGCCCGAGGTCGTCGACACCCGCTCGAAGGATCCGCTCGCCGAGCAGATCAAGAACGCGCCGCCGGTCGAGCTCCCACCGGCGATGGAAGCGTCGGTGACCTTCCGCTGCAAGGACAACAGCCTGGTCTATGTGGACTTCTTCCAGGGCCACAAGCAGGCGAACCTGCGCACCGACAAGGCCGGCTCGCCGATCCAGCTCAAGGCGGATGCCGAGGGCAATCCCTATCAGGGCGACGGCTACACGATGACCGGCGACAAGAAGCAGATCGACCTGACCGCGCCGGGCAAGGGCGCGCAGAGCTGCAAGGCCTGATCTCGACTGCCAAACGGGACAACCAAATCGGAATAAGGGCCGGCGGAGCGATCCGCCGGCCCTTTTGCTTGGGAGCGCGGCAGGATAGGTTGGGGGCCGTGAGCCGGCCAGCCGCCCCCACCCGTCTCGACCCCGACCTGGTGCTCCGCGCCTATGCGATGAGCGTGTTCCCGATGGCGGACTCGCGCGATGCCGAGGGGGTCTACTGGGTCGAGCCCAAGCAGCGCGCGGTCCTGCCGCTCGACCGCTTCCATCTCTCGCGCTCGCTCAGGAAGACGATTGCCCATGATCGCTTCCGCGTCACCTCGGACACGGCATTCGAAGGGGTCATCGCGCTGTGCGCCGAGCCGACCGGCGACCGCGAGGATACCTGGATCAACCCCAGCATCGAGGAGGTGTTCGTCACCCTCCACGAGCGCGGCTTCGCCCATTCGGTCGAGGTGTGGGACGGCGAGCGGCTGGCGGGCGGGCTGTACGGCCTTGCGCTCGGCCGCGCCTTTTTCGGCGAAAGCATGGTGAGCCGCGCGCGCGACGCCTCGAAAGTGGCGCTCGCCTGGCTGGTGGCGCGGCTCAGGGTCGGCGGGTTCACGCTGCTCGACTGCCAGTTCCAGACCGAGCACCTCGCTTCGCTGGGCGCGATCGAGGTGCCGCGGTCGCACTACAACGCGTTGCTGGGCTCCGCGCTGGGCGCCTCGGCCGGAGGGCTGGCGGCAGGCGTGCCTTCGGTCGACGGTGATTGGGGGGCGCTCGATGCGCTTCGCGTCCGCCGTTCCCCGCCTCCGCCCGAGGGGGTGGGCGAGAATGTCACCGTCTCGGGGCCTGTCGCCGGGAAGGACATCGTGCAGCTCTTGGGCCACACGTCATAGACCGGGTGCTGGACGACGTTCAGTGACGGCCGTTCCTTGTAGACCCAGCCCGAGAACACGCGCCGCCAGGCATCATCGGTGCCCTGGACGTCCAGCTGGAGGAAGGCGCCGGTAAGCTGGTCCGGCTCCCAGGGCGCGGTCTTCTCGCAGGCGCGCAGGCGGATGATCGCGTTGCCGATGCGGATCGCCTGGCCCGGCTTCATCGTCAGGTCACGGCTGTTGCCGTTGCGCTTGTTGAGGAAGCCCACCACCGCGACACGGTCTGCCATCGGCGTCTCGCCCTTCTGCAGGGCCGGGACCTGCTCGACGGCGACCGGCGAGGGAGCGAGTGCGGGCGTCGTCGACGTCGACGCGGCGGGTGGGGCGGCGGCGCGGCCGACGCCCAGCCATTCGGCACCCTGCCACGCGCCTGTGCCCAGCACGGCCAGGAGCGCGGCGCCGCCGAGCCAGCGCGTCCAGCTCATTCGCCGGGCGTCCATGCCTCATAATCGCCGGTTGCCGCGGCGCGGACGCCGCCCGCCTCAAGCGCGCCCGACGGGCGGTAGGCCGAGGTCGTCCCGGTCAGGTTCGGTACCGGCGGCTTCTGCCACGGCCGGACCGGCGGCAGCGCGCGATCGGGCACGTCGTCGATCTGGTGGTGGAGCCAGCCGAACCATTCGGGCGGGATGCGGCTGGCATCGTTGGAGCCGCTGTAGATCACCCAGCGGCGCGGGCGGCCCGCGGTGTCGCGCCCGCCCTCGTAATAGAGGTTGCCGAGCGAATCCTCGCCGACCTTCGTCTTGCCGCGCAGGCCCGCCATGGTGCCCCAGGTGGCGCCGGTCCACCAGGTAAACGGATTGAGGTTGATACCCATGCGCCGCGGATAGCCGAGCCTCGTGCCGGTGCCAACCTTTTGAGTCGGCCTTGTTCGAACGGATTCGTGCTCCTGCGAAAGCAGGAGGCCTGGATCCCGTGCGGCCGCTTGCGGCCTAGGCTCCTGCTTTCGCAGGAGCACGAGCCCGCTTCATTCCGGCGGAGGCCGGCCTGCTACTTGGGCCAGGCGACCTTGTCGCCGGTCGCGATTCCGAGCTCGGCGGCGCGGCCGCCGACGATCTCCAGCACCGCCGCCACCGGCTCGCCCGAGGGAATCGGGTCGGTCGAGAAAGGCACCGCATTCTCCGCGATCGTCGCGATCGTGCCGTCGGCGCGGATGAAGATGATGTCGAGCGGCGTCGGCGTGTTCTTCATCCAGAAGCTCGCCTCGCGCGGCGGGCCGCCGTTGGCCGGATAGGGCACGAAGATCATCGCATCGTCCTTGCCGAGATCGGTGCGGAACATGAGACCCCGCTCCTGCTCGGCGGGCGTGCGCGCGATCTCGGCGGTGAAGATGTGCCTGCCGTTGGCCGAGGTGATCGTGACCGGAACCTTCTTGGTGGCTGCCGTCGCGTCGGCGGACCGGTCGCCGCCGGAGAAGGTGTAGATGGCACCGGCCGATGCCGCCGCGGCAAGCACGAGCCCGGCGGCCGCCATGGCCACGAATCCCGAACGCATGACTACTCGTCCTTCTCGACCTCGACCGCCAGCGGCCCCTTCTCGCTGTCGACGATGCGAGCGCGCAAGGGCTGATCGGGCTCGACCTCCTCGATCCCGGCGCGGCGCAGCGTCTCCATATGGACGAAGATATCGCCCGGAACGTCCCGGCGCACCAGGAATCCGTAGCCCTTGAGGCGGTTGAACCATTTGACCGCGACCGGCTCGAACGGACCGGCCTCGGCGATCAGCTTCAGCCGGTCGGCACGATCACCGCCGCCGCGGCCGCGCGGGCCCTCGACCGCGTTCGAGAGGTCGATCGAGAGGATCGCCGACGCCTGCGCCCCGCGATCGCGCCGCACCGTCTCGCACACGACGCGCGCGCCCTCGGGCAGGCTGCGGCGCCCGTGCGCGCTCAGCACGGAGAAATGAAGTAATATGTCGCCCAAGGCGGGATCGTCGGCGACGATGAAGCCGAACCCGCGCGTGACATCGAACCATTTGACGACGCCGCTATGGACTTCAGGAGCCGTCAAACCGCTGCCCTGTTCGACGGATCCATCGAACATATCCATATCATGACTCGTCGCGACCTGCCCCACATCGGTACGCATCGAAATTCCCCCGGGCACGTCTGTAACACAGGCTCGGCGAAGGGCGCAAAATCTTTGAACTAGCCATTCTGAACTGCTTCTCCCGTGTCCGAAAATGGCACTTCTCCGGGTTTCATCGCGACGATCCAACGCGCCAGCTCGAGCGGATGTCCCGCGCGCAGGAGTTGGCCGAGCGCACGCTCGCGCGCCGTCCGGTCGGGCATCTCGGCGGCATAAGGCCCGATTCGCCGCCGCCGCGCAAAGGCGAGCGCGCTCTGCTGTGCGCGTGCCGCGATCACCGGCCGGAGCGCCGCCGTCGCCTCCTCGCCGATGCCGGCCTGGCGGAGCTCGCCGGCGATTCGCCGAGCACCCAGCCCCCGCCGCGCCATCGATGCCGCCCGCGCTTCGGCGAAGGCGGCATCGTCGACGTAGCCGAGCGCGCCCATCCGACGGGCGACCGCCGCGGGATCGGGCGGCTCCAGGCCGTCCCAGCCGCGCTCGCGGATCTTGCGGTCGAGATAGCGGCGGAGCTTGGCCTCCGTCGTCGCGAATCGCTCGACGTAACGGAGCGCCAACCGTTCGAGCCCGGACGGATCGAGAGCGGGACGTGGGCGGGCCGAGGACATGCGCCTTGTTTGTGCCACAGTGACAACCGAATTTGAACGCCTGCGCACGGCAGGGGCGGTGGTTATTTCAGCGCTGCCCCAAGGGGGAACACGGCGCAGACGAGGGATGCGACGACGAATGAATTCGGTGACCACGGTGCCTTTGGAGCAGCCTGCGGCGCTGGCTGCGACTCCGACCGAGGATGCGCTTCCACGCCGCTTCTCAGATTTCGAGACACTGGGCGAGGCGCTCGACTATGCCGCGAGCGGCAGGCGCGGGCTCAATTTCCATGACGCGCGCGGCGCGCTGGTGCGGCCCTATCCCTTCGCCGAGCTGCGGAGCGATGCGCTCGCGCAGGCGCGGCGGCTGATCGCGGCCGGCGTGCAGCCGGGCGACCGCATCGCGCTGATCGCCGAGACCGGCGCCGAGTTCGCCAGCCTGTTCTTCGGCGTGGTCTATGCCGGCGCCTGGCCGGTCCCGCTGCCTCTGCCGACCAGCTTCGGCGGCGCGAGCTCCTATATCGAGCAGCTGCGCGTCCAACTCGCGAGCTGCGATCCCAAGCTGCTGTTCTATCCGGCCGAGCTCGCGCAGATGGCGCACGAGGCGGCGCGGATCGCGGGCGTCGAGGGGATCGACTGGGAGAGCTTCACCGCGCGCGAGGCACCCGAGGCGACGCTGCCCAAGGCGAGCGCGGACGACATCGCCTATCTCCAATATTCGAGCGGCTCGACGCGGTTTCCGCACGGCGTCGCGATCACTCACCGCGCGCTGCTCAACAATCTTGCCGCGCACAGCCACGGCATGAAGCTGATCGAGAGCGACCGCTGCGTTTCGTGGCTGCCCTGGTACCACGACATGGGGCTGGTCGGCTGCTTTCTCTCGGTCATCGCCAACCAGGTTTCGACCGATTACCTCAAGACCGAAGATTTCGCGCGCCGGCCGCTCGCCTGGCTCGACCTCATCAGCCGCAATTCCGGCACGTCGCTCAGCTATTCGCCGACCTTCGGCTACGACATCTGCGCGCGCCGCATGTCGAGCCAGACCAAGGCGAGCGACCGCTTCGACCTGTCGCGCTGGCGCGTCGCGGGCAACGGTGCGGACATGATCCGGCCCGACGTGATGCAGAGCTTCGTCGACGCCTTCGCCGACGCCGGCTTCCAGGCCAAGGCGTTCCTGCCGAGCTACGGCCTGGCCGAGGCGACGCTGGCGGTGTCGATCATGCCCCCGGGCGAGGGCATCGTCGTCGAGCTGGTCGAGGAGACCCAGCTGTCCGGCATCGAGGCGGGCGAGGACCGGCCGCAGCGCTTCCGCGCGATCGTCAACTGCGGCAAGCCGGTCCGCGACATGGCCGTCGAGATCCGCGAGGAGGACGGCACGCCGCTGCCCGAGAAGGCGATCGGCAAGGTGTGGTGCAGGGGGCCGTCGGTGATGACCGGCTATTTCCGCGATCCCGACGCGACCGACGCCTGCCTGGTCGACGGCTGGCTCGACACCGGCGACATGGGCTACATGTCCGACGGCTACGTCTATATCGTCGGCCGCGCCAAGGACATGATCATCATCAACGGGCGCAACCACTGGCCGCAGGACATCGAATGGGCGGTCGAGCAGCTTCCGGGCTTCAAGGCCGGCGACATCGCCGCCTTCGCGATCACCACGCCGGGCGGCGAGGAGACGCCGGCGGTGCTGGTCCAGTGCCGCACCTCCGACGATGCCGAGCGTTCGCGCCTGCGCGACGCGATCCGCGATCGGGTGCGCGCGGTGACCGGCATGAACTGCGTGGTCGAGTTGGTCCCGCCGCGCACGCTGCCGCGCACCAGCTCGGGCAAGCTCAGCCGGGCCAAGGCGCGCAATCTCTATCTGACCGGCGAGATCAAGCCCTACGATATCGCGGCCTGACGCGGTCGCCGGGACCTTCGTTGACGAAGGACGCCCGGCGGAAGGTTGATACGGTTCGCATTCAACAATTTAGCTCCTCCCTGAAAGGGAGGGGCTTAGAACATGACCGCGTGACGTGCTTGAATGGCGATCTGCTCTAATGCGACGGATCGCCGGGCGCCTAACGATCCGTCAACCGTCTTGCCGCTAGGCAGGACAGGTGGACGAGGGGACGACATCGCAGTTCGCGCAACCGCGCATCGACGCGCGTGCCCTGCTGGGCCTCTATGATCCGGCGGACACGACCGATTGGGGACCGATTCGCGCCGCGCAGATGAACGCCGGCGCCCAGATGGCGCTGTTCATGCTCGCCGCCAATGTGATCGGTGCCGCCCTGGTCGTGCTGGCCTTTGCGCCCCTTGTCCCGCTCTGGGAACTAGTGAGCTGGGGATCGATCGTCGCGGCGGCCGCTTCCGCGGTCGCTTTCCGACGGCTGGCATCGCGCCATCGCACCACCAGCACCGCCAGCGTCCGCGATGTCCGCGGCACAGTGATCGACGGCATCGCGCTGGCGGCGGTCTGGTCGGTGCCCCCGCTGCTGTTCGCATTCAAAGCCGATCCGACGACCTTGCTGGGGCTGTGGATCATACTGTCGGTGCTGATGGCCTCCGCGTCCTTCGCCATGGCGGCGCTGCCGCTGGCGACGCTGACCTTCCTGTTCGCGGTCGGCAGCGCCGCCATGGCCTCCTTCGCGGTGGTGCGCATGTACGGCTTTGCCGGATCGGTTGCGGTATTCACCACCGTGCTGATGGCAGCGTGCTTCGCGCGCGGGCGTGCGCTGGTCGTCATGCGCGCGAACGAGCTGGCGCTCGACGAACGCGACGAGACCGTCAGCCTCCTGCTTCGCGAGTTCGAGGAGGACAGCCAGGCCGACTGGCTGTGGGAGATCGACGCCCAGCGGCGCGTCGTACGCGCAAGCCCGCGCTTCGCCCATTCGATCGGCCGCGATCCGCGAGCGGTCAACGGCATGTCCTTCTTAGAGGTGCTGGCCGGGCCGACCTGGGAGAACGGCAATTTCGCCGCCGCGCTGCGCGAGATGGCCGACAAGCTCAAGGCGCGCGAGCCGTTCCGCGGGCTGATCCTGCCCGTCCATGTCGACGGCGAGGAGCGCTGGTGGGAGATGTCGGCCTCGCCGCGCTACGACGAGGCCGGCGGCTTCATCGGCTTCCGCGGCGTCGGCTCGGACGTGACCGACCAGCGTCGCACCGCCGACAAGATCAACCGCATGGCGCGGTTCGACACGCTCACCGGCCTTCCCAATCGCCTGCTCATCCACGAAGCGCTCGGCCATGCCATGATCGAGGCGGAGAAGTGGGGATCGCGCTGCGCCTTCATGATGATCGACCTCGATCGCTTCAAGGCGGTCAACGACACGCTCGGCCATCCGATCGGCGACCGGCTGCTCGGCCGCGTCTCCGAGCGGCTGAAGATGCTGATGACCGACGACGAGATGATCGGCCGGCTCGGCGGCGACGAGTTCGCGGTGGTGGTGCGCGACGGCACCGACATGGCTCGATTGGAGAGGCTCGCCCGCACGATCATCGCCACGCTGAGCGAGCCCTATGAGGTCGACCAGCACACGCTCTACATCGGCGCCTCGGTCGGGCTCGCCATCGGTCCGCGCGACGGCCGCACCGCCGAGATGCTGATCCGCTCGGCCGACCTCGCGCTCTATCGCTCGAAGGATGCCGGCGGCGGATCCTTCCACGCCTATGAGCCGCAGCTGCACATGCAGGCCGAGGAACGGCGCGTGCTCGAGATGGCGCTGCGCAGCGCGTTGGAGAAGAACGAGCTCCACCTCGCCTATCAGCCCGTCGTCGATGCCGGGGCAGGCCGGCCCACCGGCTTCGAAGCGCTGCTGCGCTGGACCCATCCGGATCTGGGGCCGATCTCTCCCGCCAAGTTCGTACCGCTCGCCGAGGATGCCCGCCTGATCGCCCCGATCGGCGAGTGGGTGCTGCGCACCGCTTGCCACGAGGCCGCAGGGTGGGAAGCCCCGCTGCGCGTCGCAGTCAACATCTCCGCCGAGCAGCTCCACAATCCCGCCCTCGTCGCCGTCGTCGCCAATGCGCTGGCAAGCTCCGGCCTTCCCGCCGACCGGCTCGAGCTCGAGGTCACCGAAAGCGTCTTCATGCGCGAGGGCACCGCCGCGACCCAGATCCTGGAGAAGCTGCTCGATCTCGGCGTCCGCCTCAGCCTCGACGATTTCGGGACCGGCTATTCGTCGCTCGGCTATCTCAGCCGGACGCGCTTCTCGTCGATCAAGATCGACCGCAGCTTCGTCCAGGCCGCCTCGAAAGGTGTCAAGGAGGCGATCGCCATCATCCGCGCGGTGGTGGCGCTCGCCAAGTCGCTCGGCATGGCGACCACTGCCGAGGGCGTCGAGAGCGAGGACGAGCACCGGATGGTGCAGGAGCTCGGCTGCACCAAGGTGCAGGGCTATTACTTCGGCCGGCCGCTCCCCGTCGAGGAGGCGCGCGCACTTGCAAGCCGTGCGGCGGGCCAGGCCCGCGCCGCCTGAAGAAAGCGCTTTCAATGTAGGATTTCGCTTGCTTAGGTGCCCCTGCGGCGGCCGATTCGTCCCTCGCCCCTTGCCCCCAGATCGCCGGATCGTTAGAGGGCGCGGGCCGTAGGAGTGTAGCTCAGTTGGTAGAGCATCGGTCTCCAAAACCGAGGGCCGGGGGTTCGAGTCCCTCCACTCCTGCCAATCCCGGTCGTTGCGGATAGCGGCGCTTGCGCTAAAGGCCGGGCCTCGCTAGATAGCGACCCCAATCCGACAGCGTGGATGGGCTGCGCCGGTGCCTTGATGAGGGCCGGGCAGCGGTCCTATGCTCGCTGACGGACCCCAAGCGAGCAGAAGGCTGATCCCAAGTGGCGAAGACGTCCCCGATCGAATTCATCCGCCAGGTGCAGGCCGAGACCCGCAAGGTCGTCTGGCCGACGCGCCGCGAGACGGTGATGACCGCCGTCATGGTGATGATCATGGCGGTGCTGCTGGGCCTGTTCTTCTTCGGCATCGATTCCGTGTTCGACGCGATCGTCCGCGGCCTGCTGAGCCTCGCCAACTAAGCCATCACGGGAACGGACACGCACATCATGTCGCGCTGGTACATCATCCACGCCTATTCGGGCTTCGAGAACAAGGTCCGCGATTCGATCATGGCCGAGGCGACGCGCCTGGGCCTGGACGCGTTGGTCGACGCGGTCGAGGTGCCGACCGAGACGGTGACCGAGGTCCGCCGCGGCAAGAAGGTGCAGTCGGAGCGCAAGTTCTTCCCCGGCTACGTCCTCGCCAAGCTCGCCATGAACGACGACGTCTACCACCTCGTCAAGAACACACC
This sequence comes from Sphingomonas astragali, assembly GCF_051400615.1. Classification (NCBI taxonomy): domain Bacteria; kingdom Pseudomonadati; phylum Pseudomonadota; class Alphaproteobacteria; order Sphingomonadales; family Sphingomonadaceae; genus Sphingomonas; species Sphingomonas astragali. The sequence continues at coordinate 1,238,290 of NZ_JBLFFH010000002.1, forward strand.
GAAGGTGACGGGCTTCCTAGGCAGCTCGGGCAAGCCGCAGCCGATCAGCGAGGCCGAGGCCGCGCGCATCCTCAACACCAAGGAGGAGGCCGCCGCGGCGCCCAAGGCCAAGGTCAAGGTCGATTTCGAGATCGGCGATTCGGTCAAGGTGCTCGACGGTCCGTTCGCGACCTTCAACGGCATCGTCGAGGAGCTCGACTTCGACAAGTCCAAGGTCAAGGTCAGCGTGTCGATCTTCGGCCGCGCGACGCCGGTAGAACTGGACTTCGACCAGGTCGAGCGCAGCAAGTAGCCGCCGCCATCCGCGCGGATTCAAGTAAAAGGGCCGGGAGCGGATGCTCCCGGCCCTTTCGTTTTACCCGTTGCCGGCGGTTGCCCGCTGAGTCCGCTGATGCGGCAACGGGCAGGATCAGGCAAGATGCACTACCCTGAGTTGGGTCAGAATTTAGTGCATTCAGCAAACTGCCACCGTAATCCCGAGCTGCTCGATTCCATCATCGTCAAAACTCAGATGGAGGCCCAGCACGCCCCCAGGTTGGCCGGCGGAACGGCAGCGATGGACGAACCAGGGGGCGGCATCCGATTGCATCATCAACTCTATATTGCTATTGCGATAATCACTGAAGATACAACAAGAAATCCCGGTTGGGATTGATCACTATGCGGCGTTAGTTCTTCGATTGATCGATCTTCCATGGATTATCAGGATAATTTTTCATCCTGAAGTACCACATCAAGGCTGCTGGCGTGAAAGCAATTGCGAAAACTACCAGCCATCCAAGATAACCTTCAATATCCAATCGCTTGGTAAGAGAATAAGCTATGAATATGCAGATTATGAACGGCACCAGCAGGGCCAGAATATCCCTTGGCGTTATGAGGTGATTTCCCGCTTTAAACATTTCGACCTCTTTTAACATCCGGTGTTGACGACCGGTATATTGACACCGATTGAGGCACCGCCATTCGCGAAGCCAGCAGCACCGACCCGTCCAACCGACGCCTCAACTTCACCAGCGTTTGTGCCAACAAGATTTGAGGTTACACTTCCTCCTACTCCGAGCCCTCCGCCAACCGTGCCAGTCAGATTGGCAGAGACGATCCCGCCTTGGCCTAGATTTCGGCCAAATCGGGGGCCAGAGTTACTGAGCGCTGTCCCATAATTCAGACCTCCTTCCAATCCGAATCCAACACCCACGGCAACGTTGGCATTGAAGCCGAAGCTGCCCTTAGCCAGATCAATCTGGATACCGGCGCCTAATGAGCCGCCAAGCCCGAAGTATCCATCAACTCCGCCACCGATCTTGATCGGAGGTAGCTTGCATAGCCAACTTATCTCAGGCGTTGCCTTTTGCGGCGATGGAGGGGTTGCGACACGTCCGCCGCCACCGCCACCGCCGGGGCTGCCGCCGCCACCGCCCCAGGACGGTAGCCCCCAGCCACCACCACCGCCGCCTCCTCCACCGCCGCCGCAATCGACAAAGTCGTGTAGCCTTCCGTCCGCCAACTCGATCGTGAGAGTAACGCAGGATAGACCTGTCGGATCGATGAGATTGATCGGGTCGTTTCCGACGTACCTATAGAGATTCATCCCATCACTGTATCCGAGGGGATCGGTCTGCAAGAACCGGCCGAGCGTGGGCGAGTAAATGCGGGCCTTGGAGTATTGGAACCCCAGCTCCGACAGCCAGATCTGGCCGGTATATTGGAACCGCCCGCTGTTGCCGCTGCCGGGAATGCCGTAGTCGTCGTAGCTGTTCACCGCGACCGCGTTGCCCGCGTCATCGGTGATCCTGATCACCGATCCGCGCTCGTCGGCGTCGAGCCAGCGCCGGCTCGCGGTGCCGGCCCCGTCATAGGCTACGATCGGATCATCCGTTCCCGGCCCGTGCACATAACGCTTCGCGATCACGCCGCCCTGACGCTCGGTCACCAGCGCGTCGCCGTCCCAGTCCCACGCCAGCCCGGACTGCGTCACCTGATCGATCCGACCCGCCGGATCGTAGTAGATATAAGTCCCGTTTGCGCCCGAGAGCTGATTCTTGCTGTTGTAGAGATAGCCGGCACTTCCCGCCGAGGTCAGGTTGCCGCGCGCGTCATAGGTCGGCACGACGCTCCCCCAAGCCGTATATTGATTGAGGCCATTCACCGTATAAGGACGGTCCACATTGGATGCCCCCGTCCAGGCATAGGCGTCGTTCGATCCCGTCCGCGACGTGATCTGGCCCGCCGGATTATATCCGAATGTGATGGTGGCCGGCTGCGTGCCGCCATTGAGGGTCAGAGCGGCCAGGCGCGATACGGCATCATAGCCGTAGCTCGTCGATGTGCCATTGCCGAGCGTACGCGATATGCGCCGCCCGAGGTCGTCGTAGCCGAACGCCGCCAATACGAACCCGCCGTTCTCACGGATCGCGGTCATGTTGCTCGCCGCGTCATAGTCATAGGTGACGTAGAACCCGTCGTCCCAGGTCAGCCGCGTCCGTCGGCCCGCCGCGTCATACTGGCTCGTCAGCGTGCCCCATGCGCCCGCCTCGCTCGTGGGCCGCCCGAGTGCGTCATAGCTGTAGCCGGTCTTATGGCCGTTCCCATCCAGCGCCAGCAGCAGATGCCCCAGGAGGTCATAGCTGTAGCTAATGTTGGAGTCGGTGATGTCGACCGGGTTGTTGAAGGTCGTCGACGTCACCCGGTTAAGGGCATCATAGCCAAAACTGACCGACTTGCCGTCGCGCAGCCGCCGGCTGGTGATGTTGCCGTTCGGGTCATAGCCGAGCTGTTCGTAGCTCCCGCCCGGGAACGTCGTGGTCAGCAGCCGGTCGAACCCATCGTAGCCATAGGTGGTGAGATTGCCGTTGGCATCCGCCACCGTCGCCACCCGGCCGTTGCTGCTGTAGGTGGCGGTCACGTCATCGGCTACATCGGCCGTGCCATAGCCTGTGGTCACCTTGGTCATCCGGTCGGCATTGTCGTAGCTGTACTTGGTGATCCGGTCCGGACCTGCCGACCCCGTCGCCTGCAATGTGCAGGCCGACACCGGCAATGATCCGAACGCCGTCACGTTCATCCGCATCGCCGAACAGTCCAGACGTCCGGCGGCATCATAGCTGTATTGCACCACGCTCTGCGCCGCGCCGCCGGCGATCAGCGTATTGCTAGCCTTGCGGCTCGCGGCGTCATAGGCGGTCAGCACCACCTCCGTCGCGACGAAGTTCGTCCAGTCCGTCGCCTGGCTCGGCACGGTGCCAAGTTCGATGGAGATCCGCTGGCCCTTCGCGTTATACGCATAGAGATGCGCCTGCCGCGCGCGTGAGCCACTGCCGTCCGGATCGGGCGCCATGTCTGCCGCCAACGTGCGGTCGGCGTAGTATTTGAACAGCGCCGTATCGCCCGTCCCGGGCAGCGGACCATCCACGCTCACCCGATTGCCGACGTCGTCATAGCCGATCGTGGTCGTCGCGCTGAGGCTGCCATCGCCCGCCGCCCCGGTGACGGTGATGGGCAGCATGTTGGCGTTGTAGCCGATCGTCGTCCTGCTCTCATCGGCGGTGCCGACGCATGACGCCGTCGTCCGGCAGCTCGAGATGCCGCTCACCAGCTGCACGCCGCCGATCGTCGTATAGCCGTAGGTCGTCTTCGGCCGCACCGCACCCGCGGTCGGCGCCGGTGCAGTCACCGTCTCAATCTCGCCAGCAGCCGTGTAGGTATAATCGGTCTGGTTGTTCTTGGCGTCCCTCGTCCATTCGGGCTTGTCGCAAGTTGCCGCACTGGCGCAGGGAAAGCTGGCGTTGGTGACGATGTCGGGCGGCGTTCCCGGCGTCTTCGAGACCTGGCGCGTCTCGGTGACGTTGCCGCGCGCATCATAGGTGTATTGCGTGTAGTTGCCCTCGGGCGCGATCACCTTGGTGAGGCGCCCATTCGCGTCATATTCCATGGTCGTGGTCTGGGGCACCGCGCCCGGAACCCTGGTCACCTGCGTCATCCGCTGCGAGGCGATACTGAACTTGTAGGTCGTCGCGTGGCCGAGCGGATCGGTGACGGTCGTCGTCCGAACGCCGCTGTCATCCGCGTAGGTATAGGTGGTCGTGCCTGCCGCCGACGTTACCGTGTACACCCGGTTCGATCCGTCATAGGTGACGGTCACGTCCTCGGCACTGCTCCCGGGCCGCTTGATCCCGAGCACGCCGACGCCGTTCCAGCGATAGGTGGTCGTCCGCGCCATGGCGTCGGTGATCGACCAATAGGTCATCCCGCCGGAATTGGTCCGTGAGAAATTCTGAGTGCGAACGCTTGCCCCGGAGACGAGCGTATTGGTCAGTGAGACGCCGACCTGATTGCCCCATGTCCCGAAGTCAGGGAATTCTCCATTGGATTCATCCCAAGAATCGATAGGCTCGTAACCGTAGGTCAGCTTGTAACCACTAGTGCTTTCTACCGATCCGGCACGATAGGCATATGTATGCTGCAAGCAAGCATAGCCGACAGCCAGGGGCTTATAACTCGCGCAATACCAGAGACTGTCATAATTATAGGTGAGCTTGACGCCGTTCGGCCATGTCACGTCGGTGATGAGGCCGATGAATGTCTGATAGGGATAGGCGCTCTGCTTGGTCCTGTCGAAATGCGCGACGGCGCCGTCGCTTCTCGTATTAGGTGTAGATGTCGCCGGAGAGCGACAGGGTCGATCCGTTCCCTTCGGTGTTGGCGTAGGTCGATCCCGAGACGGTGAAGCGATCGCTGTTGCCGCCGAGCACCACGTAGACCGTGGAGCCGGAGACCGTCAGCGCACCCCATAGGGTATCGCCGCCGGCGCCGCTCTTGCTGAACCTGCGGAAGCTGAGGCCGGCGACATCGCCCTGGCCGGCGCTCAGCTCGGGCGCGTCGTAGCTCATCTTGCCGAGGAAAAGATCGACGCCGTTCGCGTCGACCGACTGGCGGACGGGCGGCGCAGCGTTGGTCTGCGCCAGTGCCGGAGCCGCTACGCCGGAAGCGAGGATGGTCGAGAGCGCGAGCAGCGCGCGGCGCGCACGCAGCCGGCCGCGCTCGACATTCGTCGAGTTCGTCATGAATTGTCTCCTGTTGGACGTCGTGAGGGAACTTGCCGCGCTTGCTAGGGCGTGCCGGTCACCTTCACGTTGGTGCGATTATCGGCCTTGTCGAGCGTGTAGTTGGTCACGACGCCGTTGTTGACGCCGCCGCCGCGCTCGACCTTCACCAGCCGTCCGCGCGCGTCGTAGGTGTAGGTCACCGTCTGCGCCGCCATCGCCCAGGTCGCCGCCGCCGCAGAGCCGATCGCCACCGCAAGAAGCAGCGGCACATGCTTTCCGGGCCTCCTCGTTTGGATCGACGTCGGACATTCCTCGTTAGGTGTCATTGCAACCCTCCTCATGCGTTCCATCATGCGAGCCGATAGAGACGGCGAATCGGAACAAAAAGCGAACTAGACATGAAAATCCTACGTGTATCCAACAATCGGCCGGGGAGCTCGACCGTCGCTCGGCTTCATGCTCGCTACGGGTCTAGCGAGCAGCCGGTCGAACCCAAGCGGCGAAGACGTCCCCGTCAATCAGCGCCGTCGTCCCCGTCCCAATCGGTGATCCGCCAGCCGCCGAACAGGGCGCGGCGGGGGGCGTGGGGCGGCTGGGCCGGATCGGCCTTGCTCCAGCCCGTCACCTGCTCGAGATCGGGGAGGACGGGCACCTCGCCGGGCCAGCCGCTCGGCACGCCGCGCGCGCGCCGGGCGGCTTCGGCGATGAGGAAGGCTTCGCGGTCCCGCGCCATCCGCGCCTCGTGCATCAGGGCAAGACGCATCGAATACGCATCGCCGGATTCGCCGCGCCGGCGCCGGGCCTCGGGCGGCACCTCGGCCAGCCGCGCCTCCTTCTGGTGGAGATAGAGCAGCTGGAGCGCCTGCTCGGGCGTCATGCGCGGCATGGCGGGGCGGTCGTTGTGGCGCCAGTCGTCATGCTCATGCGCCTCGATGGCGAAACCGGCGAGCAGCGCGGCCTCGACCTGCTCATAGCCCTCCTGGAGCGCCAGCCGCATCTCGCGCGCGAAGCCGGGATCGCGGCGGCGCAGATCGTAGAAGGCGGCATGGGAAAAGCCCGCCGCCGCCGCGGCGAGGCGGACGTTGGCGGTGACGCTGAGCGCGGCGAGGAAGGTCTGGCGCGCGGCGCGGGTGAGCGCTCCCTTCTGCGCGCGGCGGAGCTGGACCCGGCCCGAGGCGGTGCGGACCGGGCGCGGCTCCCCTTCCCCCTCCCCCGCATCGGCGACACGGCCGTGCAGCCGCGCATGGGCGACGGCGAGCGCGGCATCCCATTGCGCGGCGAAGGCGGGGTGCCTGGCGCGGCGCTTCGTCAGCATCGAGCGGTTGAGGCCGAGCTGCTCGGCGGCAGCGCGGGCATTGCCGGTGCGGCGCAGGACGCGCAGGAAGGCGCGGTTCTGCATCACCTGGTTGCGGTTGAGCGGTCTGGTCATATCCGAGGGGTCGCAGGAAAAATCCTACATTTCTAGGGGGGATCGGTATTCGATAATTCAGCCCCTCCTTGAATTGACAGACTCATAACCCGCAAGCTATGCGACAACTCATAGTCAACGAGTTATGGGTTTCGATGCCGCCTGCCCACGACATGCTGTTCCGGACGCTCGCCGATCCCACGCGGCGGGCGATCTTCGAGCGGCTGTGCCGGGAGGGGGAGCAGACGGTGGGAGCGCTGACGGCGCAGGCCGGGGTCTCGCAGCCGGCGGTGTCGAAGCATCTCGGCGTGCTCAGACAGGCCGGGCTGGTGCGCGCCCGGCAGGACGGCCGGCAGACGCACTACAGCGCACAGCGCGGTGCGCTGGCGCCGCTGGTCGACTGGACGAGCCGGATGACCGGGTTCTGGGAGCAGCGGTTCGACGACCTCGAGGACTTGCTGAAAAGGATGGATCAATGACCGAGACCATGGCCGGGACGCGCAGCGTCGTCGTCGAGCGCGACATCCCGCATCCGCCCGAGCGGATCTGGCGCGCGCTCACCCTGCCCCATCTGATCGAGGAATGGCTGATGAAGAACGACTTCGATCCCGTCGTCGGCCACCGGTTCAACCTGACCGGCGAGTGGGGCGGCGTGCTGGACTGCCAGGTGCTCGTCGTCGAGCCGGACCGCGAGCTGTCCTACAGCTGGACCTTCCGGCACGACGATCCGGCGTTCGCCCTGGAGAGCGTGGTGACCTTCACGCTCACGCCGACGGGCACGGGCACCCGGCTGCGCATGGAGCAGCAAGGCTTCCGGCCGGATCAGAAACAGGCCTATGGTGGCGCCAGGGCGGGGTGGCAGCAGTTCCTCGCCCGGCTGGAGCAGGTCGCGGCGCGTGCCGACTGAGAGGTTTTCCAGAGAGGGAGGCTCCGATGAACTGGAATTCGTGGATCCGGCAGGCGCATCGCTGGCTGTCGATCGTCTTCACCGTGACCGTGATCGCCAATTTCGTCGCGATGGCGCTGGGGGAGCCGCCGGCCTGGGTGGTCTATTCGCCGCTGCCGCCGCTGTTCCTGCTGCTGTTCAGCGGGCTGTACATGTTCGTGCTGCCCCATGCCCTCCGGTGGCGCGGCGCGCGGCGCGCGGGCAGCGGGGCGTAGCGCCGTGGCCAAGTCGTCCGATACACCGGGGAACGCCGCGGAGCCGAAGCTGCTGTCCGGCGGCAATCCCCAGATCGCCAAGGGCTATGGCGACGCGCCGGTGCAGGCCTATGTCGCGGCCATGCCCGGGTGGAAGCGCGAGATCGGGCGCCGCATCGACGCGGTGATCGAACGCACCGTCCCCGGCGTGCGCAAGGCGGTGAAGTGGAACTCGCCCTTCTACGGCGCCGATGAGGAGGGCTGGTTCCTCTCGTTCCACTGCTTCACCCGATACGTCAAGGTGACCTTCTTCCAGGGCGCGTCGCTGCACCCCGTGCCGCCGGGCAAATCCAAGTACGAGGCGGTACGCTATCTCGACATCCATGAGGGCGCGTTCGACGAGGCGCAGTTCGCCGACTGGGTGAAGCAGGCGAGCCGGTTGCCGGGCGAGCGGTTGTAGGAGAGGACGGGCGGATGACCGACGGACATGGGGAAAGGTCCCCCTCGGAGCTGATCGACGCGCGGATCGCGGCGCTGGGCGACTGGCGGGGCGAGACGCTCGCCCGGTTGCGCGCGGTCATCAGGGCGGCCGATCCGGACGTGGTCGAGGCGGTGAAATGGCGCAAGCCGTCGAACCCGATGGGGGTGCCGGTGTGGGAGCACGGCGGGATCATCTGCACCGGCGAGACCTACAGGGACAAGGTGAAGCTGACCTTTGCCCGCGGGGCGGCGCTGGAGGACCCGGCGAGGCTGTTCAACGCCAGCCTGGACGGCGGCACCCGGCGCGCGATCGATTTCCGGGAAGGCGATCCGATCGACGAGGCGGCGCTGGCGACGCTCGTCCGCGGCGCGGTCGCGCTGAACCTCTCCCGCGGGCGCGGCTGACCGGGCGGGCGTTCAGCAAATTAAGCCCCTCCCCTTCAGGGGAGGGGTCGGGGGTGGGGCAGTGCCATCTCATCGAGCCAGTGGTTTGCGGCAAGGCCCCACCCCAACCCCTCCCCTGAAGGGGAGGGGCTTGAAGAGGTTGCGCCTCTGCCCCTTCTCCGCTATGGGCGCGCGCTCCGTCACATCGATGGACCCCTGCGGGAGGGCGCCGCTGCGCCCGTTCGGACCGCTAAACTTGAAACAGAGTGAGTCATGGCAAAGAAGATCACAGGCTACATCAAGCTGCAGGTGCCCGCCGGCGCCGCCAATCCGTCGCCGCCGATCGGCCCGGCGCTGGGTCAGCGCGGCGTCAACATCATGGAATTCTGCAAGGCGTTCAACGCCGCGACCGGCGACCTCGAGAAGGGTGCGCCGACGCCGACGGTGATCACCGTCTATGCGGACCGTTCCTTCTCGTTCGAGACCAAGACCCCGCCGGCGAGCTACCTCATCAAGAAGGCGGCGAATTTGAAGTCGGGCTCGAAGGAGCCGGGCAAGGTCTCCGCGGGCAAGATCCAGCGCTCGAAGCTGGCCGAGATCGCGCAGATCAAGATGAAGGACCTGAACGCGAACGACATCGAGGCGGCGACCCGCATCATCGAAGGCTCGGCCCGCGCGATGGGCCTCGACGTGGTGGAGGGCTGATCCGATGACCAAGCTCAGCAAGAAGGCGAAGGCGCTGGCGGCTGCGGTCGACCGCGAGAAGCTCTACGGCGTCGATGAGGCGATCAACCTCGTCAAGACCCACGCGACCGCCAAGTTCGACGAGACCATCGAGGTGGCGCTCAACCTGGGCGTCGATCCGCGTCACGCCGACCAGATGGTGCGCGGCGTGGTGACGCTGCCCAAGGGCACCGGCAAGACCGTGCGCGTCGGGGTTTTCGCGCGCGGCGCGAAGGCCGATGAGGCCCGCGAGGCGGGGGCCGACGTGGTCGGCGCCGAGGACCTGATGGAGATCGTCCAGGGCGGCACCATCGACTTCGACCGCTGCATCGCGACCCCGGACATGATGGGCATCGTCGGCCGCCTGGGCAAGGTGCTCGGCCCCAAGGGGCTGATGCCCAACCCGAAGCTCGGCACCGTGACGATGGACGTCGCCAAGGCGGTCAAGGACGCCAAGGGCGGCCAGGTCGAATATCGCGTCGAGAAGGCCGGCATCATCCACTCCGGCATCGGCAAGGCGTCGTTCCCGGCCGAGGACCTGCGCGCGAACTTCGACGCGCTGGTCGACGCGGTGATCAAGGCCAAGCCGTCGGGCGCGAAGGGCAAGTACCTGAAGAAGGTCGCCGTCAGCTCGTCGATGGGCCCGGGCGTCAAGGTCGACACGGCGGAGGTCGCCGGCGCCTGAGGGGCGTATCCCATTTTTCCGCCGTCATCCCCGCGAAAGCGGGGATCCAGAGCCAAACAGGTTGTCGCGTGTGACCCTGGATCCCGGCTTTCGCCAGGATGACGAGCGGGTGGGGTACCAGCCAACATCCCATGCAAAGAAAGGGCCGGAAAGGATTTTCCGGCCTTTTTCTTTGAAGCCGCAGGCCAGAATGGGGTAAAGGCGGGCCATGCCGATCAGGAATGAAGTGAAGCCGACCTCTTTCGGACGCGCCCGCCTAGTAGTGGCGTGGTCCGCGCTGGCCGTCGCGATCGCCGCTCCCGCGTCCGCGCAGCAGGCGCCCAAGCCGCCGCAGCAGTTGCTCCCGCAACAGACGCCACAGCAAACGGGGCCAGTGCAGGCGCCGCCCGCCGCGACCACGGGCACGCCGCCGCAGAACACGCCGGTGCCGGTGCCGGTCGTACCGCCGCCGCCGGTGATCCCGCTGCCGACGCTGAGCGCGGAGCAGGCCGCGCAGCTCACGACGATGCTGCACGACGGGCGGATGGCGCAGGGGCTGCGCTATGTCGGCGACGAGCGGCCGATCCCGACCGAGAACGACGCGCTGGTGCGCGCGGCGCTCGACTATGCGCGGGCGGTGCACAGCGGGCGGCTCGATACCGCGGATTTCGAGGACGACTGGGGGCTGCGGCCCACCGCCTACGATCCCCTGCCCGCCTTTGCCGAGGCGGTGAAGACCGACAGCCTCGGCCGCTGGATCGCGCAGCTGCCGCCGCCCTATGCCGGCTATGACGGGCTGCAGAAGGGCCTGGAACGATACCGCGCGATCGCCGCGGCGGGCGGGTGGAAGGCGCTGCCGGCGGGGCCGGACCTCACCGTGGGCGCGACCGGCGCACGGGTGGCGGCGCTGCGCGAGCGGCTGGCGGTCGAGGACCCGGAGGTGGTCGGGACCGGCAGCAAGTTCGACGCCGAATTGAAGGACGCGGTGGTGCGGGCGCAGCGGCGCTACGGCCTCAAGCCCACCGGAATCGTCTCGACGCAGACGCTCGCCGCATTGAACGTGCCGGCCGAAGACCGCGTGCGGCAGATCATGGCGAACATGGAGCGCTGGCGCTGGCTGCCGCCGGAGCTGCCCAAGGACCGCATCCAGGTCAACATCGCCGCCGCGGTGCTGACCGTGTTCGAAGGCGACACGCCGATCATGTCGATGAAGGGCGTGACCGGGCGGCCTGGCGACGAGACGCCGATGCTGCAGTCGACGATCCACTCGATCGTGCTCAACCCGCCGTGGAACGTCCCCACCGGCATCGCCCAGCGGGAGCTGTTCCCGAAGGGTGCGGGATACCTCAAGGCCAACGGCTTCCGCGTGATCGGCGAGGGGCCGAACCGCCGGCTCCAGCAGCGAGCCGGTCCGCAGAGCGCACTGGGGCGCTACAAGTTCGACTTCGACAACCGCTATGCGGTGTACCTGCACGATACGCCGGTGCAGGCGAAGTTCGCGAGCTACGACCGGCTGGCCAGCCACGGCTGCGTGCGGCTCGAGCGGCCGGCGGAGCTGGCCCAGCTGCTGCTGAGGAGCGATCCCGCCTGGACGCCGGAGACGATCCAGGCCGCGGTCGACGCCGGCAAGACGCAGCGCGTGCAGCTCTCCCGCCAGGTCGCGGTCTATCTGCTCTACTGGACCGCCTTCGCCAGCGCCAACGGCACGATGAACTTCCGCGGCGATCCCTATGGCTGGGACAAGCTGCTCGCCGACAAGATCGAGAAACGCTCGGCCGCGCAGGCCGCGGTCGCCAACTGAGACCAACAGGAGAACCGGACTTGACCACCCGCCGCCTTGCCCTCGCCGCCGCCTCCGCGCTGGCGCTGACGCTCGCCGCCTGCTCCGGGTCGGAGCCCGAGCCTGTGCCGGCGAACGACGCGGCCGACACCGCGACCGAGGAGGTCGTCAACGAGGCGCCGCCGGTCGTGAACGAGGCCCCGGTGGCCGAACCGACCGCGAACGCGACCGCCGCGCCGGCCCCCGCGGTCCAGGACGACCGTACCGCCGACGAGCAGATGTACGACGACGCCGACGCCACCGGGATGACCGCCCGCGTCGACCGCAGCGGCGGCGAGACGGCGAACGAGAGCGCGCCGGCGGAGGTGACGGAGGAGAAGTGAGCGCTGCTAAGGTACTAAGAAGAAGGAAATTAACGGTTCACGCGAAGGCGCGAAGGCGCAAAGGTGTCTCGCCGGCGGCGCTCGTCTCGCGTCAGCGAGACCCTCATGCCTGCGGCTACCTAGCTTAAGGAGCCGCTGACGCGGCCGAGGCTACGGCAAGCGGCACATCTTCGCGCCTTCGCGCCTTCGCGCGAACAAATTTCTTCTTTTCTTCATGCTTAGCGCGAGCCAATCCCCTTCCCACGAGGGATAGGATTTGACTTTTGAGCGTACGCCGCTATTGGCGCCCGCTTGCCGGTTCGGGTTCGCCTGTGGCCGGCGCCGTCCGAGACAGCGGGTGGCCGGGTTCTGCCGGCCTTAATCTCCCGCCTAGACGGGGACAGAATTCTTCCGGGCGCCGGCTGCCGGCGCACCGGATCGGGCCGGGCATTGCCGCGGCCGAGATGATCCTGCCCCTCACGGACAAGTGCGCTCGACCCCACAGGGCCGGGCGAGTGGACCGGGCCGTGCCCCAGGCATGGCTCATTTTGAGGAGAATGGCATGGATCGTTCGCAAAAGGCCGAGTCCGTCGCCGAGCTGAACCGCACCTTCAACGAGGTCGGCGTGGTGGTCGTCACCCGCAACCTCGGGCTGACCGTCGCCCAGTCGACCCAGCTGCGTTCGAAGATGCGCGACGCCGGGGCGAGCTTCAGGGTCTCGAAGAACAAGCTTGCCAAGATCGCGCTCGAGGGCACCGATTACGCGGGTCTTTCCGACCTGCTGACCGGGCCGACCGCGCTCGCCACCTCCGTCGACCCGGTCGCCGCAGCCAAGGCGGCGGTCGACTTCGCGAAGACGAACGACAAGTTCGAAATCGTGGGCGGCGCGATGGGCAAGCAGGTGCTCGACGTGGAGGGCGTGAAGGCGCTCGCTTCGCTGCCGTCGCTGGACGAGCTGCGTGGCAAGATCGTGGGCCTGCTGGTGGCGCCCGCCACCAAGCTCGCGACTGTCACCCAGGCGCCCGCGGCCCAGCTGGCGCGCGTGTTCGGCGCTTACGGCAACAAGGAAGCGGCGTAACGATCGAGGAACGGCACCGGCCCGCTCCCCCACCCGGCCACCCATCTAGGGTACGCTGTCTGGGTGGCCGGGTGGGGGAGCGGGCCGGCACCGCGACAAACGATACACCGCTGGCAATCTACCGACTTTAACCTGATCCGATTGGAGTATTGAAATGGCTGATCTGAACGCGCTGGTTGACCAGCTTTCCGAACTGACCGTCCTCGAGGCCGCCGAGCTCTCGAAGCTGCTCGAAGAGAAGTGGGGCGTTTCGGCCGCCGCTGCGGTCGCCGTTGCCGGCCCGGCCGCCGGTGGCGCCGGTGGCGCCGCCCCGGCCGCCGAGGAGAAGACCGAGTTCGACGTGATCCTGACCGGCGACGGCGGCAAGAAGATCAACGTCATCAAGGAGGTCCGCGCGATCACCGGCCTTGGCCTCACCGAGGCGAAGACGCTGGTCGAGTCGGCCCCGAAGGCCGTCAAGGAAGGCGTCAACAAGGACGAGGCCGAGAAGATCAAGAAGCAGCTCGAGGAAGCCGGCGCGAGCGTCGAGCTCAAGTAAGCTTCGCTGCTTGGTTGACATGGAAGGGCGGTCCCGGTCGGGGCCGCCCTTTCTTTTTGGCAGACATCATCCCGGCGAAAGCCGGGACCTCCGCAGGCGTCCGGATGCCCGCTTCGCGAGCAGCTTCCGTCCGGGCGGCGGGGTCGCGTGCACGGCCGAGCAGCAGTCGGTGGTGTTCCGGCTTCCATAGGCGGCTTCAGGGCGGGGACGGCGAACCTGCGTCGCCCTCCCTCACCTCGCGCAGATAATCGACGAAGGCGCGCAGCGGCGCCGGCATGAGGCGCCGGCTCGGATAATAGAGGAACGGACCGGAGAAGCTCTGCCACCAGTCCGGCAGCACCGGCGCCAGGCGGCCGGCGGCGAGCGCGTCTGCGACGAACGCCTCGAAGGTGCTGAGGATGCCGAGGCCTGCCTCGACCAGGGTGAGCTCCAGCTCGAGGACGTTGGTGGCGACCACGCTGACGGGGTCGACGCGGACCAGCTTGCCGTTCCGTTCGAACTCCCACGCCGGGTGGGTGCCGTGGACGAAGCGGTGGCGGATGCAGCGGTGGGCGAGCAGGTCGCGCGGGTGCGCCGGCGTGCCGCGCCGGGCGAGATAGGCGGGCGCGGCGACGGTGGCGAAGCGCTGGATGCGCGGGCCGATCGGGACGGCGATCATGTCCTGCTCCAGCCGCTCGTCGTAGCGCACGCCGGCGTCGAAGCCGGCGGCGAGCACGTCGACGAAGGCGTCCTCCGCCTGCACCTCCACCGCGATGCCGGGATGGGCGGCGAGGAAGCCGGCGAGGATCGGCGGCAGGACGACGCGGGCGACGATGGTCGGCACGTTGAGCCTGAGCGTACCGGTCGGGCTGTCGCGGAAGGCGTTGACCGCATCGAGCGCCGCCCTGACCTCGCCCAACGCCGGCGCCAGCCGGTCGAGCAGCCGCTGCCCTGCCTCGGTCGGTGTGACGCTGCGCGTGGTGCGGTTGAACAGGCGCACGCCCAGCCGCTCCTCGGCACGGCGCACCGCCTGGCTGAGGCTGGATGGCGAAACCCCCTGCATCGCCGCCGCGCCGCGGAAGCCGCGGTAGCGCGCGACGGCAACCACGGCGCCCAGGTCGGCAAGATCGAGCTCAGCCATCGTGCATTCCGGCATTGTGCATTCCGGCATTGTGCATTCCGGCATTGTGCATTTTGACGCACAGCATGTGCAGATCATGCCCGATTATCGAACGCGGTGCCAGAGCGCATATGGGCGCCGTCCCCTCTCCAGTGAAGGATAACGACGATGGAACAGCATCAACTCGGCACGACCGGCCCCATGGTTTCGGCGTTCGGACTCGGCTGCATGGGCATGTCCGGCATGTACGGCGAGTCCGACCGCGGCGAGAGCATCGCGACGATCCACGCCGCGCTCGACGCCGGCATCAACCTGCTCGACACCGGCGACTTCTATGGCATGGGTCACAACGAGATGCTGATCGGCGAGGCGCTGAAGGGCGTGCCGCGCGACCGCTATCTGCTCAGCGTCAAGTTCGGCGCGCAACGCGATCCGGCCGGCGCCTGGATCGGATTCGACGCGAGCCCGGCGGCGCTCAAGACCGCGCTCGCCTATTCGCTGCAGCGGCTCGGCGTCGACCATATCGACATCTACCGGCCGGCGCGGCTCGATCCCAGGGTGCCGATCGAGGAGACGATCGGGGTGATCGCCGAGATGGTGCAGGCGGGATACGTCCGCCACATCGGCCTGTCCGAGGTTGGCGTGGAGACGATCCGCCGCGCGGCGGCGGTGCATCCGATCGTCGATCTGCAGATCGAATATTCGCTGGTCTCACGCGGGCCGGAGGATAGGATCCTGCCGGCGCTGCGCGAGCTCGGCATCGGCACGACCGCCTACGGCGTGCTCTCGCGCGGGCTGATCGGCGGGCATTGGCAGGGCAGCGCCGGCGAGGGTGACTATCGCGCGATGAGCCCGCGCTTCCAGGGCGAGAACCTCGACCGCAACCTGGCGCTGGTCGAGGCGCTGCGCGGCGTGGCGGAGGCGCGCGGGATCAGCGTCGCGCAGGCGGCGATCGCCTGGGTGGCGGCGCAGGGACAGGATATCGTGCCGCTGATCGGCGCGCGCCGGCGCGACCGGCTCAGCGAGGCGCTGGGCGCGCTCGACGTGACGCTCTCCCGGAAGGACCTCGATGCGATCGAGGCCGCCGTCCCGCGCGACGCGGCGGCGGGGGATCGCTATCCGGCCGCGCAGATGGCCGCGCTCGACAGCGAGCGGTGAGTCAGGCGGCGCGCGGCCTGGCGGGTGCCGGGTCGAAGCGCCGCGCGCTGACGGGGGCATAGCGGCGCGGGCCGCGGTCGAGCCAGATCGGGCCGAGCTTGGCCACCGCGGCGTCGCCGGTGCCGATCATGAAGGCATCGCCCTGGCCGCGGATGCTGAGCCCGCCGCGCCAGCGCAGGTGCACCAGCACCACCGGCACCACCATCGGCCGGCCGCCGACTTTGGCGACGTGCATCGCCTCGATCGGCAGGGTGAGGCTGCCGCGGGCGCGGTGCGTCTCGCCGGGGGCGAGCGACAGCGGCTCGCCGGCCGGCATGGCGCCGGCGCTGGCACCGAACGCGGCGATGCGGGCCTCGAGGTCGGGTCCGGCGGTGACCATGCCGAGCGCGATGCGGATGCCGTCCGCGGCCTGGGCGCCGGTGTTGGTGACGGCAAGCTCGAACTCGAGCGCCGCCGCGCCGTTGCCGATGCTGACGCCGGCGGGCAGCACCTCGGCGGTGAGCGGCCGGGCGACGGCCGGCAGAGCGGCTGGCGTTGGCGGCGGCGCAGGCGGGCGCGACGGCAGCGGCGGCGTCGCAGCGAGCGGCGGCGTCGGCGCGACCACCGGTGCAGGTGCCGCCGCCGCCTCCAGCATCTCCGGCCGACGGCGGCGCCACCACCATAACGCGGCGCCGCCCGCGAGCAGCGCCAGCGCGCCGCCTGCCAGCCATGGCCACGGCGGCGCTGCCGATACAGGCGCGGCGGGCGCAGTCTCGAGGGGAGGCGCGACCGGCGCAGGTGACGGTGATGCGGTGACGGCGGGCACGGCGCCCGCGCTTGGCGTGGGCGTCGGGATCGGCGTGGGCGCGGCGGCAGTCGGCTGCAAGCGCGGCGGTGCCGGGGTAGCGCGAGGCGTCGGCCGCGGCGTGGCGCGCACGGTCGGCACCACCGGCGGAGGCGCGGCGATCGGAGCCGGCGTGGGAGTCGGCGACGACGCAGGACTGGGGGTCGGGGCTGAGGCCTGCGTGTTGGACGGCGGCAGGCTGTAGCGCTCGACGCCGGGAACGGTGATGATCATCGGCGACTGGCTGTTCTGCGCCATCGCGGCGGGCGCGGCGAGGCCGCCCGCGACGCCGGCAGCGAAGATGGCGAGGCCCCTCATCCCCTCGCGCCTAGCGCGCGGCGCCTGAACCGCGGCTGCACGGGGCTTTCGCGGCGATGCGGGCGGCGATGTTAACCAATTCTTTACCATTTGGATTCATTCTTCGTTTACTCCCGCTAACGCGAGATGACATCCCATGCGAGCCCTTGGGCCCCTGTTCGTGCTGCTTTGCGCGCTCAGTGCGTGCGCCTCGTCGACGACCCGTTCGCGGGCGATCGTCGCGATCGATCCTGCGCCGGCCACGCCCGGCTGGCGCGACACCGCCGACCCGGCCGATGCCGCCGCGCTCGATTCGCTGCCGGCGCTGTGGAGCGAGGCGCTGACCGCGCCCGCCAAGCGCGGCCAGCGCGCCGCGGCGATGGGCGATGCGGCGCTGCTCGACCCCAAGGCGGCGCTCGACCACCCTGCCCTGCCGCCCGGGTCCTATACGTGCCGCGTGGTCCGCGTCGAGCGCGGGCGGACGCGCGGCTTTCCGCC
This sequence comes from Sphingomonas astragali, assembly GCF_051400615.1. NCBI lineage: Bacteria > Pseudomonadati > Pseudomonadota > Alphaproteobacteria > Sphingomonadales > Sphingomonadaceae > Sphingomonas > Sphingomonas astragali. The sequence goes on from NZ_JBLFFH010000002.1 coordinate 1,255,767, forward strand.
GCAGTTCTGCTTCGTCGGCGGCGAGGCGGACGGGCGTTTGAGCTTCAACAAGCAGACCGGCAGCGACCTGCCCAACGGCTGGCTCTATGCCGACGAGAACGACCGCTACGTCTTCCTCGGCGCGCAGCAGCGCAAGCCGGGGGACAATTCGATCGCCTATGGTACCGACCGCTCGCGCGACGTCGCCGGCGTGGTCGAGCGGGTCGGCTCCTTCCGCTGGCGGCTGGTGGTGCCGCGCAGCAAGCCCAAGGCGCTGTGGATCTACGAGCTGACGCCGGTGCCGGCCGAGCGGCAGCCGGGATGACGACGGACCGGTTCCGGGGCCGTAATATTCCGTTGCGCGCCGCGACGTGGTAGAAATGCCGCCATGCGTCGCCTGCGAGGAATCCTGGGGAGCATCCTGGCAACGGCCCTTCCGGCGGTGCCCGGCGCCGCTATCGCCCAGCGCGCCGGAACGCTGATCGCGGCCCAGCCCGTCAACGATGCCCCCGCGGGGATGCGGGCATGGCGGGTGCAATATTGGACGATGAACGAGCGGAGCCGGCCGATCCGCGTGACCGGCATGGTGATCGCGCCGGATAGGCGCGCTGCCGGCGCGCCTCGCCCGGTGATCGCCTGGACGCACGGGACGTCGGGCGTGGCGCAGCGCTGCGCGCCGTCCCGGAACGGCAGCAACTTCACCGTCATCCCGTCGCTCGGCGAGGTGATCGGGCGCGGCTATACCGTCGTGGCACCGGACTATCCCGGCCTCGGCTCCGACATGATGCATCCCTATCTGGTCGGGGTCGATACCGGCCGCTCGGTGCTCGACGCCGTGAGAGCCGCCCAAGGCATCCGGGGTGCGGCCGCCGGCACGCGCTTCGCCGTCTGGGGTGAATCGCAGGGCGGCCATGCGGCGCTGTGGACCGGGCAGCTGGCGCGCAGCTATTCGCCCGAGCTCGACCTGGTCGGCGTCGCCGCGATCGTGCCGCCGACCGATCTCGCCCGCAACTTCAAGGAGGGCAGCGATCTGCGCGTGCGGGCGATGCTGACGGCCTTCACCGCAACAAGCTGGTCGCGGCTGTACGGCGCGCCGATGTCGACGTTCGGCCGCAAGTCGACGCAGAACGTGATGACGCGGCTCGCCGACAATAATTGCGTCGAGCCGAACACCAAGCCGCGGCTGGGCACGATCGTCGGCATCGCCGTGGCCCAGCGGGCGATCCGCAATCTCGACCTCAGCCGCGAGGAGCCCTGGGGACGGCTGATGCGCGCCAACAGCCCCTCGCCCGATGCCGTGCCGGTGCCGCTGCTGATCGCGGAGGGAAGCGCCGACGTCGTCGTCGCGCCGGCGGTGACGCGCGACTTCGCCCGCCGCGCCTGCGCACGCGGGAAGACGGTGCGCTACATCTCCGTGCCCGGCGGCGAGCACGCGACCGTGGCACGCACCGAGGCGCGGGCGACGCTCGACTGGATCGATGCGCGGTTCGCGGGGCGAAGGGCTCCGAGCGATTGCCGGCGGCTGTAGGGTCGATCGGCATTCAACGCCTAGGACCGATCGACATTTGAGGAGATGGCGGACATCCCGCCCCTCCTCAGGGTCACCCCGGACTTGTTCCGGGGTCCACTGAGCCTCGCGGGCTGCGCTCAAATCTCTTGTCCAGTCCTTGCCTCCCGGTGGCCCCCGGCACAAGGCCGGGGTGACGGCTGGAAATCTGGCTAGGAAAGGACCTGCAACCTCAAATGTCGATCCGCCCTAGCCCTTTCCCTTCGGGGGAAGGGCTAGGGCGGAATGTCGTCCGGCCCAGTGCGGATAAGGCTCCGGCCTACAAGCTCGCCAGATCGATCTCGCCGTGCCGGTCGAGCGTGCGCGACTTGTCCGGCATCGGATATTTGAGGCCGGTCGCGCAGTTGAACAGCACGACGCGCTCGTCACTGCCGACGAGCCCTTCCGCCAGCGCGCGGTCGTAGGCGGCGAGCGTCGCGCCGCCTTCCGGACAGAGCAACAGGCCGTCGCCGGCGGCCTCGTCGACCGCCGCCAGGATCGCCTCGTCCGACACCGCCAGCGCAGCGCCGCCCGAGGCGCGGACCGCATCGAGGATCAGGAAGTCGCCGACCGCGCGCGGCACGCGGATGCCGGCGGCGACGGTATGGGCATTCTCCCAGCGCTCGGCATGGCGCTCGCCGGCCTCGAACGCCTTGACCATCGGCGCGCAGCCCTCCGCCTGGACCGCGTACATGCGCGGGCGCCTGGGGCCGATGAAGCCGATCGCCTCCAGCTCGTCGAACGCCTTCCACATGCCGATCAGGCCGGTGCCGCCGCCGGTCGGGTAGAAGATCGCGTCGGGCAGTTCCCAGCCGAGCTGCTCGGCGAGCTCGAGGCCCATCGTCTTCTTGCCCTCGATCCGGTAGGGCTCCTTGAGCGTCGAGAGATCGAACCAGCCGTTGGCCTTGGCCCCCGCCCCCACGATCGCTCCGCAATCGTCGATCAGGCCGTTGACGCGATAGACGCGCGCACCCTGCGCGGCGATCTCGCGCACGTTGATCTCGGGCGTGTCGTCCGGGCAGAAGATCACCGCCTCGATCCCCGCGCGCGCGGCATAGGCGGCCGCGGCGGCGCCGGCGTTGCCGTTGGTCGGCATCGCGATGGTGGTAACGCCGAGCGCCTTGGCCATCGAGATCGCCATCACCAGCCCGCGCGCCTTGAACGAGCCGGTGGGGAGCCGGCCCTCGTCCTTGACGATCGGGGCGCGCGCTCCCCGTTTCGCGCCGACGCCGTCGAGGGTGACGAGCGGCGTGGCGTTCTCGCCCAGGCTGACGATGTTCGCCGCCGAACGCACCGGCAGCAGCTCGCGGTAGCGCCACAGGTCGGCGGGGCGGGCGGCCAGCGCCTCCCGGGTCATCGCCGCCTTCACGCCGTCGAGGTCGTAGCGCACGAGCAGCGGCCGGCCGGCGCGGGACAGGCCATGGAGCAGGTCCGCCTCGTAGCGCTCGCCGGTCATCGAGCATTCGAGATGGGTGACGAAGCTGGGGAGCTCGGCGGTGAGGTTGGCGAAGGGGTCGGGACACATGGCGCGGCGCATCGGCCTTCGCGCGGACGCCGTCAATGGCCGCGATCAGCTCCGCACCGGCAGGGCGAAGGATGCGGCGAGCGCGACGAGATCGGCCTGGCGATGGACGTTCATCTTGTCGAACAGGCGTACGAGGTGCGTCTTGACCGTGCTGACGCCGATGTCGAGCGCCTCGGCGGTTTCCGCCACCGTGCGCCCCGACACGATCTTTTCGAAGACGCGCCGTTCGGCGGCGGTCAGGTCGAACAGCGCGGCGATGATCTCGGCGGGCGGCGACGCCGGCGCCTGGAGCGGCGAGACGAAGATCGCGGCGACCGCGGCCGGGGCGATGCCCGGGCGCAGCCGCCCGTGGCGGAGCGGCAGCACATGGAGCGCGCGGGGCTCGTCGCGCAGGCCGCGGATCGGTATGCCGAGCCCCATGCGGCCGAGCGCGCTTTCGTCGTCGGCCGCCTGCCTGACCGCGACCGCAAGCGCGGCGGCGACGCCCTTAGCGCGCGCGGTCACCAGATTGCCCCTCAATTGCAGCAGGTCGTCGCGCGCGAACATCTCTTCAGCGGCGCGATTGGCATGAATCCTCTGCAGGTCGGCGCCGACGAGCACCACCGGCGTCGCCAATGTGTCGAGCACCGCCTGGAAGGTCATCGTGGCGACGGACTTGATGTCGAGCAGCCGGCTGATCGCCGCGGCGCGCTGGAGATGCGGGATGAGCAGGCGCACGACCTCGATCTCGCGCTCGCCGACCAGCCCGGCGCTCTCGTGGCGGTTGAAGCCGATCACGCCGATCGACCGCTCGTCGCGGACGAGGCCGACCGAGATCGAATCGATGAACCCCTGCGGCCGGTTGAACTCGATATGGAAGCGGTCGGTGGTGTCGGGGGCGATCGCCGCCGGATTGACGTGGGAGAGCACCGCGGGCTCGTCGAGCGGCAGGCTCTGGATGACCTCGGCGCCGCCCCATTGCTCGACAAGCTCGGGGCCGAAGAAAGATACCCGCTCCAGCCAGGGCTCCTCGAAGCCGGTGGTCGCGGCGAGCAGCGGATCGCCATCGGGGAGTGCGATCAGGCTGATCGCGCCGGTGCGCAGGTCGAGCTCGCGGCAGATCATGTCCATCGTCGCCGGCCACAGCGCCGGGTCGAGCGCGCAATCGTAGATCGCGCCGATGATGTCGGAGAGCATTTCCAGCGAAATCGATTCGCGCACGCCCGCCCCCGTTAAGCAACGCCACCGACGGCGCGGGAAATACTTGAAAAAGGGATGTGCGCCAAGCGGGCTCTCCACCGTCCGGTGGACGCGCAGCTCCGAGCAGAGTCCGGTTGTCATCCCGGCGAAAGGCGGGATCCATAGCCAAACGGGTCATCCCTTGTGACCCTGGATCCCGGCTTTCGCCGGGATGACGGCACGAACGAGGCTCAGTCTGCCGCCTTCACCGCCGACTGGTCGACCGGCACCACCGGAAGCAATACGCGGCTCGGCGTCGCGCCGCCGCGCATGATGGTGACGGTGGCCTTCTGATAGTCGTCCTTCTTCGCGTAGAAGATGTTGGGGACGTACTTCTGCGGGTTGCGGTCGTAGACCGGGAACAGGCTCGACTGGACCTGGATCATGATGCGGTGGCCGGGCTGGAAGACGTGGTTCACCGTCGGCAGGCGGAACTTGTATTCCTGCACCTTGCCCGCCGGGATCGGCCTGGGATTGGCGGGGTCGTCGCGGTAGCGGCCGCGGAAGATGTCCATCGCGATCGGCCACTGATATCCGCCCATCTTGGGATCGGTGGCATATTCGGACGGGTAGACGTCGATCACCTTGACCACGAAGTCGCCGTCGGTGCCGGTGGTCTTGGCGAAGATGTCCGCGATCGGCGCGCCGGAGACGCGGACCGGCGCCTTCAGCACCTCGGTTTGGTAGGTCATCACGTCGGGCCGGCCGTCGACGAAGCGCTGGTCGGTGACGAGATAATCGCCCCAGCGGCCGTCGCGGAAGTTCACCGGGCGCGGCAGGTGCGGCACCGGCTTGGCGGGATCGGAGACGTAGCTGTCGCCGCCGGCCGCCCCCGCGTCGAAGCCCAAGCCGCCGTCGGCCCGGAGGTAGATCGGCTTGAGCGGCGACGGGCAGCCCTCCTGGCAGGCGAGCGGCCAGTCCTTGAACCTGTCCCAATGGTTCTCGCCGGTGTTGTAGATCGCCACCGTCGGCAGGTTCGCGGGCGGGCCGTCCTTCAGATACTGGTTGAAGAAGGGCAGCACCATGTCCTCGCGGAACTGGGCGGCGGTGTCGCCGTTCCACTGGAACGGGCCGAGCTCGCGTCCCTCGCGGTTGATCTGGCTGTGGCGCCACGGGCCCATCACCAGATAGTTGTTGCCGACCTTGCCGGCCTTCTTGAGCGCCTCCCAGCTGTGGATCGCGCCCCACATGTCCTCATGGTCCCACAGGCCCTGCTCCCAGAGCGTCGGCACGTTCGAGGGGTTGGCGGCGACCAGCTTGTCGAGCGCCTGGCCCTGCCAGAAGGCGTCATAGGCGGGATGCTCCGACATGCGCTTCCAGAAGGGGAGCTGGTCGTAGCCGGACTTCTTCGCCCAGTCGCCGGCCGAGCCGGTGCGGAAATTGTCATAGTCGTCCCAGCCGCCGGTGGGGGGCGCCTTGCCCGCGCCCTTGAAGCCGGTCTGCGCGCCGATCCAGGCGATGTTGGCGAGGCGGAAGGCGCCGTAGTGGAACCAGTCGTCGCCCATCCAGCCGTCGACCATCGGGCTCTCCGGCGCCGCGACCTTGAGCGCGGGGTGGGGGTTGAGGAGCGCCATCACCACGGTGAAGCCCTCGTAGGACGAGCCGATCATGCCGACGCGGCCGTTCGATTCGGGCAGGTTGGCCTTGTTCACCAGCCAGTCGATCGTGTCATAGGCGTCGGTGGTGTGGTCGACCCTGGTCGGGTTGAGCGGGCCGATCGGCGGGCGGGTCACAACATAGTCGCCCTCGGAGCCGTATTTGCCGCGGATGTCCTGGTAGACGCGGATATAGCCGTTGTGCACGAAGATCTCGTCGGCGAGCGGCAGCGTCGACAGCATCGACGGGCTGTCGTCGGTGCGCGCCGCGCGGCCCTTGGCGTTGTAGGGGGTGCGGGTGAGGACGATCGGCGCGTTGGTCGCGCCCTTGGGCACGACGATGACCGTGTAGAGCCTGGTCCCGTCGCGCATCGGGATCATCACCTCGCGCTTGTCGTAATCCTGTTCGGGCGACGCCGGCACCGCGAACCTGGGCGGGATGTCGCCGCCGGCCGGGGCGGTCTGCTGCTGAGCAGCGAGCGGGGTGAGCGCGACCAGCGCGGTCGCGGCCAACAGGAGCGGCTTGATCATCGGAAGAACCCTCGGGATGTAATAATGATACACGACCATTGCGCCGCGGTTCGGCGAAGATCAATGGTCGGAAGGTTCGGCGCCTCATGCTGCCGCGCTGCCCGTCCCCCAACCGTCACTCCGGACTTGGTCCGGGGTCCACCGGGAGGCGCGGGCTGAAGCAAGAGGCTCAAAGTCATCCGCCGAGGTTGGGTGGACCCCGGCCCAAGGCCGGGGTGACGGCTGGGGGATAGGCGCGCTCCGCCCTCCGGGGTCAGATGACGGACGTGAAGCAAATTTGCCGCTCAACGCATTTGACACCGCCCTGCCCCGCACCTATATGCCGCCCTTCACCACAGCCTCGGGAAATGATGCGTCGTCGCGCAGCGCATCGGTCGGATTGAGGTTCGTGGTTTAAGAAGACGCTTCGAAGGCTGCAGTTTCCGAATACCGGAGACATGCGGCCTTTCGCGTCTTCCGCTGCGGCCGGCCCCAGGTTCACGGGGCGATGTTCGACGGCTGACGAGGCAAAACACACACATGGCGACCAAGGCGATCGAGAGCGGCACCGTGAAGCGCCGCATCCGCAAGGTGTTCGGCGACATCCACGAAGTGGTGCAGATGCCGAACCTGATCGAGGTTCAGCGCGAGAGCTATGAGCAGTTCCTCCGCTCCGACAAGGCGATCGGCCATGTCTCGGGCCTGGAGAAGACGCTGCGCTCGGTCTTCCCGATCCAGGACTTCGCCGGCACCGCCTTCCTCGATTTCGACGACTATGTCCTCGAGGACCCCAAGTTCGACGTCGAGGAATGCCGCCAGCGCGGCATCACCTATGCCGCGCCGATGCGCGTCACGCTGCGCCTGACCGCGTTCGAGGTCGATCCCGATACCGAGGCCAAGTCGGTCATCGATATCAAGGAGCAGGACGTCTACATGGGCGACATGCCGCTCATGACCGAGAACGGCACCTTCTTCATCAACGGCACCGAGCGCGTCATCGTCAGCCAGATGCACCGCTCGCCGGGCGTCCTCTTCGATCATGACCGCGGCAAGACCCATGCCTCGGGCAAGTATCTGTTCGCCGCGCGCGTGATCCCGTACCGCGGCTCGTGGCTCGACTTCGAGTTCGACGCCAAGGACATCGTCAACGTCCGCATCGACCGCAAGCGCAAGCTGCCGGTCACCACGCTGCTCTATGCCCTCGGGCTGAACAGCGAGGACATCCTCAACTATTTCTACAACCGCGTGACCTATGTCCGCGGGCCGGGCGGCTGGCAGATCCCGTTCGCGCCCGAGAACTGGCGCGGCGCCAAGCCGATGTTCGACATCGTCGACGCCAAGTCAGGCGAGGTGATGTTCCCGGCCGGCCAGAAGATCAGCCCCCGCGCTGCCAACAAGGCGCAGAAGGATGGTCTGGAGACGCTGCTGATCCCGACCGAGGAGATCTTCGGCCGCTACTCCGCCTATGACCTGATCAACGAGAAGACCGGCGAGATCTACATCGAGGCGGGCGACGAGGTGACCGCCGAGAACCTCGAGAAGCTCGACAAGGCGGGCATCGACCGCATCGAGCTGCTCGACATCGATCACACCACCACCGGCCCCTGGATCCGCAACACGCTCAAGGCCGACAAGGCCGAGGAGCGCGAGCAGGCGCTGAGCGACATCTACCGGGTGATGCGCCCCGGCGAGCCGCCGACGCTGGAGACGGCGGAGTCGCTGTTCGCCGGCCTGTTCTTCGATCCCGACCGCTACGACCTGTCGGCCGTGGGCCGCGTCAAGCTCAACATGCGTCTCGACCTCGACTGCCCGGACACGGTGACGACGCTGCGCACCGAGGACATCCTGGCGGTGGTCAAGACGCTGGTCGACCTCAAGGACGGCAAGGGCGAGGTCGACGACATCGACAACCTCGGCAACCGCCGCGTGCGTTCGGTGGGCGAGCTGCTGGAGAACCAGTATCGCGTCGGCCTGCTGCGCATGGAGCGTGCGGTCAAGGAGCGCATGAGCTCGGTCGACGTGTCGACCGTGATGCCGAACGACCTCATCAACGCCAAGCCCGCGGTCGCCGCGGTGCGCGAGTTCTTCGGCTCGTCGCAGCTCAGCCAGTTCATGGACCAGACCAACCCGCTCTCCGAGGTGACGCACAAACGTCGCGTCTCGGCGCTCGGGCCGGGCGGGTTGACTCGCGAACGGGCCGGGTTCGAGGTCCGCGACGTCCATCCGACCCATTATGGCCGCATCTGCCCGATCGAGACGCCGGAAGGCCCGAACATCGGTCTGATCAACTCGCTGGCGTCGTTCAGCCGCGTCAACAAGTACGGCTTCATCGAGACGCCGTATCGCAAGGTCGTCGACAACAAGGTGACCAACGAGGTCGTCTATCTGTCGGCGATGGAGGAGGCCAAGCACACGATCGCGCAGGCCAACGCCGAGCTCGACGCCGACGGCCGCTTCGTCGAGGAGCTGGTCTCCGCCCGCCAGGCCGGCGAGTTCCTGATGGCGCTGCCCGAGCAGATCACGCTGATGGACGTGAGCCCCAAGCAGCTCGTGTCGGTCGCCGCCTCGCTGATCCCGTTCCTGGAGAACGACGACGCCAACCGCGCGCTGATGGGATCGAACATGCAGCGCCAGGCGGTGCCGCTGGTCCAGGCCGAGGCGCCGTTCGTCGGCACCGGCATGGAGGAGACGGTGGCGCGCGATTCGGGCGCGGCGATCGCAGCGAAGCGCGACGGCGTGGTCGACCAGGTCGACGCCAGCCGCATCGTCATCCGCGCGACCGGCGACGTCGAGGCCACCGAGAGCGGCGTCGACATCTACACGCTGATGAAGTTCCAGCGCTCGAACCAGTCGACCTGCATCAACCAGCGCCCGCTGGTGAAGGTGGGCGACGTGGTGCGCGCCGGCGACGTGATCGCCGACGGCCCGTCGACCGAGTTCGGCGAGCTGGCGCTCGGCCGCAACGCGCTGGTCGCGTTCATGCCGTGGAACGGCTACAACTATGAGGACTCGATCCTGATCTCCGAGCGGATCGTGAAGGACGACGTGTTCACGTCGATCCACATCGACGAGTTCGAGGTCATGGCCCGCGACACCAAGCTCGGGCCGGAGGACATCACCCGCGACATCCCCAACGTCGGCGAGGAGGCGCTGCGCAACCTCGACGAGGCGGGCATCGTCTACATCGGCGCCGAGGTCGAACCGGGCGACATCCTGGTCGGCAAGATCACGCCGAAGGGCGAGAGCCCGATGACGCCGGAGGAGAAGCTGCTCCGCGCGATCTTCGGCGAGAAGGCGAGCGACGTGCGCGACACCTCGCTGCGCCTGCCGCCGGGTGTCTCCGGGACGATCGTCGACGTGCGCGTGTTCAACCGCCACGGCATCGACAAGGACGAGCGTGCCCTGGCCATCGAGCGCGAGGAGATCGAACGCCTGCGCAAGGACTCGGACGACGAGCGCAACATCCTCAACCGCGCCACCTGGTCGCGGCTCAAGGAGATGCTGCTCGGCCAGACCGCGACCGCGGCGCCCAAGGGCATCAAGAAGGGCTCGACGATCGACGACGAGCTGCTCGACAGCGTCGACCGCCACGAATGGTGGAAGTTCGCGGTGCAGGACGATGCGGTCCAGGCGAACCTGGAGGGCGTGAAGGGCCAGTATGACGAGGCCGTGAAGCGCATCAAGGACAAGTTCGAGGACCGCCGCGAGAAGCTGGAGCGGGGCGACGAGCTGCCGCCGGGCGTGCTCAAGATGGTCAAGGTGTTCGTCGCGGTGAAGCGCAAGCTGCAGCCGGGCGACAAGATGGCCGGCCGTCACGGCAACAAGGGCGTCATCAGCCGCATCCTGCCGCAGGAGGACATGCCGTTCCTGGAGGACGGCACGCCGGTCGACCTGGTGCTGAACCCGCTGGGCGTGCCGTCGCGCATGAACGTCGGGCAGATCTTCGAGACCCACCTCGGCTGGGCGGCGCGCGGCCTGGGCCAGAGCATCGCCGAGAAGCTGGAGGAATGGCGCGAGGCCAATCCGAATCCGCAGGCGGGCGCGATGCCCGAGGCGGTCAAGGATCGGCTCAAGGAGGTCTACGGCGATCATTATGCCGCCGAGATCGACGCGCGCACCCCCGAGCAGGTGGTCGAGCTCGCCGAGAACCTGAAGCGCGGCGTGCCGATGGCGACGCCGGTGTTCGACGGCGCCCGCGAGGCGGACGTATCGAACATGCTGAGCCTGGCGGGCTACGACACCTCGGGCCAGTCGACGCTGTTCGACGGCCGCACCGGCGAGGCGTTCGACCGCAAGGTGACCGTGGGCATCATCTACATGCTGAAGCTCCACCACCTGGTCGACGACAAGATCCACGCGCGCTCGATCGGCCCCTACAGCCTGGTCACCCAGCAGCCGCTGGGCGGCAAGGCGCAGTTCGGCGGGCAGCGCTTCGGCGAGATGGAGGTGTGGGCGCTGCAGGCCTATGGCGCGGCGTACACGCTCCAGGAGATGCTGACGGTGAAGTCCGACGACGTGGTCGGCCGCACCAAGGTCTACGAGGCGATCGTCAAGGGCGACGACACCTTCGAGGCCGGCATCCCCGAGAGCTTCAACGTGCTCGTCAAGGAGATGCGCTCGCTGGGCCTCAACGTCGAGCTCAAGTCCCTCGAGGACCAGAGCGAGACCGACGGCCTGGCCGAGGCGGCGGAGTAACAGCCTTCAAGCCCCTCCCCTTCAGGGGAGGGGCTGGGGGTGGGGCATCGCCCCAAGCAATTCCGGTGGTGGCCTGCGGACAGGCCCCACCCCAACCCCTCCCCTGAAGGGGAGGGGCTAAGGAGTTCAAGATGAACGAACTGACCAACTTCGCGAACCCGGTCGCCAAGCCGGAGACCTTCGACCAGATCCAGATCGGCATCGCCTCGCCCGACCGCATCCGCAGCTGGTCGTTCGGCGAGATCAAGAAGCCCGAGACGATCAACTACCGCACGTTCAAGCCCGAGCGTGACGGCCTGTTCTGCGCGCGCATCTTCGGTCCGATCAAGGATTACGAGTGCCTGTGCGGCAAGTACAAGCGCATGAAGTACAAGGGCATCGTCTGCGAGAAGTGCGGCGTCGAGGTGACCGTCTCCAAGGTCCGCCGCGAGCGCATGGGCCATATCGAGCTGGCCGCCCCGGTCGCGCACATCTGGTTCCTGAAGTCGCTGCCCTCGCGCATCGGCCTGCTGCTCGACATGCAATTGAAGCAGCTCGAGCGCGTACTCTACTTCGAGAGCTACATCGTCACCGAGCCCGGCCTGACCCCGCTCGAGAAGTTCCAGCTCCTCACCGAGGACGAGCTGCTCGACGCGCAGGACGAATATGGCGAGGACGCGTTCAGCGCCGGCATCGGCGCCGAGGCGGTCAAGGCGATGCTGATGGACCTTGACCTCGAGGGCGAGCGCAAGGCGCTGCTCGAGGAGCTGGCGGTCACCAAGTCCGAGCTCAAGCCCAAGAAGATCATCAAGCGGCTGAAGGTCGTCGAGAGCTTCCTCGAATCGGGCAATCGTCCCGAGTGGATGATCCTGGACGTCGTCCCCGTGATCCCGCCCGAGCTGCGCCCGCTGGTGCCGCTCGACGGCGGCCGCTTCGCGACGTCGGACCTCAACGACCTCTACCGCCGCGTGATCAACCGCAACAACCGCCTCAAGCGGCTGATGGAGCTGCGCGCGCCGGACATCATCGTCCGCAACGAGAAGCGCATGTTGCAGGAGGCGGTCGACGCGCTGTTCGACAACGGCCGCCGCGGCCGCACGATCACCGGCGCCAACAAGCGTCCGCTCAAGTCGCTGTCCGACATGCTCAAGGGCAAGCAGGGCCGCTTCCGTCAGAACCTGCTCGGCAAGCGCGTCGACTATTCGGGCCGTTCGGTGATCGTGACCGGGCCTGAGCTGAAATTGCACCAGTGCGGCCTGCCCAAGAAGATGGCGCTCGAGCTGTTCAAGCCGTTCATCTACGCCCGCCTCGACGCCAAGGGTCTGTCGATGACCCTCAAGCAGGCCAAGAAGTGGGTCGAGAAGGAGCGCAAGGAAGTCTGGGACATCCTCGATGAGGTGATCCGCGAGCACCCGGTGCTGCTCAACCGCGCGCCGACGCTCCACCGCCTCGGCATCCAGGCGTTCGAGCCGGTGCTGATCGAGGGCAAGGCGATCCAGCTCCACCCGCTGGTGTGCTCGGCGTTCAACGCCGACTTCGACGGCGACCAGATGGCCGTGCACGTCCCGCTGAGCCTCGAGGCGCAGCTCGAGGCGCGCGTGCTGATGATGTCGACCAACAACATCCTCTCGCCCGCCAACGGCAAGCCGATCATCGTGCCGTCGCAGGACATGGTGCTCGGCCTCTACTATCTGTCGATGGAGAAGACCGGCGAGCCGGGCGAAGGGATGCTGCTCGCCGACATGGCCGAGGTGCATCAGGCGCTCGATGCCGGCGCGGTGACGCTGCACACCAAGGTGGTGAGCCGGGTTCCGCAGACCGACGAGGACGGCAACGAGTATCTCAAGCGCTACGAGACCACGCCGGGCCGGATGCTGCTCGGCGAGTGCCTGCCCAAGAGCCACAAAGTGCCGTTCGAGACCGTCAACCGCCTCCTCACCAAGAAGGAGATCGGCGACGTCATCGACACCGTCTATCGCCACACCGGCCAGAAGGAGACGGTGCTGTTCGCCGACGCGATCATGGCGCTCGGATTCCGGCACGCGTTCAAGGCGGGCATCTCGTTCGGCAAGGACGACATGGTCATCCCGGCCGAGAAGGAGAAGCTGGTCGACGAGACCCGCGAGCAGGTGAAGGACTTCGAGCAGCAGTATCAGGACGGCCTGATCACGCAGCAGGAGAAGTACAACAAGGTGATCGACGCCTGGAGCCGCTGCGGCGACCAGGTGGCGGCCGCGATGATGGACGAGATCAAGGCGGTGAAGCGCGGCGAGGATGGCCGTGAGCTGCCGATCAACTCGATCTACATGATGGCCCACTCGGGCGCCCGCGGCTCGCAGGCGCAGATCAAGCAGCTCGCCGGTATGCGCGGCCTGATGGCCAAGCCGTCGGGCGAGATCATCGAGACGCCGATCATCTCGAACTTCAAGGAAGGCCTGACCGTCCTCGAATACTTCAACTCGACCCACGGCGCCCGCAAGGGTCTCGCGGACACGGCGCTCAAGACCGCCAACTCGGGCTACCTCACCCGCCGCCTCGTCGACGTGTCGCAGGATTGCGTCGTCATGGAGGAGGATTGCGGTACCGAGCGCGCGCTGGAGATGAAGGCGATCGTGCAGGGCGGCTCGACCATCGCGTCGCTGGGCGAGCGCATCCTCGGCCGCACCACGGCGGAGGACGTGGTCGATCCCAAGACCAACGAGGTCGCGATCCCCGCGGGCACGCTGCTCGACGAGGCCGCGGTCGCGGCGATCGAGGCGATCGGCATCCAGTCGATGAAGATCCGCTCGCCGCTGGTCTGCGAGGCCCAGTTCGGCGTGTGCGCCAAGTGCTACGGGCGCGATCTCGCCCGCGGCACCCCGGTCAACATCGGCGAGGCGGTCGGCGTGATCGCGGCGCAGTCGATCGGCGAGCCGGGCACGCAGCTGACGATGCGGACTTTCCACATCGGCGGCGCCGCGCAGCTCAACGAGCAGTCGAACCTGGAGGCGCCGGCCGACGGCACCGTCCAGTTCCGCGACCTGCGCGTGATCGAGGACCAGCGCGGCCGCCGCGTGGTGCTGAGCCGCTCGGGCGAGCTGGCGATCGTGGACATGGACGGGCGCGAGCTCGCCGTGCACAAGATCCCCTACGGCGCCTACCTGATGTTCGACGACGGCCATATCGTCTCCAAGGGCGACCGCATGGCCGAGTGGGACCCGTTCACCATGCCGGTGATCACCGAGACCGGCGGCACGGTGAAGTATCAGGACCTCATCGAGGGCAAGACGGTATCGGAGCAGGCCGACGAGGCCACCGGCATCACGCAGCGCGTGGTGACCGAGTTCCGCGCCTCGGCCCGCTCGAAGGAGGACCTGCGTCCCCGCCTCACCCTGCTCGACGGCGGGTCGGGCGAGACCGCGCGCTACATGCTGGCGCCGGGCGCGGTGCTGTCGGTCGAGGACGGGGCCACGGTGCAGGCGGGCGACGTGCTCGCCCGTGTCGCCCGTGAATCGGCCAAGACCCGCGACATCACCGGCGGTCTGCCGCGCGTCGCCGAGCTGTTCGAGGCGCGCAAGCCCAAGGAGAATGCGATCATCGCCAAGGTCTCCGGCCGGGTCGTGTTCGGCAAGGACTATAAGGCCAAGCGCAAGATCGGCATCCAGCCGGACGACGGCGGCGAGGTGGTCGAGTATCTGGTGCCCAAGTCGAAGGTGATCGACGTCCAGGAAGGCGACTACGTCAAGCGCGGCGACAATCTGATCGGCGGCAGCCCCGATCCGCACGACATCCTCGAGGTGCTCGGCATCGAGCCGCTCGCGGAATATCTCGTGTCGGAGATCCAGGAGGTCTATCGCCTCCAGGGCGTGAAGATCAACGACAAGCACATCGAGGTGATCGTTCGCCAGATGCTGCAGAAGGTCGAGATCACCGACGGCGGCGACACCACCCTGCTCGCCGGCGAGCAGGTCGACCGCGACGAGATGGACGAGCACAACGCCAAGCTCCAGCCCGGCCAGCAGCCGGCGCAGGGCAAGCCGGTGCTGCTCGGCATCACCAAGGCGTCGCTGCAGACCCGGTCGTTCATCTCGGCCGCGTCGTTCCAGGAGACGACCCGCGTGCTCACCGAGGCTTCGGTGCAGGGCAAGGTCGACTCGCTGAACGGGCTCAAGGAGAACGTGATCGTCGGCCGCCTGATCCCGGCGGGCACCGGTGCCGGCATGAACCGCCTGCGCGTGGCGGCGACCAGCCGCGATGCGGCGCTCCGCGCGCAGCAGCGGGCGCTCCAGGCGACGCTGATCGCCCCGGAAAGTGCGGCGCAGGAGCACGCGGCGGAGCTCGCCCGCGACGCGCGCTCGGCGGGCGGCACCGGTGACGATCCGCTCGCGTCGGTGACGCCGTCGGGTCACGGCACCGACGAGGACGCGGGCGAGTATCTGAACTCGTAAGCGTTCTCGGCTTCGGCCGCAAAAGACAGGGAAGCCGCCGTCCGGGATGCCGGGCGGCGGCTTTTCTGCTTCCACGCTCCTCTCCCGTAGGCGTGGGAGGGTGAAGGTGCCCTCGCTGGCCGCAGTCACCCTCACCCTCCCGCGCCTCCGGCGCTCCTTCCCTCTCCCCCGGGAGAGGGACAGGCGACTAATGCGATTGATTTGCATTCGCTCAATCGTCCTGCTAGCCGCGCCCGCGCTGGGAGGGCTTAGATGGTTCGTCGTTCGCTTTGGTCGTTGCCGTTCGTGGCGCTGCTCGCGCCGCTCCATCCTGTCTGCGCGCAGGATCGCGCGACCGATCCCGCCGAGTGGCCGGACGATCGGGCGAGTGAGGATCGCGACAGCGAGATCGTCGTCACGGCCGCGCGCACCGCGCTGCCGGCGAACGCGCTGCCGCTCACCATCGACATCATCGACAAGACCGCGCTCGATCAGCAGATTGCGATCTCGGGCTCCGTCACCGACGCGGTGGCGAACCTCACCCCGTCCTTCTCCCCGACCCGCCAGAAACTGTCGGGCGCCGGGGAATCGCTGCGCGGGCGATCGCCGCTCTATGCGATCAACGGCATCCCGCAGTCGACGCCGCTGCGCGACGGCAGCCGCGACGGCTTCACCATCGACGGCTTCTTCGTCGACCGGGTCGAGCTGATCTACGGCTCCAACGCGCTGCAGGGGATCGGCGGCACCGGCGGCATCGTCAACCAGGTGACGGTCGGCGCGCCCAGGACCGAAGGATTTAGCGGCCGCGCGCTGCTGCAGGGCACCGCGAGCGAAGGGTTCCAGGACGACGGCTTCGGCGGCAAGGCGGCGGGGCTGGTGCAGTATAGGGCCGGCCGGTTCGACGCGAGCGTCGGCGCCGCCTATGAGACGCGCGGCGCCTATTACGACGGCGACGGCCGGCGGATCGGGGTCAACTCGACCCAGGGCGAGACGCTCGATTCGCGCGCGCTCTCGCTGTTCGGGCGGTTCGGATACCGGCTCGGCGAGACCGGGCGGATCGACCTGATCGCCAGCCGGTTCGAATTGAAGGGCGACGGCGATTATCTCGCCATCCCCGGCAACCGGGCGACCGGCGTGCCGACCAGCGCCGTCCGCGGCGATGCGCCGGGCGATCCCGCCGCGAGCCGGACCGAGAGCATCGCGCTGTCGATCACCGACACCGCGCTGTGGGGCGGCAATTTCGTCAGCCAGGTGTTCTTCAACCGCAGCCGCGACACCTTCGGCGGCGAGGTCGCGCCGATCGCGACCTTCCAGGATCCGGCGATCGCACCGGTCGGCACGCTGTTCGATCAGTCGCAGAACCGCTCGCGCAAATTCGGCGCCAAGATCAGCTACGAACGCGCCGTTCCCGGCTTCGAGGCGCTGACGGTGACGCTCGGCTTCGATGCCTTGTGGGACAAGACCGAGCAGCGGCTGATCGCCACCGACCGCGTGTGGGTGCCGCCGACCGACTTCCGCAGCCTGGCGCCGTTCGGCCAGGCCAACCTCAAGCTGTTCGGCGGCCTGGTGCGGCTGGCCGGCGGGGCACGGTGGGAGAACGTCGAGATCAAGGTCGACGACTATCACACGCTCGCGTCGACCACCTTCGTCGCCTGCACGCCCACGCTGCCGGCGGGCAGGCCGTGCGGTCCGTCGACCTATGGCGGCGTCGCCGTCGCCGGCGGCAAGCCCAGGTTCCAGGACCTGCTGATCAACGGCGGCGCGATCGTCGAGCCGCTGGAGGGCGTCCGCGCCTATGCGAGCTATGCCGAGGGCTTCACCGCGCCGGACGTCGGCCGCATCACCCGGGCGGTCAGGACCGCCGGCGTCGATCTCGACAACTATCTCGACATCAGCCCGATCGTCTCGAACAACCGCGAGATCGGCGTCGAGGTGAAGCGCGGGCCGCTCGACGGCAGCGTGACCTATTTCTGGTCGTCGAGCGACAAGGGGCAGCTGCTGATCGCCAATCCGGGCGGCATCTTCGACGTGCAGCGCCAGCGCGTGGAGATCCAGGGGATCGAGCTCAACCTCGGTATCCGCCTGCCGGTCGAGGGGGCGCGGCTGGGGATCGGCTATGCGCATCTCGACGGGCGCTACGACAGCGACGCCGACGGCCGGGTCGACACCGATCTCGACGGCACCAACATCTCCCCGGACCGGCTCAACCTGACGGCGAGCTACGTGCGGGGCCGGTTCTCCGGGCTGATCCAGACCCAGTTCTACCTGTCCCGGACGTTCAAGGGCCTGGTCCGCGATCCGCGCAACGATTTCGGCGGCTACACGCTGACCGACGCGACGGTGCGCTACGACGCCGGCCGCCTCGGCGCGATCCGGCTCAGCGCGCAGAATCTCTTCAACCTGCAATATATCGACTACAGCAGCGACACCCGACTGCCGACCGACAATCTCAGCTATTTCGCCGGGCGCGGACGCACGCTGACGCTCGGTTGGGACTATCGTTTCTGACGATGCGGTGGCTCGACCTGCTCCACCGCTGGACCGGCGGACTGGTCGGGCTCATCCTCGCCATGATGGGATTGACCGGCGCGATCCTGGTCCATGAGGACGACTGGCTCGGCTGGACGCTGCCCCATGCCGGCGACGCGCTGAACCGCGATCCCGCCGCCCTCGCCGCCGCGACCGCGCGGCTGATCGGCGACGGCCATGGCGCGCAGGGCATCGTCTATGCGAGCGACCGCTTCGGTCTCCACCAGCTCCGCCTCCATGGCGGTGCCGGAGCCTATGCCGATCAGACCGGCGGGATCGTCACCTACTGGGCGAGCCAGTGGGAGCGGCCCGAGTTGTGGCTGTTCGATCTCCACCACCATCTGTTCACCGGCGACCTCGGCGAGACGGTGATCGGCGTCGCCGGCCTCTGCGCGATGCTGTTCGTCCTCACCGGCGCGATCCTGTGGTGGCGCACGCGGCGCACCTTCGCCTTCCGGCTGTGGCCCAGGCGGATGAGCCGGCCGGCGATCGTGATGCAGCACCGCGACCTCGGCATCGTCATGGCGCCGCTGCTGTTGTTGTCGGCGGTGACGGGCACGATGATGATCTTCAAGCCGGTCGCCGCGATCGTGATGGCGCCTTTCTCCCCGCCCGCCGAGGCGAGAGCCGCGATGACGCCGCCCAGGCTCGCGGGCGGACCGCTGGCGATGCGCCTGGACTGGGCGGCGATGCTTGCGACGGCGCACGCGCGCTTCCCCGATGCCGACTTCCGCATCCTCGCTCTGCCGCGCAAGCCCGGCGAGCCGATCAGCCTCAGGATGCGCCGCGCCGCCGAGTGGCTCCCCAACGGCCGCACGACCCTGTGGTTCGACGCCGCCACCGGCCGGCTGCTAGGCGCGCGCGACGCGCTGGCGCTGCCGCGGGGCGCGCAGGTGTTCAACGCCGCCTATCCGCTCCATGCGGCAAAGGTCGGCGGGCTCGCCTATCGCCTGGTGATGACCTGCTCCGGCCTCGCGATGGCGATGCTCGGCAGCCTCGCGGTGTGGAGCTTCTGGTTCAGGCGGCGGCGCGCCGGACCGAAACGGCGGGTAGCGGCCGCCGTTCAGTAGATCTTCTGGACCAGCGGCTCGATGCGCAGCGTCACCACGTCGATGCCCGGCGGCCGGGTCGCGGCGTACAGGATGGCGTCGGCGACCTCGGCCGGCGGCAGCATCCGGTGCTCCGCCACCTGCCGCTCGCGTGCCTCGGGCGGATAGGACTGCATGGCCGAAGCGATCGCGCCCGGCTCGATCAACGTGACGCGGATGCGCTCGGGAATCATCTCCTTGCGCAGCGTCTCGGCGAAGGAGGCGACGCCGCCCTTCGCCGCATTGTAGACGCTCTCGCCCACCGCCTTGATGTGGACGCTGATCGAGCCGACCAGGATCACCATGCCCTCGCTGCTGCCGCCCGCGCGGATGCGCTCGATCGCGGCGCGGGTGCAGGCGACGTAGCTCAAGAGGTTGCTTTCGATGACGTAGCGCCAGCCGGCGTCGTCCATCTCCATCAGCGGGCCCGAACCGACGCCGGCGCAGGCGACGAGGATGTCGAGGCCGCCGAGCCACGCGTCGGCGCGGTCGAACAGCCGGGCGACGCCGGTCGGGTTGGCGAGGTCGGCGGTGGCGCCCTCGATCGTGCCGCTGCCGCTCTGCGCGCCGATCTCCGCGACCAGCGCGCGCAGCGGGACCTCGTCGCGGTCGGTGAGAAGCACGCGCGCGCCGGCCGCGACCATGCGCTCGGCGACCGCGCGGCCGACCCCGCCGGCGCCGCCGGTGACCAGCACGCGCTTGCCCGTCAGCCGCGACAGATCGATCATCGCGCGACAACGACTGCCCGCGGAGGGCGTTCCGCACCGGCGGTCAGCAGACCTCTGCCCGCAGTTGCCGTGCCGCCGCTACCATCGCGGCGATCGCCGGCCGCACCTCCTTCCACTTGCGGGTCTTGAGGCCGCAGTCCGGGTTCACCCAGAGCTGCTCGGGCGCGAGGTGCGCTTTGGCCAGGCGCATCAGCGCGACCATCTCCTCCACCGTCGGCACGCGATGCGAGTGGATGTCGTAGACGCCCGGCCCGATCGCGTTCGGGTAGCGGTAGTCGGCGAAGCCCTCCAGCAGCTCCATCCGCGAGCGCGCGGTCTCGATCGAGATCACGTCGGCGTCCATCGCGCCGATCGACGGCAGGATGTCGTTGAACTCCGAATAGCACATGTGGGTATGGATCTGCGTCTCGTCGCGCACTCCGGCCGCGGCGAGGCGGAAGCAGTCGACCGCCCAGCCGAGATAGTGCGGCCAGTCGCGGCGGCGAAGCGGCAGGCCCTCACGCAGCGCCGCCTCGTCGATCTGGATCGCCTTGGCGCCGGCCGCCTCCAGGTCGAGCACCTCATCGCGGATCGCCAGCGCGATCTGGCGGCATGATGCCTCGCGCGGCTGGTCGTCGCGGACGAACGACCAGTTGAGGATGGTGACGGGGCCGGTCAGCATCCCCTTCATCGGCCGGTCCGTCAGGCCCTGGGCGTAGCGCCACCACTCGACCGTCATCGGCCGCGGCCGCGACACGTCGCCATAGAGGATCGGCGGCCGCACGCAGCGCGATCCGTAGCTCTGCACCCAGCCGCCCGCGGTGAAGGCGAAGCCGGCGAGCTGCTCGCCGAAATACTGCACCATGTCGTTGCGCTCGAACTCGCCGTGGACGAGCATGTCGAGCCCGACCTCCTCCTGCCAGCGCACGGTGCGCTCGGTCTCCTCGCGCAGGAACTGCTCATAGGCGGCGGCGTCGAGCGTGCCGCGGTTGCGTTCGGCGCGGGCGCGGCGGACCTCGGGAGTCTGCGGGAAGGAACCGATGGTGGTGGTCGGGAAGCGCGGCAACCCCAGCACCGCCGCCTGTGCCGCGATCCGCTGGGCATGGCCGGAGCGGCGCTCGCGCATGTCGGGCGTGACCGCAGCGACGCGCGCCGCCACGGCCGGGTCGTGGATACGCGGCGAGGTGCGGCGGTTGGCGGCGGCATTGGTGGCGGCCGCCAGCGCGCCGGCGACGCTGGCCCGGCCCTCATTGAGCGCGGTCTTGAGGATCGCCAGCTCCTCGACCTTCTGCACCGCGAAGGCGAGCCATTGCGCGACCTCCGGGTCGAGCCTGGTCTCCAGCGCGAGGTCGACCGGAGTGTGGAGCAGCGAGCAGGACGGCGCGAGGACCAAGTCGCGCGCGGCGGCGATCGGTTCGAGCCGGTCGAGCAGCGCGGCGAGGTCGGCGCGCCAGACATTGCGGCCGTCGATCACGCCGAGCGAGAGCAGCAGCGTCTTCGGCGCCTTGGCCAACACCGCATCGAGCTGATCGGGCGCGCGAACGAGGTCGATGTGGAGGCCCGCGACCGGCAGGTTGGCCGCGAGCGCAAGATTGTCCTCCAGGCCGCCGAAATAGGTGGCGAGCATGACGTCGATGCCGACCCGCGCCAGGCGCGCATAGGTTCGGGTGAGCGCGGTGCGCTGGCGTTCGGTGAGGTCGAGCACGAGGCAGGGCTCGTCGATCTGCACCCATCGGGCGCCCGCCGCGGCGAGCTGTTCCAGCACGGTCACGTAGATGGCAAGCGTCTGATCGAGGAAGTCGAAGGGATCGACGTCGCGGCCCTTGGCGAGCGTCAGCCAGGTGACGGGGCCGAGCAGCACCGGCCGCGTCTCATAGCCGAGCGCCTTGGCCTCGCGATACGCGTCGATCGGCTTGGTCGAGGCGAGCGCGAACTGCTGTCCGGCCGCGAGCTCGGGGACCATATAGTGGTAGTTGGTGTCGAACCATTTGGTCATTTCGAGCGCGGTGCGGCCGCCATGGCCGTGGCCGCAGCCCTCCCCCTCGCCCGAGCCGCGCGCCATTGCGAAATAGGTGGCGAGATCGACCGGGCCGGGCGCGGCGCCGTAGCGCTCGGGGATCGCCCCCAGCATCACGCTGGTGTCGAGGACATGGTCATAGAGCGAGAAGTCGTTCGACGGCAGCCAGTCGGCGCCGAGCGATTTCTGCCGGACCCAGGCGGCGGCGCGGAGCGCCGCGGCGGATTCGAGAAGCTCGCCTTCGGACGACTGGCCCGACCAGAATGCCTCCAGCGCGAACTTGAGCTCACGCCGGGGCCCGATGCGCGGGAAGCCGAGCGTGGCGACGGTGACGGTCATTGTCTTCATACCCCGATGAAAGCGGGGCGACCGGACGGACACGGGCGCGCGCGGACGAGCCATCCCGGCCGCGACATGCCAGCGACCGACCGGGCACCCCGCCGGTGGACGTTATCGCGCCGAGGCAGGTCTCCTGGCTCGCGGGTCGTCACGTCGGCCTGGCCTTCCCGGAGCTTGCCGCTCCAGTGACGCGTGTCGGCCGCCGCTCGCCGCTCACAGTTGCGGGGGCAGCGCCGGAATTGGGCACACGGCCCGCACCGGCTTCCCGTCTTAGCTCCGTCCTAGGGCGGAGAACCTCGACGATAGGAATGTCGCCGATCGGGACCGGGACGTCAAGATAGATATAAAGATATCTTTATATCGTTATCTCTTTAGCATCCTCTCGACAGCGGTGGTGCGGCATCCTAGTTGCGCTCGCATGGCAACCGAACTTTATGATCTCACCGTTCCGGCCCTGCTGCGCGGCTTCGCGGCGATGGCGGCGTTTCTCGACAAGGGCCGGACCTGGGCCGACGAGCAGGGCATGGCGCATGGCGAGCTGATCGAGGCGCGGCTGTTTCCGGACATGGCGCCGCTGTCCGGGCAGGTGCAGCGTGCGAGCGACACCGCCAAGCTGGCGCTGGTGCGCATCGGCGGGGTCGAGAATGTTTCGATGGCCGACGACGAGGCGAGCTTCGCCGAGCTGCAGGCGCGGATCGCCAAGACCGTCGACTTCATCAAGTCGGTGCCGCGCTCGGCGATCGACGGCAAGGAGGCCGCCGAGGTGGTCCTGCAGACGCCGCACGGCAACGTCCCCTTCACAGGCCTCAGCTATGTGCAGGGTTTCCTGCTGCCGAACTTCTATTTCCATGTGACCACCGCCTATGCGCTCCTCCGCATGAAGGGCGTGCCGCTGGGCAAGCTCGACTATCTCGGGGCTGCTTCGCCCGCGTAACGCATCGCGACGTCGCACCGGGCATAGCGCGCGCCGTAGCGGGCCATGATTTCGGCGTCGTGGATGAAACCGACCTTCTCGTAGAGGTGGATCGCCGCCGCCGACTTGCGGTTGGAGAGCAGGTAGAGCGTCGTCGCGCCGAGCTCTCGCGCGCGTCGGATCACGGCGCGGAGCAGGAACTCGCCGGCCTTGCGGCCGCGCGCCGCCTCGCGCACGCCCATCTTGGTCAGCTCGAACGCGCCGTCGCCGCTCTTCCTGAGCGCGCAGGTGCCGATGATGCCGAGCTCCCGATCCTCGACGAACAATATGTCGCCGCCCGGGGCGACGATGATCTCCTCCGGATGCTCGAGCGTCTCGCGGTCGGTGTCCTCGACCTCGTACATCGCCGCGACCCATTCGAGGTTGATGTCGTGGAAATCGCGCGCGAGCTCGGGCGCCCAGCCGCGGATCGTCAGGCCCGACGCCGCCACGGAGCGCCGGTGAAGCGGCGTTTCGGCAAGCGACGCCTCGATCGCGTCGAGCTGGGCGAGCAGCGGCCCGGCTCCGCCTGCGGCCAGCTCGGCGGCGGCGGCCTCGACCCGCGGCCACACCGTCGCCTTCGACCGCGCCATCGCCGCGCGTCCAGCTTCGGTCAGCGCGACCGCCCGCCGGCGCGCGTCACGTCCGCCGTCGACCGTCTCGACCAGCCCGGTCTCGACCAGCTTCGCCAGGTTGCGCGTGACGCCGGGCTGGCTCACCCCCATCGCCGCCGCGATCTCCCCGACGGTGATCGGCCCGTCCCGCTCGATCGCGGCGAGCAGCGGATATTGCGCCGGTTGGATCGGCAGCCCTTCGGCCTCGACGATTCGCAGCACGTCCGCCTGCATCCGCTCGCCGAGCCGCTTCAGCCGGCTGCCGAGGAAGAGATAGCCGCCGGTCAATATGTCGTTCATCGCACCGTCCTTCGATGCGAAGTTATATAACTTGTTATATAATTGGCAAGATCGCTATCCGATCTCCACGATCCGTCCGCCCAGCCGCTCGGCCTCGGCATGGTCGTGCGTCACGAGCAGGATCGGCAGGCGCACCTCGTCGCGCAGGCGCTCGATCACCTGCATCACTTCCTCGCGCCGGGCACGGTCGAGCGAGGCGAGCGGCTCGTCGAGCAACAGCACGGCGGGGTCGCGCAGCAGCGCGCGGCCGATCGCGACCCGCTTGGCCTCACCGCCGGAGAGGGTCGCGGGCCAGCGGTCGAGCAGATGGCCGATGCCGAGGAAATCGATCTCGTTCCCCAGCCGCCGGTCGTGCGGACGGCCGTAGAGGAGATTGTCGCGCACCCGCATGTGCGGGAACAGGCGCGGCTCCTGGAAGACATAGCCGACGCGGCGCGCTTCGGCGGGCACGTCGGTCGCGGCATCGAATAGCGTGGCGCCGTCGATCCGCACCCAGCCTTCGTCCGGCCGCACCAGGCCGGCGATCATGTTGAGCACGCTGCTCTTGCCCGCCCCCGACGGGCCGAACAGCACCGTCAGCGCCGCGTCGCTGGCGAAGGCGGCGGCGACCTCGGCATCGGCGAAGCGCTTGCGGACGGCGATGTCAAAGCGCATGGGCGCCCCTCCCCGCGCGGCGGGCCAGCAGCTCCGAGGCGACCAGGGCGACCAGCGAGATCGCGACCGACACCGCCGCCAGCCGCCACACCGTGGCATCCTGCCCCGGCACCTGCAGCGCGGCGTAGATCGCGAGCGGCAGCGTCTCGGTCTCGCCGGGAACGTTGGAGACGAAGGTGATGGTCGCCCCGAACTCGCCGAGCGCGCGGGCGAAGCCGAGCACGGTGCCGGCGAGCACGCCCGGCACGCTGAGCGGCAGCGTGACGGTGCGGAACACCCGCCAGCGGCCGGCGCCGAGCGTGCGCGCGGCATCCTCGAGCCGCCGGTCGACCGCCTCGATCGACAGGCGGATCGCGCGCACCATCAGCGGCAGCGCCATCACTCCGGCCGCGATCGCCGCGCCGGTCCAGCGGAACAGGACGTGCTCGGAGAGGAAGCCGAACGGTCCAGCGGGCGCGAACAGCAGCAACAGCCACCAGCCGGTCACCACCGGCGGCAGCACCAGCGGCAGGTGGACCAGCGCGTCGAGGAGGATCTTGCCGGGAAAGCGCGCGCGGGCGAGCAGCCAGGCGAGCGCGAAGGCGATCGGCAGCAGGCCCAGCATCGCGACGATGCCGACCTCGAGCGAGAGGAGGACGATGCCCCATTCCTGCGCGGAGAGGATCAAGGCTGGTCCGTTCTAAGCCCCTCCCCTTCAGGGGAGGGGTTGGGGGTGGGGGAGTGCGGCAGGCTCTGTCGCTTGGGGCGAGCCCCCACCCCAACCCCTCCCCTGAAGGGGAGGGGCTTAAGATCCATGCGAAGCCTCACCGCGCCGCGAACCCGTAGCGCGCGAAGATCGCCTTCCCCCGCGCCGACAGCAGGAACGCCCGGAACGCCCGCGCATCCGGGCTCCGCGACGACCGGAGCAGCGCGATCGGATAGCGGATCGGCGGATGGCTGGCCGCCGGGAACACCGCCACCACCCGCACCGCACGCGAGGCGGCGGCGTCGGTCGCGTAGACCACCCCCATCGCCGCGGCGCCGCGCTCGACCAGCGCCAGCGCGGCGCGGACGTTCTCCGCGCGCGCCACCCTGCCCTCGACCCCGCGCCAGGCGCCGAGCCGCATCAGCGCCGCCTTGCCGTACCGGCCCGCCGGCACCGCATCGGGATCGGCCATCGCCAGCCGTCCCCGCCCCAACGCTCCCGCGAGATCGACGCCCGGACCCAGCCGCACCGCCGCCCGGCTCGATCGCGGCGCCACCAGCACCAGCCGGTTGCCCAGGAAGTCCGCCCGGCTCCCCGGCACCAGCAGCCCGCGCTGCTGAAGGGTGTCCATCCATTCCTGGTCGGCGGAGACGAACAGGTCCGCCGGCGCCCCGGCCACCGCCTGCCGTGCCAGCGCGGAGGACGCCGCGAAGGAGATGGTCGGCCGCGCATGGCCAGATCGCGCCCAGGCGTCCGCGGCCGCGCTCATCGATTCCTGCAGGCTGGCGGCGGCGAGCACGAGCGGCGCGCGCGGCCCAGGCGCGGCGCCGACCAGCAGCAGCGACAGACATGCAAGCACAAGGCGCAAGGCGCAGGCTCCGGCGGTGACCGGACCTTCCTAACGCCTCCGCCGCCGAGCGCCAGTCGGCGCTATTCCTTGCCGGTGAAGCCCCCGATCGTCGCGCGGCCGAAACTGGCGATCATCTCGCCGATCTCGCGCGCCTGGGTCACCGCGCGGCCGCCCTGGTCGCGCAGATAGTCGCTCTGGATGCGCATCACCTCGCCGACGTCCTTGGCGCCGGCCGCTGCGCGCATCGCCGCGAAGGCTTCGCGCGTGTTCGCCTCGGCCTGGTCGAGCATCTTGATGCCGAGCTGCTGGCCGTGGTCGGCCATGGCGCTGCCCGCCGCCTGGAAGCGCTCGGCCGCATTCTGCGCCATATCGGCGGCGCTGCCGCCTGCCGTCTTCGTCTCGTCTGCCATGGAAGCTCCTGCGGTTGGCGCCGTCCTGTCCGCGGCGCTCGCACCGCGAGACGCTCGGAAGGGCGTCCGGGTTCCCGTCCGGCGCGCCATTTACCGTCCGGTGAGCATTTTGCGCGATCCTGCGGGGTCGAGAGGGATCATGCCGATGAAGCTGCTGATCGTCATCGCCGCCGTCGTCCTTGCCACCGTGTCCGATCTGCTGTTCGGCAACGGGCATCATGTCCATGTCGTGCTTGACTGGCTGCAATCCATGGCCGGATCGCTGGCAAGCTGGCGGATCGACTAGCCAGCGCGCGAGCGCGCGTTTGCGCAAAGACGCCTCCGTCGTCCCGATCCGACCCAGAATGCGACAAGCGGATAGGCCACAATAGACGGTTCCGCTGCAAATCGCTTGCTGAACAGGCACGTGGCGCGGTACGTGACATTCCGATGACAGCTCCTCCGCCGGACCGGTCGCGGGATCGCCGGATCGAGGATCCGACGAACCTCTGGATCATACACCCCGCAGGTCGCCTCCTCTTGCCGTGGTTCATCGCGCGCGGGATCCCGGCCAACGCGGTGTCCGTGGGCGGACTGTTGCTCGGCGCGCTGGCGGCGCTTGCCTATGCGAACTGGGACGTGCAGCCGTTCGCGTTCGTCGGGCTGTTGCTGTCGGTCGGCTGGCTGATCGCAGACGGGCTGGACGGGATGATCGCCCGCGCGACGGGCACCGCCAGCCCGCTGGGGCGCGCGCTCGACGGCCTGTGCGACCATGGCGTCTTCGTACTGATCTACGTCGTTCTGGCACTGTCGATCGGAACGTCGGAAGGATGGGCGCTGGCCTGTGCGGCGGGAGCGGCACATGCGGTGCAGTCCAACCTCTATGAAAGCGAGCGCGCGCGGTTCCACCGCCGTTGCAGGGGCGTCGCAGCTGTCACGCCGGCGCCGAGCGACAATCCGTTCGTAAGGTTCTACGACCAGGTCGCAGGAACGCTGGACCGCCTCGCCGCTCCGTTCGATGAAACCATGCGGCGCCAGAATGACCCGGAGCGGCTTGCCGAAGCTTACGGCACCCAAGCCGCCAGGCCGATGCGGCTGATGAGCCTGCTGTCGGCCAATGTGCGCGTATGTGCGATCTTTCTCGCCTGCGTGGCAGGCGATCCGCGGCTGTTCTGGTGGTTCGAGCTCGGACCCCTCACCGCGATCCTCGTCGCCGGGCTGGCCTGGCACCGCGTTGTCGAGATGCGCCTGATTCGAAGCACGAGCGCAATGCGTGAGCATCGATCCCGATCTGACCCCTTACCCCCTCAAAGGACGTGACGAAGTAATGACGAACATCAACATCGCCGTGGTCGGCGTCGGCAACTGCGCCAGCTCCCTCGTCCAGGGCCTCTCCCATTACCGCGACGGTGCAAACGATACGGTCGGGCTGATGCACTGGGACCTGGGCGGATATCAGCCGAGCGACATCCAGGTTGTCGCGGCGTGGGACGTCGACCGGCGCAAGGTGGGCAGGGATGTCGCCGAGGCGATCTTCGCCAAGCCGAACTGCACAGCGATCTTCTGCGAATCGATCGAGCCTACGGGCACCACGGTGCAGATGGGGCGAATCCTGGACGGCGTCGCCGACCACATGGCCGATTATGCCGACGATCGCACCTTCCTCGTCTCCGACGCGAGGGAGCCGACCAAGGACGAGGTCGTCGCGCTGCTCCGCGCGACCAAGACCGACGTGCTGATGAACTATCTGCCGGTGGGATCGCAGGCGGCGAGCGAATTCTATGCCGAGTGCGCGCTCGAGGCGGGCGTGGCGTTCGTCAACAACATCCCCGTGTTCATCGCCAGCAACCCGGAATGGGCCGACCGCTTCACCAGGGCCGGGGTGCCGATCATCGGCGACGACATCAAGGCGCAGCTGGGGGCGACGATCGTCCACCGCGTGCTGACCGACCTGTTCGCCAAGCGCGGCGTCAAGCTGGAACGGACCTACCAGCTCAATACCGGCGGCAACACCGACTTCCTCAACATGGCCAACCACCGCCGGCTCGCCTCGAAGAAGATCTCCAAGACCGAAGCGGTGCAGTCGGTGGCGGCCGAACGGCTGGAGGACGAGAACGTCCACATCGGCCCGTCGGACTACGTCCCGTGGCAGAACGACAACAAGGTCTGCTTCCTGCGCATGGAGGGCTCGATGTTCGGCGGGGTGCCGATGAACCTCGAGCTGCGCCTCTCGGTGGAGGACAGCCCGAACTCCGCGGGCGTCGCGATCGACATGATCCGCTGCGCCAAACTGGCGAAGGATCGCGGCCTGGCCGGCCCGATCGACGCCGCGTCGGCCTTCTTCTGCAAGCACCCGCGCACGCAGATGACCGACGATCTGGCCGCGCAGGCGGTCGAAGACTTCATCACCCTCCAGTGATGATCGAGACGGCCATCCTGCTCGCGGCCGGCGAAGGCAGCCGCCTCCGCTCCGCGGCTCCGCTGAAGCCGCTCTGCATGGTGGGCGGCCGTTCGCTGCTCGGACATGCGATCTGCGGCCTCGCCGAGGCGGGGTTCAAGCGCGCGGTGATCGTACTCGGCTATGGCGCCGCGCCGATCGAGGCGCACATCGCGGCGCACCCATGGCCGCTCGCGATCGAGACCGTCAGGACCGACGACCATCGCAAGCCGAACGGCACGTCGGTGCTGGCGGCCGAGCCGCTCGTCGGCGGCGAGGACGTTCTGCTCGCGATGTGCGATCATCTCGTGGAGCCGGAGCTTTATCGCCGGACCGCCCAGGCCGGGGCGTCGGCCGGTGCCCGGCTGGCAATCGACCGTCGGATCGGGAGCGGCTGGGTCGACCTTGACGACGTCACCCGCGTGCAGACCGCCGGCGAGCGGATCATCGGCATCGGCAAGGGGCTGGAGCCCTATGACTGTTTCGACACCGGCGTGTTCGCGGTGGGGCCGGCCCTGTTCTCGGCCCTTCGCGGGCTCGAGGCCCCGTCACTGACCGAAGGTATGCGCGTCCTCGTGGACCAGGGGACCGCGCTGACCATCGACTGCAGTGACCTGGGCTGGATCGACGTCGACGACCAATGGGCGCTCGACAAGGCCAGGCTCTGGCGCGGGACGCTCGAACCGGAGCGGCAGGCGGGCATCCGAGCTGCGTGATCCCTGGAACTATCGACATTCGGCTCCTTCAAATCCTCCCCCTGACGGGGGAGGATTTGAAGGAGCCTATTCCTCCCCCATCCTCAGCGCCGCAATGAACGCCTCCTGCGGAATCTGCACGGACCCATACTCCCGCATCCGCTTCTTGCCTTCCTTCTGCTTCTCCAGCAGCTTGCGCTTGCGGGTGATGTCGCCGCCGTAGCATTTCGCGGTCACATCCTTGCGCAGCGCCGCGATCGTCTCGCGGGCGATCACCTTGCCGCCGATCGCCGCCTGGATCGGGATCTTGAACAGGTGGCGCGGGATCAGGTCCTTCAGCCGCTCGCACATGCCGCGGCCGCGCGCCTCGGCGCTGGCGCGGTGGACGATCATGCTGAGCGCGTCGACCGGCTCGTTGTTGACCAGGATCGACATCTTGACGAGGTCCCCCGGGCGGTGACCGATCTGCTCATAGTCGAAGCTCGCATAGCCGCGGCTGATCGACTTCAGGCGATCATAGAAGTCGAACACCACCTCGTTCAGCGGCAGCTCGTAGGTGAGCTGCGCGCGGCCACCGACATAGGTCAGGTCCTTCTGGATGCCGCGGCGGTCCTGGCAGAGCTTGAGGATCGAGCCCAGATACTCGTCGGGGACGTAGATCACCGCCTTGATCCACGGCTCCTCGATCTCCTCGATGCGGTTGGGATCGGGCATGTCGGCGGGGTTGTGGAGCTCCATCTCGCGGCCCTCGGCCTCGCCCGCAGCCTTGGTCAGGCGCAGCTTGTAGACCACGCTCGGCGCGGTGGTGATGAGGTCGAGGTCGTATTCGCGGGTCAGCCGCTCCTGGATGATCTCGAGGTGGAGCAAGCCGAGGAAGCCGCAGCGGAAGCCGAAGCCGAGCGCGGCCGAGGTCTCCATCTCGAACGAGAAGCTGGCGTCGTTGAGCCGGAGCTTCGAGATCGATTCCCTGAGCTTCTCGAAGTCGGCGGCGTCGACCGGGAACAGGCCGCAGAAGACGACGGGCTGGACTTCCTTGAACCCCGGCAGCGCTTCGGCGGCCGGCCGCCTGGCGTCGGTCAGCGTGTCGCCGACGCGCGCCTGGGCGACTTCCTTGATCTGCGCGGTGATGAAGCCGATCTCGCCGGGGCCGAGTTCGGTCAGCTGCTCGATCTTGGGACGGAAGCAGCCGACGCGGTCGACGAGATGCATCGTGCCGGTCTGCATGAACTTGACCTGCTGGCCCTTACGGATCGTGCCGTCCATCACGCGAACGAGGATGACGACGCCGAGATATGGGTCGTACCAGCTGTCGACGAGCATAGCCTTGAGGGGGGCTTGAGCGTCGCCCTTCGGCGCCGGGATGCGCTCGACGATGGCATCGAGCACTTCCTCGATGCCGATCCCCGACTTGGCGCTGGCGAGCACCGCGTTGGAGGCGTCGAGGCCGATGATCTCCTCGATCTCGGCCTTGACCTTCTCGGGCTCGGCGGAAGGCAGGTCGATCTTGTTGATGACCGGGATGATCTCGTGGTCGTGCTCGATCGACTGGTAGACGTTGGCGAGCGTCTGCGCCTCGACCCCCTGCGCGGCGTCCACCACCAGCAGCGCGCCCTCGCAGGCAGCCAGGCTGCGGCTGACCTCATAGGCGAAGTCGACGTGGCCCGGCGTGTCCATGAGGTTGAGGACATGGCCCTTCCATTCGAGGCGCACGGTCTGCGCCTTGATGGTGATGCCGCGCTCCTTCTCAATGTCCATGTTGTCGAGCACCTGCGCCGACATCTCGCGCTCGGACAGGCCGCCGGTGCGCTGGATCAACCGGTCGGCGAGCGTCGACTTGCCGTGGTCGATATGCGCGATGATGCTGAAATTGCGTATTTTTTCGAGTTCGGTCACGAAGCGTCGTCTTTTCCGGGAGATGAATTGCGCCGCCGATAGCACCGCCGTCGCCCGATCCCAAGCGAGCTGGAGGTTCGAGGCTATTCCCACGCTCCGCCTGGTCGGGTATTCGGGCAGGGCATCCAACAGGGGGAAGCAGAAATGTTGAAGTCTTCGGCGGTGGCCCTCACCGCTCTCGCGCTGTGTCTTGCCGGCGAGGCCCAGGCGCAGCGACTCGCCAAGCCCAGCAGCGGCCAGAAGCTGCAGGAACAGACGATGACCGACGTACCGCGCTGCACGCGCAAGCTCGGCACCGTCTCGGTCGTCGACGGCGACGATCCCAGGGGCTGGACCCAATATTCGCTGGCGCCGCCGCAGAAGCTGCTCAAGGTGCTGATCCAGCGCTCGGGCTGCTTCAACCTCGTCGATCGCGGCAGCGGCCTGCAGGCGGCCGAGCGCGAGCGTCAGATCGGCGGGCACCTGGGGCTGCAGCGCGGCTCGAACGTCGGCCAGGGGCAGATCAAGGCGGCGGACTATGTGCTGGTCGCCGAGGTTCAGGGCGCCAACAGCAACGTCAGCGGCGGCGGTGCCGGCGGGTTGATCGGTGGGCTGGTCGGCGGCCGGCTCGGCGCGCTCGCGGGCGGCCTGCGCACCAAGAAGCTCGAGGCGAACACCGTCCTCTCGCTCACCAACGTGCGCACCACCGAGACGATCGCGACGCAGGAAGGCTACGCCGCCAAGAGCAACCTCTCGTTCGGCGTCGGCGGCGGCGCCGGCTTTCTCGGCGGCGCGGCGGGCGCGGTCGGCGGCGGCTATGAAAACACCGACATCGGCCGGATCGTCACATTGTCGTTCATCCAGGCCTATTCGAGGATGGTGACCGATCTCGGGCTGGTGCGGCCCGGCGACGCCGGCACTGCCCAGGCGGCTCCGGCCAAGACCTTCACCGCGCAGCGGCCGCTGGCGATGCGCGCCGCGTCGATCGGATCGTCCAAGCTGATCCGCACGCTGCCCGCCGGCTCGACGGTCTATCCCACCGGCAACAGGAACGGCCTGTGGTGGGAAATCGCCGACGAGAACGACAATGTCGGCTGGGTGCTCAATACCGGCCTCGCGCCGACCGAGCACGCGCCGCAGGACGAGCACGGGCCGACGGTGGTCATCAAGAACAGGTGAGGTTCACCAGACGCGAGAGGTCCGTTTCGCCAGGCGCGGAACGGGCCTTTCCTAGGGCCTGTCCGGATAAAATGGCATCGTGCTCCTGCGAAGGCAGGAGCCCTGGATCACGCGCGTCTCGCCCGCGGCCTGAGCTCCTGCCCTCGCAGGAGCACGACGCTGCTTCAATCTAACACGGCAGACTCCGTGCGAGCCCGGCGTCGCGGATCGCCGCCAGCGCGCTCGCGAACCGTGCCTCACCTTCGCCCCGCACCCAGGCCCAGCGGAGGCCGCGCCGTTCCAGCTCCCCGCGCGAGACGTCGAGGAAGCGCTGGCGGAGCCCGGCCGTGCCGAACAGGCGGGTGCCGTCGTCGACCCACGGCAGGTCGATGTCGAGCAGCAGATAGAGGTCCGCGGTGCCGCTCCAGCGGTCGAACCAGGGATCGCGGCGCCCGAACAGCATCACCGCCCAGGCGGCCGTCATCAGCGGATCGGTGTCGAGGATCACCGGATCAACGCCGCGCGCGACCGCTTCCCGCGTCAGCCCGTCGTGCGTTTCGGCGATCTCGACCAGATCGGCCATGGTGAAATCGGTCCCGCGCTCGTCGGCGAAGGTGCGGCCATATTCGGCGACCATTTCGCCGCCGAGCGCCGCCGCCAGCCGCGGCGCCAGCGTCGACTTGCCGGTGCTTTCCGGTCCGTGGAGGCAGATCAGGCGGCTCACGCCCGCATCGCCCGCCGCCAGCCGACCAGGCCCCACACCGACATCGCCAGGAAGACCGCATAGAGCGCGGCGGTCGCCCACAGGTCCCGCACCGCATAGAGCGGGATCGCGAGCAGATCGACGGCGATCCACAGCACCCAATTCTCCCAATGGCGGCGCGACAGCAGGATCTGGCCCGCGACGCTCAGCATCGCGATGCCTGCGTCCCACCAGGGATAGGCGGCATCGGTATGGCTATGCATCAGCCAGCCCCAGCCCGCCGTCGCCGCCGCCACCGCGGCGATCCAGGCGAGCCGCGCGCCGCCGGAGAGCCGCTCGACCCGCACCTCGCCCTGCTCGGCGCGGCTGCGCGACCAGTTCCACCAGCCGTAGAGGTTGACCGCGAAGAAGAAGAGCTGGAGCAGCGCGTCGGAGTAGAGCTTCGCTTCGAAGAAGACGGCGCCGTAGAGCGACACCATCGCCAGCGCGAACGGATAGTTCCACATGCTGCGGCGGACGACGAGGACGATGTTGGCGAGGCCGAGCGCGGCGGCGGTCAGCTCGATCGGGCTCACGCGGGCGTCTTCGTCGTCATCGTGAGCGGCGCCTAGACGAGCCTTTCGAGCGCGGTCAATCGCTCAGCGCTTGCCCTCCCCTGCCGGGCCGCTAGCATCGCACCCACAGACGCGGGAGGTTCCATGCGGCATATCGCGGTGATCGGCTCCGGGCCGGCGGGCTATTATACCGCCGAAGCGGCGCAGAAGGCCTTCGGGGAAGAGGTTCGCGTCGACATCATCGACAAGCTGCCGGTGCCCTTCGGCCTGATCCGCACCGGGGTCGCTCCCGACCATCAGTCGATCAAGGTGGTGTCGCGCCGCTACGAGGCGACCGCGCTGACCGAGAACGTCCGCTTCGTCGGCAATGTCGCGGTCGGGCGCGACGTGTCGATCCGCGAGCTCGTCGACCTCTATGACGCGGTGGTGCTGGCGACCGGCGCGCCGGCCGACCGGCCGCTCGGCATCCCCGGCGACGACCTGCCCGGCGTGGTGGGATCGGCGGCGTTCGTCGGCTGGTACAACGGCCATCCGGAGCACGCGGGCCTCGCGCCCGCGCTCGACGGCGGCGGCGCGGTGGTGGTCGGCAACGGCAATGTCGCGCTCGACGTCGCCCGCATCCTCGCCAAGGCCGAGGCGGAGCTCGCCGGCTCCGACATCGTCGGCCATGCGCTCGACCGGCTGAAGGCGGGCCATGCCGGCGACGTCATCATCCTCGGCCGCCGCGGACCGCACCAGATCGCGATGACTCCCAAGGAGCTGGGCGAGCTCGGCGAGCTCCACCGCGCCGCGCCGGTTGTCGACCCCGCCGACCTGCCGCCCGCCGAGGCCGATGCCGTGCTCGAACCGGGCCTGCGCAAATCGGTCGCGCATCTGCGCACCTTCGCCGGCCGGCCGCCCTCGGACAAGCCGATCCGCATCATCTTCGATTTCTTCGCCCGGCCGGTCAGGATCGAGGGCGACGGCAAGGCCGAACGCGTGATCGTCGAACGCACCGAGCTCGACGCGGGCGGCAATGCCCACGGTACCGGCGAGACCTATGCGGTGCCGGCGCATCTGGTGGTGAGCTGCATCGGCTATCGCACGCCACCGATCGAGGGTGTCCCCTATGACGAAAAGCTCGGCCGCTTCGCCAACGAGGAGGGGCGGATCGCGCCGGGACTCTATGCGGTCGGCTGGGCGCGGCGCGGGCCGACGGGGACGATCGGCACCAACCGGCCGGACGGTTTCGCGATCGTCGACAAGATCGCCGAGGACATGAGCGGCGACAGCGGCAAGCCCGGCCGGCCCGGCCTTGACGCGCTGCTTGCGGAGCGCGGAGCCGACGTCGTCACCTTCCGCGACTGGCAGAAGATCGACGCGGCCGAGGTGGCGCGCGCCCGGCTCGGCGCCCCGCGCGAGAAGTTCGTCGCAGTCGAGGACATGCTGGATGCGCGGCGGTAAAAACCCCTCTCCCTTTGGGAGAGGGAGGGAGCCGCCGGAGGCGGCGGAAGGGTGAGGGTGACGAATCGGGTTCCCACATAATCACCCTCACCCTTCCCACCGCTTCGCGGCGGGCCCCTTCCCTCTCCCGCCGGGAGAGGGAATTGTAGGATTCCCGGCTTGAAACCCTCGGCCGTGGTGGTATAGGCCGCCCCTCGCTGACGGGCTCGCCCCGAAGCGCCGGTCGGGGAATAGCTCAGCCTGGTAGAGCACTGTGTTCGGGACGCAGGGGCCGGAGGTTCGAATCCTCTTTCCCCGACCATCTTTTCAACAACTTAGTGATAGTTACGCCAAACCTCCTCCGGTGCCGTTCCGGTGTGCGCCTGCGCTCGCGCCCGGCAAGTCACTCGTTCTTCGCCTGTGGACGCCGGGCGGTCCAGTCGATCGGGCCTGTCGCGAAGCGCTTTCCAAGCTGCTCAAGCGACATGCGGTTTCCCTCGCGGAAGAAGGCGATCAGCGTGTCTCCCGCCGGTCCGGCGGGATAGCCGCTCCCGGTAAGGCGCAGGCGGGTCGCGGTGGTGCCGACCGGCGTGAGAAGGAAGCTGCTGGTCACGCGGAGATAGGCATCGGCATGGGGGAAGCCGGCGGGCGTGCGCGTCGTTCTGAACACGACTCGATACGGCGCCGCCCGTTCCAGCCATTGCTGCTCGATGGTCGACGCCGCGCCGGGTGCCGCCGTGGGATCGTAGCTGGTCTCAAAGCGATCCGAGGAACCCGGCACCTCCCGCGCCAGCGGGACCGCCCATGTCCGCCAACCCTCGACCGTGGCGATCGCATTCCAGACCTCCTGCAGCGGCGCCGGGATGACGATCTCGTGGGAAAGCGTACGCGTGCCGTCGGCCGCAGTCGCAAGTTTCACGTCGATTTGCTGCGCGGCTGCGGGCGATGCTGCGAGCAGCAGCAGAAACGCGGCGCTCAGGCCGCGCACGTCATGCGCTCCAGCGCGTCGAAATGCGCGCGCAGCTGCGCCACCGGCCGGTCGAAATAGCCGATGTCGCGATAGGTGCGCGCCTGCATCACCGCACCCTCCATCACCGTCAGCACGAACTCCGCCAGCGCGCGAACGTCGGTACCAACGGGAAGGCGGCTGCCCGCCTCGACCAGGCAGGCCTCGACCGCATCGACCCAGCCGGTGAAGTTCCCGGCGAGAAGGCGGCGCACCGATTCGTCGGGCTCGTGCAGTTCCAGCGCGATGCTCCCGATCGGGCAGCCATAGGTGCATTCCGTCTCGAGGATCAGGCCGCGGTAGCGGGCGAGGAGCGCGAACACGCGCTCGATCGGATCGTCGACGCCTGCCCAGGCCGGCTCCAGCAGCATCGGCCCTATGCCCCGGCGATACCGGTCCAGCACCGCCAGCAGCAGGTCCTGCTTGCCCGGGAAGAAATGGTACAGGCTGCCGCTGTTGATCTGGGTGCGGCTGAGGATGTCGGCGATCGAGGTCGAGCCGTAGCCCTTGAGCCAGAACAGCTCCATCGCCGCGTCGACGATCTTCTCGCGTGTGAGTCGCTTCGCCTGCACGACGCCATTTGATTGAACGATCAACTCAGAGTCAAGAGCGGTATGCCCGATGGGTCGGCGCCCGGAGTTCGGTCTCCCGCTTTTCCGAAGGCGATCCGCTCAGGCGGCCGCGAGCAGCTCCAGCGCCTCGCTGGCGTCCATCCACGCCGCTTCCGCCGCCTCGATTCGCGACTCCAGCTCGGCACGACGCTTCATCAACTCGGTCATCGTCAGCTTGGCCAGCGCCGCATCGGCCGAGGCCGGATCGAACATCGCCCGATCGATCGCGCTGCGTTGCTCCGTGAGCTTGGCGAGCTCGCGCTCCGCCTCCTGCGCGCGCTTGCGGAGGGCAGTGCCCTTCTCGCGCGCCTCGGCCGCCTGGCGTCGCGCCTCCTTGCGGTCGACTTTAGCGACGCCGGCGGTGTCCTTGGCGTCCTTGGCCAGCACCAGCGCGATATAATCGTCGAGCGCGCCGTCGAACGGTCGCGCGGTGCCGCCGTCGACCAGCACCAGCCGGTCCGCGGTCATCTCCAGCATGTGGCGGTCGTGGCTGACGATCACCACCGCGCCGGTATAGGCGTTGAGCGCCTGCACCAGCGCCTCGCGCGCATCGACGTCGAGGTGGTTGGTCGGCTCGTCGAGGATCAGCATATGCGGCGCGTCGCGGGTGATCAGCGCCAGCGCCAGCCGCGCGCGCTCGCCGCCGGAGAGCCTGCCGACCTTGGTCGTCGCCTTGTCGCCCGAGAAGCCGAACCGCCCAAGCTGCGCGCGCACCGCCGACGGGCTCGCGCCCTTCATCAGCCGCGCCATATGCTCGAGCGGGGTATCGTCGCGGTCGAGCTCCTCGACCTGATATTGGGTGAAATAGCCGACGCGCATCTTGCCTGAGGCGGTCATGCCGCCGTCCATCGGCTTGAGCTGCGCGCACAGCAGCCGCGCCAGCGTGGTCTTGCCGTTACCGTTGCGGCCGAGCAGCGCGACGCGGTCGTCGGGATCGAGCCTGAGGTTCAGCCGCTGGAGGATCGGCGTGTCGCCATAGCCGACGCTCGCCATGTCGAGCGTGATCAGCGGCGGGCGCAGCTCGTCGGGATTGGGGAAGTCGAACGACAGGCTGGGATCGTCGAGCACCGCCGCGATCGGCTGCATCTTCGCCAGCGCCTTGGCGCGCGACTGCGCCTGCTTGGCGGTGGAGGCGCGGGCGGAGTTGCGGGCGATATAGTCCTGCAGCTTGGCGCGCTCGGCGAGCTGGCGCTCGCGCGCCGCCGCCTGCTGCGCCTGCCGCTCGGCGCGCTGGCGCTCGAACGCGTCATAGCCGCCCGGGTAGAGCGTGAGCTTGCCGCGATCGAGGTGGAGGATGTGGTCGACGACGTTGTTGAGGAAATCGCGCTCGTGGCTGACGATCAGGATCGTCGCCGGGTAGGAGCGGAGGAAATCCTCCAGCCACAGCACCGCCTCGAGGTCGAGGTGGTTCGAGGGCTCGTCGAGCAACAGCACGTCGGGCTGAGAGAACAGCAGCGACGCCAGCGCCACCCGCATCCGCCAGCCGCCGGAGAAGCTGTCGAGCGGGCGGTGCTGCGCCGCCTCGTCGAAGCCCAGGCCAACGAGGATGCGGGCGGCGCGCGCCGGCGCGGCATGGGCGTCGATCGCGTTCAGCCGCTCATGGATCTCGCCCAGCCGGTCGGGGTCGTGGCTGGTCTCGCTCTCGGCCATCAGCGCGGCGCGCTCGGTGTCCGCGGCCAGCACCGTCTCGAACGGAGTCGCGGCGCCGGCGGGCGCTTCCTGCGCGATATAGCCGAGCCTGGTGCCGCGCGGCATCTCCGCCGATCCGGCGTCGGGCTCCAATTGTCCCGCGATCACGCGCACCAGCGTCGACTTGCCGGCGCCGTTGCGCCCGATCAGCCCGACCCGGCTGCGCGGCGGCAGCGCGGCGCCGGCGCCGTCGAGGATCGTGCGCCCGCCAAGGCGGACGATGACGTCGGTGATCGTGAGCATCGGGCGGCCTTAGAGGAAGTTCGAGGTGATCGGAATCCCTCAATCCGTTGGAGATCGGTTCCAAGGCCGGGGCCCAGTTGCGAGCGGTTCGATACTGGGCCCCGGCCTTCGCCGGGGAACAGTTGCTTCAAGCGAACCCCGCCACGTCAGCTCCAGCCGCCGCCCAGCGACTTGAACAGCGCGATCGCGGCCTGGCCCTTCGCCGCGACGGCGGAGTCGCGGCGGCGTTCGGCGGCGGTGAGCGATGACCGGGCGCGCATCAGGGCGAGGCGATCGTCCTCACCCCGAGCAGTGCGCTGCTCGGCGAGCGCGAAGGCGGTGCGCTCGCGGGCGAGCGATGCCTCCGCCTCGACCAGGGCGGCGCGGGCGTTGAGGAAGCGGTTGATCGCGCCTTCGCTGTCGGAGAGCGCGCCGATCACCGCCTTTTCGTAGCGGGCGGCGGCGCCCTGGGCGCGGGCGTCGGCGGCGCGGGACCTGCGCGCGGATCGTGCCGCCCGAGAAGATCGGCCAGGAGAAGCTCGGTCCGACCTGGAGCCGGGTGCTGTTCCCTGAGAAGAGATCGCCGACGCTGCGTGCCTGCTGGCCGACGCTGCCGATCAGGCTGAAGCGCGGGAACAGGTCGGCGGTGGCGACACCGATATCGGCGGTGGCGGCGGCGAGCTCGCGCTCGGCGCTGCGCACGTCGGGGCGGCGCTCGAGCAGCTCGGAGCGGACGCCGACCAGGATCGCGTCGGGCGCGACCGGAAGCGGGCCGGTGGCCTTGAGCTCCGGCGCCACCTCCTCGGGAGGCGCGCCGACGAGCGTGGCGATGCGATAGGTGGCGGCCGCAGCGCTGGCGCGCGCCTCTGCCACCGCACCGGCGCTGGCGCGCGCCTGCGCCTCGGCACGGTCGGCGTCGATCTTCGAGG
Organism: Sphingomonas astragali; assembly: GCF_051400615.1. Taxonomy (NCBI): domain Bacteria; kingdom Pseudomonadati; phylum Pseudomonadota; class Alphaproteobacteria; order Sphingomonadales; family Sphingomonadaceae; genus Sphingomonas; species Sphingomonas astragali. The sequence goes on from NZ_JBLFFH010000002.1 coordinate 1,295,642, forward strand.
TTTCGCCGGCGCGGTAGCGCAGCGCCGTCAGCCGCGCCGTCTCGGCATCGGCGGCGGCGGCGGCCTCGCCGGTGGCGATGTCGGCCTGGGCGGAACGCAGGTCGTAATAGGCGCGTGCGACCTCGGCGATCAGCGTCAGCATCACGTCCTGCCGGCTCGCCTCGGCCGCCTGCATCCGCGCGGTCGCCGCCTCGACCTGCCGGGTGCGGCGGCCCCAGAAGTCGAGCTCCCAGCTCGCGTCGAAGCCGAGGTCGAACAGCGGGAAATCGCGCGTGAAGACGGGAATCTGGCCGATCGGGATCTGGCCGTTCTCGCTCAGCACGTTCTCGGTGGCGGAGCCCGTCGCCTGCACCGTCGGCAGCCGGCCGCCGGCGGTGGCGTCGCGGTTGGCGCGCGCCTCGGCGAGCCGCGCGGAGGCTTCGGCGAGATCGGGGCTCGATTTCAGCGCGCGCTCGACCAGCGCCGTCAGCTCGGCATCGTTGAAGCGCCGCCACCAGGTGAGGTCGACCGCCCCGGGCGTGCCGGGCTCGACCCACTGGGCCGCGGCCCTGGTCTCGGGGCGCTGGTAGTCAGGCCCGACGGTGCAGCCGGCGAGCAGCGCCAGCAGGAGAACCCCCGGCCCGTTCGCCCTGAGCTTGTCGAAGGGCGAGGAGGACCGGATTCGCCTATCGCCCTTCGACAAGCTCAGGGCGAACGGGTGGAGGGGGAAAGGCATAATCACTCCATTCGCGCGCGGAACAGCCAGGCTGCGGCGGTGAGCGTCACGCAGGCGATGATCGCCAGCGGCCAGAGCTGGTGGAACACGGCCTCCGCCGGCATCGCTTTCAGGAACAGCCCCTGGACGATGACGAGGAAGTAGCGCGCCGGATCGGCGTAGGTGACGACCTGCAGCCAGTCCGGCATGTTGTCGATCGGGCTGGCGTAGCCCGACAGCAGGATCAGCGGCGTGATCGCCAGGAACACGCCGAGGAACGCCTGCTGCTGCGTCGCCGAGGCGGCCGAGACCAGCATCCCCACGCCGATCAGTGCGAGCAGATAGACCGACAGCGACAGGAAGAAGAGCGTGAGCGAGCCGAGGAACGGCACCCCGAACACCAAAGGCGCGATGACCAGGTAGATCGACCCGTTGAACATGCCGAGCAGGAACGGCGGCACCATCTTGCCGATCAGTATCTCGTGGACGCGCAGGGGCGAGACCATCAGCTGGTCGAAGGTGCCGAGCTCGCGCTCGCGCGCCACCGATTGCGAGGTGACGGCGAGGCCCGACACCGACACGATGATCGCGACCAGCGAGGGCAGCGTGAACCAGATGTAATCGAGCGAGGGGTTGTACCAGTTGGTGACGACGCTGCCGGGGCTCGCCGAGGCGCGCGGCATCAGGTCGGCGCCGACGCCGCCGGCGATCTGGCTGAGATAGCCCGAGACGATCTGCGCGGCGTTGGAGCGGCGGCCGTCGAGCACCACGCCGATCGTCGCCGGCCGGCCGGCGTCGACGGCGCGGTCGAAATCCTCGTCGATCACCACCGCCGCGATCACCTCCTGCCGGTCGATCGCGTCGGCAAGCTCGTCCGAGGACCACAGCGGCAGCACCTTGCGGAAGTTGGGGCTGCCGGCGACGCGCGAGACGAACTCGCTCGAATGCACGCCGGTCGCGCGGTTGAGCACGCCGATGTCGACGTTCTTGACGTCGAGCGTGGTGGCGAAGGTGAAGATGAACAGCTGGATGAGCGGCGGCACCACCAGCACGATCCGCGAGCGCGGATCGCGCAGCACCGCCCACATCTCCTTGACGATCATCGCGCCCAACCTGCGCAGGCCGGCGGCATCAAAAAGCCGCCGCATCAGTCGAGGCTCCTGCGCGTGACGCGGAACGCCAGGAGGAAGAAGCCCATGCCGAACAGCAGCATGATGCCGATGTTGGGGAGGATCAGCCCCCACAGGTCGCCCGCTAGGAACACCGTCTGCAGCGACGGGATCAGGTAGCGTGCCGGCACGGCATAGGTGATCGCCTGGATCGGCCAGGGCATCGACCCGATCTCGAAGATGAAGCCCGAGAGCAGGAAGGTCGGCAGGAACGCCGAGAGCAGCGCGACCTGGCTGGCGACGAACTGGTTCTTGGTCGCCGCGGAGATGAACAGGCCGAGCCCCAGCGCCGGCATCAGGAAGGCGCTGGCGATCGCGAACAGCGCGAACACGCTGCCGCGGAACGGCACCCCGAACGCGAACACCGCGATCAGCGTGCACAGGGTCATCGATCCCAGCGCGAGCAGGTAATAGGGCAGCACCTTGCTGGCGATGAACTCGGCCATGCTGATGGGGGTCGCCATCATCGCCTCCATCGTGCCGCGCTCCCATTCGCGCGCGACGACGAGCGCGGTGAGCAGGGTGCCGATCATCGTCATCACGATCGCGATCGATCCGGGAACGAGGAAATAGCGGCTCTTGAGCTCGGGATTGTACCAGAAGCGCGTCGACAGGCTGACCGGCGGCTGGCGGTTGTCGTCGCCCGCCGCCCAGGCCGCGCGCACGCCCTCGCCGTAGGCGGCGGCGAAGTTGGCGGTATTGGGCTGCGATCCGTCGGTGATGATCTGGATGGGCGGCGGATTGCCCTGCTTCACCCCCTCGCCGAAATCGGGCGGGATGACGATGATCGCGCGCACCCGGCCGTCGACCATCCACTGCTTCACCGGCTGGACCGAACGGGCAAAGGTCACCTCGAAATAAGGCGAATGCGCATAGCTCTGCGCGAGGCCGAGCGCCGGCGCGCTCGAATCCTGCACCACCAGCGCGACGCGGGTGCGCGTGCTGTCGAGCGACACCGCATAGCCGAACAGGAACAGCAGGATCAGCGGCAGCAGGAAGGCGATCAGGAAGGTCGAGGGATCGCGCACGATCTGCGACGCTTCCTTCGCGACCAGCGCGGCGAGGCGGCGGAGGGAGAAGCGGATGGAGGTCATGACCCCCACCCTCCCGTGCTCCTGCGAAGGCAGGAGCCCTGGACAACACGCGTCTCGCCCGAAATCCAGGGCTCCTGCCTTCGCAGGAGCACGAAGGGGGAATGCATCACGCCGCCTCCCTCCCCCCGGCTTCGCGCTTGCGGTCGAATTCCTCGATCAGCGCGATGAAGGCGTCCTCCATCGTCGGGTCATCGAGGTTCGCCAGCTTCGCGGCCTCGGCCTTGAGCTCGTCGGGGGTGCCGGTCGCGATCTGCTCGGCGCGGTAGATCAGCGTCGCGCGGTCGCAATATTCGGCCTCGTCCATGAAGTGCGTGGTGACCAGCACGGTCACGCCCTTCTCGACCAGGCCGTTGATGATCATCCAGAATTCGCGCCGCGACACCGGATCGACGCCCGAGGTCGGCTCGTCGAGGAACAGCACGGGCGGCTCGTGCATCACCGCGCAGGCGAGCGCGAGCCGCTGCTTGAAGCCGAGCGGCAAGGTGCCGGCGTTGACGTTCACGTGCGGTCCGAGCTCGAAGATGTCGATCATCGCCGCGGTCGCCCGCGCCGCCGTGCCGCGGTCGAGGCCGTAGGCGCCGGCGAAGAAATCGAGGTTCTGCCGCACCGACAGATCGCCGTAGAGCGAGAATTTCTGCGCCATGTAGCCGAGCGAGTTGCGCGCGTCGGCCGCGGCATGGCGGAGATCGTGCCCCGCCACCGCGCCGGTGCCGGCCGTGGGCGTGAGCAGACCGCACAGCATCTTGAAGGTGGTCGACTTGCCCGCGCCGTTCGGGCCCAGCAGGCCGAAGATTTGCCCGCGCGGGATCGAGAACTCCATGTCCTTGGCGGCGGTGAAGTCGCCGAACCGCTTGGTGAGCCCCTTGGCCTCGATCGCGGGCGCGTCGTTCTCGGGAATGGTGCGATAGCGCTCGGCAAGCGGGCTGGTGCCCTTGGGACCGCCGCCCAGTATCTCGATGAAGCCGTCCTCGAAGCGAGGCGGCGCCATCTCGATCGTCCCTCCTTCGAAATCGGGCTTTGCCGCACCGTCCTTCAGCAGCAGGCGCACCGCGCGGCCCTGGATGGTGCCGTCGATCACGTCGTCGCGGTCGAGCGCCCTGGTCAGGAACTGGCGGCGGCGCTCCTTGAAGCCGGCGACGCGGATCACCCGGTCCTTGACCTTGCCGGTCAGCTCCGCCGGCGGGCCGTCGAACAGCAGCTTGCCCTCGTTGAGCAGGTAGACGCTGTCGCATTTCTCCGCCTCGTCGAGATAGGCGGTCGACCACAGCACGCCGATGCCCTCGCCGGTGAGATCGCCGACCATTGCCCACAGCTCGCGCCGCGAGATCGGATCGACGCCGACGCCCGGCTCGTCGAGCAGCAGCAGCCGCGGCGTCTTCACCAGCGCGCAGGCGAGGCCGAGCTTCTGCTTCATGCCGCCCGAGAGCTTACCGGCGAGGCGCCCCTGGAAGCGCTTGAGATCGGTGAAGTCGAGCAGCCGGTCGAACGCCGCCTCGCGCTCCGACCGGTCGAGCCCGCGCACCTCGGAATAGAGCACGAGGTTCTCGCGCACGCTGAGGTCCTCGTAGAGGCCGAACCGCTGCGGCATGTAGCCCAAGTCGTCGAGCGCCTCGCCCGGCGGCTTGCCGAGCACCTCGACGGTGCCGTCGGTCGGCGCCATCAGCCCGGCGAGGATGCGGATCAGCGTGGTCTTGCCGGCGCCGTCGGGGCCGACGAGGCCGGTCACCTGGCCCGGCGGGATGGCGATGCGCACGCCGTCGAGCGCGGTCAGCTCGCCGAAGCGCTTGACCAGCCCGTCGGCGCGGGCGGCGGGTTGCGGCTCACTCACCGCGCCGCCCACTCTTCTCGTGCTCCTGCGAAGGCAGGAGCCGTGGCGGCAGGCGACAGCCTCTCGCCTCCAGCGCTCCTGCCTCCGCAGGAGCACGGCAGGACTCGCGGCGAGGGTCGGTCACTCCTCACCCCCGATGCGCCGGCCGCGCGCCCGGGACGGTGACCGTCACCGGCTGCCCCTGACGGAGCGCATCATCAGGATCGCTGACAATGATGCGCAGGCGATAGACCAGGTCGGTGCGCAGCTCCTCGGTCTCGACCGACTTGGGCGTGAACTCGCTGCGCGGCGAGATGTAGCCGATGGTGCCGTGATACACCTTGGGATTGCCGTCCGTCCTCACCTCGACCGCCATGCCGGGGCTGATGCGGCCGAGGTCGGGCTCGGCGATATAGGCGCGGATGCGCATCGGCCGGTCGATCGACAGGGTGAGCAGCGTCTGCCCCGGCTGGACGATCGCGCCCGGCTCCTGCGCGCGGGTCACCACCGTGGCGGCGGTCTCGGCGACGAGGCGCGTGTCCCCCAGATCGGTCGCGGCGCTGCGCCGGGTCGCCTCGGCGGCGCGGAGCTGGGCCTCGCCGGCAGCGATGTCCTCGCGCCGGCTGCCCGCTTCCAGCAGCGACAGCGCCTGCCGCGCCTCGGCGAGCTGGGCATTGGCGCTGTCGCGCGCCGCCACGGTCTGGTCCCACACCGCCCGGCTGATCGCCCCCGGCGCGACCAGCGGCTGACGGCGGGCAAAATCACGCTGGGCATTGGCAGCGGAAGCCTGCGCCGCCACGACGCGCGCACGGGCCTGGGCGATGTCCTGTACGCGATTGCCGTTGCGCAGCTTCTCGAGCTGCGCGCGCGCCTGCTGCACCTGCGCATCCGCCTCGCCGATGCGCGCGTCGAGCGTGGCGGTGTCGAGCGTCGCCAGCAGCTGCCCCGGCTGGACCTTGGCACCCTCGTCGACCGCGATCGTCTTGATCCGTCCGCCAACGCGGAACCCCATGTCGACCTCGCGAATATCGACATTGCCGTAGAGCTGGAGCGGCTTGTCGCCCTCGCCTCCGAACAGCCCGAATCCCTTGGTCGCGACCGCGACGATCGCGAGGGCGGCGAGCACGACGACGGCGACGATCAGGCGGCGGTTCATTCCGGTTTCTCCGAAAGGATGCAGCGGGCGTTGGCGCGCAGGCGCCGGATCAGAAGCTCGGCAAGATCGCAATCGATCTCGATCACCTCGAACACGCGGCACACCGCCGCATGACCGGCGCGCAGCATCAGCACCTGGCCGACCATCAGCACCGCCGTCGCGCGCAGCTCGCGCGGGTCTAGGTCGGTGCGGACCTGCGCGGTCAGGCCGATCAGCGTCTCGGCGATCGGTTGCATCGCGCCCTCGAAGATGCGGTGGAACGCCTCGGTCGGGAACTGCTGCTCGCGGATGATGAAACGCGCCCAGTGCTCGGTGTCCTTGGAGAGCATCATCCGGCCGAGGCTTTCAAGCAGCGTCAGCACCTCCTCGACCGCCTGTTCGCGGGTGGCGGCGCCGGCCTCCCGCACCCGCCGCAGCACCTCCGCCTGCCGCTCGGCGATGCCCGCGGCGATGTGGTCGGCGGCAGCGATGTAGAGTCCCTTCTTGCCGCCGAAATGATAGGTGATCGAGGACATGGCGGTGCGCGAGGCGTTCGCGATCGCGCGCGTGCTCGCCCCCTCGAAGCCGTGACGCCCGAAATGCTCGATGGCGGTGTCCAGGAGAATGGAGGAAATCATCGCATCTCTCTTGTTCGATCGAACGAACAAAGTCAAGTACTGCATGGTGCCGTGCTCGACATCGTCGGCGCGATGAACCGGCCGCAGCGTGACGAGGTGCTGATCGAGGCGGCCGGGATCCGGCTCGACCGTGCGCTGTTCCCGCTGCTGGTCGGGATCGAGCGGTCGGCCCGATCGGGGTGGTGGAGCTCGCCGACCGCGTCGGGCGGGACTACACCACGGTCAGCCGCCAGGTGGCGAAGCTCGAGAGCCTTGGACTGGTCGAACGCCGGGCCGGCGCCGCCGACCGCCGCGTGCGCGAGGCCGTCGTCACGCCGACGGGCAAGGCGATGACCGACCTGATCGACGCCGCGCGCGAGCGGATGGGCCGCGCGATCTTCGCCTCGTGGGACGCGCAGGAGATCGACGAGCTGGCGCGGCTCAGGCGCAAGTTTGCCGACGCGCCGAACGACCAGCCGTCGTCCGGCTAGTTCTTCCTTGCCGGGAATGCCGGCGCGTCGGGCGGGATAGCGGCGTTCCACCAGCGCTCGACCGCCACCGTCTCGGGCGGCGCGCCGGGTTCGCCGGGGCGGCGCTGGATCAATGTGGCGCCCTGCTGGACGGTGTCGCCGATCGTCGCACGGGTGCGCACCCAGAAGGTGCTGGAGCGGAAGCCCGTCGCCGGCGGCATCGTGACATTCTCATCAGCCAGGTCCTTCATCGTCAGCATCCCCTGACGCTCGCGTACCTTGACCAGCCGATCAGCGACGACCGGATCATGGAACAGGATCGCCAGCATCTCGGGCGAGGCGGCGTTGAGGTTGATCTGCGTCTGGCCCGGCAGCGCGGCGACGAGCCGTTCGAGCTGCCCCGTCACCTCGGGATCGAGCCCGGCGAAGCGCAGCGGGCGCAGGTCCGTCACCGGTCCGGCGAGCCGCACGAAGGCGACCGCCTTGGCGATCTGCTCCTCGTCCAGCCCGACCGAGTGGGCGATCTCGCCGAACAGGATCACCGGCGCCGCCTGCCCGCTCATCAGCGCGTTGAGGTTGAAGCGCCCCTCGGCGTCGGCGATGACGAGGTCGAAGCTGCCCCCCTCGATCGGCGCTCCGCTCTCGGCGAGCGCGCCCCAGGGTTCGGAGGCGGCGTCGTAGTCGCGCTGCTCGGCCGCATCGCGGCGCAGCGCCACCACCGCCGACAGCTCGCCGCCGCGCACCACCGCCTGCGCCCGCGCCGCCTCGCGGGTGCGCAGCGCGCGGTCGAGCGCCAGCTCCTCGCGGTCGACCATCAGCAGCACCAGCCCGGCGGCGATCGCCACGAACATCAGCACGTTGATCAGGATCATGCCCCGCTCATCGTCGCGGGGGTGGCGTGGCGTCATTGCGCCGGCTCCGTCCTGGCGCGGACGGGCAGCAGGATCACGCGGCGGAGCCGCCCTTCCGGCCCCTGCCCCGCCACCGTCAGCTCGAGCTCGACCGCGCGCGGCCAGGCCGCGGCCGCCTCCTCATCGTCCGACAGCGGCCATTGCCTCTGCCAGTCCTGCTCGAAGAAGCGCCAGCGCGCGCCGGTCACGCCGGTGAGCAGGAGCTGCGGCCGCCCGCCGACGCTTCGGATCAGCGCACCCGCGCGCACCGCATAGGTCACCGGCACCGGCGGCCCGCCGAGTCCGGGCGCGGCACGCGTGAAGGTCAGCCGGTCGCCCCCGCCCGAAACATTGCCGAGCGCGATCTGCTCGACGTCGCTCGTCACCACCAGCATCGTGCGCTGGAGGTCGGCGAGCCGGTCGAGCCGGGTCTCGGTCCGCCCCTGCACGCCGAGCACGCCGTCGACCAGCGCCAGCCCCGCCACCGCGATCAGCGCGAACAGGACCAGGCTGATCATCAGCTCGATCAGGGTGAAGCCGGATTCGCTATCCCCCAGCGATACGTCACCCGGGCCTTGCGCCGGGGTCCACCGTGCCGCAAATCCATCCGCGTCGGCCCTTGCTTCACGGTGGATGCCGGAACAAGTCCGGCATAACGGGCAGGACTGGCGGCTCACCTCACGCTCCCCGCGAGGTCGCCACGCTCTCGTAACCGCTGCGCCGCGCCACCAGGATCGCGAGCTCGCGCGCGCAGCTTCCATCGGTGCGGAAGCGGGCCGCGCCGGTGACGCAGGGGAAGCTTTCGGTGCCGAGCAGGCCCGCGCGGTCGAGCTGGCGATTGGCGCGCAGCGTCCTGACGATGCCGGCCGCGTCATAGGCGAGCGCCGCCAGCGCGCCGGGCGCGCCGCCGACCTTCGCCTCGAATTCGGAGGAGAAGGTGCCGAACGACTTGGGATCGGGCGCCGCGATCCATGCGCCGTCGAGCGCCTCCAGCGCCGACGGGCGGTTGTCGAGCGCCTGCACGGTGCCGAGCAGCTGGATGCCGGTCGTCTTGAGGTTGCGCGCCGCCGCGAGCACCGCGTCGCCGCCGCCGGTCGCGAGAACCGCGTCGGGCGGTTCGCCGGCGGAGGGCAAGGGCTGGCCGGGCGCGACGGTGATCGCCCGCACGTCGATGCCGAGCTCGCCCTGCAGTGCCCGCGCCGCATCGATCGCCGCCACGCTCCAGGGCGTGCCGTCGCCGATCGCCAGCATCGACTTCACCCCGCGCGAACGGGCGTAGCGCAGCACCGCGCTGGTCGACTGCCGCGGAGTCAGGCCGAACACGAAGGCGCCGCTCGCCGCCACGCTCATGTCGTTGGTGAAGGCGATCACCGGCACCTTGCCCGCCACGGCGCCCGCCGCCGCGCGCGCTTCCTCGGCGGTGAGCGGGCCCAGCACCATCGCCACCTTGCGCCTCATCGCCTCGGCGGCGGCGCGCGCGGCGCCTTCGCCGGTGCCGCCGGTGTCGAGGAGCTGCATCAGCTTGCCGTTACTTTCGACGAGCGCGGCCGCGCGGCTCATGCTAAGGCCCAGCGCCGCCCGCTCCCCGGTGAGCGGGAGCAGCAACGCCACCGGCCGCTTGTCGGGCTTCGGCTTCCGCTCGGCGGCGACCAACGACGCCATCAACGACGAGGGCACGACCAATGACGCCGCTGATCCGACGAGGCCTGATCGCAGAAGCCTCAGAACGTCCCGGCGGTCCACTCGATCTCTCCGCAATTGCGCAAACCGGCGCGCGGCGCCGTCTTATCCTCTTCGCCGCGATCGGCATAGCCGCTTACGTGCTGGCGATGATCTGGACGATCCCGGCAAGCACCGTGTTCAAGAACCGGCCGTGGCGGACCGGCGTCGCCGGCACGATCTGGAACGGCGAGGTCGGCGTCGCCGGCGGCAGCGTGCTGTCCTGGCGATGGGCGCCGCTGCGCTCGCTGGTGGGACTGGGCTTCGCGGTCGACTGGAAAGTCACCGGCACCGACACCGCGCTCGGCGGCCGCGCGCTGCTGAAGCCGGGGCGCACCGTGATCGATTCGGTGAGCGGCTCGGCCGACGCCTCGCTGCTCCAGGCGCTCCAGCCGAACCTGTCCTTCACCTGCAATCTGGTGGCGCAGGCGGACTTCCCCCGCATCGTCGTCGGCGATTCGGGGCCGATGGCGGAGGGCCGACTCGTCACCGAACCGGGATCGTGCCGGACCAGACAGGGCGCCGTGCCGACCGCCGTCCCCTCGCTGCTGCTGACCGCCGAGCATATCGGCGACGAAAGCCGCCTCCGTCTCGTCCCTGCGACGCAGCGCCGCCGCACGCTGATGACGATCACGCTGGGCGAGGACGGCACGGTCGACGTCGGCATGACCCGCGATGGCGCCGCGGCCCTGCCGTTCGTCGGCCTGCCGGGCGGGGCGAGCATCAAGGGCGGGATGTAGCCGCTGCAACCCGCTTGGCGCCAGGCCCCCGCTCCGCTAACCCGCCTCCGATGCTCCGGCCCCCGCTCGATCCGCCGACTGCCCGCCCGATGGCGCTCGTCCGCTGGCTCTATGTCGTGGCCGCGCTGATCGTGGCGATGGTGGTGGTGGGCGGCATCACCCGTCTCACCGAATCGGGCCTATCGATCACCGAATGGAAGCCGATCAGCGGCATCGTCCCGCCGCTCAATGACGCGCAGTGGCAGGCCGAATTCGCCGCCTATCAGCGCATCCCCGAGTATCAGCAACTGAACCGCGGCATGACGCTCGCCCAGTTCAAGGGCATCTTCTTCTGGGAATATCTCCACCGGCTGCTCGGGCGGGTGATCGGGCTCGCCTTCGCGCTCCCGCTGCTGTGGTTCTGGGTCCGCAGGCAGATCCCGCGCGGCTATGGCTGGCGGCTGACGGCGCTGCTCGCGCTCGGCGGGCTGCAGGGCGCGATCGGCTGGTGGATGGTGACCTCGGGCCTGTCCGTGCGCACCGACGTCAGCCATGTGCGACTCGCCGTCCACCTCCTCGCCGCGCTGGTCATCCTCGGCGGCATCATCTGGACCGCGCTCGACCTGCGCACGCTTGCCCGCGCCTCCGTCGACAAACCGGCGCGGCTGACAGTCACGGGCACCGTCGTCCTGGTGCTGCTGTTCGTCCAGTTGGGCTACGGCGCCCTGATGGCGGGGCTCAACGCGGGGCTTGCCGCCAGTGACTGGCCGCTGATGAACGGCCGTCTCTTCCCCGCCGAGACGCTCGCCGGCCGCTCCTTCCTCGACGCGGCGATCAACGATCCCTTCCTCGTCCATTTCATCCACCGCTGGTGGGCCTGGGTCGCCTTCGCCGGGCTGGTGGTACTGGCGCGCAAGGCACGGGCGGCGGGCGACCGGCGCGTCTCGATCGCGATCCATTCCGCGGTGGGCATCCAGATCCTGCTCGGCATCGCGACGGTGATGACCGGCGTGCCGATCTGGCTGGCGGCGCTGCACCAGCTCGTCGGCACGCTGCTGCTGATCGCGACGGTCTGGGGCGCGCACGCGGTCGGCCGGCGATGAGCGACATCGCGCTGGTGCTGGCGACCTTCGCCGACTGCGCCGCGGCCGAGGCGATCGGGGCAGCGATGGTCGAGGAGGAACTCGCCGCCTGCGTCAACATCGCGCAGCCATGCATTTCGATCTATCGCTGGCACGGTGAGGTCGAGCGCGCTGAGGAAGTGCAGGCGCTGTTCAAGACCACGGCCGCGCTCGCGCCGCGGCTCGCCGCGCGCATCGCCGAGCGCCACAGCTACGACCTTCCCGCGATCGAGATCATTCCCGCCACCGCCGGGGAAGCGCTGGCGGACTGGATCGCCGCGTCCACCCGATGAGCGCGCTCGCCGCAGCCCTGATCGCCGTCGCACCGGCCGCACTGGTCTTCACCCCGCCGCTCGAGCGGCCGATCACGCTCGCGGTCAGCGAGACGCGCATTCTCGGCGGCGTCGAGAGCCACTTCGCCACCACGCGGCGGGTCATCTTCCACGCCCGCGATGGCGGCTATGTCGCCGAGATCGATACGCTGTCCGCCTCGGGCGATGCCGCCAATTCGAGCAACGCCATCGCCGAGGCTGGGCTGTCGGCGCTGATCGGGCATCGCATGGTCGTGACGCTCGATGCCGCCGGCCACCCGACCGCCGTCGCCGACCGCGAGGCGCTGTGGACACGGGTGGTCGACGCGATCGCCGGCGCCATCAGACGCCGCAAGCCGGAGGCGGCACCGCGCGGAGCCGACCCCGCGCCGGTCGCCATGCTGCGCGCGCTGCCGCCGGACCGTCAGCTCGCCATGCTCGCCAGCACCCTCTCACCGCTGATCGATCGCGCGGCGGCAACGGACATACGCGCACCGCACCCGGTGACGCTCACCATGCGCGCGCCCGACGGCGTCGTGACACCGCTTGCTGGCAGCGAACGCAGCGCGCGCGAGGCGGACGGGCGCATCCTCCTCACGCGGGAGCTGAACGGAGGCTCGGGGGACCGGCGCGTCACCTTCCGCCTGACGCAGCACGCCGATCCAACGACAGGGCTGGTGCTCGACTCCAGCCAAACGACCGAAATCGACAGCGGCGCCGGCCCCATCCGCCTGATCCGCACGTTCTCCGCAATCTTCGGGTAAAATGATACCCGTCAGCAAAGCCGCACTTTGCTTGACTTTCCGGCCTTCATCGCACAGAGGGCCGCATCCGCGCCGCTCCCGATGGGGCGGCGTGCTGCTTTTCTGTCATAGAGGTCCAAGGCCCATGAAGGCGCTGATGAAGACCACCAAGTCGGCCAAGCCGCACGAGGTGGAGAAGAAGTGGCATCTGATCGATGCCGACGGTCTGGTGGTCGGCCGCGCGGCGGTGATCATCGCCAATTTGCTGCGCGGCAAGCACAAGACCAGCTTCACCCCGCACGTCGACTGCGGTGACAACGTCATCGTCATCAACGCGGACAAGGTGAGGTTCACCGGCCGCAAGCTGACGCAAAAGCTGTACTACAAGCACACCGGCTATCCGGGCGGCTTGAAGGAAGTCCGCGCCGACAAGATCCTCGAGGGCAAGTTCCCCGAGCGCATCCTAGAGAAGGCCGTGGAGCGCATGATCCCGCGCGGCCCGCTCGGCCGCCAGCAGATGCGCAACCTGCGCATCTTCAAGGGCTCCGAACACCCGCACGCCGCGCAGAACCCGGAGGTTCTCGACGTCGCGGCGCTGAACCGCAAGAACAAGGTGGGCGCATAATGTCCGACAATCGCCAGTCCCTCGCCGATCTCGGCGCCATCGCCGCCGGTGAAGCTCCGGCCGTCGTTGCCAATGCCGACGTCGACGCCGCCGCGCCGGTCCAGCCCGTCGCGCCGACCGCGCCGCTGCGCGCCCAGGAGCTCGACAAGTTCGGCCGCGCCTATGCCACCGGCCGCCGCAAGGACGCGGTCGCTCGCGTGTGGCTGAAGCCCGGCACCGGCAAGATCACGATCAACGGTCGCGACCAGGAAGTCTATTTCGCGCGCCCGACGCTGCGCCTCGTCATCAACCAGGTGTTCGGCGTCGCCGGGCGCGAGGGCCAGTATGACGTGGTCGCCACCGTCAAGGGCGGCGGCTTGTCGGGCCAGGCCGGCGCGGTCAAGCACGGCATCGCCCAGGCGATCACCCGCTACGAGCCGGCGCTGCGCAGCCCGGTCAAGGCGGCCGGCTTCCTGACTCGCGACAGCCGCACGGTCGAGCGCAAGAAGTACGGCAAGGCCAAGGCCCGCCGCAGCTTCCAGTTCTCGAAGCGCTAAGACGCGTACGGTCGACCAAGATCAAAAGGGGCGGTCCGACATCGGGCCGCCCCTTTTCGTTGTGGGCCATCTCCCATCCGTCACCCCGGCAAAGGCCGGGTCTACCGGGAGGCGGGTCTGTCGGCAGACGAGGACGCTTAAGGTGACGGGAAACGCCGGAATGACGGGAGGGAAGACTACCCCGTCCCGCTCGTCAGATTGATGTCGGGCGCATCCATCACCCGCATGATCACCTCGATCGCACGCCCCTCGATCCGCACCTCGTTGAAGCTCGGCCGGCTCGCGCGTGTGCGGCTGGACAGCGTGCCGGCGCCGATCAGCCGCACCGTCCGCCCGTTCGCCAGGTGCGGGATGTCGAACGGATCATGGACATGTCCGCTCAGCACCGCGTCGATCCCCGCCGTCGCCAGCGCCGCCAGCGCGCGCCGGCCGCCCCGCGTGCGCGCATTGGCAAGCGTGCCGCCTTCGATCAGCGGGTGATGGCAGGCCAGCAGCACCACGCCGCCCGCCGGCACCGCCTCGACCAGCGCCAGCGCCTTCTGAAGCTCATGCGTGCTGACATGGCCCTTGGACCAGTTGAGCCGCCACTGAAACCGTGCGGTGGTCCGCAACGGCACCACCGATACGCCGTGAACGTCGAGCGGCCGCTCGATCATCCGCTCGAGTGCGAGGTAGCGTCTGTAAGGCGTGAGAAAGCGGGCGAAGAGATTGAAATAGGGCAGATCGTGGTTGCCGACCTCGACCGTCACCGGCTGCCCGAGGCTCTCCAGCCATTTCGCGGCGGCGGCGAACTCGCGCGGGCGCGCGCGCATGGTGAGATCGCCGGTCACGATCACCGCGTCCGGCACCTCGTCGCGGACCAACGCGTCGAACCAGGCGAGCGCGACGCGATCCTCGCTCCCGAAATGCACGTCGCTGACGTGGAAGAGCCGGATCATGCGGCCTTGGTGGCGATGAATATGTCGCGCGTGGTGCCGCCGGTGATCTCCGTGCCCGGCTCCAGTCGTTCCGCCTCGCCGTCGAACAGAGCGAGCATGGGCCGCGGCTCGGCGACGCGCAGCCGGTCGCTGTGCGTCTGATCGACGGCGCGGGCTTCAACCCAATCGCCGGTCACCCAGGTCCAGCCGAGGTCGGCGATCGACCGCCAGTCGCGTGCATCGACCCCGCGCACATCCAGCCCCGGCGCGTGCGGGCGCACGAACACCGCCTGATAGCGGCCGCGCAGCCCCGGAGCGCCGGCGATGCGGATCCCGCGCCCGAACGTCCGTCGCCATGCCGCCCGCGCCGCGCGCCACACGCCGCCGAGACGCCCGCGCCGCACCTCCTCGCGCGCGCGGAACCACGACGCCGCCGGTCCGACGATCAGGCCCACGAATGCGCGATGCGGCCCCGCCTCGATGAAGGGGATCGACACCCGCCGGTCGCGCTCGTGAGCGGCACGGATGATCTCGGCCGGATCGAGGCTGTCGTGGAGTTCCTTGGCGAGCAGGTTCATCGTGCCGCCCGGAAGGATCAGGAACCCGCCGTCCCATTCGGCGAGCGCGCACAGCGCCGCGTTGATCGTCCCGTCACCGGCGAACAGCACCACCGTGTCGACGCCGGCCCGGTCGAGCGCCTCAGCGGTCGGCAGGTCATCCTCGGGGAAGTGCGTGCGGCCGGCAAGCGTCAGTCCATGTTCGTGGAATACCGTCTCCAGCGCCTCGCATTTCTCGGCGGTCGCGGTGCCCGAGCCGGGATTGGTAATGAACCAGAGCGTCCTCATGCTGCCCGCCAACGCGCGAATCCGCCAAAGGACGCATGGACGGGACAGGATCGCCCAAGCTGCGGGCCGGCGCCGCTCATCCGATCAAGGCATCGAACTCGGCACGCGAGATCGTGGACCAGTCGCGCTTGGCACGGCGCTTCATCCTGGTCCGGCAGTAGCGGCAGATGCTCACGTAGCTGCCGTCGACCGTCGGCGCGATATGCTTTTCGGAGCGCTCGTGCCATCCCTTGGAGCAACGAGACAATCCGGCGATCCAGTTGAACATCTGGCCCTTTTCTCCCTACATCGGCCAGCGGCATGTGCGACAGGCGGTTGATCCAGGTCAAGCGTTCGGCCCGGGTTTCATGCAGATCTCGCAAGGCACGATCGGGATGGCCGCCGTGCGATGGCAGGATCGCAGCGACGAGCTTGCGCCTGCGCCAAGCTCGGGCTAACTGCCGATCAGCCTCAGCGCCGCGACGGCGAGAGCGGGTGTAGCTCAATGGCAGAGCAGAAGCTTCCCAAGCTTACGACGAGGGTTCGATTCCCTTCACCCGCTCCAGGAATCGACGGATTTCTGCGGAAAAGCGACGCAAATTTTGCGACGGTTTGATTCCCTTTTAGGGATGTATGATTCCGTTAGCCGCCCGCTGAAGCGTAGCGTTCAGCTTTTGGGATCGATGCTCGCCAGCATTCGGGATGCAATGATGCCCGAAGCAGACCGGCGAGGGAGAACGGCGCCGTTTCCGCTTAGAATTTCGCGCGGATGCCGAAATTGACGGTGCGGCCAAAGGTATGGATCTCGCTGAATTCGTTGCGATTGCCCGCATAGGACACCTGGCGCTGATCCAGCACGTTCACGGCCTGCACAAAGGCCTCGATATTGGGACGGATGCGGTAGCTTGCGCCCAGATCGACGATGCCGAACCCGCTCTGGTAATAGGACACGACATCCTCAACCGTCGGCAGAGAGGTCACCGACGCGCCCGCGTCGGTCAGGTAGCCGCTGCGATAGGTGTAGCTGACGTTGATCTCGAACGGTCCGCTCTCGAAGAACGGCGTGATCGAGTAGCTCACGTCCGAGACGCCCTGGATGCCGGCCGATTGGACACCGACATTCGCCAGGTCGAGCTCCAGCTTCGAGGTGGCGAAGGTCGCCGTGGCAGTCACGCCGAGGCCGAAGGACAGCTTGTTGGTGTAGCCGAATTCGATTCCGGAGATCGCCGCGTCGCCGACATTCCTCGGCGTGGCAACCAGGACGTCCACCGGCAGCGTAGATCCGTCCCTGACGGCGAACGCCAAGGTCCGCGTCTCGAAGTCCGACGCGACATAGTCGTGCACGTCCTTGTAGAAGGCAGCCGCGGTGAATGCCCCGAACCGGCCCGAATACCATTCGAACGACAGATCGAGGTTCCACGACGTGTAGGGCCGCAGATTCGGATTGCCTGCCGCCGCGGTGAGGTTGAGCGTCGGATCGGCGAGCGCGGCGGCGCCCTGGTTGAAGATGCTGGTCACGGTCACGCTGTTCGTGTTGATCGAATTGCGCAGCTCCGACAACGAAGGACGGGTCATCGCGCGTGCGGCGGCAAGCCGCAGCTGGATGTTGTCCTTGATCTTGAACGTGGCGTTGGCGCTGGGCAGCCACTCTTCGTAGCTGGCCCTCGTCGTCGTCGGAGTCACCTCCGTGGTTACGCCTCCGGCGGCGTTCGCGACGGGGGTGACGGTCGTGCCGCGAACGTCGGTTTCGGTCCTGACATACCGCACCCCGAGATTGCCTTTGACGGGGATGTCGCCGAGCGTCGCCGCGAAATCGAGCCTGCCATATGCGGCCTGAATGTCCTCACCGATGCGATAGGAGTTCTGGAGGTCCGCAGCGGTCGGGGCGAGATCATATGCGCTCGGGTTCACCCCGTCGAACTCACCGGCAAGCACATAGGCCTGGTTGAACAAAGCCCAGTCGACGTTCGTCCAGCGCTGCCCGCGCACGATCGACTGGTCGAACGCATTCGCCGGTACGGGGAACTGGAGAAACGCGCCCGTCCGCGTGGCGCCGTCGCGCAGCGCCGTCGTGCTCCGGTCCCGGCGCTGATAGTCGCGGTAGCGGTCGGATAGCTGACCGCCGAAGAGCACGCGCGTTATCTGCAGGCCGCCGAGGTCGAGCTCGGTGTCTCGGGACACGTTGAGCACCGCCGTCTTGTCTTCGTCTTCCGAATTGATCGGGCGGACCGCGAAACTCTCGAAGGTCATCTGCGACGGATCGGTCAGGTCCAGATCCGTGAAAAGTGCGCCCACCCGGGCGCGATCGACGACATCGCCGCGGAAGTCGAAGGTCAGATTGCCGCCGGCACCGCTTGCGGTTCGGTATTGAACCCGCTGGATCGGCGTATCCAGTTCACTCCGTGCGCGAGCGTAGCTGACCCGCGGCTCGATACGCCAGCCGCCAAGGTCGAGCCGCACCGTGCCGTTGACTTGCAAGTTCTCGTGAGATTGATCGAGGAACTCGCTGTAATTGCGGATGCGTGCCCCTCTGATCGTGCCCGCAACGAGGCGTCCGTCCTCCACGACGGCGGTCGACAGGTCCAGGCGGGACAGCTGGCTGGGGATGTAGTAGGTCAGGCGGCGTTCGGTGACCTCGTTGTTGAACTGCGAATAGAGGCCGTCGATGTCGATCTCCAGATTCGGTGCCGGTCGCCACTGCATACCGACGACCGCACTCAGCCGCTCCCGATCCTCGATCTCGAGATAGGGCTGCGCGTCCCCGGGCACCCTCAGCTCACCCAGCCCCGGGATCGTCGCCGTGTCCCAGCCGGTACGCAGCCGGTCGAACTGGACCTCGCGCCGCGAATAGGACACTCCTCCCAGCACACCGAAGGTCCTGTCCGCATTGCGCCAGCCGGCCGAGACCGTGCCGTTCGGGTTGACCGTATCGGTGCGCTCCTCATAGCCGGCGAAGGCGTTCATCGCGAGGAAGGAGTCGCGCTCCAACGGATTGATCAGCCGGATGTCGACATTGGATCCGATGCCGTTCTCGACCAGATCCGCGGTTGGCGACTTGGTGACTACGATGCTGTCGATCAGGGTCGCGGGCAGGACCTGGAGACGGAACTGGCGCCCGGACTGTCCCGAGTTGCGGATATTCTCGTTATACGCGAGCGGCATCCCGTCGAAGGTGACGGCCTGGAAGTTCGGGCCGAGCCCGCGCACGCTGATGAACTGGCCTTCGCCGGCTTCGCGCACGATCGTCACGCCGGGAACGCGCTGCAGTGCCTCGGCGACGTTGAAGGCCGGCAACTTGCCGATGTCCGCGGCGACGATGGCGTCCGAGATGGTGTCCGCGTCTCGCTTCACCTCCAGCGAACGCGCAACGCCATCCGAGAACTGGGCGGTGACCACGATGTCTTCCTCGTCCATCGCTTCAGCGTTCGCGGGCAGAACGGGCGGTGTCTGTCCGGCCGTCGCTTGAGGGCGGACGATAAGCGCACCGCTGGCGTCGCGCGTCACGGTCAGCGGCGTTCCGGCGATCAGCCGGCGCACGGCGGTTTCCGCGTCGAACTCGCCTGCCAGCGCCGGCGCGCGCAGACCGGCCACGGTCGCGCGGGTGAACAGGATGTCGCTCCCGCTTTGGCGGGCCAGCTGCTCCAACGCCCGATCCATCGGCTGCGCGGCGACGGCGATGCGCGTGCGGCGGGAAGGCGCCTGCGCCTCGGCGGCGCTCGTGGCCGCGAGCGTCGACAGGGCAAGCGCAAGCACCGCCGACCGGCAAAGCTGCCGTTTCAGGTTCGTCATCGGATGTTCCCCTCTCGCGCTCCCGGCGAGCGCCCGCCTCCTCGACGATCGCCCGGCGATTTTCCTCACCTTGCGGCTGAAATAAATTTTCAGCCGGCTGAGGAAATCCGGATGGAGTCGGGCTCGACGTCGACCCGCACCGGCAGCAGCACCGCAAGCGAACGGGCGAACGCCTCCGGGTCACCGACACGGTACATGCCGCTCAGCCGGATCGCCGCGGCCTGTGGGTCGGTCACGACCAAGGGTCGCTTGGTATAGCGGTTCATCTCGGCGACCGCCTGCGCCAGAGTCTCGTCGCGGAACGCAAGTCGCCCCCCTTGCCAAGCAACGAGGTCGTCCAGCTCGGGTCGATCCACCCGATCGGGCTGCCCCTCGGTCATGGCCATGCGCTCGCCGGACGCGAGTGGAACGATTCTGTCCGCCGCCTCGATGGTTGCGGTGCCCGCGATCGCCGTCAGCGCCACCTGTGCGCCTTCGCGCCGCACGTCCAGCCGTGCCGCCCGTGCCATCGCCCGCCGCGCACCCGCTTCGACCACGAAAGGCCGCGGATCGGAGGCGATCTCCAGGTCGACACGTCCACGGGCAAGCGACAGGGCGCGCATGTTCGAGCCGGCACGAAAGCGGATGCGGGTGGCGGTGTCGAGCATCACACGGGTGCCGTCCTCGAGGAGCAGGCGCCGCTGCTCTCCCACCGTGGTCTGGTACACGCCGGCCATGGCTTCGCGCCAGCCGAGGACCGATCCGCCGGCAATCACGATCGCCGCACCGCCGGCCATCACCGCGCGGCGCGACATGCGAGGCGCAGGGGCAACCGACACGCCGGACAGGCCGCCGGCCGATTCCCACACCGCCGATGCGCGCTCAAAAGCCTCGGCATGACGGGGATGAGCACCGAGCCAGGCGCGAAACGCCACCTCGTCCTCGCCGGTGCGGTCGTCCGCGTGCAGCCGCGCCAGCCAGTCCGCCGCCTGCCGGTCCGGTGCCGCCAGCTCGCCGCGGAAGCTCACGTCACCAATTCTCCATCCATTCGATCAGGTGCGCCATGGCCCGCGCGATATGCTTTTCCACCGCGCTCTGGCTGATTCCCAGTTCCTCGGCGATTTCGCGATATTTACGTCCGTCCAACCGGTGCATCAAGAAGATCTGGCGCGTACGCGGACTGAGCTGCTCGACGCCACCGCGCAGCCTCTCCAGGCGACGGCGTACGATGAGCGCCTCGTCCTGCAGGGGGCGGTGGTCCGCGACAGTGTCGGCCACGAGGTCGAGCGCGGCCATTGCCCCGATGCGGCGCTCGCGGCGATAGGCGTCGAGCCCCCGGTTCGCCGCCGCCCGGGCGAGCAACGCCGCCGGGTTCTCCGCAACCGCCTGCCGCTCGGCGAGGCCTACCCAGGCGTCGTGCAGCAGGTCCTCGGCATCGTCCCGCCGGGTCATCCGCATGATCTGGTCGCGCAGCTGCGTCCAGTGGCGCACCAGCAATCCGGCGCGTATCGGAACGTCCCTTGTCGCCATGCGATGGCGGCTAGGAAAGACCTGATACGGTTTCGTGACAATCCGGCGACGTGAGGATGACGCCGGGCATCAGCTGCGCAAATATATCGGGTTCGAATAGAACCACAGGTCCTGCCACGGATCTTCGCCCGAGGTGTCGAGCGCGGGTTCGTCCTCCTGCGTGCTGGTGCCGCGCACGCGCAGATAGGCGGCGGCGCCGTCCGCGGCGATACGGTGCTTCATGACGAGGATGTCGCCGTCCCGCCGCCAGTCGCTTGCGGTAAAGCGGCGGACGAGCCGGGTGGTCGGGTTGCGCTCGCCCGACTGGCCGGCTGCCGCCCCGGCGATCAGGTCGACATGGTCGACCTGCGGCACCTTGCCGCTGCCATTGGCCGCGCGGGCCGGACGGAAGCGGATGGTGACGATCACGTCTTCCCCCCGCCGCGCGATCAATGTCTCACCCATTGCGGCCGCGCGGGCCTGCCTCCCTACCGTGGCGGCGGTGACGTCGAGCCGGTCGATCAGCCCGCCGGTCGCCACAAACACGCGCCCCGTGCGAAGTCCGTCGAGGATGTCGGCCGACGTCCGCTTCGCATGGACCCAGGTCTTGGCATATTCGCCCGGCCAGAAGTCCGCGCCCCCCTCGCTCCAATGTCCGTGCGAATCGGAGGTGGCGGTGATCGTCCAGTGCAGCCCCTGGCCGAGCAGGGCGTCCCACCCACCGCCGATCGTGGCGACCATCTGGTCGAAGCCGCCCATCGTGGGATATCCGCCATAAAGGCCGCGGGAGCCATGCGCCTTGTCCGTCCCCGGTCGCGGGCGCGCGGCCTGGTGACCAGGCGCACCCTCCATGCCGACCGCAACGCCCGGAGCGGCGTCATGCCACCGACGATATTCTTCAGGCGAATGCAGGCCCCAGCGACCCAGCCCCGTCGCCGTGCGCGACGGATGGTTGCCGATGACGACCGGCGGATCGGACAAGCCCGCGATGTAGCGCAATGCGTCGATCATCCGCGGCTTGGTGTCGCGGGCGGGATCGGCGGGGAAGGCGTCGCGCTTGCCGAACCCATGCTCGATGCGGCGCAGCACGTCACGTTCGGCGGGACCGATCGGCAGGATCAGGCTGGCATGTTCGCCGCCGGGCACGTCGAACTCCATGCCGTAGAAGAGGACCAGTCCCGGCACGGCTTGGCGCGCGGCCACGACGTCGGGCCAGGCGCGCGCGTAATTGAGCTCCGAATGGCCGGGTCCACCGTGATCGGTCGACACCATCCAGTCCAGCCCGTGCCGGCGCGCCATCTGCGCGTTCTGCAGGATCGTGTGCGAGGAATCGCCCCCGATGATCGGCGTCGGCGCCTGATCGGGATGAGCGGGGTCGGACCGGTACTTGGCGCTGTAAACGCTGTGAACATGGTGATCGCCTGCCAGCCATTGCCGTTCCTCCCTCGGCGTTCCCGCCGCGGGAGCAGCCAAGCCCAGCGCGGCTAGCAACAGAGTCGTCGAAAGACGGTACATCGCTCCTCCTCGATCCAGACGGTCGCCCTTGGAGCGTTTGTAAGACAGCGACGTGACGGCGAGCGCTTGCAGGCCAGCTCGAGCTGGCCTCGATCGCCGCGCGCTGCGCGGGCGCGCCGGGATCGATGTCGACTACGGAGGAGATCAGATTCCGCCGCTGACCACTTCGCACCCCGCCATTTCGAGCGCCGCGGTGAGATCGGCGATGCAGGCATCGACCAGCGCCTGTTCGGTTCCGCGGGCCACGAAATTGGCGCCGACTCGACCATCCCGGAAGAAGGGATAGCTGCCGATCGCAACGCCTTCGTGGCTACGCTCGACCTCGCGCAGCAGGTCGGCGACCTCGCTTTCCGGCACCCAGCAGCCGATCGTCGCCGAGAGTACCGGGCGGCCGCCTTCGAGCTGGCCGGTCAGAGCGTCGAGCATTCCGGCGGTGATGTGCGGCACGCCCGCCATGACGAACAGGTTGCCGATGCGGATACCCGGCGCGCCCGACATGCGGTTGGGGATGAGCTCGGCGCCGGCCGGCACCCGCGCCATCCGCATCCGCGCCTCGGTGAGGCCGCCGCGGGTCTTGTAATAGCGCTCCAGCACCGCCAGCGCTTCGGAATGGTAGACCACCGCCACGCCCAGCGCCTTCGCCACGGCGTCGACGGTGATGTCGTCGTGCGTCGGCCCGATGCCGCCGGTGGTGAAAAGATAGTCGTTGCGCGCACGCAGCGCGTTCACCGCCTCGACGATCGCCTCCTCGACGTCGGGCACGATCCTGACCTCGGCAAGGCGGATGCCCTGCACGTTGAGCCAGGTCGCGATCTGCGCGACGTTCCTGTCCTGCGTGCGACCCGAGAGGATCTCGTCGCCGATCACCGCAAGCGCGGCTGTCCAGATCCTCTCGCCCATGGCTTCGCCCCATAGCGAAACCGTGTGTTCCTCGCTATATGGCGGCGATGACCGAATATGTGACCGCCGACGCCCCGCTGACGCGCACGGGCGCGATCCGCCTCCATCGCCCGGAGGATTTCGAGGGGATGCGCCGCGCCGGCCGGCTCGCCGCCGAGGTGCTCGATGCGGTCGTGCCGCACATGGTGCCCGGCGTCACCACCGCCGAGATCGACGACATCGTCCGCAAGACCGTCGAGACGGCGGGCGGCATTCCGGCAACGCTCGGTTATCGCGGCTACACCCATTCGAGCTGCATCTCGATCAACCATGTCGTCTGCCACGGCATCCCGAGCGACCGCGTCCTCAAGGACGGCGACATCGTCAACGTCGACGTGACGCCGATCCTCGACGGATGGCATGGCGACTCGAGCCGCATGTATCTGATCGGCGACGTGCCCTTGAAGGCGAAGCGGCTGGTCGAGGTCACCCATGAATGCCTGATGCTCGGCATCGAGCAGGCGAGGCCCGGCAACCATCTCGGCGACATCGGCTATGCGATCCAGAAACATGCCGAGAAGCACCGCTTCGGCGTGGTCCGCGATTTCTGCGGCCATGGCCTGGGGCGCCTGTTCCACGACGCGCCCGAGGTGGTGCACGTCGGCCGCCCCGGCACCGGGCCGGAGCTTCGCCCCGGCATGTTCTTCACGATCGAGCCGATGATCAACATCGGCAAGCCCGACGTGAAGCTGCTCGACGACGGCTGGACCGCGGTGACGCGGGACCGCTCGCTGTCGGCGCAGTTCGAGCATTCGATCGGCATCACCGAGGACGGCTGCGAGATCTTCACGCTCTCGCCCGGCGGGTTCGACAAGCCGCCTTACGCTTAGGTCGTGTCGGCAGCTGAGGTTCAGTCTTTCCTTCTTCGTCACCCCGGCCTTGTGCCGGGGTCCACTCAACCTCACTGGCGACGCTGGAACCTCCAGCCCAGCCCAGCCTCCCGGTGGACCCCGGCACAAGGCCGGGGTGACGGGTGGTAGTTGGGCCAATGAAGGCCTGGCACTTCAAAATGTTATGAGGCCGACTCCTGAGCCTCCGCCGCACGCCGTGTCGCATTGGCCGCATCGTGCGCCAGCCGGATCGGCAGCGGCAGGCGGCGTCCGTCGCACAGCTTCAATACCCATGAGACCGCGGTATCGAGCGACACGCGGTGGCCGATGCTGACATAGATCGGCTGCGCGCGAGGACGGGTGCGGAGCGCCACGCCCACCACCTCGCCACGGTCGACCAGCGGCGCGCGGTCGCCCGGTGCCGGCCCCAGCGCGCCTTCGATACGGCCGCACAGCAGCGTCTTCGCGCAGCCGATCGTCGACACGTCGGCCACCACGCCGAGATGGGTCGCGATCCCGCAGCGGCGCGGATGCGCGCGGCCGTGACCGTCGACCAGGATCAGGTCGGGCATCGCACCGAGCCGCCGCAGCGCCGCGACGATCGCCGGCGTCTCGCGAAAGCCAAGATAGCCAGGGACGTAGGGGATCCGCGGCACCATCGTCACGCTCGCTGCCGGCAGCGGCTCGCCCGGCGGCCAGCGGAGCGGGGCGACCGCCGCATGGATCGGCCCGCGCACGTCGCGCCAGCGCATCGAGGTGTCGACGCCCGCGACGGTGCGGACAGGTCCCAGCCGGTCGACGGTCTCGCCTGCCGCCGCGATCGCACGCTGGGCCGTGGCGGCGATCGAGAGATCGGGCGGGGCGAGCCAGTCGGCGGGAACGTCGCGCATCCTTGTCTCCTTCCTCGCTGCCGTCCGATTGGGCAACGGCGCGCCCGCTGCCCAATTGCTGGGCAACGCTCGGCCTTCGATTGCGATGCGGCGGTGCAACGGCGCGAGGATTTCCACCGCATCCGCGAATGGCACGCTTGCTGCAAGCCGCGCGATCAGGGAGTATGGGGCCGCTCTCAACACAGCGACCAACAGGGAAACCCAAGCCGGTGAAGAAGATTGAAGCCATCATCAAGCCGTTCAAGCTCGACGAGGTGAAGGAGGCGCTGCACGAAGTGGGCGTGTCCGGCATCACCGTCACGGAAGCCAAGGGCTTCGGGCGGCAGAAGGGGCATACCGAGCTTTACCGGGGCGCCGAATATGTCGTCGACTTCCTGCCGAAGGTGAAGCTGGAGGTAGTGGTCGAGGACGGGCTCGCCGACCGGGTGGTGGAGGCGATCGCCGCGGCGGCGCAGACCGGCCGGATCGGCGACGGCAAGATTTTCGTGATCCCGGTCGAGACGGCGCTGCGCATCCGCACCGGCGAGCGCAACGAGGACGCGATTTGACGCGGCGCAATAATCTGTGAAGACGATGCACCGCGGCGCAACATGATTCTGCCGCATCCCGGCGGCACATTTTGAGAGAGCAAAGGGCAAGACATGGCGAATTCGGCGAGTGACGTCCTCAAGATGATCGAGGAGAAGGAGATCGAGTGGGTCGATCTCCGCTTCACCGATCCGAAGGGCAAGTGGCAGCACCTGACGATGGTCTCGAGCGTGCTCGGCGAGGACGAGCTGACCGACGGCCTGATGTTCGACGGTTCCTCGATCGCGGGGTGGAAGGCGATCAACGAATCGGACATGATCCTGAAGCCGGACCTCGACGCGGTCTATGTCGATCCCTTCTCGGCGACGCCGATGCTGATCCTGATCTGCGACATCGTCGAGCCGTCGACCGGCGAGCTTTACGCCCGCGATCCGCGCTCGACCGCGAAGCGCGCGGAGGCGTACCTCAAGACCACCGGCATCGGCGACACGGTCTACGTCGGCCCCGAGGCCGAGTTCTTCATGTTCGACGACGTCCGCTTCGAGAACGGCTACAGCACCAGCTACTACAAGATCGACGACATCGAGCTGCCGACCAACACCGGCCGCGAATATGAGGGCGGCAACCTCGCCCATCGTCCGCGCGCCAAGGGCGGCTATTTCCCGGTCGCCCCGGTCGACAGCGCGGTCGACATCCGCGGCGAGATGGTCTCGACCATGCTCGAGATGGGCCTGCCGTGCGACAAGCACCACCATGAGGTGGCGGCGGCGCAGCATGAGCTGGGCCTGACCTTCGGCACGCTCACCACCACCGCCGACCGGATGCAGATCTACAAGTACGTCGTGCACCAGGTCGCGCACGCCTACGGCAAGACGGCGACCTTCATGCCCAAGCCGATCAAGGAGGACAACGGCTCGGGTATGCACACCCACCTGTCGATCTGGCAAGGCAAGGAGCCGCTGTTCGCCGGCAATGGCTATGCAGGCCTTTCCGACACCTGCCTCTACTTCATCGGCGGCATCATCAAGCACGCCAAGGCGATCAACGCCTTCACCAACCCGACCACCAACAGCTACAAGCGGCTGGTGCCGGGTTACGAGGCGCCGGTGCTGCTCGCCTATTCGAGCCGCAACCGCTCGGCCTCGTGCCGCATCCCGTACGGCGCGGGCGCAAAGTCGAAGCGCGTCGAGGTGCGCTTCCCGGACGCGATGGCCAATCCGTACCTCGCCTATGCGGCGCTGCTGATGGCCGGCCTCGACGGCATCCAGAACCGCCTCCACCCGGGCGACGCGATGGACAAGAACCTCTACGACCTGCCGCCGGCCGAGCTCGCCAACGTGCCGACCGTGTGCGGCTCGCTCCGCGAGGCGCTCGACAGCCTGGAGGCGGACATGGACTTCCTGCTGAAGGGCGACGTGTTCTCGAAGGACCAGATCGAGGCCTATGTCGAGCTCAAGCGCGAGGAGGTCGCCCGCTGGGAGATGACGCCGAGCCCGGTCGAGTTCGATATGTACTACAGCGCATAGGCGCGGCCGCGACCGCGCCCGTTGCGGACCGGCAAAGCCCGGTCCGCAACGCGCTGTACGGCCGGCCTCGCCAAAGCGAGGACCGACGGCGCGGCTTCGCCCGGCGTCCTGCCGCACAAAGAAAAGGGCGCCCGGATTACCTCTGGGCGCCCTTCTCGTTTCCAGACTCGAAAGTCGGATTCAATCAGCGTAAATCGTTCCCCGGCGAAGGCCGGGGTCCAGTATCGAACCGCTCGCAACTGGGCCCCGGCCTTCGCCGGGGAACAGCTGTTTCGAGCCGGATGGATAAACCTCTGCTCTCAGCGGAACTTGCCGCTCAGCGACACGCCGATGATGCGCGGCTCGTTGAACACCGCGGCCATGTAGTTCTCGATCACGCCCTTGAGGTTCTTCTCGTTGGTGATGTTGCGCGCGAATAGCGCGACCTCGTATGCGTCATCCTTCGCGGCATAACCGATCTTCAGCCCGCCCTCGAAGTTGCCGTTCGAGGTGAACTCCCTGGTCCGGTAGAGCACGAACTGGGTATAGCCCTGCAGGTTCCAGTCGGTCGCGACGAAGGCGCGGCCGCCGTTGCCGAGCGGCAGGTCGTAACGCGCGTTGACGTTGAGGTTGTACTCAGGCGCGTTGGGCAGGGGCTCGCCGTCGATCTGCGCGAACACCGCGGGAGCGCCGAATACGGGACGCGTGATCGTCGGATTCTCCACCGTGCAGACGACTACGCCGTTCAACGCGCAGACCTGTGCGTAGACGCGCTTGTCCTTGATCTCGCTGTGCAGCAGGCTGAGCCCCAGCCCCGCGGTGAAGTTGCGCGTCGGCCGCCATTCCAGGTCCGCTTCCAGGCCATAGGCATAGGCATGGTCGGCGTTGAACAGCACGCCGTTGCCGTCGGCATCGTTGCCGTTGAGCTGGATGTCCTTGACCGAATAGGCGAAGGCGGTGGCGTTGAAGCGCAGCGTGTTGTCGAACAGGTTGCTCTTGAAGCCGGCTTCGAGTGAGGTGATCGTCTCCGAATCCGCGGTGGTGAAGTCGGAGTTGAACACCGCCGAGCGCCCCTGGATGGTCGGGCCGCGGAAGCCGCGGGCGAGACGGGTATAGAAGCTGAGGTCGGGGTTCGCCTGCCACATCAGGCTGACGTCCCAGCTCGGCTTGGTATCCGACAGGCGGACGTGGCGGCGGCCGCGATAGGTCACCACGCCGGCCGCGGTGTCGGCGGTCTTGATGAGGTCGGTCTTCTTGGTGTCGTTGGTCTCGCGCGCGCCGATCGTCAGCGTGAAGTCCGGCGCGAACTGGTAGCTGAGCTGTCCGAACACCGCCCATGAGGTGTTGATGTTGTGCAGCCGCACCCAGTTGTTCGGGTTGTTCGCCGGCGGCGTCAGGAAATAGGCGCGCTGGTAGAAATCGGTGATGTCGCGGCTGTCGAAATACATGCCGCCGAGCTGCCACTTGACCGGGCCGTCGCCGTTGCTGGCGAGGCGGACCTCCTGCGTCCACTGGTCGAGGTCGCGGACGTTGCCCTGCGACTGGCCGAAGCCGTTGGGCGCGCCGTTCACCGGGAAGTCCGCCGCCGCGCCGCCGTCGGTGTCGCCGCGGCTGTAGCCCGAGGTCGTCTCATAAGCGGTGATCGAGGTCAGCGTGACCGGGCCGAAATCATAGGCGGCGCGCACCGACCCGCCGTAGGTGTCATAGGCCTGCCGATTGTCCTGCGCCTCGTCATAGGCGACCGTGCCGCGCGGCTCGTCCGAGACGTCGTTCGATCCCTTCCTGAGCGCGGCGCGATGGAACAGCGTCGAGGTGCCCTCGTACCAGCGGGCATGGGCCGAGGCGGTGATCGAGAAGGCATCGGTCGGCTCGAGCAGCAGCTGGAAGCGGACGTTGCGGTCGTCATAGCCGCCCATCGCGTCCTTCTTCGGCGTCTCGGTGCCGTCGGCGCTGGTGTCGGCAAATGTGTTGTCGACCCAATCGTCGCGGTGCTGGATCAGCGTCGACAGGCGGAAGGAGATGCCGTCGGCGATCGGCCCGCCGACGCCGGCGTCGAGGCTGACCGTGTTGTAGCTGCCGTAGGAGAGATCGGCGCGGCCCTCGAAGTCGTGGCTCGGCTGGATGGTATCGAACTTGACGATGCCGGCGGTGGTGTTGCGCCCGAACAGCGACCCCTGCGGCCCGCGCAGCACCTCGACCTGGCGGATGTCATAGGCCGGGTTGGACTTGAGCACGACATGCTCGAGCACGACGTCGTCCTGGATGATCGACACCGGCTGCGACGCGCCGAGGTAGAAATCGATGTTGCCGAGGCCGCGGATGTAGAAGCGCGGGAAGATGCGGCCGGTGGTCGTCTCCGCATAGAAGCTCGGCACGCGGCCCGACAGCGCCAGCAGCGTGTCGTCGCCGCCGCTGGTGTAGGTGCGCAGGTCCTGCCCGCCGACGACGCCGACCGAGACGGGCACCTTCTGGAGATTCTCCGAGCGACGCTCGGCGGTGACGACGATGTCGCCGACGCCCTCCTGCGGCGCGGCGTCGGCCGTCGGCGCGGCACTGTCCTGCGCATGGGCCGAGACGGCGCCGAGCATCGCCGTGGCGGCGCTCAGCAGCAGGATGGATTTGGTGAGTTTCAGATGCGGCACGAAGGCCCTCCCTGGGACGTGGGTTTGGTTCTGCCCCCTCCTGTGCCGGGCATTCTGCGACGCTTGGCGCGGGCGCGGTATCGATAGCTTGTGACCGAATCGTGACCCGCTGGGTCGGCCTGTCATGTGATGGCCGCTTCCCTCGCCGCGCCGGCTTTGTTAGCCCGGCGGAATGACCCATGTCCTGCCCACCCTGATCGCCGCCGGCCTCGCCGTCGCCGGCCTGCCCGCTGCCGCACAGGGCCTCGTTCCCGCCGAGGCGAAGATGAAGGCCGTGATCGCCGCCGAACAGGACCGCGACATCGCGCTGCTCGAACGCGCGGTGAACCAGAATTCGGGGACGCTGAACCTCGACGGGGTGCGCAGGGTCGGCGACATCTTTCGCGCCGAGCTGGAGCCGCTCGGCTTCGCCGTGCGCTGGGTCGACCAGTCGGCGGTCGGCCGGGCCGGGCATCTGATCGCAACACACCAAGGCAACGGCAGGGGCAAGCGCATCCTGCTGATCGGCCACCTCGACACGGTGTTCGAGCCCGATTCTCCGTTCCGGAAGTTCGTCCGCGACGGCAGCCGCGCCACCGGACCCGGCACCAGCGACATGAAGGGCGGCAACGTCGTGATCGTCGCGGCGATGCGGGCGATGCAGGCGGCGGGAACGCTCGGGGACGCCGACATCCAGATCCACCTGATCGGCGACGAGGAACGTACCGGCACCCCGCTGGAGGCCGCGCGCAAGGACTTGATCGAGGCGGGCAGATGGGCCGACGTCGCGCTCGAATACGAAGGGCTCGCCGAGCAGGACGGTCGCGACATGGGCACCGTCGCACGGCGCAGCGCGGCGAGCTGGGAGCTCAGGACCAGCGGCACGACCGGCCATTCGAGCGGGGTGTTCTCGGTCGGCCTCGGCTATGGCGCGGTCTACGAGATGGCGCGCATCCTCGACGACTTCCGCCGCGAGCTGCCCGAGCCCAACCTCACCTACAATGTCGGCGTGCTGGCGGGCGGCACGCCGGCCGAGATCGATCCGTCGGGCTTTCGCGTCACCGCGCAGGGCAAGACCAACGTCGTCGCGGCGAGCGCGATCGCGCGCGGCGACCTGCGCTCGCTGACCCCCGAGCAGGACGCGCGGGCGCGGGAGAAGATGCAGGCGATCGTGGCGAAGCACCTGCCCGGCACCGGCGCGACGCTCAAGTTCTTCGACAGCTATCCGCCGATGGCGCCGACCGAGGGCAACCGGGCGCTGCTGGCCAAGCTCAATGTCGTCAACCGCGACCTCGGGCTGGAGGAGATGGGCGAATATGATCCCGCCAAGCGCGGCGCGGCCGATTCCGGCTTCGTCGCCGCCTATGCCGACACGCTCGGCGGCATGGGCGTCGCCGGCGGTGGCGCGCACGCCGAGGGTGAATGGGCCGACCTCGACAGCATCCAGCGCCAGGCGCTGCGCTCGGCCGTGCTGATCAGCCGGCTGGCGAAGGAGCGGCGTTAACTCAAACCCTCCCCGCTCGCTGGGAGGATTTGGGAACTACGGCAGCAACAAGCTGCTCCCTATCGTCTCCCCCGCCTCCATCGCGCGGTGGGCGTCGGCGGCATCCTCCAGCGCGAAGGTGCGGCCAATCTCGGGCCTGATCGCTCCCGCGCGCAGCATCGCGAACACGCGCTCGATGCCCGTCTTTCGCTCCTCGGGCGTCGCATAATAGTCGAACAGCGTCGGGCGGGTGACGAACAGCGACCCCTTGGCCGCGAGCACGCCGAGATTGACGCCGGTCACCGCCCCGCCGGCATTGCCGAAGCTGACGATCAGTCCCCTGCGCGCGGCACTGGCGAGCGACACCTCCCAAGTGGCCATGCCGACGCCGTCGAACACCACCGGCACGCCGGCGCCCTCGGTGATCTCGCGCACGCGCTTCGCCACATCCTCGGACTTGTGGAGGACGACATGGTCGGCGTCGGCCTTGCGTGCGGCCTCGGCCTTCTCCTCGCTGCCAACGGTGCCGATCACGGTGATACCGAGCGCCTTCAGCCAGCCGACCAGCAGGTGCCCCACCCCGCCCGCGGCGGCGTGGACCAGCACCGTCTGCCCCTGCTCAACCCGCGCGCAGCGCTCGACGAGGAACTCGGTGGTGCAACCCTTCAGCATCAGCGCCGCGGCGGTGCGGTCGTCGATGTCGTCGGGTAGTCGGAACAGCTCCTTCGCCGGCACGTTGCGCGCGGTCGCATAGGCGCCGCGGGTCGGACCGAACGTCGCCACCCGGTCGCCGGGCGCGAAGCCCTCGACGCCCTCGCCCACCGCCTCGACCACGCCGGCCGCCTCGGCGCCAAGGCCGGTCGGCAGCTCGAGCGGGTAGAGCCCGCTGCGGTGATAGGTGTCGATATAGTTGAGCCCGATCGCGGTATTGCGCATCCGCACCTCGCCGGGGCCGGGCTCGGGCACCTCGACGTCGACGATGCGGATCACCTCCGGCCCGCCGGTCGCTTCGATCCTTGCCGCCCGTGCCTGCATCGTCACCTCCGAACGCGTTTCGACTTGCAACGCTCCGCCCGCATCGCCATCCACATACCCAAGGTTCGAACCGATGGAGGCGAGGATGCGGAGCTATCTGAAGCACTATATTGGCGGCCGCTGGGTCGAAAGCCAGGGCGGCACGCGCCATGAGGTGATCAACCCGGCGACCGAGCAGCCATGCACCGAGATCACGCTCGGCACCGCCGCCGACGTCGATGCGGCGGTGAAGGCGGCGCGGGCGGCGTTCGAGAGCTTCGGCCGCACCCCGGTCGACGAGCGGGTGGCACTGCTCGAGGCGATCCTCGCCGAATACAGGAACCGCGCGAATGACCTCGCCGAAGCGATCGCGCTGGAGATGGGCTGTCCGATCGCCATCGCCAAGACCGCGCAGGTCGGCTCCGGCATCGGCCACCTGATGGCGGCGATCAAGGCGCTCAAGGAATTCCGGTTCGAGGAGACGATCAACCAAAGCATGGTCGTCCACGAGCCGATCGGCGTGGTCGCGCTCATCACACCATGGAACTGGCCGATGAACCAGATCGTCGCCAAGGTCGCCCCGGCGCTGGCGGCGGGCAACGCGATGATCCTGAAGCCGTCGGAGGAGGCACCCTCCTGCGCCGCGATCTTTGCCGAGATTATGGACAAGGCAGGCGTGCCGGCTGGCGTGTTCAACCTGGTCCAGGGCGACGGCCCCGATGTCGGCACCGCGCTGGCGCAGCATCCGGGGATCGACATGGTGAGCTTCACCGGATCGACCCGCGCCGGCATCCTCGTCGCCAAGAACGCCGCCGACACGGTCAAGCGCGTGCACCAGGAGCTGGGCGGCAAGTCGCCCTCGGTGGTGCTCGACAGCGCCGATTTCAGCCGCGCGGTGCCGGGTACGCTGATGAGCGTGCTGATCAACTCCGGCCAGAGCTGCATCGCCCCCACGCGCTTGCTGGTGCCCAGGGACCGGCAGGAGGAAGCGGTGGCGATCGCCAAGCAGGTGATGTCCGCCACCGAGACCGGCGACCCGCTCGCCGAGGGCCGCCACATCGGCCCGGTGGTAAACAAGGCGCAGTGGGACAAGATCCAGGGCCTGATCACCAAGGGCCTGGAGGAAGGCGCGAAGCTGGAGGTCGGCGGTCCGGGGCGGCCCGACGGGGTCGACAGCGGCTATTATGTCCGTCCCACCCTGTTCTCCAACGTCGCCAACGACATGACCATCGCGCGCGAAGAGGTGTTCGGGCCGGTCGTCACCATCATCCCCTATGAGGATGAGGAGGATGCGGTGCGCATCGCCAACGACACCGACTACGGCCTGTCGGCGGTGGTGTTCGGCGATGCCGAGGGCGTGAAGCGCGTCGCGCCGCGGCTACGCGCCGGCATGGTCTATGTGAACGGCGGCGCACCCGACCCCAACGTCCCGTTCGGCGGCTACAAGCAATCGGGCAACGGGCGCGAGTACGGCAAGTTCGGACTGGCCGAATTCATGGAGGTGAAGTCGCTGGTGGGCGCGCTGGCCTGATCGGTTACCGCACCGGCCACATCCACAGGATCAGCGGCGTCGCCACCAGCAGCACCAGCAGCGACAGGGGCGCGCCGAGCCGCGCATAGTCGCCGAACTTATACCCGCCCGGCCCCATCACCAGCGTGTTGCACTGGTGGCCGATCGGCGTGAGGAAGTCGCACCCCGCCCCCACCGCCGTCGCCATCAGGAACGCCTCGGGCCGATAGCCGAGATCGCCGGCGAAGGTCGCGGCGATCGGCGCCATCACCAGTACGGTCGCGGCGTTGTTGAGGAACGGCGTCACCGCCATCGCCGCGGCCAGGATCAGCGCCACCGCCCCCCACGGCGGCAGGCTGGCTGCGGCACCCGACAGCCAGGTGCCGATCAATTCGGTGACGCCGGTGGTGCGCAGGCTGTCGCTGACCGGGATCAGCGCGCCGAGCATGATCAGGATCGGCCATTCGATATGGCCGTACGCCTCGCGTGCCGGCAGCGCGCCGGTCGCGATCACCAGCCCGGCGGCGGCGAAGAAGGCGACCGCCACCGGCACCAGCCCGATCGCGGTCGCGGTCATCGCCGCGGCGAGGATGGCGATCGGCAGCAGCCATCTGCGCGGGCTGCCGAGGCGGAGCTCGCGCTCCGCGAGCGGCAGCATACCGAGATCGCTCAGACGCTCCGGCATCTGGGGGAGCGGTCCCTGCAGCAGCAGCAGGTCGCCGGCCGCGAGCGTGATCCGCGCCAGCCGCCGGTCGAGCCGCTCTCCCCGCCGCGAGATCGCGATCAGGTTGATCCCGGTGCGCTCGCGCAGATGAAGGTCGCCGGCGGTCTCGCCGACCAGCGGCGAATCGATCGTCACCACCGCCTCGATCACACCGATGTCGTCGCCCTCGTGCTTGTCCTGGCCGACCAGCTCGAGCTCGTCGCGGGCGATGACCCGCTCCAGAACGTCGGGCGCGCCGCCCAGGATCAGCACGTCGTCCTCGCGCAGCTTCATGTCGGGGAGCGGGGCGGTGCGCAGGCCCGCGCGAAGCAGCGCCGCGACGCTGACATCGCCTTCATAGCGTTCGAGCAGCTCGCCGAGCGGGGTGCCGATCGCGCTCGACCCCTTGCCCACCCGCACCTCGGTCACATAGCTGGCGACGTCGAGCGCCTGGCCCATCGTCGCCGGCGCCTGGCGCCGTGACTGGATGCGATAGGCGAAGCGCAGGAAAATCAGGCCGACCACCGTCAGCGTGAGGCCGACCGGGGCATAGTCGAACATGCGGAACGGTTCGCCGGTCATGTCCTCGCGCACGCGGCTGACGATGATGTTGGGCGAGGTGCCGACCAGCGTGATGAGTCCGCCCAGCAGCGATGCGAACGACATCGGCATCAAGAACACCGAGGGCGAGGTGTTCGACCGCTTCGCCATCGAGAAGGCGGCGGGCATCAGCATCGCCAGCGCGCCGATGTTCTTGACCAATGCCGATGCGAAGCCGACGCTGGCCGTCAGCAGCAGCAATTGCGAACGGACCTGCGTCACGCGCTTGGCGAGCGACCCCAGCAGCCGTTCGACCACGCCCGACCGCTGCACCGCGCCGGACATCACCAGCGCCGAACCGACGATGATGACGATGTCGTCGGAAAAGCCGGTGAAGGCGTCCTTCGGCTTGACCACGCCGACCGCCAGCGCCGCGAGCAGCGCCAGGATCGCGACGACGTCGTAGCGCAGCCGCCCCCAGACGAAGAGCGCCATCATGCCCGCGAGCACGGTCACGGACAGGATCTGCGGCAGCGTCATCGTTCAGCCCTGAACCGCGCTGCCGCCGGGGAGTTCCGGCGCATCAATAATCCTTCGACACCCTGACGTTGGCGCTCTGGCGGCCGATGGTGGAAACGGTCGCGAGCAGCGACAGCCAGCGCGTCACCTGGAACTCCAGCCGCGTCGCCGAATAGCCCTGCCCGTCGGTGATGATCTCCACATAGGTCCGCCGCGTGACGTACTTGCCGGCCGCGATCGAGGTCGCCGCGCCGGTCTGCGGATCGGCGGGCAGGATGCGCAGGCGATCGAGGCCGGCGGCGCGGCGCACCGCGTTGATCGGGTTGAGCCCGTCGCCGCCCCCGCCCTGGAGCGCCGCCACCGCCGCGGCGAGCTGGAGCGCCTCGGGCGCCGACAGGTTGGTGATCGAGGTGCCGAACAGCAGGCGCGACAGCAGCTCGTCCTCGGGCAGTGCCGGGGTGCTGGTGAAGCCGATGTCGGGCTTGGACGCGGTGCCGGTGACGCGGATCGTCGCGTTGAGGCCCTGGGTGTCGGCATTGGCCGAGATGTCGAGCGCCGGGTTGGCCGGCACGCTGCCGTCGAAGCGGATGATGCCGCGCTCGAGCTCGAAGGTGCGCCCGGCGAACTCATAGTCACCGTCGATCAAGTCGAGCTGGCCGGTGATCTTAGGGTTGGTCGGCTCGCCGGCGATGGCGAGGTCGCCCGACCAACGGCTGTCGAGGCCGAGGCCCTGCACGCTGATCCCGCCAGGCGCGCGTGCCCGGATGTCGAGCTGCCACGGCTTGGCGGCGGTCTCCGCCTCGTCGTCGTCGGGACCACGCACGTTGATCTCGCGGATGTTGAGCTTGGGCACCGCCGCCGCGGTCGACGCCTGGCCCAGCCGATAGCGGCCGCCGTTGATCGTGATGTTGCCCGAGATGGTGCCGCCCGATCCGTCCGAGTGGAAGCGCAGCGGCCCGGTGACGGTGCCGCTGATGTCGTCGCGCGCGATCAGCCGGGCGCGCTGCGCCTGGATGTTGAGGTCAATGCCGAGCCCGTTCGCGCGGGAGAGATCGAACACGCCGCTGCCGCTGACGCTGCCCTGCCCCGGATCCTGCGCGGCCAGATGGTCGAGCACCAGGCGCGAGCCATCGAAGCGGCCGGAGGCCTGGACGTTGCGCAGCACGGTGCCGGTGACCGGGCTTTCCAGCCGCGCATTGTTGGCGCGCACCGAGCCGCGGATGCGCGGGTCGTTGAGCCGGCCGGTCACGTCGGCGCCGATCGCGACCGGGCCGGAGAGGTCGAACAGCTCGATGCCGGTCATCCGCCACAGGGTATCCGCCGGGCCGGCATAACGGAACTGCGCGAACAGCGGCGCATTCATCAGCCGGTCGCCCAGGCTGCCGTCGCCCAGCGGCGCAAGCTGCATCTGCCCGCGCCCGATGATGCTGCCGCGGCTCGCCACCACCGCACGCGCGGCCGCCTTGTTCGGCTGCAGGATGCCGGCGATGCCGACGTCGATCGGGGTCGAGGACAGCACCAGCCCCGACCGGGTGAGGCCGCGGACGGTCATGTCGATGCGGCCGGTCGGTGCCTCGCCGGCGTTCTGCGCATAGCGGAGCGTGCCGGACGCGCTGCCGCCGAGCCCGAGCCCAGGATAGCCGATGTCGAGCACCGACATCGGCATCCGCGACATGCTGGCGTCGAGTGCGGTCGCGGCGGCGGAGAAGCGGCCGGAAACCTCGGCGGTGCCGCCAGCGAAGCTGAGCTTGGTCGGCTGCAGCTGCCAGCCGTCGCCGTCGCGGACGATCACCGCCGGCGTGGTGAGGCTGATCGGCCGGCGATCGACCGTGCCCTGCGCCTGCACCGTATAGCGATCGTGCGCGATCCCGACCACCGACTTGATGTCGAACGCGCGCCCGCGCCGGCCGCTGATCGCGACGCGCGCCTCGCCGGTGCCGCCGACCAGCTTCACGCTGGCGTCGAGCCGCCCGACCGCCATCGCGCCGCGGCGCACGCCCCGCGCGGTGACGGTCGCGTCGATATTCGCGCCGTCCGGGTCGAGCACGACGCTCGCTTCCAGATGCCCGCGGCGGATGCGCAGGCCGTTGGCGAGGCGCGCGCGATCGGCGTCGACGGTGGCGTCGATGCGCTGGACGCCATTCTGCGGACGGAAGGCGAGCACGCCGGTGAGACCGTTGCCGGCGACGTTGAGCCGCCCCTCGAACCCGCCCGTGACGATATCGAGCGCGCCGTTGGCCCGCATCCCGCCGACGTCGAGCCGGGCGATCTCGATGCGGCCGGTGCCGCCCCTCGGCAGCAGGATCGCGCCCTCGCCGGTGAAGGCGCCGAGCAGCGATCCGCCCGCCGCGGTGAAGGCGAAGCCGGCCGGCGTGGGGGAGAGATGCGCCTTGACGTCGCTAAGGCCCATCGCCGCATTGGGTCGGGCGAGGACGAGGTCGATCGTCGGACGGCTGATGTCGCCGTCGAGGCGGAGCTGCACCGGCCCATAGGTCGCCTGGCTGCCCGAGCCTTCGAAATGGAACGTACCGTCGCGCCGGCGGAAACCGTTGCCGGCGAGCTTCAGCCCCGGCGAGGTCAGCACCAGCCCGCGGAAATGGAGCACCCCGTCGGGCCCGCGCTCCAGCCCGGTGGTGATGCGGGGCAGCCCCTGGGTCAGCGAGGCGAAGAAGCTGTTGTCGAGCCGCACCACCTGCGCCGCTCCGCGCCCGACCACGCGGGTGCCGCGCCCGCCCGGCCCTGGCACCACCGTCAGGCGCGACGTCACGTCGACCACGCCGATGCCGGGGATGAGGTAGCGCCGGAGTCCTCCGGAAAGGCCGACCTCGTACCTGCCGGTGCGCAGGTCCAGGAACAGGCTGATGCGGCCGTTGAGCTTGTCCGACCTCAGCACCAGATCATCGCCGGTGACCTGCCGGGCGGTGACGCGGAGCGGCCCGCGCACGCTGAGGTTGCGCAGGATGCCGCCGGCGACGTCGCCGACGCCGGTGACGCGCGCCGCGGTGAAGGCGAGCGGCACCAGCACCGGCGGCTTCGACAACCGCCCGCGCCCTGCGGCGCGCGCCACCTCGAACCCGGTATTGTCGAACGCGAAGCGATCCGCGGTGATGCGATAGTCGAAGCTCGCGGTCGCAAAGGCGCCGTCGAGGATCGCGCGCAGCTCGACGTTGCGGCCGGTCATGTTGGGGAACAGCGCCGGGGGCCGCAGCAGCCGGGCGGTGACGCGGACGTTGCGATAGGCGCTGGCGGCAAGGTCGAGCCCGCCGTTCGCCTCCACCACCAACGCCGCCGAGCGCAGCAACAGCGTGCCCTCCATCCGCCGGTTGGCAAGCGTGCTGGCGCCGCTCACCAGCACGCGCGGCGCCGTCAGCCGCTGGAGCCTGCCCTTGAGCAGGCTGCCGGGCGTGACCGTGCCGCCGAGCGAATAGCGGCCGGCATCGTTGGCGAGGCGCAGGTCGATCACCCGCACGCCGCCGACGTCGGCGGTGCCGGTGCCGCGCCACGCTTTCCAGCGGCCATCGCCCTGGATGTCGAGCGCCAGCGGGCGCGACACGCCGGCAAGCTTCGCCAGCACGCCGTTCGCCGCCCCCCGCGCGGCGAGGTCGATGTCGAAGCGGTCGCGATCCGGCTCGGCGTCGAGCCTCAACGTGAGGCGGTCGCTGCCCTGCACCACCGCCGCGAGATCAACCATCGCGCGGCCGGAGCGGATCTCGGCGCGGCCTCGGAGGCTGCCGTTGCGGACGACGCCGGTGACGGCGGGTGCGATCGTCAACCGGTCGACGCGCAACTCGCCGATCGCAATGTCGAAGCCCGGCAGGATCGGCCCCTTGCGGCCGGCGCGGATCGTCTGGGGCAGCTTCGCGAGGGTCGCGCGCGGGATGACGAGGCTGCGGATGACCAGCCGGTTGTTAAGCCATTCGAGCGGCCGCCAGTCGAGCTCGGCCCGCTGCGCTTGGAACACCAGCCCCCTGGGATCGCGCACACGCACGTCGATCAGCACCGCCTTGCCGTAGATCGACCCCTCGATCCGCCCGACCGAGTAACGCAGGCCGTTGGAAGGCCGGAGTGCCCCGATCCGGTCGGCGATGAAGCGATGGCCGATGCTGGTGTCGAGCAGCATCATCGCGCCCCCGGCGAGCACCGCCAGCAGCACCAGCAGCCCGACGATCCACTGCCACCAGCGCCGGCGGCGCGAGCGTGCGGGCGGCGGCGCCGGAGGGGCCTCTGGCTCGTCGTTCAAAACGCCTGCCCCAGCGAGACGTAGACGGCGATGCGGGCGTCGCCCGGTTGCGGGTTGATCGGCGTGCCGACGTCGACGCGGATCGGCCCGAAGTTGGAATAATAACGCACCCCCACGCCCGCGCCGTACCGGAAGCCCGAGAATTTTGGCAGCGCCGAGGTGTAGATGTTGCCCCCGTCGAAGAACGGCACGACGCCGAAGTTGCCGAACGCCTTCACCCGCGCCTCGAGCGAGAACTCCGCCAGGCTGCGCCCGCCGATGGGGTCGTTATTGGGATCGCGCGGGCCGATGCTCTGATAGCCGTAGCCGCGCACCGAGGCGCCGCCGCCCGCATAGAAGCGCCGCGACGGCGCGATCGCGTCGCGCGGCGCGCCGCCGATGGTGCCGAGCCGGACGCGCCCGGCCACCACCACGCGGTCGTTGACCGGCTGGTACATGCTGCCGTCGAGCTGGATGCGGGCATAGCCGAACGCCCTACCGACCAGCGACAGCTCCGGGCTGATCCGCGCGCCGAGGCGGAAGCCGCGCGTCGGGTTGAGCAGATCGTCGGACCCGTCGTAGGTGAGGCTGCTCGGCAGCGCGCCGATGAAATAGGTCCGCCGCCTCGGCTCGCCGGTCGAGACGATCACGTCGCGCTCGTCCGACGCCGCGAGCTCGGCGCCGAGCGACCACACCCAGGCCTTCTGGAAGAAGATGTTGGTCTGCCGCTCGATGCTGCCCATCAGCGACAGCGTGTCGGCCTCATAGGCGTCGCGTTCGAGGTGCGCGGCGGTGAGCTGTGCGGTGAGGGTGCGGTCGCGCTCATGGAAATTGCTGCGGCGGAAGACGATGCTGCCGAGCTGCTCGCGCGTGCCGAGCACGCCGCGCAGGGTGACGGCGCCCTCCGGCCGGAAGAAGTTGCGGTGCGTCCAGCTCACCTCCGCCCGCGCGCCCTCGCCGGTACCGTAGCCGAGCTCGCCGGCGATGGTGCGCGGCGGCGCGGGCTCGAGGTTCACCGCGACGTCGACGGTCGAAGGGTCGGTGCCCGGGACCGGCTCGACCTTCACCGTCGAGACGAGCCCGGTCTGGATCAGCGCGCGGCGCAGGTCGTCGAGCGCCGAGGCGTCATATTCCTGGCCCGGCTTGAAGCGGGCGATATCCTGGACGTGCTTGGGCCCGAACACGCGATGCGGCTCCGGAATCACGATCCTGCCGAAATGGCGGAGCGTGCCAGGCTCGACGTTCTGCACCAGCGTCGCGGTCTTGGTGGCATGGTCGACCACGATCTCGGGCTCGCCGACCTTGGCGAACGCGAAGCCCTCCTCCCCCACGGCGGTGCGCAGCCGGGCGTCGGCGGCGGCGATGGCGTCGCTGTTGACCGGCGCGTTCTGCTCCAGTCCGAACGCTTTGGTCAGCGCACCGGCCTTGCCGTCCGCACGCTCGACGCCGGCCAGCGTCACGTCCGACAGGCGGTAGAG
Organism: Sphingomonas astragali; assembly: GCF_051400615.1. Taxonomy (NCBI): domain Bacteria; kingdom Pseudomonadati; phylum Pseudomonadota; class Alphaproteobacteria; order Sphingomonadales; family Sphingomonadaceae; genus Sphingomonas; species Sphingomonas astragali. Next base: position 1,336,604 of record NZ_JBLFFH010000002.1, read on the forward strand.
CGGCCCCGGCTCGACCTCCAGCGTGACGATCAGCCTGCCCGCCTGCGGCTCGACCCGCGTCAGGACCTGCGCGTCATAATAGCCCTCGGCGCGCAGCAGCGTGGTCAGCAGCTCGGCATCCTCACGCGCGCGACGGTCGATCTGCGCGGCGTTCGCCGGATCGCCGCGGTTGGCGCGCAGGGTCGAGACGGCATCGAAACGCTGGTGCATCAGCGCACTGCCGATGCCGTCGATGCCGGTGATCCGGTAATCGTAGCGCGTCTCGGTCGCGACCTCCGCGCGCTCCTCCGACACCGCGTCCTCGCCGGCCGGCGCCTTGCTGAGGTCCGGCCAGTCGACGCCGAGGTCCGGCAGCGGCGCCATCGGCGATGCCGGATCGAGCACGTCCTGCACGGCGGACGGTTGCGGAGGGATATCCTGGGCGACGGCGGGAAGCGGCGTCAGCGCAAGGCTCGCCGCCGCCCACATGCTGTGCCGACGGACGAACGCGGACATGCCACGGGCTTAACCCGATTACCTGCGCCAAGCCAACCGGTTAGTGGACGGTTCCGACCGCACCGTCGCTCGAAAGCAACACTATCAGCCGCTGATAAACGCGCGTCGCTGCCGGTGCCGCCGATCCCGACACGGGACGGTGGCGTCCGGGGACGGGACATGGCAGGGGAGCGGAATGCCGACCTACGATCCTGTCCCGCCCTCCAAATCGCCCCCGGGCGGAGGCGCCCTGTTCGTCCTCGCCCTGTTCGCGGGTATCGTGATCGGCTTCCTGCTCGGGCAGACGACGATCGGGTTCCTGGCGGGCGCCGCAGCCGGAATCGCGATCAACCTGTGGCTGCTGTGGCGCGATAAGCAATAGCTCCTCGGTCGAAGGGAAGCGGGACGGGGGTCGCGACGCTCCTCTAGGATGCGGGCACGGCCCCTCCCAGAGGGCGCTGATCCGGACTGGCGTCATCGCTGGAATCGCTTATCTAGGCAGCCATCCATCGACGGAGACGATCACTGGCCGCCACCTATCTCCCTACGCTCAAGCAGCTCCAGTATCTCGTGGCGCTGAAGGATCACGGTCATTTCGGTCGCGCCGCCGAGAGCTGCTTCGTCACCCAGTCCACCCTTTCCGCCGGCATCCGCGAGCTGGAGACGCTGATCGGCATCACCCTCGTCGAGCGTACGCGGCGGGTGGTGCGCTTCACGCCGGTCGGTGAGCGCATCGCCGACAAGGCGCGGCGGGTGATCCGCGAGGCGGAGGAGCTGGGCGATATCGCGCGCGCCGCCGGCCGGCCGCTGTCGGGCGAGATGCGGATGAGCGTGATCCCCACGATCGCGCCCTTCATGCTGCCACGCATCCTGCCGCGGCTGAGAACCGAATACCCCGACCTCAGGCTGTACCTGCGCGAGGAGCCGAGCGGCGCCGCCTGCGACGGGCTCAGCCACGGACGCACCGACTGCGTGCTGCTGGCTCTCCCCTATGCCTGCGGCGACGTGGAGGTGGCGCGGCTGTTCAAGGACCGGCTGTTCCTCGCTTTTCCGCAGGGCGAGATGGTGCCGACCCCGCCGGGCGTGAAGCCGAGCGAGATCGACGAGACGCGGCTGCTGCTGCTCGAGGACGGCCACTGCCTCAAGGACCATGCGCTGGCGGCGTGCAATCGGCCGGAGATCCGCGCCGAGGCGACGATGCTCGGCACCTCGCTCCATACGATCGTGCAGATGGTCGACAACGGGCTCGGCGTCACCATCCTGCCGGAGATGGCGATCGAGGCGGGCATCCTCGACAGCACCCATGTCGACGCGACACCGCTCGCGGCGGACAATCCGGCCCGCGACATCGCGCTGGTGTGGCGCCGCGCTTCGCCGCGCGAGAAGGACTTCCGGCTGCTGGCGGAGGTGCTGGCGGAAAGGTGAGTCTTTTGCCATCATCGCGGCGAAAGCCGGGGTGACGGATTTCAGTTATTCCGCCAGCCAGCGCGCGGAAGCTGCGATGTCGCCCTCCCTAGTCTCGACCCAACGCGCCGCGTCGCCGCGCAGCTCGCGTTTCCAGAAGGGCGCATCGGTCTTGAGTCGGTCGATCAGATAGGTGCAGGCCTCCAGCGCGGCGGTGCGGTGGCTCGCGGTGGCGGCGACGAACACCACCCGTTCGCCCGGAGCCATTGCGCCGACGCGGTGGACGATGGTCGCCCCGAGCAGCGCCCAACGGGCGGTCGCCTCGTTCGCGAGGTGACGGAGCGCCGCCTCGGTCATGCCGGGATAATGCTCCAATTCCAGCGCGGTGACGCCGTCGTCGGCGCGGACCAGGCCGGTGAAGGTGGCGACCGCGCCGGCCCCCTCCGCCTCGGCCCGCACCAGCTCGGCGGCGGCGTCGATCCGCTCCTGCTGGACCACGACGCGGATCATCCGCCGGTCACCGGGGGGAAGATCGCGATCTCGCGCGCGCCGGCGATCGGCGCGTCGAGCGGGGCAAGATGCTGGTCCACCGCCGCGCGCAGGCGCGTCCGGTCGGCGAAGGCGGCGGCATGGGACCGGCTGCGCGCGCCGAGCCAGTCGAGCAGGTCGGCGACCGAGGCGGTCTCGGCGGGAGGCTCGATCGTCTCGCTGCCTTTCCCCACTGCCTCGCGCACCCAGGCGAAGTAGAGCATCTCGACCGTCATCAGCTTTCCATGTGCCTGAGGCCGATGCGCAGATAGTCCCAACCGGTGATCAGCGTCAGCGCGGCCGCCGTCCACAGCGATATCAGGCCGATCGCCTTGATCCAGGACCAGGCCGGCAGCGCGCCCGCCAGGATCAGCGCGCCCAGTGCCACCAGCTGAAGCGCCGTCTTCCACTTGGCGAGCCGCGATACCGGCACCGAGACCTGGATGCCGCCCAGGAACTCGCGCAGACCCGATACCATGATCTCCCTCAGCAGGATCACCAGCCCGGGAATGAGGTGGAAGCCGGCGATGTCGTGAGTCGCGACCAGCATCATGATCACCGCGGCGACCATGATCTTGTCGGCGATGGGGTCGAGGAAGATGCCTAGCTTCGACACCGTGCCCTGCGCGCGCGCGAGATAGCCGTCGAGATAATCGGTCGTCGCGATCACGCAATAGAGCACGAACGCCAGCCAATAGCCGACCGTCCACTGCGGCCACCACAGCATCCACACGAGCAGCGGCACGGCGAAGATCCGCGAGAGCGTCAGGATATTGGGCAGCGTCAGCATCGCGTGTTTCTTAACGGGTAGATCGCGGCCTTGGCACCCCTCGCGGGCAAAAGCGGCGTTGTCGCACCCTCCCCGGCTCGGCTATGCCCGCCGCCAGTCGCAACCGCCGAGGCCCATTCTCGCATGATCAACGCCCTCGGGCTCCTCAAGCAACGGCGCTTCCTGCCGCTATTCGTCACCCAGTTCCTCGGCGCCTTCAACGACAATCTGTTCAAGACGACGATGGTGCTGTTCGCGACCTACGAGATCTTCAACGACGCCAAGCTCGAATCGAACTTCAACGCGCTCGCGACCGGATTGTCGCTGATCCCCTTCTTCCTGCTCTCTGCCCTGTCCGGCCAGCTCGCCGACACGCACGACAAGTCGAAGATCATCCGGCTGGTGAAGACCGCCGAAATCGCGATCATGCTGTTCGGCGGCGCGGGAATGCTCGCGGCACGGGCAGGACACACCATGGTCGGCATCGGCATGATGCTGGCGTCGGTGCTGTTCCTCGGCGTCCATTCGACCTTCTTCGGACCGATCAAATACGCGATCCTGCCGCAGCACCTCAAGGAGGACGAGGTGCTGGGCGGCACCGGCCTCGTCGAGGCGGGGACGTACCTCTCGATCCTGATCGGCACGGTGGTGGCGGGGTTTGTGGTGCACGACATCCGCCTGGCCGCGGGCATGACGCTGGCAGTGGCGCTTGCGGGCTGGGTGACCGGACGCATGGTGCCGTCGGCGCCGCGCGTCGGGCCGCAGCTCGCGATCAACTACAACCCCCTCACCTCGTCTTGGCGGCTGATCGGCGCGACGATGCACATCCCGCGCCTGTTCCTCTCGATCTGCGCGATCAGCTTCTTCTGGACGATCGGGGCGGTGCTGATCATCATCTTCCCGCCGCTGGTGAAGAACGTGCTGACCGCTGACGAGCGCGTCGCGAGCATGACCATCGCGATCTTCTCGGTCGGCGTCGCGATCGGATCGGTGATCATCAACGCCATGCTCAAGGGCCGCATCTCGGCCAGATACGCGCCGATGTCGGTGCTGCTGATGGCGGGATTCGTCGTCGCCTTCTCCCTCGAAGCCCGCAATTTCATGCCCGCGCCCGACGGCGGGCTCTATGACATCGCCGAGTTCGTGACGATGCCGCAATCGCTGCTGGTGATCGTCACGCTCGTCGCGATCGCGATCACCGGCGGCATGTTCGTGGTGCCGCTCTACGCCTTCCTCACCACCACCGTCACCAAGGACCAGACGGCGCGGACGGTGGCGGCGAACAACGTCGTCAACTCGGGCGCGATGACGGTGGGCGCGGTGGCGGTGATCGGGCTCACCGCCGTCGGGGTGACGCCCGAGAACATGCTGTTGCTGGTGGCGGCGATGTGCCTCGTCTCGGCGTGGCTCGCGCAGAAGCTGCACGAGGCGTGCGATTGATCCCTACTGTCCCTCTCCCATTGGGAGAGGGAATAAACCCGCCTCAGAACAGGAACGTGTAGAAGCAGACGAAGAAGGCGGTGAAGCTCAGCGCGAAGAGCTTCAGGTCCTTGTCGTCGTCGTGGACACGCTCGACCCGCTGCGGCGGGAGCGAGCGGCGGAAGGGGTGGCGTCGGCCTTCATCGGTGAGAACGAGATAGCGTCGCATGGCGGGGAGTTAACGCCTCGTTTACGATTCTGGCCATGCGAAAAGGTGGTTAACCGGCGTCCCGGTGCGAGACTCAGCCGGCGAGCTCCTTGAGCGGCATCGCCGGGTCGGCGAGCGCCGCCTTGTCGGGCGCGGCGCCGTTCACCACCAGCGCGCGGCCCTGGACATAGTCCTTGACCACGTTGACGCAGTCGAGGGCGATCACCCGTCCTTCCCTCAGATAGACCAGCGAGAAGGAACGCGAAGCCGGATCACCGCGCAGCACCACATCGTCATGATCGGCCGACAGGCCCACCGTCTGCAGCTTGAGATCATATTGGTTCGACCAGAACCACGGCACCGCGCGATAGGGCTGCGGCTGGCCGAGGATCGCCTTCACCGCGGTCGCGGCCTGGTCGTTGGCGTTCTGGACCGATTCGAGGCGGATACGCCGGCCGCCGCAGAAGCCGTTCTCATGCGCGGCGCAGTCGCCCACCGCATAGACGTCCGCCAGCGAGGTGCGGCAGAGCTCGTCGACGTCGACGCCGTTCCCGCCGGCTGCGCCCGCCTCCAGCAGCGGCTCGACGTTGGGGACGATGCCGATGCCGATCACCGCCAGCTCGGCCGGTACCATCTCGCCCCCCGCCAGGCGCACGCCGGCCACGCGGCCGCCCGCACCGGCGAAGCCTTCCACCTGCGCTTCCAGCCTGACGTCGACGCCGCAGGCGCGATGCTCGGCCTCGTAGAAGCGCGACAGCGGCTCGCCCGCGACGCGCGCCAGCACGCGCGGCAGCGCTTCGAACAGGGTGACGCGCTTGCCGAACTTGCGGAACACCGCCGCCGCCTCAAGCCCGATATAGCCGCCGCCGATCACCGCGACATTGGCCACGCCGCCGAGTGCCGCCGCGATCGCATCGGCATCGGCGAGCGTGCGCACGACATGGATGCCGGCAAGGTCCGCACCCTCGCAGGCGAGCACGCGTGCCCGGCCGCCTGCCGCCCAGATGCAGGTGCGATAGTCGATCGCACTTCCGTCCAAGAGCATTAGCCGATGCGCGGCGGGATCGAGCGCGGTCACGCGCCGGCCGGGCAACAGGGTGATGTCACGCCCGCGCCAGAACTCCGCCGGGCGGAGGTAAAGGCGCTCGATCGGCTTCTCGCCGAGCAGATAGTCCTTGGAGAGAGGCGGCCGCTCATAGGGGAGCCCCGGCTCGTCACCGACCAGCGCGATCGACCCGGTGAAGCCGTGTTGCCGCAGCAGAATTGTCGCCTGCGCGCCGCCATGGCCGGCGCCCACGATCACCACGTCGAACTCGTCAGCCATCATGCCACCCCCGCGGCGAGAGGCCGCGCGAGCCTATAGGCACAACAGGCGGGCCAACATCAATCCTGCGAGGAAAAGGGCGCGGCCGCGGCATTGGGGAGAATGCCGCGGCCGCGATTGCCTGCCGTGCGGGGGACCGATGCCCGGCAGTCAATCAGGGAGGAACTAGAGCCCGATCTGGAGCGAGGCGCGGATGCCGAGGACGAAGCGGTCCTGCTGCTCCTCGGCGCTGGCCTCGCCGACCAGACGGAAATAATTGTTGCCGCCCATCGCGCGCAGCCGGCCGACCCAGCCGTTGGTGCGGTCCTCCGGCGTCAAGGTGAAGGTCTCGCCGTCCTGGAAATGGGCCTTTGTGACGCCGAGCTCGCCGCCGACGATCTGGCGCCGGCCGCCCTCGGCCTCGACGCGGAACCAGCCCTCGTCGCGCTCGTAGAAGCCCATGAAGTCGATGCCCGCGGCCATCGCGCCGGTGACGGCGAGCTCGTCGCTGGTACGGTCCGCGACGGTCAGGTTCATCGCGGTGCCGCCGCCGGTCTCGGTGTAGCCGTCCTCCTTGAGCTTGTAATAATCGACCGCGGCCGACGGGCGGATGAAGAAGGTCGCGCCGCCGCTCTCGTGCGAGACGCCCGCGGAGAAGGAGGTCAGCTTGCCGCCCCAGCTGCCCTTGGCGACGCGGCTGACCGCCTCGGTGCCGATCGCGCCCTCGAAGCGGCGGGTGCTGTCGAAGTCGATCTTGGCCAGCGACGCGCGGACGTTGGCGTTGAAGCCGTTCCAGCGGCCCTTCCAGTAGCTGCCGAGCTCGTACTGGTTGCCCATCACGTCGTTGTCGGTGCTGTTGTCGTTGTCCTGGCTCCACATGTACGCGGCATAGACGCCGACATTGCCGAAGCCGGTCTTGGTCTCGACGCCGCCCGCCGCGGTCCAGCCGCCGGCGTTGTAGCCCGCCGTCTCGTCGCGGTCCTTGGACGTGCCCCACACGGTCGAGGTGACCCAATAGCCCCAGTTGCCCTCGTCCTTGAACGGACCGTGCGGGTCGGAGACCATCCGGGCGACGCTGCGCGAGCCCTGGGTCGCCGCCTCGAACGCGCCGCCGGCATGGTCGGGCAGGAGCTGGCGGAGCGAGCCGCGGAACGCCTCGCCGTCGGTGATGTTGAGGAAGGCGTCGCCGACCTTCTGATCGGTGCCGAGCGCCGCGTAGATCGCGTTGAACGCCGAGCTTTCCGACCGGTTGAGCTCGAGCTCGGTCGTAGTCTTGCGAACGACGTCGACCGCGAGCTGGTTGGCGACGCTGGTGTTCAGCGTCCCCTTGAGGAGGTAAGGCAGCAGCACCGAGCTGGTCTTGAGCTTGTCGGCACCGGTCAGCGAGCCGGCCTGAAGGACGAGGTAGTGCCCCTCCACGTCCTTGATGCTGGCAACCTTCAGCGCCAGCGTCGCCCCCTCGGCGAAGCTGGCGTTGCCGGCGACGTTGATCATCGTGCCTGTGCCGCCGGTCTTGTCGAGAGTGACGGCGAGCACGCCGCTGGCGCCGACGTTGAGCGAGGCGATCGACGCGGTCTTGGTAACGTCGAAGGCGCCGTTGGTGACGGTGACTGCCAGGCCGCCGGCATTGGCCAGCGAGCCCGCGAACAGCGAGCCGCCGTCGATCGTCAGCACGTCCGACCCGCCGCCGAAGTCCGCCGAGCCGGTGAACTTCGAGGTGCCGGACAGCGCCAGCGTGTCGTTGCCGGCGCCGAAGGTGGCCGCGCCGGTGTAGGTGCCGTCGCCCGACAGCGCGAGGCGATTGTTGCCGACGCCGAACGACACGTTGCCCGTGACCGCGCCGTCGGCGATGTCGAGCACGTCGTTGCCGGTGCCGAAGCGGATGTCGCCGGTGATCGAGGGCGCGGTGACGCCGCTCGCGACCGCGGTCTGGCGGACGGTGGCGCCGCTGGAATTGGCCGAGAGGTCGATCGCGACGTTGCGAGTCGAATCGGCCTTGGCGCCCGAGGCGGAGATGGTGCCGCTGTTCTCGACCAGCGTCACGCCGCCCGAGCGGTCGAGGATCGCGGTGGCGGTGCCGTCGTCGCCGCCGGCGGTCGCCTTGATCGTGCCGCTGTTGCGAATGGTGCCGACCGAGGCGCCCTGGTCGATCTGGATCGCGGTGATCAGCGAGGTGGTCGACTTGCCGCCGGCGGCGGTGATCGTGCCGCTGTTGCGGATCTCGGGCACGGTCGCCTGCGCGCCGATGCGGATCGCGGTCGCGCTGGCGCCGTTGCTGTTCGCCGAGACGGTGCCGCTGATACCCATGCCGCCCGCGACCGTCACCGCGCCGCCGCGGCCGCCGATCACCAGGCCATTGCCGTCGACGCCCGAATAGACGCCGTCGCCCTTGATGGTGCCGTCGACGACGATGCCGAAGCCGGTGCCGGTCCCCGCGACCGGGCCGATCGTGATGGCGCGGTCGGTCGCGCCGATCACCACCGCCGGCGCCGCGCCTTGCGAGGAGACGGCGGCGCTGCCTTCCTTCGCATCCTCGATGCCGTCCTTGTCCTCGTCGTTATCGGTGGTGCTGCTGTCCTTGGGCGGCACGGCAAAGACGATGCCGCCGCCGACATTGCCCTCGACGATCAGCGCCGAGCCGCCCTGGAGCAGGTCGTCGCCATCGAGCTTGGAGGCATCGGTAGGCGCGGTCGGGAAGCGATAGCCGCTCGAGCTGATCGTGCCCTGCACCACCATCGCGCCCGAGATGTCGCCGGCGAAGCGGGCGCCGATCGCATCCTTCCCCTGCGCGGTGACGGTGCCCGCCAGGCGCACGTTGCCGTTGATCGCGCCGGCATCGACGCCGATCGAGCGGTCGCCGACGACCGTCGTCTTGCCGTCGTGGGTGAAGTTGCCGGTCAGCGGGCCGCCGAGGCGGATGCCGGCGGAATCATTGCCTTCGACGGTGATGACGCCGGCCGTGCCGTTGACGATGTTGCCGGTGTAGGCGCCCTGGGTGCGGATGCCGGCGCGGTTGCTGCCGACCGCGAAGGGACCGTCGCCATCCCCGTCGTTGTCGGCATCGGCCGCGGTATAGGTCTCGTCGATGGTGATCGCGCCGTTGTTGGTGATGCCGCCGCCGGTGCCGGCATTGGCGCCGATGCCGATCGCGCCGTCAGCATTGGTGATCTGGATGGTGCCGCCGTTGGTGACGGCGTGGTTGGTGTCGACCGTGACCGCCGTGCCGCCGGCCGGCTTGACCGATCCGGCGCTGGTGATGTTGATCGCGTCGGGCGTGCCGTTCTTGATGGTCGAGGTGCTGATCGGCGTGGTGCGCGCGGTGTCGACATTGGTCTGCGCGGCGGCGGGCGCCGCCATCGCGGCGAGCGCGGTGGAGGCAAGCAGGTAACGACGCATCAAGGGTCCCTTTTGCAGATGTTCTGATCTGCAGGACGGAGCCGATCGGTCGGCACCTTGGCGGGCAGTGAATTTTTTGTCTTCAGCTGCGCCGAATGGACTCGTGCTCCTGCGAAGGCAGGAGCCCTGGATCATAGGGACGCCGCTTGAGGCCGGAGCTCCTGCCTTCGCAGGAGCACAGACGCTGCTTCGATCCGAACAGGATAGCGCCTAAAAGCTGGCGTCGAGGCCGAGGCGGACGGTGCGCGGGCGCAGCGGCGTGATCTGGTCGCGTCCGGTGGTGAAGGGCGTGCCGAGCGCGAAGCGGTTGCCTTCGACATCGGCGATGTTGGTGATGCTGAGCGTCGCGCCGATCCCCGGCGTGCCGATGCGGACGGTCAGGCCGCTGTCGAGATAGTCGCCCTGCCGCGCGCCGAGCTCCGGCCCGACGCCGAGCCGCGACGGGCCGACGTAGCGCACCCAGCCGTTGGCGGTGAGCGAAAGATCGCCGGTGAGCTGGCGGCGATAGTCGAGCCCCGCCCGTCCGCCGAAGCGGGCGATGTTCGGCACCTGGTTCATCCGCGCGATCACCGCGAGTGCCCGTTCGCCGGCGCTGACCGGAGTCGCCGGCAGGCCGATGGCGTAGTCGAACGTCGGGGTGGAGATCGAATAGGGAAAGTCGCGCGCCGGATCGTCAATGCGGCTGTCGTTGTAGCTGACGCCCGTATCGAACCTGAGGCCCGGCGCCAGACGCACGCTCGCCGCGGCGCTCACCGACCAGATGCGGCCGTCGCCGATGTTGGCGGTGCTGGGCAGGCCGGTCGCGTCGATGAAGTCGGCCTGGATGTCGCGCCAGCGCGTGTAGGAGAGGCTCGCCGACAGCGCGAACGGGTCCGAGCCCCGGCTGCCGTGGCGCGCGCCGATCTCGATGCTGGAGGCGCGATCGTTGCGGAAGCGGCGGACGAAATCCGCCTCGATCGCGAGGCCGCCCGGGCGGAAGCCCTCCTGATAGCGCACATAGATGCTGGTGCGCGGCAGCACCGACGCGATCACCGATGCCGATGGCAGGAAGGCGGTCTCGACCCGCCCCGCGGTCATTTCTGCGCGCGCGAAGGCGAGCGTCTCGGTCGCCGCCGGGGAGACGTCCTCGCCCGCGCCGTCGAGCTCGGAGCGCGTGTAGCGGGCGCCCGCGGTGGCGGTGAGGCCGGGCACCAGCTCGACGCTGCCTTCGCCGAACAGCGACAGCTCGTCGATCCGGTTCTCGACGCCGGTCACCGGCTGCGGGTCCTCGGGCGCGCCGAGCTCGCGCGACAGCCGCGTGGTGTTGTGGGTGAAGCTCACGCCGACCATGCCGCCCCAGCCGTCCGCCATCGGCCGCCACAGCCGCGTCTCGTGCGCGATCATCGTGGTGTGGTTGTGCTGGACGAACAGCCGCGGCACCTGATCGGGCAGGGTCGCGTCGTAGCGCTCCTCGAGCACCTGGCGGGAGATGCCGGTGGACGAGCTCAGCTTGAGGTCGCCGATCGGCCCCGCGACGACGACCTGGCCCTGGGCATAGTCGGCATCGAAGCCCTCGCCGGTCCGCGCGGCGCGGGTAAGCGGCGGGCCGTCACGGTCGGCGTACTGGCTGTCCTCGCCGCGGGTGCGCTGGCCGAGGCCGATCAGGTCGACCGTCCAGCCGCCGCCCGCATCGAAGCGCAGCGCAGCGCGGCCGCCGGAGATGCGGGTGCGGTTGACGTCCTTACGATCGAGCAGCGGCTTATCGATGTAGCCGCCCTCGCTGGCGACGTCGGCGACGAGGCGCAGGCCCACCCGCCCCTCGTCGATCGGCACGTTGAGCACCGCGCTCGCATCCGCCCCCGGCGCGCCGTGCCAGGTCGCCGAGCCGCCGAGCGCGATCGAGCCGCTCACCGCATTAAGGTCGGGCGCGTTGGGCACCAGCCGGATGATACCGCCGAGCGATCCGGCGCCGTAGAGCGTGCCCTGCGGCCCCTCCAGCACCTCGACCGCAGCGAGGTCCGAGAGGCGCAGATCCGGATCGGGCGCGTTGTAGCTGAGGCGCAGGTCGCCGAAATATTGCCCGACGGTCGACTGCGTCGGGCCGGTGAAGCTCGAATCGGCGATGCCGCGGATGAACAGCTTGTTGCGGCCCGCGCCGAGATGGGTGGAGGAGACGCTGGCGACACGCGCCACCAGCCGGTCGGTGCCGCCGGCCCCGCCGAGCGAGAGCTCCGGGCCGTCGATGCGCGAGACCTGCCCGGCGAAGTCGCGGAGCGTCAGCTCGCGCTTGCTGGCGGTGACGACGATGTCCGGCTGCGGCACCTCCGCCATCGGTGCGGGCGGCGGCGGCAGGGGTGCCTTGCGGGGTGCGGACGCGACGCGCGGGCGGGACGGCGCGGGACGACGCGCGACCAGCCGCCAGCCGGCGGGGCCGGCCGCCCGCACCTCGGCATTGGCGGCGCGGGCGAGCTTCTCCAGCGCCTCCCGCGCGGTGTAGCGCCCGCGCAGCGCCGGCACCCGCCTACCCCACAATGACGCGTCCGCGACCGCGATGTTGGTGCCTGTCTGCCGCCCGAGCGCGAGCACAGCATCACCCAGCCTCCCCGCTGGCAGCACCAGCGCGACAGGTTCCGCAAGAGCGGGTGCGGCGGCGACCATTGCGGCCGCCGCGAGGATGCGGGCAGCGGCGATCACGGTCCTGCGGTCAGCACCCACCCTTCGCCCGACCGTCTCGCCGCAACGCCGAGCAGCGGCGCGACGGCGGCCGGGTCCTTCCTGAGCGTGGCCACGGCGAGCGTGCCGCGGAACGGACGCTCCGCAACATCGGGCGCGGCGGCGATCGACACGCCGAGCGCCCGCGTGAGATCGGCGGCCACTTCGCCGATCGGTTCGCCCTGATAGCTGAGCCGGCCCTCGCGCCAGCCGCCGACCGCCTGCGGATCGATGCTGGAGAGGCGGAGCCTGTGCGCCGTCTCGTCGGAGACCAACGCCTTGCCGGGATCGACCCGCACCGCCTCGCGGGCCGGATTGAAGACCACCGCGCCCTCCGACACCGCGACGCGCATGACGCCGGCGGCACGCTTGACGTCGAAGGCGGTGCCGACGTCGACCAGCTCGTCGCTGCCGACCTTGACCCGAAAAGGATGCGCCGCATCGTGCCGGACCACGAACATCGCCTGCCCGCGCTCGAGCCTGGCGACGCGGTCGTCGCGACGGTCGAGCAGCAGCCGCGTGCCGCCGGCCAGCGCGATCGTGCTGCCCTCGCCGAGCGTCACCGTGCGCGTGCTGCCGGCGGCGGTCTCGATCGCATAGGGTTGCGGCTGCAGCGTCCAGGCGCCGTAGCCGACCACGCCGGCCAGCGCGGCGGCGATGCCGGTGCCGACCAGCCAGCGGCGCTGGGGACGCGCCGGTGCTTCGACCGGTTCGGGAACGGGCACGGTGAGCAGATCGTCGGCGGCTTCGGCGACGCGGCTCGCGATCGCATCGTAGCGGGCGGCACGCGCAGGATCGCCTTCGAGCCAGAGGGTGAAGGAGTCCCAGTCGTCGAACGCCGGGTCGGCGGTGCGGACGGCCCACGCCAGCGCTTCTTCATCGATACGGTCACGCGGCTCGGCCATCATAATCTCCTAGCCGACATGACGGAGACATGCGCGTCAAACCTCATCGAGCCGCTCCCGGAGCGCGGCGAGCGCGCGATAGGCCTTGCGCAGGTCGCCTTCGACGGTGCTGAGGCTGACGCCGAGCTCGGCCGCGATCTCGCGCTGGGCGACGCCGTCGATGCGGTGGCGGCGGAAGATGGTGGCGACGCGCGGCCCCAGCGCGTCGAGCGTCTCGGCGACCCGCGCCGCCGCCTGCCGCGCGGCGATCACCCGCTCGCCCGAGGGCTCGTCGGAGGTGCCGGGGACGCTCGTCCCCTCGGCCTCGCTCCAATCGCGGTCGCGCTGCTCGGCCTGGCGGCGCGAGCGGTAGCGGTCGATCATCAGCGTATCGGCGGCGCGATAGAGATAGGCGAGCGGCGCCGCCACCGGCCCGCTGCGCGCCGCCGAGACCTTGAGCCACAGCTCGTGCAGCAGATCCTCGGCGGCATCGCCCGCGCCGCGCGCGCGGAAGAAGCGCAACAGCTTGTCGCGGCTGGCCAGGAAGACGGCCTCGAGTCCGGCGGGTGGCATGGCGTTCGGGCGGCGCGGTCGGATCACTGTTTCGGAAAAGCGCGGCGATAGCTGTTTGCCGCGACGGTTGGAAGCGGGGCGTGATGTCCGATCTCCGGGACAGTCGCGGCTGATCGGAATCAGGGCTCGATGCTGATCGAGATGGCCCTATCGTTCCGATCGAACCGCCACCGCGTGGGGATCGGCGACGAGATCGCGGATCGCCGACGTATCGCCCTGGTTGATCACGCCATAGACCGGGATCGATCCTGCCGCGGGATCGGTCAGCACGACGCGATCGTTGGTGTAGCGGTTGATCTCGGCGATCACCTCGCGCAGCGGTTCGCCGTGAAACACGAGCTGACCGCGCGTCCAGGCGGTCACGCCCGCGACGTCGACGGTATCGGCCTGGCGGATGAAGCCGGTGCTGCCACCCCCGCTGCGGTCGACCCCGAACGCCAGCCGCTCGCCCTTGCGGGCGAGCTTCTCGATCGGCTCGGCATTGCCGCCGCGCGTGCCGCCGGCGAGCGCGATCCGCACCACGCCCTCGACCACCGTCACCTCGGCCTCGCGCTTCCTCACCGCCACGTCGAAGGCGGTGCCGACCGCCTTGACCTCGCCGTGGCGGGTCTCGACGACGAACGGCCGCGCCTTGTTGTGGGCGACCGCGAACAGCGCCTCGCCCTCGGTCAGCCGCAGCCGGCGCTCGCCGGGCGTGAAGGCGATCTCGACCCGGCTGTCGGCGGCGAGCGTCACCGTCGACCCGTCGGCGAGCTGGACGCGCTTGCGCTCGGCATGACCGGCGGCGATGCTGCGCACCTCGTCCCGCTCAGCCGGCGTGCGGGCGATCCAGCCGACGCTGCCGAACACCGCCGCTGCCAGCGCCGCCGCGGCGGCCCAGCGTGGCCATGACCGGCGCGGACGCTCGGGGATGCCGGGATGCTCCAACCCGCCGAGCCACGACCAGAATGCCGCCGCCTCGTCGCGGTCGGCCGGGTGCAGCCCCGCCTCGCGGCCGTCGAAGAATGCCTCGAACACCGCCGGCGCACGGCTCCCGAGCTTGCCCTCGCTCACGCGCCACGCTCCATCAGATGCGCGAGACGGTCGTAGAGATGCGCGACGGCGTGGGTCAGATGCTTCTGCACCATGCGCGGGCTGATCCCCAGCTCGCGCGCGATCTCGCCGGTGCCGCGCTCGTCGAAGCGGCGCATCACGAACACCTCGCGGCAGCGCGGCGACAGCTCGTCGAGCGCCGCGGCCAGCGCGGCCTGAAGATCGGCGACGCGGCGGCCGTCCTCCTGCATGGGCTGAACCGGCGGGTCGGTCTCCGGGCCGAGCGGCACCGTCGGCGCAGCGCGGCGATGGCGGTCGACGATCAGGTTGGCGGCGATGCGGAACAGATAGGCGCGCGGCTCGTCCAGCGCCTGCTCGCGCGCGGTGGCGACCAGGCGGGCGCAGGCCTCCTGCACGAGATCGTCGACCTCATTGGGGTCATCGACTCGCCGCGCGATGAACGCACGCAGGGCGGCACGATAGGCATCGACGTCGGTGCTGCCCGCCCCGCCGACCGCCCCTGCCCCTGCCTGTTCCGCCGTCGCCACGCCGCCCCCTTTGCCCAATGCCGTCAATGTCATGACGTACACAATGCGCAAAGGCGAACCCGTCGATCGCGGCATGATGCAAAAAATCTGCGCAGCGGGGTTCGCATTGGCAGCGTAACCGCGTCGTATACGGAACGAGCGTCCTGGGGAGGGCGCCAAAACAGGGGGGCAACCATATGAACACCTGCCATCTGCTGTTCGGCACCGCGATCATGACCGTGATCGCCGCGCCCGCCGCCGCTCAGGCCGCGGAGACCGTCCGCGTTCCCATCGACCTGCCGGCCGGGCGGCTCGACAAGGCGCTGCTCCAGGTCGCGCAGCAGACGGGCGTGCAACTGGTCTTCACCGATCCGGCGATCGCCCGCGCCCGGAGCCCGCGGCTGTCGGGCCGCTACACCGCGCACGAGGCGCTGGACGCGCTGCTGGCGAAGAGCGGGTATACGTGGCGCTACACCGGTCCCAACAGCGTCCGCGTGATCGCCCGGGCAGACGCTGCCGCGACCACCGCGGCGATGCGCCCGATCGCGCTGGTGCAGGAGGCGGCTCCGACGCCGCCCGCGCCGCCCCCGGCGCAGGACGCCTCGACCGCGAGCGCCGAGCAGGCGGCGGCCGGTGACCAGCCCGCCGAACCCGATATCGTCGTGGTCGGGACGCAGATCCGGGGTAGCAAGGTCGCGGCGGCGCTGCCGGTCACCGTGATCGACGAGACGCAGATCGGCGCCACCGGCGCGGTTTCGGGCGACGAGCTGTTCCGATCGATCCCGCAGCTGGGCGACGTCAGCTTCAATTCGAGCTACCTTCCCAACAGCTCGAACGCCGCCCGCGGCGACGTCGGCTCGGTCAACCTCCGGAACCTCGGCGTCGGCAACACGCTGGTGCTGCTGAACGGCCGCCGCGTGGTCAACCACCCGACCAGCCGCGCCGACGACAATCTCGTCCCGGTCCTCACCTACAACACCAACGCCATTCCGGTGTTCGGCCTCGAGCGGCTGGAGGTGCTGCGCGACGGCGCCGCGGCGATCTACGGCTCGGACGCGGTGGCCGGCGTCGTCAACACGGTGCTGAAGTCGGATTTCACCGGAGTCGAGGCGGAAGGCCAGGTCGGTTGGGCCGAGGGCACCGACATGATCGAGAGCAACCTGCACCTGCTCGTCGGCCACAACCTCGGCGACCGCGGCAACGTCACGCTGTTCGCCAGCTACGACCACCGCACCGCGCTGCGAGCGCATGACCAGGACTATACGGCGTCGGCCAATCTCACCTCGCTGTTCGAGGGTACGCCCTTCGCAGGATCGACCTCCGTCGACAACCGTCTTTCGACCACGCCCTGGGGGTCGTTCCAGGTCTATGGCGGGCGCCCCGTCAGCGTCGGCGGCAGGCGCATCACCAACGCTTCGGGCCAGTTCCACATCCAGCCTGCGACCAACGCGGGCTGCCTGTCGGCGCTTGCGGGCGGCATCTGCATCGACGACGGCGCCAACACCGCCACCGCCGACCGCAACCTGCGCTTCGACGCGCCACATGCCTACAACACCTCGGTCATGCCCGAGGTCGAGCGCCTGAACCTCTTCCTGAACGGCCATTACGAGTTGATCGACGGCCTCGAGGTCTTCGGCGAGGCGGGCTATTATCGTGCGACCACGGAGAGCCTGCAGAATTCGACCTATACGCTGTCGTCCGGGCCCGTCGTTGTCCCCGCCAGCAACTATTACAATCCGTTCGGGCCGGTCGGCAGCCCCAATCGCCTGCCGGGGATCGATGCGCCGGCCGAAGGATTGCCGGTCACCCTCAGCAGCTACAATTTCTCGGATGTCGGCCCGAGCCTGGTCGAAGTGCTGAACACGCAATATCGCCTGCTCGGCGGGCTGCGGTTCGAAGCGCTCGGCTTCCGCTGGGAAAGCGCGCTGCTCTATTCCGAAGCGCGCGTGCGCGATCGTTCCGACGGCATCAGCCAGACGCTGCTCCAGCAGCAGCTCGCGCTCGACACGCCGGACGCCTACAACCCGTTCAGCGGCGGCAACCCGCTCGACCCGAGCGGCGCCGACACGACGCTCAGCAGCCGGGCGGCGATCGACGCGATCCGGGTCAAGACCACGCGCGTCAGCAAGTCCACGCTGGCGATGTGGGACATCAAGGGGTCGAAAAGCGATCTGTTCCGGCTGCCGGGCGGCGATGTCGGTGTCGCGATCGGCGGCGAGGTGCGGCGCGAGACCCAGCTCGACGACCGCGATCCGCGCCTCGACGGCACCATCCAGTTCGTCGATGCCGTCTCCGGCGCGGTCAACGGCTCCGACCTGGTCGGCACCAGCCCCTCGCCCGATACCAGGGGACGGCGCACCGTCGCCGCCGCCTATCTGGAGTTCGCGGTGCCGGTGGTCGGCCCCGACATGAACGTGCCGCTGATACGCTCGCTCGAGCTCCAGCTTGCCGGCCGCTTCGAGCATTACAGCGACGTCGGCTCGGTCGCGAAGCCGAAGATCGCGGCGGCCTGGGACGTGGTGAACGGCATCCGCTTCCGCGGCTCCTACGCCGAGGGCTTCAAGGCGCCGAACCTCGAGCAGATCAATGCGACCGTGGTGACACGCTCGAACTCGCGTACCGATTACCTCCGCTGCGAGGCGATGCTGCGCCAGCCCGCCACCGTTCCGGGACCCGACGGCACTCCTGTCGAGAACCCGCTCCACATCGGCAGCTTCAGCGATTGCAGCCAGAGCTTCTCGACCACGGCGCAACGCTCCGGCAACCCCGACCTCAAGCCCGAGGAGTCGAAGACCTGGACGGTCGGCATGGTGCTGGAGCCGCACTTCCTCGACGACGCGATCGGCCGGATCACCTTCACCGCCGACTATTGGCATATCCGGCAGAAGGGCATCGTCGGCCTGTTCGGCGAGGGCAATGCGCTCATCAACGACTATCTGCTGCGCGTTCAGGGCAGCAGCGATCCCAACGTGATCCGCGCCGCCCCGACCGCGGACGACATCGAGCTGTTCACCGGCACCGGCCTCGCGCCGGCAGGCCGCGTGCTCTACGTCAAGGATCAGTACGTCAACCTGCTGCCGCAGGAGGCGGCCGGCGTCGACCTCAGCCTCAATTGGCGCCTGCCGGACTTCGGCGCGGGCCGGTTCAACTTCGGCGTGAATGCAGCCTATCTCGACAAATTCTTCCTCCAGCCCTCGCCGCCGATCCAGGCGCTGATCGACGCGCGCGCGGCCGGCACCATCAATCCCGACACCAACATCGCCGAAGCCGGCGACCGCGTCCGCCAGAACGGCAAGCCGCGCTGGAAGGTGACCGGCACCGCCACCTGGACCTATCGCGAGTTCCAGATCGGCGCCTTCACCCAATATACCAGCGACGTGCTGGACACGGGCCTGTTCGATGCGACGAACGGCAACTGGATCATCGACGACCGGATGACCTTCAACCTCTACGGCCAAGTCACGGTGGGGGATGATACCGCCGGCCATTATCGCCTGCGCATCGGCGTCCGCAACCTCACCAACGAGCAGCCGCCGCTGTCGTCCGAGGGGTATCTCGGCTCGATGTACAATCCCTACGGCCGCTACTGGTACGCCAACGTGCGGGCATCGTTCTGATGCGCCGCGCTCCCGCTCTGCTCGCCCTCCTCGCACTTTGCAGCCCCTTAGTCGCGCAGGAGGGCGGGCAGACCGCCCGGCCGGGCACCGGCGGCGACATCGTCGCCTATGATCAGATTCATAAGCCGGCGATCGGCCGCGGCGGCATGGTAGTCAGCCAGAACAAGCTCGCCGCAGCGGTCGGCGCCGACATCCTGCGCAAGGGCGGCAACGCGGTGGATGCGGCGGTCGCCACCGCCTTCGCCCTCGCCGTCACGCTGCCGCGCGCCGGCAATATCGGCGGCGGCGGCTACATGCTGATCCATATGGCGGCGAAGGACGGCAAGCCGGCGCAGACTATCGCGATCGATTATTACGGCCAGGCCTCGCGCCATACCACGCCCGGCCTGCTGCTCGGACCCGACGGCAGGTTCGACCGGGCGAAGGGCTGGTCGATGAAGGGCGTGGCGATCCCCGGCACCGTCGCCGGCCTCTGGGAGGCGCACCGCCGCTTCGGCTCGCTGCCCTGGGGCACGCTGCTGGCACCGGCGATCGCGATGGCGGAGCGCGGCGTGATCCTCTCCGACGACGAGGCGCAGGCGACCGCCGACCAGAAGCAGGCGATGAGCAGGGACGTCGCCGCCATGGCCGCGTTCTTCAAGCCCGACGGCCGCGCCTATCGCCCCGGCGAGCTGTGGAAGCAGCCCGATCTCGCCACGACGCTGAAGACGATCGCCGCCAAGGGCCGCGACGGCTTCTACAAGGGGCCGATCGCACGGAAGATCGCGGCCGGCATGAAGGCTGGCGGCGGCGTGATCGACGGACAGGACCTCGCCGATTATCAGGCGATCGTCTCCGAGCCGATCTGGTCGAGCTACCGCGGCTTGCAGATCGCCTATATGCCGCCGACCGCCTCGGGCGTCAGCGTCGCCGAGGCGATGAACATCCTCGAGAATTTCCCGGTGCGCGAGGCGCGCTGGGGCAGCGTCGCCAACCTCCATCTGCTCTCGGAGACGATGAAGATCGTCGCCGCCGACCGTCGCCTCGTCGGCGGCGCGCCCGACTGGCGGACGCCGGCAAAGGGCCTGGCGAGCAAGGACTATGCGGCCGAGCGCGCCAAGCTGATCCGCCCCGACGCCTCGCTGAGTGCGAAGACGCTGCCCGACGGCAATCCCTATCCTTACGAGAGCAAGGACACGACGCATTTCTCGGTCGTGGATGCCGCGGGCAACGCGGTCAGCAACACCTACACGCTCTCGGCCTCCTACGGCGCGCACGTTGTCGCGCCCGGCACCGGCATCCTGCTCAACAACTCGCTCGGCAATCTCGCCTGGGGCCGCCGCGCGGAAGAGGGCAAGGCGACGCTCCCCGTTCCCGGCAAGCGCGTCGGATCGACGATCACGCCGCTGATCGTGTTCAGGGACGACAGGCCCTGGCTGGTCACCGGCACGCCCGGCGGCGGCTACATCATCGCGACGATGGTGCAGCTCCTCTCCAACGTGATAGACCACCGCCTCAACATCGCCGAGGCCGCCGAGCGCCCGCGCATGAACCAGGCCGGCGGCGACGCACCGCTCGAGCTGGAGGACGGCTATTCGCCCGACATCATCCCCCTGCTCGAGGCCAAAGGCCACAAGGTGCGCACGTCGAACACGATGGGCAGCGTCCAGTCGATCATGGTCGACGGCGAGCGGTTCCTCGGTGCTGCCGACACCCGTCGGCCGGATGCGGCGGCGGTGGGAGTGCGCTAATCTCCCTCTCCCCTCTCCCCGACGGGGAGAGGGCTTTGAAAGGCGATCGATGAAGCTCTTGTTTCTTGCCACCGCCCTCCTCCCCGTCGCCGCCCACGCCCAGGCGCTGCCCGACCCGCAGCGCGGCGCCATCCTCGCCGACGTCGACAAGCGCGCTCCCGCCTTCGCCGCGACGGCCAACCAGATCTGGAACTGGTCCGAGGTCGGCTATCAGGAGAACAAATCCTCCGCCCTGCTCCAATCGGAACTCAAGAAAGCAGGCTTCACCGTCACCCCCGGCGTCGCCGACATCCCCACCGCCTTCGCCGCCAGCTTCAAGACCGGCAACGGCCCGGTGATCGCGATCCTGGCGGAATATGACGCCCTCCCCGGCCTCGCCCAGCAGGCGGTGCCGACCCGCACGCCGATCGCCGGCAAGGCGGCCGGCCACGGCTGCGGCCACAATCTGTTCGGCGCAGCCAGTGTCGCCGCAGCGCTCGCGATCAAGGACTGGATGGTCGCCAACAAGGTCCAGGGCGAGCTGCGCGTCTACGGCACGCCCGCCGAGGAGGGGGGATCGGGCAAGGTCTACATGGTCCGCGCCGGCCTGTTCGACGATGTCTCGGCGGTGCTCCACTGGCATCCGGGCGACGCCAACGGCGTGTCGACCGGCAAGAGCATGGCCAACATCTCCGGCAAGTTCCGCTTCCACGGCGTCTCCGCCCACGCGGCCGCCGCACCGGACAAGGGCCGTTCGGCGCTCGACGGGATCGAGGTGATGAACGTCGCGGTCAACTATCTGCGCGAGCACGTCCCGTCGTCGACGCGCATCCACTATGTCGTGACCAAGGGCGGCGAGGCGCCGAACGTCGTTCCCGACTTCGCGGAAAGCTACTACTACGTCCGCAACGTCGATCCCGCGATCGTCAAGGACGTATGGGAGCGGGTGAAGAAGGCGGCCGAGGGCGCCGCGATGGCGACCGGCACCAGCGTCGACTACGAGATCACCGGCGGCGTCTATTCGATGCTGGCGAGCGAGACGCTGGCCAGGGTGATGCTGCGCAACCTCCAGGCGGTCGGCGGCGAGCAATGGACGCCGGAGGAGACCGCCTGGGCGACCGAGCTCCAGAAGACGCTGCCCACCCAGAAGCCGCTCGATTCGGTGACGCGCGTCTCGCAGGGCGAGCGTGGGCCGGACGGTGGCGGCTCGACCGACGTCTCGGACATCAGCTGGACGGTGCCGACGATCGGCCTCAACACCGCGACCTGGGTGCCGGGCACGCCCGCGCACAGCTGGCAGGCGGTAGCGGCTTCGGGCATGAGCATCGGCGTCAAGGGCGGCGTGGTCGCGGCCAAGACGATCGCCCTCACCGCCGCCGAGCTGTTCGGCAGCCCCGAGGTACTCGCCGAGGCCAGGGCCGAGCTCGACAAGGCACGCGGGCCGGGATTCAAGTATCAGGCGATGCTCGGCGACCGGAAGCCGGCGCTCAACTATCGCGCGCCGACGCCGGCGTGGGAGGGTGGGGCGAAGTAGGTCCAATTATCCGTCGCCCTCACCCTTCCCACCGCCTTGCGGCGGCGGGCCCCTTCCCTCTCCCATTGGGAGAGAGAGGGAGGGAGGCGCGAAGCGCCGGAAGGGTGAGGGTGGCCCGCGCTCGACGTATAACCATCTCATGACCGATTCTCCCCACGACCCCCACGCCGGACACCGCTGCCGCTGGTCGGAAGGCGACGCGCTCTACCGCGCCTATCACGACACCGAATGGGGCGTGCCGGAGCGCGATCCGCGGACGCTGTGGGAAATGCTGATGCTGGAGGGCTTCCAGGCCGGGCTCGCCTGGATCGTCATCCTGCGCAAGCGCGAGGGTTTCCGCCGCGCCTTCGCTGGCTTCGATCCGGCCAGGATCGCGCGCTTCGGCGAGGCGGACGTGACGCGGCTGATGACCGACCCCGGCATCGTCCGCGCCCGTGCCAAGATCGAGGCGACGATCCGCGGCGCGCAGCTCTACTGCGACATGGCCGAGCGCGGCGAGAGCTTCGCCGACCTCGCCTGGTCCTTCACCGACGGCAGGGTGCTGAAGGGCGACGGCCGCACCGTCCCAGCCTCGACGCCTTTGTCCGAGACGATCTCCAGGGAGCTCAAGCGCCGCGGCTTCAAGTTCGTCGGCCCGACGATCGTCTACGCCTGGATGCAGGCGGCCGGCATCGTCAACGATCACGCCGCCCATTGCTTCCGCCGCGATCAGGTCTGACACTCGCCGCCGACACATAGGCAGGCGAGGATGCGATACGATGGGCCACTACGGCGACTACCAGAACGAGATCTACGGCGCGGGGCTGCGCGGGATCGTGCCGAAGCTGCCGGTCGACCATGCGACGCTCTGCGCCCGCGCCGGCGCGGCGATGCCGCCGCATGTGCTGAACTACGTCCAGGGCGGCTGCGGCGACGAGTTCACCCAGGAGGAGAACGCCCGCGCCTTCAACCGCTGGGGCATGGTGCCGCGGATGATGGTCGACTGCACGAAACGCGACCTCTCGATCGAGCTGTTCGGGCTCGCGCTGCCTTCTCCTGTTTTCATGAGCCCGATCGGCGTCACCGGCATCGTCACTGAGGACGGCCACGGCGACCTCGCCGCCGCCCGCGCCTCGGCGATGACCGGCGTGCCGCTCTGCGCCTCGACGCTGTCGAACGATCCGCTGGAGGCGGTGATCGGCGAATGCGGCGACACGCCCGCCTTCTTCCAGCTCTACACGCCGAAGAACCAGGAGCTGGCGGAAAGCCTCGTCCACCGCGCCGAGGCGGCGGGCTACAAGGCGCTGGTGGTGACGCTCGACACCTGGGTCACCGGCTGGCGCCCGCGTGACCTCAACACCGCCAACTTCCCGCAGCTGCGGGGTGCGGTGCTCACCAACTACACCTCCGATCCGGTGTTCCGGAAGCTGCTCGGCAAGCCGCCCGAGCAGGACCCCGCGGCCGCGGTGATGCTGTGGGCGGGGCTGTTCGGCAAGGTGCTGACCTGGGACGACATGGCCTGGCTCAGGTCGATCACGAAGCTGCCGCTGGTGCTGAAGGGCATCTGCCACGGCGACGACGCCCGCCGCGCGATCGATCTCGGCGCCGATGCGGTCTACTGCTCCAACCACGGCGGCCGGCAGGCCAATGGCGGGATTGCCGCGATCGACATGCTGCCGGACGTGGTGGCGGCCGCGGGCGACGTGCCGGTGCTGTTCGATTCGGGCGTCCGCTCGGGCAGCGACGTGGTGAAGGCGCTCGCGCTCGGCGCCCACGCGGTCGGGATCGGGCGGCCCTACACCTATGGTCTCGCGCTGGGCGGTGCCGAGGGGGCGGCGCACGTCCTCAAGTGCATCCTCGCCGAGGCCGACCTGCTGATGGCGGTGAACGGTTATCCCACCATTGCCGACGTCCGCTTGGCCGGGGCGCGGCGGCGCTAGGGCCGATCGACATCCAGATCCTGCCCTGGAAGGGGAGGTGGCAGCAGCGAGCGGCTGACGGAAGGGTGTACCCCATCTCGATAGGGCGCCCCCCTCCACCACCGGCTGCGCCGGCGGTCGCCCTCCCTTGCACGGGAGATTCCAGCCGGTTGACTCTTAAATCTACATATGTTGTATTGATCTCATGGCCCGGAAGCGAAACCCCTCGAAGCAGATGCGTGTCCTCCTCGATGCGCTATCCGCGCAGCGACAGCAATGGCGGCATGGCTATGATCTCATGAAGGAGACCGGCCTCTCGTCCGGGACGCTCTATCCTCTGCTGATGCGGATGACCGATCAGGGGCTCGTCGAGGCCGAGTGGCGCGAGCCGGCGCAGCCTGGCCGGCCTGCCCGGCACGCCTACCGATTGACCGCCGCCGGCCTCGCGCTCGCGCTGCAGATGCCCGGCGATCGGGAGGCCCTTCCCTCCAAGGCGTTGCCCGCGTGAGGGCGGCAGTATCGCGCGCGGTGATGGCCCTGGCGGTATGTTGCCTGGGTGAGAGCCGTCGCGAATGGTCGGCGGCGATGCGGGTGGAATTCGAGACGGCGATAGCCGAGGGAAAGCCGCTGCGGTTCGCCACCGGCTGTCTCGCTGCGGCCTGGCGAGAGCTGCTGACGCAGGAGGAAGGCCGCTTCGTCCTGACGAACTACGCCCTGGCGCTCGGCCTGATGATCCCGATGGCCGCTCTTCAGATCGGAAGCGCGCTGTTCGGACTCCCCTATCTTTATCCGGGCCGGCACGGGCTTTCCGGCGCGCTGCTGGAGGGCGGCGCATATGAAGTCCTGCTGCGCGGCGTCTATCAGGCGGCGATCCCCTCGCTGGCGCTACTCCAGCTGTTGATCGCCCTCGGGCATCTTCGCATCGCCTGGATGATGCTCGAGCGCGATTGGGCCGGCGTCACGCGCTTGGGAATGCGCACGGTAGCCAGCGCGGTGACGCTCGTCCTCTTCATGGGCGTCCTCTTCCTCGACGGCAGCCAGGCGCTGCTGCAGGGGGCCGTGCTGGTGGTCGAGTTGGCGGCTGTCTCGATGATCGCACGCTGGCAGGCCCAGCTCTTCCCCGCGGCCGCGAACGAACAGCCCGGGTAACGCTTCCGGCCCTTTTTGTTTGCCGAACTTCGGGAGCACCGCCCCGAAGACGAGGGCCGCACGCCTGCAAGCGGTGCCGCGAGGCGACGCGAGTTATCGCCGGAAATCAACGCCGAGGCCATGCCTCGAAACAAAGGAGAGTTCCATGCCTTGCTCACACCCACGCTTCAAAGCATTCCTCCCCGCTGCCGCCGTCGCAGCTCTGATCGTTGGCGGCCAAGCCATTGCGCAACCGGGACATCCGCCGGCGGCCGGGCAGTCGCCCTTCCTCGGCGAATGGGAGCTGGACCTGACGAGGATGCCCGACAGCTACGGCCCGCTCCCCAAGCGGGTGACGTACACATTCGAAGATGCCGGCTCGGGCCAGTGGCGGACGAAGATCGACATTACCGCGCCGGATGACAGCGTCAGGCACATGGCGGTCCAGTATCGGCGCGACGGCAAGATGGCGCCGGGCGAAGGCGATACGAGCGAAGCGGACAGTGCCGCGGTGAACTCTCCGGCGCCTGATGTGCTCGTCATGAGCCTGTCCAAGAACAAGGTTCTGGGATCGGTGCGCGTCTATGCCGTTTCGGCCGATGGCAAGGAGATGACCGAATCCGCCGCCAACGTCGACGGCACGGGCGCGCCTTTCGTGCGCAACTTCCACTTCAGGCGCATTCGCTAAGAACCTGTTTGGAAATACGGCGCCAGCCGCCGAAATGCGCCATCGGGCGCATTTCCAAGCAGGCTCTAAGCCCGCGGCCGGTTTCGACGCCGGCGACCTTCGGGATCGCCGGAGTTCACGCCATGAAATCCCTTCCAATGTAGGACTCCATCTGCTCCACCATCGTCGATGGAACAGCAGTCGCTCCAGAGCCTTCCGCCAGCTGCGCCGCGCTTGTCGCATCAGGCGCGCATCTGTGACGCGTCATCGCCGCGCAGTTGTCGTGAACCCGGCGCCGATGCGCCGCCTACCCGTCGCGCCGATGTCGCACGGGTGGCGCCAAGGTGGCGCGTCGGTGCCGCATCAGCGGCGCATAACTGCCGCCTCGCCGCCGCGTCCGCCCCGGCTCCCCTCGTGCGGCCCGCGCGAAACCGCGCGGTCGAGTCAATTTGGTCAACTTCGGCAGCGTCGGTCCCGTCATCGCAGGAGCATCATTTCACCCTCCGTCAGCTCACCCCCTGCCAGGAGCAACCAACCCACCTCGACATCGTTGCAATTGACACCATATCCACGCGGCGTATTGGTTTCATTTGTTACTATATCCGGAGGTTTCGATGACCGATCAGGCAAATCCGCTCGGGCTCGACGGCTTCGCCTTCGCCGAGTTCACATCGCCCGATCCGGCGGCGATGGCGGCGCAGCTGGAGCAGCTCGGCTTCGTTCCCGCGGCGCGCGTGCCCAAGCGCAAGCTGACGCTCTACCGCCAGGGCCGCATCGCCTTCATCCTCAATGCGGGCGAGGGTCAGGCGGCGGCGTTCCGTGCGCTGCACGGCCCCTCGGCCAACGGCATGGGGTTCAACGTCGCCGACGCCGAACGCGCCCACGCGCTGGCGGTCGAGCGCGGCGCCACGGCAGCCGACACCAGCGACAGCGCCCTGCCCGGCGCCAAGGCGATCGAGGGCATCGGCGGGTCGCTGCTCTATCTTGTCGACAATGACCCCTTCGCCGATTGGGAGGAGGCCCCCGGCTGGCGCGAGGCGGCCGCGCGCAACTCGGTCGGGCTCGACCTGCTCGACCACCTCACCCACAATGTCCGTCGCGGCCAGATGCGGATGTGGTCGGAATTCTACGCCCGAATCTTCGGTTTCGAGGAGCAGAAGTATTTCGACATCAAGGGCAAGGCGACCGGCCTGTTCAGCCAGGCGATGATCGCCCCCGACCATGCGATCCGCATCCCGCTCAACGAGAGCCAGGACGACAAGAGCCAGATCGAGGAGTTCATCCGCGACTATAACGGCGAGGGCATCCAGCACCTCGCCCTCACCACCGACGACATCTACGAGACGGTCGAGAAGCTGCGCGAGCGCGGCGTGCGCCTGCAGGACACGATCGAGACCTACTACGAGCTGGTTGACAAGCGCGTCCCCGGCCACGGCGAGGACCTGGAGCGCCTCAGGAAGAACCGCATCCTGATCGACGGCAACGTCGGCGACGAGGGCATCCTGCTCCAGATCTTCACCGAGAACATGTTCGGCCCGATCTTCTTCGAGATCATCCAGCGCAAGGGCAACGAAGGCTTCGGCAACGGCAACTTCCAGGCACTCTACGAGTCGATCGAGCTTGACCAGATCAGGCGCGGGGTGATCACCGTCGACGCGTGATGCAAATTTCCGTCATCCCGGCTTCCGCCGGGATGGCGAACATGGTGAGGATTTATGCCTGACTATATGACCGGCTTCGCCAACCATTTCGCGACCGAGGCGGTCGGGGGCGCGCTGCCGGTCGGGCGCAACTCGCCGCAGCAGGTGCCCTGCGGGCTCTACACCGAGCAGCTTTCGGGCACCGCCTTCACCGCGCCGCGCGGCGAGAACCGGCGGAGCTGGCTCTACCGGCTGCGGCCGACCGCCAACCACCCGGCATACCGGCCGTACGAGCGGCCCTCCCTGATCCGCTCGGGCCCGTTCGACGAGCTGCCGCCCTCCCCCAATCGTCTGCGCTGGGACCCGCTGCCGCTACCGGCCGAACCCACCGACTTCGTCGAGGGGCTCGTCACCTACTGCGGCAACGGCGATGTCGCTGCCGGAGCAGGCGTCGCCGTCCATCTCTATGCCTGCAACCTGTCGATGATGGCACGCGCCTTCTATAATGCCGACGGCGAGCTGCTGATCGTGCCGCAGCAGGGCGTGCTGCGGCTGGTCACCGAGATGGGCGTGCTGACGGTCGAACCGCAGCAGGTGGCGCTGATCCCGCGCGGCCTGCGCTTCCGGGTCGAACTGCTGGACGACGCGGCGCGCGGCTATGTCTGCGAGAATTACGGCGCGCTGTTCCGCCTGCCCGACCTCGGCCCGATCGGCGCCAACGGACTCGCCAACCCGCGCGACTTCGAGACGCCCGTCGCCTGGTTCGAGGATTCGGACGAGCCTTATGAGATCGTGCAGAAATTCCAGGGGCGCCTGTGGACGACGATGCTCGACCATTCGCCGTTCGACGTCGCCGCCTGGCACGGCAATCTCGCGCCGTGCCGCTACGACCTGCGCCGCTTCAACACGATCAACACGGTGAGCTTCGACCATCCAGATCCGTCGATCTTCACCGTCCTGACCAGCCCGAGCGATACGCCCGGCACCGCCAATTGCGACTTCGTGATCTTCCCGCCCCGCTGGATGGTGGCGGAGGACACCTTCCGCCCGCCCTGGTTCCACCGCAACGTAATGAGCGAGTTCATGGGGCTGATCCATGGCGCCTATGACGCCAAGGCCGGCGGCTTCGCGCCGGGCGGTGCCTCGCTCCACAACCAGATGGCGGGGCACGGGCCCGACCAGGCGAGCTATGATGGTGCGGTCAGGGCGGAACTCAGGCCGCACAAGATCGAGAATACGATGGCCTTCATGTTCGAAAGCCGTTTCGTGTTCCGCCCGACCCGCTTCGCGACCGAGACGCCGCTGGCGCAGCTCGACTATGACGACTGCTGGTCCGGCTTCCGCAAGGCCGAGGTGCCGGCGGCGAAGCGCGAGGCGTGAGCGCCGACGAACGGGTCTATGCCACCCCGGCTGGCGTGCGGCTGGGGCCGCTCGACCTCGTCGATCCCGGAGCCGCGCGCAGCTTCGTGATCCAGCTCCACGCCGGGCGGTTCCACGGCTTCGTGGTGCGACAGGGCGACAGCGTCCACGGCTATGTCGACCGCTGTCCGCACATGGGCCTGCCGCTCGCACAGACGCTCGACGACTATCTCGCGCCGTCGGGCGAGCTCATCGCCTGCAGCTGGCATTCGGCGCTGTTCGAGATCGCCACCGGCCGCTGCGTCGGCGGTCCCTGCCACGGCGCAAGCCTCGCGCCCTGGCCGGTTAAGGTGGAGAACGGCTTCATCGTCACGGCCGCAGCGGACTGAGCTCGATCGAAGAGGCTGGTACGGGTGGTCGGACTCGAACCGACAATCTGTTGCCAGAGGCGGATTTTGAATCCGCTGCGTCTACCAATTCCGCCACACCCGCGTGCCGCCCGGCACGCTCGGGAGCCAGCGATCGACTTCGGCGGCCTATAGGTCGGCTAGGAACGGATTTCCAGACCGGATTATCGGCCAGCAGCCAGCGCGGGACTGGGATGCTTTCGCGCGCCCCCGCAAGCGTGCCGTGTGTCGAGCGTGGGCGCGTAGGCGTCGTAGCGACATTGCCCGACGAAGATCGCCCAAGGCCGATCACGGGCAGCGAGCCGCTCCGAGCAGCTGCATTCAAAACAGGGTTGATTGCAAAAATAGTATTATATATCACTTTAAATAGTATTATATGCGTAAACCAGAAACTCCTGGGGAGGATGGAAATGCGAGTGATCACCCGTGCCCTGGCTGGCGTTGCCACGCTGGCGATCGTCGGCCTGCCCGCCGCCGTCTATGCGCAGGACGCGCAGCCGCAGGCCCCCGCTGACCAGACGGCGACGGATCAGCCCGAGGCCGAGCAGGACATCGTCGTCACCGGCATCCGCGCGAGCCTCGAGTCGGCGCAAGGCCGCAAGCGCAACGCGAACGCCATCGTCGACTCGATCGTCGCCGACGATATCGGCAAGTTGCCCGACGCCAATACCACCGAGGCACTGCAGCGCGTGTCGGGTATTCAGATCGGCCGCGATCGCGGCGAAGGCAGCAGCGTCGCCATCCGCGGCCTCAATCAGGTCCTGACCACGCTCAACGGCCGCGCGATCTTCACCGCCGATGGCGGGCGCAGCTACAACCTGCAGGATTTCCCGTCCGAGCTTCTCGCCGGCATCGATGTGTACAAGACGCCTACGGCGGACCTGATCGAGGGCGGCATCGGCGGCATCATCGACCTGCGCACGCGCAAGCCGCTCGATCTGGAGGATTTCACCGTCACCGGGACGTTGCGCGGCCGCTATTCCGACCTCGCCGACAAGATCTCGCCGCTCGGCTCGCTGCTGGTGTCCAAGAAATGGGACACCGGCATCGGCGAGATGGGCCTGCTGCTCAGCGGCTCGTACCAGGAGCGCGCCTTCCGCTCCGACGTGATCTCCGCCGGCGCGCCCGGCAAGCGCACCGATCTTATCGCCGGCCGTACCATATACACGCCCAACGGCGATTATGAGCCGCTGATCAACGGCAAGCGCCGCCGCATCGGCCTCGACGGCACGTTCCAGTGGAAGCCGAGCGCGGAGCTCGAGCTCTACGCCCAGGCGAGCTATCAGGCGTTCCGTTCACGCCAGCAGCAGCTTGGCCTGAACAACCCGACCAACGGAATCGCGGTCGAACCGGGATCGGTCACTACCTTCGAAGGGACCGACGATTTCCAGAGCGGCACGTTCGTGAACCTGCCGATCTCCACCTATGGCGTCCAGCGCAACACCGAAGACCGGAACCAGCAATATTCGGTGGGCGGCCGCTGGGACAATGACGAGGCTGTCATCTCTGGCGACTTCACCTATCAGAAGTCGCGCAACGATCTCTATTACTCGGAGCTCGACCTCAAGGCGGTGGCGCCGCGGGCGACGCTCGACCTCAGCGGCAGCCGACCGTCGATGCTGTTCGAGGGCGTCGATCTCACCGACATCAACAGTTACCAGGTCGGCGCGCTGACCCGGAGCGAGAACCACTATCGCGGCGACATGTATGCGGGGAGGCTCGACGCCGAGTTCAAGATCGAGAGCCCGTTCCTGTCGGGCTTCAAGACCGGCGTGCGCTATCAGAAGATGAGCACCACGTTCACGCCGATCCGCTTCTACCAGAATCCGCCGGCCGGCACCTCGGCTGCGGGATTCGCCGATCTGTTCCAGCCGATGCCGTTCACCGACTACTTCAGCGGCGATCCCGGCCTGGAGCACGATTATCTGACCGCGATCGCCTCGCCGCTACACAGCGATTTCGACGCGATCCGCCAGAAGCTCGGCTTCACCACTGCGCCGGCGGTCGACCCCACGTCGATCTTCGACAGTTCCGAGAAGACGACGGCGGGCTATGCCGAGATGCTGTTCAACGTGGACGGGCCGCTTCGCATCGACGGCAACGTCGGCGTGCGGGTCGTGAAGACGAATCTGACCGTCAACGGCAACCAGCGCATTTGCGACGCCCAGAACAATTGCGTCATCACGCCGGTGGCGATCGACAACAACTATACGAACGTGCTGCCGAGCGCGAACGTCCGCTTCCGCTTCACCGATCAGCTCCAGCTGCGCCTGGCGGCGTCCAAGACGCTGACGCGCCCGACGTTCAGCCAACTCTCGCCTGCGCTGACGCTGGTTCCGGCGCAGGGCCAAGGTTCTGGCGGCAATCCCAACCTGGAGCCGCTGCGCGCCGATCAGCTCGACGCATCGCTCGAATATTATTTCTCGCGCACCGGCTCGGTCTATCTCGCCGGCTTCTACCGCAAGGTGAAGGGCTTCATCTTCACCATGGGCAACCGTCAACTCATCGACGGCATCGATTACATCATCCAGCAGCCGATCAACGGCGACAATGGCACGATCAAGGGCCTGGAGGTCGGCGGGCAGACCTTCTTCGACTTCCTGCCGGCGCCGTTCGACGGGCTCGGCATTCAGGCGAACTACACCTTCGTCGACAGCAACACGCCGAGCGCGATCGCCGGCTACCGCACGCCGCTTCCCAACCTTTCGAAGCACAGCTTCAACCTGAGCGGCCTCTACGAGAAGGACGGGCTGTCGATCCGCGTCGCCTACAACTACCGGACGAAATATCTCGGCAGCATCTACGGCATCCCGCTCACGGGCGGCGGGCTCGAACTGCTGCCGGTCTACACCAAGGGCTACGGCTGGCTGGACGCGTCGATCAACTACGACATCACCAAGAACGTGACCGTCACGCTGGAAGGCAGCAACCTGCTGCGGCGCAAGGAATTCACCTACTACGATGTCGAGACGCGGCCCAGCAACTACTCGATCGACGACATCCAGGTCATGGCCGGCGTCCGGTTCAAGCTCTGATCCGGAGCGGCGACATAAGGTTCCGGCCGGTGTCCGCTTCGTCATCCACTCTCCTCCACTCCCCCGCGGCTTCGGCCGCGGGGAATTTTTCGTTCTGGGGACGCTCGCTATCGCCTTCACCGCGCCACCCAAGCCATGGAGATGCCGATGCTCCGTCGATTCCTGCTTGCAACCGCCCTGATCGCCTCCCCCGTCGCGATGGCCGCGGACAAGACGCCGTGGCTTCATGTTTCCGCCAACGGCCATTTCCTCGGGGCTGGCGGCAAGCCCTTCTTCTGGCTCGGCGACACCGGCTGGCTGATGCTGGGCCGCCTGAACCGCGAGGAGACCGAACGCTATCTCGCCAAGCGTGCCGCGCAGGGGTTCAACGTCATCCAGGTGATGGTGCTGCACAGTCCCGCAATGACCAACCGCTATGACGCGCCGGCGCTCGAGAACGGCGATCCGTCAGGACCGCGGACCACCCCCGGCGCCGATCCCGCCAAGCCCGGCGAGTATGACTATTGGGACCATCTCGACTGGACGGTCGACCGCGCCGCGGCGCGCGGCATCTACCTCGCGCTGGTGCCGTCGTGGGGATCGCTCGCCGACGCGGGCAAGCTGACACCCGAGACCGCCGCCGCCTATGGCCGATTCCTGGCGGAGCGTTATCACGACAAGCCCAACATCGTCTGGCTGAACGGCGGCGACACGCCCGGAGACAAGAACACCGCGACCTGGCAGGCGCTGGGGACGGCGATCAAGGCGGTCGACCGGCGGCACCTGATGACCTTCCATCCCTTCGGCCGCACCGATTCGTCCTGGACCTTTCACCAAGCCGCGTGGCTCGACTTCAACATGTTCCAGTCCGGCCACCGCAGCTATGCCCAGGAGGAGCCGGGCGCGCGCAGCGAGGACAATTGGCGCTTCGTCGCCGAGGACTGGGCACGCACGCCGGCCAAGCCGACGATCGACGGCGAGCCGTCCTACGAGACCATCCCGCGCGGGCTGCACGACGTCACCCAGCCGCGCTGGGGGGCGGACGACGTGCGCCGCTACGCCTGGTGGGCGGTGTTCGCCGGGGCGTTCGGCCATACCTATGGCGAGAACAGCGTGATGCAGATGTACGTGCCGGGCCGCGACAAGCCCGCCTATGGCGCCGAGCTGCGCTGGGACGTGGCGCTCGACGCTCCGGGTGCGGGGCAGATGCGGCATCTCAAGACGCTGATGCTGTCGCGGCCGTTCTTCGAGCGGGTGCCGGACCAGAGCTTGATCCTCGACAATGGCGAGCGTTACGAGCGCGTGCTGGCGACGCGCGGGCGGGACTATGCGATGGCCTATAGCTACACCGGCAAGCCGTTCCGGATACGGCTCGGCGTCATCGCGGGGAAGCGGGTGCGGGCCGCGTGGTATTCGCCCCGTACCGGCGAGACGAGGGCGATCGGTGTCTTCGCCAACGCGGGCGAACGCCGCTTCACGCCGCCGGGGACGCCGCGGCCCGGCAACGACTGGGTGCTGCTGCTGGATGATGCGGCGGCGAAGCGGAGGCCGTGACGGACAGCGTGCTCCTGCGGAAGCAGGAGCCCCGGATTACGGAGATCCTGCTTGCGGCCTGGGCTCCTGCTTTCGCAGGAGCATTGGTTGACCGAAAATGTTGACTAAATTGACTCGCGTCGTGTGTTTAGGAGCGGATACGACGTGGATGCGACAGCGACGCGACGCCGACGCGGCGTGCGCGCGACACGGACGAGATGGACGGGATCAAAGAGCGGGCCGGCGCCGCGGCAGCGCCGGAAGCCCGAGCCAAGCACGCGAAATCCTACATTGCAAAGGAGAACCGCTGCGAAGCGGAGGTCCCGACCGGCATCCCAGGGTCACGGTTCATCCTGAGCCCCTCCCCTTCAGGGATGGGCTAAGTTGCTGGACGTCGATCCAACCTATTTGACCGCCACCTCGTCCGCGAACACCACCCGCACCGGCCCGAGCAGGCCGGAATCGAGCGGCGGCTCGTCCTTGGTGTAGAAAAGCCATGGCGTGAAGGTGACGCGGCCGCCCGGCGGCTTGGGCTTACCGTCCTTGTACCATTGCGGAAGCTCGGCGATCTTGCGGGCCATGATGTCGCCGGTCTTCCTGCCGTCGGGCCCGAAGCGCTCGCCAATCGGCCATTCGGCGTCGACGAACCTGCCTTCCTCGGGCAGCGCGGCGTCGGCGATCATGCGGTTGGCCCAGAGGTTGGTGACGGCAAGCGACACGCTGTTGGCGCCGGGACGGACGACATCGGTGATGTCGATCCGATAGGGCTCCTTCCAGGTGACGCCCAGGTCCTTGCCGTTGACGGTGACGCCGGACAGCACCTCGACCCGGCCGAGGTCGAGATAGACGCGCCGGCCCTTGCGCAGCAGCGACGCGGGCACGTCGATCGTGCGGGTGTAGGTGGCGGTGCCGGAGAAATGGCGGATACCTTCGCCGGCATGGCGGCTGAGGCTCTCGAGCTTCGGCAGCACCGTCTGGTCCGGCGCGCCGCGGCCGGGTTGGAAGCGGACCGTCCACGGCCCCTCGACCGCAAGCGGCGCAGGGACGTCGGCCTTGAAGCTGCCGCCGTTGCTGATGGTGTAGCGGCCGCTTTCCCATGCCAGCGCCCGGAGCTTGCCGTCGTCGGTGCGGGTGAGCTCGGCGGGCGTCGGCGACACCGTCGGCGCGGGCGGGCCGGCCGCTGCCTCGGCGGCGATCTCCGCGGGGGTCAGCACGCGGGCGACGGTGCGCGCGGGCGTGAAATTGCCCTCGAAGAAATAGGTGACGCCGTTCGGCGAGGGCGGATCGCCGCCGCCAGCGAAGACGGTGCGGCCGCTCCGGAGGCCGGTGCGGACGAGCTTGCCGTTGAGGTAAAGGCTCGGCGTACCCTTATCGTAGACCAGCGCGACATGCGTCCAGCCGGCGACCGGCTGGTGGCTGACCAGCACGGCCGGCACGCTGTCCGGCGAGACGCGCTCGACGACGAAGGCGCCGTTGCGGCCGAGCGCGAGGCCCGCCGCCGCGGTGCCCGGCCCATGCATGTCGCGGCCGGAGCGGGCGGGGATGAGATAGTTCTTGCCGGTCTCGTTGATGCGGCCTTCGGCCTTCTCCTCGGGCATCAGGCGCAGGTCGATGTCGGGCTTGGCCCACAGCGAGATGGTGAAGCTGTCCCGCGGCGCGGCGGGCGCTTCCGCCGGCGCTTCGCCGACGTCGGCGAAGCGGGCGCCGTCCTTCGCCACCCAGTCGATGCCTCGAGCGTTGCTCGCGGGATCCAGCATCACGAAGATCGAGCCGGCCGGCGACAGGTCGAACGTCACGCGGGTCGTGTCGCGGCCGCTCTCGAACAGCGCGGGATGGGTGACGGTGCCGGTTTCCGCATCCCATAGCGCAGGCGCGGCGCCGCCGACGCGGAAGGTGCAGGTGACCCGCTCCGGCCGGCGCTGGCGGTTGGCGACGAAATACATATCGCTCACGGCGAGGCGGCGGTGCAGCCACACCACCTGGCCGTCGGGCGTGGCGGTGCGGCATTGCGCGTCGGGCGCGACGCCGATCGCGGCCAGCACGTCGCCGACGGTGCCGGACGCGAACACGCGGCCCTTCCCCACCCGGCGATCGGCGGCGCCATCGCCCCAGATCGCCTCGGTCACGGCGCGGAAGCCGGCGTCACCGTCCTGCTTTCCCGCCAGCGTCATCGGGTGCACGGGCCGCGGGCCCAGGATCACCATGCCCTGCTCGACGAACGCCTTGAGTCTGGCGGCGAGCGCGGGCGTCATGCTGGAGAGGGTCGCCGGCAGCACGAGCAGGCGATAGCTGGCGCCGTTGGGGAGGACGATCCGCCCGTCCTCGATCCGCGCGCGGGTCAGCAGCACCTCGGCGTTGACCAGATCGTACTGGTAGCCGGCCGGCACCTGCGGGTCGAAATACTGGCCGATCTTCGGATTGGTGTCCGGCGACACCTGGGGACGGACATATTCGGCCTGATTGGGGCTTTCCTCGCCGACGAAATAGAGCACGTCGGCGACATAGGCGCCCTGGCGCAGCAGATATTGCGCGCGGGCGAGGTAATCCATCCAGGGCCTGGCCTGGGCGAACCAGGTGTTCGAGCGGTCGAGGTTGATGCCCCACGGCCCCATCACCATGCCCGGCGCCGCTTGCGGATTGGGCTGGTGCGCGTAGCGGTGGAAGTAGATCTGGTTGAAGCCCTGCGCGAACATCTGGTCGCCCAGCGTCTTCATCGCATAGGGGAAGTCCTGCCAGCGGCTGGTCTCCGCCTCGCCGGTGAAGGCCTCGGCGGCGATGACGTCCTTGCCGTAGACGTGACCGGCGGAGGCGACCATCTTGACCGTGCGGTTGTCGGTCCAGGGCGTGCGCGACCAGAATTCGGTCATCGGCACCTGCGCGCGGCCCGAGACCTGGAGCGCGTCGAACGCGCCCGGGCCATAGCCCTCGACATGGAAGCGCAGCCCGGCGGCGTTGGCGTGCCGCTGCATCCGGCCATAGTAATTGTCGGCCATCAGGTCGGCGAGCGTGCGGCGGAAGTCGAACAGGAAGCGGTTCGAGGTGTCGAGGTCGCCGACGATGCGGCCGGTCAGCGCCGGCAGGTAGGGCAGGATGTCGTAGCCGTTGCGCTTGGCGAAGTCGGCGGGGAGGTTGGGCGTCCAGTTCTGGAGGCCCGCCTCGAAGCTGTCGATCTCGATCATGTCGAACGACTTGCCGGCGAGCGGGCCCGCCGCCTTCACCAGCCGGGCGACGCTGCTGTCGAACTGATGGTCGACCGCGGCGGCACTCAATTTGTCGACCTCGAGCCCGCGGCCCGAATCCGACGCGGCGACGTTGAGGTGGCCGGTGGTGGTGTGGCCGAAGCGCAGCACCGTCCAGCGGCCGTTCGGGGGCGTCCACCTGAGTGTGCCGTCGGGATCGAGCTTGGCGGTGATGTCGATCACCTTGGCCGGATCGATCGCGTAGCGGGCGAGCAGGTCGGTCGGATGATGCTCGACCGCGCCCTGCATCTGGAAGTCGTGCTCGCCCTTGAGATCCCAATTGTCGATGCGCGGGTTCGCGTAGAACAGCGCCTCGGCGATCCTGGTCTTGGCAGCGGGCGTGATGCGGAACTGCCTGGCGGTGACGCTGGCGACGTTGAGCGTGCCGGGGGATTCGATCCCGCGCGCGGGGCCCACCGCGACCTTGCCGATCCGCGTCCAGCTCCTGCCGTCGTCGGATGCCTCGATCGTCGCGGAGAAGACCGCGTCCTTGTCGCCGTAGAGCGTCACCGCCTGCGCGGTGAACGGGGTCTTCATCGTCACGATCAGCGGCGCGTCGGGCGCGATCTCGACGCTGGTGTTGAGATTGCGGTCGGTGAGCGTCGACGCGGGCACCGCGGTGCCTGCGCGCATTCCGGCGACCGCGCTGCGATAGTTGCTCTCGTCGCCGGCCGAAGCGGGAAAGGCGAGCACCGCGGCGTCGCGGTAGTAGCCGCGCTTGGCGTAGGGCCGGGCGAGCTTGACGGTCAGCGGCTTACCGCCCGCGACGGTCGTCTCCGTCCAGACGATCTGCTGCATCGACTGCGCCGG
Source organism: Sphingomonas astragali (assembly GCF_051400615.1). NCBI lineage: Bacteria > Pseudomonadati > Pseudomonadota > Alphaproteobacteria > Sphingomonadales > Sphingomonadaceae > Sphingomonas > Sphingomonas astragali. The sequence goes on from NZ_JBLFFH010000002.1 coordinate 1,374,367, forward strand.
GGTGATCCACGGGCCGCCGCTCGACGACCAGCCGGGCGCGTTGTGCAGCCCGACCTTGAGGCCGAGCTGGTCGGCCTTCGCCGCCATGTGCGTCATGAGGTCGAGCCAGTGCGGGCTCAGATAGTCGACCGGCCCCTTCGGCACGTCGCTGCTGCCGTCGAACATCAACGCGCCGCCGAGGCCGATCTCGCGCATCGCGGCGAGGTCGGAATCGATCCCTTCCCGCGTCACGTTGCCGTTCATCCAGAAATAGAGCGTGTTGGGGCGCGTCTCGGCGGGGGGATTGCGGAAGGTCTCGGGATCGGGGGCGCGGTCCTGCGCGGGCGCGGTCGCCGCCGCCAGCACCGCCAGCGCGCCGCCCATCGCCCATCGTGCCGTGCCCGCCATGTCCTTCTCCCTCTGGCCTGTTCTCTAGAGACCGAACTCGCGCCGGATCGCGGCGCCGTGCTGGTCGATCGCGGGCGCGCCCGCGGGGTTGCTCGCGCGCGCGCCGTCGATGCGGAGCGGGGCGCGGGTGGTCGTGATCCCGCCCGCCTGCTGGAGCAGGTCGAGGCGGCGGAAGGCTTCCGACGCGAGCAGCGCCGGCCAGTCGAGCACCGGCGCGCACCAGATGTCGCGCGGGCGCAGCCTGGCCATCCAGGCGTCGGTGGTGTCGTCGGCAAGGCGGGCGGCGATCCGCGCCTTGATCGCGTCGCGATCGGCGAAGGGATCGCCTGTGAGGTCGAGGTCCAATAGCGGCGCCAGCCGGTCGAGCGGCGTCATCGCCAGCGCCAGCCAGCCGTCGGCGGTGCGGTACACGCCATAGGGCGCGGCGAGATAGGCGTGGGCATTGTCGACCGCCGCGCGCCGCGGCAGCCGGCCGCCGTCGTTGAGATGCGTGGTCAGCACCTCGAACTGGAAGTCGACCAGCACCTCGAGCAGGCTGGTCGCGACATGCGCGCCCTCCCCCGTGATGCCGCGGCGGACGAGCGCGGCGAGGATACCCTCGACCAGCACGTGCCCCGCCAGCATGTCGGCGATTGACAGGCCGACCGGCACCGGCCCGCCCCCGGCGCTGCCGTTCAGCCACATCACGCCGGACAGCGCCTGCGCGAGCAGGTCCTGTCCGGGGAGGTCGGCCCAGGGCCCCTCCTCGCCATAGCCGCTGATCGAGCCGACCACGAGGCGGGGATTGGCGGCGCACAGCTGCTCCGGCCCGACGCCGAGCCGCTCGGCGACGCCGGGGCGGAAGTTCTGGATCACCACGTCCGCCCGTTCGGCGAGGCGGAGCAGCGCGTTGCGGTCGGCGGGCTGCTTGTAGTCGAGCGTGATGCCCTCCTTGCCGCGATTGATCGCGTGGAACAGCGTCGAGGCGCCGCCGATCTCGGTGTCGGAGAGATAGAGGGTGCGGCAGATGTCGCCCGTCCCCGGCCGCTCGACCTTGATCACCCGCGCGCCGAGGTCGCCGAGCCTGAGCGCCGCCGAGGGGCCGGACAGGAACTGCGCCATGTCGATGACGAGCAGCCCGTCGAGCGGGCGCGCGGCGCTCATCGGCTGTCCCGGTAAAGCGCATTGAGCGCGGTGAGCGCGGACGCCGCGTTCTCGCCCGCGCGCAGCGCCTGGTTGAGGCGATCGGAGGCGGCCTGCTGGAACGCCATGTAGCCGTCGTGGCGGGGGCGTACCCAGGCGCGGTCGAGCGTGACGCGCGTCTCGGCATAGAAGCCGGCGACCGGCGCGTTGACCGCCACGTCGCTCCAGGCATCAGCGTGGGCAGGTTGTCCGCCCGCGGCTGCGTAGAGGCCGCGCTGGACCTGGCCGCTCGCCACCCATTGTGCGAACCGGGCGGCTTCGGCGGGCGCGGCGCCGAATGCCGACACCGCGATGCCGGTGCCGCCGAGCGTCGATCCGCGCGGGTCGGACGCGGGCAGATCGGCGAAGACGATCCGCGTGGGGCGGAAGCCCCCGAGCGCATAGCTCACATAGCCGTAGATCAGCGGCGCGGCCGCGATCCGGGCGTCCGGCTCGGCCATGACCTCGAGCACGGCGATGGGGTCCTGGTCATAGGCGGCGGGGTCGATTGCCGCCACCAGCTCGGCGAGCCGGTCGTAGGCGGCCCGCGCTTCGTCCGGGAACAGCGTGTCGCCCTCGACCGGCAGCGTCACGCCGGCAAGCCCGCTCAGCGTGAAAAGCGACATCAGCGAATGTGGCGGACGGAGCGGCAACGTCAGCCGTTCCTCTTTCGCCAGCGCGATCACCGCGTCCCAGTCGCCGAGCGGCGCCTCGATCCGCCCCGGCACCCAGGCCTGCACCTGCGCCGCCGCGTCGATCGGCAACGCCCATTGATGGCCGGACCAGTTGTAGCTCTCGTACGACCCGCCGACCGATCCGGCGGCGATCCCCGCCAGCGCATCGGCATCGCACAGCGCGTCGAGCGGCGCCAAACAGCCGGCATCGGCGACCTGGCCGACGTGCGGATGGTCGATCACGATGAGGTCGTAGCGGAGCGCCAGCTCCTCCACGGAAAAGCTCTCGAAATCCTGGAGCGAGCGGCGGTCCCACCCGATCGGCTCGCCGCCGTTCGCCACCCATTCGCGCGTCGCGGCGACCAGCGGATCGAACCCGCGTGGATGGTCCCACGTCATTCCGCGCATCGCCCTCTCCCCTCGCTTCCGAAACCCGGTTGACTCGCCTCCTACCGCGCCGCATAGCGCTTGGGAAGGAAATATCATATAAACATACTAATCGAGGGGATCGACACCATCATGGCCGCCGCCCAGCAGGACAGCGACCTCGTCATGCCGCTCGGCGGTGTGACGGTGCTCGATTTCAGCCAGTTCCTCGCCGGCCCCTCGGCGGCGCTGCGGCTCGGCGACCTCGGCGCGCGGGTGATCAAGGTCGAGCGGCCCGACGGCGGCGACGCCGGCCGCAGGCTCTATCTCGCCGACCTCGCCTTCGACCGCGACAGCGCGCTGTTCCACGCGATCAACCGCGGCAAGCTATCGGTCGCGGCCGACCTCAAGGACGCCGGCGATCTCGCCAGGGTGAAGGCGCTGGTCGCACGCGCCGACGTGCTGATCCACAATTTCCGGCCGGGCATCATGGAGCGGCTGGGGCTCGGGTGGGAGGCGGTATCGGCGCCCAACCCGCGGCTGATCTATGCCGGGGTCAGCGGCTATGGTCCGACCGGGCCGTGGCGCGACCGGCCGGGGCAGGACCTGCTCGTCCAGTCGCTTTCCGGGATCGCTTGGCTGTCGGGCAATGCGGACGGGCCGCCGGTGCCGGCGGGCCTGGCGATCACCGACATGATGGCGGGCGCGCAGCTCGCGCAGGGCATCCTCGCGCTGCTGGTGCGGCGCGGCGTCACCGGCAAGGGCGGGCGCGTCGACGTCAGCCTGATCGAGGCGGCGATCGATCTCCAGTTCGAGCATCTGGCGGTCTATCTCAACCGCGGCGGGGCGATGCCCGAGCGGAGCAAGGTCGCCAACGCCAACCTCTACCTCGCCGCGCCCTACGGCATCTACGCCGCCGCCGACGGCCATCTCGCCATCGCGATGTGCCCGGTCGATCGGCTGGCCGAGGTGATCGACTGCCCGGCGCTCACGGCCTTCCCGGCCGACCGCTGGTTCGCCGAGCGCGATGCGATCAAGGCGGTGCTGCGCGACCATCTCGCGACCCAGCCGAGCCGCCATTGGCTCGACCGGTTGGAGCCCGCCGGCATCTGGGCGGCGCCGGTCAACGACTGGCCGGGCTTCACCGCCGACCCCGCCTTCGCCGCGCTGGAAGCGACGCAGCAGGTGACGTCGCCGGACGGAGACAGGCTCACCCTCACCCGCTGCCCGATCCGCATCGACGGCCGCGTCCTCGCCAATGGCCGAGCCGCGCCACGGCTCGGTGCCGACACCATATTGATGGACACAATCCGATGATCGTCGAGCAATATTTCGAGGACTATGAGATCGGCGCCGAGCGCACCAGCTTCGGCCGCACGATCACCGAGACCGACTTCGTCGTCCACGCCGGCCACACCGGCGACTTCTTCCCGCATCACATGGATGCGGAATGGTGCGCGACGCAGGAGTTCGGCCAGCGCATCGCGCATGGGACGCTGGTGTTCTCGGTCGGTATCGGCCTCACCGCCACCACGATCAACCCGCACGCCATGTCCTATGGCTACGACCGGCTGCGCTTCATCCGCCCGGTGCACATCGGCGACACGATCAGGACGATCACCCGCATCGCCGACAAGCGCGACCACCCGAAGCGCACCACGCACGGCGTCGTCACCGAGGCGGTCGACATCCGCAACCAGCGCAGCGAGACGGTGCTGGCGTGCGAGCACCTCTACCTCGTGCTGCGCTGCGAGCCGCTGGCCTGAGCCGATGCGCTGGCGCCCGGTCCCGCTGCTGATCTGGGTGCTCGTCGTCGTGGTCGCGATCGCGTCGCTGGCGTCGCTGCGGCAGGCGGCGCGGGCAGGCGCTCCGGTGACCGCGGCCGTCGGCGGCGGTCCGCGCTACGGACTGTCGACGGTGGGGCTGAGCTATCCCTTCGCCGCCGCCATCGCCAAGGGCTTCGGCGATGCCGCCGCGCGCGCCGGCGCCACCGCCGTGGTGCTCGACGCGCAGGGCGAGGTGCAGAAACAGGCCAACGATATCGACGATCTGATCGCCCAGCGCGTGAAAGGCATCGCGATCATGCCGCTCGATTCGGTGGTGGCGCAGGGCTGGGTCGCCCGCGCGGGCCGGGCCGGCGTGCCGGTCGCAGCGGTCGCGGCGCTGATCGGCGATCCCCGGACGCGCCGGATCGAGGACGTCTACCCGGGCCTGGTCGCGCTCGCCTCCCAGGACGAGGTCGCCGCCGGCGAGGCGGCCGGCACGCTCGCGGCGCGGCTGCTGCCCAGAAACCGCATCGCGCGGATCGCGATGATCGAGGGCGCGGCCGGTTTCCCCGAGGTCGAGCAGCGCGCCCGCGGCTTCCGCCAGGGGCTCGCCAAGGCCGGCGTCCACTATCGCATCGTCGCATCGCAGCCGGGCAACTGGACGTCGGAAGGCGGCGAGGCGGCGTGCCAGAACATCCTCGCCGCGCAACCGGACGTCGACCTGTTCTTCAACGAGGCCGACGACATGGTGATCGGTTGCGCCCGTGCGGTGCGTGCCGCCGGGTCGAAGGCGCGGCTGGTCGGGGTCGGCGGCTCGAAGCTCGCCGTCGCCTCGATCAAGGCGGGCGCGGTCGACGGCACCGTCTGCTTCAAGCCCGAGGCGCTGGGCGCGCTCGCCTTCCAGGCGCTGCACGATCCGCAGGCGGGGGGCCCGCACTTCCGCACCTATCCGATCCCGGCCGTCACCCGCGCCAACGTCGGGGAATGCGTCGGCCAATGGTGACGCTCAGCCTCGAAGGCATCGCCAAGACCTTTCCCAACGGTACCGTCGCCCTGCGCGGCGTCGACCTGACGCTCGCGCCCGGCAGGGTCCACGGCCTGCTCGGCGCGAACGGCGCGGGCAAGTCGACGCTGATCAAGGTCCTGGCCGGCGCGCTCGCCCCGACCGCCGGCACCATCCGCCGCGACGGCGAGACGCTGTGCTGGTCGACCCCGCGCGACGCCAAGGCGGCCGGCGTCGCCACCATCTACCAGCATATCCCGCTGGTGCCGACCCTGAGCGCGATCGAGAATATCCTGCTCGACGAGACCGGCTGGTGGCGGACCCGCGCCGACGATCGCGAGCGCATCGCCGCATTGGTCGCCTCGCTGGGCGATCCTTTCCCGCTCGATGCGCCGGTCGCCGAGCTGCCGATCGGTGCGCGGCAGATGGTGGCGATCGCGCAGGCGCTCGCCGCGGGCGCCGAGGTGGTGGTGATGGACGAGCCGACCGCCTCGCTCGCCGGCCATGAGCGGTCCCGAGTCTACGAGACGATCCGCCGCCTCGCCGCCGAGGGCAAGGCGGTGCTGTTCGTGTCGCACTTCATCGACGAGATCATGGCGCTGACCGATGAGGTGACCGTACTGCGCGACGGCCGCACTGTGCTCCATGCCAAGACCGCCGGGCTTGAGCCGCACGAGATCGCCGCCGCCATCGCCGGGCGATCGGTAACCGCGCTCGAACGCTCGCCCGAGCCGCGCGCCCTGGGGGCACCGGTGCTGGAGGTGCGGGACCTCGCTTCGCCCGGCAAGCTCGCACCGACCAGCTTCACGCTGCGCACGGGCGAGATATTGGGGCTGGCGGGCACGCTCGGCTCGGGGCGGAGCGAACTGCTCCACGCGATCTTCGGCGCCGACCGGCGGGCGAGCGGCACGGTGCTGCTCGATGGTTCGCCGGTCGGGCGATGGCCGGACGAGGCGGTCGCCGCCGGCATCGCGCTGGTGCCGGAGGACCGCGTGGCGCAGGGCTATGTTCCGGCGCTGACGCTGGCCGAGAACATCGCCCTTCCGCATGGCAACCGATGGCTGCTGGACGCCGAAGCCGATCGCGCGGCCGCCGACGACGCGATCCGGCGGCTGGCGATCAAGGCTCCCGGCCCGGACGCCGTTCCCGGCGAGCTGTCCGGCGGCAATGCGCAGAAGGTGGTGATCGCCAAATGGCTGTCGCCCGCGACGCGCGTGCTGCTGCTCGACGAGCCGACCGCCGGCATCGACATCGGCGCGCGCACGGACATCCTGCGGCTGATCCGCGCGCTGGCCAACGAGGGCCTGCCGGCGATCCTGGTCTCCTCCGAGTTGGAGGAGCTGCTCGCGGTGTGCGACCGCCTGCTGGTGCTGCGCGACGGCGCGGTGGTCGGCGAAGCCGATCCGGCGGCGAGCACCGAATCCGACCTCATCCTCATGGCCGGGGGCGGACGCGCGCCCGTGGGAGCCGCTGCATGATCGACTGGCGACGAACCTTCGGCCTCAGGGAGGCGGGCGTCTATTACGCGCTGCTGCTGCTGCTCGGCGTGCTCGCCGCGCTGGCCGCTTCGCGTGGGCTGCCGCCCTATCTGTCGAGCCAGAACCTCGGCAACATCGCCTATCAGGCATCGCTGGTCGGGATCATGGGCGTGGCGATGACGGTGATGCTGATCACCGGCGCCTTCGACCTCTCCGTCGCATCGGTGGCGGCGCTGGCGGCGGCGGTGCTGATCGGGCTCGCCGGGCAGATCGGCTTCGTGCCGGCGGCGGGCGCGGCGCTGTGCGTGGCGGCGACGATCGGGCTGCTCAACGGGGCGATCGTCCAGTTCGTCGGGATCAACGCCTTCATCGTCACGCTGGGGACGCTGACCGCCGTGCGGGGCCTGGTGCTGATCCTGACCGACGGCCGCTCGCTGATGGTCGAGCAGCCGCAGGTGCTGGCGGAGATGCTGGCGTTCGAGAGCACGCGCGTGCCGCTGTTCTGGCCGCTGCTGGCGCTGGCGGCGGGGCTGATCGCGCTGGGCGCGGTCAGGCGGCTGCCGCTGACGATCGCAGGCGGCGTGGTGGTGGGCGCGGTGGCGCTGCTCGCCGGGACCGGCTTCACCGTCGCGGCGCCGGTGATCTATCTCACGGTGTTCACCGCGCTGGTCTGGTTCGTGCTCCGCTTCACCGTGATCGGCCGTCGGCTCTATGCCGTCGGCGGCAATGCCGAGGCGGCGCGGCTCTCCGGCGTCAATGTCCACGCCTATCGCCTCGGCGCGTTCGTGCTGTCGAGCATGGCGGCGGGTTTCGCCGGCATATTGTTCGGCTGCCGCCTGGGCGCGATCAACCCGACCGCGCTGCAGGGCGCCGAGCTGACGGTGATCGCCGCCGCGATCCTGGGCGGCACGTCGCTGTTCGGCGGGGCGGGGAGCGTGGTGAAGACGGTGGTCGGCGCGCTGCTGCTGTTCACGCTCACCAACGGGTTCAACGTCCTCAATCTCGGCGCCAACTATCAGGGGCTGATCGAGGGTATCGTGGTCGTGGTAGCGGCCGCGATCTACACGATCGGCGCGGACCGCCGGCGTGCCCGGCCTGCGGCCACTGAGGAGGCTGCGGCATGACCGAGACGCTTCGCATCGCCGTCCGCAAGTTCGATCCGTTCGAAAGCGCGATCCGGAAACAGTTCGCCGATTTCGTTGCCGCGACCGGCGCCGACGCCGCGCTGGAGGCGGTGGCGATGGACCTCAATCCGTTGCACGAGGCGGTGATCGGACAGCGCGGGCTCGCGACGGGCGACTGGGACATCGCCTTCATGGCGACCGACTGGCTGGCCGAGGCGCAGGCCGACGGTCTGCTCGAGGACCTGACGCCGCACATGGTGCGGGCACCGATCGCGGACTTTCCGGACGCGTGGAGCCCGTCGCTGACGACGATGCAGCGCTTCGCCGGTGGCTATTGGGGGATGCCCTACCACGACGGGCCCGAGTGCCTCGTCTACCGCAAGGACCTGCTCGCCGCCGCCGGCATCGCGGTGCCGACCACCTGGGACGCATTCCACGCCGCCGCCCGGGCGCTCCACCGGCCGGGGCGGGAGCAGTACGGCACGGTGCTCGCGCTGTTCCCGGACGGGCACAACGGCTTCTACGATTTCTGCATCCACATCTGGTCGCGCGGCGGCGCGCCGTTCGATGCGACCGGACGCCCCGCCTTCACCTCGACCGAGGCCCATGCCGCGCTCGATTTCCTGCGCACGCTCGCCGGCGATGCAAGCGCGATGGCGCCGGGCGCGCGCGAGCTCGACAGCGTCGGGTCCGGGCTGCTGTTCGCCGAGGGCAAGGTCGCGCTGATGGCCAACTGGTTCGGCTTCGCCGCCTATGCCGATACCGCGCCGGACAGTCGGGTGAAGGGGCTGGTCGACGTCGCTCCCCTCCCCGCCGGGCCTGGCGGGCGCAGCGTCTCGCTCAACGTGTTCTGGGTGCTGACGATCGGCAGCGGCTCGCCGCGCAAGCAGCTTGCCTGGGAATTCCTCCGCCACTGCGCCACCGCGCCGATGGACAAGCTTACCACCATCGAAGGCGCGATCGGCGTGCGCAGATCGACCTGGGCCGATCCCGAGATCAACGCGCTGGTCCCCTATTACCACCGGCTCGACTGGCTGCACGGGCACGCCCGCCAGATGCCGCTGACGCCGAAGCTCGCCGACATCTCGCACATCGTCGACGACATGCTGACCGCGGCGGTGACGGGCGACACGCCGACCGGCGCGCTGCTCGGCGAGGCCCAGGCCCGCGCGGAGGCGATCGTGTGAGCGCGCTCCGCCAGCGCTGGCCGATGCCCTCCACCCCGCGACCGATCGTGATCGTCGGCACCGGCGGGATCGTGAAGGACGCGCACCTGCCCGCCTATCGCAAGGCCGGCTTCGCCGTGGCCGGCCTCTATGACACCGACCGCGCGCGTGCCGAGGCGCTGGCCGCCGAATGGGGCATCGCCACCGCGTTCGCCTCGCTGGAGGAAGCGGCCTCCGCCGATGCGGTGTTCGACGTCGCCGCCCCACCGGTCGCCCATGCCGCGATCCTCTCCGCGCTGCCGGAGGAGGCGACGGTGCTGCTGCAGAAGCCGATGGGACTCGACCTCGGCGCCGCCAGCGCGATCCGGCAGGTGTGCCGCGAGCGGCGGCTGACCGCTTCGGTCAACTTCCAGCTGCGCTATTCGGCGATGATGCTCGCCGTCGCCGACGCGATCGCGCGAGGGAAGCTCGGCGAGCTGGTCGAGATCGAGGTGCGCCTGAACCTCGTCACGCCCTGGCACCTGTTTCCGCACCTCATCCCCAATCCTCGGGTTGAGATCGTGTCGCATTCGATCCACTACCTCGACGCGATCCGCGCGCTTTCCGGGGATCCGGGCGGGGTATTCGCGCGCAGTTATGGCCATCCGTCGAGCCAGCTTGCCGATACGCGGACGACCATGGTTCTCGATTACGGCAAGACGCTGCGCGCGACGCTGTCGATCAACCATCACCATGATTTCGGCCGCCGCTTCCAGGACGCCTCGTTCCGTGTTGAGGGAACCGAGGGCGCGGCGATGGCGAAGCTCGGGCTGCTGCTCGACTATCCGACCGGAGAGCCCGACGAGCTGTGGCTGGCGCGCAAGGGCGGACCGTGGGAGCAGATCGCGCTTGAAGGCGCCTGGTTCCCTGACGCATTCATCGGCCCGATGGCCAATCTCCAGCGCTTCGCGGTGGGTGAGGACGACCGTCTCGCCACCAACGTCGAGGATGCGTGGAGAACGATGGCATTGGTCGAAGCCTGCTACCGTGCCGCCGCCGCACCGGCGTTTCCGATTCCCACAGAATGAAGGACCTCCCGTGATCGACCTTTCCGGCAAGACCGCCCTCGTCACCGCCGCCGCGCAGGGCATCGGTCGCGCCTCGGTGCTCGCGCTCGCCGCGGCCGGCGCACGCGTGATCGCGACCGACATCAACGAGGCGGCGCTGGAGGGCCTCGCCGGCGAGCGCGTCGCCACCACCCGGCTCGACGTGCTCGATCCGAACGACATCGCGGCGGTCGTCGGCGATGCGGGCACGGTCGACATACTGTTCAACTGCGCGGGCGTGGTCCACGGCGGCGCGCTGCTCGAGTCGACCGACGCCGACCTCGACTTCGCCTATGAGCTCAACGTCAAGGCGATGGTGCGGACGTGCCGCGCGGTGCTGCCGGGGATGCTGGCCAAGGGCGACGGCGCGATCATCAACATGTCGTCGGTCGCCTCCAGCGTGAAGGGCGTGCCCAACCGCTTCGTCTATGGCACCACCAAGGCGGCGGTGATCGGCCTCACCAAGGCGCTCGCCGCCGACTATGTCGGCCGGGGCATCCGCTGCAACGCGATCTGCCCGGGCACGGTCGAGACGCCGTCGCTGCAGCAGCGTTTGTCCGCGCAGGGCGACTATGAGACCACCCGCGCCGCCTTCGTCGCGCGGCAGCCGATCGGGCGCATCGGCACGCCGGAGGAGATCGCCGATCTGGTCGTCTATCTCGCCGGCGCGACCTATACGACCGGGCAGATCCACAACATCGACGGCGGCTGGTCGATATGAGACGATTGCTCCTCGCCACTGCCGCATTGTTGCTCGCGGCGCCGTTGCCGGCAGCGGCCGATACAGTCGCGCCCGCCGGACAGCAGCAGTTCGAGAAGCTGTGGCTCGGCTCCGCCTGGTATCCCGAGCAATGGCCCGAGGAGCGCTGGGAAGAGGACCTGCGCCTGATGAAGGCGCACGGCGCCAACGTCGTGCGCATCGGCGAGTTCGCCTGGAGCCGGATGGAGCCGACCGAAGGCCGGTACGACATGGGCTGGCTGGTCCGCGCCGTGCGGCTCGCCGCCGAGTACGATATCAAGGTCGTGGTCGGCACGCCGACCGACACGCCGCCGGCCTGGCTCACCCAGAAATATCCGGAAGTGCTGCGCATCGACGGCGAGGGCAAAAGGCTCGGCCACGGCGGGCGGCGGCAGTTCTCGATCTCGTCGCAGCGTTACCGCGCGTTCTGCCGGGACATCGTCACGCGCATGGCCGAGGCGCTGGGGCACGAGCCCAACGTCGTCGGCTGGCAGATCGGCAACGAATATACCGACGAGAGCTACGATCCCGATGCCAAGGCGGCGTGGATCGCGTGGCTGAAGCAGCGCTACGACACGCTCGACAAGCTCAACGAGGCGTGGACGACCGCCTATTGGTCGCAGACCTACACCGCCTGGGACCAGGTGCCGTTCAACACCGAGACGGGCAATCCGGGGCTGATGCTGGAGCAGAAGCGGTTCATCACCAGCCAATGGGTCGCGTTCCAGAAAAACCAACTCGACGCGATCCGCGCCAAGGCCGCGCCGGCGCAGTTCATCACCACCAACCTCGGCGGGCTCGGCTGGGCGAACAGGTTCGACCGCTACGCGATCAACCGCGACCTCGATTTCGCCTCATGGGACAATTACGTCGGCACCGGCCATCTCCAGCCCTATCGCAACGGCGCGACGCACGACCTGGTGCGGGGATGGAAGCGGCGGAACTTCTGGGTGATGGAGATCCAGCCCGGCTTCGTGAACTGGGCGCCGGTCAGCAACATGCTCTACCCCGGCGAGACGCGGGCGATGGCGTGGCAGGCGGTCGGCCACGGCGCCGACGGCATACTCTACTGGCAGTGGCGCAACGCGCTGAACGGCCAGGAGACGATGCACGGATCGATCGTCGGGCCGAACGGCAAGCCGCTGCCGATCTATCCCGAGGTGACGCGGATCGGGCGCGAGATGGCGAAGGCCTCGCCGGCGATCGCCGGCACGCACCCGGTATCGCCGGTCGCGATCCTGCAGGACTATCCGAGCCGCTGGGCGATCGACTTCCAGCTGCACCACAAGGACTATGACCAGATCGCGGTGCTGCTCGACTATTACCGGCCGCTCAAGGATGCCCTCGGCGCGGTCGACATCGTCGAGGCGGCGGGGCCGCTCGACGGCTACAAGCTGGTGGTGGCGCCGAGCCTCAACATCATCACCGACGAGACAGCGGCGAAGCTCGCCGCCTACGTGAAGGGCGGCGGTCACCTGATCCTCGGGCCGCGGTCGGGAATGAAGGACGAGTTCAACCGGCTCGATCCGGTCCGCCAGCCGGGCCCGCTCGCCGAGCTGCTCGGCGGACAGGTCGAGCAATTCTACGCGCTCGACGAGACGGTCGCGGTCGGCGACGGCGAGGCGACGATCTGGGCCGAGGACCTGTCGACCAGGGCGCCCGACACCCAGGTGCTGCTGCGCTACGGCAAGGCCAACGGCTGGCTCGACGGCCATCCCGCCGCGATCACGCGCAAGGTCGGCAATGGGACGATCACCTATGTCGGCGCGCTGGTCGACGATGCGGTGATGAAGACGCTGATCGACCAGGCGCTGGCCGGTGCCGGCGTGACGCGCGACTTCGCGGCGCCCAAGGACGTCGAGCTGATGACCCGCGAGGGCAATGGCCGCAGGATCGTCATCCTCATCAACCATGGCCGCGAGCGCCGCACCGTGGCATTGCCGCGCGCGATGGATGATGTGCTGGCCGGGGGGACCGTCGGCAGCGTCGCGCTCGGCCCCGAGGGCGTCGCCGTGCTTCAGGATCGTTCGAACTAAGGGATTGTGACATGCTGCTGGAGAACAAGACGGTTCTGGTGACGGGCGCCTCGGCCGGGATCGGCCGCGCGGTGGCGGTGGGCTGCGCCAAGCACGGCGCGAACGTCGCGATCAACTTCGCGCGCGACGCCGCCGGCGCCGAGGCGACGGTGGCCGAGATCGAGGCGCTGGGGCGCAAGGGCGTCGCGATCCAGGGCGACGTCGCCGATCCGGAGACCGCGACCGACTTCGTCGCGCGCGCGACCGCGGCGCTGGGGCGCGTCGACGTGTTCGTCAACAACGCCGGCATCTGCCCGTTTCACGCCTTCCTCGACATGCCGGTCGAGACGCTCGATCGCACGATGCGGGTGAACCTGCACGGCGCCTATTTCATGGTGCAGGCGGCGGCGCGGCAGATGGTGGCCCAGGGCGACGGCGGCTCGATCATCGCGATGTCGTCGATCTCGGCGCTGGTCGGCGGCGAGTATCAGACGCACTACACTCCGACCAAGGCCGGTGTCTTGTCGCTGATGCAGTCGACCGCGATCGCGCTCGGCAAGCATGGCATCCGCTGCAACGCGCTGCTGCCCGGCACCATCCTGACCGACATCAACAAGGACGACCTCGCCGACGAGGGCAAGCGCCGCTACATGGAGAGCCGGGTGCCGCTGGGCCGGCTGGGCCAGCCGGAGGACATGGTCGGGCCGACGGTGTTCCTCGCCTCCGATCTCGCGCGCTACGTCACCGGCGCCGCGCTGCTGGTCGACGGCGGGATGTTCGTGAACCTGCAATGACGACGATCGCCTCGACGCTCGACTTCCGCACGGCGGCGAAGCGGCGGCTGCCGCGCTTCCTGTTCGATTATGCCGACGGCGGCGCCTATGCCGAGGCGACGCTGGCGCGCAACGTCGCCGACCTCCAGGCGGTGGCGCTGCGCCAGCGCGTGCTCGGCGACGTCGCCGAGATCGACCTGTCGACGACGCTGTTCGGACGCGCACAGCCGCTGCCGGTCGCGCTGGCGCCGATCGGCATCGGCGGCATGTACCGCCGCCGCGGCGAGACGCAGGCGGCGCGCGCCGCCAATGCGCGCGGGCTGCCGTTCACCGTCTCGACCGTCGCGCTCTGCTCGATCGGCGAGATCGCGCGAGCGAGCCGCGGGCCGCTGTGGTTCCAGCTCTACGTGATCCGCGACCGCGGCTTCATGGGCGACCTGATCGCCGCCGCCAGGCAAGCGGGCGCCGAGGCGCTGGTGTTCACCGTCGACATGCCGGTGCCCGGCGCGCGCTATCGCGACGCGCATTCGGGCATGTCGGGGCCGAACGCGCCGCTGCGCCGCGTGCTGCAGGCGATCGGCAAGCCCGGCTGGGCGTGGGATGTCGGCATCCGCGGCCGGCCGCACCGGCTCGGCAACCTCGAGCCGGTGCTCGGCAATGCCAGCGGCATGAACGACTACATGGGCTGGCTCGGCGCCAACTTCGATCCGTCGATCACCTGGCGCGACCTCGACTGGATTCGCGCGGCGTGGGACGGCCCGCTGATCATCAAGGGCATCCTCGATCCCGAGGACGCGCGCGCCGCCGCCGACATCGGCGCGAACGGCATCGTCGTCTCCAACCATGGCGGGCGGCAGCTCGACGGCGTGCTGTCGAGCGCCCGGGCGCTGCCGGCGATCGCCGACGCGGTGCGCGACCGGGTGACCGTGCTGGCCGATTCGGGGGTCCGCTCGGGGCTCGACGTGGTGCGGATGCTCGCGCTCGGCGCGCACGGCGTGCTGCTCGGCCGCGCCTGGCTCTATGCGCTGGCGGCGCGCGGCGAGGCCGGCGTCGCGCAGCTGCTCGACCTGATCGAGAAGGAGATGCGCGTCGCGATGACGCTGACCGGGGTCAATGCCGTCACGAAGATCGACCGGTCGATTTTGGCGGAGCGTTAGCTCCCAGCCTCCCCGTCACCCCGGCACAAGGCCGGGGTGACGGGGAGAATCTAAACCGCCTCCGGCGCCGCGTCCGGCAACGCCTCGGTCACGCGGCTGCCCCACAGGCCATAGAACAGGACATAGAGTTCGCACGCGGCGGTGAGGAGGAACGAGGTTTGGAGGCCATAGGCGTC
>NZ_JBLFFH010000003.1:0-728032 GCF_051400615.1 Sphingomonas astragali
GCGGAATCCGGCAGCGGCTGGTCGGACCCGACGAAAGGCGCGCCGGCGGCGTCGGTGCTCTGGCAATATGATGCGGCCGGCAACATCCGCAGCCGCAAGGCGAGCTACCACGTCATCACCGAGGCGACGTTGGGGTTCCAGGCGGAGGCGACGGTCGCCAATCCAACTACAATCCCGACAAGCCGGGACTTGTCGCATCACCAGATGCCCGGGACCAATCGCCATCCCACGCGGCGCGTATAGTCCTGATACCCCGGCAGCTCCGCCTGCAGCAGCCGATCCTCCCACGCGGTGCGCAGGACCAGGACGGCCGAGGCGATCGCGACCGGCACCAATGCCCAGAACGATCCCAGCGCGAGTGCCATCCCGAGGAACAGCAGCAGCGCTGCGACATAGCCCGGATGGCGTACGAACCGGTACGGCCCGGTGTCGATCACCCGCTGGTGGCGCTCGGACTGAATGCGGACGCCGGGCTCGAAGAACGGGTTGACCGCCTGCGCCCATGCCGTCACCGCGATGCCGGCGAGCAGCGCGGCATAACCAAGGATCGCGAGCCAGAGCGGCACCGCCGACCAGTGGAACCGCCCCGCATCGAGCGCCGCGACCGGCAGGATCGCCACCATCGCCGGCAGGATCACCGCGAGCAGCGCCTTGTCCCAGCCCTTCGTCCCCGGCTGGAACCGGCTGCGGGCGCGGTAGATCACCGGATTGACCCGCGCCAGCACCAGCGCCGAGGCGCCGAAGCCCAGTACCAGCACGGCGACGAACACCCATCCGGGCCACCAGCCGATCGACCCCGCCGGCAGGAACAGCAGCAGGAGCAGGGCAAGCGGCAATCCGACGGCATAGGCGAGAGCAGTGCCGCGCGACATCGCGGCGGGTTCCCTAGGAGCTTCCATGACAGCCTTCTCCGACCGACCGTTCACCTATAACATGTTCGCGGGAATCGCTTGCCCTCGACCGGTCAGATCGACCAAGTCGCCCGCGATGACGTTTCAGGTGGACATGGGGGCGGACGGTGCCGGCAGGACCGTCTCGATCGATCTCGAGGAGCTGCTCGCCACGCGCCTGCTGGTGCAGGGCAATTCGGGCTCGGGCAAGTCGCACCTCCTGCGCCGCCTGCTGGAAGGCAGCGCGGCGCAGGTGCAGCAGGCGGTGATCGACCCGGAGGGTGACTTCGTCACGCTCGCTGACGCCTATGGCCATGTCGCGATCGAGGCGGCCGACTATTCGGTGGGGGAGATCGCCCGGTTCGCGATGCGCTGCCGCGAGCACCGCGCCTCGGTGGTGCTGAGCCTGGAGGGGCTGGAGATGGACGGCCAGATGCGCTGCGCCGCCGCGTTCCTGGGCGGCCTGTTCGATGCGCCGCGCGAGCATTGGTACCCGGCGCTGGTCGTGGTCGACGAGGCGCAGATCTTCGCCCCCGCCGCCGGCGCCGAGGTCAGCGAGGAGGCGCGGCGCACCTCGCTGTCGGCGATGGCGAACCTGATGTCGCGGGGGCGCAAGCGCGGGCTGGCCGGCATCATCGCCACCCAGCGGCTCGCCAAGCTGTCGAAGAACGTTGCGGCGGAGGCGAGCAACTTCCTGATGGGCCGCACCTTCCTCGACATCGACATGGCCCGCGCCGCCGACCTGCTCGGCATGGAGCGGCGCCAGGCGGAGACGATCCGGGATCTCGGCCGCGGCACCTTCCTGGGGCTGGGGCCGGCGATCGCAAGGCGGCCGGTGACGATCGCCATCGGGCCGGTGAAGACCTCGGCACGCAGCAGCAGCCCGTCGCTGATCCCGCTGCCGGAGACCTCCGCGGTCGAGATCAAGGACCTGCTGCTGGCCGCGGTGGAGGAGCCGTACCTCATCCCGCCACCGCCGCCGGTGCGCGCGCCGACGCCGGTGGTGAGCGTGCTCGACCAGTTGAGCGAGGCGGCCGCCGCTGCCGAGCCCGAGCCGGAGGAGGAGGTGCTGGTCGATCGCGAGCCGGTGGTGATCGAGGCGCTGCGCGGCATCATCGAGGACCCGGATTCGCGCGCCAAGCCGGCGGCGGTGCTCTACCAGGACTTCCAGGTCCGCTGCCGCATGGCGGGCGTCCGCCGGCCGCCGCTCGACGCCTCGGGCTTCACCCGCCGGCTGGCGGCGGCGCGGGCCGGCATCTTCACCGGGCTCGATGCGGAATGGGCGCCGGCGCTGGAGGCGGCGTGCGGGGTTCCCGACGATATGCTCGGCGCCTTCCTGCTCATCGCCCACGCCGCCCGCGAAGGCGAGCAAGGCCCGAGCGACGAGGCGATCGCCGCGGCCTATGGTACGGGGTCGCTCGGCCGGGCGCGGCGGGTGCTGTCCTATATGGAAAGCCGCGGGATGATCGTGACCCGGGTCGACCTGTCCGGCCGGCGCTCGATCGCCATCCCCCAACTGGGCTGGACGACGGCGCCGAGCGAGTAATCCTTCCGTTCGCCCTTCGACAAGCTCAGGGCGAACGGGTGAAGGCAAATCGCCCGGTCCGCCGTCACATCGCGTCGCGGATCGTCTCCATCGCGACGAAGGTCGAGGTGCTGGCGACATGGGGCAGGTTGGAGATGCGCTCGCCCAGTACCTCGCGGTACTTGCGGATGTCGGCGGTGCGGACCTTGAGCAGATAGTCGAAGCTGCTCGCGATCATGTGGCATTCCTCCACTTCCTTGATGCGCAGCACCGCGCGGCGGAAGTCCTCCAGCGCCGCCTCGCGCGTGTCGGACAGCTTCACCTCGGCGAAGGCGATATGGTCCAGTCCCAGCCGCGCCGGATCGACGATCGCGCGGAAGCCGCGGATATAGCCCTGGTCGATCAGCCGCCTGAGGCGCACCTGGCACGGCGTCTTGGACAGGCCGACACGGCGGGCGAGCTCGGCGATCGGCATACGCCCGTCCTCGCGCAGCAGATCGATGATCCTGCGGTCGAATTGGTCGATGGCCATTTAGCCCGAATCCTGGCTGGAATGAAGGTCGATAGACCTCCTGATGCCGCAGGATAAGTCGGATCGCCAGATGCATTTGCGATAGGAAGAGCCCACATCCCGACCGAGGCACCGATGGCGCAACCGTCCGAACTTCCGCCCCTTTTCGCCGATTTCGCTCCGCCGATCCGCGAGCAGAGCGCACTCAGGCAGGCGATCACCGCCGCCTACCGCCGCCCCGAGCCGGAATGCCTCGCGCCGCTAGTCGAGCAGGCGACGCTGCCCGCGCCGGTGCGCGCTGCCGCCGCCCGCACCGCAACCGCGCTGATCGAGGCGCTGCGCGGCAAGCGCCGGGGCAACGGCGTCGAGGGACTGGTGCAGGAATATGCCCTCTCGAGCGAGGAGGGCGTCGCGCTGATGTGCCTCGCCGAGGCGCTGCTGCGCATCCCCGACGACGACACCCGCGACGCACTGATCCGTGACAAGATCGCCGGCGGCGACTGGAAGGCGCATCTGGGGGAGGGGCGCTCGCTGTTCGTCAACGCCGCGACCTGGGGGCTGGTGGTCACCGGCAAGCTGGCCGGCAGCGTCGACGACCGGGGCCTGGGAGCCGCGCTCACCCGTCTGATCGCGCGCACCGGCGAGCCGGTGATCCGCCGCGCGGTTGCGCTGGCGATGAAGATGATGGGCGAGCAGTTCGTCACCGGCGAGACGATTGCCGAAGCGCTGAAGCGCGCCCGCCCGCTCGAGGCGCGGGGTTACCAATACAGCTACGACATGCTCGGCGAGGCCGCGACCACCGCCGCCGATGCCGATCGCTACTACCGCGACTATGAGTCCGCCATCCAGGCGATCGGCGCCGCCGCGGCCGGGCGCGGCGTCTATGGCGGGCCGGGCATCTCGATCAAGCTGTCGGCGCTGCACCCGCGCTATTCGCGCGCACAGGCCGACCGCGTGATGGGCGAGCTGCTGCCGCGCGTGAAGGCGCTGGCGGTGCTGGCGAAGGGCCACGGCATCGGCCTCAACATCGACGCCGAGGAGGCGGACCGGCTCGAGCTGTCGCTCGATCTGCTCGAAAGCCTGGCGTTCGACCCTGACCTTGCCGGCTGGAACGGCCTCGGCTTCGTCGTCCAGGCCTATGGCAAGCGCTGCCCGTTCGTGATCGACTGGATCGTCGATCTCGCCCGCCGGACCGGGCGGCGGATCATGGTGCGGCTGGTCAAGGGCGCCTATTGGGATGCCGAGATCAAGCGTGCCCAGGTCGACGGCCTCCCGGACTTCCCCGTCTACACCCGCAAGGTCCACACCGACGTCGCCTACATCGCCTGCGCCTGCAAGCTGCTGGCGGCGCGCGATGTCGTCTTCCCCCAGTTCGCGACCCACAATGCCCAGACGCTCGCCACCATCGTCGAGATGGCCGGGCCGGACTTCGCGATCGGCGACTATGAGTTCCAGTGCCTTCACGGCATGGGCGAGCCGCTCTACGACGAGGTGGTGGGGGAGGATGGGCTCGGCCGGCCTTGCCGCATCTACGCGCCGGTCGGCACGCACGAGACCCTGCTCGCCTATCTCGTCCGCCGGCTCCTGGAGAACGGTGCCAATTCCTCCTTCGTCAACCGTATCGCCGATCCCGATGTATCGATTGCGGAACTGATCGCCGATCCGGTCGAGACGGTCCGGGCGATGGCCGAGCCGGGGCAGCAGCACCCGATGATCGCGCTGCCCCGCGACCTCTACGGCGCCCGGCGCAACTCCGCGGGGCTGGATCTCAGCGACGAGACGGTGCTGGCGGCGCTGAGCGAGACGATGCGCGCCGGTGTCCATTCGAACTGGAGTGCGGCTCCGGCGAATGGCGAAGGTACGCCGCGCCCGGTTCTCAATCCAGCCGACCACCGCGACCGCGTCGGTACCGTCGTCGAAGCCTCGCCCGAGCAGGCCCAGGCTGCCGTCCGCATAGCCTTGGCGGCTGCGCCGTCATGGGCGGCGGTACCTGCGGCCGAGCGTGCCGCTCTCCTCGAAAGCGCCGCCGACCTGATGCAGGAGCGGATGCCGCCGCTGCTCGGCCTGATCCTGCGCGAGGCCGGTAAGTCGCTGCCCAACGCCATCGCCGAGGTGCGCGAGGCGGTCGACTTCCTCCGTTACTATGCCGAGCAGGCGCGGCTCACGCTGGGAGAGAGCCAAATGCCGCTGGGCCCGGTGACCTGCATCAGCCCGTGGAACTTCCCGCTTGCGATTTTCACCGGCCAGATCGCCGCCGCGCTGGTCGCCGGCAACACGGTTCTCGCCAAGCCTGCCGAGGAGACCCCGCTGATCGCCGCCGCAGGCGTCGCCATCCTCCACGAGGCCGGCATCCCCGCCGACGCGCTGCAGCTCCTTCCCGGCGACGGCGCGATCGGCGCCGCGCTGGTCGTCGCCCCGGAGACGGCGGGAGTGATGTTCACCGGCTCGACCGAGGTCGCGCGGCTGATCCAGGCCGAGCTCGCCACGCGCGTCTCGTCCGCCGGCGAGCCGATTCCGCTGATCGCCGAGACCGGCGGACAGAATGCGATGATCGTCGACTCCTCGGCGCTCGCCGAGCAAGTGGTGGCCGACGTGCTCGCCTCCGCTTTCGACAGCGCCGGCCAGCGCTGCTCGGCGCTGCGCATCCTGTGTCTGCAGGAGGAGATCGCCGACCGCACGCTGACGATGCTCAAGGGCGCGATGCGCGAGCTGCGCGTCGGCCGCACGGATCGCCTCAGCATCGATGTCGGCCCCGTCATCACCGCCGAGGCCAAGGCAAACCTCGAGAAGCACATCGAAAGGATGCGCTCGCGCGGCCATAAGGCCGAGCAGCTGCCGCTTTCAGAAGAGACGGCGCACGGCACCTTCGTTCCGCCAACGATCATCGAACTCACCAGCATCGCCGAACTGGAACGCGAGGTGTTCGGCCCCGTCCTCCACGTCGTCCGTTTCAAGCGCGCGGAGATCGATCGCCTGATCGACCGGATCAACGCCACCGGCTACGGCCTCACCTTCGGCCTGCACACGCGGCTCGACGAGACGATCGCGCATGTGACGGCGCGGGTGAAGGCGGGCAACCTCTACGTCAACCGCAACGTGATCG
This sequence comes from Sphingomonas astragali, assembly GCF_051400615.1. Classification (NCBI taxonomy): domain Bacteria; kingdom Pseudomonadati; phylum Pseudomonadota; class Alphaproteobacteria; order Sphingomonadales; family Sphingomonadaceae; genus Sphingomonas; species Sphingomonas astragali. Next base: position 6,030 of record NZ_JBLFFH010000003.1, read on the forward strand.
GCGCGGTGGTGGGCGTGCAGCCGTTCGGCGGGCGCGGGCTTTCCGGCACGGGGCCGAAGGCGGGCGGGCCGCTTTATCTCGGCCGGCTGGTGAGGGGTGCCGCGATGCCGCCGCAGCTGGCGGTCGCCGCGACCGCCACGGCCGTGCGCGACCTCGCGCTGTCGTTGGAGGCAACGGGAGACGGCGCATCGGCCGATGCGGTCCGCAAGCTGCCGGGCGTCCCGCTGTCCGCCGAGCTGGAGCTGCCCGGCCCCGTCGGCGAGCGCAACCTCTACGCGCTTCACCCGCGCGGCCGCATCCTGCTGCTGCCGGAGACGCGTGCCGGCTTGGTCGCGCAGATCGCCGCCGGTCTCGCGAGCGGCAACGACCTCGTCGTCCAGGCCGATCCGGCGATCCGGCCCGCTTTGCCGCCGAACCTTGTGTCTCGCGTACGCTGGGTCGAGGAATGGACTGTCGCCGGGCCGTTCGCGGGCGCGCTGATCGAAGGCGACGCGGCACGGGTCTGCACTCTCCAGCAGGCGATCGCGGAACTGCCCGGCCCGATCGTGCTGACTCAGGCCGGCACCGTCGGCTATCGCCTCGACTGGCTGGTCGAGGAGGTGTCGACCTCGATCAACACCACCGCCGCCGGCGGTAACGCGAGCTTGATGGCGATGGCCTAGTCAGTCCGCCGTGCTCCTGCGCAGGTAGGAGCCTAGAGTCGGTTTCAGTTGACCGGAATCGCCTTTGTCCCGTTCGCCCTTCGACAAGCTCAGGGCGAACGGAAAGGAGGCGGTTCGACCAAAGTGAAATCGAGCCCAGGTTGTGTGGCATTCATCTTAGCCATTCGAGCGCGGCCCCATGTTCCGCCGATTCCTGGTCGAGTGCGATACGCCGATGATCAGCGACCGGCAGGCGGTCGCCGAGCTTCAGGATAGGCGCCGAAAACCCGCGGAAATCCGTCGAAAGTCACGAAAGTCATAGGTGGATCGGCCCCCTCCGAATGAGGCCGTCCGGTATCGGCGTCTTCCGAAAATGTTGACTAAGTTGACTCAGGTCGTGTGTTTGCGAGCCGATACGCTGGGAACGCTGCACGGACGCGGCGGTGGCGCGACATGGATGAGATCGACGAGATCAAAGAGCGGCCCGGCCGGCGCTCGCGCGGCTCGGACGGGCCGAGCCAAGCAGGCGAAATCCTACATTGCAAGCGACGTTGCGGTGTGTCCGCAGCTTCGCCGAAACGCTGAACGTCAGCACGACCTAGTCTCCGTCCGCTTTAGATTGAATCACCGTGCTCCCGCCTGTGTGGGAGCACGGTGATTCAATCTCAACAGAACAGACTCCAGGCCGCAAGCGGCACTCCGATGATCCAGGGCTCCTGCCTTCGCAGGAGCACAGATTCAGTTGTCCAGCGAAAGTATCGCCACCGACTTGGCCGGCAACCGGACCGTGATGGCGCCACTTTCGACACGTCCTGCGATCGGTTTCGGCGTGACGGTATCCGGCGCCTCGAAGCTGTTGATCGAATTGACATTGGCCGCCGTCAGCACCTGTCCCTCCGCGCGGCGGACGGAGAGGCCAGGCACGGCCACACCGATCTCCGCCGCCTTGTTCGGATCGACGTTGACCAGCGCCAGCCACAGCTTCCCGTCGGCCGCACGCGCCGCGACCGCGTCGACGCGCGGCAGCTCGACATCGCCGCGGCGATAGCGGCCCGCCTCGAAGCTTACCGGCACGAACGTCGCATCCTGGAACGGCAGGTACATCCTGAAGACGTGATAGGTGGGGGTCAGCACCATCTTCGGCCCGTCGGTCAGGATCATCGCCTGGAGAACGTTCACCATCTGCGCGACGTTGGTCATCCGCACGCGATCGGCATGGCGGGCGAAGATGTTGACGTTGAGCGCGGCGATGATCGCGTCGCGCATCGAATTCTGCTGCACGAGGAAGCCCGGGTTGGTCCCCGGCAACGGTGCCAGCCACACGCCCCATTCGTCGATGAAGAGCGGTACCTTCTTCTCGGGATCATATCGGTCCATGATCGCCGAGTGGGCGGCGATGCGCGCGTCCATGACCAGCGTCGCCTTCACCAGCTTGGCATAGTCGTCCTCGCCGAAGCCGATGCTCGGATAGGACGGCGGCCACCCGCCGACCGTGTAGGAATGGAACGACAGCCCCTCGATGTTCCAGCTCCAGTCGTGGCTCTTCCATGCCTTCATCACCGCTTCGGTGTAGCTGGTGTCGTCGTCGGTGGGGCCGACCGCGATGCGCTGCATCGCCTCGTCCTTGGCCTGCGCCGGATTATAGTTGCGCACGAAGCGTGCGTAGAGCTTCATCTGGTCGGTATAGAAGTCCGGCCGCATCGCCCCGCCACAGCCCCAGCTTTCGTTGCCGATGCCGAGGTACCTGACCTTGTAGGGCGCCGGATGCCCGTTGGCGGCGCGCTCCTGTCCGGCGCTGCTCTGCCGGTCCGCGGTCATATAGGCGATCCAGTCGGCCGCTTCCTTCACGGTTCCTGATCCGACGTTGACCGAGACATAGGCCTCCGCGCCGATCTGGCCGACGAAGTCCATGAACTCGTCGGTGCCGAACGCGTTGGTCTCGATCGCGCCGCCCCAGTTGGCGTTGACGGTCTGCTTGCGCCGCGCCGGATCGCCGATGCCGTCGCGCCAGTGATATTCGTCGGCGAAGCACCCGCCCGGCCAGCGCACCACCGGCACCCGGATCGCCTTCAGTGCGGCGACGACGTCGCTGCGGATGCCACGGACGTTGGGGATCGGCGAATCCTTCCCCACCCACACGCCGCCGTAGATGCCGGTGCCGAGATGCTCGGCGAATTGGCCGAAGATGTTGCGGTCGATCTTCGGGCCCGGCCGGTCCGCGTGCACGGTCACGGTCGTGACCGCACCCGTCTGCGCGAAGGCGGGGACGGCGGCGAAGAGCGCGACGGCCGCGGCGGTGTGGCGAAGGGAGAGGTTCATACTGAGTCCTTGCTGATGGGGCGCGATGTTCAGACGGGCTGCAGCCCCTGCTCGACGATCTTGCGGATCAGCGCGCGATGCCGCGGCAATCCGTCCCGCAGCCGCGCCGTCTGGACGGCATTCTCCCGCATCGCCCGCTCCGCGATCCTGGCCTCGTCCGCCAGCGCCTCCGGCTCGACCTCGGTGCGGAAGCCCATGCCGTAGAGGACATACTGGTAACTCGCCGGCGGGAAGACCTCCTCGACCCGGTCGAACTCGTCGTGGAACCACGGCGACTGGTGGTGCCACAGCGTCAGCAGGTCCTGGAGCCGCTCGGGGATCGTCTCGGGCAGCCGGTTGTCGCGCCAGAAGGCGCTGTCCTCGCGCTGGCTCAGCACATAGTGGAGCTTGAGGAAGTCGATGATCCTCCCCCAGCGATAATGGGTCGTGGCGTTGAAGCGCGACGCGATCACGTCCATCACTTCGCGGCACACGGGCATCTGTTCGGCGATCAGCTTGGCGGACAGCTCGATCAGCACGATCGCCGAGGCCTCGAGCGGCTCCAGGAACCCCGCCGCCAACCCGGTCGCGACGCAGTTGCGCTTCCAGAAGGTCTCGCGATGTCCCGAGCGGATCGGGATCCTGCGCACCGGCAGGTCCCTGCCCGCGGGGCCGAGATAGGCGCGCAGTTCGCGCTCGGCCTCGTCGTCGGAGATATGGCGGCTGGAGTAGACATAGCCGGTGCCGCGCCGGGTCGGCAGGCCGATGTCCCAGATCCATCCCGCCGACTGCGCGGTCGAGATGGTGTGCGAGGCGATCGGGCTCGCCTCGCTCTCATAGGGGATCTGCACGGCCAGCGCGGTGTCGCAGAACAGGACGTCGCCGCAGTCCTTGAACCCCACGCCCAGCGTCTCGCCGATCAGCAGCGCCCTGAATCCGGTGCAGTCGACGAACAGGTCGCCCTCGATCTCGCCCGCCTGTTCGGTCGCGATGCTGCGGATGTCGCCGTTCTCGGCAAGCCTCACCTGACGGACGTCGGCCAGCACGTGGCGCACCCCCAAGGTCTCGCAGCAGTGGCGCTGCAGGAAGGGGGCGAACTTGCCGGCGTCGAGGTGATAGGCATAATTTGCCACCGCATCGAACTCGGGTGTCGCGATCGTTTTCGGCGCGAGGCCGTCGTCGCAGATCCGCCCCTGCGGACACACCGCGTCGCAGAAGCTGCGCCCGTTCCCCTCCGCCAGCCAGTGCGGCACCAGATTGAGCTGGTGGAAGCTCTGCGGCAGCATCAGCGGGTGGTAATAGCCGTCGTCCGCCGCGCCGGTGGTCCAGCGCGCGAAGCGGGCACCCTGCTTGAACGCGGCATCGCACTGGCGGAAGAATTCGGTTTCCGACACCCCGATCCGCGCCAGCGTGGTCCGAAGCGTCGGCCAGGTCCCCTCGCCAACGCCGATGATCGGCGTGTTGGGCGATTCGACCAGCGTTACGCTGAACCCCGTCGCCATCCGGCTGCGGTGCTTCGCCGCGATGACGCCGGCGGTCAGCCAGCCGGCGGTGCCGCCGCCCACGATGACAATCTTTCGTACGGGATGGGTCATCTTCGTCCGCAAAAAAGCCCGGGGATGCCGACGATGACCGACATCCCCGTAAGGGGAGACCTAGAAGCGGAACCGTGCGCCCGCGGTGAACCGCCGTCCATAGGCGAACACGTCGAGCAGCTGGTTGTCGAAGCGCCCGTGGGTGCTCATCGTCTCGTTGGTGAGGTTGAGCGCCTCGAAGAAGACGTTGATCTGCTTCGTAAGCTGATAGCTGGTGCTGAAATCGATCTGCAGGCTCGAATTGACGAAGGTCGGCTCGGCGCCGAACGACCCGGTGTTCTGGTTCTGGCCGAACTGCAGGAGATATTCGTCGCGCCAGTTCGCCGCCACGCGCGCCTCGAAGCCGTTCTTGTCGTAGAAGCCGACGAAGTTGGCGGAGTTGGCGAGGCCGGTGACGGCGAAACCGCTGAGCGAAGTGTCCTGCGGATCATAGGGCTTGTTCGTGTCGACGAAGGTGGCGTTGGCGTTGAAGCCGAAGCCGCTGTTGCCGAACACATGCTGCCAGGCGATCTCGACGCCGCGCACCGTTGCCTCGGGCCCGTTGACCCGCTGCGACACGGCGAACTGCGCCGGCCGTCCGGTCGAGGGATCGATAACGTCGTTGATCGTCTCGGTCTGTACGCCCTGCACGATGAAGTTGCTGACGTTCTTGAGGAAGAAATTGACCGAGGCGTAGGAATTGCGCTGGTAATACCATTCGGCCGCGAAATCGAAATTGTCGGCAAGATAGGGCCTGAGCTGCGGGTTGCCGCCGTTGGCCGTGAGCGCACCGCGACGCTGGCCGACGCCGACGTTCAGCACCGGCGTCAGCAGGTCGAGCGTGGGCCGGGTCAGCGTTCGCGACGCGTCGAAGCGCAGGTGGAACTTGTCGGTAAGCTCCAGCTTCATGTCGACGCTGGGCAGCAGATAGGAATAGCTGCTCTTGGTGGTGACCTTCTGGGGATCGCTCAGGATCACCGTCAGCAGCGTCGGGTCGCCGGTGTTCGGCTGGATGCTGAGCGGCACCTGCCCGAAACCGATCGCGGTGACGTTCGTGTTCTCCTGACGCAGGCCGGCATTGAAGTGGAACGGCATCCCGGCGACCTCGGTATCGAAGTTCGCGCGGACGAACAGTGCCCAGCTCTTCTCGGTGATGTCCCGGATGCTGCCGTTGTCGAGCGCCAGGTCGAACCTGCCGCGGAAGTTCCACAAGCCGTTGTTGGGATCGGTCGGACCGGGGTAGTTGAAGCCGGGAATCGGCGTTGCATAGGGATTCCCGAGGCCTTCCAGAAATTCCTGATAGGCGCGTGCGTCGAACCTCAGCAGCGTCGGCGGCAGCGCGCCCGAGAAGCCCGGAATGAAGTCTCGCGTGCTGACCTGGCCGGTGAACAGGCTCGCCGGGATGAGCACGCCGGTCGTGCTGCCCGACGGTGCACCATAGCCCGCATAAGCCTGCCAGAAATTGTTGGCGAAGGTGTTGCGCTGCTGGAACTGGAAATGATCCTCGACATATTGGCCGCCGATCTTGATGCCGAAGCCATCCTGCTCCCAGCTGGCGGCGAGGCGCCCCTGCTTCAGCTCATCGGTGTTCCTGGTCGCCTGGCGCACCGTGACGTGCGAGCCCATCACCGAGGGATCGGCCCAGCGCGACGGGTCGCCGTTCGGGCCATAGTCGTGCAGCACGGGGAGGGTGTCCTTGCTGTCGCCATCGATCCGGATGCCGAGCGAGGGGCCGATCGCGAAGCCGTAGCCGATGTCGGCATTGTCGCTGCTGATCTCGCCGTTCGGATTGAGCCAGCTCTTGGCGTAGCTCACGTCCGCTTCGAGCTTGAGGTTCTCGGACGCGTCCCATTTGAGATTGAGGCCGGTCTGGTTGGTCTGCCGCACGGACCTGTCGGTACCGGCGACGAAGTCGGTCTGCGAGCCGGCCTGGGTGAAGTCGACCGTCGTCCCGTTCTCGTCGAGCTGGACGTTGCGCAGGCTGCCCTGATTGAACCAGATGCCATAGCCGAAGCTGTCGGTCCTGATCTTCTGCCGCGAGTAATTGTTGTCGAGCGTGAGCAGCACGTCGTCCGACGGGCGCCATTGGAAGGCGATGCGGCCGTCGATGCGTTCATCCTTGGTGTAGAGCTGCATCGCGCCATATTGCTGCTCGAACCAGCCGGGTATCGATCTGAGGTCCGAAGGCGCCGACGCCGGGTCGTCGCTGGGGTTGCACACCGTCGCCGTGGTGCCGGCGAGCTGGCACGGCGCGTAGAGGCCGCCCGGCCAGCCGCTCACATAGACGCGGTTCGTTTGGGTGTCGTGCCGCGTATACATGCCGGAGACCAGCACGCCGAACGTGCCGCCGGCGAAGGTATCGCTGAACAGCACGCCCGCGGTAGGGACGATCTTGCCCGCGTCGTCCTGGATCGAGCCCGATGCGGTGGCGACCAGCCTCATGCCCGAATAGTCGAACGGCTTGGGAAACTCGATGTTGACGGTCGCGCCGATCGAGCTGCTCGTCAGCGTGACGTCGGGCGTCTTCAGCACGGTCAGCCGCCCGACGAAATCGGCGCCGACGGTGCTGAAATCGACCGCGCGGCTTCCGGTGGCGGTCGTGATGCGGCGGCCGTCGTAGAGCGTCTCGTTGAAGTCGCCGCCGAAGCCGCGCACCGTGATGCCCTGCGGCTCGCCGCGCGCGCCGGCGCGCTGGATCGAGACGCCCGGCAGGCGCTGCAGCGAAGCCGCGACGTTCGAATCCGGGAATTTGCCGATGTCCTCGGCGGAGATGGCGTCGACCACGCCGGGCGCGTTGCGCTTGATGTCGAGGTTGCGTTGCAGCGACTCGCGCAGCCCAGTGACGACGATGTCGTTCGCCTGGCCCTCGTCGATCTGGGCCGGCGCCGCGGTGCTGTCTTGCGCCTGTGCCTGAGCGGCCGGACCGCCCTGCTCGGAGATGATAACGCTATCGCTTACCGGTGTTTCCTCGGCCAATGCCGGAGAGGCCGCCGCGATCGCAAACAGGCTCGAAGCGGCCGCCAGCGAAAATCGCGCAACTCGAATGCGATGAGTGGCGGTGACAGCCAATTTGATGCCGTTGCCTTCGGTCATACCCCCTCCTCTTCAGGCAGGAGCATTTGACGCGGCTGCACTATTTCGCCGGACCTCGGTCCAGCGAACTGCGGATCACCTGGAACTTTGAAGGAATCCGCCCTTCGGCAGCGTCGCGATCCTCTCCTGTTGTGTTATTCGTTGTTCGACGCAGAATAGCAGTAAAAGTTAGCGCTATCAATACCGCTTGGCGATTAGAGAGAGGAGTTCAGCGAATGGCGAGGCTGGAGGTGCTGAATGTGAGCGATCATCGCCATCTGCGCCTGCGGGCCGAGTCGGGTGGGGGACCTCATTTTGCGCAGATCGTCGCCGGCGAGTTCCCCGCTGCGGCTGCCCTGTGCCCGGTCCTGTTCGCGAAGAACGCCGAAACCGGCCGCTTCTATGCCGGCGCGATGCTCGGCTTCAGACCGGACGAGCCTCTGCTCGCCGAGCTTGGCGACGTTTTCCGGCCGCTCGACCTCCAGCGCCAGGCGTTCTTCATCTCCGGCGAACACGTCGCGATCGACCGCGAACACCCGCGGATCAGCGAGACGGAGGGCAAGCCGCTGTTCGACGAGGATGGCGAGCCGAGCGATTCGCTGCGCCGCATCCAGCGAGCGCTCGGCCTGCTGAAGTCAGGGGTCGAGGAGACCGAGGTGTTCATCCGCGCGCTTCTCGGCTTCAAGCTGATCGAACCGATCGATATCTCACTGCGCTTCGACGACGGCGAGGCCCTCTCGCTCCAGGGGCTCTATACCGTCAGCCTCGATGCGCTGCGCGACCTCGACGATTCGGCCGCGCTCGAATTGTTCCGCAGCGGCCATCTCCAGCTCGCTTACTGCATGATCGGGTCGCTGCAGCAGATTTCCGTCCTTGCCGATCGACGGAATCGACGCCTGTCGGCGTGAAAAGGAAGCGTGATGGCCCAACATCTTCCCGAAATCGACGCCGAATTGGTCGCGGACCCCGACTCGTTCAGGCAGCATGTCTGCGAGCGGTGCGAGCCCGTGGTGGTGAGAGGCGTCTGCGCCGACTGGCCTGCACGACAGGCGGCGGAGCGGTCTCCCGGCGATCTGGCGAACTACCTGCTCCAATTCGATGGCGGCATCACCGCAGAGGCGTTCATCGGAGCGCCCGATATCGATGGACGCTATCATTATGACGAGGGTCTCGCGGGCTTCAATTTCCGGCGCGAGGAACTCGGCATCCGCGACGTGCTCGACCGGATTGTCGGTGACCGTGGATCGTCCATCTACATGGGCTCGCTTCCGGCGGACCGTCACCTGCCCGGCTTTGCCGACGAGAACCGTGCGGCGATGATCGCTCCGTCGGTTCGCCCTCGCATCTGGCTCGGCAGCCGATCGGAGATCGCCTGCCATTACGACACCTATGACAATCTGGCCTGCGTCGTGGCGGGAAGGCGCAGGTTCACGCTCTATCCTCCCGACGCGATCGCCGACCTCTATGTCGGCCCGATCGACCATACCATGGCGGGCCAGCCGATCGGCTTGGCCGTCGGCTCCGTTCCAGGCGATCCGCGCTATCCCCGGTTCGAACGCGCGCGGGGCCGCGCCGTCGTCGTCGAGCTGGAGCCCGGCGACGCGCTGTATCTGCCGAAGCTCTGGTGGCATCGCGTCGAGGCGACCGGGCCTTTCAACCTGCTCGTCAACTATTGGTGGGACGGCTTCAGCGCCGGACCGGATGCGCCCTATACGGCGATGATGCTGGCGATGATCGCGATCGCTGAGCGGCCGGCAGGGGAGCGCGCCGCCTGGCGCGCCTTCTTCGATCACTATGTCTTCCGGCCGGACGGCCACCCGCTGGCGCATCTTCCGGAAGAGAAGCACGGCCTTCTTGGCCCGCTGCGAAGCGGCAACTATCGCCGCATCCGTGCGATGGTGATGCAGTTGCTCCGCGGCGGATGAGCCGTTCAGGGTCAACCTCTTCCCACCTCCGCCGCAGCTGGATGATTGCGCGTGCGAACCGAATTCTCTTATTGAGTTCTTCATTGCACGGCCCGCGGGTGTCCGGCGTTAAGGGACGGCATCAGCGGGGTAGGCGGGGAATGGCAGTGGCAGCGCAGGACAATCCGGACGAGGATCGCCGCTACCGCGCGCCTGCGCTCGAGAAGGGGCTCGACATCCTGGAGCTGCTGGCAAGCGAGAGCGCGCCGGTGACGCTCACCGGCATCGTCAACCGGCTCGGCCGTTCGCATGGCGAATTGTTCCGCATGGTCCAGGTGCTCGAGTTCCGCGGATATATCGAGCAGGATCCGGCGTCCGACGGCTATCGCGTCAGCGACCGGCTCTTCTCGCTCGGGATGCAGCAGCCGCGGATGCGCAACCTGATCGAGGTGGCATTGCCGGTCATGCGCCAGCTCACCTTGTCTCTCGGCCAATCTTGCCATCTCGCGCTGCATAGCCGCGGCGAGATGGTGGTGGTCGCGCGGATGGAGTCGAGCGAACAGCTCGGTTTCTCCGTGCGCGTCGGCTACCGGCGCCCGCTGTCGAAGTCCGCGTCGGGCGCGGTGCTCTACGCCTTCCAGCCCGACGATGTGCGCGAGCGGTGGGAAAGGCTGTTCGACCCGCCGCTGAACAAGGAAGAGCTCGCGCAATTCCGCGCCCATGCCGACGAAATCCGCGAGCGTCAGGTCGAGATGGCGCCGAGCCAGTTCGTCGCGGGCGTCACCGACATCTCGGCTCCCGTCATGCGCGGCGGCAGCGCCGCGGCGGCGCTCACCGTGCCGTTCCTGAAGAAGCTGCAGCAATCGCTGATGCCTCGCGAGGCGATCGCCCAGGTCCGTGAGGCCGCACAGCGCATCTCCGAGCAACTCGTCGAAGGCGACAGCCGGGTCTGACGGGCGTCAGCCGCACATGCGATCGCTCCCCGCGGACATAGAGACGCCAGTCGACGATGCTCCGGCCGCCCTCGTTCATATTCCGCTTGCGCAGGCAAGTATTGGCACATATGAAAATTCATACCATAAGCAAACAAAACCGGGAGCTCCGCGCCTGATGCGGATCACCAAGCTGCGGGTGCTCGACATCCGCTTCCCCACGTCCCAGCAGCTCGACGGATCGGACGCGATGAACGCCGATCCGGACTATTCGGCCGCCTATTGCATCCTCGAGACCGACCAGCCGGGGCTGGCGGGGCACGGCCTCACCTTCACCATCGGTCGCGGCAACGACATCTGCTGCGCGGCGATCCAGGCCCTCGCGCCGCTGGTCGAGGGTCTCGACCTCGACTGGATCCGCGAGGATGCCGGCCGTTTCTGGCGGCATGTGACCAGCGACAGCCAGCTGCGCTGGATCGGGCCGGAGAAGGGCGTGATCCATCTCGCCACCGGCGCGGTCGTCAATGCCGTCTGGGACCTCTGGGCCAAGGCCGAGGGCAAGCCGCTGTGGCGGCTGGTCGGCGAGATGTCGCCCGCCGAGCTCGTGCGGCTGATCGACTTCCGCTACATCACCGACTGCATCACCCCGGACGAGGCGCTGGCGCTGCTCGAGCGGCGCGCGGAGGGCAAGGCTGAACGCGCCGCGCGCCTGCTTGCCGAAGGCTATCCGTGCTACACCACCTCGCCCGGCTGGCTCGGCTATTCGGACGCCAAGCTCGACCAGCTCTGCCGCGAGGCGATCGACGCCGGCTTCCGCCACATCAAGCTGAAGGTCGGGAGGAGCCTGGCCGACGACATCCGCCGCGTCGGCATCGCGCGCGAGGTGCTGGGGCCCGATCGCGAGCTGATGATCGACGCCAACCAGGTATGGGAGGTGGGCACCGCGATCGACCACGTCCGCGCGCTCGCCTTCGCCAAACCCTGGTTCATCGAGGAGCCGACCAGCCCCGACGACGTCGAAGGCCACCGCCGCATCCGCGAGGCCGTCGCGCCGGTCAAGGTCGCGACCGGCGAGATGTGCCAGAACCGCATCGTGTTCAAGCAGTTCATCATGCGCGGTGCGATCGACGTGGTGCAGATCGACGCCTGCCGGCTGGGCGGCGTCAACGAGGTGCTGGCGGTGCTGCTGATGGCCGCGAAGAATGACCTGCCCGTCTGCCCGCACGCCGGCGGCGTGGGGCTGTGCGAATATGTGCAGCACCTCTCGATGATCGACTATCTGAGCTTCGCGGGGACGAAGGAGGGCCGCGTCGCCGAATATGTCGACCATCTCCACGAACATTTCGTCGCCCCCTGCGTGGTGACAAACGGAGCCTATCTGGCGCCGGAGGCGCCGGGCTTCTCGATCGAGATGAAGGCGAGCAGCCTGTCCCGCTACGAGCACGGAGCCGCACAGCCGCCGGCGACGGCCTGAACCGCACCTCAACCGGCGTCCCATAGCCTACGGGAAGTCGATCCTTGGCTGCTTGCCGACGTCGCCTTCCGCCCGGCGCGATCAAGCCGGGCCCGAACCGGCTCGACGTCCGGGTCTCCAATCTCTGGATCAATCGTCTGATCGGCGATGCGCAACCCGGCGCAATAGGATGCGCTCGCTCCCGTGCGCTATGGATCCCGTCCTTTCGCTGTCATCCCTTGCTCCCTCCTCGCCCGAACGCGTCACGGTCGGCGTCCTTTTTCGATCCGCCGGGCCTCGGGAGTTTAAAGCCAGCGAGAGCAGCGCAAGGGGAACCAGGGACACGCATCATGAGCGCCCTGCTTCCGCGGCGAGATGACCTCGCGCTCATGAACATGCCTACCGAACGAGTTGCACTTTCCTGCGTAGTAAGATACCAACGCGCACCTTATATAGGGCGGCGACAGGGAAGTTTGCTGAGGTACCGCGGGCGGTTTTCCGGCGGATTTGGAGCCACGAGCTTGTTGATGTGCAATCTCGAAAGCCGGGCGGCGAAGCTGCTCTCGACCGATCTGCACGATCGCGGAACAGCGGGATCGCCGAGCCGCGTACGGTCGCCGCCAACTGGAGGATCGTCACTGTCTGGCGGGACACTGGAGCCTTCTCCTTTCATCCCTAAGACACCGGGGAACGGGCACAGCCCCATCAAAATGACGGCGACGTTGTCGCGTCGTGGCGTGGCAGTGCGCGGACCCGCGCCTCGTCGATCCTCGGCTCATCTCGGCCGCTGAAGACGCGGAAGCAGGATGTCGACGAGCAGCGGGCTCCTTCAGACCTTCGCGGATTCGCGTCCGGCGCTGTTGCGCTATCTCATGTTGCGCGGGGCATCGTCCGCCGACGCGGAGGATATTCTTCAGGAGGTCTACCTCAAGCTGCTTGCGGACAGGATCGGTCCGGTCGCCGAGCCGCGCGCCTATCTCTACAGGATGACCAACAACCACTTTCTCGGCCTCCGCCGTACGGCCGACCGGCGCACGCGCCGCGAGGAGGATTGGGTGGATGCCTTCGGCGGGAACGACGGCGAAGTCGACGAGCGGCCCTCGGTCGAGGCGGAGCTCATCGCGCGCGAGCAGCTTGCGATCCTGCAGCGCGTGCTGGACGGGCTGCCCGAACGGACCCGCGCGATCTTCCGCCGCTTCCGGGTCGACGGCGAGCCTCAGCGCCAGATTGCGGCCGATCTGGGCATCAGCGTCAGCGCCGTCGAAAAGCACCTGACCCGCGCCTATGAGGCGATTTCGGCTGCGAGGCTTCGTCTTGATGGGGAGCGTCGGGATCCGCGGCGTCTTAAGGCTGAAAGAGGTCGTCATGGGAGCTGAGACGCAGGACAGCGTTCGCGAGCGTGCCATCGAGTGGCACGTCCGGCTTCGCCATGGCGACGACGCGACCTGGGAGGCATTCGCCGAATGGCTGGCCGAGGATCCGCGTCACGCCGAGGCCTATGACGAGATCGAGCGAACCGATCTCGCGATCGAACCGCTGCTGCCGGGCGTGGTTTTCCGGGAAGCGGCCAATGATGTCGACGTGCCGATCGCGCCGCCGGGGCGCCGGGCGCGCCGTTGGGTGGTGGTCGGCGGTGCGCTGGCGGCATCGGTCGCGGCCGCGGTCGTCTTGGTCCCGCAGCTCGCGTCCGGCCGATACGACGTCGCCACCGGACCGGGCGAACGCCGGACGGTGACACTCGGTCCTGCCACGCGGATCGTGCTCAACGGCTCGACACGCATGACGTTCGACCGCAAGGATCCGCGCTTCGCCGCTCTGACCGAAGGCGAGGCCCTGTTCCGCGTCCGGCACGACGGTGCGAAGCCGTTCAGGCTGGAGCTCGGCGAGGATCGCGTGGAGGATGCCGGAACGATCTTCAACGTCGCGCGCGGGATGGGCGAGGTGCGCGTCGCCGTCGCCGAAGGCAAGGTCGTCTACAATCCAGGGCGCGATGCCGTTCCGCTGGATGCGGGCCAGGCGCTGGTGGACCGCTCCGGGTCCAAGATCGTCCGCGTGACCCGGATACCGGTCGAAGCCGTCGGCTCATGGGAGAAAGGAAGGCTCGTCTACTCGGGGGCGCCCATGTCGGAGGTCGCGGCCGATCTGGGCCGGGCGCTCGGCGTGCGGATCGCCGTCTCTCCCGCCATCGCCGATCGCCCCTTCTCGGGCGCGATAGCGCTCGACGGCAGCCGGGCCGAGCAACGCAAGCGCCTGGAGCTGGCCCTGAACGTGGTCCTGGAAGCGGGGCCGCACGGTTGGACGATGAAGCCTGCCGACGGTGCGGTACGCTAGATGGGCGGCGGCCACCGCCGCCATCGCCTGCGGCCTGAGCATGGCCGACGCCGCTCATGCGCAGCGCTTCAACGTCCCCGCCGGACGTCTGGGTGACGTAGCGGCAGCCCTTGGAGCGCAGGCGGGAATCACGATCGCGGTCACCGATCCGGATCTCGCCGCCCGCCGTTCGCCCGGCATTCGCGGCGCATCCTCCGTGCGCGCGGCGCTGGCGCAGGCTCTGCGGGGAACCGGTGCCGAGGCGATGTTCTACGACAAGGCGACCGTCCGGATCGTGCGGCGGCGCGCGCCGCCGCCTCCTCCGACCAGGCCCAAGCCGGCTCCGGCCCCAGCACCGCCCCCCGCCGAACATCATCCCGCCGAGATCGTTGTCACAGCCAGCAAGCAGGGAATGCTGCTCGACAACTATCCCGGATCGGTCAAGTTCGTCGAGCTCGAGCCGGGCTGGCTCGCGCGCAACGCGGCGGCGGGAACGGCAGCGATCACGGAAGCCCTGCCGACGCTCGGTTCGACGAATCTCGGCCCCGGACGGGACAAGCTGTTCGTTCGCGGCATCGCCGACAGCAGCTTCAACGGTCCGACCCAGGCGACGGTGGGCCAGTATCTCGGCGACGTCCGCCTCAACTACAACGCGCCCGACCCGGACCTCAATCTCTACGACATGCAGCGCGTCGAGGTCCTGGTCGGCCCGCAGGGTACGCTCTACGGCGCGAGCTCGCTGGGCGGGATCATCCGGCTCGTGCCCAACGCGCCCGACGGCAGCGCCGCATACGCGACCGCATCGGGCGGCGTGAGCTCCACGCGTTTCGGCGCGATAGGGAGCGACGCCGCCGCGATGTTCAATCTGCCGGTCGGGAAGGGCGGGGCTGCCGTTCGCCTTGTGCTCTACGGCGCGCGCGAGGCCGGCTATATCGACGACCCCTCGCGGGCCCTGCGCGACATCAACAGCACACGCAGCTACGGCACGCGCATGACCTTGCGTCTCCCGGACCTGTCGGGATGGACGATCGATCTCGGCGGCGTCTTCCAGAACATCGCCAGCCGCGACGGGCAATATACGCTCCGCGGCGATCCGCCGCTGACGCGCACCAACGCGCTGCAGCAGCCGTTCCACAACGACTATCGCGTCGCCTACCTCAACGCGCGCCGGATGCTGGGAAGCAGCGAGCTGGTCACGACGACGTCGGTCGTCCGGCACGAGCTGAGGTCGATATTCGACGCGACCGGTCACGACGGCTCGGCGACCCCGACGCAGTTCGAGGAGGAGAACGACATCACGCTCGTCTCCCACGAAACCCGCGTCTCGGGCGGGAGCCGGAAGACTCCCTGGGTGGCGGGCGTGGCGGGAATCTACAACGACAGCCAGCTGAGGCGCTCGCTCGGCCCGCCGGCGTCTCCGGCACAGATCGCCGGGGTTCGCAACCGGCAGCTCGAGCTTTCGCTGTTCGGGCAGGCGTCGCACCCGCTCGGCCGCTCGCTGATCGCCACCGCCGGCGGCCGGCTCACCTTCGCGCGCAGCACCGGCAGGCTGCTCGACGAAAGCCGGGATGCGGACGAGGGACTGTTCCGCAATCAGCTGCGCTTCTCGCCGAGCTTCGCGCTCGATTGGCATGTGACCCGATCCCTGTCTGGCTTCCTGCACTTTCAACAGGGATACAGGGCCGGCGGCCTGGCGGTGGCGCCCTCGGGATCGACGCTCGAGAGCCAGAAGTTCGCGGCCGACGACCTGGGCCAGATCGAGCTCGGCGTGCGGTGGGGGCACAAGGAACGGGACCGGCTGTCGGTTCGCGCCGCCATGTTCCTCGTCGACTGGAATCACATCCAGGCCGATCTCGTCGACAGCTCCGGCCTGCCATATACCGCCAACATCGGCAGCGGCAGGATCTACGGGCTGGACGGGGAGATCACGTGGCGCCTGTCGCCTGCCGTGACGGTCACGGCGGCCGCTTTCCTGAACAACAGCTATCTGCGGGCGGCCGAGCCGGCGTTTGCCGGCGAAGACCAGAACACCTTGCCGAACATCGCGCATACCGGGGTGCGGGTGGCGGCGGAGTGGCGGACGCAGATCGCCGCCGGAATCTCCCTGACGGGGAATGCGTCGCTGCGACATGTCGGCAAATCCAACCTCGGCGCAGGCCCGCTGCTTGGCGTCTCCCAAGGGGATTACACGGTGGCGGGGCTGGGCGGCCGGCTCGACTTCGGCGGTTTCGGGATTTCGCTCGACGTCGCCAATCTCGGCGATACCCGCGCGAATACCTTCGCGTTCGGCAATCCGTTCAGCTTGAGGGATGGCGACCAGATGACGCCGCTCCGGCCTCGGACCATCAGGTTGGGGATCGACGCGCGCTTCTGATTGTCCGCACCGGCAGGGGATCGACCCGCCGTCTCTCGGCTAAATTTTTGATGAGGCTGCACCGACCTGCCGGCGTCTCAAGGCTGGAAGGAGAGCGCCCTGGTGCCCACCCATGCAATCACGAGCATCGAACTGGCGGTGATCGCCCTGGCACGAAATGATCCGGTTTCGAGCCTGGTGCGACAGAACGGCGTTTCCCGATACCTCTTCGGAGTACGCGCACCGCCGCTCGCGGATTCCCGACTCGAAGCCCTGCGCCGTTATGCGATCCTGCGCCGCACGCACCGGGGCGCATTCGTCGAGGCGGAGCGCATCCGCCTCCGCGATGCGGGTTACGACGATCGGCGTATAGCCGAGATCGATCGGCTGGTGGCTCCGAACGATCCCGAACGGCCGGAATCCAATCCCTTCGGACCAGCGCCGGTCATGTCCCCTGAACCACAAGCAGCGAGTATAATGATGCGATATCTGCCGAAAACGCGTACCCAGCTCTTTGCGTCGATCACTCTTCTTGCGATCGCCTTGTGGCCCGCCGCGGCGAATGCGCAGGCGGACCCCATAGCCAAGATCGAGGAACCGGAGGCGGACCAGGACGGGGACCATTTCATCCTCGGTGTCGGGGGCGCCTACATGCCCGCGTACCAGGGCGCGGACAGCTATCGTTTTCAGCCGCTCCCCGACATCGACGTGGCCTGGGAACCTCTCTTCCTCAACCTGCGCGACGGGCTGGGCGTCAAGGTCATCGACACGGACGTCGTGACGGCGGGCGTGAGCCTGACGGGCGTCCAGGGCTATCGCCGCAGGGATGCGCCCGAAGGGATCGGCAAGCTCTCGCTCGGCTTGGGCGGGCGTGCCTTCGTGAGCCTCAAGGCGGCGGGTTTCGTCGCCACGCTCGGCGGCACGAAGGTGATCACCGGCGGAACCAAGGGATTCATCGCCGACGTCGGCGTGGCCTATCCGGTCGCCGTTTCCTCGCGCTTCACGCTCGTTCCTTCGATCGGCACGACCTGGGCGGACCGGAAGCACAACGATCGCTATTTCGGCGTGAACGCGGAGCAGTCCCTTGCGTCGGGCCTCCCGCAGTTTCGCGCGGGGAGCGGCTTCACGGACGCGACCGCGGCGCTCAGCGCCAACTACCGCCTGACCGACCGCATCAGCCTCAGCGTCACGGGCGCCGTCACCACCTTGCTCGGCGACGTGAAGGACAGCCCGATCGTCTATCACAAGACCCGGCCGCTCGGCTTCGTATCCTTCACCTATCGCTTGTGAGCTCCCGGTACCGCATCGCGTCGAACGGTGACGGCACAGTCGTGGCAAGAGCGGGGAAGCCGCGGGCTTGGATAACCAGGCTCAAGGTTTTCCCGTTCGGGACGGTGGGGCTGTGGCTCGTCGGCCTGCTCGCTCCGGCCATGATCGGTGTCTCGGTGGCAAGGATACTGGATTCGCTGCTGGTCGGCCTGATGGGCGCCGGCTTGGGGGCGCTTCTTGTCGTGTCGGTCTGGACGTCGATCATTCCGCATCGCCGATGAACGCGTCTGAAACGGCAAGAACCATTCCGGACCTCGCGCTGACCCCGAAGATCATGGTTCCCGATCCACGGGGGCGACGAGAGGAAGAAAGACTTGATCGAGGATCTCGTAAATGACGAAATCGGAGACACCATCGAAGGTCATGATGACTTCGTGGCGCAACAGGTCCTTGGGCAGCGAAGCGATCCGCGGCGTGATCCTGTCCGGATCGATTTCGCCGCGATCGATCCCTCGCTGCAGAATTTCTTCGGTAGCGCCACCGTCGACAGCAAGGCGGGATTTCAGCGCCAGGAGATTCGACCGCTCCCGAACGAGGTCCTCGTTCATCGCCAGCATCAGCCGAAGCATCGTCGGGGCGCCGCGGTCCGACAGCTTGCGGAGCAGCATGGCCAGCTCCTCGCGCACGCTGCCGAGATCCGGCACTTCAATCGGATTCTGGGCGAAGTGACGCGCCATTGCAGCGGCGGCAAGTTCGAGGCGGCTCTTCCAGCGGCGATGCAGCACGGGGCGGCTCGTCCCCGCGCGTCTGGCAACCCTCTCCAACGTCGTGCCGGAGTAGCCGCGTTCAGCCAGTTCTGCCCATGCAGCCTCGAGAATAGCTTCCTCGAGCACCTCCCCACGCCGCCGCGAGGCCTTCGCCTGAGCCATTCCTGCGCCGTATCCCTCCACCGTGCCGTGAGTTAGATGCCGATCCGCATCTTAACGATGGGGCAGCATCATGTCCAACATGACGCCGTCGGGCTACCGTTCCCAAGCAGTCGGCTGAGCCGGCGAAAGCCGCAATGCGGCCGCTATCGACCGATGCAAAGCATTGACGATAGCCTCGGATTTTCACCGTGGCGTTCGAAGTCGGCGCGGATATCCAGCCGTGCCTCACGGAGCGGGTTCACCATCATCGGGTCAGTTCGTCGAAAGCGGTTCTCGATCGGTCGATGGATTCTCGTAACCACGCGACGAACTGCCGTTCGACAGGGCTGGGGCCGCTGCGGCGCACCGGGCGGAACAGCGCATAGCCTTCGCCCAGCGGTCGGATCGTGCGCGCGACGGGCACCAGCCGACCTGACGCCAGATAACTGTCGGCGATGACCGGCATTGCCAGCACGATGCCGGCGCCGGCACATGCCGCTTCGTACATGAGCTGGAGCGTCGGAAAGACGCGCAACCGTAAGGGACATGGCGCCGATTCGCCCTCGCCCGCGAACCAGCGCTCCCATAGTCGGGAGGGCGATTGCACGGTCAGGAGCGGCCGGACGGCCAGTTCCGCGTCCGACCAGCCCTTCCGTCCCACGAGCTGCGGGCGTGCCGCCGGAATCGCGACCACGTCGAACAGGCGCTCGGCGGCAAGGCCCGGTTGCTCAGACATGCCGCCCCAGATCGCAAGCTGCGCCTCGCCCGAGCGCAGCACGTCGGGATTGCGCGACGGCAGCACCTCGATCTCGATCCCGAGGAGGTCCTGCGCCTCGGGCAGGCGCGGCACCAGCCACGCGGCGGCCAGGCTATGCGACGTGGCGACAGTGAGGCGCTCCAGCGGATCGGGGCTGACCTGTGCGGTCGCGCGCCGGATCGCATGAAGTGCCGGCTCGACCGCAGCGAGGTATCGCGTCCCTGCCGGGCTCAGTCGCTGCGTCTGACCGCGCCGTTCGAACAGGGACGTGCCAAGGAACGCCTCGAGCGCGGCGATCCGCCTGCTGACTGCCGACGGACTGAGCGCAAGCTCGCGGGCCACGGATCGGAAGCTCGCACCGCCAGCCGCCGCTACGAAGATCTCGATCGCCTCGAGCGGAGGCGCCTGGCGCAACATGCGGACAGAACTAGCGCCGGCTTGTCACGGGTTTGTGACAACAGCCGTCGTATCTCACGCAATGATGCCGGGATGTCCGGACTCGACGTCATAACGTGCCAGCGAACGGCAGGCGCTTCCCGGATCGGCGAGACTCTCCGCCGCCCGCAGGTCGATTACCAGCCTGGAGGCCGTCACGTCGAGCAGCACATAGCCGGCATGGGCATTGTCGAGGAAGCGCACATGCGGATTGAGCCGCGGTGCCGGGGCGAACAGCGCCTCCGGCCCATTGCGAGAGGCGAGGCAGCTGGTGACGACCTCGGTCGCGACCGTTGGCGACTCCGGCCGCGCGAAATCCTGTTTCACGTCGTTGATCCAGAAGGAATGGACGTCGCCGCCAAGCAGCACCGGGTTGCGCACCGCCGGCTGCGCCAGCGCCGCCAGCGTCCGCTCGCGCGTCGCGGCGTACCCGTCCCATATGTCCGAATAGGCGGCCTCCCGACCCTGCGGCAGATAGAGGCGGGAGAACAGGGTCTGCTGGGCGACGAGCGACCAGGCTGCCCGCTCGTCCCGCAGTCCTTTCGCCAGCCAAGCCTCCTGGGCCCGGCCGAGCATCGTCGCGCCGGCTGCCGTCATCGCCGCGCAATCCCGCACGATCCGCCCACCCCGCCGCTCAGGCGCGCCACAGGCGTGGGGCGTGCGATACTGGCGCGTGTCGAGCATATGCACGCTCGCCAGCCGTCCCCAGCCGAAGCGGCGGTAGAGCCGCGCCTCGCCGGACGGCAGCAGGCGGACCGGGTCGATCGGCATATGTTCGAAATATGCCTGATAGGCCGCGGCGCGGCGGCGGACGAAGGCGACGGGATCGGCGGTGGCGCCGCCCTCCGCGCCGGCATAGTCGTTCTCGACCTCGTGATCGTCCCAGGTGACGATGAACGGCAGCGCGGCGTGCGCGTCGGCGAGATCGCGGTCGGTGCGGTAGAGCGCATGGCGCGCGCGATACTCGTCGAGCGTATGCGGATCGGGCGCGCCGAAGCTGCGCACGTCGGGGCCGGCGCCGAAGGATTTCTCGTAGATATAGTCGCCGACCTGGAGCACCGCGTCGGGCCGCTGGGCGATCATGTCGCGATAGGCGGAGAACCAGCCCTGCTCCCAATGCTGGCATGAGGTGAGCGCCAGCCGCAGCGTCTGCGGATCGTCGGCGATGGTGGCGGTGCGGCCGATCCGGCTGACCGCGCCGCCCAGGTGGAAGCGGTAGAAATATGGGAGGCCGGGCCGAAGCCCCCGCACCGGCACATGGACGGCGCGGGCGCGTCCCTTCACGGCGAGTGCGCGACCCTTCCGCGCGATGCGCTTGAAGCCCTCGTCCTCCGCCACTTCCCAGGCGATCGCTGCATCTTCTTCGATGCCGAGAACGCGCGTCCACAGGACGAAGCCGTCTGGTGCCGGATCGCCGGAAGCGACGCCGAGCGCGAACGGGTCCGCGCTGAGCCGCAGCCGGGCCTCGCGCACGCGCGCCATCACGCCGGCTTGGGCGAAGCGGGCAGCGGCCAGTGCCGCCGCGCCTGTAAGCAAGGTCCGCCGGTCGAGCATCAGAAGCGCGCCGACAGCCGCGCGAAATAGCTGCGGCCGTTGAGCCCGAGCGGCGTCTCCTCGCCGGTCGGGAAGCTGCCGCCGGTCGCGGCGATCGCGGTCGCCTGGTCAACGATCGTATCCGGCCGCGCATCGAGCAGGTTCTGGACGCCGATCTGGAAGCGCAGCCCTTCGGCGAAGGCATAGCCCGCCGACAGGTCGATCGATTCCTTGCCGCCGAACGCCTGCACCTTGACCAGCGGCGCCGAGGTGTAGGTGCCGAACGCAGTGAGACTGGCGCCGAAATCGAAGCGACCGCGGGTGAGGCTGGCCTGCAGGGTGCCCTTGGCGCGCGGCTGCGCTTCGGTCAGGAACAGGATCGATTTGGTCGCGAGCAGCGGCAGCGTCGGCAGCATCGGATTGGGACGCAGCGTGTCGAGCCGGTTGTCGAGCCAGCTGTAGCCGGCCGCGACCGACAGCCGCGTCCCGGGCCCGAGCGAGCCTTGCCAGCGCGCGGTCACCTCGACGCCCCTGGTCGTCGTGTCGACCGCGTTGGTGAAGAAGCGCACCTGGCTGAAGCCGGTGATGCCGGCATCGCGCAGGATCGCGTTCACCGCGGCGCCGCCGAGTTGCTCGCTGAGTGCGATGCGGTCGCGGATGCGGATGCGGAAATAGTCGGCGGTGAAGGTGAAGCCGCCGAACGGGCCGAACACCACGCCGGCGGTGGCGTTGCTCGAGCGCTCGGGCTTGAGCGGCGCGGCGCCGAGCGCCTGGGCGATCGGATCGGACACCGGCAGCGTCGCGACGTTGACCAGCACGCCGGCGCTGAGCGCCCCCTGCACCGCGCTGTAATATTGCTGCTGGAGCGACGGCGCCTTGAAGCCGGTGCCGAAGGTCGCGCGCAGCGCCACGCCCGGCGCCGCGTCGAAGCGTCCGGTCGCGCGCCAGGTCGTCCGCCCGCCGAAGTCGTCATAATGGTCGTAGCGCAGTGCTCCGCCCAGCAGCAGCGGCTCGATCGGCCGCAGCTCGACGTCGAGGAAGCCGGCATAGGCATCGCGATCCGCGTCGGTAGGATTGCGCGGGTTGAAGCCGGCGAAGCCGTCCGCGCCGGTCCCGAAATAGGCGAGCGGCTCGCCATTACGGATTGAATAGCGCTCATGCCGATACTGCGCGCCCGCGGCGACGTTGCCGCCGGCCAGCACACCGTCGAGCGGCAGCGACAGGGTGAGGTCCGTCACATATTGCTGGTAGGTGACGCCGCCCGAATCGAAGCCGGTCGGACTGGCCAGGCCAAGCGAGGCATTCGCAGTGTCGAACACGCGAAAATCGGCCTTGTTGTAGCCGTAGGTCTGGCTGAGGTCGGCCTTGAGCCGCCCGAACGCTCCCCGCGCGCCGATCGTGCCGCCGACGTCCCAGATGGTCGGCTCGACGATCGGCAGGAAGCCATCAGGATAGAGCGGCGAGAAGCCGGGGACGCGGAAGCCGGCGGCGTTGTTCGAGATCTTCTTGGTGACGGTGCCGAAGCCGTAGAGCTCGACGTCGCCGAGCGGCACGCCGGCATCGAACGCGAAGCTCGCCACCGACGCGAGCGGATCGCCGATGCGGTAGGTGACGCGGTCGAAGCGCTGGTCGGTGAAGGCACGGTTGGTCGGGTCCTGGTGGCGCGCAAGCGCGGTGACGGTGAGATGGCCGCCGTCGCCGAGCCCGAAGCCGGCGCTGGCGCTCGCCATGCCGTTGAGGCCGTCGCCCTCCTCGGTCACGCCGCCGAGCAGCTCGCCGGAACCGCCGCTCGCGTTGGACTTGAGGATGACGTTGACCACCCCGGCGATCGCGTCCGAGCCATATTGCGCGGCGGCACCGTCGCGCAGGATCTCGATGCGCTCGATTGCGCTTTCGGGAATGGTATCGAAATCGACGCCAGCCGAGCCGCGGCCGATGCTGTTGTTGACGTTGAGCACGGCGTTGGCGTGACGGCGCTTGCCGTTGACCAGCACCAGTGTCTGATCGGGCGAGAGGCCGCGCAGGGTGATCGGCCGAGTGTTGGCCGCGCTCGCCGTGGTCGCGGCACGGGCGAAATTGACCGAGGGCTGCAGGAAGTTGAGCGCGCGGCTCAAATCGGGATAGCCGGTGCTCGCGATCGCGTCGCTGCTCACCACGTCGATGGGTGCCGAAGATTCGATCGCCGCGCGACCCGCCGAGCGGGTGCCGGTGACGACGATGTCCTGTTCGTCCTGCGCGTCCGTCAGTACCTCTTGCGCCGTCGCGGCCGATCCGGCCCACAGCGCCGTCGTCGCGAAGAAGATAGTCCGGATCACGCGCGCCCTCCCGATGTGAAACCGGAGGCTGCTTACTGCGCCGCAGCATTGCCCGTTATCGCGGAAAGCGGTGCAGCCGTTGCCGGTTGCGCAACACTCTGCGGTGCTGTCGGTCGGGCTTCATGATAACATTGCAGCGATCGCGGACGATCGTCAGGCGTCGATCGCGTCCTGACGCGATCGATTCTGAATATCGCCCGGATGCCGGCGCCGGCTTCGGCACCGCCTACGGTCGCCAGCGCCGCACTGCTCGACGAGGCGGCGGTTTCGGCGCTTGGTCTCGGCGAGCCGGTACGACGCGGCGTTGGAAGGTGCGCGGGTGTTGTTGGTAGGGAAGCGTTAGCTTCCTCAATGCCGTTGGCGGCATTGAGGGCACACCCTAAAGCCGCTCCGCCCCGCTCACCGCATCGGTCGCGCGCAGCGCCGCGAGCAGCTTGGTAAGGTGCGCGGCGTTGCGCACCTCCAGGTCGATCGTGTTGGTGTGATAGGTGGTGTCGCGGTTGTCGAGGCGGAGGCCCAGGATGTTGGCCTTGTGCGCGCCGATCACCGTCGCGACCGCGCCGAGCGCGCCCGGCTCGTTCTTGAGCGTGACGGCGATGCGCGCGACGCCGCCCTCGGCCTTGTCGCCCCAGGCGAGGTCAACCCAGTCGCCCTCCTCGCTCTTTTCCAGCTCGGGGCAGGCGATGGCGTGGACCAGGATGCCCTCGCCTGGCCGCCGCACGCCGACGATGCGGTCGCCCGGTACCGGCCGGCAGCATTCGGCGAGTTGATAGGCGACGCCCGGCGTCAGGCCGGTGATCGAAATGGCGTGATGCTGCGGCGGCGCGACATGCTCCTCGCCCGCCGACCCCGGCATCAGCGCCTCCATGACCTGCGCGTCGGAGAGCTTGCGGAGCGCGATCGCCTCCATCAGCGCATCCTCGTCGGCGAGCTTGAGGCGCTTGACCGCCTCCTGCACCGCTTCCTCGTTCACCGGCGCGGGCAGGCGCGCGAGGATGTCCTCGTAGAGCTTGCGGCCGAGCGCCTGGGTCTCCTCGCGCTGCTTGTGGCGCTGGTGGCGGCGGATCGCGGCGCGCGCCTTGCCGGTGATCGCGAAGTTGAGCCAATTGGGTTGCGGCTCCTGGCCCTTGGATCGCAGGATCTGCACCGAATCGCCGTTGGCGATCTCGGTGCGGAGCGGCACGACGCGGCCGTTGATCTTGGCGCCGACCGCCTGGTCGCCGAGGTCGGTGTGCACCGCATAGGCGAAGTCGATCGGCGTCGCGCCCTTGGGCAGCTGGATGAGCTCGCCGCGCGGGGTGAAGGCGAAGATGCGGTCGGCGTACATCGCCATCCGCGTATGTTCGAGCAACTCCTCGGGGCTGGCGGCGTTCTCCAGGATCTCGAGCAGGTCGCTGATCCACGGCACCTGCGTGTCCGGGCGGACCATGTCCTGCTTGTAGGCCCAGTGCGCGGCGATGCCGAACTCGGCCTGGGCGTGCATCGCGTGAGTCCTGACCTGGATCTCGATGCGCGTGTTGTCGCCGTAGAAGACGCTGGTGTGGAGCGAGCGGTAGCCGTTGCGCTTGGGTGTCGAGATGAAATCCTTGAACCGGCCCGGCACCATCGGCCATTTGCGGTGGATCACGCCGAGCGCGCGGTAGCACTCCTCCTCGGTTTCCACGGTCGCGCGGAACGCCATCAGGTCGCTCAATTGCTCCAGGCTGACGTGGCGCTCGCTCATCTTGCGCCAGATCGAATAGGGGTGCTTCTCGCGGCCCGACACCTCCGCCTCAATTCCCGCGCGCGACAGCTGGGTCTTGATCGCCTGCGCGATCTTGACGATGCGGTCGTCGCCGCCTTCCTTCAATGCCCCGAGCCGGCGGGTGATCGATTCATAGGCGTCGGGCTCGAGCTCGCGGAAGGCGAGCGTCTGCATCTCCTTCATGAACTCGTACATGCCGATCCGCTCGGCGAGCGGGGCATAGATATCGAGCGTCTCGCGGGCGATGCGGCGGCGCTTCTCCTCCGACTTGATGTGGTGGAGCGTGCGCATGTTGTGGAGCCGGTCGGCGAGCTTGACCAGCAGCACGCGGATGTCGTCGGACATCGCCAGCAGGAACTTCCTGAGGTTCTCCGCGGCGCGCTCGTTCTCGGTCTGCGCCTCGATCTTGCTGAGCTTGGTGACGCCGTCGACCATGCGGGCGACGTTGCCGCCGAACAGCTTCTGGATTTCCTCCGGCGTCGCCACCGTGTCCTCGATCGTGTCATGGAGGATCGCGGTGGCGATCGTCTCGTCGTCGAGGTGCAGATCGGTGAGGATGCCGGCCACCTCGATCGGATGGCTGAAATAGGGGTCGCCGGATGCGCGGAGCTGGCTCCCGTGCGCCTTCATCGAGAAGACATAGGCGCGGTTCAGCAGAGCCTCGTCGGCTTGAGGGTCATAGCCAAGGACCCGATCGACCAGTTCGTACTGACGCAGCATGAGTCCTAGATGGGGCGGGCTGCTGCTGCTTTGCAATAAATTTCCAGCGGTCCTGCAGGCATTGGCGACCGCCGGCCGTCCCTCCGTTCGTCAGCGGCGGAGGGACGGCGATGCGGCGTCAGGTCAGCTCGCTGCGGCGTTGCACTTGCCGAGCGCCTCGGCGTCGAACGCCGTGCCGTTCACGGTGAAGGACGAGAGCTGGCCGACGCGCTGGGCCACCATCACGCACATGGTGGCGTCGCGATCGGGCGCCTTGGCAGCGGTGCACACCGTGTCCCTGCACTTCCAGATGGTGTTGCGGGTGACGATGCTGGTCTTCTTCACCGCATTGGCGGCGGTGGCGCTGTAATAGGCGCTCTGGGCGGCGGCCGGAACCGCGGCGACAAGCATCAGCGAAGCAGCGGCAGCCGCGGTGGTGGACAGGAAACGAACCATCACTTCCTCCTGGGGATTGCAACTAAGTTGCAATTCGCTACTTATATGATTCGCTTGTAAGTTGCAACTGAAAACTTTTGCTGCATTGCGATAGCACGATCGGTTTCAATGGGAAGACTTTTTCGATAGGATGGCAGCCATGGGCACGAACCGCCTGAGAGAGCCGTTGCGGGATCTGGCATGCAGCCTGCCCGCCGCGCTCGAAGCGATGGGGGAGCGCTGGTCGTTCCTGATCCTGAGGGCGTCGTTCAACGGCCTCCACCATTTCGAGGAGTTCCAGTCGGAGCTCGGCATCGCCCGCAACATCCTCGCCAACCGGCTGGCGCGGCTCGTCAGCCACGGCATCCTCGAACGGCGCGCGCTGCCCGACGACCGCCGCAAGATCGAGTATCGCCTGACCGAGAAGGGCATGGCGCTGCTGCCGACGATGGTGGCGCTGAGGCAATGGGGCGAGCGCTGGGAGACGGGGGTGCCCGCCTCGCCGATCCTGGTCGACGCGCGCGATCATCGCCCGATCCGCCAGGTGCACGTGCTCTCGCACGACGGGCGCGAGCTCGCGAAGACGGACCTGCTCTGGGCGCTGCCCGAGGATGTCGCGAGCGAGGATCCGCAGCTCAAGGCGGCGGAATAGATCTCACCGTCCGGTCGGAAGGCTCTCCGGGAAAGCGCGTACCTCGTCCGGCAGCGTTATCGACGGGCTGGTCCGCCGATCTTGGCGCGGAAGCGCGTCGAGAGGCGCAGCCGGGACGGGCATGGATCACTCATTGGAAGATAGGACAGCGTTCAACAACCCCTCTCCCAAAGGGAGAGGGAGAGGGGAAAGACTCTAGCCCGCCGCCTGCGTCGGCGTGTTGACGCCCATCGACTGGAGGTAGCGCTTCACGTTGCGTGCCGCCTGGCGGAGGCGCTGTTCGTTCTCGACCAGCGCGATCCGCACATAACCCTCGCCGTTCTCGCCATAGCCGACCCCCGGCGCCACCGCGACCTTGGCGTGGGTCAGGAGCTGCTTCGAGAACTCCAGGCTGCCGAGATGCGCCAGCGCCGGCGGCAGCGGTGCCCAGGCGAACATGCTGGCGCGCGGGGAGGGGATGTCCCAACCGGCGCGCGCGAAGCTCTCGACCAGCACGTCGCGGCGCTTGTGGTAGAGCTGCCGGTTCGTCTCGACGATGTCCTGTGGCCCGTTGAGCGCGGCGCAGGCGGCCGCCTGGATCGGCGTGAAGGCGCCGTAATCGAGATAGGACTTCACCCGCGTCATCGCCGCGATCAGCTTCCTGTTGCCGACCGCGAAGCCGATCCGCCAGCCCGCCATCGAATAGGTCTTGCTGAGCGAGGTGAACTCGACCGCCACGTCCTTGGCGCCCTTGACCTGCAGGATCGAGGGCGTCGGCTTGCCGTCGTAATAGAGCTCCGAATACGCGAGGTCGGACAATACCCACACCTCGTTCTCGCGCGCCCAGGCGACCAGCCGTTCGTAGAAGGCGAGGTCGACCGTCTCCGCGGTCGGGTTCGACGGATAGTTGACCACCAGCACGCTCGGCCGCGGCACGGTGAAGTTCATCGCGCGCTCGAGGCTCTCGAAATAGGCTTCGTCCGGCGTGGTCGGCACCGCGCGGATCGTCGCTCCGGCGATGATGAAGCCGAAGGTGTGGATCGGATAGCTGGGGTTGGGCGCCAGGATCACGTCGCCCGGCGCGGTGATCGCGGTGGCGAGGCTGGCGAGCCCTTCCTTGGAACCCATCGTCACGACGACCTCGTTCTCGGGATCGAGCTCGACCCCGAAGCGGCGGGCGTAATAGTTCGCCTGGGCGCGGCGCAGGCCCGGAATGCCTTTCGACTGCGAATAGCCGTGCGCCGCCGGCTTCTGCGCGACCTCGCACAGCTTGTCGATGACATGGGCCGGCGGCGGCAGGTCGGGGTTGCCCATGCCGAGGTCGATGATGTCCTCGCCCGCCGCACGCGCGGCTGCCCGCATCGCGTTGACTTCGGCGATGACATAGGGGGGCAGGCGGCGGATGCGGTAGAACTCTTCGGACACGACATTATCCTTTTCGGCTGGCGTCGCGCTCGGCGCGACGTTGCGCTATCATAGCGCGATATGCGGTGCACGAACACCGCGGAACGGAGGGGAAGATGTTGGAGATGTTGCTGATCGGGGCGTCGCTCGCCGCGTTCCCTGCCGACGTGCCGGTCTGTCGGCGCGAGACGCTGACCCGCGCGGTCGATCGTTACGCCAATGCGCAGATGGTCCAGGACAATGGCAGCCTCGCGACGATGTACGGCGCCGAAGGCGTGCTGATCGCGCCCGACAAGAGCCAGGTCGTTGGCTCGGAGAAGGTGATGGCCTATTTCGACCGGTTCAACAATTGGCAGATCGACGATGTGACGATGACGATCGCCAGCACGACCAAGCAGGGCGATGCCTGGCAGGTCGACGGCCGCTTCGCCCAGTCGGGCAAGGACGACAAAGGCAAGCCGTTCAAGACCGCCGGACGCTTCACCTCGACCTGGGCCTGCGTTACGGCTGGCGAGATCACGAGCTGGCGCGTCAAGCGCATGGAAACCATTCCGGGCGGCTGAGCGCTGATCCCGCGTCGGCCGCCGGAGACCCGAGCACGCATGAGCAGTACCGAAACGTCCCCGATCGCGCCGAGCCTCGAGGACATGCAGCATTGGACATGGGTGCTGGGTCGCGCGCAGCAGATGATGCTGGAGGCGGGCGTCGCCGCGGCCGAGCAGGCCCCGGCGCTGCCCGCCCCGTTCGATCCGACGCCGATGCTGCGCGCCTCGGCGGACTTCTGGGCGGACACGATGAAGCTGTGGCAGCGCTTCCTCGATCCCGCCCACGCCGAGCCCTTCCATGAGTCGCCCGAGCAGGCCAGGGACAAGCGCTTCAAGGCACCCGAATGGCGCGAGCAGCCGCTGTTCGACTTCATCCGCCAGAGCTACTTCACCATCGCCGAGCATCTGGTGAAGGGCGTGGACGCGCTCGAAGGCGTCGATTCCAGGCAGAAGGAGCAGATCCGCTTCGCGACGAGGGGCTTCATCGATGCGATGAGCCCGACCAACTTTCCGGCGACCAACCCGGAGGTGCTGAAGAAGATCGCCGAGACGCGGGGCGAGAGCCTCTTGAAGGGCCTGCAGAACATGCTCGCCGATCTCGGCAAGGGGCAGCTCACGCATACCGATCCCGAAGCGTTCGAGGTCGGTCGCAACATTGCGGTGACGCCGGGCAAGGTGGTGAAGCGCACCCCGCTCTACGAGCTGATCCAATATTCGCCGACCACGGACAAGGTGCTGAAGACGCCGCTGGTCATCTTCCCGCCGTGGATCAACCGCTTCTACATCCTCGATCTTTCGCCCGAGAAGAGCTTCATCGCCTGGGCGGTGGCGCAGGGCCTCACCGTGTTCATGGTGTCCTGGAAGTCGGCGGACGCATCGATGAAGGACGTGATCTGGGACAATTACGTCGAAGACGGCCAGATCAATGCGATCGACACGATCCGCGACCTGCTGGACGTGCCGAGCGTCCATGCGATCGGCTATTGCGTCGCCGGCACGACGCTCGCCGCGACCCTGGCGGTGCTTGCCGCGCGCGGGCAACTCGACAAGGTCGCGAGCGCGACCTTCTTCACCGCCCAGGTCGACTTCAGCGAGGCCGGCGACCTCAACCTGTTCATCGACGACGACCAGATGGCGCTGATCAAGAGCCTCGCCGCCGACGGCTATCTCGACGGACGCTACATGGCCGCGACCTTCAACCTGCTGAGGGGACGCGACCTGATCTGGAACTATGTCACCAACAACTACCTGATGGGGCAGGACTATCTGCCGTTCGACCTGCTCTACTGGAACGGCGACGTCACCAACCTGCCGGCGCTGTGGCACCAGGGTTATCTGACCGATCTCTACCGCGACAACCGGCTGGTGCTGCCGGGCAGCCTGGCGATCAGGGGGACGCCGATCGACCTCGGCAAGGTGACGGTACCGACCTATGTCCAGGCCGGGCGCGAAGACCATATCGCGCCGGCCAGGAGCGTGTGGAAGATCACCCACCACCTCTCCGGCCCGCTGCGGTTCGTGCTCGCCGGGTCGGGACACATCGCGGGCGTGGTGAATCCACCCGCGGCGGGCAAGTACCAGTATTGGACCAACGACAAGCCTGCGGCGACTCTCGAGGAGTTCCTTGCCGGCGCGACCGAGACCAAGGGAAGCTGGTGGCCCGACTGGATGGCCTGGCTGCGCGGACTCGAGAGCGACGAAGTGCCCGCAAAAGGCGCCAGAATACCGGGGCACGGCAAGCTCAAGGCATTGGCCGAGGCTCCGGGAGAATACGTCCGGATCCGCTGAAATTCACCGTTTTCCGACGATCGTTACACCTATGTTGCGCTGCACAAAATCTACTTGATTTCCGGCGCGAGATGCGTATTTGTGCGCCGCAGCAACAACCGGGATTCGGAAGAGGATAATGGCCAGCAAGGGTCCGAAGATCGGCGCCAAGGCGCCGGCCGCTGAAACGCCCAAGCGCCGCGTCACCCGCGCCAAGGCGCTGGCCGTCAAGGCCGCTGCCGAAACGCCGGCGAACCTGATCGAAGCCGTTCAGGCCCCCGCGGCTGATCCGGCGCCGGTCGCGATCGCCGCCAGGGTCGAGGAGGCCGTCGTCGAAGCCGCCGCTCCCGTGATCGAAACGGCGCAGGCCGTCACCACCGCCGCGGTGGAGACCGCGGAAACCGCGCAGAAGGAAACCACCGTCATGGCCACCCAGTTCGAAGCTCCGAAGGCGTTCACCGACATCAACGACCGCGCCAAGGCGGCGATGGAGAAGTCGGCGAAGCTCGTCGAGGAATTCAACGATTTCGCCAAGGGCAACGTCGAGGCGCTCGTCGAGTCGAGCCGCATCACCGCCAAGGGTCTCGAGACCCTGAGCCAGGATGCCGCCGAATACGGCCGCAAGTCGTTCGAGGGTTTCACCGCGACCCTCAAGAATCTCGCCGGCGCCAAGTCGCCGGCCGATTTCTTCAAGCTGCAGAGCGATTATCTGCGCACCTCGTTCGACTCGGCGGTCGCCGAGGCGTCGAAGGGCACCGAGGCCGTCATCAAGCTCGCCGGCGATGCCGCGCAGCCGATCTCCAACCGCTTCGCGGTCGCCGCCGAGAAGGTGAAGACCGCCGCCTGAGCGCCTGTGCGCCGGTAAGCGTACCGAAGGGGCGGCCGCCGCTGGGTGGCCGCCCTTTCTTTTTGGCGGCGAGACGCGAGTTTGGCTGATCGGAACCTGCTTCCGTTCGCCCTGAGCTTGTCGAAGGGCCGTCCTTTCTTCTTCATACAAGGGACGGGGAGGGCGGAGCTTCGACAGGCTCTGCTCGAACGGATAATGAAGCACGGCAGCGCCCTCATCCCCGCTTTCGGCGGATTGACGGCGCGAGAGGACGGGCGTCGTCTCGCCCCTTGCCCTTGGGCTGGCGAATGCCATATTTTTAGGCCGTGAGTGTGATCCCTGACATTATCATGGCCGACGAGAACGAAAGCGACGACGGCGACGTCGGCACCTCGCTGGGCGTCGCCACCCGCACGCGGACGCGGACCAAGAAGCCGACGCCCTATCGCGTGCTGATGCTCAACGACGATTACACGCCGATGGAGTTCGTGGTGCTCGTGCTCCAGCGCTTCTTCCGCATGAGCATGGAGGAGGCGACGCAGGTGATGCTCCACGTCCACCAGAAGGGCGTCGGCGTGTGCGGCGTGTTCAGCTACGAGGTCGCCGAGACCAAGGTCGGCCAGGTGATGGACTTCGCCCGCCAGAACCAGCACCCGCTCCAGTGCACGCTGGAGAAGGCGTGATCCGTTAAAGCGACAGCAGATTGATTGAAATCACCTTTCCCGTTCGCCCTGAGCTTGTCGAAGGGCTGCTCCTCTTTCCGTCAGCGAAGAAGAAGTACGGCCCTTCGACAAGCTCAGGGCGAACGGAATTTATGGGTCAATCGCTCGGTCAGCGCGCCGGCGGCAGCCAGCCGAGCTCCAACCCCTCGTAGCGGTTCACGTAATTGGCCGCCCGTGTCAGCGAGCGCTCGTCGAGGATGGTGACGCGGCCGAGCTCGCGCTTGATCAGCCCCTCCTCCTCGAGCTGGCGGAGCATACGGTTGACGTGGACGGCGGTGAGGCCGGTGGCGTCGCCGATCTCCTCCTGCGTCAGCCCGAGCGTGAAGGTGGCGCCGACCGACTTGTCGGTGATGGCGAGCCGGTTCCTGAGATCGAGGATCAGCGCCGCCACCCGCGCCTTGGCCGAGGTGCGGCCGAGCGCGGCGAGCCGGTCGGTGAGCGAGACGCGCTCGATCTGGTTGAACATCAGGATCAACGCCGCCAGCCGCGGGTGGTCGACGAAGATCTGGCTGAGCGCGTGCCGATCGAACGGGCACACCGTGCAGTCGCTGAGCGCCGCCAGCGTCTCGGGCGATTCGCGATAGATGACGCCGCCGAACCCGATCATGTCGCCAGGGAACAGGAAACGCAGGATCTGCCGGCTGCCGTCGTCGAGCAGCACATAGCTCATCATCAGCCCGCGGCGGAGCACATAGAGCTCGCCGCCGGGCTCGTTCTCCCGCTGCAGAATGGCACCGCGGCGTATGTCGCGGCGACGCTCCTCCAACCTGGCGAGCGCATCGCGCTCCGCCGCCGTCAGATCGACGTGCTCGCCCAATACGTCGGCGAAACAACTCGATGGCACGTACAGTCCCCCCGTTCCGCCCCTGCAGAGCAGTCATTTGGAATCAACGCATTAAAGTCGATCAAGCGGAAGTTGGCGAGCGGTGCTTGCGCGGGGCCCGGCGCACGATAGAAGCCGGTCCATGGACCGTATCCTGATCCGCGGCGGCAACCGGCTCGAAGGCCGCATCTTCATCTCCGGCGCGAAGAACGCGGCGCTCACCTTGATGCCTTGCGCGCTGCTCACCGACGAGCCGCTGACGCTGAGGAACCTGCCACGCCTCGCCGACGTCGACAGCTTCGGCCATCTGCTCAACCAGCTCGGCGCCTCGACGCAGGTGGAAGGGGCGCGGCCGGAGGATTTCGGCCGGGTGATGACGATCCGCGCCGGCCGCCTGACCTCCAGCGAGGCACCTTACGACATCGTGCGCAAGATGCGCGCGTCGATCCTGGTGCTGGGACCATTGGTCGGCCGCACGGGCGAGGCGACGGTATCGCTGCCCGGCGGCTGCGCGATCGGCAACCGGCCGATCGATCTGCACCTCAAGGCGCTGGAAGCGCTGGGCGCGGAGATCGAGCTCGCCGCCGGCTATGTGAAGGCGACCGCGCCGAAAACCAACGGCGTCAGGCGGCTGCCGGGCGGGCGCGTGACCTTTCCGATCGTATCGGTCGGCGCGACCGAGAACGCGGTGATGGCGGCGGTGACCGCCAAGGGCGGCACCATGATCGAGAATGCCGCGCGCGAGCCCGAGATCGTCGACCTCTGCAACTGCCTGGTAGCGATGGGCGCGAGCATCTCCGGCATCGGCACCGAGACGCTGGAGATCGAGGGGCGCGATCGGCTGCACGGGGCGACCTATGCGGTGATGCCCGACCGGATCGAGGCGGGCAGCTATGCCTGCGCCGCGGCGATCACCGGCGGCTCGGTCGAGCTGGCCGGCGCCAATGCGCATGACATGCGCGCCACTGTCGCTGCGCTGGTCGAGGCCGGCGCGACGGTCGAGGAGACGCGCGGCGGCCTCAAGGTCGAGGCCCGCAACGGCCTTCATCCGCTGACGCTGTCGACCGCGCCCTATCCCGGCTTCGCCACCGACATGCAGGCGCAGTTCATGGCGATGCTGTGCAAGGCCGACGGCGCCAGCGTGCTCACCGAGACGATCTTCGAGAACCGCTACATGCATGTCCCAGAGCTCGCGCGCATGGGGGCGGACATCACCGTCAAGGGCCGCTCGGCGGTGGTGCGCGGCGTCAAGCGGATGGTCGGCGCGCCGGTGATGGCGACGGACCTGCGCGCCTCGATGAGCCTGATCATCGCCGGCCTCGCCGCCGAGGGCGAGACCCAGGTCAACCGCGTCTATCACCTCGACCGCGGCTATGAGCGGCTGGAGGAGAAGCTCTCCGCGGTCGGCGCCGACATCGAGCGCGTCGGCGACGGCTGACCCTTGAAGCCGCATGGCCGCACCCCCACGTGACGGGTGCGGACCGGGCCCCTCTGGCGACGGCTCTCCTGTGAGCCATCGTGATGTCGGACCGCATCGAGCGCGCTCGGTGCAGGTTCGGCCACCGCCTTCCTCCTCCACCGGCGCCGACCGAACAAGAGGAGTGATCATGACCACCACCATGTCCTGCCCCGTGTGCCAGACCACGCTGGTGCCGACCGTGCGCGAGGCGATCGAGATCGACCATTGCCCGAGCTGCCGCGGTGTCTGGCTCGACCGCGGCGAGCTCGACAAGATCATCGAGCGCAGCAACGCCGCGTTCGGCGGCGACCGCGACCGCGACGACGACCGCCGCCGCTACGAGCAG
The DNA here is from genome assembly GCF_051400615.1 of Sphingomonas astragali. Lineage (NCBI taxonomy): Bacteria > Pseudomonadati > Pseudomonadota > Alphaproteobacteria > Sphingomonadales > Sphingomonadaceae > Sphingomonas > Sphingomonas astragali. The sequence goes on from NZ_JBLFFH010000003.1 coordinate 41,185, forward strand.
CCGCGCCGCTATGACGACGACCATCGGCACAAGCAGCATTACAAGCGCAAGTCGTTCCTGTCGGAGCTGTTCGACTGATCGCCTGGAGGTGCGGGCTCAGCTCAGCCGATAGACTGCGCCCGCGCCGGCGTCACGGTAGAGGTCGACCCGCTCGCCGTCCCAATGATAGTCGAGGTGCCGGCCCTGCAGCGGATGGCGCGCCAGATCGGGGTAGAACAATGCGACGCACTCGCCGCCGGGATAGCGCACGCTGGGATAGACGAGCCCGTCCGATCCCTCGGCGCGCAGCGACCGTGCGAGACGCTGGCCGGCGTCGTAGCGATCGGGGTCGAGCTCGGCCATGAAGCCGCCGCGGCGCAGGTCGTGGAGGTCGCCCGCAACGTCGAGCACGATCTCGCGGAACTGGGAGGTCCAGCCCGGCGCCTCGTCCGTCCGCGCCATGAAGCGGGCATGGTGGTGCATCGTCTCGAACAGCGCCACCTCGAAGCTGTCGCCGGCGTAGAGCACGCCGGGCAGCCCGTCCGAGAAGCGGCTCGGCCGGTCGGGGCTGGCATGGGTGAAGGGCGCCATCAGATAGCTCGCGCCCGGCCCGCCGACGCGGCGCGCGGGCGGTACGAGGTCGAGGTTGCCGATCGAGGCGGCGAGGCGCGGGTTGGTCTTCTGCTCGGCCGAGATCAGCAGCGGCCAGTCGGCGGGATCGGCGATGTCCTCGAACAGGTCGATCGGCGGGAAGTGGGTGCGGATGATCCGGCGCGCGCCGCGCCAGTCGACCTCCGCCGCCGGCGGCGGATCGCTCACCAGCCGCCGCGCTCGGCGTCGAGATAGCGGCGCACGCGCATCAGATCGGTGAGCTCGCCGCCCAGCATCACGTCGAGCGCCGAGGCGCCGGCGAAGGCCTGGTTGGGCGCCTTGATCCAGCGATAGCCGCGCGTGGGATCGTTGAAGATCAGCCGCAGCGCCTTGTGGATGCCGATGAGGTTGGCGAGCCGCGCCTTGAGGTCGCGCCCGGCCTGGCCCAGCTGCCCCGCTTTCCAGCGGCGGAAGGTGCGGAGCGGCATGTCGAGCAGCGTCGCCGCTTGCGGATCGGTCACCCCCCATAGCGCCAACAGCCGCACCGCCGCGCGGAACAGGGCGCCCGCCTCTTCGTCGGTGATCGGTTCCGCGACGAAGGCGGGAGCACGGGTATCGATGAGTTCGGCGTGGGCCATGTGGCATGAAATAGTGAATGTGGTGCCAAATGGCAATAAGCAAATTCCCATTCGCCCGAACTGAAGCCGATCCGGATGAAGGGGAGGTCGTGCTCCTGCGAAGGCAGGAGCGCTGGATCAGAGGACGGCGCTTGTGGCCTGAGCTCCTGCCTTCGCAGGAGCACTGGCTCTGCTTCGATGACGATCCCGAAACCCGCAGAAAACCGTCGAAGGTCACGAAAGTCACGGGTAGACGGCCTCGTCTCGGACGGTGCTGTCCGGTGTCAGGATGCCCGAAAATCTTGACCAAATTGACTTGGCGCGGCCTTTGTAGGCCGAAACGCTACCGAAGCGGCATGAAGGCGCCGTCGAAGCGGCAGGAACGCGGCACCTGAGCGCCGTTGACGCGGCAGTTACGCGACGCCAGCGCGCCATGGACGCGGCGCAGGAGCGGCACGGACAAGATGGACGGAATCAAAGAGCGGGCCGGCGCCGCGGCAACGCCGGCCCGCGAGGCAAGCAGGTGAAATCCTACATTGCAAGCGCGGCGGCGCCCGCCCGTCGAATGTCGATCCGCGAATCCGAATCCAGAGTCTGTCCTGTTCAGATCGAAGCCGTGTCAGTGCTCCTGCGAAGGCAGGAGCCCGGGCCGCGAGCGACACGCCCATGATCCAAGGCTCCTGCCTTCGCAGGAGCACGATTCAATCTCGTCCGGACAGACCCCTAGCGAGATACTATTGGCGGCCCCCGCCATCGGGGCCCATCAAACCATTCCCGTGATGGCTCCCTTGCCGGGGCGACGGCGATCACACCGCTTCCAGCGCCGCCTCGAAGTCGGCGATCAGGTCGTCGGCATCCTCGACCCCGATCGAGATGCGCACCAGATTGTCGGTGATGCCGAGCGCCGCCTTGCGCGCATCGGGCACCGACAGGTGCGTCATCGCCGCAGGGTGCGAGGCCAGCGTCTCGGTGCCGCCGAGGCTGACCGCCAGCTTGGCGATCCTGAGCGCGTCGAGGAAGGCGAACGCCTCCTTCTCGCCGCCCTTGAGGTACAGCGAGAAGGTCGAGCCGGCGCCGGTGCAATGGCGCTTGTAGATGTCGGCCTGCCGCGCGTCGCTGCCGCGCTCGAGGAAGCCGAGATAGCCGACCTTCTCGACCTTGGGGTGCCGGGCGAGGAATTCGCACACCTTCGCGGCGTTCTCGCCCGCGCGGCTCATGCGCAGCTCGAGCGTCTCCAGCGAGCGCAGCAGCATCCAGGCGGTGTTGGGGTCGCAGATCGTGCCGATGGTGTTGCGCATCAGCCGGATGGTGTTGATGTGCGCCTTGGAACCGAGCACGCCGCCCGCGACCAGGTCCGAATGGCCGCCGGCATATTTGGTCAGCGAGTAGACGACGATGTCGGCGCCCTGCTTGAGTGGCTGTGCCCAGAGCGGCCCGAGGAAGGTGTTGTCGATCGCGATCGGCGGCTTGCCGGCGCCATTGCCGAAGATCGCGTCGCGGCTCGCCGCTACCGCCTCGACGTCGACCAGCGCGTTGGTCGGGTTGGCGGGGCTTTCGAGATAGATGAGGGCGACGTTGCCGCTCGCCGCCTTGGAGAGCACCGCGTCGATCTCCTCGCGCGTCGCCCCGGCGGGGAAGTCGAGCCAATGCACTCCGAACCGGCCGAGGATGCGCGCGATCAGCGTCTCGGTCGCGGCGTAGAGCGGCCCCGAATGGACGATGGTGTCGCCAGGCTTGACCATCGACAGGAACAGGGTCGCGATCGCCGACATGCCCGAGGAGAAGGCGAGCGCGTCCTCGGCATCCTCCCACACGCCCAGGCGATCCTCCAGGATCTCCTGGTTGGGACCGTTGAAGCGCGAGTAGACCAGCCCCTCGGCGCCGCCGGGACGCTTGCCGGTGACACCCTCGAAATGGCGCTTGCCCGCCGCCGCGTTGGGAAAGACGAAGGTGGAGGTCAGGAAGATCGGCGGCTTCAGCGATCCTTCCGACAGCATCGGGTCAAAGCCGTGACCCATCATCAAGGTCGACGGCTTGAGCCTGCGCTCGCCGATCGACTGCGCCGATGCCTTGGGTTTGCGTTGGGGCTTGGTCCCGGTCAGCTCGGCTTCGGTCTCGTCCGTCATCCTGTCTCTCCGATCTCGATCCGACCTAGCCGAAAACAAGTAACAGTGGAAACTATCTCAAACCGATCAGGCTGATCTGCCGCCCATAGTCGGGCTCGCCGCGATGGGTGGCGCGGCGATAGCTGAAGAAACGCGCGGGATCGGCATAGGTGTCGAGGCCCATGAGCTCGACGCGGCGGATGCCGGCGGCGGCGAGGCGGTGCGCGACATAGCCTTCGAGGTCGAAGCGGGCATGGCCGGGACGGCCGTCGACGAAGAAGCGTTCGTTGGCGGGATCGTCCGCGGCGAAGCGGTCCCGGAAGGCGAGGTCGACCTCATAGCTCGCCTGGGCGATGCAGGGGCCGACCGCGGCGGCGATCCGCTCGCGCCGGGCGCCGAGCCGCTCCATCGCGGCGACCGTCGCGTCGGTGACGCCGCCGATCGCGCCCTTCCACCCGGCATGGGCGGCGCCGATCACGCCTGCCTCGGCGTCGGCGAACAGCACCGGCGCGCAGTCGGCGGTGAGGATGCCGAGCAGCAGGCCCGGCCGGTCGGTGACCATCGCGTCGGCGCGCGGCCGGGCGTCGTCGGGGAAGGGCGCGGCGATCGCGACCGCATCGGGCGAATGGACCTGGTGGACGGTGACCAGCCTGGCATCCGGCGATACCGCTTCCACGGCGCGGCGGCGGTTCTCCGCGATCGCCTCCCGGTCGTCGCCCGATCCCCAGCCGACGTTGAGGCCCGCCAGCACTCCGGCCGACACCCCGCCGCGCCGGCCGAGGAAGCCGTGCGCGAGATCGCCGAACGCCCTGGCGCGGATCACCTCGACGTCGCTCACAGCGCCAGCCGCATGATGTTGTCGGTATCGATCTGATTGCCGACCGGGAAGGCATAGTCGCCGACATGGACGAAGCCGCGCTTCTCGTAGAAGCGTCGCGCCCGATGGTTTTCCTCCCACACCGTCAGCAGCAGCGCGGCGGCGCCGGCGGCGCGGGCGGCGTCGATCGACCAGTCCATCAGCGCGTGCGCGATGCCGGCGCCGTGGAAGTCGCGCACGACATAGAGCTGGCTGAGCTGCATCGCCCCCGGCTCGGCATCGGGCAGCCACGGCGGGTTGAGCTTGGCGTAACCGACGATCCGCTCCGCCGCGAGCGCCAGCCGGAAGCGCGCCCTGCCGCCGTTGAGGTCGCGCAGCAGCGCGCCGGCGGGGCCATAAGCGGTGGCGAGATAGGCCTCGGCATCCTCCGCCGAACAGCTGTGGGCGAAGGTCTCGACCCAGATCGCCCGCGCCATCGCGTCGAGCGCCGGGCCGTCGGCCGGCGTGGCGTCACGATAGTCGATCATGCGAAACCCTCCGGTAGCGGCCAGTCCGGATGCACGATCGCCAGCACCCGGAACAATTCCCCCATCTGCTCGGCCCCGACCAGCCGGTCGCGCGCGGTCATCACGTCCGTCCCGCCGCCGAGCGCAGCCGCGCGCGCATCGATGCCGAGCGCGGTCAGGAAGGCGCCCTGGCCGACCGGGCCGTAAGTGGCCGCGCCCTCCGCCCGCGCGGCCTCGGCGAGCGTGGCGAAATCGACGTGCGCGGTGAGGTCGGCCTCGCCGGGCTGGTCGAACGGATTGGCGAAGCGGTGCGCCTTCACCGCCTGGAAGCTGTCGCCGATCGCCGGGCCCGCATAGCCATAGTCGATCACCAGCGCCGCTCCGCCGCGTGTCGCGACCGCGCGGGCGAGCTGGCGCACCGCGGCGACGCTCGCCGGCGAGGTCTCGAGCACCGACCCGGCAGGCGCGTCCCTGAGCGCGGGCGGGACGATCGGATCGAACACGGTGTTGCCGACCACCGGCACGAACACGGTGTCCTGGCAGGCGACCAGCCGCTCGCGCCAGCCGTCGTTGGTCTTGACGAGCTGGCGGATCGGCAGCGCGTCGAAGAACTCGTTGGCGACGACCAGCAGCGCGCCGTCGTCGGGCACGCCGACCAGGTCGACGCACCATTCCGCCTGCGGCAGCCGCTCGGCCTGCTGCGCGCGGAGCGCGGGGCTGAACTCGACGAGGTGCACCGGCGGGGCGAGCCCGGCCTTGGCCATCGCCCTCAGGGCATCGTTCGCCAGCGTGCCGCGGCCGGGGCCGAACTCGACGTAGCGCGCCGCCGGCCGTCCGGCGCGGCTCCACAGGTCGGCGAGCCACAGGCCGATCAGCTCGCCGAACATCTGGCTGATCTCGGGCGCGGTGGTGAAATCGCCCGCGGCGCCCAGGGGATCGCGCGTCGCGTAATAATGCGCGTTCGCCGCCGCCATATATTGCGACAGCGGGATCGGCCCGGCGAGCGTGATCGCGCGGGCGAGGCGTTCGGGAAGGAGGTCTTCGGTCACTTGTCCTAAAGTCTGTCCTGTTCAGATTGAAGCAGTGCCAGTGCTCCTGCGAAAGCAGGAGCTCAGGCCGCAAGAGATACCCCCGTGATCCAGGGCTCCTGCTTTCGCAGGAGCACGATTCCACTTCATCCGGACAGGCTCTAATTCGTCACCCCGGACTTGTTCCGGGGTCCACCGTGCCCCGTTTCGGTCAGTTTCGGTTCTTGCTGCTCGGTGGATGCCGGAACAAGTCCGGCATGACGGTTTGGGTCAGGCCACGCTCTCCAGCCCCGCCGTCGCCTCGACCCGCAGGCGGCGGCGCCTGGCGGTGGCGATCAGGTAGATGCCGCCCGCGATCATCGGCAGCGTCAGCAGCTGTCCCATGTGCAGCCCGGCATGGGCGAAGATCGTTCCGGCGAACTGCTCGTCGGGCTCGCGGAAGAATTCGACGAAGAAGCGCGACAGGCCATAACCAACCAGGAAGGTGCCGACGAGCTTGCCCGGCTGGTAGCGCGCGTCGGTCCGCCAGAACAGGAACCACAGCACCGCGAACAGCACGATCCCCTCCAGCCCCGCCTCGTAGAGCTGGCTCGGATGGCGCGCGACGTCGTCGCCGGTGCGCGGGAAGATGATCGCCCAGGGCACGTCGGCGGGCTTGCCCCACAGCTCGCCGTTCACGAAATTGGCGATCCGGCCGAAGAACAGCCCGAACGGCGCGCAGCAGGCGACATAGTCGTGGATGCGCAGCCAGTTGAGCTTGTGCTGCCGCGCCATCACGATGATCGCGATGGTGGTGCCGACCACCCCGCCGTGGAAGGACATGCCGCCGTCCCACAGGCGGAGGATGCTGAGCGATGTCAGCAGCTGGGGGGCGTAGAAGATCGCATAGCCCAGCCGCCCGCCGAGGATGATGCCCAGCGTCGCGTAGAAGACGAGGTCGTCGGCATGGCGCTTCGCCATCGGCGCGCCCGGCTGCGCGAGCAGGCGCATCAGATACCACCAGCCGACCAGGATGCCGGCGATATAGGCCAGCGAATACCATTTGAGGTCGAAGAAGCCGAGGTGCAGCGCGACCGGATCGAGGTGCAGATCCTCGTAGCGGATATGCCGGCCGGCGGCGGCGAGTATCGACAGCAAGACGGGCTCTCCCGGAAGGTGGCGCGCTCTCACTAGCGGCCGGCGCGGCGTCGCGATAGAGCGGAGCGGATGAAGGCGAGCATGTCATGGACCGACGGACGCTGCTGATCGGCGGCGGCGCCGCGGCGGGGCTGGTCGTCGCCTATGCGCTGTGGCCCCGCGCGCATGTCGTCAACCTGCCCGCCGCCGAGGGCGAGACGGTGTTCGCCGGCTGGATCAAGATCGGCACCGACGGCCATGTCACCGTCGCCGTGCCGCAATGCGAGCACGGGCAGGGCGTCTACACCGCGCTGCCGCAGATCGTCGCGGACGAGCTCGGCGCCGACTGGCGGACGGTGGGGGTGGAGGCGGCGCCCGAGAGCGGCCTCTACGCCAACCCGCTCGCCGCCGAGGTGCTGTTCGGTCCCGATACCGGCTGGCGGCACCTGCTCGACGGCGAGGCGCCGATGCTGACCGCCGGGTCGAGCTCGGTCCGCCGGTTCGAGGCGCCGCTCCGCCGCGCCGGGGCGTTGGCGCGGGCGCTGCTGATGAAGGCGGCCGCGGGGCGCTGGGACGCCGACTGGCGCACGCTGCGCACCGAAGCGGGATTCGTGGTGCGCGGCAACGAGCGGCTGCGCTTCGGCGAGCTGGCGGCGGAGGCGGCGCGCGAAAGCCTGCCCGGCGACATCCCGCCCCGCGACGGCCAGGCCCGGCTCGCCGGCACACCCGCGCCGAGGCTCGACGCCCCCGCCAAGGTCGACGGCTCGGCCAATTTCGCCGGCGACATCCGCCTGCCCGGCATGGTGTTCGCCGCGGTCCGCCACGGTCCCGTCGGCGCCAGCCGGCTGGTGCGCGTCGACCGCAGGGGTGCCGAGCGCGTGCCCGGTATGCTCCATATCGTCGAGCATGAGCGCTGGGTGGCGGCGGTCGCGAACACCTGGTGGGCGGCGAATCGCGCGCTGGAGGCGCTCGATCCGCGCTTCGAGACGCCGGCGCCGCTCGTCGACAGCGCCGCGATCGACCGCGCGCTGGCCGAGGCGCTGGCCCGTCCCGGCGAGCGCGTCGCGGGCGAGGGCGATCTTCCCGCCGTGTTCAGCAACGCGCATGTGGTGAGCGCCGAATATCATGTCGGCGCCGGCCTCCATGCCGCGATCGAGCCGGTCACCGCCACCGCCAGCTATGAGGACGGCAAGCTGATCCTCTACGCCGCCACCCAGGCGCCGCAGGCGACGCGCGCGGCGGCGGCGCGGGCGATCGGCATCGCGCCCGAGCGCGTGGTGCTGCACCCGATGATGGCCGGCGGCGCATTCGGCGCGAACCTGGAGAGCGAGGCGGTGGCCCAGGCGGCGCTGCTCACGCGCCGGCTCGGCAAGCCGGTCCAGCTCGGCTGGTCGCGCGCCGAAAGCCTGATGCGCCCGCCGCCGCGCCCGCCCGCGCGGCTGCGGATGCTGGCGCGGCTGGGGGCGGAGGGCGGCATCCTCGGCTGGCAGGCGGCGGTCGCCGCGCCGTCGCTCGGCCATGAGCTGGCGGAGCGGCTCGGGGGCGCCGGGCCGATCGCGCGCGCGCTGCACGAGCGGGGCGATGCGGTCGCGGTCGACGGCGCCGCGCCGGCCTATCGCCTTCCTGCCTGGGCGGTCGATCATCATCCGGCCGAGATCGGTATCCCGTCCGGCTGGTGGCGCTCGGGCGGGCATTTCGCGACCTGCTTCGCGACCGAGAGCTTCGTCGACGAGCTCGCCAACGCCGCCGGCACCGAGCCCTTGTCCTACCGCATCTCGATGCTCGGCGCCGAGCCGCGGTTGGCGCGCTGCCTCACCACCATCGCCTCGCTGGGCGGCTGGCAGGGCGGGGTGCCGGGCAGCGGGCAGGGCGTCGCCTGCCACCGCTTCCGCGGCAGCCGCATCGCGCTGATGGTCGAGGCGGGGATGGACGGCGGCCGTCCGCGCGTCGACCGCATGGTGGCGGCGGTTGATTGCGGGCGGGTGATCAACCCCGAGCTGGTGCTGCAGGCGATCGAGGGCGGGCTGATCTTCGGCCTCGCCGCCGCGACCGGCGCCTCCACCGGCTATACTGCCGGCCGCGCCGACGCGCGCAGCTTCCGCGACCTCCGCCTGCCGCGTCTGGCGGACACACCCGACATCACCGTCGAGCTGATCGAGAGCGACGCCGAGCCGGGCGGGGTGAGCGAACTCGGCGTGCCGGTGGTCGCGCCCGCGCTGGCCAATGCGATCGCGTCGCTCTCCGGCAACCGGTACAGGCGATTGCCGCTGTGATGTCGGCCGGTCATCCGCGCGCCAAGGTCGGCGTGCTGCTGATCAATCTCGGCACGCCCGATGCCGCCGAGGCGGGTGCGGTGCGCCGCTATCTCGCCGAGTTCCTGTCGGATCCGCGCGTGATCGAGCTCCCGAAGCCGCTCTGGCAGCCGATCCTGCGCGGGGTGATCCTGCGCACCCGCCCGCGCAAGTCCGCCCATGCCTATGCTCAGGTGTGGACCGAAGCCGGCTCGCCGCTCGCCGCGATCACGGCCGAGCAGGCGGCCGCTCTGAAGGATGCGTTCGGCGGGGACGTGAGCGTTGATTGGGCGATGCGCTACGGCCGCCCCGCGATCGCCGACCGGGTGATCGCGCTCAAGGCGGCGGGATGCGAGCGCATCCTGCTCGCGCCGCTCTACCCGCAATATTGCGCGGCGACGACCGCCACTGCCAACGATAGCGCGTTCGCCGCGCTGGCGACGATGCGCTGGCAGCCGGCGGTGCGCACGCTGCCGCCCTATTACGACGATCCCGCCTATGTCGCCGCGCTCAGGGCCTCGGTCGAAACGTCGCTCGCGCGTCTCGATTTCGTGCCGGACGCGATCGTCGCCAGCTTCCACGGAATGCCGCAGCGGACGCGCGAGCTCGGCGATCCCTATCATGACCACTGCCAGGAGACCGTGCGCCTCCTGTCCGAAGCATCGGGCCGCGAGCTGATCGTCGCCTTCCAATCACGCTTCGGCCGCGCGAAATGGCTGGAGCCCGCCACCGACGCGACGCTCGCTGCCCTGCCGGCGAAGGGTGTGCGCAAGGTCGCGGTGGTCGCGCCCGGCTTTGCGGCGGACTGCGTCGAGACGCTGGAGGAGCTGGCGATCCGCGGGCGCGAGACCTTCCGCGCGGCGGGCGGAACCGACTTCGCCTATCTGCCTTGCCTCAACGCCGACCGTGAAGGCGTCGCAATGCTGCGCCGCCTGCTCGCGCGCGAGCTTGCGGGGTGGATCGACGCCGCCTAGCGTCGGGGCCGGTCAGTCACGGAGAGGAAGGTCATGGCACGGGTAGCGATCGTCACGGGCGGCACGCGCGGAATCGGCGAGGCGATCAGCATCGCGCTCAAGGAGCAGGGCATGACCGTCGCCGCCAATTATGCCGGCAACGAGCAGCGCGCGCGGGGATTCAGCGATCGCACCGGCATCCCTGCGTTCAAATGGGACGTCGCCGACTATGACGCGTGCCAGGAGAGCGTGAAGCGGATCGAGGCCGAGCTCGGTCCGGTCGACGTGCTGGTCAACAACGCCGGCATCACCCGCGACGCGACCATCCTCAAGATGACCTACGAGATGTGGGACGAGGTGATGCGCACCAACCTCGGCGGCTGCTTCAACATGGCGAAGGCGGTGTTCTCCGGGATGCGCGAGAGGAAGTGGGGCCGCATCGTCAACATCGGCTCGATCAACGGCCAGGCGGGGCAGTACGGCCAGGTCAACTACGCCGCCGCCAAGTCGGGCATCCACGGCTTCACCAAGGCGCTGGCGCAGGAGGGCGCGCGCTTCGGCGTGACGGTGAACGCGATCGCGCCCGGCTACATCGACACCGACATGGTGGCGGCGGTGCCGGCGGACGTGCTCGAGAAGATCGTGGCCAAGATCCCGGTGGGGCGCCTGGGCCAAGCGAGCGAGATCGCCCGCGGCGTCACCTTCCTGTGCTCGGAGGATGGCGGGTTCGTGACGGGCTCGACGCTGAGCATCAACGGCGGGCAGCACATGTATTGACGGCCGAAGGCGCGGCCGGACCGCGCCGGTCCACGATTCCTCCGTTCGTCCCGGGCGAAGTCGAGGGGCGGGTGAGGAATAGGTTCACGCAAAGGCGCGAAGGCGCGAGGAGGAAGATTCGTTCGCGCAGAGGCGCAGAGGGCGCAGAGATACGTCGCCTGCCGCACTCTCAGCCGCGCCAGCGGCTTCCAAAGCTGGGCTGCCACGGATGAAAGGGTCTCGCTTGCGCGAGACGACGGCCGCAAGCGAGATATCTCTGCGTCCCCTGCGCCTCTGCGCGAACAAACTCTTCTTCTTCTTCTCTCCGCGTCATCGCGCCTTCGCGTGAACCGATAAACAGAGGGGCCGGCTTCCCCGGAAGGAAGCCGGCCCCTCGCCCCGATACGCTACGCGGGGATACTGACTGCCGATCAACGGCAGTAATGCGGACGATCCGAGCGATCGATGGCACGGCCGGCGACGGCGCCCAGGCCTGCGCCCAGGATGGTGCCGAGCGTCCGGTCGCCGCCGCGGCCCGCGACCGTGTTGCCGACCAGGCCGCCGGCGATCGCGCCGACGATGGTGCCGCCGTCACCGTCGCGGCACTTCTCGCGCGCCCGGTACGAACGATAGTTGTAGTCGCGGCCGCGATAGCTGCGGTAGCCGCGGTCGTAGCCGTCATAGTAACGCCCGTGCGAATAGTGGCGGTCGTAGCGCTGCGCCATCGCAGGCGCCGGGACCAGGCTCACGGCACCCATCGCGAACGCGGCGCCGGCGAGCATCAGTTTCTTGAACATCTTTCGTCTCCTCGCAACTTTCGGTGCCGGCGCCGGTGCGACTCAACCGCCGTCGACAGATATGTGATTCGCATATCCGGCTTGAGCCGTTCCTGAATCCGTTGGTTATCCGCCGTTCAGCCGGACCCTTCCGCTGCGGCTCCGCTTCAGGCACAGCGGCATGTGTGCGCTTCCTCCGCGTGATCCTCGCCGTGCTGCTGCTCTGCCCGAGCTGGTCGGGAGAGGAGCGGCTGCCGCTCTACCGGGGCACGCCGACGGTGAAGACGCGGCCGGTCGCGCTCGGCGCGGGCGATCCGCAGCGGATCGGTGCGCTGACCTTTCTCGGCGGGCTCCAGCTCCTGAGCGACGATCCTGCGTTCGGCGGCTTCTCGTCGATGACGGTCGACGGCGATCGCTTCACCCTGCTGTCGGACGGCGGTCTGTTGTTCGGCTTCCGCATGGCGCCGCCGATGCGGCCACATAATCCCTGGTTCGGCGTGCTGCCGGCCGGCCCCCGCAGCGGCTGGCGCAAGCTCGACCGCGACAGCGAATCGATGGTGCGCGATCCGGCGAGCGGCCGCATCTGGGTCGGCTTCGAGCGCTTCAACATGATCTGGCGCTATACGCCCGGCTTCGCGCGGCCCGAGGGCGCGGCGACGCCGCCGGCGATGCGCGACTGGCCGATCAACAGCGGTGCCGAGACGATGGTGCGGTTGCGCGGGGGTGGCTTCCTGGTCTTTTCCGAAGGGCAGAAGGCGCCCGGCGGCGGCAAGGCGGTGCTGCGCTTCCTCGGCGATCCGGTGTCGGCGCCGCGCCGGGGCTTCGCCTTCGCCTATCTGCCGCCCCGGCACTACCGCCCGGTCGACGCCGCCGAATTGCCCGATGGCCGGCTCCTCGTGCTCAATCGCCGCTTCTCGCTCGGGACCGGCTTCGTCAACAAGCTGACGCTCGTCGACACGCGCAAGGTCAAGCCGGGGCAGCGCGTGGTGGGACGGGAGATCGCGGCGCTCGAATCGCCGCTGATCCACGACAATTTCGAAGGGATTGCCATCACCCGCGAAGGCGGCGCGACGATCGTCTGGCTGGTGTCCGACGACAATCTGTCCTGGTTCCAGCGCACGCTGCTGCTCAAGTTCCGGCTCGACCTCCCCAGAAGCGATTGGCCCAAACGCGAACGGCCCGCTTCCCGCGAGGGAAGCAGGCCGGTCTCGCCAGACGCGGAGGCGCGTTAGGCCGCGGCGGTCTCGCCGAGCTTCTTGCGGACGTCGCGCTTCAGGCGGCGCGCGCGCAGCGACAGGTCCTCGTCGCGGGTCTTGAGCAGCCAGTTGTCGAGGCCGCCGACATGCTCGACCGAACGCAGGCCGTGCGTCGACACGCGCAGCCGCACGCTGGTGCCCAGCGCGTCCGACATCAGCGTCACATTCTGCAGGTTGGGCAGAAAGGTGCGCTTGGTCTTGTTGTTGGCGTGGGAAACATTGTGACCCACCTGCCGGCCCTTGCCGGTCAGCTCGCAGATGCGCGACATTGTGCTCGTTCCTGAGTTTCGGGATATGCCCCGGAAAGGCGGCGCACGTAGCTGGAGACGGCCATCCAGTCAACCGATTCAGCCGGCATCTGCCGATTTAAGCGTGCAACCTCATTCGACGTCCACGCGTTATTACGCGAACGAACCGATTTTCGGGAGACCAAGGATGCGGACGCTTCTCGCCCTGATCGGCCTGGCCGTGGTGGTGCTGATCGTGCTGATGGCGCTGGGGCTGGTCAGCATCGATCAGACCCGTCAGGCGAGCCTGCCCAAGATCAACGTGGAGGGCGGCCAGGCGCCCGAGTTCAAGGCCGACGTCGGCCGCATCGACGTGGGAACCGTCAACAAGACGGTGCAGGTCCCGACGATCGGCGTCGAGAAGGCGGGCAACGCCGCCGCGGTGCAATGAGCGCGGGACGGATCGTCGCCGCGGTGCTGCTGCCGCCGCTCGGCGTGTACCTGAAGCGCGGCGCCGACAGCCATTTCCTCATCGCCTGCGCGTTGACCCTGCTTGCGTTCGTGCCTGGCGCGATCTTCGCGCTCTGGACGGTGCTGCAGCCCGAATCGGGCATCGGCCGGCCTTCGACAAGCGCAGCCTGAACCGGCTAGGGGAAGGCGGATGTTCCCGCTTCCCGAACCGATGCGCGCCGCGCTCGATGCCGCCCGCGATACCGCCGCGGCCGGCGAGGTGCCGGTCGGCGCCGCGCTGGTCCACGACGGCTGCGTGATCGCGGTCGCCGGCAATGCGCCGCGCGGGCTCCACGATCCGACCGCCCATGCCGAGATGCGCGTGATTCGCGAGGCGGCCGCCCAGCTCGGCCGCGAGCGGCTCGAGGATTGCGACCTGTGGGTGACGCTGGAGCCCTGCGCGATGTGCGCCGGCGCGATCGCCCACGCCCGCATCGCGCGGCTCTACTACGGCGCGAGCGACCCCAAGGGCGGCGCGATCGAGCACGGCCCGCGGCTGTTCACCCAGCCGACGCTCCACCACCGCCCCGAGGTCTACGCCGGCATCGGCGAAGCCGAGGCGGCGGCGCTGCTCCGGGAGTTCTTCGCGATGCGGCGCTAAGTGCCCGTTTGGAAAGGCGCCAGAAGGCGCATTTCGGCGGCACCGGCCCGCTCCGCCACCCGGCCACCCATCAGGATACGCTCGTGGGTGGCCAGGTGGCGGAGCGGGCCGGTGCCGCCTTTTCCAAACGGACTCTAACGTCTGTCCGTTCGTATCGAAGCAGCATCGGTGCGCCTGCGAAGGCAGGAGCTCAGGCCGCAAGCGAATGGCATGTAGTCCAGGGCTCCTGCCTTCGCAGGAGCACGGATTCCACCTCATCCGACCCCAGGCGCTTACCCCTCGTTCGTCACCGGCACGATCTTGATCTCGACGCGGCGGTTGGCGGCGCGGCCGTCCTCGGTGTCGTTGGACGCGACCGGCTGGCTCTCGCCGAAGCCGCGGGTGCCGATCCGCGCCGGCTGCACGCCGTGGCTGGCGAGATAGTCGGCCACCGAGGTCGCGCGGCGCTCCGACAGACCCATGTTGTACGAATCGCTGCCGGTCGAATCGGTGTGGCCGTACACGTCGACATAGGTGCGGTCATACTGGCGCAGCACGTCGGCCACCTGGTCGAGCGTCCCGCGGAACTGCGGCTGGATGTTCGCGCTGTCATAGGCGAAGGTGATGCCCGACGGCATGTTGAGCACCAGATCGTCGCCCTGGCGGATCACCTGCACGTCGGTACCGGCGGTGCGGCGGCGCAGCTCGCGCTCCTGATTGTCCATATAGGCGCCGACGCCGGCGCCCGCGATCGCGCCGATGCCGGCGCCGACGATCTTCTCGGTGCGGTCGCGCCGCCCGCCGACCAGGTCGCCGAGCAGATAGCCGCCGACCGCGCCCACCGCGGCGCCGAGGCCCGCCTTGGCGGGACGGCGCTCGCCGGTCTCCGGATCGGTGACGCAGGCGCTGGCAAGCGTCAGCGACGCGAGCGCGGCCCCGAGCAAAAGCTTGGATCGGATCATGTCAAAACCTCCCGTTTTTACGACGTTGGAACCCTGTATTGCCGGCAATTGTTCCGCCTGCGCACTGAACCCGGCCTGACGTGACGGTTGTGAAACCGTAAGCTTCGCGGCTATGGGATAGCGGAACGCCAATGCACGCGCTCCCCCCTTTCCCCTGGATCGACGTCGCGATCATCCTCGCGCTCATCCTTCTGAACGGCGTGTTCGCGATGAGCGAGCTGGCGATCGTCTCCGCGCGCAAGGCGCGGCTGGAGGCGATGGTGCGGACCGGGCGCAGCGGCGCCGCCACCGCGATCCAGCTCGCCGCCGATCCCGGCCGGTTCCTGTCGACCGTCCAGATCGGCATCACCCTGATCGGCATCGTCGCCGGCGCCTATTCGGGGACCAGCCTCGGCGAACCCACCGCCGCCCGGATCGAGGCGCTGGGCCTCAGCCACGAGACCGCCGAGACGATCGCCTATGTCGTCGTCATCGGCCTCACGACCTTCGCCTCGCTGATCGTCGGCGAGCTGGTGCCCAAGCAGTTCGCGCTCCGCTCGCCCGAGCCGATCGCGGTGCTGATGGCGGTGCCGATGCTGTGGCTCGCGCGGCTGACGGCGCCGCTGGTGTGGCTGCTCGACGCCACCAGCGCGCTCTTCTTCCGCCTGATCGGCCTGCGCCGCGAATCGGAGAATCACGTCACCGCCGAGGAACTCCATCTGATCGTCGCCGAAGCGTCCCGCTCGGGGGTGATCGAGGAGCATGAGCGCTCGATCATCTCGGGCGTGGTCCGCCTCGCCGACCGGCCGGTGCGCGAGGTGATGACGCCGCGCACCGACGTCGACTGGCTCGACGTCGACCTCGACGAGATCGGCGTGCGCAACGCGCTGCTGGCGACGCCGCGCACCCGCCTGCCGGTGGCGGAAGGCTCGATCGACGCGGTGATCGGCGTGGTCGAGGCCCGCTCGATCGCGGTGGCGCTGATCGAGGGCAGGCCGCTCGACCTGCGCGTGCTGATGAAGCCGGCGCCGGTGCTGCCCGACCAGGTCGACGCGATGGACGCGCTCGGCGTGCTGCGCCGCGCCGAGGTGCCGATGGGCCTGGTCCACGACGAGTACGGCCATTTCGAGGGCGTGGTGACGCCGATCGACCTGCTCGCCGCGATCGCCGGCGGCTTCGCCTCGGACGTGGAGCCGGGCGAGGAGCCTGCGGTGGTGGTGCGCGACGACGGCTCGTTCCTGATCGCCGGCAGCGTCTCCGCCGACCGCCTCGCCGAGCGGCTCGACATGATGCTCGACGAGGACCGCGACTATGCGACCGTCGCCGGCCTGGCGCTGTCGGTGCTCAAGCACCTGCCGACCGAGGGTGAGAGCTTCGTCGAGCAGGGCTGGCGTTTCGAGATCGTCGACATGGACGGCCACAAGATCGACAAGCTGCTGGTGAGCCGGGTGGAGTGAGCTCACCGTCCCTCTCCCTCTGGGAGAGGGAAGGAGCCGCCGAAGGCGGCGGGAGGGTGAGGGTGACTGCGGCCAGCGGTGGTCGCCCTCACCCTCCCACTCGGCTGCGCCGAGCGGGCCCCTCCCTCTCCCAAGGGGAGAGGGGAAGGACGATCAAAGCTTCCCGAACGCCGCCTCGAACCCGTCGCGATCGTCGCGCGCAAGATACCCCGCCTGCTCGATCCACCGGTCACGCTGGAGCCGGCCCTTGAACGTGCCGAGCTGCGCGTCGAGATCGGCGGCCTGCTCGGGCGTGAGCGCGGCGATCTGTGCATAGCTGGTGATGCCGAGCTCGTTGAGCCGCGCCGCGAGCTTCGGGCCGACACCCTTCAGCCGCGTGAAGTCGTCCGCGCCCTCGGGTGACAGCGAAGACGTAGGCGGCGGCGTCGCGAGGTCGGCCGCCATTGCCGCCGGCGCCGCTTCGAACGGCGCCGCGGCGGCGACCGGCGTGTCGGCCAGCGGCGGTGGCGGCGGCGCGGTCCGAGGCGGCGCCGTCTCGGTCGCCTGGCCGGGCTCGGCATGTGCCGTTTGCCGTTTCCTGGCGAGCTCGTTCTCGATGCGCTTGCGCTGGAGGCGGAGCTTGCGGCCCCACCAGATCGCCGCGAGCACGACGACTATCGCGATCGCGACGAGGACGAGCGTGGTGATCGTCATCCCCTGCATCTTGTCCGCCGCGCCTGCGACCGGCGTGCCCTTGCCTTCCATGACGTCCACTCCCGAACGATTTGGCCTGCGATGCTAATCGTTCGGGAGCATTGCCGTCCAGCGCCTCAATCGCGGCTGGAGACCGCTTGCCCGCCTTTGTCGGCGAGTTCGGCGAGCTTCACGAACTCCTGCCGCCAATAGCCGCCGCCGTCGCCGGCGAGCCGCCGGATGTCGGCATAGCCGTAGCCGCCGAGATACTTGTCGCCCCGGAGCTTCTGGCCGAACGCCGCTACCGCGGTCGCGAAGGCCATGTCGCCGGAGGGCTCGCCTGCGGTGCGCAGCAGCGACGCCGGCACCGGGCGGCTGATCTCGCGCGAGGTGGTGCCGTCCGGCGCCTTGTAGCGCAGCTTGACGTAGCAGAGCTCGCTGCCGGTCGAGGCGCCGCGTGCCGGCCGGTTGGCCTGGTAGCGCCGCTCCGGCGTCCAGCCCTTCGCCCCCGCCGGCACGATCTCGTAGAGCGCCGTCACCTGATGTCCCGCGCCGATGTCGCCGGCGTCGACCGCGTCGTTGGTGAAGTCCTCCTCGGCCAGCGCGCGGTTCTCGTAGCCGATCAGCCGGTACTGGCTGACCTCGGCGGGATTGAACTCCACCTGCACCTTCACGTCCTTGGCGATGGTGACCAGCGTGGCGGACAGCTCCTCGTCGAGCACCTTCCGCGCCTCCATCGCGCTGTCGACATAGGCGTAGTTGCCGTTGCCGACGTCGGCGATGCGTTCCATCATCGCCTCGTTGTAGTTGCCCTCGCCGAAGCCGAGCGTGGTGAGGGTGATGCCGTCGTCACGGTTCTTCTTGACCAATGCCTCGAGCTGCTTGTTGTCGCTGACGCCGACGTTGAAGTCGCCGTCGGTGGCGAGGAAGATGCGGTTGATGCCGCCCTTGCGGAAGTTCGCCCGCGCGATGTCGTAGGCGAGCTGGATGCCCTCCGCTCCCGCGGTCGAGCCGCCCGCCGACAGGCAGTCGATCGCGGCCTTCACGTAGTCCTTGCTGCTGGTCGGCTCCAGCACCACGCCGGCCGCACCGGCATAGACCACGATCGCGACGCGGTCGTCGGGCCGGAGCTGGTCGGCGAGCCCGGTCAGCGCCGTCTTGACCAGCGGCAGCTTGTCCGGCTGGTCCATCGAACCCGACACGTCGACGAGGAAAACGAGGTTCGCCGGCGGCCGCGTCGCCATGTCGACGTCATAGCCCCTGAGGCCGATCCTCAGCAGCCGCGTGTCCGCATTCCACGGCGTGCGCGCGACGTCGGTGGTGATGCTGAACGGCGCGGCGCGGTCGGCCGGGCGCGGATAGTCGTAGCGGAAATAGTTGATCATCTCCTCGGTCCGCACCGCCTCGGCGGGCACCGGCTGGCCCTGCGTCAGGAAGCGGCGGACATTGGCATAGGCGCCGGTGTCGACGTCGACCGAGAAGGTGGAGACGGGCGCCTGCGCGACGTCCTGGATCGAGGCGACCGCACGGCCGTCGTAACGCTCGGTATTGCCGTAGGCGCCGTAGGGCGGCGGCGCGTAGCCGCGCTTCATCCGGGTGGCCGGTGCGTTGTGCGATCCGGTGACGACCACCTCCTGCAATGCCATCGGCGCCACGGCCGTCGCGGGCGGAGGAGGCGGCGGTGGCGGGGGTGGAGGCGGCATCACGCCGGTGCGCGGCTGCGGTGCATAGACGGGACCGGGATTGGGAACGGTGCGATCGCCCATCCGGCAGCGCACCGGCGAAGGCTGAGGCGGCAGCGGCAGGATCCGTTTCTCCAGCGGAGATTGCGGAACCGGCGACGGCGCGGCGGAGGTGAGGAGAAGGGCGCCGAGCGCCAGCGAGGACACGGCTTGAACACGCATCGGCATCACTCCCTCGGTGATGGTGATATGTTGTCACATGGCGAACATGCGTGCGAGCGTGCCATTCGCGCGATGAGCGGTGGATGAATGGATCGACATTCAATGCTTAGCCCCTCCCCTGAAGGGGAGGGGCTTAAGACATAGCCGTGCGGCATAACTGAATGTCGACCGATCCTCGGACGTCCCGAAGTCTACTCCCCCTTCTCCCGCGCCACTTCGCGCCAGCCGATGTCGCGGCGGCAGAAGCCGGTCGGGAAATCGATCGTGTCGACTGCGCGATAGGCCGCCGCCTGCGCCTCGGCGACGCTCGAACCGAGCGCCGTCACCGCCAGCACACGGCCCCCGGCGGCGGTCAGCTTGCCGCCCGCCAGCCTGGTCCCGGCATGGAAAACTTTCGCCCCGTCGGCCTCGGCCACGTCGATCCCGCCGATCGTTCCGCCGCTCTCGGGCGTGCCGGGATAGCCCTTCGCCGCCATCACCACGGTCATCGCCACCTGGTCGCGCCACCTGGCGTCATGCTCGGCCAGGCTGCCCTCGTCGCTGGCGATCATCAGCTCGAGCAGGTCGCTCTCCAGCCGCAGCATCAGCGCCTCGCACTCGGGATCGCCGAAGCGGACGTTGTATTCGATCAGCTTCGGCCCCTCGGCCGTCAGCATCAGCCCGGCGTAGAGCACGCCCTGGAACGGCGTCCCCACCCGCGCCAGCGCCTCGATCGTCGGCCGCACGATCTCCTCGATCGCGCGCGCCTCCAGCTCGGGGGTCAGCACCCGCGCCGGCGAATAGGCGCCCATGCCGCCGGTGTTCGGCCCGACGTCGCCGTCGCCGACGCGCTTGTGGTCCTGGGCATTGCCGAACGGCATCAGCTGCGTACCGTCGGTCAGCACGAACAGGCTCGCCTCCTCGCCCGTCAGATATTCCTCGATCACCGCCTCGGCGCCGGCGCTGCCCTCGAACAGCGCGGCCAGCGCGGCGTCGGCCTCGTCGGCGGTGGTGGCGATGGTCACGCCCTTGCCCGCGGCGAGGCCGTCCGCCTTGATCACCACCGGCAGACCGAACTCGCCGACCACGGCGCGTGCGCCGTCGAGCGCATGGACCCGCTCGTAACGCGCGGTCGGGACGCCCTCGCGCGCGCACAGGTCCTTGGTGAAGCCCTTCGAGCCCTCGAGCTGCGCCGCCGCCTTGCTCGGCCCGAACACGCCGACCCCGATCGTGCGCAGATTGTCGGCGAGCCCGTCGACCAGCGGCGCCTCGGGCCCGATCACGACGAAGCCGATATGCTCGCGCCGGCAGAAGTCGATGACGGCGCGGTGGTCCGCTATGTTGAGCTCGACAAGCTCGGCGTGTTCGGCGATCCCCGGATTGCCGGGTGCGGCGAACAGCTTCGTGAGCCGCGGCGATTGCGCCAGCTTCCACGCGAGCGCATGTTCGCGGCCTCCCGAGCCGACCAGCAGGACATTCATGGCCGACCCTTTCGACGACGACTTCGACACCGCCCGGCTGGTAGCCGAGCCCGCGCCCGGCAGCAACGCGCCCGAGCTCACCGTCAGCGAATTGTCGGGCCGGTTGAAGCGCGTGGTCGAGGGCGAGTTCGGCCATGTCCGCCTGCGCGGCGAGATCTCGGGCTACAAGCGCGCATCGTCGGGCCACGTCTATCTCTGCCTCAAGGACGAAGGCGCGGTGATCGACGGCGTGATGTGGCGCGGGTCGGCGGCGGCGCTGCCCTTCACCCCCGCCGACGGCGTCGAGGTGGTCGCGACCGGCCGCCTCACCACCTATCCCGGTCGCTCCAAATACCAGATCGTGATCGAGCGGATGGAGCTCGCTGGCGAGGGCGCGCTGATGCAGCTGCTCGAGAAGCTCAAGGCCAAGCTGGCCGGCGAGGGGCTGTTCGATCCGGCGCGGAAGAAGCCGCTGCCGTTCCTGCCGCACGTGATCGGCGTCGTCACCTCGCCGACCGGCGCGGTGATCCGCGACATCCTCCACCGGCTCGAGGACCGCTGCCCGACCCATGTCGTGGTCTGGCCGGTCAAGGTGCAGGGCGAGGGTGCCGCAGCCGAGGTGGCGGCGGCGGTGCGCGGCTTCGACGCGCTGGCGCCGGGCGGGGCGGTGCCGCGCCCCGACCTCGTCATCGTCGCGCGCGGCGGCGGCTCGATCGAGGACCTGTGGGCGTTCAACGAGGAGGCGGTGGTGCGCGCCATCGCCGCCTGCTCGATCCCGATCATTTCCGCGGTCGGGCATGAGACCGACACCAGCCTGTCGGACCATGCCGCGGACCTGCGCGCCCCGACGCCGACCGCCGCCGCCGAGATCGCGGTGCCGGTCAAGGCCGAGCTCGCGCACGGCATCGCCACGCTGGGCCTGCGCGCAGAACGCTGCGCCCGCCGTTATCACGAACGCGCCAGCGAGCGGCTCCAGGCGCTGGTCCGCGTGCTGCCCCGCCGCGATGCGCTGCTCGGGCCGCAGCGCCAGAAGGCCGACGATCTCGGCGCGCGTCTCGACCTCGCGCTCGAACGTCGCCTCGTCCGCGCCCGCCGCGATCTCGACCGCACGGGCGGAGCGCTGCGTCCGTCGATGCTGACCAACCGTCTCTCGGCCGCCAGGGCGCGACTGGAGGCCGCAAGCCGGCTGCTCGACGCCGCGCATCCCGACAAGCCGCTCGAACGCGGCTATGCCTGGGTCGCCGCGCGGCCCGGCGGCAAGGTGGTGACCGGCGCCGACGCCGCGCGCGCCGCCGGTGCGCTCACGCTCCATTTCAAGGACGGCACCGTCGACGCGCGGGTTGAGCGCGCGGGCGCGAAGCCCTATCCTGCCGCCAAGCCCGAGCAGCCGAGCCTGCTCTAGACCGAACCCCTTGATCGAACAGGGCGAACCGATGCTGATGTCCAACACCGCGCGCACGGCGCGGCTCCACTATATGGCCAATGGCTTCCGCGTGCTGGCGCCCGGCGACCATGTGATCTGCGCGGTGAGCGGCGCCAGGATCCCGCTCGACGAGCTGCGCTACTGGAGCGTCGCGCGGCAGGAACCCTACGCCAGCGCCAGGATCGCCAGCGAGACGCTCGCGCAGTGAGGCGAGCCACGGCGGGCGGGGGAGCGGCGGTCGCCGCGCTGATCATGCTCGCCGGCTGCGTTCCGCCGTCCGCGCCCGGCCCGGCGGCGCTCCCTCCTGAGGCGCCGGCGACCGTCAGCCCCGTGCCTCGGGCGCGCCCCTTGCCGGCAAGCGATTTCGTCCTCGACGGCACGATCATCCAGGGCGGCATCCTTCGCGGCACCGTGCCGGCGGGCACCACCGCGTTGAGCTTCGACGGTGCGCCGGTTCCGTTTGCGCCGGACGGCAAGTTCCTGATCGCCTTCGATCGCGATGCGGGCCCGAACGCCGCGCTGACCGCGACCCGATCGGACGGCTCCGTCGTCACCCGCGCGCTCGCGATCGCGCCGCGCGCCTGGCCGATCGAGCGGCTGAACCGGCTCCCGCGCTTTCCCCAGCCGAGCCCGGAATTCGCCCGCCGCCGCCCCGCCGAGCTCGCCCGGATCGCCGCGGCACGGGCGCGGCAGACCGGCGCCGAGGGGTGGCGCCAGCGCTTCATCTGGCCCGCGACCGGCCGCATCTCCGGCCGCTTCGGCAGCCAGCGCATCTACAGGGGCGAGCCCGGCGCCTATCACTCCGGGGTCGACGTCGCCAAGCCGGAGGGCGCGGTGGTGGTGGCGCCTGCCGACGGCGTGGTGATCCTGGCGGCCGATCACCCCTTCACGCTGGAGGGCAACCTGCTGATGATCGATCACGGCATGGGCCTCAACAGCGCCTTTCTGCACCTCAGCCGCATCGACGTGCGCGTCGGCGACCACGTCCGCCAAGGCCAGCCGATCGGGCGCGTCGGTCACACCGGGCGCGCGACCGGGCCGCATCTCCATTGGGGGATGAAGTGGCGCGACGCGCGGATCGATCCGCTGCTGGTCGCCGGTCCGATGCCGGCCGGGAATTGAGGCGGTGTAATATTGCTGCTGTCGTCGGCGCTATGGCGACAGAATGGTGCACCGCGGAAACCTCCGCGCGACCATCTGTGTTATTTTGGTTACAGTCCCTTCGAAAAGGCGAGGTTTCGCGTGCATGTCAGCTTTACAGCGGATGAACGGGGCTTAGACCTTCGCGCATAATCCTTCGCACAGGCGCGGTGTGCGCCGTGCGAAAGATCACAATCGGCCTTGGGGGCGGCGCACTGCCGAACGGGCCAATATGCGAGGGAAGATCTGTGACCAGCAACACCTATTTCATGCGCAAGTCGCTGTTCGGCGGCGCTGCCTTGCCGGCGCTCGCCTTGCTCGGTGCAGGCATGTGGGCCGCGCCGGCATTGGCGCAAACGACGACTGGCCAGTCGGCCAGCCCGGCCGCTCAGGAGGAGACGACCGAAGAGGGTACCGACATTGTCGTTACCGGTTCGATCCTTCGTCGTACGGACCGGGAGACGCCGTCACCTGTGACGGTGCTGTCGACGGCTACCCTAGAGGAGCGCGGCATCAACACCGTCGCCGAGGGCCTGCAGCGTCTCTCCGCCAACGGTTCCGGCACGATCGCGGAAGGGTGGAACAACGGTAACAACTTCGCGGCCGGTGCGAATGCGGTTTCGCTGCGCGGCCTGACCGTGCAGAAGACCCTGACCATCTTCGACGGCCTGCGCATGGCGCCCTATCCGGTCGCCGATGACGGACACCGCAACTTCGTCGATCTCAGCACCATTCCGGATGCGGTCGTCGACCGGATCGAGGTGCTGAAGGATGGCGCATCGTCGACCTACGGCGCGGACGCTGTCGCGGGCGTGGTCAACGTCATCATGAAGAAACAGATCACCGGCGTCCATCTGAATGCCTCCTCCGGCATCTCGGAAGAGGGTGATGGTGCCGAGCAGCGGATCGACCTTACCGCCGGCTATGGCGATCTCGACGAGCAGGGCTTCAACATCTACGTCGGCGGCAGCTATCGCAAGAATGGCGTAATCTGGGCCCGCGATCGCAAATATCCGTTCAACTCGGGCGACCTCAGCGGCATCTGTAAGGACGGCACGCCTGCCACTGGCACCACCAGCGGTTGTATGGCGATCCCGACCCGCTGGTATCAGTTCGGCGTGAATCGGAATGGTTCGCTGGGCGGCACGACCATCCCGGTCAACCCCCTTATTGCTCCGGGCAATCTCGATGGTAGCCGCACGGGCGAGTATCAGCTGCTCAACACCGATTGCGGCGCCTTCGGCGCAACGCCGATCACCCTGCCGGACAGTGCGCGGCAGCTTAATCCGACCGGCACCCTCTACAGCTGGGCACCTAACCAGTGCAGCATGGACCTACGAGAGGCCTATGGCACGATTCGTCCGTCGACCGAGCGCTACGGCTTCGCGGTTCGCGCGACCGCGAAGATCGGCGAGAATGCTGAGGCTTATGTCGCCGGCAACTTCATGCATGTGAATACCTATTCGCAGCTGACGCCGGCTGCCTTCAACAACCAGACGCCGCCTCCGGGATCGGTGACGTTCAACCCGATCGTGCTGCCGGTCTATGTCTGCTCGGCGGGTGTCGGAACGATCGACCCGGCCACCGGCGTCAACACCAGCACCGGCTGCGATGCGACGAACGGCACGCTCAACCCGAACAATCCCTATGCGGCCGCTGGTCAGGTTGCACTCCTGCGCGGTCGCTATTTCCTGCCGCAGACCGTCGAGACGAACGCCCGTTCGCTTCGCGGCGCCGCTGGCATCAAGGGTTCGTTCGGCTCGAACAACGAGTGGAACTACAACGTCGAGTTCACGGCGTCGGAAGTTCGCCTGGAGCGCATCAGCGAGAACTACATCATTCCGCAGCGCCTTGCCGACGTGATCGCGGACGGCAGCTACAATTTCGTGCAGCCCTGGCTCAACAGCCAGGAGGTTCTCGACTATGTGGCGCCGATCAACAGCAAGACGTCGACCTCGAACCTCTGGCAGATCGACGCCAACATCGGCCGTACGCTGTTCGACCTGCCGGGCGGGCCGCTGCAGGTGGCGGTCGGCGCGGCCTATCGTCACGAGTCGATCGACGACGAGTCGGCCAACCCGGCCAACGATGCGCATCCGTACGATCGCTACTACACCATCAATGCGGTGGGTGCGGTCGGCAGCCGCAACGTGAAGTCGGGCTATTTCGAGATCAACGCGCCGATCGTCGAGCAGTTCGAGGTCAACGTGTCAGGCCGCTACGACGATTACTCGTCGGGCCAGAGCAACTTCTCGCCGAAGGTCGGTGCGAAGTTCAGGCCGATCCAGCAGGTGCTGATCCGCGGTACCTGGTCGAAGGGCTTCCGTATTCCGTCGTTCAACGAGGCGTACGGTCTGCCGACGACCGGCTACACCACGCTGTCGATCAATTGCACGACCTACGCGGAATTCTGCGCCTCGCACAACAACAACACCTATGTGACGGGCCAGTATAACCTGGGCCGCACGTCGACCGGCAATCCGGCGCTCGATCCGGAAAAGTCGACGAGCTGGACCGCCGGCGTGGTGCTCGAGCCGATCCGCAACGTCAGCTTCACCATCGACTACTTCAACATCAAGGTGAAGGACGTCATCGGCAACATTTCGGCGGAGGATCAGGAAGCGGCGCTTGACGCGTATCTGCGTAGTGGCAACACGACTGCCGTTCCCGGTGTCGTGGTCGTCCCGGGCGTTCCCGACCCTCAGGTTCCGGGTGCTCGTGCTTTGCCGGGCTTCCTCCAGTTCTCGTTCCAGAACGCGGACGAGGAGCGGGTCCAGGGTATCGACTTCGGCTTCGAGGCCAATCACGACTTCGGTGGCGGCGTGAAGCTCTACAGCTCGCTCGATGCCTCGTACCTGATCAAGTATGAGGTGCACCGCCAGAGCGGCACGATCGAGCGCTACGACGGTTCGCTGAGCCCGTGCGACTACACGTCATGCTCGGGTTCGCCGAAGTGGCGTGGTAACTGGCAGAACACGCTGTCCGTCGGTGACTTCTCGTTGACCGGCACCGTCTACTACACCGACGGCTATGATCTGGCTTCGGTCGACTATGGCGGTGTCAAGGGTGACTGCTTGGAGAGCATCGGCGCTTCGGTCGTGACCTATCAGGATGGTACGCCCGTGAAGTGCAAGGTCGGTGCGCAGTGGAATGCGGATCTCGCCGCGAGCTACCGCGTGAACGATCACTTCACGATCTACGCCAACGCGCTCAACTTCCTGAACATCAAGCCGCAGTTCGATCCGTCGGCGGCTTATTCGATCATGCAGTACAATCCGGCGTGGGGTCAGGCCAACGTGGTTGGCCGTTACTTCCGGATCGGTGCGAAGGTCGATTTCTAAGCCAGACGGAACATACGTCCGCAATTTGGGGCGGCTCGTTCCGAGCCGCCCCATTTTTGTTTGTTGAATGGCTCGAAGGAGCCGCGGCGGTTAGACGACCCTCAACTCCAGCGTCCCATCCCCCTCCTCGACCTTCACCATCGACCCGTCCTTCACCTCTCCCCTGAGGATCAGCTCGGCAAGCGGGTCCTGCAGATATCGCTGCACCGCGCGCCGCAACGGCCGCGCGCCATAGACCGGATCGTAGCCGACCCGCCCCAGCCATGCCCGCGCACCGTCGCTGAGCTCGATCGCGATCTTGCGGTCGGCGAGCAGCTTGGCCAGCCGCGCGACCTGGATGTCGACGATCGGTCCCATGTGCGCCGCCGCGAGGCGGTGGAACAGGATGATCTCGTCGAGCCGGTTCAGGAACTCGGGCCGGAAATGCGCGCGCACCACCTCCATCACCTGCGGCTCGACGCTCTCGACGCTCGCGCCGTCGGGCAGGTTGGCGAGGAACTGCGAGCCGAGGTTCGAGGTCAGGATAATCAGCGTGTTCGCGAAGTCGACCGTGCGGCCCTGGCCGTCGGTCAGCCGCCCGTCGTCGAGCACCTGGAGGAGCACGTTGAACACGTCGCCGTGCGCCTTCTCGACCTCGTCGAACAGCACCACCTGATAGGGCCGCCGGCGCACCGCCTCGGTCAGCACGCCGCCTTCCTCGTAACCGACATAGCCCGGCGGCGCGCCGATCAGGCGGGCGACCGCGTGCTTCTCCATGAACTCGCTCATGTCGATGCGCACCATCGCCGCCGGATCGTCGAACAGGAACTCGGCGAGCGCCTTGGTCAGCTCGGTCTTGCCGACGCCGGTCGGCCCCAGGAACAGGAACGAGCCGAGCGGCCGGTTCGGGTCCTGCAGGCCGGCGCGCGCGCGCCGCACCGCGGTCGACACCGCGCGCACCGCCTGGTCCTGGCCGATCACGCGCTTGCCGAGCTGCTCCTCCATGTGGAGCAGCTTCTCGCGCTCGCCCTCCAGCATCCGGTCGACCGGGATGCCGGTCCAGCGGCTCACCACCGCGGCGATGTCGTCGGCGTTGACCTCCTCGCGCAGCATCGCGCCCTTGGACGCGCCCTCGGCCTCCTCGAGCTGCTTGGTGAGCGCGGGGATGGTGCCGTAGGACAGCTCGCCCGCCTTGGCGAGGTCGCCCGCGCGCTGCGCCTGCTCCAGCTCGAGCCGGGCGGCATCGAGCTGCTCCTTGATCTTGGCCTCGGACGCGATCTTGTCGCGCTCGGCCTGCCAGCGCTGCGTCAGCTCCGCCGACTGCTGCTCCAGATTGGCGAGCTCGCCCTCTAGGGTCGCCAGCCGCTCCTTCGACGCCGCGTCGCTCTCCTTCTTCAGCGCCTCGCGCTCGATCTTGAGCTGGATGATGCGCCGGTCGAGGTTCTCGATCTCCTCGGGCTTGGACTCCACTTCCATGCGGATGCGGCTCGCCGCCTCGTCCATCAGGTCGATCGCCTTGTCGGG
The DNA here is from genome assembly GCF_051400615.1 of Sphingomonas astragali. Classification (NCBI taxonomy): domain Bacteria; kingdom Pseudomonadati; phylum Pseudomonadota; class Alphaproteobacteria; order Sphingomonadales; family Sphingomonadaceae; genus Sphingomonas; species Sphingomonas astragali. The sequence continues at coordinate 69,113 of NZ_JBLFFH010000003.1, forward strand.
CAGGAAGCGATCGGTGATGTAGCGGTTGGAGAGCGTCGCCGCGGCGACGATCGCGCCGTCGGTGATGCGCACGCCATGGTGCAGCTCGTACTTCTCCTTGAGGCCGCGCAGGATCGAGATGGTGTCCTCGACCGTCGGCTCGTCGGCATAGACCGGCTGGAAGCGCCGCTGCAGCGCCGGGTCCTTCTCGACGTACTTGCGATACTCGTCGAGCGTGGTCGCGCCGATGCAGTGGAGCTCGCCGCGGGAGAGCGCGGGCTTCAGCAGGTTGGAGGCGTCCATCGCCCCCTCGGTCTTGCCGGCGCCGACCAGCGTGTGCATCTCGTCGATGAACAGGATGACGTCGCCCTCGGCGGCGCGCACCTCGTCGAGCACGCCCTTGAGGCGCTCCTCGAACTCGCCGCGATACTTCGCGCCGGCGATCAGGCTGCCCATATCGAGCGCCATCAGCCGCCGGTCCTTGAGCGTCTCCGGCACGTCGCCGTTGGCGATGCGCAGCGCGAGCCCTTCGGCGATCGCGGTCTTGCCGACGCCCGGCTCGCCGATCAGCACCGGGTTGTTCTTGGTGCGGCGCGCCAGGATCTGGATGGTGCGCCGGATCTCCTCGTCGCGGCCGATGACGGGATCGAGCTTGCCGTCCCGCGCCGCCTCGGTCAGGTCGCGCGCGAACTTCTTGAGCGCGTCGTAGCGGTCCTCGGCGCCCGCCGTATCGGCGGTACGTCCGCCGCGCAGCTGGTTGATCGCGGCGTTGATCCCCTCGGGCGTCGCGCCCGAGGCCTTGATCGCCTTGCCCGCCGCGGTGTTGAGGCTGAGCGCCAGCGCGACCAGCAGCCGCTCGACGGTGACATAGGAATCTCCCGCCTTGGCGGCGATCTGCTCGGCCTGGTCGAGCACCCGCACCGCGTCGTTGTCGAGCCCCGGCGTCGCCTGCGCGCCGCCGCCCGACACGGCGGGAATCTTGGATAGCGCGAGATCTGTCTCGCTCGCCGCGCGCTTCGGATCGCCGCCTGCGGCCTGGATCAGCCCGGCGGCCATGCCCTGCTCGTCCTCGAGCAGCGCCTTCAGGATATGCTCGGGCGCGATCCGCTGGTGCGAAAGGCGGATGGCGACGGTCTGCGCCGACTGGAGGAAGCCCTTGGCGCGGTCGGTGAATTTCTCGAGGTTCATGGACCTTCCCTGTTGTTCGTCAGGCGCACAGATGGTGTTGTATTTGGGCAACACAAGGGAGGGGAATCGGCTTTCCTGAGCCTGCCTATCCCGGGGGGCAGGCTCCGTCCACCGCGGATCGGCACCTGCTGAAGGCCGAAATGCCGCGGTTCCCGAGATTGCAACAATTCTGCAAAAGAAACGACACCAATCTCTCTCCGCACTGCAACATGGCCCGACTAGCGGCGCGCCAGCAGGGCACGATGCCCATGCGGTTTCGGGGAATTTCATCATATGCGCCATTTTGCCGCGTGCCTGCTTGCCGGCTCGTCCCTTTTCGTTTCGGTCGCCGCTCATGCGGCTGTGCCGGACGGCCCCACCGGGACCCAGCCGACGGCCGAGGAACCCGCCACCGAGAGCGACATCGTCGTGATCGGCAAGGGCGAGACGCGCCAGGTCCAGCAGCTCGGCGCGCAGGACATCGCCGAGCTCGTCCCCGGCACCAGCCCGCTCAAGGCGATCGAGAAGCTGCCCAGCGTCAACGTCACCGGAGCCGATCCGTTCGGCGCCTATGAATGGGCGCAGCGCGTCTCGATCCGCGGCTTCAACCAGAACCAGCTCGGCTTCACATTGGACGGCATCCCGCTCGGCGACGCGAGCTACGGCAACGTCAACGGCCTCCACATCAGCCGCGCGATCATCAGCGAGAACATCGCCGAGACGCGCGTGTCGCAAGGCTCGGGTTCGATCGGGACGCAGGCGACCAACAACCTCGGCGGCACGCTCGAGTTCACCTCGCGCGATCCGGCCCGCGAGTTCGGCCTCGACGCCAACGCCACGCTCGGCAGCGACGACATGTGGCGCACCTTCTTCCGGCTCGAGACCGGCGAGCTCGGCGAGGGCGGACCCAGCGCCTATGTCTCCTACGTCCATTCGGACACCGACAAGTGGAAGGGCTGGGGCTCGCAGCGCGTCAACCAGGTCAATGTGAAGGCGGTCGCGCCGCTGGTCGCGGGCCTGCGCGCGGTCGGCACCTTCGACTTCTCCGACCGGCGCGAGAACGACTATCAGGACCTGTCGCTCGGCATGATCTCGCGTCTCGGCTACAAGTGGGACAATATCTCGAACGACTATGCCACCGCGATCAGGCTGGCGGACATCGCCAACAACATCGACCGGTTCAACAACAGCACCGGCGCGGCCGGCCCCGACGGCCGGTCGGACATCACCGGCAACGCGCCGAGCAATCCGGCGGCCGGCACGACCTTCCCGGCGCCGTTCCAGACGCTCGACGATGCCTATTTCAACGCCGCCGGCCTGCGTCAGGACTATCTCGCCTCGGTGGGGCTCGAGACGACCGACGACTCCGCCGTCCATGGCCAGCTCAAGGGCTATTACCATTCGAACCACGGCCAGGGGATCTGGTACACGCCCTATGTCAACTCGCCCTCGGGCGTGCCGATGTCGATCCGCACCACCGAGTATGACATCCGCCGCAAGGGCGTGTTCGGCGACATCGGCACGCGTTTCGGTTTCAACGACCTCACCGTCGGCGCCTGGTACGAGCGCAACGATTTCCGCCAGGCGCGCCGCTTCTACGGCCTCGACAGCCGCACCGAGCCGACCCGCGACAGCCTGGACTTCCAGCATGGCGCGTTCGCGACCCAATGGGACTGGCAGTACCGGACCGACACCTTCCAATATTATGTCCAGGACAAGCTCGGCTTCGGCCCGCTGACGGTGAATCTCGGCTGGAAAGGCTTCGCGGTCACCAACAAGGCCAATCCGATCGTCGGCGGCGGCCTCGCCGGCGGGCGGATCAGGGTCGCCGACTGGTTCCAGCCGCACGCCGGCGTCGCCTATGAGCTCGCCCCTGGGGCGGAGCTGTTCGCCGGCTTCACCCAGGTGACGCGCGCCTTCGTCGCCTCGGCGACCACCGGACCGTTCGCCACCACCCAGACCGGCTTCGACGCGCTGCTCAGCGGCGAGACCAGGCTCAAGCCCGAGCAGTCGGACACTTATGAGCTCGGCGGCCGCTTCCACGCGGGCCCGTTCACCGGATCGCTGGCGGGCTATTACGTCAATTTCCGCAACCGCCTGCTCGGCGTCACCACCGGCGCGGGCATCGTCGGCAATCCGGTGATCCTGCAGAACGTCGGCGACGTCCGCTCGCTCGGCTTCGAGGCGACCGGCGACCTCAAGGTCGGCGCCGGCTTCGGGCTGTTCGCATCGTACAGCTACAACGATTCGACCTATCGCGACGACGTCCACACCACCGCGACGGTGGGCGGCGTGGCGACGCCGGTGACGATCGCGACCGCGGACAAGACCGTCGTCGATGCGCCGAAGCACATGCTGAAGGGCGAGGTCACCTTCGACCGCGCCGGCTTCGCGGCGCGGTTGGGCGCGAACTATATGAGCAAGCGCTATTTCACCTACACCAACGACCAGTCGGTCGACGGCCGCGTCGTGGTCGACGCGACGCTGGGGTACCGGTTCGACCTCGGCGGCCGCAGTCTGGAGATCCAGGGCAACGTCACCAACCTGTTCGACAAGAAATATGTCTCGACGATCGGCACCAACGGCTTCGGCAATTCGGGCGACAACCAGACGCTGATGGTCGGCGCGCCGCAGCAGTTCTTCGTGACGCTGAAGGCGGGGCTTTGAGGGGAGGGCAGCGCCGCCTCTAAGCCCCTCCCCTTCAGGGGAGGGGTTTGGGGGTGAGGGCTATCCGCGAGCAAACGGCCTGCCGCACTTCCCCACCCCAACCCCTCCCCTGAAGGGGAGGGGCTTTGATGTTGCTACTTGTCCGCCTTCGCCCGATCCTTCGCGAACAGGTCGCCGAAATAGTCCCCCTTGTACCACATCGGCGCCTGGTCCGCGTCCGCCATCGCCATGGTGATGCGGTAGTTGGCCTCGGCGAAGCGCGCGCCGGCGACCCAGTCGATCGGCTGCTTCATGTCGTCGCCGGGGTGGTGATAATTGCCCGACAGGAACTTGCCCCACTGCTCGCCGCCGCCGTTGGCGAAGCCGGTCGCCAGGAACACCGCCGGCACCCCCTGCTTCACGAACATATAATGGTCGGAGCGCGTGAAGATGCCCTCCTGCGGCATTGGGTCGGGCGACAGCGCGACGCCCATCGGCTTCACCGCCGCGGCGACCAGCGGCCCCAGCGTCGAATGGTCGGCGCCGAACGCGGTCACGTCGGTGAAGCGGTAGAGGAGGAGCGGCATGTCGAGATCGACGTTGCCGACGATGCGGTCGATCGGCACGCTCGGATGGCGCGCGAAATAGTCGGCGCCGAGCAGCCCTTTCTCCTCGCCGGTCGAGGCGACGAAGATGATCGACCGCTTGGGCTTGTTCGACGACCGCGCGATCGCCCGCGCCACCTCCAGCATCGTCGCGATGCCCGCGGCATTGTCGAGCGCGCCGTTGTTGATCCGGTCCTTGTCCGGCGCGTCGCCAGGCCGGGTGGGCAAGACGCCGATATGGTCGAGGTGCGCCGACAGCACGACATATTCGTTGGCGAGCTTCGGGTCGGAACCCGGCAGGGTGGCCGCGACATTGGGGCTGGTCACGCGCTCGATGGCGCTGGTCGCCTCGATGCGGGCGCTGGTCCTGAGCGCGAAGCCCTTGGGCCGTCCGCCCGTCTTGTCCGCCTCGTCGAGCACGGCCGCCAGCGCCTTCGGCGCCCCCGCGAACACCGCCTCGGCCGCCGGCGTGTTGAGAGAGGCCCCCGCGCGCACGCCCGGCGCCTCGACGAACGGCTCGCCTTCGGGCGAGACCCAGGTGAAGCGCGGCATGTCGGCATAGTGCTGCATCAGCGTCCACGGCCGCGTCTTGGCGGATTGGCGGGTGTTGATCGTGATCACGCCGATCGCGCCGTGCGCTTCCGCGTTGCTGCCCTTGGTCGAGCCGAGATGCGCGCCGACCTCGCTCGGCATCCCCTTGGGAAAGCCGGAGAGGACCACGACGATCTTCCCTTTGACGTCGAGCCCCTGGTAGTCGTCGATCTTCAGCGTCGGATCGGTGATGCCGTAGCCGACGAACACCAGCGGTGCCGACAGGTCGAGATTGCGCTCGCGCACCGGCAGGCCGACCAGCACCTCGGTCCCCTGCGCCCAGCTCTGCGATCCCTTCGGGCCGGAGACGGTGAGCTTGGCCGGGGTTTCGCCGCGCGAGGTCTTCTGGAAGGTGATGCGCTGATACCAGCTGCCGTTGTCGCCCGCTGGCTTGAGGCCGAGCCCTTCGAACTGGCTGGCGACGTAGCGCGCGGCGATCTCATGCCCGCGGCTGCCGGTGTCGCGTCCTTCGAGCAGGTCGTCCGACAGGAACTCGACATGCGCGCGCACCGCTTCCGGCGTGAAGCTGGGAACGGCGGCATCCTGCGCGACCGCCGCCGTGGCGGCGCAGGCGAGCAGGACGGCGACGAGACGTTTCATGAAATACCCCCTCCGATCGATCAAAGGGGCACGGTGTAGCGTCCGGGACACGGCTGACAATGGCGGAGCCCGGCGCGGGGCGCGGAATGCAACGAACGGCAGCCGAGGAGGTTAGCGGACCCGGCTCGGTTCGCGCCGCGATGCCGCGGGTGCCGCGGGCATCTCGGCGCCGGTGACGGCCGCGACCCGATCGATCGCGGCGATCGCGCCGCGACCGGCCGGCGCCGCGATCGCGCCGGCCTCGACCGCCTCGCCGCAGCGCCGCGCGCGGCACTCGGCCGCGGGACGGGGGCAGGGCTGCGCGAAGCCCGCACGGCACCGCGTCGACGAGCCCGGGCCGGGCTTCGCCAGCGGCGCCCATGAGGGGAGGGTCGGCCCCGGATTGCCCATCGTGTAAGGCAAGGCCACCGGGTTCACGGCATCGGCCGTCATCCCCTTGCCGGCCTCCTGCGCGCCCGGGCGGCCTTCCTGCCCGATGGCGACCGTCGCAGCGCGCATGTCGAGCAGCGCCTGCAGCTGGCCGCGCCACTCGACGCCGCCCGGGGCGGCAGGCTGCGCCTGCGGGACATTGCCGCCGCCCGGCCCCGGCTGCTGGCCGGCGACCGAAGGATTGAGGTTCTGCGACGACAGCGCGGCGAGCAGGGTCCTGATCGCGGCGGGATCGGCGCTGCCGGCGGCGCGCGCCAGATCGGCGAAGAGCGTGCGGTCGGCGGGATCGGGGCTGATGCGCAGCGCCTCGATCCATTGGCTCGCGTCCTTGACGCCAGCCGAAGGGGCCGGAGCCTCCCGGGCGAGGAGGGGCGCCGCCGCCTGCTCGGCCTGGGTGAGGGCGGCGCGGTCGACGGGGCGCAGCTGGGTCGAGATCTCCGCGCGAAGGTCCGCGGCGAACGCCGGATCATGCTGCGCCAACTCGGCGAGCTGGCCGTTGATCGCGGCCGCGTCGGGGACATTGTTGGGCGAATTCTGCGCGATCAGGCCAGCGGCGAGCTGCGGCAGCGTCTCGCCGCTCAGCAGGCTGGCGACCAGGTTCGACGCGGCGTTCGAGACGCCGTCCAGCGCTTGCACGAGGCCCATCGCCGACTCCTCTGGTGGCCCGATTCGGCATGATAGCCGATCGGAGGAAGGGGAGAACCACGCCAGTTCGCGAATCCCTAATCGAATCGTCGATTGACGTCGTCGCCGACTCGCTTCGCCGCGCCGTTAAGCCCGCGCCGTGCGGCCTGTGACATTGCTGCCATGCCCGATTGCGGTCGCCCCGCCGCTTGCGGTAGCCAGTCCCATCAGGCCGCTGTCGGCCATATCGTCTTGCGGGGGAACCTCATGAAATCGTCCCAAATGCTGAGCGGCGTCGCGCTGCTCGCGCTCGCGGCTCCGGCGCTCGCCCAGGAAGCGAAGCCCGTCCCGGTCGCCGAGCTCGTGCGCGAGGTGAACATCCCCTACGAGCAGTTCACCCTTCCCAACGGCCTGCGCGTCATCGTCCATACCGACCGCAAGGCGCCGATCGTCGCGGTCAGCGTGTGGTACGACATCGGCTCGAAGAACGAACCCAAGGGCAAGACCGGCTTCGCGCACCTGTTCGAGCATCTGATGTTCAACGGGTCGGAGAACTCGCCGGGCGACTTCTTCGTGCCGCTGCAGGAGGTCGGAGCGACCGATTTCAACGGCACCACCTGGTTCGACCGCACCAATTATTTCGAGACGGTGCCGACCCCGGCGCTCGAGCGCGCGCTCTACCTGGAGAGCGACCGCATGGGCCATCTGCTCGGCGCGGTCACGCAGGACAAGCTCGATAACCAGCGCGGCGTCGTCCAGAACGAGAAGCGCCAAGGCGACAACGAGCCCTACGGCTTGGTCGAATACGCCCAGCTCGAAGGGCTGCTGCCCCCCGACCATCCCTATGGCCACACCACGATCGGCTCGATGGCCGATCTCGACGCCGCCAGCCTGTCCGACGTGAAGAGCTGGTTCCGTGCCCATTATGGCCCCAACAACGCGGTGCTGGTGCTCGCCGGCGACATCGACGCCGCCACCGCCAGGCCGCTGGTGGCCAAATATTTCGGCGACATCCCGGCCGGCCCGAAGACGGTCGACGCGCCCACCTCGATCCCGACGCTGCCGCAGCCCAAGGCGATGACGATGAAGGACCGCGTCGCCAACGTCCGGCTCTACCGCTACTGGACGGTGCCGGGGCTCAACGACAGGGATTCGGTGCCGCTCAACGTGTTCGCCTCGGTGCTGGGCGGTCTCGCCAGCTCCCGGCTCGACAACCTGCTGGTGCGCAAGGACCAACTCGCCGTGTCGGCCTCGGCCAGCGTGCAGGATTTCGAGCAGCTCGGCTTCTTCGAGATCCTGGTCAACGTGAAGCCCGGCGTCGACCCCGCGCTGGTCAACAAGCGGCTCGACGAGACCTTCGCCGACCTGCTCAAGAACGGCCCCACCGCCGACGAGGTGCAGCGCGTCGCGATGACCCAGGTCTCCGGCACCATCGAGGGGCTGGAGCAGGTCGGTGACTTCGGCGGCAAGGCGGCCGCGCTCGCCGAGGGCGCGCTCTATTCCAACGATCCCGGCTTCTACAAGAAGCAGCTCCAGGCCTATGCCTCGGTGACGCCCGAGAGCGTCAGGGCGGCGGCGCAGAAATGGCTGAGCCGTCCCGTGTTCGCGCTCACCGTCGAGCCCGGCCCGCGCGCGGCCTATGCCGAGGCGGCCGTGGCCGCCAAGCCGGCCGAGGCGGCCGCACCCGAGCAGCCGGTCAAGGGCACGCGCGGCCCGCTCCCTGCGGTCGGCGAGATCAGCAACCTCGACTTCCCCAAGGTCGAGCGCACCAAGCTCTCCAACGGCATCGAGCTCGTCTATGCGCAGCGCAGCGCGGTGCCGGTCACCCGCGCGGTGCTGAGCTTCGATGCCGGCGTCGCCGCGGACGTGCCGGGCAAGCTCGGCACCCAGTCGCTGATGCTCGCCGCACTCGAGGAAGGCGGTACGAGGACCCTCGACCCGATCGCGCTCGCCGAGGCGCAGGAGCGGCTCGGCATGGAGATCACCTCCGCGAGCACGCCCGACCGCACGACCGTCGCGTTCGAGGCGCCGAGCGCGAACCTCAGCCCCGCGCTCGGCGTGCTGTCGGGCGTGGTGCGCACCCCCGCCTTCGCCGCGCCGGAAGTGACGCGCGTCAGGAACCAGCTGCTCGCGCAGATCGCGGCCGAGCTCACCAACCCCAGCGGCCTCGCCTCGCGCACCGCGCCGCCGCTGCTCTACGGCACGGCCTCGCCCTATGCGAAGGCAGGCGCCGGCAGCGGCGATCCCAAGGCGGTGGCGACGCTGACCCCCACCGATCTCAAGGCTTTCCACGACGCGTGGCTGCGGCCCGACAAGCTCAAGGTCTTCATCGTCAGCGATCGTCCGCTCGCCGAAGTCAGGCAGGCGTTCGAAAGCCGCTTCGGCGACTGGCGCGGCACCGGCGCGGCGGGGACCAAGGACTTCGCCGCCGCCGCGCAGCAGTCCGCGCCCAAGGTCGTGCTGGTCGATCGCCCCGATTCGCCGCAGTCGATGATCGTCGCGGGCCAACTTACCCGCCTCAAGGGCACCGACGAGCTGCTGCCCTATACCACCGCCAACGACGTGCTCAGCGGCAATTTCCTGTCGCGCGTCAACATGGACCTGCGCGAGACCAAGGGCTGGACCTACGGCAGCTACGGCACCTTCCGGCGGCTCGAGAATGCAGTGCCCTTCACCATCACCACCCCGGTCCAGGCCGACCGTACCGGCGATTCGATCAAGGCGATCCAGCTCGACGTGCGCGAGTTCCTCACCACCAAGGGAGTCACGCCCGAGGAGTTCGGCCGCACCATCGCCGGATTCGTCCGCGAACTGTCGGGCAGCTTCGAAACGTCGAGCGCGGTGCTCTCGGCGATGCAGATGAACGACCTCGCCAGGCGTCCGGACGATTATTATTCGACCATCGCGCAAAAATATCGCGCGCTCACCGCACCCCAGCTTGACGCTGCGGCACGCGAGGCTTTGGACCCGGATCGCTTCGTCTGGGTGGTCGTCGGCGACGCCGCCAAGGTCCGTCCCCAGCTTGACTCGGTCGGATTGCCGGTTGAGGTGGTGCCGGCGCCGGGCGCCCAACCCGCCGCCGCGGCAAGCAACTGAGCGAGAGAGGAGCAAGCGATATGGCCGGCATCGACGGCACCTGGGATACCGTCATCAAGTCGCCGATGGGCGACCAGAAGGCGACCGTGACCTTCCAGTCGAGCGGCGACGCGCTCACCGGCACCTTTTCGGGTGCGATGGGCTCGACCGAGGTCAAGAACGGCAAGGTCGACGGCGACAAGGCGAGCTGGGCGGTGGACATCACCGTGCCGATGCCGATGACGCTGACGATGGAGGCGACGGTCGACGGCGACGCCCTCAACGGCATGGTCACGGCGGGCGCGTTCGGCAGCTTCCCGATCACCGGCACGCGGGCGGGCTGATCCTTCCAAACCCTCTCCCAGCGGGAGAGGGGAGGGGTGAGGGTGCCGCGGTCAGCGAGGTCGCCCTCACCCTCCCGCCGCTTCGCGGCTCCTTCCCTCTCCCAAAGGGAGAGGGACAGTGGGCGCTAGCGCACCACCCGTGTCACATGCCCCATCTTGCGCCCCGGCCGCGCATCGCGCTTGCCGTAGAGGTGGAGATGGGCGTCGCCCTCGCCGAGAAGCTCGGCCCAGCGCTCGGCGTCGTCGCCGATCAGGTTCTCCATCACCACCTTCTGCCCGGTGAGCCCGGTCTCCCCGAGCGGCAGGCCGGCGATCGCGCGGATGTGGTTCTCGAACTGCGAGGTCACCGCGCCCTCGATCGTCCAGTGCCCCGAATTGTGGACGCGCGGCGCCATCTCGTTGAACACCGGACCGTCCTTGGTCGCGAAGAACTCCAGCGTCAGCACGCCGACGTGCTCCAATGCATCGGCGACCCGCCCGGCGAGCGCCGCCGCCTCGGTCCATTGCGCCGCGATCTCCGCCGGCGCCGGCACCGTCGAGCGCGACAGGATGCCGTCCCGATGCTCGTTGAGCGGCGGTGGATAGCTGGTGATGCTGCCGTCCGCGCCGCGCGCCAGCAGGATCGAGAATTCATGGGTGAAGGCGACGAACCCCTCCAGCACCGCCGGCGCGCCCGCGATCGCCTCCCACGCGGCATCGGCGTCGGCGGGCGAGGCGAGGCGGGTCTGCCCCTTGCCGTCATAGCCGAGCGTCGCGGTCTTGAGGATCGCCGGACAGCCGATCGCCGCGACCGCCTCGTCCAGCGCCTCGCGGCTCTCGACCCGCCGCCACGGCGCCGCGCGGCCACCCAAGGCCTCGACGAACGCCTTCTCCTCGGCGCGATGCTGCGCCACCGCCAGCGAGCGCGGCGAGGGATGCACCGGCACGAGCGCCGCGAGCGCCTCGATTGGCCCCGCCGCGATGTTCTCGAACTCGTAGGTGACGACGTCGACGCCCCGCGCGAACCGCGCCAGCTCGTCGGCGTCGTAATAGCCGCCGCGCGTATAGCTGCCGCTGACGTCGTTCGCCGGCCCGGTCTCCGGCGCATAGACATGCGTGCGATAGCCGAGCTGCGTCGCCGCGACCGCCAGCATCCGGCCGAGCTGGCCGGAGCCGAGGATGCCGATCGTCGATCCGGGCGGAAGCACTAGCCGGTCGGCTCCTCGGCGACGTCGCGCGTCCGCGCCTCGCGCCAGTCGACCAGCCGCTTCGCGAGAGCGTCGTCGCCGGTGGCGAGGATCGCGGCGGCGAGCAGCCCCGCATTGGTCGCCCCCGCCCTGCCGATCGCCAGCGTCCCCACCGGGACGCCGCCCGGCATCTGCACGATCGACAACAGGCTATCGAGCCCCTTCAGCGCCTTGCTCTCCACCGGCACGCCCAGCACCGGCAGGTGCGTCATCGCCGCCGCCATGCCGGGCAGGTGCGCCGCCCCGCCCGCGCCCGCGATGACCACCTTGAGCCCGCGTTCCGCGGCCGACGTGGCATAGTCGTAGAGCCGCTGCGGCGTGCGGTGCGCGGAGACGACCTTGGTCTCGTGCGCGATGCCGAGCTCGTCCAGCACCGCCGCGGCGTGCCGCATCGTCTCCCAATCGGATGACGACCCCATGATGATGCCGACCAGCGTCATGCCGAGCGGTTAGCGGGGCAGGGCGATGAGGGCAAGGAGTTGCGGAAGGTGGCCGCTCACTGGCGCGCGGCGGTGTTCGTCTCCATCAGCTTCGTCGCCACCGCCCGCACGCTCTCCCGCATGTTCACCGGTCCATAGTTGGCATTGGCCAGCGCGATGATCGTGAGATCACGGTCGGGATAGCGCGCATAATAGGCGCGGAAGCCGGGCAGGCTGCCGTCATGGCCGATCTCACGGACGCCGTTCACCTCCTCGAGCCGCCAGCCGAAACCGTACGGAGCCTCCTCTCCGCCGTTCAGCCGGACCTTCGTCCACATCTGCGCGAGGCTTCGTTTCGAGAGCAGGGTGCCCCGCACCAGCGATTGCTCCCATTTCGCCAGATCCGCGGGCGTGGAGACGAATGCGCCGCTCGGCCGCAGCGCCCGGTACTGCGCCGCATTCTCGAACCGGCCGTCCTTCCACAGATAGCCCCCTGCCCGCTTGGGGATGATGTCGATCGGGCTGGTAGTGCGGGTCGCTGTCATGCCGAGCGGCTGGAAGAGCCGCGCCTGAAAGAATTGCGGCCACGGCGTCCCCGACGTGCGGGTGATCAGCTCGGCCAGGATGAAGTAGCCGGTATTGCAATATTCGAACTTCTCGCCGGGGTTGAAGAGAAGCGGCACCGGATAGGCGGTCCGGACGACGTCGATGACCGGCTGGTCCTTCTCCGCGGAGAAACCCGGCGCGTCCCGCACGAGGCCCGAGGTGTGCGTGAGGAGGTGCCGCACGGTGATCGGCCGCCAATGCGCCGGCACGTCCTCGATGTAGCGGGAGAGGCTCGCGTCGAGATCGATTTTGCCTTCCTGCGCGAGCAGCATGATCCCGCTGGCGATGATCTGCTTGCTGACCGAGGCGATGTTGAAGGCGGTCTCGGCGCTGACCGGAACCGCGTTCTCCACATTGGCAAGGCCATGGTTCGACTGCCTGACGACCTCGCCGCCGCGAAGCACCGTCAGCGACAGGCCGGGGATGTGCTGGGCCGCCATGCGCGACCGGACGATCTCGTCGATCGAATCCGGAGCCTGGGAGGCGGCGGACGCCGGCGGTTCGGACGAGCTCGTCGGAGCGGCGACCGATGCTCCCCACAGGACGAGTGCCAATGTCGCCAGTCCGGCTCTGGTTCTGAACAAGCGCACCCTCCCTGCTCCATCTCCGGCCGCGCGGTAGCATTTCGGCGATCGCTCTCGGAACGGATTGGGACGAACGGCGCGCGGTTGTGACGAACGAAAGCCAGGGAGTTCATCCCGTGCCTCGGCGATCGCCGGCGCTCGTCTGCTTGCGCGGCATCGAATGCGATGCTCCGAGGGTTATGCCGGGGGCCTCCACGCCCACAAAGGCGATGCTGGCGTTCTGAGCCCGGGACCAATCGACATCCAAATCCTCCCCCTGGCGGGGGAGGATTGAAATGGGCCGCCTGTCCACGGCTCTGGATGTCGATCCGATTCTAGCGGCACGCCAATCTATTGCCGATAAAGCGCGTCCAGCCGCGCCCCATAGACCTCGCGCAGCACGTGGCGGCGGATCTTGAGGCTCGGCGTCAGCTGCTCGTTCTCGATCGTGAAGGGCTCGTCGGCCAGGATGAAGCGGCGGATGCGCTCGATCTGGGACAGCTCGCGGTTCACCCGCTCGACCGCATGGGCGATCGCCGCCTTGAAGTCGTGATCGCCCCCCAGCCGGGCGAAGTCGCACGGCGCGCCGGTATGCGCGCACCATTCCTGCGTCCATTCGGGGTCGGGCACGATCACCGCCACCATGTACGGCTTGCGGTCGCCGGAGATCATCGCCTGCAGGATCTCGGGCTGGAGGGTCAGCATCCCCTCGACCTTCTGCGGCGCGACATTGTCGCCCTTGTCGTTGACGATGATGTCCTTCTTGCGGTCGGTGATCTTGATGCGGCCCTTGTCGTCAATGAGGCCGATGTCGCCGGTGTGGAGCCAGCCGTCCTTGAGCACGCGCTCGGTCTCGGCCTCGTTGCGCCAATAGCCCTTCATCACCAGCTCGCCTTTGACCAGGATCTCGCCGTCCTCGGCGATCCGGACCTCGGTGTTCTTGAGCGGCGGGCCGACCGTGTCGTGCTTGAGCCCCGCCTTGGGCCGGTTGCACGAGATCACCGGCGCCGCCTCGGTCTGGCCATAGCCCTGGAGGAAGGTGAGGCCGATCGATTCGAAGAACTGCCCGACCTCGGGATTGAGCGGCGCCCCGCCCGAGACCATCGCCTTGATCCGCCCGCCGAAGCGCTTGCCGATCTTGGGCCTGAACAGCGCGTTGACCAGCAGGTTCGCCGGCTGGTCGGCGATGCCGATGCGGCGGCCCGCCGCCTTCTTGCCGCCGAGCCGCACCGCCTGGTCGAGCAGGAAGGTGGAGATGCGGCCCTGCTTCTCGATCGCCTTGGTGATGCGGGTGCGCAGCACCTCGAACAGGCGCGGCACCACCACCATGATCGTCGGCCGCGTCTCCTCGATGTTGGAGGCGAGCTTGTCGAGCCCCTCCGCATAGTAGATCTGCGCACCCAGCCCGATCGGGAAATGCTGCCCGCCGGTATGCTCATAGGCGTGGGAGAGAGGGAGGAAGGACAGGAACACCTCCTCGTCCGCCCAGCCGAAATCCTCGGCGATGATCGAGGAGGCACCCTCGACGTTGTGCAGGATCGCGCCATGGTGCTGCATCACCCCGCGCGGCGCGCCGCCGGTGCCGCTGGTGTAGATGATGCAGGCGAGATCGCCCCGCTCGGCGGTGGCGCTCGCGGCGACCGCCTCGACGTCGCCGGGATGCGCGGCGATCAGCGCGCGCCAGTCGTGATAGTCGACCTGGCCGGTCTGGCCGGGGCGCATCTCGTCGATCCCGATCACCACCCGCGCCGAGGAGCGCAGCACCGCCGGCATCAGCACGCGCGCGAGCTTGGAGGTCGAGACGATGACCGCGCAGGCGCCCGAATTCTCCAGGATGTGCGCGTGGTCGCGTTCGGTGTTGGTGGTATAGGTGGGGACGGTCACGCACCCCGCCGCCATGATCGCGAGGTCGCTGATGCACCATTCCGGCCGGTTCTCGCTGACCAGCATCACCCGCTCGCCGGGCCTGAGCCCGATCGCCTTGAGGGCGGTGGCAAGGCCGGCCACCTGCCGCGCCGTCTCCGCCCAGCTCGTCGGCACCCATTGGCCGTCCTGCTTGGCCCACAGGAACGGCGCCTCGCCCTTCTCCCGCGCACGGGTGAAGAACATGGTGACGAGATTGGGGAAATGTTCGAGCGTCCTCACGTCATACCTCTCCCATGCCCCTCCGTTCGCCCTGAGCCTGTCGAAGGGCGAGCGTGCCTCACGGCGAAGCGCTCGTGGCTTTCGCCCTTCGACAGGCTCAGGGCGAACGGGAGGGTGTCGCTACTCGCTCAAAGCCACTCCCACGCTGCGCGGATCGGCTGCGCCGACCCAGCCGTTCGCCGTCTTCTCCGCGGCATTGGCCTTGAGGCCGAGCCTGCCGACGGTGACGCTATGCCCGAGCCGCTCCAGCGCCGGCTTCAACGCCTCGCGCGCGGTGCCCTGTTCCAGGATCAGCCCGGCATTGTTGAAATAGATCAGCCCCTCGCCGATCGCATCGCGCGCGCTCTCCCCCCAGTCGAGGTGGGCGATCAGCGCTTTCGCGACCTGCATGATGATCGTCTTGCCGCCGGCCGCGCCGACAGTGAAGATCGGCTTGCCCGATGCGTCATAGACGATCGTCGGCGACATCGACGACAGCGGCCGCTTGCCGCCCTCGACCCGGTTGGCGACCGGCGCGCCGTCCTTCTCGGGCGCGGCGGTGAAGTCGGTGAGCTCGTTGTTGAGCACATAGCCGCCCGCGACCAGCTGGCTGCCGAACGGTCCCTCGACGGTCGCGGTCATCGTCACCACGTCTCCGCCCTTGTCCACGGCGATGAAATGGGTCGTGCCCGGCACCTCGTTCTGCACCGCGGCGGTGCGCGGCTCGGCGCCCGGCGGCGTCCCCGCCTCATAGGTGCCGAGGCTCTTCGTCTCGGAGATCAGCTTCGATCGCGAGGCGATATAGCCCTTGTCGAGCAGCCCCGCGACCGGCACCTTCACGAAATCGGGATCACCCAGATACTTCTCGCGATCGGCGTAGGCGAGCTGCATCGCCTCGGCGATCAGGTGCCAGGCGACCGGCGAATCCTTGCCCAGCGCCTTCATGTCGAAGCGCTCGAGCATCCCCAGGATCTGGAATACCGTGGTCGCGCCCGAGGAGGGCGGCCCCATGCCGCACAGCCGGTACCGGCGATAGGTGGTGCAGACCGGCGGCAGCTCCTCGGCCCGATAGGCGGCGAGGTCGGCGAGCGTCATGTCGCTCGGCGCGACCTTCGATTTGGTGACGGTGTCGACCAGCAGCTTCGCGTTGGCGCCCGAATAGAAGGCGTCCGGGCCCTCCTCGGCGATCTTGCGCAGCGTCGCGGCGAGCGCGGGGTTCCTGACCGTCATCCCTTCGGTCAGCGGCTTGCCGCCCGGCGCGTAGAGCGCGGCGACCGCGGGGAAATTGTCGGACGTCGGCACGATCCGCGTCGAGTCGTCGCCCGCGACCGGCTGCGCGCCCGGCGTCGAGGCGCCTCTCTTCCGCCCGAACCACAGGGGCGACAGCATCGCCGACGAGCTCGCGAGCGGCCGCGTCACCTGATAGCCCTGCTCGGCGAGGCGGATCGCCGGCTGGAACAGCGCCTTCCACGGCAGCTTGCCCCATTTCCCGTGCGCCACCGCCATCAGCCGGACATTGCCCGGCACGCCCACCGACTTGCCGCCGGGGAACAGCTCGACGAACGGCCTGGGCCTGCCGTCGGGGCCGAGGAAGCGATCGGGCGTCGCCGCGGCCGGCGCCTTCTCGCGCCCGTTGATCGTGTCGGTCACGCCCGACCTGGCGTCGTAGTGGATCAGGAAGCCGCCGCCGCCGATGCCGGACGACTGCGGCTCGACCACGGTCAGCGCCAGCATCATCGCCATCGCCGCGTCGGTGGCGCTGCCGCCCTGCCGCAGGATCTCGCGCCCCACCTCGCTCGCGCGCGGATCGGCGGAAGTGACTACGCCCTGTGCGAAGGCGGTATGCGGGACGAGCAGAGCGACGAACGCGACGAGCAGCTTCTTCATGGGGCGCGACCCTAACCCCAGGTGACGCCGCGTCAACTGACGACTGTCCCTCTCCCATTGGGAGAGGGAAGGAGCCGGCGAAGGCGGCGGGAGGGTGAGGGCGACTGCGGCCAGCGATGGTCACCCTCACCCTCCCACCCGGCTACGCCGGGCGAATCCCCTCTCCCGATGGGAGAGGGGATTCGCCCACCGCATCGGCGACATTGGCGAACCCGTCGCGCTCCAGCCCCTTCGCCAGCCCCTTCGCGATCCGCCGCGCCAGCCCCGGTCCCTCATAGACCAGCGCCGTATAGAGCTGCACCAGGCTCGCCCCGGCGCGGATGCGGGCATAGGCTTCCTCCGCGCCGTCGATCCCGCCGGCCGACACCAGGGTCAGCCCGCCCCCCGTCGCCGCCCGGAAATCCGCCAGCCGCTGCCGCGCCAGCGCCTTGAGCGGCGCCCCCGACAGCCCGCCCGCCTCGCCCGCGTGCCTCGACCTGAGCGGCGGCCGCGACACGGTGGTGTTGGACACGATCAGCGCATCGATCCGGTGATCGACCGCCGCCCGCGCGATGCCGTCGATGTCGGCCGGCTCCAGATCCGGGGCGACCTTGAGGAACAGCGGCGTCAGCCCCCGCGCCTCGTCTGCAGCGGTCAGCAGCTCGTCCAGCGCTGCGCCCCGCTGCAGGTCGCGCAACCCCGGCGTGTTCGGCGAGCTCACGTTGATGGTGACATAGTCCGCTACCTTCGCCGCCAACCTGACGCCGGTCGCATAATCGGCGATCCGGTCGGCCGCGTCCTTGTTGGCGCCGACGTTGACCCCCAGCACCCCCGGCCGCCGCGCATCGGCGATCCGCGGCAGCACCGCCTCGATCCCGCCGTTGTTGAAGCCCATGCGGTTGATGACCGCCCGGTCCTCGGTCAGCCGGAACAGCCGCGGCCGGGGATTGCCGGGCTGCGGCTTCGGCGTCAGCGTCCCCACCTCGACGCTGCCGAAGCCCATCCCGAAGAAGCCCGCGATCGCCTCCCCGTCCTTGTCGACCCCCGCGGCGAGCCCCACCGGGTTGGGAAACACCAGCCCCGCCACCTTGGTCTCGAGCCGCCGGTCGCGCTCGACCCCCTTGAGCGGCAGCGGCGCCGCCAGCGCCCGGATGGTGAGCCGATGCGCCCGCTCGGCCTCGAGCGCGAAGAGAAGGGGGTGGTAGAAAGCCATGCGCGGTCCCATAGCGGCATTGGCCCGCGCCCAAAATCCTTCCCTTCGGTGGTTGACTCAAGGCGACCACACGCCCATCTGCCCAATCGGAACGAATTCATCCGATTTGAGAATCGCTCGCAAATGCGCCTGACAGCCCAAGCCGATTATGCGGTCGTGATGATGTCCGCCGCCGCGCGCCATTGCGGGCTGAGCGGCCGGCTCAACGCGACGCTGCTCGCCGACGAAACCGGCCTGCCGCTGCCGACGGTGCAGAAGCTGGTGAGCCGGCTCTCCGCCGCCGGCCTCATCGAATCGGCGCGCGGCACCGGCGGCGGCTTCCGCCTCGCCCGCCCGCCCGCGACGATCAGCCTCGCCGACATCATCGAGGCGATCGAGGGTCCCATCGCCATGACGGCCTGCGTCGACAACGGCCGCCACGACTGCTGCATCGAGGAGAATTGCCGCGTGAAGCCCCATTGGAACGCCGTCAACGGCGCCGTCCGCGGCGCGTTGGCTGGTGTCACGCTGGCAAGCCTGGCCACCCCGTGCTCCCGCGAAGGCGGGAGCCTAGAGCCGCCCGCCGGCTCGCCTGAGACTCTGGGTTCCCGCCTGCGCGGGAACACGGAAGGAGTTCTGCAGTAATGGCCACCCGCAATGCCGAGGCGCTCGCCGCCGCCAACCGCAAGTACGAATGGGGCTTCGCCTCCGACGTCGAGCAGGAGTTCGCGCCCAAGGGGCTGACCGAGGACACGGTCCGCTACATCTCCGCCAAGAAGCGCGAGCCCGAGTGGATGCTCGACTGGCGGCTCAAGGCATTCCGCACCTGGCAGACGATGACGCTGCCCGAATGGGCCAAGCTGGCGATCCCGCCGATCGACTATCAGGACGCCTATTACTACGCCGAGCCCAAGGCCAGGGCGACGATCGCCAGCCTGGACGAGCTCGACCCCGAGATCCGCCGCACCTACGAGAAGCTCGGCATCCCGATCGAGGAGCAGAAGGTCCTCGCCGGCGTCGAGGGGGCAAGGAAAGTCGCCGTCGACGCGGTGTTCGACAGCGTCAGCGTCGCCACCACCTTCCGCGAGGAGCTGAAGGCCGCCGGCGTCATCTTCCTGTCGATCAGCGAGGCGATCCGCGAATACCCCGACCTCGTCCGCAAGTACCTGGGCAAGGTCGTGCCGGTCCGCGACAATTTCTACTCGGCGCTCAACAGCGCGGTCTTCTCCGACGGCACCTTCGTCTATGTGCCGGAGGGCGTGCGCTGCCCGATGGAGCTGTCGACCTATTTCCGCATCAACGCCGAGAACACGGGACAGTTCGAGCGCACGCTGATCGTCGCCGACAAGGGCTCGTACGTGTCGTATCTTGAGGGCTGCACCGCGCCGATGCGCGACGAGAACCAGCTCCACGCCGCCGTGGTCGAGCTGGTCGCGCTCGACGAGGCCGAGATCAAATACTCGACCGTCCAGAACTGGTACCCCGGCGACGAGGAGGGGAAGGGCGGCATCTACAATTTCGTCACCAAGCGCGCGCTGTGCGCGGGCACGAACTCCAAGGTGTCGTGGACCCAGGTCGAAACCGGATCGGCGATCACCTGGAAGTATCCGAGCTGCATCCTCCAGGGCGACGGCTCGGTCGGCGAGTTCTACTCGGTCGCGGTCACCAACCACCATCAGCAGGCCGACACCGGCACCAAGATGCTGCATATCGGCCGCAACACCCGCTCGACGATCGTGTCGAAGGGCATCTCGGCCGGCAAGTCCAACAACACCTATCGCGGCAAGGTGCTGGTCAACGCGGCTGCCGAGAACGTCCGCAACTTCACCCAGTGCGACAGCCTGCTGCTCGGCGACGAGTGCGGCGCCCACACCGTGCCCTACATCGAGGTCAAGAACCCCTCCGCCCAGATCGAGCACGAGGCGACCACGTCCAAGATCAGCGAGGACCAGCTGTTCTACGCGATGCAGCGCGGCCTCGACCAGGAGGCGGCGGTGGCGCTGATCGTCAACGGCTTCGCCCGCGAGGTGCTGCAGCAGCTGCCGATGGAGTTCGCGGTCGAGGCGCAGAAGCTGCTGGGGATTTCGCTGGAGGGGAGCGTCGGATGATCCTGACGGTTCAGGACACCGATCGCCGCACCAACTCCCCTCCCCTTAAGGGGAGGGGCTCAGAGGATGACAATGCTCCGAATCACTAACCTCCACGCCTCCATAGACGGCAAGGAAATCCTCAAGGGCCTCTCGCTCTCCGTGGGCGCGGGCGAGGTCCATGCGATCATGGGGCCCAACGGCGCCGGCAAGTCGACGCTCGGCTACGTCCTCGGCGGCCGCCCCGGCTATGAGGTGACCGCGGGCTCGGTCACCTTCGACGGCCAGGACCTGCTGGAGATGGAGCCGCACGAGCGCGCCGCCGCCGGCCTGTTCCTCGGCTTCCAGTACCCGGTCGAGATTCCCGGCGTCTCCAACGTCCAGTTCCTGCGCGAGGCGCTCAACGCCCAGCGCCGCGCCCGCGACGAGAAGCCGCTGTCGGGGGCTGAGTTCCTCAAGCTCGCCCGCGCCGAGGCCGATGCGCTCAGCCTCGATCCGGAGATGCTGAAGCGTGCCGTGAACGTCGGCTTCTCGGGCGGCGAGAAGAAGCGCAACGAGATGGTGCAGATGGGGATCATCGACCCCCGCTTCGCGATCCTCGACGAGACCGACAGCGGCCTCGACATCGACGCGCTGCGCATCGTCGCCGACGGCATCAACCGCATCATGCGCGGTCCGGGCAAGGCGGTGCTGCTCATCACCCACTATCAGCGCCTGCTCGAATATGTGGAGCCCGACGCGGTCCACGTCCTCGCCGACGGCCGCATCGTCCGCTCGGGCGGCCCCGAGCTCGCCCGCGAGCTCGAGGCGCAGGGCTATGGAGCGGTGGCGGCGTGATGGGGACCATAAAGATCCTCCCCGGGATGGAGAGGGGCACATGACCGCCGTCCTCGACCTCCCCTCGACCCGCCAGGAGGACTGGCGCTGGTCCGATCCGCAGGCGATCGCGGCCGCGGCCGCGCTGCCGCACGGCACCACGGTGGTGCCGCCGTTCCTCGACCTCGACGGCCCGCGCCTCGTCTTCATCGACGGCGTGCTCGACCGGCTCCGCAGCGCCCCCGGTCCGGTCTCGATCGCGCCGCTGGAGCCGGAGACCGACCACCCCCTCGGCCGCCGCGCCGCCGGCACCGGCTGGTCGCTGACGCTCGGCCCCGAACATGCGGTGACGAACCTCCAGATCGTCCACGTCGCGACCGGCGGTGACAACCATCTCCCCGCGCACATCGCGCTCGCCGAGGATGCGGTCGCTTCGATCGTCGAGACCTATGTCGGCACCGGCTGGTCGAACCGGCTCACGCAGGTCGATCTCGCCCGATCCGCCCGGCTCCAGCGCTCGATCCGCCTGCTCCAGGACGACGGCTTCGTCTCGCTGCGCGACGAGGCGGCGATCGGCCAGGGCGCGAGCTACGTCACGGTGGTCCTCGGCGCCGGCGGCATGGGAAGCCGGCTCGATGCCGCGCTGACGCTGGCGGGGGAGGGCGCCTATGCCGAGATGGGCGGCGCGCTGCTCACTCGCGGCAGGCAGCACCAGGAAGGCGCGGTCGTCGTCCGCCACGCCGCGCGCGACGGCACCAGCCGCCAGCTCTGGCGCGCGGTCGCCGCCGACCGGAGCCAGGCGAGCCTCGCCGCCCGCGTCGAGGTCGCCCGCCATGCGCAGAAGACCGACGGCGAGCAATCGCTGCGCGGCCTGCTCCTCCAGCGCTCGGCGGCGGTGAACCTCAAGCCCGAGCTGGAGATCTTCGCCGACGACGTGAAATGCGCCCATGGCGCCACCGTCGGCGAGCTCGACGCCCGCGCGCTCTTCTATCTCGAAAGCCGCGGCATCGAACCGGCCCGCGCCAAGGCGCTGCTCACCCGCGCCTTCGTGGCGGATGCGCTGGATCGTATCGGCGACGAGGCGGTGCGCGCGGCCTTCGCCGCCGATGCCGACGCATGGCTGGAGGCGACGCTGTGAACGAGCATCTTCCGATCCTCCCCGGGACGGGGAGGGGGACCGGTGAAGCCGGTGGAGGGGCGCGACCTGGCGATTCGCCGGTGGAGAGCCCCCTCCGCCAGCCTGCGGCTGGCCCTCCCCGTGCCGGGGAGGATCTTCCGCTCGACGCCCTCGCCGATTTTCCGGCGATCCCCGCCGGCTGGGCCTATCTCGACACCGCCGCTACGGCGCAGAAGCCGCAGCCGGTGATCGACGCGATCACCCACGCCTATGCCGAGACCTATGCGACGGTGCATCGCGGCGTCTATCAGCGCTCGGCCGACATGACGCTGGCGTACGAGGCCGCCCGCCGGCGTGTCGCCGGCTTCATCGGCGGTCAACCCGAAGAAGTGGTGTTCGTCCGCGGCGCGACCGAGGCGATCAACCTCGTCGCGCAATGCTGGGCCGGCACGCAGCTCAAGGCGGGCGACCGCATCCTGCTCTCGACGCTGGAGCACCATTCGAACATCGTTCCCTGGCAGCTGGTCGCCGAACGCATCGGCGGCGTCGCGATCGACGTGGTGCCGCTGACCGCGGACCATCGCATCGACCTCGACGCGATGGCGGCGATGCTCCGTCCCGAGCACAGGCTGGTCGCGCTCGCCCATGTCTCGAACGTGCTGGGCTCGGTGCTCGACGCCCGTCGCGCCGCCGATCTCGCCCATTCGGTCGGCGCCAAGCTGCTGCTCGACGGCTGCCAGGCGGTGCCGCGCATGGCCGTCGATGTCGCCGCGATCGGCGCCGACTTCTATGCCTTCTCCGGCCACAAGCTCTACGGGCCCACCGGCATCGGCGTGCTGTGGGGTCGGGCAGAGCTGCTCGACGCGATGCCGCCGTACCAGGGCGGCGGATCGATGATCGACCGCGTCACCTTCGCGCGCACCACCTACGCCCCGCCGCCCGCGCGGTTCGAGGCGGGGACGCCGCACATCGTCGGCGCACTTGGGCTCGCCGCGGCGGTCGATTACGTTGAACGCATCGGCCTCGATCGTATCCACGCACACGAGACCGCGCTGGTTCGCCAGGCGCGCGAGGCGCTCCAGCAGATCAACAGCGTCCGCCTGTTCGGTCCCGAGGATTCGGCCGGCATCGTGAGTTTCGCCGTCGAGGGGGTGCATCCGCACGACATCGGCACCATCTTGGACGAGGGCCAAGTGGCGATCCGCGCCGGCCACCATTGCGCGCAGCCGCTGATGGAGGCGCTGGGGGTGCCGGCGACGGCGCGGGCGAGCTTCGGAGTCTACAACGGGCCGGCCGACATCGCGGCGCTGGCGCGGGGTGTCGAGAGAGTGACGAGGATCTTCGGATGAGCGATCGGATTGCGGTCGAGGAAGTGGACAGCGTGGCGCCGCCGCCCAAGGCGCGCGTCGAGGACGCGGCCGAGAGCGCGCGCGAGACGTTCGAGCGCAAGCGCGACTATCTCGAGGGTTTCCTGGCGCAGAAGCCGCAGGGCCTCTCGCCGGCAGAGCCCGGTGGCGAGATCTATGAGGGCATCGTCGCCGCGCTCAAGGAGATCTACGATCCCGAGATTCCGGTGAACATCTACGAGCTCGGCCTGATCTACAACGTCGAGGTCACCGAGGGCGGCCATGCCGCCGTGACCATGACGCTGACGACGCCGCACTGTCCGGTGGCCGAATCGATGCCGGGCGAGGTGGAGCTGCGCGTCGGCGCGGTGCCGGGGGTCGGCACCGTCGACGTCAATCTCGTCTGGGACCCGCCGTGGGACCCGTCGAAGATGTCCGACGAGGCGCGGCTGGAACTGGGAATGTTGTGATTACAAAGCCCCTCCCCTTCAGGGGAGGGGTTGGGGGTGGGGGAGTGCCGCAGGCGCATCGCTTGTGGAGAGTCCCCACCCCAGCCCCTCCCCTGAAGGGGAGGGGCTTAGGAGGAAGGAATGACGACCACCACCCGCGCACGCCCTGCCGTGCTCAACCTCACCCCCCGCGCCGAGGCGCGGATCGCCGAGCTGATGGCGAAGGCGCCGGAGGGCGCGGTCGGCGTCAAGCTGTCGACCCCGCGCCGCGGCTGCTCGGGCCTCGCCTATTCGGTCGATTACGTGACCGAGGCCCAGCCCTTCGACGAGGCGGTGGTGACGCCGGGCGGCACGCTCTACGTCGACGGCGCCTCGGTGCTCTACCTGGTCGGCTCGACGATGGACTGGGTCGAGGACGATTTCACCGCCGGCTTCGTGTTCGACAACCCGAACGCCAAGGGCGCCTGCGGCTGCGGCGAGAGCTTCACCGTCTGACGCCGGCGACGTCCCTCTGCCGCATCGGCGTCAGTATTGAGGATCGAGGGAAGTGCCGCAAGGTGCAGGCGAGATGGACGTGCGGTGCGGACGTCAGTGCCACGTGGCGGAGTCCTGCGGGACGGTCGCATGGCCGACCCTGCGATAGGCCTTGGGCGTCATCCCGAAGCGGCGGTGGAACAGCTCGCCGAAGTGCGAGGGGGTGGCGAAACCCAGCCGATAGGCGATCTCGGCGATGCTCTGTTCGCTTTCGAGCAGGTAGCGGCTGGCGAGGTGCAGCCGGTGCGTGCGCACATAGTCGCTCCAGGCGAGGCCGATCTGCTGCCGGAACCGGCGGCTGAAATAGGCCGGCGACAGCGAGCAGAGCGCCGCCGCCTCCTCCAGCGACGGTGCGTGAGCCGGGTCGCGGCGCAGGCGATCGAGTGCGGGGCGCAACCGGTCGATCCGGGCGCGATCGGCGGTCAGCACCTCGCCATCGATGGCGGGCGACCGTACGACTCCGCGCAGCAGCAGCTCGGCGATCGGCAGCGCCAGCGCGTCGGCCGCGGACAGATCGGTCAGCCAGTCGGCGAGCATGTCGAGGCGATCGCTTTGGGCTGGGCCCGGCTTGGCGCAGAAGGGGGCGGAGAGCCGTTCGAGCCCCGGTGCCTGCCCCAGTGCCTCTCCGGCGATCGCATCGATCTGGACCAGCACCCAGTCGCGCGGGCCCGGCCCCAACGCGAAGTCGTGCTGGCACATCGACGGCACGAACACGGCGCAGCCCGGGCTCAGCGCATAGCGGCGCCCCTCGGCGATGAAATGACCGGAGACGCGGCCGAACAGCACCAGCTCGTGCACGTCGTGAAAGTGCGGAAACGGCGTGCTCGGCGGCGAGCCCGGCCCCTGGCGCACGCGCTCGACGCGCAGCCCCGCGCCGGGGCGGAGCTCCACCGGCTCGCAGATCGGGCGATCGAGGTCGGACGTGGCCATCCGCCTGCTCTCCGCCCGGCACCGCACCATCGTCAAGGGGTGCCGAGGATCCGCACTTCCAGCGGCCGCAGTCTGAGAGCCGAAGGATCGGCGGCCGCATTGCGGTCCATCAGGTCGACCCAGCCCGAACCGAGCCCAGCGGGACGCGCCTCGGCGTCGGTCTTGCCGAGGTTGACCAGCAGCAGCGTCCGTCGGCCGCCCGCCTCGCGCAGCACGCACAGCACCGGCGATGCGTCGTCGCAGACCAGGCGCTGGCTTCCTTCGCGCAGCTCCGGCCGGTCGCGGCGCAGCGCGAGCAGCGTGCGATACCAGCTGAGGAACGAGTCCGGCCGATCCGCCTCCTCCTCCAGCGAGACGCCGTCGTGCGACCGATTGGCGCGCTCGGTCCACCAGGGCTGATCGCCCTTGTACCAGATCGCCGATCCCGGCGCCTCGAGGTCGGCCGACCAGCGGAACGCCTCGCGCAGCGGGATGTGCGCGGCGTCGGACATGGTGCCCTTGCGCGTCACGCCGCGCATCCCGAGCTCCTGGCCGTAGTAGATCAGCGGCTCGCCCCTCAGCATCAGCATGATCGCCGCCGCGGCGCGGGCGCGGGTCGGATCGTTGTCGACGAGCGACATCAGCCGGTCGGTGTCGTGGTTCTCGAGGAAGGTGATCTGGCCCTTGCCGGCGGGTGTCTTGGCGTCGGTCTCGCGGATCGCGGTGACGATCGCCGGCTTGTCGAGCTTGGTCATCGCGCCGCGCAGCGGAAAGGCGAAGACGAGATCGGCGTTGCCGCGCGTCAGCCAATCCTCGCCATAGCCCCAGTCGGCCTGCTCGGCGAGGATACGAAAGCCGGGCCGCCGCGCCTTCACCTTCTCGATGATCGGCGTCCAGAAATCGGCGAACAGGTTCTTGAGCAGGTGCTTGTTGTCGAGATCGTCCATCATATGGTCGATCCGGTAGCCGTCGACGCCGTCGCGCCCGCTGCCGTCGCCGTGCGGATCGGCCCAGAACAGGAACAGCCGCTCGAAATAGCGCTTCACCGCCGGCTGACGGAGGTCGACCATCGCGATGCCGATGTAGCGGCCGTCATAGCTCTGCCACGCGGGCTGGCCCAGGAACGGCTCCGGCTCCTGATGGCCGGGGCGGCGCCAGAGGATGTGGTCGCCAAGCGGCGCGTTCGGCCGGCCGCGGGATTCCTCCAGCCACGGATGCCCATCCGCGACGTACTGGATCTCCTGGTCGAGATAGACCTTGAGGCCATGATCGTGCGCGGCGCGGACGAAAGCGAAATAATCATCCATCGTGCCGTAGGCCGGATCGATGCCCTCGAAATCGGTCGCGAAGTAGTTGTGGTAGAAGGGGGAGGGCTGCAGCGGCGTCAGCAGGATCGAGGTCACGCCGAGCCGCTTCAGATAACCGAGCTTCCCGGTCAGGCCCTTGAGGTCGCCGATGCGATCGCCGTCCGAATCGCGGAAGCTGCGCATGAAGATGTGATAGAAGACCTCCTCGCCTGCCGGTGCGAGCGGCGGCGTCGGGGATTGCGCCGGCGCGGCGGCGGTGAGCGCCGCGGCCATGGCGAGGCCGGCAAGCGCGCGGGCGATCCTCATCGGTTCCTCTCCATGACCGTCCTGTCGCCGCACAGCACGCGGCCGAAGAAGCGTAGCGTCTCTTCGATCGCGCTCGACCAGTAGCGCCAGTCGTGCCCGCCCGGCCGCTCGGCATAGACGTGCGGAACCCCGCGCTGCTCCAGCGCGAAGTGCAGCGCGCGGTTCGCCGCCAGGAAGGGATCGTCGAGCCCGCAGTCGAACCGGATCGGCGGCAGCGGCGCGGGCGCTTCGCTCAGCGCCGCCAGCACGCTGGTGTCGCAATCGGCGATGCTCCACCATTCGCGGCTTTCCTCGATCAGCGCGTCGAGCTGATGCGCTTCGGTGACCGAGGAATGCGCCGACGCCGCGGCGAAGCGGTCGGGATATTTGCCGGCAAGGCACAGCGCCCCGAACCCACCCATGCTGAGCCCCCCGATGAGCAGCGGCGAGTCGGCGGTGCAGCCCTCGACGACATGCCTGGCGAGCGCGGGCACCTCCTTGACGATCCATTGCTCGAAATCGAGCCGGGCGTGCGGGACGTAGCCGGACCCGTCGCCCCACAGGCCGTCCGACGGCATCACCAGCGCGACCGGCGGCAGCGAACCTTCCGCCATCAGCCGCGCGGCGGTGAGGTGGGCGCCGCCCTTCAGCGCCCAGGCCCAGTGCGAGCTGTAGACGCCGTGGAGCAGCGTCACGATCGGCAGGTCGCGCACGCCCCTGAATTCGGGCGGCACATACAACGTCACGTCGGCGCGCTGGCTCAACGCCCGGCTCTTGACGGTGAGAAACTCGAGGTCGTCGGCCGGGATCGCCGGATCCGAGCGCTCGATCGTGCGGAACGGGCTTCCGCGGCTCACGCGAATATCAGCACGCTTTTGGTGCTCCTTCCTTCGAGCATGTCGGCAAAGGCCCGGTCGAGCGCCTCGATCGGGTAGCGATGGCTGATCAGCGAGGCGAGTTCGAGGCTGCCGTCGGCCGCCCAGCCGAACAGGCGGGGAAAGTCGCGCGCCGGCACGCAGCCGCCGTAGAGCGGGGCGAGGTAGCGCTTGTTCCAGAAGAAATCGGTCAGCGTGACGCTGCCGGTGCCATGCGCGCCGCTCACCTGCAACGCGTTGCCGCCATTCCGGACCAGACGCAGCGGCAGGAAGGCGAGGGCGGGAACGCCGGTCGCCTCGAAGGCGTGATCCGCGCCGCGCCCGCCGGTCAGCGCGCGGACCTCCGTCACCAGCCGCTCGCCGTCATCCTCGCCGGCGTGGAGCAGATGCGTCGCGCCGAGCGTCCGCGCATGGTCGAGCCGCGCCTGGACGCGGTCGATCGCGATGATCGTCGCCGCTCCGGCGATGCGGGCGCCCTGGATCACGTTCAGCCCGACGCCGCCGCACCCGACCACCGCCACGCTGTCGCCGGGCGCGACCTCGGCCACGTTCACCACCGATCCGACCCCCGTCATCACCGCGCAGCCGAGGATGCAGGCGATCTCGACCGGCAGCCCGGATGGCAGCGGCGTCACCGCCTCGGCACGGACCAACGCGTGGCGGGAGAAGGTGCCGAGATGAAAGGCGCGCTCGACCGGCTTGCCGTCGAGCCGCGTGCCGCCGGCATGGGCGCGGCTGGTGCCGAGCGTCGGCGGGTCGATCTCATGGGTGCGCTCGCACAGCGCCTCGGCACCGCGGCCGCACTGGAAGCAGGCGCCACACGGGATCGCCCAGTTGAGCAGGACGGGCTGGCCGATCGCGAGGCCGGTGACGCCTTCGCCGACCGCCTCGACATGGCCGGCGCCTTCGTGCCCCATCACCAACGGCCCGGGCGAGCGCAGCGAGGCGTGGTCGGTGTGGCACACGCCCGCCGCCGCGATGGTGACGCGGACCTCACCCGGACCGGGGGGATCGACCTCGATCGTCTCGATTGCGAAGCCGCCCTGGCCGTCGGCGATCGCTGCGGGACCGACGGCCACGCCTGCGCTCACGCGGCGCGCTCGAACAGCACGGGGTTGAGCCGCGTGTCGATCACCTTGCCGACCTCGGCGCCCGGGCACCAGCGCGCCCAGTCGTGCCGCTGCATGTCGTTGCTCGGCGCCTTCAGCACCATGTCGCGGTCCATGTAGATCACGGTCATCACCGAACGCGGCCGCTGCGACCGGTTCGGCCCGGCGCGGTGGAAGGTCCAGCCGAGGTGGAAGCTCACCTCGCCGAGGTCGAACGGTGCGTCGACCACCGGGAAGCCGTGCGCCTCCATGTTGCGCGTGATCTCGCGCTCGCTCTCGTCGGATATGCCGAGGTCGCGGCCGAATTCGACATGCTGGCTGCCGGCGAAGAAGGCGAGCGGCCCCATGTCCTGCGGCACCGCCTGCAGCGGCACCCAGGCGGTGACGGTGCGGTCGCTGGAGACCGGCCAATAATATTGGTCGGCGTGCGCCGGCGTGATGCCGCCGCCCGGCTCCTTGTAGAGCGACTGGTCATGGTAGAGGCGAACGCCCTCCACCTCGAGCAGCGCCGCGGCGATCCCGGCGAGCCGCTTGCCGAACACGAAGTCGCGCGCGACCGGGCTCTCCTCCCACAGGTTCATGATCTGCAGGAAGGCGCGGTCATAGGTGCTGCGTTCCTCGAGCGGCAGCGTCTGGGTGTTGCGCGCGATGGTGAGCCGCGTGATCTCCTCGCCGTAATGGCTGAGCTCCTCGGCCGAGAACACATGCTTGAGCTTGATGAACCCGTCCTTGCGGAATCGCGACACCTGCTCGGGCGAAATCGGATAGGGGCGATCGAGGTCGATCGGCATCCTGGCATCTCCTGCATCTTTTCTCGGAGGCCAGCATAATCTCACGCAGATGCGGCCGCAGCCGCCGCGGCTATCGCGTCACGGCGCAAAAACTATCGGATCGATGACCTTTGGGACGGGTTGCGGAATGTGACCCACTCACTCGTCGCCCCGGACTTGTTCCGGGGTCCACCGAGCGCACACCTAAAGATTTCGAGATTCAGCTGGAACCTCGCCGCTTTGCCTTCGTGGAGAGGTGGATGCCGGACCAAGTCCGGCATGACAATCCAGGTTTAGCCCCGCCCGCTCGACTGCCGCTCCACCAGCCGCGCGGGCAGCACCGTCGTGTCGGCCGGCTCGCGGTTGATCTGACGGATCAGCGAGTCGACCAGCAGCTCGCCGGCGCGGGCATAGTCCTGCGCGATGGTGGTCAGCGCCGGCTGCGTCAGCCGCGCGGCGGGGATGTCGTCGAAGCCGACGATCGCGACATCGCGCGGAACGTCGAGGCCATGCTCGGCGAGCGCCTGCATCGCGCCGATCGCGATCAGGTCCGATCCGGCGAAGATCGCGTCGAACGGGATGCCGCGCCCGATCAGCTGCTGCGCGGCGATATAGCCCGCCTCCTCGGTGGTGATCGAATCGACCTGGAGACCGATATCCGGGACCAGCCCGGCGGCGCGCTGCGCGTCGCACAGGCCGAGGTAGCGCTCGCGGAACTCGGGATAGCGCTTGTCCGCCTCGCCGAGGAAGGCGATGCGCCGCCGCCCCGCCGCGATCAGATGCTCGCCCGCCAGCTGCCCGCCGCCGCGATTGTCGCAGCCGATCGTGGTGCCCGCGCTGCCCGGCTCCACCGAGCCCCAGCGTACGAAATGGGTGCCGTGCTCGACGAGATGGTCGAGCCGGGCGCGGTAGAGCTCGTAATCGCCATAGCCGAGCAGGATGAGCCCGTCGGCGCGGTGGCTGTCCTCGTAATCGACATGCCAGTCGGCGGAGAGCTGCTGGAACGAGGTGAGCAGGTCATAGCCCCGGAGCGCGCAGGTGCGCGTGATCGATCCGAGCATCGACAGGAAGAAGGGGTTGATCAGCGTCTCGTCGGGCGTCGGGTCCTGGAAGAACAGCAGCGCCAGGGTGTTGCTCTGGCCGCGCCGCAGGTTCGAGGCGTTCTTGTCGACCTTGTAGTTGAGCTGGCGCGCGATCGCCTCGACCCGCTTGCGGGTCGCCTCGCTTACGGTCCGGTCGCCGCGCAGCGCGCGGGACACGGTCGGCTGGGAGACGCCGGCAAGCGCGGCGATATCGAACGAGGTGGGCTTGGCGTGCACCGAACGCATTCTGCTCTGCAAGGGACCCATAGTCCTTGCAACTCATCCTAGTCGCGCCCGCAGACAAGCGGAAGCTGAGGCTGAATACGTATGCCGGAATCTTGGAATTGAGTGGCCGCGGCGACACACACAACCCCCAGATACCAGCCGAGCGGACATTTGAGAGGCCGCCGGCAGATCGGGAGGGGACTGATGACCAAGCTCAATTCTTCCACGATGACTCGGCTTGCGCTCGGCGCGAGCGCGCTGGCGATGGCGTTGGCGGCCGCGCCGTCCTTCGCCCAGTCCGCTGATACCGTGGTGCCGGACACCCAGGTGCCGGACCAGCCGGATCAGCAGGACATCGTCATCACCGGCTTCCGCGCAGCACTCGAGAGCGCGGTGGCGGAGAAGAAGAACCGCGACCAGGTCGTCGAATCGATCTCGGCCGAGGACATCGGCAAGCTGCCCGACGCCTCGATCGCCGAATCGATCGCGCGCCTGCCGGGCCTCACCTCGCAGCGCGTGTCGGGCCGCTCGAACGTCATCTCGATCCGCGGCTTCGCGCCGGATTTCTCGACCACGCTGCTCAACGGCCGCGAGCAGACCTCGACCGGCGACAACCGCGCGGTCGAGTACGACCAGTATCCGTCCGAGGTGATCAGCCAGGTCAACGTCTACAAGACGCCGATGGCGAGCCTGGTCGGCCAGGGCCTGTCCGGCACGGTCGACCTCAGGACGATCCGTCCGCTCGACTATGGCAAGCGCGTCATCTCGGTCGGCGCGCGCGGCATCTATTCCGACCTCGGCAAGCTCAACGCCGGGTCGAAGGAATTCGGCTACCGCGTCAACGGCACCTATGTCGACAAGTTCGCGGGCGACACGATCGGCGTCGCGCTCTCCGCCAGCTATGTCGACGAGCCCTATCAGATCCAGGAGTTCAACAGCTGGGGCTATGCCGATTCTCCGGCCGGCCCGGTGATCGGCGGCTCCAAATCCTACAACACCTCGACCACCCTCAAGCGGCTCGGGCTTCAGGGCACCGTCCAGTGGCGGCCGGCGCCGGAATTCACCACGACCTTCGACGCCTTCTATTCGGACTTCAAGGACGACCAGATCAAGCGCGGCGTCGAGCTGCCGCTGCTGTGGGGCGGCGTTCCGCTCACCAATGCCCAGGCGACCGACGGCCTCGTCACCTCCGGCACCTATACCGGCGTCAAGGGCGTGGTCCGCAACGATGCCTTCCAGCGCCATGCCAAGCTCTATTCGTTCGGCTGGAACGGCAAGTACGAGGGCGACGACGGGTGGAAGGCGACGTTCGACGTCAGCCATTCGCGCACCGACCGCAACGAGCTGACGCTGGAGACCTATGCCGGCACCGGCCGCGTCGGATCGGGCGCGACCGACACGATCAACTTCCGCTCGTCGGGCAGCGGCACGACCTTCGACCATGTGCTGGACTATGGCGACTGGAACACCATCCTGCTCACCAGCCCGCAGGGGTGGGGCGGCACGCTGATCGGCCTGAACGGCGATGCCATCCGCGGCGGCCAGGACGGCTATTACAACAACCGCGTCATCAAGGACCGACTCTGGCAGTATCGCGCGGAGGTGGAGAAGGAGATCGACAACGGTTTCCTGCGCAGCATCCAGTTCGGCCTGAACTATACCCAGCGCAGCAAGTCGCTGACGCCGGAGGAGGCGTTCGTCGGCCTCGTCGCCAACACCGACGGGACGGTGAGCGTGCCGGTGCCGGAGGAATTCCGGCTCGGCACCACCAACCTGTCCTACCTCGGGCTGGGGCCGGTCATCAGCTACGATCCGGTCGCGCTGCTCAATTCGGGCGTCTATCACCTGATCGCCAACCCCTATGGCGACGTCGTGGTGAAGGGCTATGACGTCTCCGAAAAGGTGATGACCGCCTACCTCCAGGCGAACATCAGGTCGCACATCGGATCGGCCGAGCTGACCGGCAACGCCGGCGTCCAGTTCGCCGCCACCTCGCAGCATTCGAACGGCGCGTCGGCGATCTTCGCGGGCTACAACCCCAACGGATCGCCCAACATCCTGGGCATCCCGCGCCACGAGGGCGCGACCTTCGACGACTGGCTGCCCAGTCTCAACCTGTCGCTGCGCTTCCCGAGCGACTTCGTGATCCGCTTCGGTGCGGCGCGCGAGATCATCCGGCCCAAGCTCGACGACATGAAGGCATCGACCAGCTACGGCTTCAATATGGGTGCCGGCGGCGACCCCAGCGTCGCGCGGGTCGACGGCAGCTCGGGCAACCCGGTGCTGCGGCCGTGGCGCGCCTGGGCCGTCGACCTCACCTTCGAGAAATATTTCGGCACGCGCGGCTATCTCGCGGCGCAGTTCTTCTGGAAGAACCTCGAGAGCTACGTCTACAACGCGACCATCCCGTTCGACTTCACCGGATATCCGGTCGGCGATCCGGGCACCTATATGGGCGCCGACGGAGTCATTCGTCCGCGCACGATCAACTACAACGGCTTCATGACCGTGCCGATCAACGGCAAGGGCGGCAAGCTCTACGGCGTCGAGCTGGCGGGCACGCTCCCGCTCGGCGGCGTCGTCGGCGCGCTCGACGGCTTCGGCCTGACCGGCGGCGGCTCCTACACGATCACCAAGATCCATCCCCGGCCCGGCGATCCCACCGACAACCTGCCCGGCTATTCGAAATGGGTGGTGAACGGCACCGCCTTCTTCGAGAAATGGGGCTTCTCGGCGCGCGGCAGCGTGCGTTACCGCTCGACCTTCATCGGCGACGTCTCCGCGTTCGGCGCCACGCCCGTCCGCCGTCGCGCGGCGCCGGAGACGATCGTCGATGCGCAGATCGGCTATGATTTCTCGGACGGCGCGTTCAAGGGCCTCTCGCTTTACCTCCAGGGCCAGAACCTCACCGACGAGCCGTTCAAGACCTACAATCCGGACCATCCGGAGCAGGTGATCGACTACCAGACCTATGGCCGCCGCTTCCTGGCGGGGTTCACCTACAAGTTCTGATCAATGGGGGCCCCATTCTCTAAAGCGCATGGAGATTCGATCCCCTCTCCCCAACGGGGAGAGGGTTGCGCAGACTTAGGTCTTGCGAAGCAAGGCCTTGGTCGGAGCTGGGTGAGGGGGACGGCCGCTCGCGATGGCGGGGCACCCTCACCAACTGCGACTGGGCACCCCGGCGATGCCGGGGCGCCAAGTCTCCGTATCCTCTCCCTCCAGGGAGAGGGGAGAGGGAAGAGGGGATGGGCTCGCGAATCTCCACAGCCCTAGATCGGCCAGGCGACACGCATCGGAGTAGAGTGCGATGACGGTTATGAGGGCCGCGGCCCTGCTGATCTCGGCGTTGGTGCTCGCGGGCGCGCCGCTGCCGGCTGCGGCGCAGCAACAGACGAGCTTCCGCGATCGCCTGCCCGAGGACGAGGTCATCTATTTCCTGCTGCCCGACCGGTTCGAGAACGGCGATCCGGCGAACGATCGCGGCGGGCTGTCGGGGGATCGGCTGAAGACCGGCTTCGATCCCGCCGCCAAGGGCTTCTACCATGGCGGCGACCTCAAGGGCGTGGTCCAGCGGCTCGACTATCTCCAGGGTCTCGGCATCACCGCGATCTGGATGGGGCCGATCTTCAAGAACAAGCCGGTGCAGGGGCCGCCGGGGCAGGAATCGGCCGGCTATCACGGCTATTGGATCACTGATTTCACTGAGGTCGATCCGCATTTCGGCACCGATGCCGACTTCAAGGCGCTGGTCGACGCCGCGCACGCGCGCGGGATCAAGGTCTATATGGACATTGTCGCCAACCACACCGCCGACGTGATCCAGTTTCGAGAATGCCAGGGGCGGGATTGCCCCTACCGCAGCCGCGCCGACTATCCCTACCAGGCGCGCGGCGGGACCGGCGGAGCGGCGATCAATCCCGGCTTCGCGGGCGACGGCGTGCAGACGGCAGAGAATTTCGCCAAGCTCGCCGACCCGACCTTTGCCTACACCCCCTTCGTCCCGCCCGCCGAGGCGCGGGTGAAGGTACCGGATTGGCTCAACGATCCGATCTATTACCACAACCGCGGCAACTCGACCTTCGCGGGCGAGAGCTCGACGATGGGCGATTTCGTCGGGCTCGACGACCTGATGACCGAGAATCCGCGCGTCGTCGCCGGCATGATCGACATCTTCGGCGGCTGGATCGACCGGTTCGGCGTCGACGGCTTCCGTATCGACACCGCCCGGCATGTGAACCCGGAATTCTGGCAGGCGTTCGTGCCGGCGATGCTGGAACGCGCCAGGGCGAGGGGCATCCCCAATTTCCATATCTTCGGCGAGGTGGCGGACCCCGATCCCGCCGTGCTCGCGCGCCATACCCATGTCGACCGGCTGCCGACGGTGCTCGACTTCGCCTTCTCGCTCGCGGTCAACGACGCCAGCGCGGGCAAGGGCGGCACCGATCAGCTGGCGCGCGTCTTCGCCGCCGATCCGCTCTACGAGGGCGGCGAGGCGACCGCGCGGCGGCTGCCGACCTTCGTCAGCAATCACGACGCCGGCCGCACCGCCACGGCCGACGCTGCCATCAACCCCAAGGCGACCCCCGACGAGCTGCTGAAGCGCGACCTGCTCGCCCATGCGATGCTGCTGACGCTGCGCGGGGTGCCGACGATCTATTCGGGCGACGAGCAGGGGTTCACCGGCGACGGCGGCGACCAGGACGCGCGCGAGGACATGTTCCCGTCGAAGGTGGCGAGCTACAACGACAACAGGCTGCTCGGCACGACCAGGACCACGGCCGATGCCAACTTCGATGCCGGTCACCCGCTCTACCGCGAGATCGCCGCGCTCGCGCGCATCCGCACCGAACATGCGGCGCTCCGGCGCGGCCGTCAGGTGACCCGCTTCGCCGGCGGCGAGCCGGGGCTGTTCGCGGTGTCGCGCTTCGATCCGGACAATGGAAGGGAAATGCTGCTGCTCTACAATACCTCCGCCGCGCCGCTCACGGCCAATGTCGAAGTCGATGTGGGTTCCCGGAGCTTCATCGCGCTCGCCGGCGACTGTCCGGCGCGGGCGACGCGGCCCGGCACCGTGGCCGTCAGCCTTCCGGCGCTCGGCTATGCCGTCTGCGCGGCCGGAGAAGCGAAATGAGCGAGGCGAATCCCAGGCCCGAGCCCCGCGCGCTGCGCGAATGGTGGCGGGGCGCGTCGATCTACCAGATCTATCCGCGCAGCTTCGCCGATTCGAACGGCGACGGGGTAGGGGACCTGCCCGGCATCACCGCGCATCTCGATCATGTCGCCTCGCTCGGGGTGGACGCGATCTGGCTGTCGCCGTTCTTCCCGTCGCCGATGAAGGACTTCGGCTACGACGTCGCCGACTATTGCGACGTCGACCCGATCTTCGGCACGCTCGACGATTTCGACGCGCTTGTCCAACGCGCGCACGCACTTGATCTCAAGGTGATCATCGACCAGGTCTATTCGCACACCTCCGACCTCCACGCCTGGTTCGTCGAGAGCCGCTCCGATCGCACCAATCCGAAGGCGGACTGGTACGTCTGGGCCGACGCCAGGCCCGACGGCGGTCCGCCCAACAACTGGCAGTCGGTGTTCGGCGGCCCGGCCTGGACCTGGGACGCGCGGCGGCGGCAATATTACATGCACAATTTCCTCAGCGCGCAGCCGCAGCTCAACGTGCGCAATCCGGCGGTGCAGCAGGCGCTGATCGACGTCGGCCGCTTCTGGCTCGACCGCGGCGTCGACGGGTTCCGGCTCGATGCGATCAACTTCACGATGCACGACCCGGCACTGACCGACAATCCGCCGGCCCCCGACGACGGCACGCCGCGCACGCGCTCGTTCGACTATCAGCTCCACATCCACAACCAGTCGCAGCCGGAGATCCCCGACTTCCTCGCGCGCATCCGCGCCAATCTCGACGCCTATGGCGACCGCTTCACCGTCGCCGAGGTCGGCGGCGCCGACAGCGAGCGCGAGATGAAGCTGTTCACGCACCGCGAGCGCGGGCTCAACACCGCCTATGGCTTCGACTTCCTCTATGCGACGGAGCTGACGCCGCGCGTCATCCGCGACGCGGTCGAGCGCTGGCCGTCGGGCCCGGACATGAGCTGGCCGAGCTGGGCGTTCGAGAACCACGACGCGCCCCGCGCGCTCTCGCGCTGGGCGGACCCCGTCGACTACGACCGCTTCGCGCGGATGAAGATGCTGCTGCTGGCGACGCTGCGCGGCAACATCTTCCTCTATTACGGCGAGGAGCTGGGTCTGACCCAGGTCGAGGTCGGCTACGACGACCTCCAGGACCCGGAGGCGATCAGCAACTGGCCGCTCACCCTGTCCCGCGACGGCGCGCGCACGCCGATGCCGTGGCGGCACGACGCCCCTGCGCTGGGCTTCACCTCCGGCAAGCCGTGGCTGCCGGTCGGGCCCGACCATGCCGGCCTGGCGGTGGACGTGCAGGCGGCGGACCCCGGCTCGATGCTCGCCTTCACCCGCGAGGTGCTGGCGCTGCGCAAGGCGCACGATGCGCTGCTGATCGGCGACATGACGGTGTTCGAGGCTTCGGATAGGCTGCTCGTCTTCGAGCGCACCTACGATGGCGAGCACATGATCTGCGCCTTCAATTTCGCCGATGAGGACAGCGCCTGGGAGCCGCCGCAACCGGCCCGCTGGCAGGCTGTCGCGCGCAGCCACGACGGTGAGGGCTGGCGCCTGCCGGCGCTGTCCGGCTTCGTCGCGCGGCGGATCGGGTGAGGGCAGTATGGTGACCCTCCTCTCTCGCCTGATGTTCGTCCTGCTGGGCGTGACGATCGCGTTCGCGTCGTCCGCCCGCGCCCAGGACAACGGCCGCTTCGTCGAGATCGCGGCGATGCCGTCCGCCAACATCGCGCCGCCGCACGTCACCGTCTGGCTGCCGCCGGGCTATGACGGCGGCAAGCGGCGCTACGGCGTGCTCTACATGCACGACGGACAGAATCTGTTCGATCCCGATCTGTCGGCATTCAAGAAAGTGTGGGGCGTCGACGCCTCGATCCGTCGGCTGGTCGCGGCGAAGAAGATCGCGCCGGTGATCGTCGTCGGCATCTGGAATCCGGGCGTCGACCGCTATCGCCAATATCTCCCCAGGGCGCTGCACGATGCGGCTTCGCCACGGCTTCGCGCCGAACTCGACCGCCTCGCGGGCGGGCCGGTCCTGTCGGACGCCTATCTCCGCTTCATCGTCGA
Source organism: Sphingomonas astragali (assembly GCF_051400615.1). Taxonomy (NCBI): domain Bacteria; kingdom Pseudomonadati; phylum Pseudomonadota; class Alphaproteobacteria; order Sphingomonadales; family Sphingomonadaceae; genus Sphingomonas; species Sphingomonas astragali. The sequence goes on from NZ_JBLFFH010000003.1 coordinate 107,307, forward strand.
GGAGCTCAAGCCGCGCATCGATCGCGACTATCGCACGCTGCCCGGCCGCGATCACACCGCGATCGCCGGCTCCAGCATGGGCGGGCTGATCTCGCTCGCGGCGATCGCCCGATATCCGCGCGTGTTCGGCCGGGCGGCGCTGGTCTCGACCCATTGGCCGCTCGGCGACCCGGCCAACGTCGGGCGGTTCAGTCCAGAGGTCGCGGCGCTATGGCGGAGCTATCTCGATAGGCATCTCGGCGCGCCGTCCGGCCGCCGCATCTGGAGCGATCGCGGCACCGCCACGCTCGATGCCGCCTATGGCCCCTATCAGGAGGCGATCGACGCCGACTTCGCCCGTCTCGGGTGGAAGCGCGGGCGCGACTATGAAAGCCGCGTCTATCCCGGCGCCGCGCATGAGGAGCTGAGCTGGGCGGCGCGGCTCGAAGAGGTGCTCGGCTGGCTGCTGGCGCCGCGATGAGCGAAGCGGCGGACCAGGCGCTCGAGGAGGTGGGACGCGCCGGCCAGCGCCGCCCGCGGCTCGGCTTCTGGCAGCTCTGGAACCTGTCCTTCGGCTTCCTCGGCATCCAGGTCGGCTTCGCGCTCCAGGGCGCGAACGTCAGCCGCATCTTCCAGACGCTCGGCGCCTCGATCGACGACCTGCCGATCCTGTGGATCGCCGGTCCGGTCACCGGCCTCATCGTCCAGCCGATCATCGGCCATTTCAGCGACCGCACCTGGGGCAGGTTCGGCCGGCGCCGGCCCTATTTCCTCATGGGCGCGATCCTCGCCTCGGTCGCGCTGGCGCTGTTTCCGAGCGCGTCGGCGCTGTGGATGGCGGCGGGGCTGCTGTGGATGCTCGACGCCTCGATCAATATCTCGATGGAGCCGTTCCGCGCTTTTATCGGCGACATGGTCGACGAGCGGCAGCGCACGCGCGGCTATGCCTTCCAGACGATCTTCATCGGGACGGGCGCGGTGCTGGCCTCGCTCGCGCCGGCCTTCCTCACCAGGGTTGTCGGAATGAGCAACACCGCGGCGCCCGGCGCCATCCCGCCGGCGGTCGCCTACGCGTTTCACATCGGCGCGGTGGCGCTGTTCGCGGCGGTGCTGTGGACCGTGCTGACGACGCGCGAATATTCGCCCGAGGAGCTTGCCCGGTTCGGCGCGACGACGGCCGAAGCCGAACACACGCCGCTCGATGCACCTGGCGCGGTGGCCGGCGGCCTGTGGCTTGCCGTGGGACTGGCGGTCGCGGCAGGCGTGTGGTGGCTCGGCCTCGACAAGCCGCTTTACGTTCTGGGCTTCGGTTTCGCCGCCTTCGGCGCGGCGCAGCTCGTCAACGCGCTCGCGGTGGCGCAGGATAGGCGCGACACGCTGCTCAACCACCTGCTCGGCGATCTCGCCAACATGCCGCCGACGATGCGCAAGCTCGCGCTCGTCCAGTTCCTGTCCTGGTTCGCGCTCTTCATCCTGTGGATCTACGCGACGCCGATCGTCACCCGCTATCAGTTCGGCGCGACGCAAGCGGCGGGGCAGGCCTATAACGACGGCGCCGACTGGGTCGGCGTGCTGTTCGCGGTCTACAACGGCGTGGCGGCGCTCTACGCCTTCATCCTGCCCGCGCTCGCCGAACGGATCGGCGCCACCCGCCTCCATGCGGCGAACCTCGTCGCCGGCGCGCTCGGCTTCGCCTCGGTGCTGATGATCGCCAGCCCGGCGCCGCTGATCCTGTCGATGGTCGGCATCGGCATGGCCTGGGCGTCGATCCTGACCATTCCCTATTCGCTGCTCAGCGCCAGTCTGCCGCAGGCCAAGCTCGGCGTGTACATGGGGCTGTTCAACATCTTCATCGTGCTGCCCCAGCTCGTCGTCTCGAGCGTGATGGGCTCGCTGGCGCACGCGCTCTATCCGGACGCGCCGATCGTCTCCTTTCCGATCGCCGCAGCCTGCTTCCTCGGCGCGGCGGTCCTGATTCTTCGCCTGCGCGACGAGGCGGGGCTTAGAACAGCCCGACCAGCAGCGTCACGTTGAGCCCGATCACCACGGCGCAGATCACCCACGCCGCCGCGAGAAGCCAGCCGCGGTTGGCGTGCTCGCCCATCAGCCGGCGACTGGTGGTGAACTGGACGAGCGGCACCATCGCGAAGGGGAGCTGGAGGCTCAGCACCACCTGGCTCAGCACCAGCAGCCTGGCGGTGCCGCTCTCGCCGTAGAGCCCGGCGACGATCGCCGCCGGCACGATCGCGATCAGCCGCGTGACCAGCCGCCGCAGCCATACCGGCAGCCGGATGTTGAGGAACCCCTCCATCACGATCTGCCCGGCGAGCGTGCCGGTGACGGTCGAGTTCTGACCCGAAGCGAGCAGCGCGATCGCGAACAGCGTGCTCGCGGCGCCGACCCCGAGCACCGGCGTGAGCAGGCGATAGGCGTCCTGGATCTCCGCGACTTCGGTGCGGCCGGTGGTGTGGAACGCGGCGGCGGCGAGGATCAGGATCGCGCCGTTGATGAACAGCGCCAGCATCAGCGCCACGCTCGAATCGATCGTCGCGAGCTTGAGCGCCTCGCGCCGGCCTTCGGCCGTGTTACGGAAGGCTCGGGTCTGCACCACCGCCGAATGGAGATAGAGGTTGTGCGGCATCACCGTCGCGCCGAGGATGCCGATCGCGATGTAGAGCATCGCCGGGTTGGTGACGATCTCGGGGCTCGGGATCAGCCCGCGCGCGATCCCCGCCAGGCTCGGCTGGGCGAAGGCGAGTTCGACCGCGAAGCAGACGGCGATGACGATCAGCAGCGCGACGATGAACGCCTCGAGCTTGCGGAAGCCGTAACGCTGCAGCGCCAGCACCAGCAGCACGTCGACCGCCGTGATCGCGACGCCCGCGACCAGCGGGATGCCGAGCAGCAGCTGGAGCGCGATCGCGGTGCCGATCACCTCGGCGAGGTCGCAGGCGATGATCGCCAGCTCGCACAGCACCCACAGCGCGAGATTGACCGGGCGCGAGTAATGCGCCCGGCACGCCTGGGCCAGGTCCATGCCGCCGATGATGCCGAGCTTGGCCGACAGCGCCTGCAGCACCATCGCCATGATGTTCGACAGGAGGATGACCGAGAGCAAGGTGTAGCCGAACGCCGAACCGCCGGCGAGGTCGGTCGCCCAGTTGCCCGGGTCCATATAGCCGACCGCGACCAGATAGCCCGGCCCCGCGAACGCCCCGAACTTGCGCCAGAAGCCTCCGAGGTGCGGCACATGCACCGAGCGATGGACCTCGGACAGGCTGGGCGAGGGCGGCGGCACGACAGCGTCGGCAACGGGCGGCGGCGCCATATTATCCTTTCCCCGGTTGATCCGGTGCCATTATGAGGTGGGCACCGCGCGGGCTCAACCGCTCGAGTTCCACCGCGCGCGCGAAAACGGCTTCGAACATCTCCACCGTCAGCCGCCCGGTGTTCTGGTTGTAGCGCGAGCAGTGATAGCTATCGATCAGGATGCGTCCGTCCGGCATCCGGTGCTCGGCGCGATGGGCGAAGCGCGCCTTGGGAAGCTTGCCGCCCAGCACCTTCACCGCCGACTGATGGGCGATCTGGCCCAGCGCCACGAACACGCGCAGCCTGGGCAGCGCCGCGACCTGGCCGTCGAGGAAGGGCCGGCAGGTCCGCACTTCCTCGGGCGTCGGCTTGTTCTCCGGAGGCAGGCATTTGACCGAATTGAGGATGATCGCGCCGGTGAGGCGGAGGCTGTCGTCCGGCCGTCCTTCATAGCGGCCGGCGGCGAGGCCGAACTTCGCCAGCGTGCCGAACAGCAGCTCGCCGGCATAGTCGCCGGTGAAGGGCCGGCCGGTGCGGTTGGCGCCGTGCTTGCCGGGGGCGAGACCGATGATGCCGAGCCAGCCCTCCGGGTCGCCGAACGCCGGAACGGGCGCGTTCCACCAGCCGGGATGTTCCGTCCGCAACGCCTCCCGCAACGCCGCCAGCCGCGGGCAGCGCGGGCAGTCGTGCGGCGGCTCGGTCATGGGAATCGGGCCGGGTGCGAAGCTCACGCATCTCCGCTAGGGCAGGCGCATGGGGCTCACAAGCTATGCGATCGCGCTGGGATCGAACCGGAGGGGCCGGCACGGCGGTCCGGAGGACGAGGTGCGTGCGGCATTGGCGCTGCTGAAGCCGATCGCGGTGTCGCCGATCGTCGGCAGCGTCGCGACGGGGCCGTCCCTCCGCCGCTACGCCAATGCCGCCGCGATCGTCAGGGCGGACGTGCCGCCGGATGCGCTGCTCCGCCGCCTGAAGGCGATCGAACGCGCCTTCGGCCGTCGCCGCGGCCGGCGCTGGGGCGCGCGGGTGATCGACCTCGACATCATCCTCTGGTCCGAGGGCGCCTGGGCGAGCCCCGGCCTGGTCGTGCCGCATACGGCCTTTCGCGAGCGCCTGTTCGTGCTCCAGCCGCTGGCGGCGATCGTGCCCGAGTGGCGCGATCCGGTGACCGGACTCAGCGTCCGTCACCTCCTCGCTCGGTTGACCCGGCCGCGCGCCGCACGTAGGGCGCAGCGTCAGTGGGTCCGTAGCTCAGTTGGTAGAGCAAGCGACTTTTAATCGAGAGGTCCCGGGTTCGAGTCCCGGCGGACCCACCACTGCCTCTCCGGACGCGTTGGGACAGGTTGTTGCCTAGGGTGCACACCCTAGAGTCGTTTTCAGCTTCGCTGAATCGGCACCGGCCCGCTCCCCACCCGGCCACCCAACGGCAGTATCTTATGGGTGGCCGGGTGGGGAGCGGGCCGGCGCCGCTACTGTTTCAGCTTTGCTGAAACAGTCTCTAGCGTGCCGGCGCCTTGGCCGGTGTCGCCCGAGCCTCGGCAGTGAGCACCAGCTCGGCGGCGAGCAGGGCGCCTTCCTGGTCCTGCGCGACCGACGTGCGCTCGACGATGTCCGTCACGAACTGCGGACCGAAGGGCAGCGGCACCTTCGAGCAATCCAGATAGCGCGTGCCCTTGCGGTCGGCGATGAACAGGTGGTTTCCGCCGGGCCGTCCGGCGATGTCCACATATTTCCTGAGCTCGATGTAGCCTTCGGTCCCGAGGATGAACAGGCGGCCGTCGCCCCAGGTGGGCAGGCCGTCCGGCGTGAACCAGTCGACCCGGACATAGCCGGTGCCGCCGTCGCCGTTCAGCACCATGTCGCCGAAGTCCTCGAACTCGGGATGCTCGGGATGGTTGAAGTTGCCGGTCTGGGAGGCGACGACATGGGCGCGCTTGCTGCCCGTCAGATAGACGAACTGGTCGGCCTGGTGGCTGCCCACGTCGGTGAGGATGCCGCCGTTGCGCTTCGTATCCCAGAACCAGTCCGGCCGGCTCGCCGCGGCCAGCCGGTGCGGGGCGAGGTTGACGGTCTGGATCACCCGGCCGATCGCCCCGTCGTGGACGAGCTGGCCCGCCATGACAGCGGCGGGCACCTCGAGGCGCTCCGAATACATGATCCCGTACTTGCGCCCGGTCTCCGTGATCGCGCGCCGGACGTCGGCGAGCTGCTGCAGCGTGACGACGGCCGCTTTGTCGCTCAGATAGTCCTTGCCGGCACGCATGACGCGGATGCCGAGCGGCGCGCGCAGGCTGGGGATCGCCGCGCTGCACACCAGCTTGATGGCGCGGTTCTCGATGATCTCGTCCTCCGAGCGCGCCAGCGGGACGCCCGGATAGCGTGTCTGAAACATCGCGATCTGCTTGGGATCGGCGGCATGGAAGCTGGTCAGCACGCCGCCGCCGCGGATCACGGCGTCGGTGATGCCGTAGATGTGATTGTGGTCGAGCCCGATCACGGCGAAGGGCACGCGATACTTGGCTTCGGGCGCAGGCCGCGCCGGCGCGCCTTCGGTCGGCGCGTCGCCGCGGGTGGCGGACTGCGCGAGCGCGTCGGCGGCGAAGCCGGCGGCGGGGAGCGCGGAGAGAAGGCCCAGAAGCGCGCGGCGGTTGGATTCGATCACAGCTGGTTCCCTTCGATATGATTTCAGGCCGTGACCAGGTCGGTCGGCCAGGTCATCGCCTCGCCGCGGTCCATCGCCTGCTCGCCGAGCAGCGAGGCGACGCTCGCATGATAGGCCTGTGCGAGCAGTCCGGGGAGCGGCTTGCCCGATCGCACCGCTTCGCCGAAGCCCTCGAACTGGAGCATCGTCTCGTCATATTCGCCCCAGCCCAGCGAGTCTCCCGGCGTCGTCACCGGGAGCTCGGGGAACCAGGTGGCGCCGCCGATCGGAACGGTGCGCTTGTGGCCGCGCCTGACGTCCTCCCGCATCCGCTGGAGCGCCAGCACCTTGGGCGGCACCTCCTGATAGATGCGGCCGAGCTCCGGCTCGATCGTCCCCTTGCTGCCCTGGATCTGCTCCTCGCACCCGTAGCGCGCGTTGTTCAATAGCGAGGTGTAGACGAACTTCCGCCCGCCCGCATATTCGTAGACCAGCGCGACATGGTCGTAGACGTCGCGGCCGTCCTTCCAGAAGCAGATGCTGCCCGACCCGATCACGCGGGCCGGCACCGCGTCGAGGAACCAGTTGCCGACCTGGAGCTGGTGGGTGGCGAGCTCGGTCATCAGTCCCGCCGAGACGTCGCGGTAGAGCCGCCAGTTGATCTGCCGGTCGGTGCCTCCGGGCGGGACCGGTCGCCGCCAGCTGGTATTGCGGTGCCAGCTCGCCCGGATCTGCGTGATCGCACCGATTTCCCCCGCCTTGACCCGCCGCAACGCGTTGAGATAGGTAGGGTTGAACATCCGCTGATGCCCAACCTGCAACACCTTGCGGCTGTCCTGCGACCTTTTCACCATCGCGCTGCAATCGGCGATCGTGCGCGCCATCGCCTTCTCGCACCAGACGTGCAGCCCTGCATCGAACGAATCCAGGGCATGGGCCGCGTGGACGTCGAGCGGGGTCGCGATGACGACCGCGTCGAGGCCGCCGGCGTCGAGCATCGCGCGATGATCGGCGAAGGCGGGCGTGGCCGGGCTGACCAGTGTGCGTCCTTCCGCCAGATGCGGCTCGAAATTGTCGCAGATCGCGGCGACGGTGCAGTTGTGGGTCTTGAGGATGTTCCGGATCAGCGTCCGGCCGCGATCGCCCGTCCCGATCACGCCCAGCCGCACGCGGTCGCCCGCGACCGGCTCGGCTCCCGCGGCGGAGATCGCCCAGGGCGCGGCAGCCGCCATGCCCGCAGCCGCCGTCGCCTTCAGGACGCCGTCGATGAACGAGCGTCGCGTGAGGTCGAAATCCTTGTCGGTCATTGCAGAGCCATCTCATCTGGTTGAACGGGCATCGCCGCTTCACGGCTGAAATCGAACAGGAAGCGGCGCTCTTGCCCGCAGTCCAGCAAATACCCGGCCTGGCCGTCGTCGGCGACGAGCAGCGCCGTGCTCATCACCTCGGCACGCGCGCCGCTGCGGTCGATGGCGACCGTTGTGCGTGCCGCGGTGACGACGGAGGCATCGGTCGGCCGGATCATCGCGGCGCGTTCCGGCGCGGCCGTTCCGGCGCCCACGGTCGACGAGATCGAGAGTGCCTCGTCGCGCAGCTCGAATTCCGCAAGGGATCGTTCGGGTTCGAGAGGGTGGGGGAGCGAAATCGGCCAGCCTCCCCCCAGCGGATGCTGGCCGACGACCGCGATCGAGCTCTCGCCTGCGCACAGGAAAGCCGATGTCACTCCCGCCGCTCGCAGCACAGTGCAAGCCCGATCGAGCGCGAAGCCCTTGCCGAACCCGCCGAAATCAAGCGCGACGGGCCGCGACGCCTCGATACGGGCATTGTCCCGGTCGAACGAGATCACGTTCCACCCGGCCCCCGGCCTCGACGCATCGGCGGCCGGGTCGAACAGGCCATGCGTCGCCGCATAGGCCGCCTCGATCTCTATCAGCGCATCGAGCACCACCGGATCATTGATCCGGCAGGGCCGACCCGCCATCAGGCTGTCGTTGAGCGCAGTCGTCGCCGAAGGACGGTGGATCGTGAGCGCGTCGTCGACCGCCTCGATCGCACGCCGCGCCGCGAGCAGCGCGTCGCGATCGTCCGAGCCGAACAGATGCAGCTCGACCCGCGTCCCCATCGCGGTGAACCGCTCGACATGCATCGTGATCATGGGGACGGTCAGGCCTTCACCTCCCAGCCCGGCTCATAGTCGACCGACCAGAGCTTCATCGCCTCGGCGCCGGAGGGTTTGCCGGTCGCAGGATCGAGGGTGAGCGTCGACTTGGTGCGATAGGCTATGTTGCCGAGGTGGCAGAGCGTCGTGCTGATATGCCCCTCGCGGATCGGCGAGGCGAGCGCGCCCGCGCGGCCGCGGATGACGTCGACGAGGTTGCCCGCGTGCAAAACGTCGAGCGCGCCTTCCCCGACCGTCCCGGTGGTCTCGGAGCTCGCCGCCGCCGCCACCTGCCGCACCTGCTTGCCGGCGAGGTCATAGAGCTCGAACCCGTTACGGTCGACGACCGCCGAGCCCTTGGTCCCCAGGAACAGCACGCCGCGCCCCCGGCCATAGCGCAGCATCCCGTTGCAGCTGTTCCCGTCCCACCGGATCGCGCGCCCGTCGGGATAGACGAGATCGAGCGCGAGCGTGTCGTACATCTCCCAATCGTCGCCGCGATAGAATTGGCGCGAGCCGCGCGCCGCCACCGTCTCCGGGAAGGTGAGCCCCATCAGCCAGCGCGCCACGTCGAGTTCGTGCATCGCGTTGTTGCAGGTCTCGCCGGTCCCATACTTCCAGAACCAGTGCCAGTTGTAGGGCACGAGGTTGGAACGATAGGGCCCGCGCGGCCGCGGCCCCTGCCACATGTCCCAGTCGAGATGCGCCGGCGGCGCCATCTCGTGCCCGCGGCCGATCGAGGTGCGGTTGTTGGCGTACCAGGTCTGCGCCTCGTACACGTCGCCGAGCTCGCCGGCCTTGATCAGCGCGGCGAGCTGCCGGGTCTCGACGCTCGAGCGCTGCTGGTTGCCGACCTGCAGCTTGCGGCCGGTACGCTGCTGCACGGCGATCATCGCTTCGCCCTCGGCCGGAGCGAGGCTGATCGGCTTCTCGCAATAGACGTCCCGGCCGGCATCCATCGCGTCGATCGCCAGCTTGGCGTGCCAGTGATCCGGAGTCGCGACGGTCACGATATCCACCGCCTTGCTGTCCAGCAGCCTGCGGTAGTCGCGCTCGGTCCTGGGCGCAGGGTTGCCCTTGGCGGTGAACTCCGCGGCGCGCTTCGCCAGGATCTGCGAGTCGACGTCGACGAGATGGGTGATCGCCACGTTCGGCAGCTTCGAGAAGGCGCTCATATGCGCCTGTCCGCGGCCGTTGACCCCGACCACCGCGACGCGCAGCCGGTCGTTGGCGCCCTTGATCTGCGCATAGCTGCGCGCGCTCATCGCGATCCCGAGCGTGGCGCCCGCGCCCTTCATCATCGTCCGGCGGTCGAGCATCGTCATTCCCCTTGCAACTCGCGCAGCTTGATCGAGCGGAAATCGACACGGTCGCCGTGATCCTGGAGCAGGATCGGGCTCTGCGCTCCTTCGCCGAAGTCCGGCCGGCCGACGAACTTGCTCTGTGCGACGAGCCCACGGAACTCGGGCGAGCCGCGTTCGTACTCGACGACCTTGAAGCCGTTCAGCCAATGCTCGACGTGCCGGCCGCGCACGACGATCACCGCGCGGTTCCATTCGCCCGGCGGATTGACCCTTTTGCCCGGATTGTCCGGGTCCGACAGGTTGCGCGCCGGAATCAGATCGTAGAGCGAGGCAAGCGTGCGGTTGCCGTCGCGGCCCATCTTGGCGTCGGGATGGCGCTTGTCGTCGAGCAGCTGGTACTCGAGTCCGACCAGCGTCCTGGGATCGATGCGGTACTTGATCCCGCTGTTGGCGCCGGGTGTCAGGCGGAAATCGACCGACAGCTCGAAGTTGCCATAGTCGCGCGCCGTAACGATGTCGCCGCCACCCTCGACCGACAGGATGCCGTCGCGGATCGACCAGCCCTTGTCCGGAAACCCGGCCGCCTTGGCGCTGCGCCAGCCAGTGCCCGTATCGCCGTCCCACAGCAGCGTCCAGCCCGCACGCCGCTCGCCGTCGGACAGACGGTTGGTCAGCCAGCCCTGCTGCTCCAGCGCCGTCGCCGGAGACGCGAAGCGAGCCGCGTCCTCGCTGATGATCCGGACGTTGCGGAACCGCACTTCGGGCTTCCGGCTCGCCTCGGCATCGGAGATGGCGTGGACCTGAAACGCGATGAACCCGCGTGTGTCGGTATCGTCGGCGATATCCGCCGCCGGCACGCCGTTCACCCAGGTACGCAGGCGATTGCCGATCGCCTCGATGCGATAGTGATTCCAGTCGCCGGAGCGGAAGGTGCGCCGCGCCGCATCGTTGCGGCCGAGCGTGTAGAGCCACTGCCGGCGCTGCTCGTCGTAGATGCCGCCGCTCCACGCGCGCTTCGACGGGTCGATCTCGGCCTGGTATCCGAAGACCACGCCGTTCCGGTAATCGGGCCGGCTCTGACCGCGGATCATCACCCCGGAATTGAGTACCGGATCGGTCCTGGCGTCGAACTCCAGGATGTAATCGCCATATTGCGTGTCGGACACGAGCCAGCTGTTCGCCGATCCCGGCGCGGCACGCCCGACAAGTTCGCCGCCGACGATCTCGAAACTCGCGTTGCCGCCGGCCTTGTGCCAGCCGGCGAGACCTGAGTGCGGCGTGATGTCGCGCCAAGGCGCCTGCTCCTGCGCCGGAGCGGCAGCCGTCGCGGCGACCGGTGCGGCGAGCAGACCCAGAATTGCGATTCCGCGCACCGTCGCGGCGGCTGCGATCCTGTTTCCGCGAGGGCGGGCCGAGCGCCGCTCATGTCTTGACGATATCATGGCTGTCCCGCCTTATGTTACCGCGGTTCCGGCCTTGCCGACGCGGCCTCTCCTCCGCCGACGTTAGTCCGTGGTCCGACCACATTGCAATAGGGTGTCTGACATTTTGTCAGTACAAATGCGGTCGTTCTGCCTGCCGAAGGCTTGACGAGGGCCGTTACAGGCGAAGTAGAATGACGACGCGGAGACAGGGCCGGAGCGCGCCCGGCCGATCGAGCGAGGAACGATATGCCAGCGGAAGAACGGGGCGGCAAACTCTACCGGAAGATCGTCCAGGCGATCGTTGCCGACATCGCCAACGGCGTGTTTCCCGTGGGGACGCGGTTGCCCGCCGAGCGCGACCTGACCGAACGGTTCCAGGTCAGCCGCCCGACGATCCGCGAGGCGATGATCGCGCTCGAGATGCAGGGCCTGGTCGAGGCGCGCAAGGGATCGGGCGTGTTCGTGCTCGCTTCTTCGGCCGCCGACGGGGACCGGGAACTCGACATCGGCGCGTTCGAGATCACCGAGGCGCGCCGGCTGCTCGAGGGCGAGGTCGCCGCGGTCGCCGCGACCGAGATCGACGAGGCGCAGCTTGCCGAGTTGCGCGAATTGCTGGCGCAGATGGCGCAGGAAGATACCGCCGCCGCCGAAGAGGCCGACCGACGCTTCCACATCGCCATCGCCGAGGCGACCGGCAACGCGGTGATCATCTCGGCCGTCACCGATTTCTGGGACATGCGCTTCCGTTCGCCGCTCGCGCGCGAGGTGCTCCGGAAGGCGGGCAGCCTGGGCACGGAAAGCCGCATGGCCGAGCACGGCCGCATCCTGAAGGCGCTCGAAGCGCGCTCGCCGGTCGATGCGCGCAACGCGATGCGCGACCATCTTACCAGGCTCATCGACCATCTTCTGCACGTGACCGAGACCGAGGCGGTCGAACGCGCCCGCGCGGAGACCGATCAGCGCCGACGCGCTCTCGCCCGCCGCACGGTCTGACACCCGACCCGGATTCCATTCTGTCCGCATAAAGTGATGCCGGTGTTCCTGCGAAGGCAGGAGCTCAGGCCACGAGCGATAGGCCGATGATCCAGGGCTCCTGCCTTCGCAGGAGCACGCCTCGGCATCATCGGACAGGCTCTGGTCCGGACACCGTCAATTCTCTGAGCCCGCACCTGACGTGAGGCGTAGCGCTCCGTAAGTGCGGCGATTGGTCTCGCCCCCGATCGCCCTCGTCGTCAGACGCTATTGTCATAGTTGCCTGACAATGATAGCTGACGAGCAACGATAAGATATAACCCGATTGTCAGGAAGCATCCCGGGCGGCCAACTGCTCGCCCGGCCAATCAGGGAGAGGGGAATGAACGGCGATCGCCGCAGCAAGCGTCAGCTATTGATCTCTGCGAGTTTGGTGAGCCTTGGCATGGCATCACCGGTCTACGGCCAGACGGCCCCACAAGCTCCCGTAGGGCAGACTGGCCAGACAAGTGAACAGCCGGCCGCCGAATCTCCCGAAACCGACCCGCAGTCACCGGGACCGGACATCGTCGTCACCGGCTTCCGCGCCTCGCTCAACAGCGCGCTGAACCTGAAGCGGGAGGAAACCGCCGCGATCGACAGCATCGTCGCCGAGGACATCGGCAAGTTCCCCGATTCGAACCTCGCCGAGTCGATGCAGCGCATTCCCGGCGTCGCCCTGTCGCGCGGCGACGGCGGCGAGGGGCGCAATATCTCGGTCCGCGGACTCGGCGCGCAGTTCACCCGCGTGCGCATCAACGGGATGGAGGGCGTGTCGCAGGTCAGCGGCAGCGACATCCGCGGCGGCGTCGCCACGGGGCGCTCGTTCGACTTCGTGACCTTCCCGACCGAGATCTTCTCGAGCCTCTCGGTGCGCAAGACCCTGTCGGCCGACGTCGAGGAAGGCTCGCTCGGTGCCACCGTCGACCTGCGCGCGCCCAAGCCGTTCGACCAGAAGAAGGACTTCGTCTTCTCGGGCACCGTGCGCGGCATCTACAACGACATCGCCAAGGATATCGACCCGCGGCTGTCCGCGCTCGTCTCCAAGAAGTTCGGCGACACGTTCGGCGTGCTCGGCAGCATCGCCTATTCGAAGCGCCACATCGACGAATATGCCTATTCGGCGGTGGACGTCCTGCCGTCCTATGTCGCGGGTCAGGCGGCTCCCGCGAATGTACCGAGACTGCCCACAGATCCCCCCGGCGCCATACTGCTCCCGTATTGCACACCGGTCGGCTACGTCTTTCGCGGCGTCGCGGTGAACAGCCCCGGTTCGAGCTATGCCAACGGCGGCACATCGGTGGGTGCCGATGCCAATAATTGCTCGGCCGGCAACCCCCGCACCAGCACGCAGGCAGCCTATGATTATATCATGAGCCGCACGGGCGTGTCGGGTCGCCCGGGCGGCGGCGTTTTCCTGCCGCGCCTGCCGCGTCCGGTGAAGGGCAGCCAGAATCAGGAGCGCCTGGCCGGGTCGCTGACGCTGCAATGGAAGCCGACCGACGACACCGACATTTCGATCGACGGCCTCTATTCGCGCTTCAAGGTCAATCGCCTCGACACGATGATCGACGCGCGATCGATGGGTCGGACCGCCTCGAACAACGGCCAGCCGATGATGTCGATCCGCGACATCGAGGTCGACGACAACGGATCGCTGATCCACGGCCTATGGGACGGCGTGGACCTACGCTCGGAGATGCAGGACGAGCGTTTCACCTCGACTTTCCGTCAGGTGAATCTCAACTTCGACCACCGCTTCTCCGACACGTTCCGCGTCTTCGGCATGGCCGGCGTCAACGATTCGCGACTGGACGTGAACCGCCTGCAGGTCGCGATCGATTCGAACGACACCGACGATTTCTCGATCGACTTCCGCGACAATCCGGACGTCCCAAAGATCGGTTACGGCATCGACCTGACCGATCCGGCCAACTTCCTCTACGGCCCGCCGCTGCCCGACGGCACGCAGCAGGGACAGATTTCGAGCTTCATCCGCAGAAACACCATCGTCAGCAAGACGTTCGACCTCAACGGCGCGTGGGAGGCGGCGCCGGACTTCACCGTTCAGTTCGGCGGCCAGTATCGCACCAATAAATACACCGCGCGCGAGCGACAGCTGATCCCCGACCAGTCGCTGCCGCAGACGCTGCCGGCGGGCGTGTCGCTCGCCGACATCACCTTCGTGACGAAGGGGGTGGGCAAGAACCTGGACGGCCAGATGCAGGATTTCGTCGCAATCGACCCGGACAAGTTCCGCGACGCGGTGAACTTCAGCAGCTATCAATATTGCAGCGTGGAATGCGCCAAGGGCACCTATGGCGGTGTCGACGAGAAATATACGTCCGGCTACGTCATGGTGAAGTTCGACACCAAGGATGTCCTGCCGTTCGCGCTGCGCGGCGATGCCGGCGTCCGCTACGTCCACACCGATCTCGACACCTACGGGCCGATCCCCATCGAGGCGCCGGACGGGTCGCCCTATCCCTCGCAATATGTGATCTCGCGGGTGCAGCGCTCGTACGAGGACTGGCTGCCGTCGATGAACCTCGCGCTCGACATCACGACCGACCTCATCGCGCGCTTCTCCGCGGCGCGTGTGATGTCGCGCCCGGCCTATGGGCAGCTGATCCCCAGCGGCAGCGCGAACATCGTGATCCGCACCGCCTCGATCACCAACCCCTATCTCGATCCGATCCGCGCCAACACCTTCGACGCCTCGCTCGAATGGTATTTCGCGCCCGGCTCGCTGCTGTCGGTCGCCTATTTCTACAAGAACATCGAGACCTATATCCAGAACACCAACCAACTGGTGCCGTTCCGCGAGCTCGGCCTCCCGCTGTCGCTGCTCGAGGGCACGGGCACCGGCGTCACCGCGGACGAACTGTTCAGCGTGACGCGCAGTAACAATACCGACGGCGGGCCGCTGCGCGGGTTCGAGGTGAACCTCCAGCTGCCGTTCCGTTTCCTGCCGGGTGCGCTCAGCAACTTCGGCGTGCTCGCCAATTTCACGCGCGTGCGCTCGAGCATCAATTATATCATCTCGCCGACCATCACGCGCCGGGCGCCGCTCGTCGGCCTCTCGCCGGAGACCGCCAGCGGCACGCTCTACTATGAGGACGACAGGTTCAGCATCCGCTCGACGGTCAACTACCGGGCGGCGTTCCTCACCGGCGTCCCCGGCCCGACCGACAGCGACGCCAACGTCAACGCCAGCTCGATCTTCGTCGACGCATCGGCATCGTACAACATCAGCGACAACATCAAGCTGATCGCCGAGGTGTCGAACATCACCAACGAGACCAACCGCCTCTACACCGACACCACGCGGAAGGACCCTCTGTACACCGCCTATTTCGGTCGCACCTACGCCCTGGCGGTCAACTTCCAGTTCTAGGCTCTTCCCCTGTCGCCGTGAGCATCTGCCGGTCGCCCGGCGTGCTCTCGGCGAGCTTCGTCAGCTATTATTCAAATTTGCCTTACCAATTCTTTGTATCTGGCCTGCCAAATTCGGACCTGCTAGACGATCACCTGGCAGAAGGGTTCCAGAACGGGCGGCAAGGAGGCGAGTGACCGGTGTTGATGACGGAAACGATGCGCTGGTTCGGCCCATCTGACCCCGTGAAGCTGAAGGACATCAGGCAGGCCGGCGCCAGCGAGGTCGTCACCGCGCTCCACGAGATCCCCAACGGCGCGGTCTGGCCGCGCGAGGCGATCGCCGCGCGCAGGCGGGAGATCGAGGCGGCGGGCCTCGGCTGGACGGTCGTCGAGAGCCTGCCGGTGCACGAGGGGATCAAGACCCGTGCGGCGGACTGGCACGCGCTGGTGGAGCGCTACCGCGAGAGCCTGGTCAATCTCGCGGCGTGCGGCATCGCTACCGTCACCTACAACTTCATGCCCGTGATCGACTGGACCCGGACCGATCTTGCCTGGGAGATGCCGGACGGTGCGCTGGCGCTGCGGTTCGAGATCGAGGCGGCCGCGGCCTACGACCTGCACATCCTGCGCCGCGCGGGCGCCGAGCGCGACTATCCGCCGGCCCTGGTCGAGCGCGCGGCGCGGCGGTTCCGCGCGATGACCGACGAGGATCGCCAGCGGCTGGAGCGCACGATCATCGCCGGGTTGCCGGGCAGCGAGGAGACCTTCACCGCCGAGCGGTTCCGCGACGCGCTCGCGCAATATGACGATGTCGACGCCGACGCGCTGCGCGCCAATCACGTCGCCTTCCTGGAGGCGGTCTGCCCGCTGGCGGACGAGCTCGGGATCCGTCTCGTGGTCCATCCGGACGACCCGCCGTTCCCGCTGTTCGGCCTGCCGCGCGTGGTGAGCACCGAGGACGATGTCGCGACGCTGTTCGCGCGCGTTCCCAACCGGTCGAACGGGCTGTGCTTCTGCGCCGGGTCGTTCGGCGTGCGCCCCGACAACGACCTGCCGGGCATGATCGAGCGGCTGGGCGAGCGGATCGGCTTTCTCCATCTCCGCTCGGTCCAACGCGAGGGCGAGGGCACGTTCCACGAGGCCGCCCATCTCGAAGGGGACGCCGGCATGGTCCGGTTGGTCGCCGCGATCCACGCGCTGCAGCAGCGCGAGCGGCGTTCGATCCCGATGCGACCCGACCACGGGCACCAGATGCTCGACGACCTCGCGAAGACGACGCTGCCCGGCTACTCGCTGCTTGGCCGGATGCGCGGTCTGGCCGAGCTGCGCGGCGTGGAGCGGGGAATCGCGCATGTGACCGCCACCGCCGACCGCTTCGTCCCGGCCTGACGATGGCGCGCCCGCTCCACGAGGCAGCCAATCCCGCACCCGAACGAGTCGAGGCGTCTGCCGGCGGCAACGTCCGCTGGATCATCTGCGCGCTGCTGTTCTTCGCGACGACGATCAACTATATCGACCGGCAGGTCATTGGCATCCTCAAGCCGACGCTCCAGGCCGAGCTCGGCTGGTCCGAGATCGACTATGGCATGATCGTGTTCTGGTTTCAGGCGGCCTATGCGATCGGCCTGCTCGCGTGCGGGCCGCTGATCGACCGGATCGGCTCGAAGCTCGGCTATGCGGCGGCGATCGGCCTGTGGAGCCTGGCCGCGATGGCCCATGCGCTGGCACGCAGTCCGGGAGCCTTTTCCCTGGCACGCTTCGCGCTGGGCCTAGGCGAGGCCGCGAACTTCCCCGCGGCGATCAAGTCGGTCGCCGAATGGTTCCCGAAGAAGGAACGGGCGCTCGCCGCCGGCATCCTCAACGCCGGCGCCAATGTCGGCGCGATCGCCACGCCGATCATCGTGCCGTTCATCGCCATCCGCTACGGCTGGCAGGGTGCGTTCATCGTGACGGGGTTGCTCGGCTTCGTCTGGCTGATCGCCTGGCTCGCCTTCTATCGCGCGCCGGCCCGGCATCCCCGCGTGTCCGCCCAGGAGCTCGCCTATATCAACGCCGATGATGGCGCGGACGGCGTCCCCGCGCCGATCCGGTGGCGTGCGCTCTTCCGCCACCGCGGCACCTGGGCGTTCGCCACCGCCAAGTTCCTGACCGACCCTGTGTGGTATCTGTTCCTGTTCTGGCTGCCCGATTTCTTCGCCAAGCGGCACGGGCTCGACCTGACCAGCTTCGGGCCGCCGCTGATCGCGGTCTATCTGCTCGCCGACGTCGGCAGCATCGGCGGCGGTTGGCTGTCGTCGTGGCTCATCAAGCGCGGCTACAGCGTCAACGCCGGGCGCAAGCTGGCGTTGCTCGCCTGCGCGCTGGCGGTGCTGCCGGTGTTCTTCGCGAGCGTGGTCTCCAGCCTGGTCGCCGCGGTCGCGATCCTCGGCCTCGCCGCCGCCGCGCATCAGGGATGGTCGTCGAACCTCTACACGATGGTGTCGGATACCTTCCCGCGCGGTTCGGTCGCGTCGGTAATGGGGATCGGCGGCGCGGCGGGCGCGGTCGGCGGGATGATCATGGCCCGCTATGTGGGACAGGTGCTCGAGACGGTCGGCAGCTACCTGCCGGTGTTCCTCTGGGCGGGCACCGCCTATCTGGTCGCGCTTCTCCTGGTCCAGCTCCTGGTGCCGCGACTGGATCGGCCCGCTTCCGCCGAGGTTTAGGGCGGATTGCGGAAAACCTGGCCCACTATTCGTCACCCCGGACTTGTTCCGGGGTCCACCGGGCAACCAAGCGCTGGTTTCGAAGTTCGAGCAGGAACATCGGCGCCAGTCTTCGCCGAGAAGTGGATGCCGGAACAAGTCCGGCATGACGATGCCGGTTTGTTGCAAGCTGCTTCAATCCCGCGATAGCAGGAGTTGGATTGACGGTTATATCCGTTGAGAATTGAGCCAATGCGCAGAGGCCGCTTCCCGCAATGACCGAACCGCTCGTGCCGACCGTTCCGCCTGCGCGAGCGACGCGCCGGCCACCCTGGCTGCTGGCCGGCGCGGCGCTGGTCGCCGGCGCGCTGTGGCTCCTGTTCCGGCTCGGATCGGAGGTGCGCGCCGGCGAAGCGCTGGCGCTCGATCGCAGCCTCATGCTCGCGATGCGGGTGCCCGGTCATCCGGAGCTTCCTGCCGGACCGGCGTGGCTCGCGGGCACGATGCGCGACGTGACCGCGCTCGGCGGCGCGACGGTGCTGACCGGCGTGGTCCTGCTGACGATCGTCTTCCTCGCGCTCAAGCGGCTGTGGCGGCCGGCGCTGCTCGTGCTGGTGGCGTCGCTGTCGGGCAGCTGGGCCGTCTCCGCGCTCAAGGCCGGCTTCGCGCGGCCGCGGCCGACGCTGATCGATCATCTGGTGGAGGTGAGCAACGCGAGCTTCCCCAGCGGTCATGCCGCCAACAGCGCGATCATCTACCTGACGCTCGCCTCGCTGCTGTTTCCGGTAATCCGCGAGGCGCGGATGCGTGTGTTCGTGCTCGCGGTCGCATTGCTGCTGACCGGCGCGATCGGGATCAGCCGCGTCTATCTCGGTGTGCACTGGCCGAGCGACGTGCTCGCCGGCTGGCTGTTCGGCGCGCTGTGGGCGCTGATGTGGTGGTGGATCGAGGCGCGGCTGCTGCGGCGGCGACCAGGATGATCTTGGTTCGCGCGAACCGATCCCGCGATCAGGCAGCCTGATCCCGCTCCGCCAGCTTGCGCTCCCACGCCAGCGCATCCTTGACGATGCCGTCGAGATCGGCGTGCTGCGGCCGCCACGGCAGCGTGGCGAGGATCGCGCTGTTGTCCGCGACCAGCGCGTCGGGATCGCCCGGGCGGCGGCCTTCGAGGCGGCGCTCGATCCTGTGGTTGGTGACGCGGTCGACCGCGTCGAGCACCTCGAGCACCGAATAGCCGCGGCCATAGCCGGCGTTGAGCGTGTGGCTCTTCCCCGGATCGGCGACGAGCAGCTCCAGCGCATGGACATGCGCCGCGGCGAGATCGGTGACATGGATATAGTCGCGCACGCCGGTGCCGTCGGACGTCGCGAAGTCGGTGCCGAACACGCTCACCCCGTCGCGCTTGCCGATCGCCGCCTCGACCGCGACCTTGATGAGGTGCGTCGCCCCCGCGGTCGACTGGCCCGAGCGGCCCTTGGGGTCGGCTCCGGCGACGTTGAAGTAGCGGAGCGCCGCATAGTTGATCGGATGCGCCGCAGCGACGTCGCGCAGCATCGCCTCGGTCATCAGCTTGGACATGCCATAGGGATTGATCGGCACGGTTGGGTCGCTCTCGGCGACCGGCACTTTCTCCGGAACGCCGTAGGTCGCGGCGGTCGAGGAGAAGATGAAATGCGGCACCCCGCTCGCCACCGCGCTCTCGATCAGCGAGCGGCTCGCCGCGGTGTTGTTGCGATAATATTTGAGCGGATCGCTGACCGATTCCGGCACCACCACCGATCCGGCGAAATGCATGACGGCGCGCACATGGTGCTGGCGCATCACGTCGCGAACGGCGGGGTCCTCCACCGCCATCCGGACCAAGGTGGCGCGCGGGTCGACCGCCCAGTCGAAGCCGGTGACGAGATTGTCGATCACCACCACAGGGTAGCCTGCATCGGCCAGCGCCAGTACCGCATGGCTGCCGATATACCCCGCACCGCCCGTCACCAGCACCGCGCCGTCCATCGTCACCCTTTCACGCTTTGCGTCGCCGCCTGTCCGGCGGCGACGGGGAATCATTGCCCGAGCGCCATGGCACCCCTATCTCGGCCGTCAAGCCGCCCAGCCGAGGAGCCAGCGATGCCCGAGCCGTCCAGATATGCAGGACGTTGCCTTTGCGGGGCAGTCCGTTTCGAAGCCGAGGTCGCCGAGCCGGAGATGGGCGCCTGCCATTGCGGGATGTGCCGCCGCTGGTCGGGCGGGGTGTTCCTGGCGGCCGAGGCCGAGGCGGTCGATGTCGCCGATCCCGGCGCCCTCGGCTGCTACGTCTCCTCGGAATGGGCCGAACGCTGCTTCTGCAAGACCTGCGGCAGCACGATGTTCTGGCGTTCGAAGGATGGGAAGCACATCGCCGTCTCGATACAGGCATTCGAGAACCCTGGTGATTTCGCCTTCACCTCCCAGATCTTCATCGACGAGAAGCCGTCGACCTACAGCTTTGCCGAACCGACGCGGACCCTGACCGGCGAGGAGGCCTTCGCCGCGTTCGGGGCGGGCGACGGCGCGTAACGAAAGGAACGATCCCATGACTACGGAAACCGCAACGCTCGCGGGCGGCTGCTTCTGGTGCACCGAGGCGGTGTACAAGGACGTGATCGGCGTCGAGGGCGTCGAGAGCGGCTATATCGGCGGCCACGTCGACCACCCGACCTACAAGCAGGTGTGCGACGGCGACACCGGCCACGCGGAGGCGATCCGGGTGACGTTCGATCCGGCCGAGGTCAGCTACGACGACCTGCTCGACATCTTCTTCGCGACGCACGATCCGACGACGCTCAACCGCCAGGGCAACGACGTCGGCACGCAGTACCGTTCGGCGATCTTTCCGCATTCGTCCGAGCAGGAGGCGGCGGCGCGCGCCGCGGTCGCGCGCAACCAGGCGAACTGGCCCGACCCGATCGTCACCGCGATCGAGCCGCTCGGCACCTGGTGGCCGGCCGAGGACTATCACCAGCAATATTGGGAAGGCGAGGGCCAGCGGAATCCCTATTGCCTGGCGGTGATCCCGCCCAAGCTCCAGAAGCTCCGCAAGAGCTTCGCCGCGCGGTCGAAGGCGGCAGCAGCGGTCGCCTGAGGTTTTTCCGTCACCCCGGCGAGGGTCCCATCAAAGTATTGCTTTGATGGGAGCCCGAAAGCAGGGTCTCATGCGATGGCGCGATACGGCCTGAGATCCCGGCTTTCACCGGGATGACGGAGATGGGCTCAGGGCAACGCCTCGCCCTCGACCGGCGGGCGCGTCGCGGCTTCGGCGCCGAGCGCCTTGTAGACGATCCCGCCGAGCACGCCGCCGACGATCGGCGCCACCCAGAACAGCCAGAGCTGGCCGAGCGCCCAGGCGCCGACCACCAGCGCCGGCCCGGTGCTGCGCGCCGGGTTGACCGAGGTGTTGGTGACCGGGATCGAGATGAGGTGAATGAGCGTCAGGCACAGCCCGATCGCGATCGGCGCGAAGCCGGCCGGCGCGCGGCCGTCGGTCGATCCCAGGATCACCAGCAGGAAGATGAAGGTCAGCACCACCTCGATGGTGAAGCCCGCAGCCAGTGAGAAATGCCCCGGCGAATGCTCGGCGAAGCCGTTGGCGGCGAGGCCCTTGGCCGCGAGGTCCCAGCCGGGCTGGCCCTGCGCGATCATGAGCAGCAGATAGGCCGCGATCGCCGCGCCGATCACCTGCGCGATCACGTAGAGGGGGATGTCTCGCGCCGGAAAGCGCCCGCCCGCCCACAGGCCCACAGTGACGGCCGGATTGAGATGGCATCCCGAGATATGGCCGATCGCATAGGCCATGGTCAGCACGGTGAGCCCGAAGGCCAGCGATACGCCCAACAGGCCGATGCCCACGTCCGGAAAGGCCGCGGCCAGCACCGCGCTGCCGCATCCGCCGAACACCAGCCAGAATGTCCCGATCAGTTCCGCAAGTCCACGCTGCACATTGGTCATGGCATTTCTCCTGCGTTCCCCCGACTCGCACGGGTCGGCGCAGTCTATGCGTCGTTGCGAGAGTGTAAAGAATCGCGCGGATGTGCCGCACGACGCAGGCGATCGTTGATCGCGACGCCGATGTCGGCGGCGGGGATCGGGGCGACGGCGATCGCGGGGGCGGGGCTGGCGTCGGCGCGGTGGAGCTCGTCGAACAGCCGCGCTGCGGCTTCGATCAGGTCGCCGGAGGGGGAGAGGGTGGTGTCCCCCACGATCGGGCCGAAGCCGATCAGCCATTCGCCCCCGCGTCGTTCGGTGGCGTTGAGACGCAGCGGCTTGGACGGTGCGTAGTGGCTCTCGAGTTGCCCAGGAGAAACCACGTTCCCCGGCGAAGGCCGGGGCCCAGTTACGACGTCGGTGGCAACTGGGCCCCGGCCTTCGCCGGGGAACAGCTCATCTTCCGCGACCGGCCCAGGACGCAGCACCATCCTTCCCATGACGATCGTCGATTCGATCCCCGCCTCGGTCGGCCCGTCGTCGATCACCAGCGGAATGCGGCGGCCGAGGCTGGCGACGACGTGCTCCGCCCGCGTCGGGCTGATCCCGCCACTGGCATTGGCGGACGGCGCGGCGAGCGGCCTGCCTGAGGCTCTCAGCAGTCCCTGCATCGCCCGGTGGCGCGGCACCCGCACCGCCACCGTCGCCAGCCCGGCGGTGACCAGGCTCGCCACCGCCCCCTCGCGCACCGGCAGCACCAGCGTCAGCGGCCCCGGCCAGAACCGCCCGGCCAACTCCCGCGCCTCGTCGTCGAACACCGCGATCGCTTCCGCGGCGGCGAGGTTCGGCACATGCACGATCAGCGGATTGAAGCTCGGCCGTCCCTTGGCCGCGTAGATGCCCGCGACGGCCCGCGAATCGGTCGCGTCGGCGGCGAGCCCGTACACCGTCTCGGTCGGCACCGCGACGCATCCGCCGGCGCGAATCACCGCCGCGGCCTCGGCGATGGCCGCCTCGCCGTAGGGTAAGGTCCGCGTGTTTGGCGCGCTCATGCGCCTGCGGCTATAGCCTCGGCGGACAAGCAGCAAGCGAGAGGATCATGCCCTTCACCCCCGCCGTCGCCGAGCAGCGCTTCGTGCTCGACCATGTCGCCCGCATCGGCGAGCTCGGCGTCGACCACGACATCCTCGACGCGGTGCTGGAGGGCGCGGGCCAGTTCGCCGCCGGTGAATGGGCGCCGCTCGATCGCGTGGGCGACACGGTCGGCGCGGAATGGACCGAGCGGGGCGTCGTGATGCCGGAGGGCTATCCGCAAGCTTACAAGGCCTATGTCGAGGGCGGCTGGGGCACGATCGGCTCGCCGGAGGCGTTCGGCGGTCAGGGCCTGCCCTTCTGCCTCGCCAGCGCGGTGCTGGAGACCTTGGGCAGCGCCAACATGGCATTCGCGCTCGCCCCGACGCTGACGGTCGGCGCGATCGAGGCGCTCACCCACCACGGCACGCCCGAGCAGCAGGCGCGCTACCTGCCGAAGCTCGCGACGGGCGAATGGACCGGCACGATGAACCTCACCGAGCCCCAGGCCGGCAGCGACGTCGGCGCGTTGCGTACCCGCGCCACCCCGCGCGGCGACGGGACGTGGAGCATCCAGGGCACCAAGATCTTCATCTCGTTCGGCGACCATGACATGGCGGACAACATCGTCCACCTCGTCCTCGCCCGCACGCCGGACGCGCCTGCCGGCACCAAGGGCCTGTCGCTGTTCCTGGTCCCCAAATACCGCCTCGACGCGAACGGCAACCCGAGCGAGCCCAACGACATCCGCGTCGTCTCGATCGAGCACAAGATGGGCCTCCACGCCTCGCCGACCTGCGTGCTGTCGTTCGGCGACAACGGCGGGTGCGTCGGCGAGCTGATCGGCGGAGAGCGCGGCGGCATCCGGGCGATGTTCACGATGATGAACAACGCCCGCCTCAACGTCGGCCTGCAGGGCGTGCAGGTGGCGGAGCGTGCGACGCAGAAGGCGGTCGAGTACGCTCGCGAGCGCATCCAGTCCGCGCGCGCCTCGGCGCCAGGCGCGGGGCCGGTCGCGATCGTCGAGCACCCGGACGTCCGGCGGATGCTGATGCGGATGAAGGCGCAGACCCAGGCCGCCCGCGCGCTGGTCTATCTCGCTGCCGCCGAGGTCGATCGTGCCGCCCGCGGTGATACCGACGCCAGCGCCCGCCTCGACCTGCTCACCCCGCTCGCCAAGGCGCACGGCACCGATCTCGGCAACGAGGTCGCCAGCCTCGGCATCCAGGTCCATGGCGGCATGGGCTATATCGAGGAGACAGGCGCGGCGAAGTATTTCCGCGACGCCCGCATCACCCCGATCTACGAGGGCACCAACGGCATCCAGGCGGCGGACCTCGTCGGCCGCAAGCTGGGGCTCGACAACGGCGGCGTGCTCGCGCGGCTGGTGACGGACATGCGCGGCGAGGCGGGGGCGCCGGCGCTGCGCGAGCTGATCGACGCGTGCGAGGAGGTCGCCCGCACGCTGCTGGCGGCCGAGATCGATGATCGGCTGGCGGCGAGCTATCCGTTCCTGACGATGCTGTCGGTCGCGGTGTGCGGCTGGCTGATGGAGCGTCAGGGCCGCATCGCCGCGACGGGCGAGGGCGAGCCGTTCCTGCGGATGAAGTCGGCGGCGGCGCGCTTCTACGTCGAGCAGATCGTGCCCGAGGCGCTGGGCCTCAAGGCTGCGGCGTCGGCGAAGGCGGATGCGCTCTATGCGGTCGAGGCGGAGACGTTCGCCGCATAACTCCCTCTCCCAAAGGAGAGGGATTCTCAGGCCGTCGCAAACCGCACGTTACCCTCGGCGTCGATCGGCCAGCTCGGATTCCACGCGATCTCCCAGGCATGGCCATCGGGATCGGCGACATAGCCGCGCACGCCGCCGTGCGGCGGCGCCTCGGCCGCCCGCAGCAGCCGCCCGCCGGCCGCGACCAGCCGGTCGATCAGCGGCGCGACGGCGTCTTCGCTCTCGACATTATGAGCGAGCGCAAAGGCGCCAGGGCCGGCTCCGGCCGCTTCCTGCCGATCCTCGTCGAGCGCATCGCGCCGCCACACGCCGAGTACCACTCCGTTGAGCTGGTAGAAGGCGATCTCGTCATTCTCGAACACCGGCTGCCAGCCGAAGCCCTCCGTGTAGAAGCGGCGCGAGCGGGCCCCGTCCGAGGTGCCGAGGGTGATCACCGAAACATAAGGCTGGACCATGAGCCTCTCTCCTTCATCGCTAGGAAGCGGCACCGTGCTCCCGCGAAAGCAGGAGCCCTGGGGAACGGTCCTCCGGTTTGCGGCTCAAGGCTCCTGCTTTCGCAGGAGCACAGGTACTACGCCAATCCGGACGAGACCCTAACGTCGCTCGGACAGATAATAGCGGTCGGCCGGCTTCAGTTCCGCGTCGAGCTCATAGACCATCGGCTGCCCGGTCGGGATCTCCAGCCCGGTGATCTCCGCATCCGAGATGCCCGACAGGTGCTTGACCAGCGCCCGCAGCGAATTGCCGTGCGCGGAGATCAGCACGCGCTTGCCGGCCTTGAGCTCCGGCGCGATCCGCTCCTCCCAATAGGGCAGCACCCGCGCGATCGTGTCCTTGAGGCTCTCGGTCTGCGGGATCGGCACGCCCCTGTAGCGCTCGTCCTTGGCGAGGTCCCAGGGCGAGCCCTCCTCGGGCAGCGGCGGCGGCACGTCGAAGCTGCGGCGCCACAGCTTGACCTGCTCGTCGCCGTGCCGGGCCGCGGTCTCGGCCTTGTTGAGCCCGGTGAGCCCGCCATAGTGACGCTCGTTCAGCTTCCAGCTCTTCTCGGTCGGCAGCCACAGCCGGCCCATCGCTTCCAGCGCCAGGTTGAGCGTCTTGATCGCGCGCGTCTGGAAGCTGGTGAAGGTCAGGTCGAAATCGAGTCCCGCCTTCTTCATCGCCTCACCGGCGTCCCAGGCTTCCTTCTCGCCCAGCTCGGTGAGATCGACGTCCCACCAGCCGGTGAAGCGGTTCTCCAGGTTCCAGGCCGACTGGCCGTGACGGATGAGCACGAGCTTGGGCATGTGAACTCCTTGAATCGTCATGAATTAGAGGCCGTCCGTCCGGATCGAGGCGATACCAGTGCTCCTGCGAAGGCAGGAGCCCAGGCCACAAGCGACGCCCGGTAATCCAAAGCTCCTGCCTGCGCAGGAGCACGATTCCACTTCCTCGGATCGGCTAAACCTCGTCGATGAACCCGGCGAGCGTGTCGAGGCAGGCGTGCGCCAGCCGCTTCGACCGCTCCGGCGACCAGCCGAACTCGGCGTCGGGGTTCGGGTCATGGTCCTTGAACGGCATCTCCAGCGTCATCGCCACGGCGCCGTAGCGCTCGGCGAGCTGGTTGGTCGACATGCTGAGGTTGGCCTTGCCCGGCGCGGCCTTCTCATAGCCCTTCTCGATCTGGAACTCGGGCGTCGCCGCCGCCAGCCGCCGGGCATATTCGTAGAATTTCTCGCCGAGCGCGTCTGTCCAGCCCGGGATGCCCTCGAACCCGGCGAGGAAATTGGCCGGAATCGCCTCGTCGCCATGCACGTCCATCGCGAAGGCGACGCCGGTCTCGTCCATCGCATTGCGCACGCACAGCACCTCCGGGCTCTTCTCCGGCGACGGCATGTGCCATTCGCGGTTGAGGTTCACGCCCGCGGCGTTGGTGCGAAGGTGCCCGCGGAAGCTGCCGTCCGGATTCATGTTGGGGACGACGTGCAGCGTCGCCTTCTCGCGCAGCGTCCGTGCGGTCGGATCGCCGAGGTCGACCAGCTTCTCGAGCGCGCCCTCCATCCACCATTCGGCCATCGATTCGCCGGGGTGCTGGCGCGCGTAGAGCCACACCTGCCTGGGACCCTCGCCCATGTGCAGATAGTCGATCGCCCGCCCGTCGAGGCTCTGGCCGAGCTCGCGATGGGTGACGCCGGGCCGGAGCGCGATGCGTGCGATCAGCTCGTCGTGCCGCTCCATCGAATAGGGCGCGAAATAGGCGAACCAGGCGAGCTCGGTGTCGAACCGGTGCGTCCAGGTCAGCACGCCGTCGGCATAGCCGGTGTCCGGCGCCATCCGCCACGCGATGCGGTCGGTCGATACGCGCGCCTTGTACCCCGGCCAGCCGAACGGATAGGCCGATCCCGCGCAATTGACGATGCGGAAGGTCAGCGTCCGCCCGCGCGCGCCGGCGACGCGGAAGTGGAACCACTGGTAGAAATCGGACAGATGGTCGCGGACGATCTCGAGGTCGACGCGGTCGCCCTCCTGCCCGACCACGCGAATGTTGCCGCTGTCGAACGCGGCCGAAATCTGGATGGTCATGGCACGCTGATAGTGATGCCAGACTCTCCGGGAAACCCCTTGAACAGCGCGGCCGCCAGAATGTCGGCGGTCGAATCGGGCTGGCCGGCGCGTTCGATGCCTTGGCGCTGCGCGCGGCCTTCCCAGATCGTCGTGCCGTCGCTGCGGCGGCGCAGCTGCACTGCCAGCTCGGTCGCGAGGATCGCGCGCCGCTTGCCGCGGCCGATGCCGGTGGCCGTGCTGATCCCGCCGCCGACCCCGGTGCGGCGGCCGAAGCTGGCGCCGCCGATGCCGAGGCCGATGGAGAACGGCGGCGGGCTCTCGACATAGCCGGCGTCGGTGCGGCGGAAGGCGACCGCGGCGATATATTGCGACGGCGATCCCTGCGGCGCCGGCTGGAAGCCGAGCCTGGCGAGCTCGCCCGCCACCGCATCGGCATAGAGCTGGAACTCGGGACTGATCGTCTGGTTGGTGGAGAGTGGCTCCAGCGCCACCGTGCCCGGCGCGATCGGCTGGCCGAGGTGATAGCGGGTGACGTCGGTCGGACCGCCCCGGCCGCCGCCGGTGGTCGCGCAGCCGGCCAGCGCCGCCGCCAGGATCAGGATCGCCGTACGCTTCATCATGGCACACTCACCGAAAGATTGGTTTCGCCCGGGAAGTTCCGGAACAGCGCCTGCGCCAGCTTCGGCGCGACGGTGGCGGGAGCGTCGTTCCGCGTTCCTCCCACCTGCGCCGTGACGGCGCGGCCTTCCCACGCCGGTTTCGTCTCGCCGCGCCGGCTGATGCGGACCTGGAGCTCGGTCGACATGAGACTGCCGACGCGCGATGTGTTGGAGGGCAAGGTGACGCCGAGCGTGGCGCCGACTCCCCGGCCCAACCCGCCGCTCGTCGCGCTCGCGCCGTCGACCGGCGCATCCGAGGTCACTGCCCCGCGGGCGGCGCGCGTCACCGTCACGCTCGCGACATAGCGGCCGTGGCCGGCGCCGGGCAGGGCGGTGAAGCCCTTGTCGATCAGCGCCTGCTCGACCGCGTCGGCAAAGACCTGGTCCGCCGCGGTAGGCTTGCCGCCGCTGCCCGCCGGCAGCTCGACAGAGACCGTGCCAGGCGTCAGCGTCGTCGGCGATGGCACGTCCGCCGCCTGAACCGGCGCCAGCGCCGCGGCGGCTGCAGCCAACATGGTCAGCAAACCCATACGCTCCTGCCTCCTGGGCGCGGGCGCGCCTGGGGATCAACCGTTACGCCTGCGTCCCCGTTCCCTCAAGTGCTTACGCGGCAGGACGAAAAGTGCTGCGATAGGCGAACAATCCAGGCGTGCCGCCGGTCATGACGAACAGCACGTTCGAGCCGGCCGCGAACTCGCCGCTCCGCACCGCCGTCAGCAGGCCGGCGAACGCCTTGCCGGAATAGACCGGATCGAGCAGCAGTCCCTCGGCCCGCGCCATCAGTCGCACCGCGTCGACCATCCCATAGGTGGGGATGCCGTAGCCCGGCCCGCGCTCGTCGCCGATCACGTCGATCGCATCCGGGTCGATCTCCGCGCGCTCGTCAATCAGCGCCAGCGTCGCGCGCGCCTTGTCGAATGTCGTCCGGCGGCTCGCCTCCTCCTCGGCGAGCACGGCATAGGATGTCACCACCGCCGGCGATCGCCCGAGCGCGGCATAGCCTGCGGCGAGCCCGGCATGGGTGCCGGCGCTGCCGTTCGCGACGATCACGCGGTCGAACTCGACGCCCAGCTTCTGCGATTGCTGCACGATCTCGTCGGCGCAGGCGGCATAGCCCAGGCATCCGACCGGCGACGATCCGCCGGACGGCGCGACATGCACCTTGCGCCCCTCGCGCCGGAGCGTCGCGGCGCACTCCTCGGCATAGGCGAGCGAATCGGCCGAGCCGGGCAGGTCGTGGATGGTGGCGCCGAACAGCTCGTCGAGCAGGACGTTGCCGTTCTCGGTGTAATCCGCCTCCTCGCGCGGCACGCTGCGCGTCAGCACCAGCTCCGCGGCGAGCCCGACCCGAGCCGCCGCGGCGGCGCTGAGCCGCGCGTGGTTCGACTGGCGCGCGCCCACCGTGATGAAGGTGTCGGCGCCGTCGGCGATCGCGGCGCCGAGCAGGAACTCGAGCTTGCGCAGCTTGTTGCCGCCCCCGCCGATCGGGGTCAGGTCGTCGCGCTTGGCGTAGAGGACGACGCCCTTCGCCGCCTCGCCCAGCGCCTCCTCGATCCGATACAGCCGCTGGATCGGCGTCGGCCCGTCGATCAGGCGGGTGCGGGGGCGGTTGCGAAGGGCGGCCTCCAGGTCCATGCGCGATCCTCATGCTGGCGTTTCGCCGGAGATGCGCCATGCGCGGTGGTTGCACAACCGTCCCGCCCCGCCTTGACTTGCGGAGGCCGCGCCGCTAGGCGGGCGCCTCATTTTTCCAGCGAACATCGCCAGGCACGAAACGGGATCGGTCATGAAGATCGTGAATTCACTGAAGTCGCTCAAGGATCGGCATCGCGACAACCGCGTGATCCGCCGCCGCGGGCGCATCTACGTCATCAACAAGACCAACCGCCGCTTCAAGGCCCGCCAGGGCTGAGCGCCGTGACCCTGGGGTAGCGGCACCGGCCCGCTCCCCCACCCGGCCGCCCATAGGGTAGCCTGGCTGGGTGGCCGGGTGGGGGAGTGGGCCGGTGCCGACCACGAAGCATCCGCGCGCCGTCATCTTCGATGTCGGCAACGTCCTGTTCCACTGGCATCCGCGGTTCCTCTACGAGCGCCTGATCGAGGACGATCGGGCGCTCGATGCGTTTCTGCGCGACGTCGTCACCCACGAGTGGCATTTCCAGCATGACGCCGGTCGCCCCTTCGCCGAGACCTCGGCCGAGCTGGCCGCCCGCTTTCCCGAGCATGAGACGCTGATCGCCGTCTGGGGCGAGCGCTTCACCGATTCGATGGACCGCCCGGTCGCCGGAATGCTCGAGCTGGTGCAGGAGCTCGACGAGGCGGGCGTGCCGCTGTTCGCGATCACCAATTTCTCGGGGGAATTCTTCCCGCAGGCCCGCCGGCGCTGGCCGGAGACCTTCGACCGCTTCCGCGACATCGTCGTGTCGGGCGACGAGAGGCTGCTGAAACCCGATCCCGCCATCTACCGCCTCGCGCTCGCCCGCTTCGGGCTGGAGCCGGGCGAGGCGCTGTTCGTCGACGACAATGCCGCCAATGTCGAAGGCGCGAAGGCGGTCGGCATCCATGGCGTGCTGTTCACCGACGAACCGGCGTTCCGGGCAGAACTCCGACGCGTGGGATTGCTTGCCTGAACGATCCTCCGTGTGTACATTGTGTGCACGGAGATGAAGCCATGGAAATGTCGGTCCGCGAAGCCCGTGCGCAATTCGCCGCTGCGTTGGCGGCGGCGGAGCGCGGCGAGCGCGTGACGATCACCAAGAACGGACGACCGGTCGCGGAGCTGGGCCCTCCCCGTGCTGCGGAGCCCGAGCGCAAGGGCGGGGTCGACTGGGAACGGATCGAGCGCGTCCGCAAGGACATGGGGTTGGACAAGCTGCCCCCGTTGCCGAAGGGTTGGGAGGAGGAATTCGACGATCCCGCCTTCAGTCGCGAAGTCTTAGGGCTGGATGACGATTGGGAGCCCTATCGTCCTTGAGCGTCCTGCTCGACACTCATTTCGTGATCTGGCTCGCGGAGGGCGGCGCGGAGTTGACGCCGCGCGAACGGGCGTTCCTCGATGCGCAGGAGGAGCGCGCCTGGATCTCGGCCGTTTCGATCTGGGAACTGCGGATCAAATGGTCGAAGGTGAGTCGGAACGGCGAACGCAAGGGCGCGTTGGCGCCCGAGGCGGCGATGCTCTTTGCCGATAAGGCGGGAATCGAGGTCGCGCCGATCACTGGCGCCGACTGCGTTGCGACGTTGCACACGCCGCTTTTCCACAAGGACCCCTTCGACGAGATGCTGCTCGTCCACGCCCAGCAACGCGGCGCCCGGCTCCTGACCCGCGACCGCGGTCTCCAGGGTCACCCGCTGGTCGTCTCGCTGTAGCGCTTCAGCTCGTCGCCGATCACCCGCACGACATGGAGCACGTTGGTGCTCCCCGGCGTCCCGAACGGCACGCCCGCGCATACGATCACGCGGTCCCCGGCAGCGGCGATGTGCGTGCGCAGCGCCATGCGCTTGGCCTTGGCGACCATCTCCTCGAAATTGCCGACGTCGCGGGTATGCACCGCGTGCACGCCCCACAGCAGGCCCAGCCGCCGCGCGGTCTCGATCTTGGGCGTCAGCACCAGGATCGGCACCGACGGGCGCTCGCGCGCGATGCGCCGCGCGGTCGAGCCCGACATGGTGAAGCAGATGATCGCGCTCGCCGACACGATGCCCGCGATGCTCTTGGCCGCCTCGGCGAGCGCATCGGCGGTGGTGGGATCGGGCTTGGTGATGGTGAAGTGGACGCGGTCGCCGTGCGCGGGGTCGCGCTCCACCGAATCGGCGATCGAGTTCATCATCGCCACCGATTCGACCGGCCAGGCGCCCGCCGCGCTCTCCGCCGACAGCATGATCGCGTCCGCCCCGTCATAGACCGCCGTGGCGACGTCCGACACCTCGGCGCGGGTCGGCGTCGGCGCGGTGATCATCGATTCGAGCATCTGCGTCGCCACCACCACCGGCCGGCCCATCCGCCGCGCGGTCTCGACGATGCGCTTCTGGAGCGGCGGCACCGCCTCCGGCGGCAGCTCGACACCGAGGTCGCCGCGCGCCACCATCACCCCGTCGCAGCCCTCGACGATCTCCTCGAGCCGCGACACGGCGGAGGGCTTCTCGATCTTGGCGAGCAGCGCCGCGCGCCCCTCGATCAGCCGCCGCCCTTCGGCGACGTCCTCCGGCCGCTGGACGAAGCTCATCGCGACCCAGTCGACGCCCTGGTCGAGCGCGAACGCCATGTCGCTGCGGTCCTTGGGGGTAAGCGCCGCCATCGGCAGCACCACGTCGGGAACGTTGAGGCCCTTGGAGTTGGACAGCGGCCCGCCGACCACCACCTCGGTGACGATCTGCTCCTCGTCATGCTCCAGCACCTTGAGCACCAGCTTGCCGTCGTCGAGCAGCAGCCGCGCGCCGGGCTCGATCGCCGCGAAGATCTCCTTGTGCGGCAGCTCGACGCGGGACGAATCGCCCGATGTGGTCGAGCGGTCGAGCAGGAAGCGCCGGCCCGTCTCCAGTGTCACTCGCCCCTCGGCGAACTTGCCGACGCGCAGCTTCGGCCCCTGCAGGTCCGCGAGGATCGTCGTCGGCCGGCCATAGGTCTTCTCGAGCGCGCGGATCGCCTCGATCACCGGCGCCTTCGAGGCCTGGTCGCCATGGCTCATGTTGATGCGGAAGGCGTCCGCGCCGGCCACGAACAGCCTCTCGATCATCTCGGGCGTGTTGCTCGCCGGGCCGAGCGTGGCCAGCACGCGGACCTTGCGGGAGCGCGGATGGATCGTGCGGGTCATGTGCTGGCTCCTGTCGGCTTGCGTGGGCGCGTCTAACGCGTATTGCGGAGCGATCAACCGGAGAACGGGCAATGGACGATCTGGACGCACTGGACGACCGCGTCGCGGCCGCCGCATTCCACCGGCTGGTCCGGCACCTGCGCCGCCGCAGTGACGCGCAGAACGTCGACCTGATGGGTCAGGCGGGCTTCTGCCGCAACTGCCTGGCCGAATGGATCGCCGAGGCCGGGCATTTCGACAAGGCGCGTGCCCGCGAGATCATCTACGGGATGCCGTTCGGGGAATGGAAGGTGAAGCACCAGACCGAGGCGACGCCCGAGCAGTTGAAGCGCATGGAGGAGAGCGTCGCCAGGAACGCCGCGCTCGACGAGGCGCTGGCCGACACCTTCCCGGCGAGCGATCCGCCGTCGATGACGGAGCCCCGTTGAGCCGACGCGCGGCTTCGCCTAAGGGCCGCCCTTCACACCTGATGGAGATATATGAATGAGCGACGTCATCGCCGCCGAGCAATTGCGCCTGCTGATCGAGCGCATCGAGCGGCTTGAGGAAGAGAAGCGCGGCATCGCCGACGACATCAAGGACGTCTATGCCGAGGCCAAGTCGACCGGCTTCGACGTCAAGACGATGCGGTCGATCATCAAGCTGCGCAGGATGGAGAAGCACCACCGCGACGAGGCGGAGGCGCTGCTCGAAACCTACAAGGCCGCGCTCGGGCTGGCCTGAAGCGCTTTTCCTGTTCTAGAGACGAGCCATGGCAGGCCATTCCAAATTCAAGAACATCATGCACCGCAAGGGCGCGCAGGATAAGAAGCGCTCCGGCATGTTCTCCAAATTGAGCCGCGAGATCACCGTCGCGGCCAAGATGGGTCTCCCCGACCCGGACATGAACCCGCGCCTGCGCGCCGCGGTCAACGCCGCCAAGGCGGCGTCGATGCCCAAGGACAACATCCAGCGCTCGATCGACAAGGCGAGCCGCGGCGATGCCGAGAACTACGAGGAGGTCCGCTACGAGGGCTTCGGCCCCGGCGGCGTGTCGCTGATCATCGAGGCGCTGACCGACAACCGCAACCGCACCGCCACCAACGTCCGCACCGCGGTCAGCAAGAACGGCGGCAACCTCGGCGCCTCGGGCTCGGTCAGCCACGGCTTCGATCGCATGGGCCTGATCACCTATCCCGCGAGCGCGGGCGACGCCGAGAAGGTGTTCGAGGCGGCGCTGGAGGCGGGCGCGGAGGATGTCAGCTCGAGCGAGGACGGCCACGAGATCTGGACCGCCCAGGCCGACCTGCACGAGGTCGCCAAGGCGCTCGAGCCGGTGCTGGGCGAGGCCGAGGCGGCCAAGCTCGCCTGGCGGCCGCAGACGATGGTCGAGGTCGGCGAGGGCGATGCCGCGACCTTGTTCAAGCTGATCGACGCGCTCGACGACGACGACGACGTCCAGACCGTCTGGGGCAACTACGAGGTTCCCGACGAGGTGATGGAGAAGCTGGGTTGACCCAGCTCCTCCCCGGCATGAGCGCCGGGTCGGGCCATCCCCCGGACGGCCCTTGATCGTGCGGGGCACGATCAACCCGACGCTGGGGACCATTCGCGCAGCGAATGGTGGAGGGGGCCCGCGATGCAGGACTCGCACGCGCGTCGCTGGCGGACTGCTGCTGTGCGCTCGCGCAAGCAGATTGGTTCTCGCGAAGGCGCGAAGGCGCGAAGAAGAGGAAGAAGAAGTTGTTCGCGCAGAGGCGCAGAGGCGCAGAGAGGTTTTGCCGGTAACACCTGTCTCGCGTCGGCGGGACCTTATCGCCTGGAGCACTCCCGAAAGAGTGAAAGCCGCTGGAACGGCTGAGATTGCCGCAAGCGACGTATCTCTGCGTCTCTGCGCCTCTGCGCGAACTTCTCTCCTCTTCTTCGCGCCTTCGCGCCTTCGCGAGAACCAATGATCATCCTCGGCCTCGATCCGGGCCTCGGCACCACCGGCTGGGGCCTGATCCGCGCCGAGGGCAATCGCCTGAGCCACATCGCCAACGGTCGCCTCGTCACCGACGCCGCCGCCCCGCTGCCGCGCCGGCTCGCCCATCTCGACGCGATGCTCGCCGCCCTGATCGCCGACCACGCCCCCGATACGGCCGCCGTCGAGGAGGTGTTCGTCAACGCCAACCCGCAATCCACCCTCAAGCTCGGCCAGGCCCGCGGCGTCGTGCTGTGCGCGGCGGCTCGCGCGGGGATCGACGTCGGCGAATATGCCGCGCGGCTGGTCAAGAAGGCGGTGGTCGGCGTCGGCAACGCCGAGAAGGCGCAGGTCCACGCCATGGTCACGCGCCTGCTCCCCGGCGCCAAGATCGACGGCCCCGACGCCGCCGACGCGCTGGCGGTGGCGATCTGCCACGCCCATCACGCGGCGACGGCGCGGCGGATCGGGTAAAGCGCCCCGTCACCGCTGCCAACGGCTTGGACTCTCGCCCGCGATACCCCAAGATCGGCGGCACCGTGACAAGGGAGGCGTACCCATGCCCGATCCCGTGCCGGCAGACCGGCACCATGTCGTCGTGGTCGGCGCCGGCTTCGGCGGTCTCCAGACGGTTCACGACCTCGCCGGCGCGCCCGTGCGCATCACCGTGGTCGACCGGCGCAATCATCATCTCTTCCAGCCGTTGCTGTACCAGGTCGCGACAGCGTCGCTCGCCACCTCCGAGATCGCCTGGCCGATCCGGCATCTGCTGCGCCGGCGCCGCGAGGTCGCGACCCTGCTCGCCACCGTCGTCGGCGTCGACGAGGCGGAGCGCCGCGTCCTCCTCGACGACGGCGCGACGCTGGCTTACGATACGCTGGTGATCGCGACCGGCGCGCGCCATGCCTATTTCGGCCACGACGACTGGGAGCCGTTCGCGCCGGGGCTGAAGACGCTCGAGGATGCGACCACGATCCGCCGCCGCATCCTGCGCGCGTTCGAGGAAGCCGAGCGCGAGCCCGATCCGGAACGGCGCCGCGCGCTGCTGACCTTCGTCGTCATCGGCGGCGGCCCGACCGGCGTCGAGCTGGCGGGAACGATCGCCGAACTGGCGCGCCTGACATTGGTTGACGATTTCCGCAATTTCGACCCGCGAGCGACGCGCGTGATCCTGATCGAGGCGGGGCCGCGCGTGCTCCCCGCCTTCACCGAGGATCTCTCGCGCTACGCACAGCGAGCGCTCGAGAAGCTGGGCGTGGAGGTCAGGCTGGGGCAGCCCGTGACTGATTGCACCGCCGCCGGCGTGGCCTGCGGAGACGAATGGATCGCCGCCTCGACCATGGTCTGGGCGGCCGGCGTGCAGGCCTCTCCTGCCGCGGAATGGGTCGGCATCGCAACCGACCGCGCCGGCCGTGCGATGGTCGAGCCCGACCTGACCGTGCCGGGCCATCCCGAGATCTTCATCATCGGCGACGCCGCGACGATCGCCGGCCCCGACGGCCGGCCGGTGCCCGGCATCGCGCCGGCGGCCAAGCAGCAGGGACATCACGTCGCGGCGGAGATCCGCGCCAGGCTCGGCGGGAAAGCCTCCGGCAAGCCGTTCCGCTACCGGCACGCCGGAAGCCTGGCGACGATCGGCAAGCGCAAGGCGGTGATCGACTTCGGACGATTCAAGCTGCGCGGCGCGATCGCGTGGTGGATCTGGGGATTGGCGCACATCTATTTCCTGATCGGAGTGAGGAACCGGCTGAGTGTCGCGCTGAGCTGGCTCTGGAACTACATGCGCGATCAGCGGGGCTCGCGGCTGATCACGCAGGGCTCGACCGCGAGCGCATCCGACCCGAGGCCGATGCGGGACAAATCCGACTGAGCGCCAGATCCGCGGCTACCGCCGCCCGACGCATTTCCCGCTTTCCTACATCGTATCGTTCCTGTTACGTACCGGCCATGACCGGCTCATCGACCGCACCTCGGAACGCCATCCTCCCCGGCGCGTGCCGCGCGGGAGCCGGCATTCATGTCGTTTTCCCGGAACTTTCGGAACCTTCGGGGCGGCCGGCGTGATCGCGCATCTCAAGGGTATCCTGACCTCCACTGCCGCCGATCACGCCGTGATCGACGTCGGCGGCGTCGGTTATCTGGTCGGCGCCTCGGCGCGCACGCTGTCCGTGCTGGGCGCGATCGGGGACGGGGTGATCGTCCACACAGAGATGCTCGTCGGCGAGGATTTCATCCGCCTGGTCGGCTTCGCCACCGCCGAGGAGCACGACTGGTTCCGCCTGCTCACCGGTGTGCAAGGCGTCGGCGCGCGAGTCGCGCTCGCGATCCTCTCCGCGCTCGCGCCCGACGAGCTCGGCCGTGCGGTGTCGGCACAGGACAAGGCGATGGTCGCCCGCGCCAACGGCGTCGGCCCCAAGCTCGCCGAGCGCATCGTCCGCGAATTGAAGGACAAGGTCGGCGGCATCGCGATCGGCGGCGGTATCGCGTCCGCCGCACCTGCCGGCAGCGCCGCCGCCGATGCGATGTCCGCGCTCGCCAACCTCGGCTTCCGCCAGGCCGAGGCATCGAGCGCCGTCGCGGCGGCGGAGGAGGAGCTGGGTCCCGGTGCTGGCCTCGACGCGCTGGTGCGGCTCGCGCTCCGGAAAGCGGCGAAATAATCAGGACTTGTTGCGACTTGCCAACAACCGCTCGGAGGCATAGCCTCTGCCGCGATCAAGTCAGGAGGGCGTGTATGAAGCGGCTTCTTCTTGTGACGACCAGCGCGTTGCTGGTGTTTCCCGACATCGCGATGGCGCAGGCGACGACCCGCCCTGCACCTGGTCAGGAGCGTCCGGTCGGCCGGCCACAGGTCCAGCCGCCGCGGCCCAATCCCGGCCAGGGGGTAAGGCCGCCGCAGCCGCCGCGGCCCAATCCCGGCGGGCCGGCGATCCAGCCGCCGAGGCCCAATCCGGGCGGGCCGGCGATCCAGCCGCCGCGGCCCGGCCCCGGCCAGGGCGTCCGTCCGCCGCGTCCACAGCCGCCGGTAGTCCGTCCGCCGCGCCCGCGGCCGCCGCATCGACCGGGCTATCGTCCGCCGAACTTCCGCCCGCTCCCCGCGCCGGTGTTCCGCTATCCGCGCGGCTATCGCTACCGGCGCTGGTCGATCGGCTTGCTGCTGCCGAGCCTGTTCCTGTCGCAGGCCTATTATTACAACGGCTATGGAAACTTCGGCTTCGGGCCGCCGCCGCGCGGCCATCGCTGGGTCCGCTACGGCCCTGACCTGTTGCTGGTCAACGTTCGTACCCGCCGTATCGTCGACGTGATCTACGGCGCGTTCAGATAAGGAGTGGCCGATGAGATGACGGTCGGCGTCGGTCGCACTCGACAGGGGCGGGTGCGAACGGGTAGGGAACATTCCCGCCGATGACCGACGCCGACCGCATCCTCACTGCCTCCCGCCGCGCCGAGGATGTCGACGCGGCGCTCCGGCCCAAGACGCTCGACGAGTTCGTAGGGCAGAAGGGCGCGCGCGAGAACCTGCGCGTGTTCATCGATGCTGCCAGGGGGCGCGGCGACGTGCTCGACCATGTCCTGTTCTTCGGCCCCCCCGGCCTGGGCAAGACCACGCTCGCCCAGATCATCGCCCGGGAGATGGGGGTCGGCTTCCGCGCCACCTCCGGCCCGGTGATCGCCAAGTCGGGTGATCTCGCCGCGTTGCTGACCAACCTCGAGGACGGCGACGTCCTGTTCATCGACGAGATCCACCGCCTCAATCCTGCGGTCGAGGAGGTGCTCTACCCGGCGATGGAGGACCGCGCGCTCGACCTGATGATCGGCGAGGGGCCGTCGGCGCGCTCGGTCCGCATCGACCTGCCGCGCTTCACCCTGGTCGGCGCCACCACCCGCCAGGGCCTCTTGACCACGCCGCTCAGAGACCGGTTCGGCATTCCGGTGCGGCTCAACTTCTACACCGTCGACGAACTGCTCCGCGTCGTCACCCGCGCCGCCGGCCTGCTCGACCTCCACGTCGCCGAGGACGGCGCCCGCGAGATCGCGAAACGCTCCCGCGGCACCCCGCGCATCGCCGGCCGCCTGCTGCGCCGCGTGCGCGATTTCGCCAACGTCGCAGGGACGGAAACGGTCGACGCAGGCACCGCCGACCGTGCGCTCAATCGGCTGGAGGTCGATGCGCTCGGCCTCGACGCGATGGACCGGCGCTATCTCACCATGATCGCCGACGTGTACCGCGGCGGCCCGGTCGGCGTGGAGACGTTAGCCGCCGGCCTGTCCGAGCCGCGCGACACGATCGAGGAGGTGATCGAGCCCTATCTCATCCAGATCGGCATGATCGCCCGCACCGCCCGCGGCCGCTGCCTCAACGCCGCCGGGTGGAAGCACCTGGGCCTCGATCCGCCGACCAACGCGCAGGACGGTCTGTTCGATTAGGGCGCCGCGGCGTGCTCCCTGCGGACCCGCTCTGCCCGGGGCGTGAGCGGGCAGCCCCTGGACGCCAGGACATCGACAACCTTGGCCGCATTGGCGAGGCTCGCCACGTTCCCGGCAAGGGACCGCAGCGAGCTCTTGAACTCGATCACGACGTTCATGGTCCCGATCGCCGTACGCACGTCGACCGAGGAGATGTCGGAATAGGGATGCCGCTCCGCCCCGATGACCTTGAATTCGATGCCGTCCGAATCGAGCCGCAATCGATGTCCGACGTTGGCATGGCTGATCGCGATCCAGGGGATTCCCTTCAATCCCCTGAACGTGGCCGCGACCGGGACGTCGATGCTGCCGTCCGGATCGGCGACGACCGGCAGCGCCGCGACCTGGCGTAGCCTCGACCTGACGTACGCGAGCATCAGCCAGTACGTCGCGCCGATGAAGAGCGCGACGACGGCGAAGAACAGGGCGAACACCAGATCGCTCATGGAAGCGAGCGCCGGGCCGGTCAGTGCCCGGTCGTGTTCGACGGCGCGGCCGGCCCGATTTGGGAGGACGGCGGTGTCGGGATTCCGGTCGGGGTCGGCTGTGCCTTCGGCCCGAAATGGGAACGCGGCAAGGCGGGGGCCTCGACCTGCGGCACCGGGGGCAGCGGCGGCCGGCTCCGCGTCATCAGGTACAGGATGCCTGCGATCGCGACGATCAGCAGGGCGGCGGAAATACCGAGCAGTGTCTTCCGCCAGAGCGCCAGCGGCGGTTCCATCGCGTCGGCCGGCACCGCCTGCGAGCGGAAATAGCCGACGGCCGCGCCGATCAGCGTCGCGCCGACGATGGCGCCCAGCCCCTGGCCGATCATCACGCCGGCAGAGGGCAGCGGCTTGGCCATGATGATCGTCAGGCAAGCGATGATGAAACCGAGGGCGAAGCCGACGGTGGCCGAGCGGATGACCTTGGCAGTCCGAACACGCATGGATTTCTCCCCTTTTGGCTCGTCGACATGAACGGCCGGCTGCGGTTCCGAACGTCCTATCTGCTGCGACAGGCCGAATCCATCGGCGAACCGTTGATATCGCGGCGGACTTTGGCCATGCAGGCGTGCCGAGCTGCGGCGTCTGCGGCGATGCGCCTGTCGCGTTGTCCTACCCGCGCGCCCCAATCCACGCTGCCCCGGCCATTGCCGATCACGAGGTCAGGCCCTAGGCGTTGACGCCATGACCGCCGAGGCGACCGACCTGCCGCTCGAAGGACGCTTCGAGGGGATCGAGCACCGATTCCCGGTGCGCGTCTATTTCGAGGACACCGACCTGTCCGGCGTCGTCTACCATGCCAATTACCTGCGCTTCATGGAGCGCGCCCGCTCGGCGATGCTGCGCGCCGCTGGCATCGACCAGCGCGCCGCGCACGAGGCGGGCGAGGGCACCTATGCGGTCAGCGACATCCACATCCGCTATCTCGTCCCGGCCAAGCTCGACGACACGCTGTCGGTGATCACGCGGCTGGAACGAATCCGCGCCGCCTCGGTAGTCATTCATCAGCGAGTCATGCGCGGCGGGCTTTTGCTGGCCGAAGCTCGCGTCGAGGCGGCCTTCGTCGCACCGAACGGCCGCGCCCGTCGACAGCCGGCCGAATGGGTGAGAAGGTTCGAAGCTCTCGTGGACAAGGGGAATTGACCAGGTGGATTTGCTAGCCAACCCGAACGCCGCGACGCTGTCGCCGGTCGCGCTCTTTCTCCAGGCCGACTGGGTGGTGAAGGGGGTGATGATCGGCCTCATCCTTGCCAGCATCTGGACCTGGGCGATCATCATCAGCTTCCGTTTCAGGATCGGCGGCATCCGCCGCAACTCCGACCGGTTCGAGGCCGAGTACCGCAAGGCCGCCGACATCGACGCCTTCCACCGCATCAACGGCGACAGCCCGCTGCCGATCGCCAAGGTGTTCGCGGCCGGCGTCGCCGAATGGCGCCGCTCGACCGGCGGCAAGCGCATCGACCGGGAGGGCACGCGCCAGCGGCTCGCGACCGCGATGGGATCGGCCGCCGCCGCGGAGGTCGACCGCCTGTCCGACCGGCTCAACGTCCTCGCCACGATCGGAGCGGTGGCGCCGTTCGTCGGGCTGTTCGGTACCGTCTGGGGCATCATGCGCAGCTTCACCGCGATCGCCGGCGAGCAGAACTCGTCGCTGGCGGTGGTCGCCCCCGGCATCGCCGAGGCGCTGTTCGCGACCGCGATCGGCCTGTTCGCGGCGATCCCGGCGGTGATCGCCTACAACCGCTTCAGCCACGCCATCAACCGCATCGAGGCGCGGCTCCACCGCTTCGCCGACGGCTTCCATGCGACGCTGAGTCGCCAGCTGGATTCGGGCGAATGAGGGAGATGCCCCCAATCCTCCCCGTCCCGAGGAGGGGCTGAGCATGGCGATGAACCTCCCCTCCCAGCATGGTCGCGGGCGGCGTATGCCGATGGCGGACATCAACGTGACGCCGCTGGTCGACGTGATGCTGGTCCTGCTGATCATCTTCATGGTGACGGCGCCGCTGCTCACCGCCGGCGTGCCGGTGAACCTGCCCGACAGCCGCGCCAAGGCGCTCGAGCAGGACCAGAAGCCGGTCGACATGGCGATCGACGGCCAGGGCCGCATCTTCATCGACAAGACCGACGTCACCGCGACGCTCCCCGACGCGCTCGCCGATCTCGCGGCGCAGGGCAGCCCGGACAAGCCGCGGCAGGTATTCCTGCGCGCTGACACCGGCCTCGACTACGGCCGGGTGATGCGGGTGATGGGCGAGCTCAATCGCGCCGGCCTCAACCGCGTCGCGCTCGTCACCAACGCATCGAGCGAGGGGCGCTGAGGGTGGACCGCGCCGAGAAGATCGGCCTGGGGTTGGCTGCGGCGGGGCATGTCCTGCTGTTCGGCCTGCTCTCGGTCGGCTTTCTCGCCACACCCAACCCGCTGAAGCTCGAGAGCAAGCCGATCGACATCTCGCTGGTCGATGCGGTCAGCCTCAAGTCGGCCGCCCCCGCCGCGACCGAGCCGCCCGCCTCCAGCCAGGCGCCCGACACCGGCCCGCCCGAGGAGGCGCCGCCCCCCGCCGAGGCGGTCGCCGAACCCCAGCCTGCGCCGCCCGTCGCCCAGCCGGCGCCATCCCCGCCGCCGAGGC
Source organism: Sphingomonas astragali (assembly GCF_051400615.1). NCBI lineage: Bacteria > Pseudomonadati > Pseudomonadota > Alphaproteobacteria > Sphingomonadales > Sphingomonadaceae > Sphingomonas > Sphingomonas astragali. The sequence goes on from NZ_JBLFFH010000003.1 coordinate 149,481, forward strand.
CCGCGCCCGTCGCCAAGCCGGAGCCGCCCAAGCCCGCGCCTGCCAAGCCGTCGCCGGCCAAGCCCGCCCCCGCCAAGTCCGCCACCAAGGCCGCCCCGGCGCCGACCAAGGCAGCCGGCACCAATCCCGCCGCGACCAAGCCCAAGCCGCGCGGCAGCCTGCTCGGCGACGATTTCCGCAAGAGCCTTGCCATCTCGTCCGACAAGGGGCGCGGCGCGGCACCGCGCGCCCAGGCGGTGTCGGCGCAGGCGGTCGCCGGACTCGCCGACGCGATCGCGCGGCAGGTCCAGCCCTGCGCCAACCGCGTGCCCAATCCGGGCCCGGGCGCCAACCAGATCCGCTCGCGTCTGCGCCTCCAGATGGCGCGAGACGGCACGCTGGCGGTGCGGCCGACCCTGATGGGGCAGACCGGCGTCAACGACGAGAACCAACGCTACGCCCGGCGCGTCGCGGAGCTCGCCACCGCGGCGATCATGCAATGCGCCCCCTACACCTTGCCGGCCGAGCTCTACGAGAACGGCTGGAAGGACATCATCATCAACTACAAGCTGCCAGGGTGAGGGTAGCGAGGAGAAAGCGATGCTAGGCCTGTTTCAAAACCGTCATGCCGGACTTGTTCCGGCATCTACCGTGCAGCACGGGCTTCGACCGGCGGGTGCGCGGACGGATGGACCCCGGCACAAGGCCGGGGTGACGGCGTATGTATGGCGAGGGCTGGCCCTCGCCCTGGGCCTCGGGATCGCCGTTCCCGCCGCCGCCCAGGTCGAGGTCGACGTCGTCGGCGGCATCTCCGCGCCGATGCCGATCGCGATCCCGCCGATGCCGACCCCGGCCGCGCAGGGCACGCCCGCCGGCAGCACCGACGCGCTCGGCCGCCAGGTGGCCGAGGTCGTCACCAACGATCTCAAGAACTCCGGCCTGTTTAGGCCGCTCGGCCCCGAGCAGCTCCGCGCCGTCAGCATGGACCAGGTCACCGCGCCCGACTTTCCTTATTGGGGCAGCACCGGCGCGCAGGCGCTGGTCGAGGGCTTCGTTCGCGCCAACGGCGACGGCACGCTGACGGTCGGCTGCTACCTCTACGACGTGTTCGCCAAGACCGAGCTCACCCGGCAGGGCTTCGTCGTCTCGCCCGCCGACTGGCGCCGCGGCGCGCATAAGTGCGCCGACACCGTCTACACCCGCCTCACCGGCGAGGGCCCCTATTTCGACAGCCGCATCATCTATGTGTCCGAGACCGGTCCCAAAAAGAAGCGCATCAAGCGCCTCGCCATCATGGACCAGGACGGCGCCAACCACCGCTTCCTCACCAACGGCCAGTCGATCGTGCTGACGCCGCGCTTCGCGCCCAACCAGCAGCAGATCGTCTACATGAGCTACGTCAACGACAAGCCGACGATCTACGTCTACAACCTGGGCTCGGGCACGCAGCGCCGGCTGGTGACGACCAACAACCTCGCCTTTGGCCCGCATGTCTCGCCGGACGGCCGCTGGGTGCTGTTCTCGATGGCGGTGGCGGGGAACACCGACATCTACCGCGTCCCCATCAACGGCGGCTCGCCGCAGCGGCTGACCAACAGCCCGGGGATCAATACCGGCGGCAGCTATTCGCCCGACGGCTCCAGGATCGTGTTCGAGAGTGACCGCTCGGGCACGCAGCAGCTCTACGTGATGAATGCCGACGGATCGAACCAGCAACGCATCAGCTTCGGCGGCGGCCGTTATGCGACACCGGTATGGAGCCCGCGCGGCGACCTCATCGCCTTCACCAAGATCACCGGATCGTTCCGCATCGGCGTCATGTCGGCGTCGGGCGGCAACGAGAAGATCCTGACCGAGGCCTGGGGTGACGAGGGACCGAGCTGGTCGCCCAACGGCCGCGTACTGGTGTTCTTCCGCACCGCCCAGGGTTCCGGCAAGGCCGATCTGTGGTCGGTCGATCTCACCGGCGTCAACGAGCGCCGCATCCCGACCCCGCTCGACGGATCCGATCCGAGCTGGGGACCGTTACGCCCCTGAAAGAGTTTTTAAGCGTCAGAGTTCCACCGTTCCCGTCGCCGACGGGCCAATCTAGGGAGATGCCGACATGGCCAAAACCACAACCAGACTGATCATCGCCGCGGCGCTGATCGCCACCGCCGGCTGCGCGAAGAAGACCCCGCCGGTGCTGCCGCCCGAGCCGGTCGGCAGCCAGCCGGGCACTGGCCCGACCGAGCCGAGCGGCCCGGTGACCGACACGGTGGTGCCGGGCAGCCAGCAGGACTTCCTGCGCTCGGTGCAGAGCGACACCGTCCATTTCGCGCTCGACGCCTATGACATCGATCCCGAGGCGCGCACGATCCTCGACAGCCAGTCGACCTGGCTGCAGCGCTATCCGAACGTGCGCATCACCATCGAGGGCCATTGCGACGAGCGCGGCACCCGCGAATACAACCTCGCGCTCGGCGATCGCCGCGCCAACGCCGCCAAGAACTATCTCGTCGCCCGCGGCATCGACGCCAGCCGCATCAGCACGATCAGCTACGGCAAGGAACGCCCGGTCGCGATGGGCTCCGACGAGGCGAGCTGGGCCCAGAACCGCCGCGCGGTGACGGTGACGCTGCAGTAAAATTCCCTCTCCCGCTGGGAGAGGGAAGGGGCCCGCTGCCGAAGGCAGTGGGAAGGGTGAGGGTGACGACAGCCCTCACCAACACCCTCACCTTTCCGCCGCCTTCGGCGGCTCCCTCCCTCTCCCGTTGGGAGAGGGATTTTTGTTGCGACTCACATCGCAACGATATAAATCTGATATCACTTTAATAGGAGGGAAGTGATGTCGGACCTCAATCGGTCGAACCTGCAGCGAAGCCAGGAGCGCCCCGCGGCCTCGACGAGCGGCTACATCATGCTGCTGGTCGCGCTGGTGGCGTTGGCGGGGATGATCTGGGGCGGCAGCATGATCGACACCAACGCCCTGGGCTTGCCGGTGCTGATCGTCGCGGTGCTGGTGTTCGTGCTGATCGTCCCGGGCTTCTACATGCTCCAGCCCAACCAGGCGGCGGCGATCACGCTGTTCGGCAGCTACAAGGGCTCCGACCGCACCACGGGCCTGCGCTGGGTGCTGCCCTGGTACGCGCGCAGGAAGGTGTCGGCGCGCGCCAACAACATCATCTCCGACCGCATCAAGGTGAACGACCTGCGCGGCAACCCGATCGAGATGGCGGCGCAGGTGGTGTGGCGCGTGACCGACACCGCGCAGGCGCTGTTCGACGTCGACGACTATAAGGCGTTCGTGAACGTCCAGATCGAGGCGGCGGTGCGCACGATCGGCTCGCGCTACCCCTATGACGACTTCGAGCATCAGGAAGTGACCTTGCGCGGCAACCACGATCAGATCGGCGCGGAGCTGCGCGAGGAGCTGATCGCGCGGCTGCTGGTGGCGGGCATCACCGTCGACGAATGCGGCTTCACCCACCTCGCTTACGCGCCGGAGATCGCCCAGGCGATGCTGCGCCGCCAGCAGGCGCAGGCGGTGGTCGCCGCGCGCCAGACTTTGGTCGCGGGCGCGGTCGGCATGGTCGAGATGGCGCTCGAGCAATTGAGCGCGAAGAACGTGGTCGAGCTCGACGACGAGCGCCGTGCGGCGATGGTCTCGAACCTGATGGTGGTGCTGTGCGGCGAACGCGACACCCAGCCGGTGGTCAACACGGGCACGCTCTACCAGTAAGGCTCGGGCAATGGCGGTTCCCTCCAAGAAGGCGTTCCCGCTGCGCCTCGATCCCGCGCTCCATGCGGCGATCGAGCGCGCGGCGGCGAGCGACCTCAGGAGCGTCAACGCCGAGGTCGAATGCCTGCTGCGCGAAGCGCTCGCGCGCCGCGGGGTGAAGCTGGCCGATCCGGCCCCGGTTCGGCGCGGGCGCCCGAAGAAGGAAGAAGGAGACAGGCAATGATCGGAGTGTTCACGCGCAATCCCCGCCCGCTCGCGGCGCTGTTCGGCGCGCTGGCCGTCGTCGGGCTGATCGTGGCGTTCGTCCGGTGACCGCGAGCCGGCGCGACGACGACGCCTGGTTCGCGCCGAAGCGCTACGGCTTTGGCGCGGGCCTGCCGATCGCCTGGCAGGGTTGGGTGACGTTGGCGATCTATTCGGCCATCGTCATCCTCACCGGGGGAGCATTGGTCCCGCGGCACCCGGTTCCCGCCGTCGTCATCATCCTCGCCGCGACCGCCGCGTTCCTCGTCATCTGCGCGCATCACACGCGCGGCGGCTGGCGATGGCGCTGGGGAGGAGAGGATTAGAGCAGGTCGACATCTATGAGCCCCTCCTAACCCAGCGCCTCATCGAGTAGCCGGGCGAGACGCAGGCCGCCCTTCACCACCTGCTCGCGCGCCGGCCCGACCAGTCTCGCGATCGTCGCCTCGTCGAGGTTCGCCCGCGCCGGCTGCGGACCGCACGGATCGCCGAACGCGCTCGCATAGACCACGTCGCGCGCGATCTTCCACGAATCGCGGCTCCAGTCCTCGACGCTGCCCGCCGCGATCCGCCGCCGCTCGACGGGCGGGTAGCGGCGCACCAGCGACGGCGGCGTCGAGATCGCCCGCTCGGCGAGCCAGCCGTCCCAGATCGCGTGCAGGTTGAGCCGCTCGGGGCCGTAGACGCCATAGTCCGCCGGCACCTTGTTCCCGCCCTGGTCGTGCCGCTCACCGGCGTGGAGCGGCTGCGAGAGGTCGCCGACGAAGTGGATCAGGAACGTCAGCGCCTGCACCCGATCGCGCGGCGAGGTGCGACGGTCCTTGAGCAGCGCGACGTCCCGCTCGATCTGCGCCGACACGCAATTGCCGTCCTTGCACGCGGGCTCGAGGTCGAACGGCGCGCAGATGTCGACGTCCTGGAAATGCCAGGTATAGGCGAAGTCGAACGGCCGCTTGCCGTCGGCGTCCTTGATCGTCTTGATGCAGTCCGCCCAGGTGCTCGCGGTCTCGATCGTGTTCGCCGGGCATTGCGGGGTGCCGAGCAGCCGTGCCTCGGCTAGCAGCCGCCGCACCGCCAGGCGCGTCGACGGCTTCACATTGGCCATCGCGATCTTGGCGACGGTCTCGTGGCCATATTCCCAATAGGCAAAGGCGGGGGCGGGGAGGGAAACGGCGGCGAGCGCGAGCAGCGCGAGGACTCGGCGGAACATGCGGCGGCGATTAGCCGCTGGCAGCGGCCGACACCAGCTTCACCCCTCGTCCCCGAACATCGCGACAACCCGCTCGCGGGAGGCGGAGGCGCTGGCGCGATGCATTCCGGGGGTGGTGAAGTCCCATGCCATTGTTCCGTCCGCACCGGCCAGGATCACGCCGCCGGTGCCGCCGAGCGCCTTCACCTCGGCGAGCACCTCGGCGGCGGCTTCCGCCAGCCCCAGGCCGGCGAGCCGCACCCGCGCCTCGATCTCGTGCGCCGTGCCCACGCGCAGGAAGAACTCGCCCGCGCCGGTGCAGGAGACGGCACAGCTGCGGTCGTCGGCCCAGGTGCCGGCGCCCACCACTGGCGAATCGCCGATCCGGCCCCAGCGCTTGCCGGTGACGCCGCCGGTCGAGGTCGCCGCGGCGAGCCGGCCCGCCCGGTCGCGCGCCACCGCGCCGACGGTGCCGTATTTCATCTCGACGTCATAGGCATTGGCGCCGCGCGCGAGCAGCTCGGCGAGTTGGTGGCGGCGCTCCTCGACCACGAACCAGCCGTTGTCGACCTGCTCCGCGCCGATCTCGCGTGAGAAGGCGTCGGCGCCGATGCCGGCGAGGAAGACGTGCGGGCTGTGCTCCATCACTGCGCGCGCGAGCGCGACGGGGCTGCGCGTGAAGCTCACCCGCGCGACGGCGCCGGCGCGGCGGGTGGTGCCGTCCATGATCGCGGCGTCGAGCTCGGCGGTGCCCTCGCGGGTCAGCGCCGCGCCGCGGCCGGCATTGAAATGCGGATCGTCCTCGAGCACGCGCACCGCTGCCTCGACCGCGTCGAGCGCGGTGCCACCCGCGGCGAGCACGTCCGCGCCGGCATCGAGCGCACGGCCCAATGCGGCGCGGACGGCGGCCTCGGTCTCAGGCGAGGTCCGGCTGCGCTCGATCGCTCCGGCCCCACCGTGGATCATCAGCGTCCAGTCCGGGTTCGTCATGGCCGGGAGCCCTAGCAGAAGCACGAGCCCGCGCCACCCGCGGCCTGAGGCCGATCAGCGGCCTGAGCCAGCCGACCCCGCGCCCGATCAGGTAGAAACCCCAGCACGCCGCCACCGTCGCCGGCACCAGCACCAGGAACTCGCCGAGCGCGCCGACGCCGAGCGGCTTCACCCAATATTCGACCAGCACGATCGCGGTCTGGTGGATGATGTAGAAGGGGAAGACCGCTTCCGTCAGCATCGGTCGCCACTTATGGTCGCGATTCCAGAAGCGGCTGGCGATGCCGACAAGCGCCGCGATGGCCGCCCAGGTCTCGACGTCGCGGGCAATGCCGAAGACGGTGCCGACGTCGTCGCTGGGGAAGCTGAAGTCGGGCCAGGCGACGAGCAGCGCCGCGATCACCATATAAGCCGCGACGGCCAGCGCCGCCGAGACCTTCCAGTGCGCGATCAGCGCTGCGATCACCGGCCGCGACCCGGCGAGGCCGAAGCCGAACAGGAAGGCGGGGACGTAGCGGACGTGGGCGCCCAGGTCGTGGATCAGGTCGTGCGTGTCCTCGTTGCGGTGGAACAGCACCGTCTGGATCAGCACGACGTAGAGGATCGGCAGCCATACCACGCGCGCGCCACCGCCGAACAGCCGATCGAACGCCGCCTGCGCCCTAGCACCGTTCGGCACCAGCGCCAGCAGCGCGGCAAGGCCCAGCGTATAGACCCACAGGTAGAGCACGAACCACAGATGGTTCCACGTCGGCATGACGATGCCGAACAGCGTGCCGAAGCGGAAATAGTCGGCGGCCCAGAAGTGCAGGAAACCCGCCTGGTAGCCGTGCTGCACCGTCACCTCGACCCAGCTCTGCGGCGGCACCACCACCGCCATCCCGAACAGCAGCGGGATCAGCAGCCGGCTCGTACGGCTCCTGAGGAACGCGCCGATCCCCGGCGATTTCAGGAGCAGCGCCCGGCTGGCGTAGCCCGACACCAGGAACAGCAGCGACAGCCGCCACGGGCTCGTCAGGAACATCGGGATCTCGACCCAGGCCATCGGCTGGGCGGTCTTGATGTGGAACCCCCACGGCACGAACACCATGCCGATGTGATAGAGGATCAGCAGCGCGAACGCGCCGACCCTCAGCCAGTCCATTCCGTAATGCCGTTCCATGGCGCACCTCCTTTCATGTGGTGCGGCGGTCGCTAGGCGGACGGCTTCGCGACGGGTATCGGTGAGGGCCGGATGGCGGCATCATCGGGACGATGGACGAGACACGGCGGATGAGCGGCGGGTGGCGCGGGATGAACGGGACGCAGCGCCGGATCATGCTCGGCGCGGTCGGCCTGTTCCTGTTGATCGTCGTCGTCATCATGATCGCCAACGCCGAATCGACGCTGAGCGATCTCGCGGCCAACGGCGTCCATATCCGCCCCGATCTGGTGTGGTCGTGGGAATGGACCAGCATGATCGGCTGGCTCAGCGTCTATCCGTTGCTGTGGATCGCAGTGGCGCGCATCCGGCCGCCTCGCGTGTCCTGGCCGGTCGTCGCCGTGGCGCTGGTGCTCGGCAGCCTCGCCGCCTCGGGCTGGCACATCGGCGTGATGGTGGCGCTGCGCCACATCTACTACGACGCGGTCGGCTCCGGGCCCTATCGCTTCTTCGGCGTGATCCCCGAGCGGCTGCTCTACGAATACCGCAAGGACGTCGCGACCTATCTCCAGTTCGTCGCGTTGGCGGCGATCGTGCAATGGCTGATCGCCCGCGCCGCAACGCCGCCTGCCGCGCCGCCGCACGCGCTCGCCATCGCGGACGGTGCGGTCACGCACCATGTTCCGGTCGACGAGATCGAATGGGTCGCCTCGGCGGGCAACTATGTGGAGATCGGCTGGCGGGCGCGGACGCTGCTCCACCGCGCCACGCTTTCGGCGACCGAGGAATCGCTGGGGCCGGAGTTCGTGCGCATCCACCGCGGCCGGCTGGTGCGCCGCGCCGCGATCCGCCGCGTCGAGAGCGAGCGCAGCGGCGACTTCACGGTGACGCTAGAGAGCGGGGCGGAGCTTCGCGGCAGCCGGCGCTACCGGCTTTCCTGACAGGCCGATCAGCGGCCGCAGCCAACCGATGCGCCGCCCGATGAGATAAGCGGCCGCGGAAGCGCCGATGCTCGCCGCCGCCAGCAGCGCATACTCGATCCGGGGGTCAAACCCCGTGTCGAGCGTCCACCACGCCACGATCACGATCGTCGTATGGTGGATGAGGTAGGCGGGGAACACCGCCTCGGCGAGCGGCCTGCGCCAGCGATGGTCGCGGTTGAGGAAGGTGTCGGCAAGGTGGAACAGCGCCAGCACCATCCACCACGCCATCGCCACCCGCGCCGCGCGGTCGAACGCGGCGATCGCGTGCGGGGGCAGGGTGTCGGCGGGATAGGCGACCTCTATGGCGATCACGATCGCTCCCGCCGCCACCGCCGCGGCCAGCGCCGGCCGCCAGACGCGTGCGATCATCGGCCAGGCGGCGGCGTTGCCCGCGACGACGAAGCCGAAGGCGAAGATCGGCCAATATTCGACATGGGCGCTCCAGTCGGTGAACAGCCCCTGGCGCTCGGGCACGACGAACATCAACGATAGCTTGGCGACGGTCAGCACTGCAGGCGGCACCCACAGCAGCCGCCGGCGCTCGCCGAGCCACGCAAGCAGCCGGTCGCCCCAGCCGGCGCCCCACCGCGCCGTCACGGCACCGAGGACCATCGTATAGCCCCACAGATAGACGACGAACCACAGATGCTCCCAGTTGGGGAAGACCACTCCCCAGAAGCGACCCCAGCGCCAATAATCGAGCGCCCAGAAGTGGAGATAGCCGTTCGGATAGCCATGCTCGCGCACGCGCACCCACATCTCGATCGGCACCAGCACCGCCATGCCGAACGCGAGCGGGACCAGCAGCCGCGCATGGCGCGATCTCAGGAACGCGCCGACGCTTGGACTGCGGCCGAGCAGCTTGCGCGAGGCATAGCCCGAGACGGCGAACAGCAGCGCGAGCCGCCACGGCGTCAGCGCCGCCAACGGCGGGATCAGCGCCGGATAGGTGACCGGCCACTTCACCACCCAGCTCCACGGCGCGAACACCATCGCGGCGTGATAGAGGATCAGCAGAGCGAATGCGGCGATGCGCAGCCAGTCCATCCCGAAATGGCGCTGGCCGGCGGTAGTCGCGAACTGGGCAGCCGGCGGCTGGTGCAAGGGCTTGTGTCCATCGGCGCCGGACATGGCGCGTCGACGCGGACATAGCGCAGGCAGCGTAAGCGAAATGTTAGCGACGTTTCCGGGCGCGCGCCGGCCGCCGATCTGCTATCCTCGCCGGCGTCGACCGAATCCGAATCCGGTGGGGGGACCTCAAGGATGGCCTTCGACGATCCGATCGCGGCCGTGCCCGCCGCGCCCATTGCCACGGACGATCCCTCGCTCAGCGTCTGCATCGCCGAGGCGGTCGCCAATCGCAAGGCGATGGTGCCGCCGGCAGCACGGCAGGAGCGCGCCGAGCGTGCGCGCGCCGATACCGCCTTTCCGCTGCGCGTCGGCCTGATCGAGAGCCCGCGCAGCGATCCCAACGGCTTCGAGCGGCTGATCGGCGAGAGCGATCTCCTCTCGATCAACTTCCTCGACCGCGGCCGCCGCGCCGCCGATGCGGTTTGCCGGGTCAAGCTGCCGATGGAGGGCGGCCATGCTTATGGCACCGGCTTCCTCGTCGGTCCGCGGCTGCTGCTCACCAACAACCATGTCCTCGCCAGCGCGGCGGAGGCGGCACAGGCCGAGGCCGAGCTGGGCTACGACCACGACCTCGACGGCGTGGTGCGCGATCCCGTCCAGTTCAACCTTGATCCGCGCCAGCTGTTCTTCACGAGCTCGGAGCTCGACATCACCCTGGTCGCCGTGGTGCCGATCGCACAGAACGGCGTGCCGCTCGACCGCTACGGCTGGCTGCCGCTGCTGCCGCTCTCCGGCAAGGGGATCGACGGCGAGTGGGTGACGATCATCCAGCACCCGAACGGCCAGCCCAAGCAGATCGCGATCCACGCCAGCCAGATCATCAAGGTCGATCCCGCCGCGGTCGACGTCGATGTCACCCGCTTCATCCACTATTCGACCGATACCGAGCCGGGCTCGTCCGGCGCGCCGGTGTTCAACGATCAGTGGCAGGTGGTGGCGATCCATCACAAGGCAGTGCCGGCACCCGATTCGCCGCCGGACGATCCGCACTGGCTCGCCAACGAAGGCGTCAGGATCAGCGCGATCTTCAACCTCCTGGAGCGCAACCGCTTCGAGGACGACGACGCCCGCCGCGCGCTCGACCGGCTCGGCCGCGCGATGGGTTTCCCGCCGATCGCGCAGCCGGCCGCGACCGCCGCCGAGCCATCGGAGAAGCAGTTCGCGCCCTTCAAGGACTCGCGCTGGCAGGCGGCCGGGCTCGGCTACGATCCCGACTTCCTGTCCGAGCCGATCCCGCTCGATCCGATCTACGCGGCCTTGGCCGCCAGGGGAGAGGTGGCGCCGCTGCTCGACGGCAGCGGTCATGAGCTGCGCTATTTCCACTTCTCGTCGGTGATGTCGGCGGAGCGGCGCTTCCCGATCCTGACCGCGGTCAACATCGACGGGCTCAAGCTGGTCCGGATCGAACGCAAGGACAGCTGGCGCCCCGACGGGCGCATCGACGCCCGATACCAGTCCGACGACGAATTCTACGTGAAGTCCCGCGCCGACGAGAATGTCTATTTCAGCCGCGGGCATATGGTGCGGCTGCTCGATCCCTGCTGGAGCGATGCCACCGATCCGGCCAAGCGCGAGGCGGACGCGCGGCGTGGGATGGAAGACACGTTCCATTTCACCAACGCCGCGCCGCAGGTGCAGACCTACAACGACCAGGACTGGGGCAATCTCGAGGATTATGTGCTCGACAAGGCGCAGACCAGCGAGCGGCGGCTCAGCGTCTTCACCGGCCCCATCTACCGCGACAACGATCCGGTCTATGGGCGCGAGCGCAAGGGCGGACCGTGGCGCATCCCGCTGTCCTTCTGGAAGATCGCGGTGCTGCAGAAGTCGAGCGGCACGATCGCCGCCGCCGCCTTCATCATCGGCCAGACCGAATATGTCCGTGCGCTCTACGAGGCGAAGGTGTTCTCCGGCCTCCGGCCCTACACGATCGACGAGATGCGCTCCCGCAAGATCCAGACGACGATCGCGGCGGTCGAGGAGGTGACCGGGCTAGACTTCGGCGACCTCAAGACATTCGACGCGCACGGCAGCCTCGAATCGACGCGCCGCACGCGCTGGTTCGACCGGCTGGACGATATCGTGATCTGAGAGGGGTTGGCGGTTCCGCCGGCCCCCTTGCCGCGCTATATGGCTGCCGTTCCACGAGGAAATCGAATGTCAGTCCGTCCCTGGCGCGACATCGCGCGCCGCAAGAGCCGCCAGATCATGGTCGGCAACGTCCCCGTCGGCGGCGACGCGCCGGTCACGGTGCAGACGATGACCAACACGCCGACCGCCGACGCGCGCGCGACGATCGACCAGATCCGCCGCTGCGAGGAGGCGGGCGTCGACATCATCCGCGTGAGCTGCCCCGATGTCGAATCGACCGCAGCGCTCCGCCAGATCGTCCGCGCCGCACGCGTGCCGGTCGTCGCCGACATCCACTTCCACTACAAGCGCGCGCTCGAGGCCGCCGACGCCGGCGCCGCGTGCCTGCGCATCAATCCCGGCAACATCGGCTCGTCGGATCGCGTCGAGGAAGTGGTGCGCGCCGCCAAGGCCAACGGCTGCGCGATCCGCATCGGCGTCAACGCCGGCAGCCTCGAGAAGGACCTGCTCGAGAAATACGGCGAGCCCTGCCCTGAGGCGCTGGTCGAGAGCGCGCTCGACCATATCAGGCTGCTCCAGGACCACGGCTTCCACGACTACAAGGTCGCGGTGAAGGCGTCCGACGTGTTCCTCGCGGTCGCCGCCTACCAGCAGCTCGCCGAAGCGGTCGACTGCCCGCTCCACCTCGGCATCACCGAGGCGGGGGGCTTCGTCGGCGGCACGGTCAAGTCGGCGATCGGCATCGGCTCGCTCCTGTGGTTCGGCATCGGCGACACCATCCGCGTCTCGCTTTCGGCCGAGCCGGAGGAGGAGGTCCGCGTCGGCTTCGAGATCCTGAAGGCGCTCGGCATCCGCAACCGCGGCGTGCGCGTGGTCTCGTGCCCGAGCTGCGCCCGCCAGGGCTTCGATGTCATCCGCACCGTGCAGGTGCTGGAGGAGCGGCTCCAGCACATCCGCACGCCGATGTCGCTGTCGGTGCTCGGCTGCGTCGTCAACGGTCCGGGCGAGGCGCGCGAGACCGACATCGGCATCACCGGCGGCGGCAACGGCAAGCACATGGTCTATCTGTCGGGCGTCACCGATCACCATGTGAGCGACGCCGACATGGTCGACCACATCGTCAGGCTGGTCGAAGCCAAGGCGGCGGAGATCGAGGCCGCGGAGGAAGCACGGGCGGTAGCGGCGGAGTAAAGAATCCCTCTCCCGTTGGGAGAGGGAAGGGGCCCGCCGCCGAAGGCGGTGGGAAGGGTGAGGGTGACGTATCACCGCACTCACCCTCACCCTTCCGCGCCTTCGGCGCTCCCTCCCTCTCCCAAGGGAGAGGGAATTTAGCCTCCCAGCACGTTGATCGTGAACGCCAGCACGCCGAGGTTGAACACGAACGCGATCATCGAATGCCCGGTCACTACCCGCCGCATCCGCGTCGAGGTGATCGCGGTGTCGCTGGTCTGAAAGGTCATGCCGAGCGTGAAGGCGAAATAGACGAAGTCCCAATATTCTGGCTCGTCCGCGCCGGGGAAATCCAGCCCGCCCACGTCCTTCCCGCTCCTGTCGATAAGATAGAAGAGATGGGCATAGTGCAGCGCGAACACCGCGTTGCCGAAAGTCCAGGCGATGAGCAGCGTCGCCACCACCAGCACCAGCGTGCTCGGCGGCGGCTTTCCCGTGCCGCCGAGCTCGGCCGCCACCGCCGCCAGCACTGCGATCGTCGTCGCCGCGGTCACCAGGAGCATCATCGCGCGATTGGCGTCGTTGCGGCGCGAGGCTAGGCGCATCGTTTCCGCGTCGGTCTGCCGCAGCAACGGCGCGATGACGGCAAGGAACACCAGCGCCGCGATGTCGAAACCGATCATCACCCCCTGCGCCTGATCGGTGAGCGCGATCGCGACCGGCACCGCCACCGCCGCAATCACGCAAAAGGCGAGGAATCGCGGTGGCGCGATCCGGTTGCCGATGCTCTGCTGGCCTCCCGCCATCGCGCTGGTATAGCCGCGCCGTCACGCCGCGTCATCAGAAGGGGAGGGGAGAGCCATGGCCGCACGCACGCTTTCCCCTGCCGCGGCCTTCGGCGTCGGTGTGCTGGGCATCGCCGTCTTCTCCGCCATGGATGCGGTGATGAAGGGACTGAGCCTCGACATCGGCGCCTATAACGCGCTGCTCTGGCGCAGCTTCGCCGCCATCGCGATCGCGGCCGTGCCCTATCTCGCCGGCCGTCCTGCCCCGCCGGAGCGCAGCGTGATGCGGCTGCACCTGGTCCGCGGCGTCGTCAGCGCGGTGATGGCGATCCTGTTCTTCTGGGGCCTAGCGCGGGTGCCGATGGCGCAGGCGATCGCGCTCGCCTTCATCGCGCCGCTGATCGCGCTGTTCCTCGCCGCCGTCATCCTCAAGGAGCGGATCGGCCGCGCCTCGATCGTCGCCAGCGCCATCGCCTTCGCCGGCGTCCTCGCCATCCTCGCCGGCCAGGCCCGCGCCGAGCTCGGCCATGAGGCGTTCCTCGGCGCGCTGGCGGTGCTGGGCTCGGCGGTTTGCTATGCCTTCAACATCATCCTGATGCGTGCGCAGAGCCTGGTCGCCGGGCCGGTCGAGGTCGCCTTCTGGCAGAACCTGACCGTCGCGGTCTGTCTCGTGCTGCCGGCGCCGTGGTTCGCCGCAGTGCCGGCGCCGCATCATGCGCCGATGCTGGTGCTGGCCGCGGCGCTCGCCACCGCGTCGCTGCTGCTGCTGTCCTGGGCCTATGCCCATGGCCCGGCGAGCTATCTCGCGCCGACCGAATATACCGCCTTCATCTGGGCGTCGCTGTTCGGCTGGACCGTGTTCGGCGAGACGCTGTCGCCCTGGACCGTCGCCGGCGCCGCGCTGATCGTCACCGGCTGCGTCATCGCCGCGCGCAGCCGCCCGCTATCCGAGGAGACTCCTGCATGATCCGTCCCGCCGTGCCCGCGGACGTTCCCACCATCCTCCGCCTCGTCCGCGAGCTCGCCGAATATGAGCGCGAGCCCGACGCGGTGGTCGCGACCGAGGCGATGCTGGCCGAGGCGCTGTTCGGCGACCATCCTGCGGCCGAGGCGGTGATCGCGGAGGTGGACGGCGCCGCCACCGGCTTCGCGCTTTTCTTCCACAATTTCTCGACCTGGACCGGCCGGCGCGGCCTCTATCTCGAGGACCTCTACGTCACGCCCGAGGCGCGCGGGCTCGGGATCGGCAAGGCGCTGCTCCGTCACGTCGCGGCGCTCGCCGTCGAGCGCGGCTGCGGACGGTTCGAATGGGCGGTGCTCGATTGGAACGAGCCGGCGGTCCGCTTCTATGATGCGATGGGCGCGGAGAGCATGGACGAATGGACGGTGCGCCGCGTCTCGGGCGAGGCGCTGTTGAAGCTCGCTGAGCGGGCCTGACCTCCCGCGTCACCCCGGACTTGTTCCGGGGTCCACGGTCCGGCAAGGTCGTCGGTCAGAATGGGGCGGCCCGGTGGATGCCGGAACAAGTCTGGCATGACGGAGTGAAGAATGGCTTGGGTCTGGTTGATTCTCGGCGGCTTCTTCGAGGTCGGTTTCACCACCTGCCTGCGCTACGTCGACGGCTTCCGCAACGTGCCGTGGACGATCGGCTTCCTCGTCTCGGTCGGACTGTCGATGGCGTTGCTGGAGGTCGCCTCGCGCTCGATCCCGATGGGAACGGCCTATGCGGTGTGGGGCGGCATCGGCGCGCTCGGCACGGTGGTCGTCGGCATCGTCTGGTTCGGCGAGCCCGCGCACCTCGCCCGCATCGCGCTGATCGTCGCGCTGGTGGCGTGCATCGGCGGCCTCAAGCTGACCGCGCATTGAGTTGGCGTTCGACGCCAAATGATAGACTGGGGTCTCGCGGATTGGGTCGCCGAAGCGATCGAGCCGCTCGGCCGCGTCACCCGCAAGCGGCTGTTCGGCGGCGCGGCGCTCTATTGCGACGGCGTCGCCTTCGCGATCCTGGCGTTCGACGCGCTGTGGCTGAAGGCGGACGCCGAGACCGACGCCGAATGGGACGCGATCGGCGCGCCGCGCTTCGCGGTCGAGCGCGATGGCGGGAGGGTCCAGTCGATGAACTACCGCCGCGCCCCCGACGAGACCTACGACGACGCCGACGAGCTCTGCCGCTGGGCGCGGCTGGCGATCGCGGCGGGGCGACGCGCTGCGGTGGCGAAGCCGAAGCCGAAGCCGAAGCCGAAGCCGAAGCAGGGAGGGCCTTGCGCTAAGCCGCCTTCGCTCCCTTCGCCCGCTCGATCGCCTCGACGGTGATCTGCCGCGCCTGCTCGGCGTCGCCCCACTGGCCGACCCGGACCCACTTCTCGGCTTCCAGGTCCTTGTAGTGGGTGAAGAAGTGCTCGATCTGCTGGAACACGATCGAGGGCAGGTCGCTGCGCTCGCCGACGTCCGAATAATAGGGGAAGGTGGTGTCGACCGGCACGCATACCAGCTTCTCGTCGCCGCCGTGCTCGTCCTCGAGATTCAGCACCGCGATCGGCCGGGCGCGCACCACGCAGCCCGCGATGAAGGGCGAGCGCGCGATCACCAGCGCGTCGAGCGGGTCGCCGTCGGGCGACAGCGTGTGCGGCACGAAGCCGTAGTTGGCCGGGTAGCGCATCGGCGTGTGGAGGATGCGGTCGACGAACAGGGCGCCCGAGGCCTTGTCGAACTCATATTTCACCGGCTCGCCGCCGACCGGCACTTCGATGATGACGTTGAGGCTGTGCGGCGGGTTGTCGCCCACCGGCACCATGTCGATACGCATGGATCAGTTTCCTGCACTATGGTCCGTTCGCCCTGGGCCTGTCGAAGGGCTGCCCTTCTTGAAGAAGGACAGGGCTTCGACGAGCTCAGCCCGAACGGGAAGGGGTTCGATCGGCGCCTTACTTCGCCGTGAGCAGCCGGTCGAGCCCGTTCGTGCCGGTTCCGATCCGTTCGAGGCGCGGATAGCGCAGTCCGTCGCGGTAATCGATCTCGGCGGTGCGGTAGCGGCTGCCGTTCTTGACCAGCAGCCTGATCGGCGCCTTGCCGCTCTTGGCGGCGGTGATCGCGGCCTTGAGCTTGTCCTCGGTATAGGCATCGCCGTCGATCGCGACGATGGTGGTGGCGACGTCGAAGCCGGCGTTGAACGCGGGCGAATCCCACACCACGCCGGTGATCTGCCCGTCCTTGCCCACGGTCATGCCGAGCGAGAAACTGAGGTTGAGATACTTGCGGTCCTTCTCGGCCGCCTTCCACATCTCGGTCGGCTGGTCGGTATAGACCAGGCGATAGCCGTTATCGGTGAGGCCCGCGAGCGGCGCACGCTCGTTGATCCTGTTGACGCGCTGGTCGAGGAAGCCCGCCCAGTCATAAGGATGGATGTCGTTCAGCGTCTTGACGACGTCCTCGAACGTGTAGGTGAGCTCGCCCCAGTCGCCGTCGTTCATGCCGAAGAAGGCGCGGGCGAAATCGTCCATCGACTTCCTGCCGCCCGACAGCTTGCGCAGCAGCGCGTCGGTCTCAAGCCAGATCAGCAGGCCCTCGTTGTAATAGTCCTCGCTGCGCTGCCAGTTGGTCCAGCCCTTGGGCCGGCGGGCGGAGATGATCGGATCGTTGGTGGTGTCGATCAGCGGACGCCACTTGCGGCCCTGCATGGCATCGTAGTTGGCGGCGATGATCGCGAGCTGGTCGAGCGTGTCCTGCTTGCCCACCAGCCCCGAGCGCGCCTGGAGGACATAGCCCCAGAACTGCGTCTGCCCCTCGTACACCCACAGCAGGCTGTCGCGCATCGGCGTGCGGAAGTCGGGCGTCCACAGGTCCGCACCGCGGCGGTACTTGCCGTCCCAGCTGTGGGTGAACTCGTGCGGCAGCAGGTTGCGGTCGAGCGCCTTGTCCTTCCACTCCTTGAAATAGCCGAGATCGACGCCGTTCTCGGAGCTGCGGTGATGCTCCAGGCCGTTGCCGCCCATCTCGTCGCTGATCGACAGCAGGAAGTGATAGTTGTCGTAATGCTGGGCGCCGAACAGCTTCACCGCCTGGTCGACCAGCGCTTTGTGCTTGTCGATCATCTCGGGCGTGGCGGCGTCGATCTCCGCCTGATTGTCGGCGACGACGTCGAGATGGACGCGCGGGGACAGCGGCCACGACTTGGCGTAGCGCCCGGCGATCGTGGGCGAGTCCTGCAGCACGTCGTAGGTCGTCTGCTGATAGCCGTAGATCGATCCGGTGGCGGTCGACGGCAGGCCGGAATAGGCGGTCCAGCCGGCCGGATACTTGACCGTGGCCTGGATGGGGATGCGCCGCGTGTAATAGCCCGCCGGATAGAGGCTCACCGACTCCCATTGGATGTTGAGCATGTTCGGCGCGACGACGATGCGGCCCTGGTTGGGCGCGGTCGCGGAGAGGAACTGGAACGAGACGTCGAGCTGCTTCGCGCCCTCGGGCACATCGAGGTGGAAGGCATAGACGTCGACCGGATCGCGCTTCCACGGGATCACCCTGCCGCCCGCCGTGATCCTGAGCCCGGCGAGCTTCTCGATCTGCCCGCGCGGCGCGTGGTTGCCGGGCAGCCACTTGGGCATGAGGAGCACGAAATGGCCGGCATCGGCGACCGGCACCGTCTCCTTGACGCGGTAGATGCCCTGCTCCGTGTCGGTCGCGTCGACCTCCAGCCTGATGACGCCGCCAGGGTAGTCGATGTCGCGCGCCTCGGGGATCGTGTCGGTGAAGGGCGCGGTCGCGACCGGCGCCGAATTCCTGACCTGGGCGAGGGCGGACGGGGCGGCGGTGGCAAGAAGAAGAATCGCGAGCGGTCGGAGCATCTAGGGTCTTTCGCCTGAAGGAAAGGATGCGCCGTTTCTTAGAGCAAGCCGGCCATGTTGCAATATCACCTGCCTCACATCCCCTCACCGTCACCCGGCCTTGTACCGGGGTCCGCGGTGCCGCAAGCCTCACGGCGGGACGTTCGAGCGCTGGACAAGCCGGACGGTGGGCCCCGGCATAAGGCCGGGGTGACAACTGGGATCGTGGCAAGCGCGCTGGACCGAAGGTTCACGGCTTGCTTACCAATCCCGGGCTAGAGCGGCCGCCATGCACCACGACGCCAAGCTCGCCGCCCGCGCCAAGGCCGATCCGCGGCCCCGATCGGCGGTCAGCACCGGCGTCGGCCTGGCGGGTCTCGCGGGGCTGCTGGCCTGGACCTCGGCTGCGCTGTGGTTCGACATGCCGGGGCCGCTGTCGGCGCTCACCAACGTCGCCGCCGCCGGCGTGCCGATGGTGCTGTGGTCGATCTTCGTCGACAGGGCCCACCGCAATCCCTCGACCGGCATCGACTGGGACCATCCCCGGCCGTGGCGCGAGACGATCGACGTCAGCCTGACCAAGATCGCCGGGCTGTGGCTCACCTGGGGCGGCATCGCCTGCATCTATGCGCTCTCGCGCTTCTATTGGCAGGGTCCCTACGTCTTCTCGATGTGGTGCTTCGCGATGGCGGCGCCGGTGCTGTTCCTCGGCGCCATTCCCTGGACCATCTGGATGGACCGCTATCTCGAGGAACCGCGCGACGGCGCCTGGGCGCTCGGCGCGTGGCTGCTGAACCTCGACGAGCCCTATGAGCGCGAGGCGATCTACGCTCATCTTCGCGCCTGGGCGGTGAAGGGCTTCTTCCTCGCCTTCATGCTCGCGATCGTGCCGCCCGGCTTCGGCGACCTCGTCCGCGGCGACACCGCCGGCCTCTGGCGCGATCCGGTCGCCCTGGCGCAATGGCTGATCACCTTCATGTTCGTGGTCGACGTCGCCTTCGCGACGGTCGGCTATATCCTCACCTTCCGCGCGCTCGACTCGCACATCCGCAGCGCCACGCCCCTCGCGGCGGGCTGGACCGCGGCGCTGATCTGCTACCCGCCGTTCGTGCTGATGGCCGATGGCGGCCCGCTCGATTACCATCCCGGCACGTCGGATTATGTCCACTGGCTCGGCGGCCATCCCATGCTGACGGCGATCGTCGCCTTCGTGCTGGTCGGCCTCACCGCCGTCTACGCCTGGGCGACGGTGGCGTTCGGCCTGCGCTTCTCCAACCTGACGCATCGCGGCATCCTGACGCACGGGCCGTACGCGTTCAGCCGCCACCCGGCCTATCTCAGCAAGAATCTGTTCTGGCTGATCTCGACCATGCCGATCCTCGCGACGACCGGCAGCTGGGTCGACGCGGTGCGCAACACGGCGCTGATGCTGGGCGTGGCGGGCGTCTACTATTGGCGCGCCAAGACCGAGGAGCAGCACCTCGGCATGGATCCCGCCTATCGCGAATACAGCGAATGGATGGAGCGCAACGCACTGGTGCCGCGGCTGTTCGCGTGGATCACGGGCCGAAAGACCCCTCTCCCCTTGGGAGAGGGAGGGGCCCGCTCGGCATAGCCGAGCGGGAGGGTGAGGGTGACGTATCACCACCCGGCCACCCTCACCCTTCCGCCGCCGCGCGGCTCCCTCCCTCTTCCAAGGGGAGAGGGAATCAGTAGCTCAATTCCCCGTAGACCCCGCTCACGTCGTCGCCCCAGGCGCCGTGATAATGCTCCAGCAACAGCTCGGCCGGCACCTTGCCGGTGCGCACGATCTCGCGCAGCGGGTCGAGGTAGCCGGTCTCGTTCGATCCCGACGCATCGAGCCGCGCCCGCGCCGACAGGCCGGCGCTGGCGATGTCGAGCACCTCCCCGGCGATGTCGCGCAGCCTGCCCCCGCCGGGCAGCGGCGCATCGAGCGCGAGCCTCGGCACGGCACCCCGCAGCGCGTGCCGGTCCTCCATCGACCAGTGCCTGACGAGGTCCCACGCCGCATCGAGCGCGCCTTGGTCGTACAGCAGCCCGACCCACAAGGCCGGCAGCGCGCAGATGCGGTCCCACGGCCCGCCGTCGGCGCCGCGCATCTCCAGGAACGTCTTGAGCCTGACTTCGGGAAAGGCGGTCGAGAGATGGTCGGACCAGTCCTCGATCGTCGGCCGCTCGCCCGGCAGCACCTCGAGCTTCCCCTCCAGGAAATCGCGGAAGCTGAGCCCCGCCGCATCGATGTACCTGCCCTCGCGGTAGACGAAGTACATCGGCACATCGAGCGCATATTCGGCATAGCGCTCGTAGCCGAACCCGTCCTCGAACACGAACGGCAGCATCCCCGTCCGCGCCGGATCGGTATCCGACCAGATATGGCTGCGGTAGGAGAGATAGCCGTTGGGCTTGCCCTCGGTGAACGGCGAGTTGGCGAACAGTGCGGTGCCGAGCGGCTGCAGCGCCAGCGCGACGCGGAACTTCTGCGCCATGTCCGTCTCGCTCGCATAGTCGAGGTTGGTCTGGATGGTGCAGGTCCTCAGCATCATGTCGAGGCCGAGATTGCCGACCCTGGGCATGTGCCTGAGCATGATCGCATAGCGGCCCTTGGGCATGACCGGCAGCTCGCCGCGTGCCTTGTCCGGCCACATGCCGAGCCCGAGGAAGCCGAGCCCGAGCCGGTCGCCGACCGTCTTGACCTGCTGGAGGTGCCGCCCGGTCTCGGCGCAGGTCTCATGGAGATTGTCGAGCGGTGCGCCGGACAGCTCGAACTGGCCGGCCGGCTCCAGGCTGATCGACCCGTCGGCACCGGTCAGCGCGATGACATTGTCGCCCTCGACTACCGGCCGCCAACCGAACTCGGTGAGCCCGGTCAACAGGTCGCGGATGCCGCCCGGCTCGTCATAGCCGGGGGCGCGGTGGTCAGTGAGGCGGAATACGAACTTCTCGTGCTCGGTGCCGATCCGCCAGCGCTCCTTGGGCTTCTCGCCGCGCGCGAAGAAATCGACAAGCTGCCGACGGTCCTCGATGACCGGCGCGTTGCGATCCGAAACCGTCTTGGTCGTCATGGCAGCGCCTTAGTCGCGCGGCGGGCGTTGCGCTAGCGGGAACCTTGGACCTCCCTTCTCCGTCACCCCGGACCCGTTCCGGGGTCCACCGTTCCTGAGTGGCTGGCATTTGCGGTTCCGTGGATGCCGGAACAAGTGCGGCATGACGAAGGGTGTCACCAATCCCCCGCCGCCGCCATCCACAGGCTCACCGCCGCCGCCGCCGCCGTATCGGCACGCAGGATGCGCGGCCCAAGCCCGATCCCCACCGCATCCGGCAGCGCCTGGATCGCCTCTCGCTCCTCCGGATCGAAGCCGCCCTCCGGCCCGATCAGGATCGCCGCCGGACCGGACCGGCTCCGCATCGCTTCGACCGCCGCGACACCGCCGGTCTCGTCGGCAAAGAACAGCGCCCGCCCCGCCGGCCAGCCACGCAGCAGCGCCGCCAGCTTCACCGGCTCGGCCAGCTCCGGCACCGCGGTCCGTCCGCATTGCTCGGCCGCCTCGATCATGTGCGCGCCGAGCCGCTCCAGGTTGAGCCGGTCCACCACCGTCCGCCGCGTCACCACCGGCACCAGCCGCGCGACGCCGAGCTCGCACGCCTTCTCCGCGACCCAGTCGATCCGCCCCTTCTTGAGCGGCGCGGCGCACAGCCACAGGTCCGGCACCGTCTCCATCTCGCGCAGCCGGCCCTGCACCACGAGCGTCACGTCGCGCTTGCCGGGGCTCTCCGCCATCGCCAGCCATTCGCCGGAGACGCCGTCGAACAGCTTGACCGGATCGCCCGCCCTCAGCCGCATCACCGACAGCAGATAATGCGCCTGCGCGCCCTCGACGCGCACCGCCGCTCCTTCGGACAGCGGCGTCTCGACGAACAGTCGCGGCGTGGACTGCGGCGGCCAGGCAGGCGTGGCGGGCATGAAAGCGGCTTAGGGCGAGTTCGGACTGATTGGAATCACCTACCCGCGCCGTAACATCTACCGGAACCCAAACTAACTGACGTTCGCACCCGCACCGCCACCAGCCCGATCAGGGCTTTCCTAATAGGATTTGGTTTGGCAGCAGGGTCGGCGATGCCGAGAGTCGTGCCCCTTGCCGTCGCCGAACCTGTGCCCGACTCACATGTGAGTCGAGTCAATTTAGTCAACATTTTCGGTCAACCTTTTCCCGGCCCGGCCGCCGATGGCCGCTGAGATCGTCCCCGATTCCGAGCATCGCGGCCTGATCGGCGCGCTGCCCGCCCGCCTGCGCAGCTTCGCGCTGCTGGCGCGGTTCGACCGGCCGATCGGCTGGTGGCTGCTGTTCTGGCCCGGCGCCTGGGCGGTCGCGCTGGCCGGCGGTGCGGTGGCGCGCTGGGACCTGATCCTGTGGCTGCTCATCGGCAGCATCGCGATGCGCGGCGCAGGCTGTGTCTACAACGACATCGTCGATCGCGATCTCGACCGCCGCGTGGCGCGCACCGCCGTCCGTCCGCTGGCGAGCGGCGCGGTGTCGCTCCAGGCGGCATGGGCTTGGCTCGGCCTGTTGTGCCTGGTCGGCCTCGTCGTGCTGCTCCAGCTCCACCTTCCCGCCGCGCTGGTCGCGCTCGCCAGCCTCACGCTCGTCGCGGCCTATCCCTTCATGAAGCGCATCACCTGGTGGCCGCAGGCGTGGCTCGGCCTGGTGTTCAGCTGGGCCGCGCTGGTCGGCTGGGTCGAGGTCGCGGGCGTGCTCTCGGCGGCAGGGCTGCTGCTCTATGCCGGCAGCATCGCCTGGGTGATCGGCTACGATACCATCTATGCGTTGCAGGACGTCGAGGATGACGCGCTGGTCGGCGTGCGCTCCTCGGCCCGGCGGCTGGGGCGGGGAGTGAAGCCCGGCGTCGCCGGCTTCTACGCCGTCGCGCTGCTGCTCTGGGGCGCGGCGATCTGGCAGGTGCGGCCCGACCCCGTGGCGCTGCTCGCATTGCTGCCGGCCGCGCTGCACTTCGCGTGGCAGATCGCGACACTGGTGCCGGCCGACGGCGCCAACGCGCTCGCCCGTTTCCGCTCGAACCGCAATCTCGGCTTCCTGATGTTCGCCGCCTGCCTCGTGGTCGGGACGGCGCTTTGACCTTCCGCGGCCCACTCCCTAAGTCGCGTCGATGTTGAGTCCCAAGCAAGCCGCCGATCGCGCCGCCGAGGCCGTGGAGCGTGCCCGCGCCGCCGGCGCCGATGCCGCCGATGCGGTCTATGCCGGCGATGTCGCCAGTTCGGTCCAGGTGCGCATGGGCGCGCTCGAGGACGTGAGCCGGTCCGAGAACGCCGAGCTGGGCCTGCGCGTCTTCGTCGGCCAGCGCTCGGCGAGCGTCGCCACCTCCGACCTCTCCGACGACGCGCTCGCCGCGCTGGTCGAGCGCGCGGTGGCGATGGCGCGGCTGGCACCGGAGGACCCCTGGGCGGGCCTGGCGCCTGCCGACCGGTTGATGACGGGCGCGCCGCCCGATCTCGACCTCGACGACGGCGGCGACCCTGCGCCCGACACGCTCAAGGCGCAGGCGCTGGCGGTGGAGGAGGCGGCCCGCGCCGTCTCCGGAGTCTCGCAGAGCGACGGCGCCAGCGCCTCCGCGTCGCGCTCGACGGTGGCGATCGCGACCAGCCACGGCTTCGCCGGCGGCTATCGGGTCAGCGGCTACAGCCTCTCCGCCTCGATGCTGGCGGGCGAGGGCGGGGCGATGCAGCGCGACTGGGCGAGCCATTCGGCGCGCCACGCCGCGCAGCTCGAGGCACCGGAGCTGGTCGGCACCCGCGCCGGCGAGCGCGCGGCCGCCCGACTCAACCCCGGTCGGATCGAGAGCGGCACGATGCCGGTGGTCTATGATCCGCGAGTCGCCAACGGCCTCGTCGGCCATCTCATCTCGGCCATCGCTGGCGCTGCGATCGCGCGGCGCACCAGTTTCCTGCTCGACGCGCTCGGCACGCGCGTCTTCGCGCCCGGCGTGGCGGTCGAGGACGATCCGCACCGCCCGCGCGGCCTGCGGTCGCGTCCCTTCGACGGCGAGGGGCTGCCGGTATCGCCGACCCGCATCGTCGAGGACGGGATGCTCGAGACCTGGCTGCTCGATTCGGCGTCGGCGCGCCAGCTCGGACTGGAACCGACCGGCCATGCCGCACGGGGCGTCTCCGGCGCGCCGAGCGTCTCGACCAGCAACCTGGCGATGCTGCCGGGCAAGCTCCCGCGCGAGACGCTGGTCGGCGAGATCGAGCGCGGCGTCTACGTCATCGAGCTGATCGGTCAGGGCGTGAACGGGGTGACCGGCGACTACAGCCGCGGCGCCTTCGGCTTCCTGATCGAGCGGGGCGAGATCACCCGCCCGGTCGCCGAGTTCACCATCGCCGGCAACCTCAAGAGCATGTTCGCCAACCTCACGCCCGCCAACGACCTCGAGTACCGCTACGGCATCAACGCGCCGACGGTGCGGATCGACGGAATGACGGTCGCCGGTGGCTGAGCTGGCGGGCGAGGTCGCGGCGATCGCCGCCGAGGCGGGCGCGCTCGCGCTCCGGCAGTGGAAGACCGACTTCCGCCGCTGGGAAAAGACGCCCGGCAGCCCGGTGTGCGACGTCGATCTGGAGATCGATGCATTGCTCCGCCGTCGGCTGGAGGCGCTGCTGCCCGACGCCGGCTGGCTGTCGGAGGAGACCGCCGACGATCGCGAGCGGCTTGGGGCGCGGCGGGTGTGGGTGGTCGACCCGATCGACGGCACCCGCGATTACATCCGCGGCCGCCCGGGCTGGGCGGTGTCGATCGCGCTGGTCGAGGACGGCCGGCCGGTGATCGCCACGCTCGACGCCCCCGCTCGCAGCGAGGCGTGGCGGGCGGAGGCGGGACAGGGTGCGCACCGCAACGGCGAGGCGATCCATGTCGCCGAGCGTTCGGAGCTCGCCGGCGCGCGGGTCCCCGCCGACAGCCTGCCCAAGGTCGATCGCGACCTGGTGATGGTCGAGAAGCCCAACTCGATCGCGCTGCGCATCGCCATGGTCGCCGCCGGCCAGGCCGACCTGCTCGCGACGATCCGCTGGGGCCACGAATGGGATATCGCCGCCGCGGTGCTGATCGCCCAGGAGGCGGGGGCGGCCGTCACCGACGCGCTCGGTCGCCCGCTCGCCTTCAACACGCCGTCGAGCCAGGCGTTCGGCGTGCTCGCTGCTACCCCCCGCATCCACGCCGCCGCCGTCGACCGCCTCGCCGAGCGGGCGAGAGCGGCGGTCGGCGGCTAATGCGGGATAACGGAACCGCTGCGATCGGATGCCTTCCGCGTACGTCAGAACCAGGTCCTGATGCCGAGAACGAAATTGGCGCCGCCGGTATCCTCGCCGCGCCCACGGGCGAAATCGGCGGTCCGGCCCAGCTTGCGTTCCCATGAGACGCCGGCATAGGGCGCAAACTCGCGGACGCGCTCGTAGCGCAGGCGTAGGCCGAGCTCGGCACTCGACAGTCCCGAGCCGATCGCATTCTCCGGCACGTCCTGGAACGCGAAGTCGAGCTCCGCGCGCGGCTGCAGGACCAGATTCTGGGTGATGCGCTGGTCGTAATAGCCTTCGGCGCGCGCGAGCAGGTCGCCCTTGTCGGAGAGGAACAGGCTGCCCTCGACCTCGAACCAATAGGGTGCAAGCCCCTCGATACCCAGGACCGCATAGGTGCGGCGCGGCCTACGCCCGAGGTCCTGACGGACGCCGGCCTGCAGGTTCCAATAGGGATCGACGGCGCGGCTGTAGAGCGCCTGCACCTCTGCGCTCTCGACATGGTCGCCGAAACGGCCCTCGCCTTCGCTCTTGAGCCAGAAGCGATCGATGTCGCCGCCGATCCAGGCTTCGCCGTCCCAGCGATAGCCGTCCTTGCCCCGGCGCGGCCGATATTCGGCGATGTCGACCATGACCTGGCGGAAGGCTCCGCCGCCGTGCTCGCGGCGCAGATCGCGCTCGGCCTCCGCCATCGCTTCGGCGCCGTAGTAGCGGTCGGCTGCCCGATCGGCGGTCGGCACCGGTGCCGGCGCATTGCCCGGCGGCAGGTTGGTACCCGACGGAGCCGCCTGCTGCTCGCGCATCGCCGACATGTCGTGGCCGGCGTGTGGGTCCACGTTCCGGACAGGCGGTTCCGGCGCTTGCTGGCCGGCGGCGTGCTCAGCGTGCTGCCCGCCCGTCGCCGGCATGGCGTGGCCCGAATGATCCTGTGCGATCGCCGGTCGAGCGAGCGCCAACGGCGCCAGTCCAAGGAGCAGGAGCGTCTTCATCATGCCCCCTCTCCTTCGAGAGGGCGCACGCGCACGACCTGCATCATCCCGGCGTGCATGTGATAGAGCAGGTGGCAGTGGAACGCCCAGTCGCCGGGCGCCGCCGTCACGTCCCAGCTGACCCTGCCGCCCGGCAGCACGTTGACCGTGTGCTTGCGCGGGGCATGATCGCCGTGCCCGGTGACGAGCTCGAAGAAATGCCCGTGCAGATGGATCGGGTGCGCCATCATCGAATCGTTGACCAGCGTCACCCGCACCCGCTCGCCGGCCCGCATCGCGATCGGGGCCTTTACCTCCGAGAACTTCTCCCCGTCGAACGACCACATGAAGCGCTCCATGTTGCCGGTCAGGTGGATCTCGACCTCGCGTGCCGGCGCCCGCACGTCCGGATTGCGCTCGAGCGCGACGAGGTCGCGATAGGTGAGCACCCGGTGGCCGACGCTCTCGAGCCCCTGGCCGGGCTCGCCGGTGCGGTCGACCGGCATCTGCGAGATCGTCTGGACGCCGGGCCCCATCCTCACCTGCGGCGCGTTCGCGGGATCGCGCATCGTCATGCTCATCCCGGCCATGCCGGCGCCCGGGGCCGATCCCGAATGATCCATGCCCGCCATGTTGCCGTGATCCATTCCGGCCATGCCGTCGTGGCTCATCGCGCCATGATCCATCCCGGACATGTCCATGCCCATGTCCTTCATCGTCGCGATCGGGCGCTTGCGCAGCGGCGGCACCTCGGCCGTCATTCCGGGGCGCGGAGCGAGCGTCGCGCGCGCCATGCCCGAACGGTCCGCGGCCTCCGCGACCAGCGTATAGGCGCGCTCGTCGGCGGGTGTGACGACGACGTCGTAGGTCTCCGCGACCGTGATCTGCAGCTCGTCGACCTGGACGGGGCGGACATTCTGCCCGTCGGCCTGCACCACCGTCATCCGGAGACCCGGGATGCGCACGTTGAAGATGGTCATCGCCGAGGCGTTGACGAATCGCAGCCGCACGCGCTCGCCCGGCTTGAACAGCCCAGTCCAGTTGTCCCTCGGCCCATGCCCGTTGACGAGATAGGTGTAGGTCGAGCCGGTCACGTCGGAGATGTCGGTCGGGTCCATCCGCATCCCGCCCCATGTCAGCCGCTCCTTGAGCGGCTGGTCCTTCCCCTCGAGCAGGCTCGAGAGCGTCTGGCGCTGCCGGTTGAAATAGCCGGGCTGCTGCTTGAGCTTCATGAAGATCGCGTGCGGATGCAGCCGGCTATGATCCGACAGCACGATCACATGCTGCCGATCATGGGCGACCGGATCGGGACCCCTGGGCTCGATCAGGATCGGGCCGTAATGGCCGAGCTGCTCCTGAAGGCCGGAGTGGCTGTGGTACCAATAGGTGCCCGACTGGACGATCGGGAACGCATAGGTGAAGGTCGAGCGCGGCCTGATGCCGGGGAAGGAGATCCCCGGCACCCCGTCCATCTGGAACGGCAGGATCAGCCCGTGCCAGTGGACCGACGTCTCCTCGTCGAGATCGTTGACCACATGGAGCCGCACGTCCTGGCCCTCGCGCAGTCGGATCAGTGGGGCGGGCACCGTGCCGTTGATGCCGATCGCATGGCTCGGGCGGCCGTCGATCGTCATCATCTGGTGCGCGACGCGCAGCGTGATGTCCTCGCCGGAAACCTCGGGAAGCGGCGCGGCGATCCCCGCCGAGTTGGTCTGGGCCCAGGCGGGCATCCAGGCGGCGAGCGCCAATCCTCCGCCCATGCGACCGGTGCTGCGCAGAAGCCGGCGCCGGTCCATCGTCACGTCCATGTCCTTCCTCCGAGCGCGGTCCGGGGCTGGGCCTGTCTCCCCGCCATCCCGGATACGGTCTGACACTGTGTCAAGGTCAAGCCTTGGGCTGACTTTTGCGTTCATTCGGGGTGCGGCGCCGGGGCGATGACAAGGCTTTCCGGTTGCAGGGGCCAGGCGCTTGACCTTGACATGATGTCAATCCCTAGATCGGCGGGCATCGGAGGAATGCCATGACCAATCATGCCCACGATCACGATGCCCATGCCGGCCATTCCTGCGGTAGCGGGCACCGGCAGCAGCATCTGGCGCCGAAGGAGGCCGCACCCGAGGCGCCGCCGGGAACGATCCACACCTGCCCGATGCATCCCGAGATCCGGCAGGTCGGTCCGGGCACCTGCCCGATCTGCGGCATGGCGCTCGAGCCGGAAACGGTCACGCTCGACGGCGGTCCCAATCCCGAGCTCGCCGACATGACGCGGCGCTTCGGGATCGGGCTGGTGCTGACGCTGCCCGTATTCGCCCTTGAGATGGGCGGACACGTGACCGGCCTCACCATGATGCTCGGTGCGCAGACCTCCAACTGGATCCAGCTCGTGCTGGCCGCTCCGGTGGTGCTCTGGGCCGGCTGGCCCTTCTTCGAGCGCGGCTGGATGTCGCTGAGGTCGCGCAACCTCAACATGTTCACGCTGATCGCGATGGGCATAGGCGTCGCCTTCGCCTACAGCGTCGTTGCCATGCTGGCGCCGGGCGCCTTTCCCGCGGCGTTCCGTGACGCGGCCGGCGCGGTGCCCGTCTATTTCGAGGCGGCGGCGGTCATCACGGTGCTGGTGCTGCTGGGCCAGGTCCTGGAGTTGCGCGCCCGCGAGCGCACCTCCGGGGCGATCAAGGCGCTGCTCGACCTCGCGCCCAGGACGGCGCGGCGTATCCGCGACGACGGCAGCGACGAGGAGGTGACGCTCGATCTGATCCAGGTCGGTGATCGCCTGCGCGTGCGTCCCGGCGAGAAGGTGCCGGTCGACGGCGAGTTGCTTGAGGGACGGGTCGCGGTCGACGAATCGCTGGTCACCGGCGAATCGATGCCGGTCACCAAGGAGCCCGGCGCACAGATGATCACCGGCTCCCTCAATCGGACCGGATCCTTCGTGATGCGCGCGGACAAGGTCGGCGCCGACACCCTGCTGTCGCGGATCGTCCGGATGGTGGCCGAGGCGCAGCGCAGCCGTGCGCCGATCCAGCGCATGGCGGACCGGGTCTCGGCCTGGTTCGTGCCGGCCGTGATCGCGGCGGCGATCATCGCAGCGATCGTCTGGGCGCTGGTCGGCCCTGATCCCCGCCTCGGCCATGCGCTGGTCGCCGCCGTCTCGGTGCTGATCATCGCCTGTCCCTGCGCGCTCGGCCTCGCGACGCCGATGTCGATCATGGTCGGCGTCGGGCGCGGCGCGCACGTCGGCGTATTGATCAGGAATGCCGAGGCGCTCGAGCGGTTCGAGATGATCGACACGCTGGTCGTCGACAAGACCGGGACGCTCACCGAAGGCAAGCCCGCCGTCACCCTGATCCGGCCTGCGCCGGACGTCGACGAAGCCGAACTCCTGCGGCTCGCGGCGAGCGTCGAGCGCGGCAGCCAGCATCCGCTGGGCGAGGCCGTCGTGCGCGCGGCGACGGAGCGTTCGATCGCTCTGGCTGAGGTCCGCGACTTCGACGCGCCGATCGGCCGCGGCGTGGTCGGGACTGTCGAGGACAGACGCCTGTTTCTGGGCGCCCCCCGGCTCATGGCCGAGCAGGGGATCGACATCTCGTCCCTCGCCCGGGAAGCCGAACGCCTGCGCAGCGAAGGTGCGACCGCGATCTTCGTCGCCGTGGACGGCCGGCTCGCCGGGATGATCGGCATCGCCGATCCGATCAAGCCGAGCACCCCGGAAGCGGTGGAGGCGCTCAAGGCCGACGGCGTGCGGGTGGTGATGCTGACCGGCGACAACCGCACCACCGCTCGGGCGGTGGCGGCCCGGATCGGCATCGAGGAGGTCGAAGCCGACGTGCTTCCCGAGAACAAGGCCAGGGTCGTCCAGAAGCTCCGCGCCGAGGGGCGTGCGGTGGCGATGGCCGGCGACGGCGTCAACGACGCACCCGCGCTTGCCGCCGCGGACGTCGGCGTCGCCATGGGCGCCGGGGCGGACGTCGCGATCGAGAGCGCGGGCGTGACCCTGCTGCAGGGGGACCTCGACGGGCTGGTGCGCGCGCGGCGCCTGTCGCGTGCGGTGATGCGGAATATCCGACAGAATCTGATATTCGCCTTCGCCTATAACGTCGCTGGCGTGCCGATCGCCGCCGGCGTGCTCTACCCCTTCACGGGAATGCTGCTCTCGCCCGCGATCGCGGCGCTGGCGATGGCGCTGTCCTCGGTCAGCGTGATCGCCAACGCGCTCCGCCTGCGGCTGGTGCGGCTCTGAGCACGGGGGTACAATCCCGCCATGAACATCGGCCAGGCAGCGGAGGCGAGCGGCGTCTCGCAGCGGATGATCCGGCATTACGAGAAGATCGGCCTCATCCCGCCGGCCCCGCGCCGGGACAGCGGCTATCGCGACTATTCCGATGCCGACGTGCACCGGCTGCGCTTCATCGCCAATGCCCGCGATCTCGGGTTCCCGATCGAGGAGATCGGGACGCTGCTCGACCTCTGGAACAACCGCGACCGGTCGAGCGCGGAGGTGAAGGCGCTCGCCACCGCGCGCGCCGAGGCGCTGAAGCGCAAGGCGGCCGCGATCGAGGCGATGCGCCGGACCCTGGAGGACCTGGCCCGGCGCTGCCACGGCGACGGACGGCCCGACTGCCCTATCCTCGAAACGCTCGCCGGGGAATGACGGCGGAGTGTGAGTGTGCCTTCTCCAACTCTCCGTCCGACTGCCACGCGTCGACGGCTCGGGGGGTGTCGCCATCCTCTGCGCTGACGGCAATGCTTGCGGCAGGTCGGCCAAGAACATGATATATCGCGCGGCGGAGGACGATATGGCCGGTGATCTCGCGATCGTGCTGAGCGGAGGCGGCGCCAAGGGCGCCTTCCAGGTCGGGGTCGTCCATGAGCTGGTCGTCAACCGTGGAGTCCGGATCGACATCGTCGCCGGTGTCTCGACCGGCGCGATCCAGGCGCTGGGGGTAGCGCAGGACGATGTGCCGGCGATGCTTCAGCAATGGCTCGACATCCAGGGCAACGGCGATATCTACGAGGAGCGGCCGCTCGGGATCGTGGGCGGCATCCTGGGCGAGGACGCGCTCTACGATGCCGCGCCGCTGCGCCGGCTGCTCAAGGATTTCACCAACGACAAAAGGCTGAGGGCGAGCGGCCGCAAGCTCCGGATCGGCGTGGTCAATCTCGGGACCGGCGAATATCGCAGCATCGACGAGACGGTGCCCGGCATCCACAACTGGGTCTATGCGAGCTCGGCGATGCCGGTGTTCTTCGATCCGCTGAAGACCCGCGACGGCGACGGCACCGAGGAGCAATGGGTGGATGGAGGCGTGCGCAACGTCACGCCGCTGGACGCGGCGCTGGAGCTCAATCCGCGCGGCGTGATCGTCGTGCGCGCTTCGCCGCCACCGTATCCAAGCAAGGTGCGCACCTATCCCAACCTCATCAAGATCGGCCTGCGAGCCGTCGATATCCTGCAGTCGGAGGTCTCCGCGAACGACACCGCCAATGCGACGCTGATCAACGACATCATCGCCGCGCGCGAGGGGCAGGCGCGGGCGCTGCAATCGGAGGGCGTCACCGGCGCGGCCGCGGCGCGCATCCTGCGCCCGCTCGACCTTCAGATCGCGCGCTACCGGTTCGCGCCGATCCGGATCATCGCGCCCGAGCAGGAATATTCCGAGACGCTCGAGTTCGATCCCAAGAAGATCCGCAAGGCGATCGACGCGGGGCGCAAGGCGGTCGAACGCGAATGGGACGCGCTCGCGCCACTGCTGAGCTGACCAGGATGGCACCCGCCCGTGCAGATGTCGGAGGATTTGGAGAGTCCGGCGGCTCTTCGCCTTCGACGTTCCTATTCCGGGCGTTCCGGTCGCTTCTTATCCTCGATAGTCCGGGCTGTGGCGGCCTGCGTTACGCTAGGAGCGCCGGTTGCAGATCTGGAGGAAGCCGGCGGCCATGAACGAGGCCATGCGCTCCTTCACGGCCACGAAATCGTCGGACTTGCACAGCCCGCCGGAGAGCTTGTCAATGCGGCCGGTGCGCGCGAGCGTGAGCATCAGCGCGCCGGTCACGAAGTGATAGCCCCAGAAAATATCCTCTTCGGCGCAATCGGGCAGGGCCTTCCTGAGCAGGCCGGTCAGGCGCAGCACGACGGGATCGAAATGCTCGTCCATCAGCTCGGCGCCCCATTCGGGCGTGTTCGCCACCTGCGCGCCGAGCGCCGCATAGTTCTTCCAGCCCTCGCCGCCCTCGATGTAGAGGTCGAGGTCCGTATCCAGGAACGCGCGCAGCGCTCCCTCGACGGTGGGCGTGCCGTCGGAGGCGCGTTCATATTCGTCGAGCGCCTTCATCCGTCGCTCGCTGGTGACGACGGCACGGCGCGCGAACACAGCGTGGAACAGCTTGGTCTTGTCCTCGAAATAATAGTTCAGCAGCGTGTGGTGGACGCCCACGCGCTTGGCGACGTCCTTGAGCGTGACGCCATGGAGGCCATGTTTAGAGAAGAGATACTCGGCGGCGTCGAGGATCTGCTCGATCGTCTCGGCGCGCTGTTCCGCCTTCTTCGACCGGCGCGGGGCTTTCACATTCTCTTGCACGCGAATGTCCTTCGAGGCTGCGCGCGCGAGCGTCAAGCGGGCGAGTGCACCGGCCCCAAGGTCAGGCGCCGCCATATTCGGCGCGCAGCCGCAGCTTGTCGATCTTGCCGGTGGCGGCGAGCGGCATCGCGGGCAGGCGGATCACCTCGTCGGGGATCCACCAGGGCGCAATCCTGCCGTCCAGTGCGCCGAGCAGCGCCTCGTCGCTTACCTGCCGCTCGGGCCGCACCTCCACCAGCAGGATCGGCCGTTCGCCCCATTTGGGATCGGACCTGCCGATGACGGCGGCGAGCGCGACCTCGGGCAGCGCTCCCACCAGCGCCTCGATCTCGGCCGGATTGATCCATTCGCCGCCCGACTTGATCAGGTCCTTGGCGCGGCCGGTAATGATCAGATTGCCCTGCGCGTCGATCCGCGCGAGGTCGCCGGTCGGGAACCATCCGTCCGCGTCGGTCGCGCTCTCCTCGTGCCCGAAATAGCGCTCGATCACCGCCGCGCCGCGGACGCGCAGGTGCCCCTCGGCATTGCGCTGGTCGGGCAGGGGATGCCCGTCCGCATCGGTGATCAGCAGGTCGACGCCGATCGCCGGCTTGCCGGAGACTGCCGCCGACCGTGCGGGATCATCGGGCACGGCGACCGTGCCGGAGGGAGAGAGCTCGGTCATGCCCCAGCTGGTCTGCACGGTGAGGCCCAGCCGCCGCTCGATCCGCTCCATCAGCGCCGGCGCCATCGGCGCGCCGCCCACGATGATCCGCCTGAGGCTCGGCAGCGCGCCGCCGCGGGCCTCAAGATGCTCGACCAGTCCCAGCCAGACAGTGGGCACGCCGACGCCGACGGTGACCTCTTCCGCCGCGATCAGCCGCGCAAGGCTCGCGCCGTCGTTGTGTCGGCCGGGCAGCACCAGCTTGCCGCCCGCGGCCGGCACGGCGAAGGGCAGGCCCCAGGCGTTGGCGTGGAACATCGGCACGACCGCCAGCACGCTGTCGCGGCCGGAGATCGCCATGACGTCGGCCTGCAGCAGGCGAAGCGTGTGCAGGAAGCTCGAGCGGTGCGTGTAGGTGACGCCTCTGGGCGCGCCGGTCGTGCCGGAGGTGAAGCAGAGGCCCGAGGGCGCGGTCTCGGCGAAGCCGCCCCAGGCGATGTCGGGCGGCACGGTTGCGGTCAGCGGCTCGAGTGCAATGATCGCCGGTCTGCCTCCGGGATCGGCGCCTGCGTCGCCGTCGATCACCAGGATGCGCTCAAGTGCGGGAGCCTGCCCGGCGATACCGAGCGCCAGCGGAAGCAGGTCGGCGCTGGCGACCAGCAATCTCGCCTCGGACTGGACCGTCATCCAGGCGAGCTGAGCGGCAGTGAGGCGCGGGTTGAGCGTGTGGCAGACCGCACCCATGCCCATGATCGCGTACCAGGCCTCGACATGCGCCTGGCTGTTCCAGGCGAGCGTCGCGACGCGGTCGCCGAAGCGGACGCCAAAGCCGGCGAGGATCGAGGAGACCGCCAGCGCCCGCGCCCGGAGCTCCGCATAGCCGATCCGGTCGATCCGACCATCATCGCGCGCGGTGACGACCTCGGCATTCGGGTGCCATTTGGCGGCATGGTGCAGGAACTTGTCGAGCGTCAGCGGATAGTCCTGCGTGCTTCCGTCGATCATTGGCAGCCCTTGCCCTTCGGCGGCAGCACGGGGGAGATCACGCCGGTGTTCCAGTTCCACGGGAGGTCGCCTGCGGTTCGCCGGCGGCAGACGGTCGCCTCGTGCAGCGCGTACATGTTCGGGAAGAGGTAGGTGCCCGGCCGCGGCGCCTGGACGAAGGCCATGTAATGAGCGCCCTCGCCATAGGGCTGCCACGCCGGCCGGCCGGGCGCGACCGGGTCGCCGGTCTTCGCGAAGGCGGTCCAATAGGCCATCATCGCGTCGGACAGACTGCGCTCGGCCGGCGTGTCCGGGACCTTGGGCCAGAGGGGCGGCGTCTCGCTCGCGGTTCCGAAGACATAGGGAAGCTCGGAGGCGTGGAAGGCGTGCATCCCGTTCTCGTCCGCGGCCGGGTAGCCATGGTCGAACAGGTAGAGATAGGCGTGCTGGCCGATCGCGGCCTGCTTGATCGCGAGGCGGGTGGAGGTCCAGCCGTAGAGCGCGTCGCGCGTCGCGGCCAGCATACTCTCTCCGATCGAACTCGACGGATAGAGGCGCAGGAACGTGTCGGCGAGATCGCCATATCGGCTGCGGATCGCCTCTTCGTACCCCGCGGCGCTGGCCGGCGCAGGCGGCAGGAGAAAGCGCAGCGTGCGGATCTCGCCGCTGTTGAAGCCGACGAGGATCGGCACCGGTGCCTGCTCGCGGCGGTCGAAGGTATCGACGAGCTGGCGCGTCAGGACCTTGCCGTCGACGGCTCCCCAGGGGCCGTAGCCGGCATCGGCGGCCGCCCGGGTGAGCTTCTCCGCGTCCATTATCCGAAGAGCGGCGAGATCGGCGGCGCCGACCTTGGCCATGATCTCGGTTCCCGCCGTCTCGGCGGACGGCAGGCCGTGGCGTGCCTCGCGCAATTCGGGCGTGGTGATCATGTAGGCGCTCTGCGCGATCGCCTTGTGGAACAGGCCGCGCGCCTTGGGTGAGGCCATCAGGTACATGACGCTGAGCGCGCCGGCCGACTCTCCTGCGATCGTCACATTGGCGGGATCGCCGCCGAACGCGCCGATATTGCGCTTCACCCAGCGCAGCGCCGCGATCTGGTCGAGCAGGCCGTAATTGCCCGAGATGCCCTCGGGCGATTCCGCGCTCAGCGCCGGGTGGGCGAGATAGCCGAGGATGCCGAGCCGATAGTTGATCGAGACGACGATCATCCCCTTCGCCGCCATGCGCGCGCCGTCATAGGTCCCTTCATGGCCGTATCCGCCGACCAGCGCGCCGCCGTGGATCCACACGAACACCGGCAGGTTGCGGGCATCCTTGGGCGTCCAGACGTTGAGCACGAGGCAGTCCTCGCTCATCCGCTCGGGCGGATTGGCGTAGATGCTCTGGACGCGCGGGCGCGGCTGGACGCAGGCGGGGCCGAACGACGTCGCCTTGCGCACGCCCTGCCAGGGGGGAAGTCCGACTGGTGGCTTCCAGCGCAGCGGACCGACCGGCGGCTGGGCATAGGGCAGGCCGCGGAAGATGTTGATCCTGCCCGCGGTCACGCCTTCCGCAACCCCGGCAGGGGCATGGGCCACCGGGCCGGCCCAGGCCGCGCCGACACCCAGGAGCGCGCCCGCAGCAAGCGCGCCGATACGCAGGATCGAGTGCATCATCTGTCTTGGGTCTCTCGGGTCTCGCGGCGGATCGCGCGGGCGAGCATCAGGAAGAGCAGCACGGCGAGCCCGTAGAAGGGCACGAGCGTGTAGAAGGCGAGCTGCAGCGGGTTGCCGGGATGGCTCGCGCGGAACCAGTCGCTGGCCGCGCCCAGATAGGTAGGGCCGAGCCCGAGCCCGATCAGGTTCATGACGAGCAGCAGCAACGCGCCCGCCATCACCCGCTCGTTGGGCCGGACCTCCTCCTGCACCAGCGCGACCGCGGGTGAGAGGTAGAAATAGTTGAGCGCCGTCGGCACTATGAGCATCAACATCGCCAGCTGCCAGCCCGGCGCCCAGACGAAGCCGATGAAGAAGGGCACCGCCACCACCAGCCCCGCCGCCGGGACGAGCGCATAGGCACGCTTGTCGCGCGGCACGAGCCGGTCGACCAGCCGGCCGGCGAGGAAGATGCCGCCGCCCATCGAAAAGAGGATGAGCAGCGCGTACCAGAGCGCGACCTGCTCGAGCGTCATGCCCTTCTCCTCCATCAGGAAAAGCGTGGCGAAATTGCCGGTGGCATAGGTGATGAACTGGTTGGCGCCGGTCGCGAGCGCGACGAGCAGCAGCACCCGGCGCCTGAAGAACATGCGGCAGGTCGCCCAGAACGGCGCCTTGGCCGGAGCTGCATCGGCGCGGGCCGGGGCATCGAGCCCGCCGCGCACGGGCTCGCGCACGGTCAGCCATACCAGCAATGCCGTCACGATGCCGACCGCGCCGACCGCCACGAAGGCATCGCGCCAGCTGAATGCCGCAGCGATCGACGCCCCGAAGGCAACCCCGAGCGCATTGCCGAGCGGCGGGCCCAGATTGTACAGCCCCAGCGCGGTGCCCCGCGTGCCCGGCCGGAAATAGTCCGAGATGATTGCATAGGAGGGCGGCACGCCGCCCGCTTCGCCGATGCCGACGGTCATCCGCGCCGCGACGAGCTGCGGATAGCTGGCCGCGAAGCCGCACACCGCGGTCGCCGCGCTCCACAGCGCGCAGGCGAGGGACAGCACCCGCACCCGGTTCGACCGGTCGGCGAACCAGGCGACGGGGATCGAGATCAGGCAATAGAATAGCGCGAAATAGAGGCCGCTGATCATGCCGATCTGGCCGTGGCTCAGATGCAGCTCGTCACGAATCGGCTTAACGAGGATCGAGAGCAGCTGCCGGTCGAGGAAGTTCAGCACATAGACGAAGCAGAGCATCCCCAGGACGAACCAGGCGCGGGCGCCCGGCTTCGTCCCGGGGAGAATGGCGGCGGCGCGCGCTGTGCCGAGGGGCTGGGAGACGCCGGCCGGCACCGGTCAGAGCCCGTAGCCGAGGCGGATGCCGACGGTGCGCGGCCGGAGCGTACCGAACCGGCTCGCCAGGAACGCCTCGGGGTGGATGTAGACCACCGAATGGTCGTCGAACACGTTCTCGACGTAGAGCTGGGCCGACCAGCTCCGCCGCTTGAGGCCGAGCGTGGCGTTGACGTTCACATATTCGTCGGTCTCGCCGAAGGTCGCGAGCCTGAGATTCGGGTTGCCCGGCGTGTTCGGGAACGAGCTGTTGTAGGACCCGACATATTGTGCGTTCACCGCCAGATTGGCCTTGGTGTCGTTGCCGAGATCGAAGCCGTAGGAGACGTAGGTCGAGCCCTGCAGCCGCGGCGCCGACAGCCGGTGGCCGAGCACCGCGCCGGAGATCGCCGCCTCCTCGGGCGTCAGCTTGGTGATCTTGGCGTCGTTGTAGGCGGTGTTGAGGCCGATGAGGACGTCCTTGGCCGGGATGACGCTCATCTCGACCTCGAAGCCCTTGCTGCGCGCCGCGCCGATGTTGGTGGCGAACTGCACCGAGTCCGACACGCGGTTCGCCTGCGCCTGGATGTTGCTCCAGTCGATCAGGTAGAGGGCGAGGTTGATGCTGACGCGGCCGTCGAGCCAGCGCCCCTTGGCACCTAATTCGTAGCTCTTGAGGTCGTCCGACGAGGCGCCATAGGGAATGACGATGTCGTTCGGGTTCACCACGCTCGGCCGGCCGGCGAACGCGTTGACGATCGGGCCGCGGAAGCCGGTCGAGAAGGTCGCGTAGGTGGTCAGCGTCTCGCTCGGCTTGAACGAGGCGCTCGCCTTCCACGACGGTTTCGAACCGCGCGCCTTCACGCCGGTCGTCGCAGTATAGGGCGTGAGCGTCAGCGGGCCGGGGATGCCGAGCAGCGCGTTGGTGAGATAGTTGCTGTTGTAGCCGCCCGCTTCGGTGAAGCCTTGCGCGGTGATCCGGCCGTAGCGCATCCCGCCGGTGAGCCAGAAGCGGTTCGAGAAGCGGTAGGTCAGCTCGCCGAAGCCGGCCAGCTCCTCGGTGTTCGCATGGGTGAACTGTTTCTGGTAATATTGATCGGGCAGGCCGGTGATGCCGCGCGCTTCGAGGAAGTCGAGCGACGAGCGGTAGAAATAGTCCACGTCGCGCCGGCGATGGAGATAGAAGCCCCCGACGACGAACTGGAGCGGCCCGTCGAGCGTCGAGGCCAGCCGCGTCTCCTGGACGAACACCTTGTCATAGGCATCGGCGTCGAGGCCGAAGGCGATGGCGAAGTTGAAGGTGTTCGCCAGGTCGACATAGAATTTCTGGTCGAAGTCCGAATAGGTCGATGAGCTGGTCAGCTTGGCGAAATCGAACTCATATTCGATCGTGCCGTTGATGATCGTCTGCTTGCCGGAGAACAGGTCCGGCTGGTCCGAGATGCGCTTCTCGCGGCCGAGCGACGGACTGGTGAGCGACGAATCCCTGGGATCGCTGTCCTCGTAGGAGCCGAGCAGCCGGATCGAGAGCCGGTCGGTCGGCCGCCACAGCACGATGCCGCGGCCGCCCCAGTCGACCAGCGTGTTCGCATTGTCGACGCCCGTGCCGACGTTGTCGAGATAACCTTCCTCATGGCGGTAGAAGCCGACGCCGCGCACCGCGAGCTTGTCGGTGACCAGCGGCACGTTGACCATCAGATTGTAGCGCTGGCGGAAGCTGTCCGAGCCGGTCAGGCCCAGATCGACGAGCCCCGAGGCGTCGAAGTCGTTGAGGTCGGGGCTCTTGGTGAGAATGCGCATCGCACCCGACAGCGAGCCGGAGCCGAACAACGTGCCCTGCGGCCCGCGCAGGAACTCGACGCGCTCGACGTCGAACAGGTTGGGATCGACGACCGTCGTGTTGCCGATCGTCGAGATCGGCAGCTCGTCGATGTAGACCGCGACCGAGCTCTGGAGATTGGCGTTGTAGCCGTTGGTCGCGATGCCGCGCGAGGTGAAGTTGTTGAAATTCTGCGTCGGCCGATTGAGCACCACCCCCGGCGTCTCGCGCGCTATCCCCTCGAAGCCGACGATCCCCTTCTCGGTCAACTGCTCCTGCCCGAAGGCGGTGACGCTGATCGGCACGTCCTGGATGCGCTCCTCGCGCCGCGTTGCCGTGACGACGATGTCGTTTTCGGTGCCTTTGCGGATGTCGCCCTGCGCGGAAGTCGACGTGTCGGCTGTCGTCTGCGGATCGCTCGTTTGAGCCGAGGCCGGCGTTACGCCGACCGCGATCGCAACGATGCAAGCCGACCCGAGGATTGATGCCCCCATGCTCTCTCTCCCAGATGGCCGATCATTCGAGTGCCGGCTCTGGCAGGGATGATGCAGCGAGCATTCGCCGCTGTCAACATTCACTAACTAGAGTGTGAATATTGTGGATGGGCCATGGCGATGTGGTGTCGTGTCGCCGCATCGAGTAAGCTCAGGGTGGCCTGTACAAACCTTCGTCGTCATGCCGGACGTGGTCCGGCATCCCTCCATGCGGGGCGGCGTCCACGTTCAATCGGAACCGTGAGACCTGAGCTTGGCCGCCGGTGGCCCCCGGAACAAGTCTGCCCTGAGCTTGCCGAAGGGGCCGGAGTGGCGACTATGGGTCAGGTTTTCGCAATTTGCTCCTAGCGCGGCAGGGGGCGAATACGAGAGGCCTGGCGTCTCGGAAGCGCCCGCATCCAAGCTCGCGTAGGCCCGCCCTGGCTGCACCTCGGCGCCAACACCGCATCGTCACCCGGCGGCGTTCCCGAGTTCGCGGACCCAGATGTTGCGGAAGCTGATCGGCGGACTGGGATCGCCGTGCGCCTGCAGCTTGATCGGCGCGCGATCATAGGCCTTGTAGCTCGGCTTCCCGATATAGAGGGTCTCGCCGCGCAGCGCGACATGATCCTGCACGAGCACGCCGTTGATGAACGCCGTGACATAGGCGGGGGTCTTCACGGATCCGTCGGCGGCGAAGGTCGGCTTGGTCCAGAGGACGTCGATGCTCTGCCATTCGCCCGGCTTGCGCACCGGATTGGCGAGCGGCGGATATTGTTTGTAGATGCTGCCCGCCTGGCCGTTGACGTAGGTGTCGTTCTGATAGCTGTCCAGGATCTGCAGCTCGTACCCGGCATCTCCCGGCCCGGTGGATGCTAGGAAGAGGCCGCTGTTGCCTCGCAGCTGCCCTTTGCCGGTGACGTCCGCGGGGATGCGGTATTCGAGATGGAGCTGATAGCTGCCGAACGACTGGCGCGTCTGGATGTTGCCGGCCTCCTTCAGCACCGTCATCACGCCGTCCGCCACCGTCCAGCGTGCCGGCGAGCCGTCCTTGACGCTCGCCCAGCGATCGAGCGACTTGCCGTCGAACAGGACGGTCGCGTCGGACGGCGGCGACGCGGTCTCGCTCCTGCCCGGGGTCACGACCGGCACCGCGGGAGACCATTGCTCGGTATCCTCGGGCTTGGGCTTGGTTTCCTGCACAGCCGCGGCAAGCGGAGCGGCAAGCAGCAGGCCGGCGCTCAGAAGGATCAATTTCATAACTCCCATCCCTTTCGGTATGTGCGGTCGAGGTAGCGGTTCGCGTCGGGCAGGTTGGTGATCCGTCCCGCCGCGCCGTCGTATTCGATCGGCTGGCCGGCACGCATCGCCACGATGCCCAGCAGCATGGTTTCGGTGAGCGGCACCGCCGCCGCGAAGGGCGAGGAGATCGTCTCCTCGCCGCGGATCGCGCGGATCCAGTTCATCTCGTGACCGTGCAGGCCGCCCAGGACGCGCGGCAGCGACGGCGGGATCGTCGCGGCGCGCTCGGCGACGCCGTCCC
Source organism: Sphingomonas astragali (assembly GCF_051400615.1). Classification (NCBI taxonomy): domain Bacteria; kingdom Pseudomonadati; phylum Pseudomonadota; class Alphaproteobacteria; order Sphingomonadales; family Sphingomonadaceae; genus Sphingomonas; species Sphingomonas astragali. Next base: position 191,018 of record NZ_JBLFFH010000003.1, read on the forward strand.
CGATCAGGACCGGCCTCTCGCCATAGGTCTCATGCATCAACATGCCCCGGCTGCCGACGTACAGCACGCCGCCCTCGGGATTCATGATCGCGGTCGGCGGGAGGCCACGAGGCGTAGCCGGCATCAGGCCGCCGTCATACCAGGTCAGCCTGACTGGTCCGCCCCTGGCGTTGCCGAACTCGAAATGGGTGACGGTGGCGAGCGGATAGCTGCCCCGCTGATCGCCCTCGGCAATATCCTGCGGCCGCTCGCTCTCGCCCCAGGCGGAGTGGCGCGTCTCGACCCGGGTCGGCAGTCCCGTCTCCAGCGCCCAGACCGGGAAGTCGATGAGATGCGCGCCCATGTCGCCAAGGGCTCCGCAACCAAACGGCACCCAGCCGCGCCAGTTGAAGTGCGCATAGAGCGGATTATAGCCCCAGCCGACCGTCGACGGACCCAGCCAGACGTCCCAGTCGAGGCTGGCGGGCGCCGGCTGCGGCGCCGGCCGCGCGACGCCCTGCGGCCAGATCGGCCGGTTGGTCCAGACATGGACCTCGCGCACGTCGCCGATCGCGCGGCCGCGGATCAGCTCCACCACGCGCCGGCCGTCGTCACCCGAATGGCCCTGGTTGCCCATCTGGGTGACGAGGCGGGGGTTGCTCCGCGCGAGGGCGTCGAGCACGCGGCCCTCGCGCACGGTATAGGTGAGCGGCTTCTGCACATAGACATGCAGGCCCCGCTCCATCGCCATCTTCGCAGCGACGGCGTGATGCTGGTCCGGTGTGGCGATGACGACCGCGTCGATATCCTTGCGGGCGTCCAGCATCCGCCGGTAATCGGCATATTTGTCCGCCTTGTCGTAGGCGGCCTTGAGCGGGCCGCGGCGGGTGATCGGCGCGCCCTTGCCGTCCACGAACGCCTTGGCGACGTACGAAAGGTCCGGATCGGCAATGGCCACGATGTTCTGGCTAGTGAGCTGCTCCATGTTCGCAGCGCCCATGCCGCCGGCGCCGATGACCGCGACGTTGACCCGATCGCCGGGAGAAATCCTGCGCTTGCGCGACGCCGCATAAGCCGGTGCGGTGATCAACCCTGCGGCCGCGATGGTCATCCCCTTGAGCCACGAACGTCGGTCGATCGTCATCGCTTCCTCTCCCGGTTCCGCCCTGATGTCCGGCCGCGGCGGGTTGCGCAAGATCGACTGGACTCGCGCCGCCGCATTTGGGGCTGTTTGAACCGCGTTTCGATCGGATATGCCTTGCGCTGCGTGCCGCGGTTTCCGTGCTGGAAGAGCCATTCGCGCCCTGCGCCGCAGCTGGCGAAAAATTTGCGGGACGATGTCGATTTCCGGAAACCCCGTTCGTCGTTTGCTATGCCAGGCGATGGGGCCGGCTCAGACAAGGAGACAGGCAATGCGTGTGATGGTGCTCGTGAAAGCGACCGAAGACAGCGAACGGGGCATTTCCCCCACACCTGAGACGGCGGCGATGTTCGAGGCGATGGGCAGATTCAACGAGGAGCTGGTCAAGGCTGGCATCCTGCTCGCCGGCGACGGCCTCAAGCCTTCTTCGCAGGGCAAGCGGATCGCATTCGATGGTCCAAACCGAACAGTCATCGACGGGCCCTTTGCCGAGACCCGGGAACTGGTCGCCGGCTTCTGGCTCTGGGAGGTCAAGGATATGGACGAGGCGGTCGCCTGGGTGAAGCGTTGCCCCAACCCGATGCTGGGGCCGAGCGAGATCGAGATCCGGCCGCTGTACGAGATGGCTGACTTCGAGGAGAGCTTTACGCCGGAGGCCAAGGAAATCCGCAGCCGTATGCGTGAAAAGCTCAGCGGCACTCTTGGTCCGGCGGGTGCTCTCGGCGGTCTCGGAACCTGAGCCTGTCGGCCGCCGCCGCCTTGCCCGCCTTACGGCTTTGGCCGACAAGGCAGCATGACCGCAGGCGGGACGCACCAGGCGATCGAAGCGACCTTCCGCATCGAACGGGCCAGGCTCATCGCGAGCCTGGCCCGGCTGGTGCGCAATATCGACCTTGCCGAGGAACTGGCACAGGACGCCCTGGTCGTCGCCCTCTCCCAATGGCCCAGGACCGGCGTTCCGGCCAATCCCGGCGCCTGGCTGATGACGGCTGCCAAGCGCCGCGCCATCGATGCGATTCGCCGCGACAAGATGCGGACGCGCAAGCACGAGGAGATCGCACAGGAGCCGGGCGACGAGTCCGATGGCGCAGACGTGAGCGTGGCCATGGACGACGATCTTGGCGACGAACTGCTCGGTCTCATCTTCACGGCCTGTCACCCCGTAGTTTCGGCCGACGCCCGTGCGGCGCTGACGCTGCGTGTCGTCGGCGGCCTGACGACGGACGAGATCGCCCGTGCTTTCCTGTCGAGCGAGGCGACGATCGCGCAGCGCATCGTCCGCGCGAAGAAGACGATCGGAAAGGCCGGACTCAGCTTCGAGGTGCCGCGCGGCGCCGAACGTGCGGCGCGGCTCTCCTCGGTGCTGGAGGTCATCTATCTCATCTTCAATGAAGGCTATGCTGCCACGGCGGGCGACGACCTCGTCCGGCCGAACCTGTGCCTGGAGGCCGCGCGGTTGGGCCGCATCCTGGCGGGACTGATGCCCGAAGACGCCGAAGTGTTCGGCCTGCTGGCGCTGATGGAAATCCAGGCATCGCGCCTGCCGGCGCGCATCGGGCCGGACGGCGCCTTCGTACCGCTGACCGAGCAGAATCGCGCACGCTGGGACCAGCTGCTGATCCGCCGAGGTCTCGACGCGCTCGCCCGAGCCGAAGCGCTCGCCGAAGTTTCCGGGGGCGGCGGTCCCTATGCATTGCAGGCTGCGCTTGCTGCCTGCCATGCGCGTGCGCCGAGGCCGGCCGACACCGACTGGCCCCGCATCGCGGCGCTCTATGACCGGCTGCGGGCGGTGATGCCTTCGCCGGTGGTCGATCTCAACCGCGCGATCGCCCACAGCATGGCGTTCGGGCCGGAAGCGGGCCTGCGGCTGGTGGACGAGATTGCCGACGCGGCCGTCCTGCGCAATTATGCGCCACTGCCGGCGGCGAGGGGCGACTTTCTGTTTCGAGCCGGCCGGCTGGCCGAGGCTCGCTGCGCATTCGAGGCTGCAGCCAAGCTTACCCGCAACATGCGGGAACGGGCATTTCTCCTCGCCCGTGCGGACGCTTGTGATTGAGGGCATCGATCTCCGTGGCTGAGGCGCCGTCCGATCACGATGCTGTTGCGTGATCACCAAGCGGAGCGCTCGTTCGAAGTCCCTTTTCCGAACGGCCTCGCCGGGATCGGTTTGCGGGCCTGCGTCCGGTTTCGCGTTCACGATCAACCCGCGCACGCTCGTGCTCGTCGATGGTCAGCCCTCGCGCTCCCGATCGGCCGCCGAACCCAATGGCGGCGACACAGGCGCTCCCGCCTCCGGCTATGAGCTGGTCTCGGTTCCTGCCATCGCCGATGTTCCGGCAAGGCCGATCGGCTGGTCCCGCCTTGCCCTCGGCGTGATCCTGCTCTCCCTGCTCGTTGGTGGTACGGCGATGAAGTCGCGCTGGTAAGATCAGCGCGAGGGCCAGGCATTGGGTTGTGGTCGCGGACAGGTCCGCTGCCGGGCCGCATAGCGGCTCGGCAGGAAATTCTCCCTCACCGCCGCAGCGTGAGCCCCAGCGTGACCGCGGTCGGTGTGACCCCATCGACGTAGCGGCCGACCAGCACGTCCACGTCGATCCGTCCCTTGCCCGTCGTCCAGCGCAGGCCCGCCTGACCGCCGGCCTTGCCGCTGTCGCGCGCGAACCCCTCGACCATCAGACTGAGGTTGGGTTTCAGCGTGAACTCGGCCTGTCCGCCGACGAACAGGTCGTGACCGAAGCCCGCTTTCGACCATTGCCATCCGCCGTTGAGATTGAACCGCAGCCGCTTGCTGGCCGGGATCGTCACCGGCACGATCACCGAAGCCGTCTCGATCCGGCCGCGGTCGATGCCGTAGCCGAGACTGGCCGCGATGCCGATGCCGACCCCGCGCTCTTCCGAGCGGAGGTTGAGCTTTGGCGTGAAGCCGATCAGCGTGTCGGCCGAATCGCGCGTCCAGCCATGCGAGACGAACCCGCCGATCTCCAGGTCCGGCCAGGCCTTGCGCGTGCAGGCGGGCGCGAGGGTGAGCAGGCCGCCCGGGCCGCCGGTCAGCGTCAGCCAGTTCTCGAGATGGCAGGTGCCGGGCGTCTCGACCGCCGCGTCGTCGACGACGTGCGCGCCGCCGGACGCGAGCGCCGGCGCCGCCGCCAGCAGCGCCGGCGGCAGGAACGCCCCCCGCGCTGTCCGCAGCATCAGCTGGGGTCTTCCAGACTGAACTGGTCGGCGTCCTCGTCATAGGCGAACAGCTCGGCATAGCGTGCCCAATGGGTGACCGCGTTCAGCGTCTCGGTAGCATAGTCGGGCGACATATGATCTTCGAGCTCGTCGCGGAACCGCCGGGCCGGGGCGGTATGGCCCATGCGCTCATCGAGGATGCGGCGGATGTGCCCGGCAAGCGGGACATGGGCGAGCAGCGCCTGCGCGAACAGCGCCTTGCGCGCGTCAACATCGGCTTCTGCATAGCGCCGCGCAGCCGGCGTCAGGCTGAGGTCCGCGCCGGTCAGCTCGGCGAAGCGCATGAGCTGGAGCGTCTCGGCCATCGGGAAGAGCTCGTCGACCTCGAGCTGGAGCTGGTCGGCGAGCTCGGCCATGCTGGCACGGCCGTCGAACGGGGCGCCGTGGACTTCTTCGATCAGGCCGGCGAGCGCGTTGGTCGAGACGACCGGCAGCGCCATCGCGATACCGGTGCCGGGGAACAGGCCCTCGCTCACCGGCGCGACCGGTGCGCGCGCGGTCATGCGCGCATAGATATCCTCGACCAGCGCGCGGAACGCAGGGTCGAGCCGGTCGCGGGGCTGCGGCAAGTCGACCCTGATCTCGCCGGCGATGCGGCCGGGGTTGGAGGAGAAGACGAGGATGCGATCGCACATCAGCACGGCTTCCTCGATATTGTGAGTGACCATCAGGATCGACTTGATCGGCATCCGCCCTTCCGACCACAGGTCGAGCAGGTCGGTGCGCAGCGTCTCGGCGGTGAGCACGTCGAGCGCAGAGAAGGGCTCGTCCATCAGCAGCAGCGACGGATCGACCACAATCGCCCGGGCGAGCCCGACGCGCTGACGCATCCCGCCCGACAGCTCCTTGGGGTAGGCGTTCTCGAAGCCGTCGAGGCCGATCAGGTCGATCGCGGCGAGCGCGCGGGTCCGGCGCTCATCGGCGGGTACCTTGCGCGCCTCCAGGCCGAGCTCGACGTTCTGGAGCACCGTGAGCCAGGGGAACAGCGCGAAGGTCTGGAAGACCATGCTGACGGTCGGCGCGTGGCCATCCTCATCCGGCACGAACCGCACCTCGCCCTCGCTCGGACGGATGAGGCCGGCGATCGAACGCAGCAGCGTGGACTTGCCCGAGCCCGAGCGGCCGAGCAGGCCGACGATCTCGTTCTCGTTGAGCGTCAGGTCGACATTGTCGAGCACGAGCATCTGGCCGTGTCCCCGGCCGTAATGGTGGCGGACGCCGGACAGCTGGACGATGGGGCGGGTTTCGACGATGGTGGCCATGGTTCGAGGCTCCTTGTCTGATCAGGCGAGGCGGAGGCGGCGCTCGGCGAAGCTGTAGAGCGGCCGCCAGAGCAGCCGGTTGAAGGCGATGACGAAGACCGACATCGTGGCGATGCCGAGCGCTACGCGCGGATAGTCGCCGGCGGCGGTCGCATCGGCGATGAAAGCGCCCAGGCCCGCGGCGTGGAGCTTCTCGTCGCCCCACGACACGGCCTCGGCGACGATCGAGGCGTTCCACGACCCGCCCGAGGCGGTGAGCGCGCCGGTGACATAATAGGGAAATATTCCGGGCAGCGCGACCTGCCGCCACCATTGCCAGCCCCTCACCCCGAACATGCCGGCGGCCTCGCGCAGGTCGGTCGGGATTGCGCTCGCGCCGGCGATGACGTTGAACAGGATGTACCATTGCGTGCCGAGGATCATCAGCGGCGACAGCCAGACGTCGGGGCTGAGGCGCCAATGGACGATCGCGATCACCGCGAACGGGAACAACACGTTCGCGGGGAAGGCGGCGAGGAACTGCGCGACCGGCTGGAGCCGCTCGGCCCATTTCGGCCGGAGCCCGATCCACATGCCGATCGGCACCCAGATCAAGCTGGCGAGCGCGATCAGCGCCAGCACGCGGGCCATGGTGAGGCAAGCGAGGCCGAGGACGGCGACGCCATCCTCCCACCGCAGCGTGCGCGCGACATAATGGCCGATGACCCACAGCGCATAGACGAGCGCGACGCCGACCAGCACCCGCCAGGCGAGTTCGCCGAGACGCCCATGCGCGCGGGCGTGGACCGGGCGGCTCTCGCCGGCGCCCCGATCGAGCGCGAGCAGCAGGCGGCCCAGCCACGTCAGCGGCGCGAACATGAGCGGGAGCAGCCGGGTGCGGCGGAACAGGTCATAGGCCCAGGAGCGCGGCCGCTCGGTGCTGGCGGTCTGCTCGAAGCGGAAGCGATCGGCCCAGGCAACCACCGGGCGGAACACCAGCTGGTCGTAGAGCAGGATCACCACCGCCATCGCGCCCACCGCCCAGGCGACCGCGGCGAAGTCGCGCCGCTCGATCGCCAGCGCCAGCCAGGAGCCGATGCCGGGCAGCGCGACGGTGGTATTGCCGACCGTGATCGCCTCCGACGCGACCACGAAGAACCAGCCGCCGGACATCGACATCATCGCGTTCCACACCAGCGCGGGCGTCGCGAACGGGAGCTCCAGCCGCAGGAACCGGCGCAGCGGCGACAGGCCGAACCCGCGCGACACCTCCTCAAGGTCGGAGGGGATCGAGCGCAGCGACTGGTAAAAGCTGAATGCCATGTTCCACGCCTGGCTGGTGAAGATCGCGAAGATCGCCGCCAGCTCGACGCCGAGCTGCTGGCCCGGGAACAGGCCCATGAAGAAGGTGACGGTGAAGGTGAGGAAGCCGAGGATCGGCACCGACTGGAGGATGTCGAGCGCGGGGACGATGATCTGCTCGGCGCGGCGGCTGCGCGCGGCGAGCGTCGCCACCACCAGCGTGAAGGCCAGGCTGGCGAACAGCGCCGCGAACATGCGCAGCGTCGTGCGCAGCGCATAGCCTGGCAGGTTCGCCGGATCGAGGGCGATCGGCGCGCTGCGCAGCTGCGACAGCGGCTCGGCCATGCCCTCGGCGCCGCGGATGACGAGCACCGCCAGACCCGCGAGCAGCAGGAAGGCGACGGCGTCCGCCCGGTTGGGCGCGGTTACGCGCAACATGCGCGAGAAGGGACGGAGCGCCCGGACCCGTGATTTTTCCTTGCTCATGGTGTGTCTCCAGGCATCGGGTCAGCTGGTGGTGCTGACGGTCCAGGTGGCGCTCATCACGCCGCGGTGGCGCGCGAGATGCTCCGCGACGGCGTCGAGGTCGGCATGGTTCGCGCTCGTCGGCACCAGCAGTGCCGCCAGCTCCACCGAATCCTCACTGTCCGACAGGGTCTCGATCTCGCGGATCGGATAGTGCAGCCGCTCCAGCTCCTCGAAGAGCAGGTCGCGTGCGCCCGCGACCTGCCCGGGCGCGCAGACGAGATGCACGCGGTAGAGCGCCTCGGTCTGGCCGGGCTCGATCGGCCGGCGGTTCACGAACTCGACCAGCGGCCGCAGCAGTGTATTCCCCGCCAGCACGAAACCCGCGACCAGCACCGCCTCGGCAAGCTGGCGGCCGCCCGCGAAGGCGCCGACCGCCGCCGAGGCCCAGAGCGTCGCGGCCGTGTTGAGCCCGCGCACCTGCGTCCCTTCCTTCATGATGACGCCGGCACCGAGGAAGCCGATGCCTGAGACGACGTAGGAGACGACGCGCACCCCGCCGTCAGGGCCGGCGGTGCGCAGGCCGAGGTCGACGAAGGCGGCCGCGCCGAGCGCGACCAGCACGTTGGTCCTGAGCCCGGCGGTGCGCTGGCGCCACTGGCGTTCGAGCCCGATCGCGGTGCCGAGGACGAAGGCGACCGCGAGGCAGGCAAAGCTCGTCGCCAGCGCCTGCCAGTCGAGCGGGAGCAGCGACGCGTTCACGGCCGCACCACGGAGCCGGCGCGCCCGCGGATCGCCGCGGACGGAAGGGCAATCGGACGGATCCGGTCAGGGCCGCCTGCGCATCGTACGCGCAGGGCGGAAGCCACGTCGCGGGGACGGGGAAATGTGCTCATGTCTCACCTCGTTCGGACGCCGCCTTCGGCATCCGGGGCGAGACTGATGCAGGATCAGGCTCGGCCGAAGGCCGTCAGCGGCGCAGACAATCGACTACTGTCGCTTGGCATGGTTGGTTGGCTTTCCTGATCGTCGGCGAGTTGCACCGACAGCGGCGCGATTGCTCCCGCGATGCAGCATTGTCAAGCGCGGTTGCCGGCACACCGGCGGATCGGTCGTTCCTGCGCCGGCGGAGGTCTGCTAGGCAGCGCGGGAAAGCACGACCCGGAGAGTCCATGAGCGTCATCGCGGCCCAATTGTATCGCCACGGCCAGGGCGTGGAATCGATCTCGCTCGATCAGCCCATGCGCTGTGCCGGGGATCGTTCGGAATTCGTCTGGATCGGCCTGTTCGAGCCGACCGAGGACGAGCTCCGCAAGCTGCAGGACGGCTACGGCCTGCATCCGCTGGCCGTCGAGGATGCCTTGAAGGCGAACCAGCTGCCCAAGCTCGACGTCTATGGCGACCAGCTGTTCGTGATGACCCGCACGGCCCATCTCGACGGCGATCACATCCTCTACGGCGAGACCGCGATCTTCGTCGGCGAGGACCATATCATCACCGTCCGCCACGGCTCGGCGCGCGCACATACCGAGCTGCGCGCCCAGCTCGAGGCGTCGCCGTCGCTGCTCAAGCACGGCGTCGACTACGTCCTCCACGCGATCCTCGACTTCATCGTCGACGGCTACCTGCCGATCGTCGAGACGATCGAGGAGGAGGTCCTCCATATGGAGCAGCGCGCGCTCGACGCCTTCCTCGAGCGCGAGGAGATCATGCGCATCTTCCGCCTGCGCCGCGAGCTGATCCGGTTCCAGCGCGTCATCCGGCCGATGGCCGAGCTGTGCGGGCGCCTCGTCCATCTCGACCTGCCGTGCATCGATGCCGAGGTCCGGCCCTATTTCCAGGACGTGCTCGATCATGTGCAGCGCGTCGAGGCGATGATCGGCTCGCTGCGGGACGTGCTGACCTCGGTATTCGAGGTCAGCCACCTGCTCGAATCGCAGCGTCAGGGCACGATTACGCGCCAGCTCGCGGCCTGGGCGGCGATCCTGGCGGTGCCCACCGCGATCGCCGGCATCTACGGCATGAATTTCGAGAACATGCCGGAATTGAAGATGCAGTACGGCTATTTCGCCGTCGTCGGCATCATCGCCGTGCTGTGCGTCACGCTCTACATCCGGTTCAAGCGCGCGCGCTGGTTGTGACGCGCGGGGCGCCGCGCCAGTTCCGGCCGAGCAGCGTTCCCTTGGTGCTTCCGGACAGCCGGCGGAACGCGATGTCGGGCCAGCGCTTGCGCCACCATCGCGCGACGATGCGCTCGCCCGGCCGCGCCGCATCGTCCAGCAGCACCACGGCACCGGGGGACAGGCGGCCGAACAACGTCTCGGCGGCGCCCCGCACGAACGGATGGACCGACCAGGGCGGGCCGTCGATAATCAGCAGGTCGATCGTGTCGGGGAGGTCGCCGAGGTCGTACCAGAGGCCCGGCCAATCCGGTACGGTCCGCTCCAGCGGCGCGTGGCGGAGGTCGGCCGGAGCGTCGTGATCGCGGAGCCATCGGGATGTCGCCTCGACGAAGCCGGCGTGCTGATCGTAGCTGATCAGCCGGCCGCCGCCGTGGAGCTTCAGGGCCTTCGCGCAGACCAGCGTCGAGGCGCCCGCGCCGAGCTCCACCACGGTGCCGGGGCGTAGCTCCTCCACCGCGTCGACGATGCGGTGGAGGAATCCGGTATCCGCCTTCCAGCTTCCGAGATGAGGAAGCGCGTCGGGTTCGAGCTCGAGCCGCGCGAGCAGGCGGGCCTTGCTGGCCCGCGTGCCGCCCCACAGGCTGTAGAGCAGCCATGGCCATCCGATCGCACCGAACAGCAGCCGGTAGCTCAGATCGGAGAGCGCGCGGTGACTCGGCCGGGACATTCGCTGTTCGGGCAGAGGGAACAGTCCCGTCAATTCTCGTGAGGTCATGCAGCCGTCCATTGAAGTCGATGGCCGCTTGCAGGCCAAGCGCCGATACAACCGGCTAATCGCGAGCGATGATGCGAAGAATGCCCGCCGCGAGCAAGATCGCGAGCCGCCCCAGCAGCTTCTTCTGCGACGGAATCGCCGTCCTTCAGGCCCGTGATCCGCGCGCGGGCGGGCGGCGCGCTCATTCTCCGTCCTGGAGATCGAGCGTCAGGCCTTGCGAGCGCCGCTGGACCTGGAGCGTCAGCGCGGACCTGCCGGTGTCGAGCGCGCGCGCCAGTTCCGATGCGCTCGACACCGGCTGGCCGGCGGCGGCGACGATTACGTCGCCGGCCCTGAGGCCGCCCTTGTCGGCGGGCGAATTCTGCTCGATGAGCGAGACGATCGCGCCGCGTGCGCGGCTGGCGCCGGCACGCGCGGCGAGGGTGGGGCCGACGTCCTCGACCTCGAAGCCGAAGGCGTTTTCCGGCGACGTGCCGTTCCGGACCAGTTCGTCGGCCACGCGGTCGGCGGTCGAGGCGGGCAGCAGGACGGTGGAATCGGCGTCCGCATCGTCCTGCGGAGCGAGGCCGGCGATGGCGATGACGCGTCCGGCGAGGTCCAGCACCGGCATTCCGGCGAGGGTGGGATCGAGCGCCGGCCTCACCTCCAGGCCGGTGCGCAGCCCCGGCTCCCCGGCGAGGAAATCGGTGCTCACCAGCACGGCGGTGACGATGCAGCCCGTCCCGTTCGGAGAGGTGAGGGCGAGCCCCGTCTGCCCGATCCGGGGAAAGCCGTCGTCGGCGAACCGGAGCGCGGGGAGCGTGCCGGCCTCGACCTTGAACAGCGCCAGCCCGGACAGATCGTCGGCGGCCTTGCGCGCGGCGGGAACGACGCGGCCGTCGCCCAGCACCGCCTCGACGTCGCCGTCCGGCACCGCCGCGGCCGAGGTCAGCAGATAGCCATCCTCCGAAATGACGAAGCCGACCGCCCGCACCGGCGGAGGGGCGGCCGGTCCCTTCGCCGACCCCGCGCTGGCCGGCGCCTTGTCCGCGGCGCCCGCCGATCGAAGCAGCACGATCGCGGGACAGCTGCGCTCGACCAGATCGGGGATGGCGTCGAGCCCCGGCCGCGCGCTGGTGGCGATGCGGACCGGCTCGACGACGCGCTGCTCGACCTTGGTGATCCGCGGCCAGACATTGGCGCCGATCGCGACTCCGGCCAGTACCGCCGCCAGAATCACCGCCGCGGCGCCGGCGGCACGCAGCATCGATCGGCCGCCGGGGGCCACCACCGGCGGCGGTTCGGCGGCCTCCGGCGCGGCCGGATCACTCACCGAACAGCTCCCGCTGCGACTTCTCGATCTCCTCGGTATAGCGCCGCCGCACATATTTCTCCGAAAGCAGCCCGAGCACGCGCCGCGCGGAGTCCACCACCGCGAGGTCGTCGGCCTCGCGCTGCTCGAACGCCCGCATCACCGCCACGACGTCGTCATCGGGCCGCAGCGCACAGTCGCCGAGGACCGCGAGCGACTGGGCCGGCGCCTCGGCGTCGACGCCGGGGGCATAGGCGGCCGCGGTGACGACCAGGCCGGTATAGGTTCCGTCCGGCCCCGTCAGGATGACGCGCGTGGCCGAGCCCAACGGGTGCCGGCGCCGGAATTCGGCGATGCTGATCGAGCGGTCCTCGGTCGGCACGCCGCGCCGCATCATCCGGCCCGCGGTCAGCGTCTTGATCCAACCGACATCGCGGGCGCTGCGGATCGTCTCGCCGCGGGTGTGCAGCCGCCAGGTCGAGAAGGAGAAGCCGAAGGTCTCGCGCGCGAGCGTGCTGGCGCACAATGCGGCGGTGATCGCCACGCCGGTCAGCGCGAAGTCATGGGTCGATTCGAGCACCAGCATCGACATCGTCATCGGCCCGCCGACCACCGAGACCGCCATGGCGGCCATGCCGACCAGCGCGGCGTCGGTGGCGTCGACCGGCGCGGCCCCCGGGACGAGGTTGATCAGCCCGGCATAGATCTGCCCCGCCAGCGAACCCAGGAACAGCGAGGCGAAGAACAGGCCGCCGCGGAAACCGAACCCCAGCGAGACGGCCGAGGCCAGCATCTTGAGCAGGAAGATCGTCGCGAGGAAGGCGAGGCTGACCGGAATGGTGAGGTCGAGATGGAGCGCGCCGTGCCCGGCCGAGAGCGCCTGCGGCGACATCCAGGCGATCGGCATCAGCAGGACGCCGCCGACGACCGGCCGCCACGCATCCGGAATGGGGGACTGGCGCACGCGCAGCTCGATCAGCGTCACCGCCTGCATCAGGATGATGCCGATGAGCGCGCAGATCAGCCCGAGCGCGCCGAACAGGAAATAGTCGGCGGTGTCGATCGCGTGCGCGCTGGGCAGCGCGATCAGATAGGCCGGCGCGCCCGACGCTCGGATCGTCAGCACCGCGGCAAGGGCGGCGGCCGCCACCGGCGCGATCGCCGCGGGCGTGTAGGCGCCGATCACGATCTCGAAGGCATAGAAGGCGCCGGTCAGCGGCGCGCCGAATGCCGCGCCGACCGCCGCGCCGGCGCCGGCGCCGACCAGCACGCGCAGGTCGTTGCGCCGCAGGCGAAGGCGCTGCCCAGCGACCGAGGCGAGGCCGCCGCCCATCTGCGCATAGGCGGCCTCGAGCCCGACCGAGGCCCCGGCGCCGTTGGAGATGAGCGTCTGCGCCGAGACGAACAGGCTGTCGCCGACCGGGATGATCCCGCCGTGCAGGGCATTGGCCTCGACCACGTCGACCGGAGCGCTGCTCCGCCGGCGCGCGAAGCGCCCGAGCAGCGCCAGCAGCGCGCCGCCGAGCGGCAGCGCGAGCAGGCTCCACGGCGAGACGGACGCCTTCGCGCTCAGCCGCTCGACGTCGAGGCCGTAGAGCAGCCGCTGGGCCAGATGGGCGAGCCGGCTCTGGATCAGCGTCGTCACGCCCGCGCACAGGCCGATGACGATCGCCAGCGCGATCAGCGCGCCTTCGCTCGACCTGAAGCGGCGCCGCTGGGCGGCGAGGAAACGGATGGCTCGGGAGGCGGTCATGATCTCGGCTTGCGGAACCATGCCTCCCTATTCCGCGGGAAGGCACGCGTCCACCGGCCGATGATCCATGGCCAGCGCATCTGATGGCGGCGCATCTGATGAACGTCCGACCTCCGACGCCGGGCTGGAGGCGATCGGAGAGACGCAGGGCGCCTTATGCCGCGACCAGTGCGTTCCTGAACGCGTCCGGGGAGGTGAGGAGCCGGATCAGCGCTCGGCAGTGGCCGAGGCGCTGACGGCCGGGTCGGCGGCAGCTGCCTGCGACGGCTTCGCGCGGGATTCCGCCGGGCAGCGCACGATCGGACTGGACTGGACCGGCTTGCCCGCGGGCGTGTGGACCTGCTGGACGTGGCAGCCGGCCTTGATCGCGGCGCCGAGGTGCGGGTGGCGCAGGGCGTCGGCGGCGGGTACGGTGACGAGCGCCGCGAGCGCGGCGCCGGTGGTGGTCAGGATGGTCATGGGAACGCCTCCTCGGCAGGATGAAAATCCTACTGCAGCTAGGGAGGTCGATTTTCCTGACCTTGGCGCTATTGTGAGGAAATGTTGCTGGTTTGCTGCATCGCGGTACCGCCGTTGACGGGCGGAGCCCCGCGCCATACCTCCCGGCGCTCGGATTGACATGACTGCACCGACCATCCTCCTCGTCGAAGACGATCCGCCGCTCCGCACGCTGACGGCGCGCGCGCTGCAGGAGAACGGCTACGCCGTCCGCCCGGCCGGTTCCGCGCCCGAGATGTGGCGCGCGTTCGAGGCGGGACCGGTCGACCTGGTGCTGCTCGACATCATGCTGCCCGGCACCAGCGGCATCGACCTGTGCCGCGCGATCCGCCGCGACAGCGACGTGCCGATCATCTTCGTCTCGGCCAAGAGCAGCGAGACTGACCGCGTCGTCGGACTGGAGCTCGGCGCCGACGACTATCTGGCCAAGCCGTTCGGCACGCGCGAGCTGGTCGCGCGGGTGCGCGCGGTGCTGCGGCGCAGGTCGGGCAACGGCAACGGCGACGCCGGCAAGCGCGATCGGGGCGAGCTTCACTTCGACGGCTGGACCATCCACCTGCCGCGCCGCGAGCTCCATTCGCCGACCGACGCGATCGTCGAGCTGACCGGCGCCGAGTTCGACCTGCTGGTCGCGCTCTGCGACAACGCCCAGCGCGTGATCGCGCGCGAGCGGCTGATCGAGCTGTCGCGCACCCGGCTCGGCGACAGCTCCGACCGCAGCGTCGACGTGCTGGTCAGCCGCCTGCGCCGCAAGCTTTCGGGCGCGGGCAAGGCGGCGCCGATCATCACCGTGCGCGGGATCGGCTATATGCTCAATGTCCCCGTGGAGCGCCGTTGAAGCTTCTCCCCCGCCTGCCGCTCGGCATCATCGGGCGCATCTTCGCGATCCTGCTGCTGGCGCTGCTGGTCGAATATGGCGCGACCACCTTTCTCTACGAGCGTGCCAGCCGCTACTCGATCCGCGACGACGAGGCCAACCGGCTCGCCGAGCACCTCGTCATCGCGCGCAAGCTGCTCGAGGAGCAGCCGGCGCAGCACCGTTCCGGGATGGCGGGCGAGCTCACCACCTCGCGCTATCTGGTCCGCTGGAAGGATCACCTGCCGCCGTCGCCGCGCGTCGCCCCCTCGCTCGATCGGATGCACAAGCAGATCATCGCGTGGGAGCCGGACCTGGCGAGACGCGACCTGCGCATGAGGCTGAAATCGCCGGGGCGCAACGCCTATATCACCGGCACGCTGCGGCTCGACGACGGCAGCTGGCTCTATTTCCAGACGCTGGAGCCGCTCCATCAGATCGATTTTGCGGTCGGACGAGTGCTGCTCGCGCTCACCCCCGCGATCGCCTTGATCGTGATCGGCGGCCTGATGGTGCGGCAGGTGCTGCGGCCGCTCCGCCGCCTTGCCGAAGTCGCCGATCGGGTCGGTCACGGCCAGGAGATCGAGCGCGTGCCGGAAGCGGGTCCCGGCGAGGTGCGGCGGGTGATCACCGCCTTCAACGAGATGCAGGACCGCATCCACCGGCTGATCCAGGACCGCACCGAGGCGCTTGCCGCGGTCGGCCATGATTTCCGCACGCCGCTCTCGCGCCTGCGCCTGCGCGCCGACGCGGTCGCCG
Organism: Sphingomonas astragali; assembly: GCF_051400615.1. Classification (NCBI taxonomy): domain Bacteria; kingdom Pseudomonadati; phylum Pseudomonadota; class Alphaproteobacteria; order Sphingomonadales; family Sphingomonadaceae; genus Sphingomonas; species Sphingomonas astragali. The sequence continues at coordinate 206,435 of NZ_JBLFFH010000003.1, forward strand.
ACGACGGGCTGCGCACGGCGATCGAGCAGGACGTCGCCGAGATGGAGGACATGGTGTCCTCGCTGCTTGCCTATTTGGGCGGGGACGGGGACAGCGAGCCGGCGATGTCGACCGATCTCGCCGTGATGTGCTCGACGATCGTCAGCAATGCCGCGGATCAAGGGCGTCCGGCGACCTATTCCGGTCCCGATCATTGCGAGCTCACCGTGCGTCCGCTCGGGATCAAGCGCGCGATCGTCAACCTGGTCGAGAACGCGCTCCACTATGGCGGCAACGCGCGCGTGTCGCTGGCCGACCGCGGGCATGAGGTAGCAGTCTGCATCGACGACGACGGCCCCGGCATTCCCGAGGAGGCGCGCCAGCAGGTGCTGCAGCCCTTCGTCCGGCTCGACCGGGCGCGTTCGCGCGATACCTCGGGCTTCGGGCTCGGCCTGCCGATCGTGGTGCGCGCGGTCGATGCCGAGGGCGGAGCTTTCTCCCTCACCAACCGGCCCGAGGGTGGGCTGACCGCCGAGATCGTGCTGCCTCGCCCGTAGGGCGGGCGTCCGTCTCCGAGGAGAAGCCGATTCTCTCTGCCACCCTCCCGGCGAAAGCCGGGATCCGAGGTCGCAGGGGGCGTAGCCCGTGGTCCTGGATGCCGGATCAAGTCCGGCATGACGATGAGGAGGATGGATCGACCTTCATCGTCCTGCCGCGCCGCCGAAGCGCTTCGCCGACGGCAACAATTCCTTACGAAACTGCTGCGCCGCAGCAAGAGACGGACCCTAACTCCTCGGCTCTGCTGACCGAGGAGTGTGTACCGTGAACGAATTGATCGGACGTGTCTTCGACTTCGAGAAGCGGGTCTTCCCCAGCCAGGGTGCCCTTTACTCGAAGCTCGCGACCCAGGGGCAGAGCCCCAAGGCGCTGATGATCTCCTGCGCCGACAGCCGCGTGGTGCCCGAGCAGATCATGCAGGCCCAGCCGGGCGACCTGTTCGTGTGTCGCAACGCCGGCAACATCGTGCCGCCCTTCGCCAACCAGAACGGCGGCGTGTCCTCGACCGTCGAATATGCGGTCGCGGCGCTCGGCGTGCGCGACATCATCGTGTGCGGTCATTCGGACTGCGGCGCGATGAAGGCGCTGATGAACCCCGAGATGCTGAACGGGATGCCCAACGTCGCCGCCTGGCTGCGCCACAGCCACGCCGCTGAGAGCGTGGTGCGCCAGGGCTATCCCGAGCTTTCGAGCGGCGATGCGGTGCGCACCGCGAGCATGGAGAACGTCGTCGTCCAGCTCTCGCACCTTCGGACCCATCCGTCGGTCGCCGCCGGCATCGCCCGGGGCGAGATCGCGCTGCACGGCTGGTTCGTCGACATCCACGCCGGCGTGGTGCTCGGCCTCGACGGCGAGACCGGCCGCTTCGTGCCGATCCGCGACGATCGCCCGCTGCCGGTCGCGCTGCCGGCGGCGCAGCGTCTCGCCAGCGACGTGCTGATCGCGGAGGCGGCGGAATGACGACCGCCACGCTCCAGTCGCCCGACGCGGTGAAGTCGCGCGGCACCGTCGCACGCGACTTCACCGCCTCGATCGTCGTATTCCTGGTGGCGATGCCGCTGTGCATGGGCATCGCCATCGCCTCCGGCGTGCCGCCCGAGAAGGGGCTGATCACCGGCATCATCGGCGGCATCGTCGTCGGCGCGCTCGCCGGTTCGCCGCTGCAGGTGAGCGGCCCGGCCGCGGGCCTCGCCGTCATCATCTTCGAGCTGGTGCGCGACCAGGGCCTCTCCGCCTTGGGACCGATCCTGGTGCTCGCCGGCATCATCCAGTTCGTCGCCGGCGTGCTGCGCGTCGGCGGCTGGTTCCGCGCGGTCTCGCCCGCGGTGGTGCACGGGATGCTCGCCGGCATCGGCGTGCTGATCGTCGCCGGCCAGTTCCACGTGCTGTTCGACCAGAAGCCGCTGCCGAACGGCCTTCAGAACCTCGCCGCCATGCCCGGCCGCCTGCTCGGCCTGTCGCCGACCAGCCTGGAGGGAACCGAGCTCGCCGCGATCATCGCGCTCGTCACCATCGCCGTGATGATCGGCTGGGAGAAGCTCCGTCCCGCCAGCATGAAGCTGGTGCCGGGTGCGCTGCTGGGCGTGGTCGCGGGCACGCTGCTCGCCTGGGGCTTCGGGCTCGGGGTCGCGCGCGTGATCGTTCCCGAATCGATCGTCGGCGCGATCACGCTGCCGGGCGCGGACATGTTCGCGCGCTGGCTCGATCCCAGCATCCTCGCCGCTGCGGTCGCCATCGCCTTCATCGCCAGCGCCGAGACCCTGCTGTCGGCGGCGGCGGTCGACCGGATGCACGACGGCGTCCGCACCAACTACAACAAGGAACTGCGCGCGCAGGGCGTGGGCAACCTGCTCTGCGGCTTGGCCGGCTCGCTCCCGATGACGGGCGTGATCGTGCGAAGCTCCGCCAACGTCCAGGCGGGCGCGCAGACCCGGCTGTCCACCATGCTGCACGGCGTGTGGATCCTGGGCTTCGTCGCGCTGCTGCCGTGGCTGCTGCGCGAGATTCCGATGGCCTCGCTCGGCGCGGTGCTGGTGGTGACCGGCTGGCGGCTGGTCAATTTCGGCCATGCCCGCCATCTGCTCAAGCACTATGGCATATTGCCCGCTGCGATCTGGGCGATCACGCTGGTCACCGTGGTGGCGGAGGACCTGCTCACCGGCGTGCTGGTCGGCATCGGCCTGTCGCTGATCGAGCTGCTGCCGCACTGGCGCCGCCTCGGCCTCAAGCTCGACCATGAGCATGGCGAGGAGGAGAGCGCGATCCGGCTGGCGGGCACGGCCTCCTTCCTGGCGGTGCCCAAGCTCACCAGCGCGCTCGACGCGGTGCCGCAGGGCCGTCCGGTGCGGTTCGACGTCAGCGACCTCGCGGCGGTCGACCACACCTCGGCGGAGATCATCCGCGAATGGGTGAACCGCCGCCGCGCGGCCGGGGCACCCGTGCACGTCACCGGCGCGCCGGAGCTGACCGAGCGGCTGGCGGCTTAGAAGTTACCGTCATCCCGGCGTTCGCCGGGATGACGGGAGCGTGGCAACATTTCGTCACAATTCAGCAACCAACCGGAACGGCAATAGCGTTACGCAAGGCTGCATCGGGTCCGATCGACCACCGTCCCTCCCGAGAAGGTCGACGGTCCCGGTGCAGGCGGGAACCTCACACCAACATCCTTGATAAGGATCGGCGATGAAGTTCCACACCAAGACGGCCGCCATCGTGGCGGCGATGACGATTGCCACCTCCGCTGCCGCCCAGGATACCGATCCGCCCAAGCCGATCACCGTCACCGGCAGCGTCGCCCTCGTTTCCGACTATCGCTTCCGCGGCGTCTCCCAGAGCGATGAGGAGATGGCGGTGCAGGGCGGCGTCACCGTTTCCCATGAAAGCGGCGTCTATGCCGGCGTCTGGGGCTCCAACCTGTCCGGCTGGGGCACCTTCGGCGGCGCCAATATGGAGCTGGACCTCGTCGGCGGCTTCAAGACCCCGATCGGCGGCGGCGCGACGCTCGACGTCGGCCTCACCTGGTACATGTACCCCGGCGGCGCCAGCAAGACCGACTTCGCCGAGCCTTATGTCAAGGTCAGCGGCACGCTCGGCCCGGTCAATGCGCTGGTCGGCGTCGCCTATGCGCCCAAGCAGGAGGCGCTCGGCCGCTGGTACAACACCGGCGCCGACGCCGCGGCCGGCGTCTACAACGATCCGGGCGCCAAGGACGACAATCTCTATCTGTGGAGCGACGTGAGCTCGGGCGTGCCGGGGACGCCGTTCACGGTGAAGGGCCATCTCGGCTATTCGGACGGCAATCCGGGGCTCGGCCCCAACGGCACCAGCGTGGCGCCGACCGGCAGCTATCTCGACTGGCTGCTGGGCGTGGATGCCGTGGTCGGGCCGCTGACCCTCGGCGTCGCCTATGTCGACACCGACATCAGCAAGGCGGACTCGGCCTATCTGCTGCCGAACTTCAGCTCGACCAAGGACGGCAGTCCGATCGCAGCGTCGCAGGTGGTGTTCTCGGTCAGCGCCGCGTTCTAGCCTATCTAAGCCCCTCCCTTGAAGGGAGGGGCTAGAGTCCATCCTGTTCGGATTGAAGCGGTGTCAGTGCTCCTGCGGAGGCAGGAGCTCAGGCCGTAGGCGACACGCCCGTGATCTAGGGCTCCTGCCTTCGCAGGAGTACGATTCCACTTCATCTGGATAGGCTCTAGCCGAACCGATAGGGGACAACCGCCCGCGCATCGGGATCGATGTCGAGCGTAGTGCCCGCCGGCGGAAAGGCGCGCTGGTCGCAATCCGGGCGCGGGCAGATGCGGCAGGAGATGCCGATCGGCGTCGGCGTCTGGCTCGCCAGCCCGTCGGCGTAGATGAAGTCGGCCGCGTCCCCCTCCTCGCAGCCGAGCGCGACCGCGTAGCGGCGCGGCGCGCGGGCGTAGCTGCCCGACGGCTTCACCAGTCCCTTCGCCATCGAGACGTAGCGGGTGCCGTCCGGCATCTCGGCGCGCTGGACGAGGATGCGGTCGGGGATCGCCACCGCCTCATGCACCACCCACAAGGGACAAGCGCCGCCGAAGCGGGCGAACTGGAGCCGCGTCGCCGAGTGGCGCTTGGTGATGTTGCCGGCCATGTCGACGCGCAGGAAGAACATCGGGATGCCCGCCGCGCCCGGCCGCTGCAGCGTCGAGAGGCGGTGGCACGCCTGCTCGAAGCTGACCCCGAACGCCTGGCGCAGCCGGTCGACGTCGTGGCGCAGCGCCCGTGCCGCATCGCGGAAGGCGGCATAGGGCATCAGCAGCGCGCCCGCGGCATAATTGGCGAGACCGACCGCGAGCAACTGGCGCGACGCCTCGAACCGCAGACCCGAGCCGGCGACGGTATCGGCGATCGCCTCGCGCATCTCGAGCTGGACGAGCTGGTGCGCGATCAGGAAGGCAGCGCTTTCCGGCGGCAGCGCGCGGTCGATCGCGAGGCGCCGCCGGGCGGGATCATAGCGACGCAGCTCCGTGCCGCCGGTCTCGGCCGTCTCCACGGCGACGCCATGGACATCCTCGAGCCGTGCGGTGAGGTCGCGGCCGCTCTCGCCGGCGAGCGCCTCGGCCTGGCGGTCGAGCGCATCGATGTAGTTGCCCCGCGTGTGGAACCAGTCGCGCACCTCCTCCCAGGGCAGGCGGCTGGTCTCGCCGGTGCCGGCCTCGACCGTGTCGTCGAGCAGGCGGAGCTGCTCCTGCGAGCGGCGATAGGCGGCGTGGATCGCCACCATCCGCCGGGCGAGCTCCGGCTGCTGCTCGGCGGCACGGCGCAACATGTCTTCCGAAAGTCGTGCATCGGCGATGCCGCGATCGTCGGCCGCCGCGGCGGCGGCGACCAGCAGTGCTTCGTCGATGCCGGTCAGCGCGCCCCATTGGTCCGGATAGGCGCGGGCGAGCGCCAGCATCACCGGCGGCGTCAGCGGCCGGTCGTTGGTCTCGATCTGCGAGAGATAGGGCACCGAGATGCCGAGCTCCGCCGCCACCTCGGCCTGGCTGACCCCGAGGCGGGCGCGCAGGCGGCGCACCTCATGTCCGGCGAACAGGCGGCGGCGGGGTGAAGGCATGGTAAGTCCGTTCGATTGACCTTGACCGTCGTCATTCCTGCGAAGGCGGGAATCCATTCTGGCTGGCCGTCGCGACTCCCAACTTCAGCGACAATGGATTCCCGCCTTCGCGGGAATGACGAACTGTACCCGAAGAGCGTAGATTTGCAAACTTACTCCGCTGGACTTTGCAACATTGCATTTGCCAGCCGCTTGCCGCCTTGAAAGAGGGGACAACCGCCCGCGGATTCGGAAGAGGCCATGTCGTCGACCATCGAGGAACTCGAGCGCCGCCGCGCCGCCGCGCGGCTGGGCGGGGGCGAGAAGCGGATCGCAGCCCAGCACGCCAAGGGCAAGCTCACCGCCCGCGAACGGCTCGAGGTGCTGCTCGACGAGGGCAGCTTCGAGGAATATGACATGTTCGTCGAGCACAATGCCGTCGACTTCGGCATGGCCGAGCAGATCGTGCCAGGCGACGGCGTCGTCACCGGATCGGGCACGATCAACGGCCGCCTCGTGTTCGTGTTCAGCCAGGACTTCACCGTGTTCGGCGGCTCGCTCTCCGAGCGGCACGCGCAGAAGATCTGCAAGATCATGGACATGGCGATGAAGGTCGGCGCGCCCGTGATCGGCCTCAACGACAGCGGCGGCGCCCGCATCCAGGAGGGCGTCGCCTCGCTCGGCGGCTATGCCGAGGTGTTTCAGCGTAACGTGCTGGCGTCCGGGGTCGTCCCCCAGGTGTCGCTCATCATGGGTCCCTGTGCCGGCGGTGCCGTCTACAGCCCCGCGATGACGGACTTCATCTTCATGGTGAAGGACAGCAGTTACATGTTCGTCACCGGCCCGGATGTAGTGAAGACCGTTACAAACGAGATCGTCACGCAGGAGGAACTGGGTGGAGCGGTGACGCATACCACGAAGTCGGGGGTCGCGGACGTCGCCTTCGACAACGATATCGAGGCGCTGCTCGCGGCCCGCGACTTCGTGGACTTTTTGCCGGCCTCGAACCGCGAGGCCCCGCCGGAGCGGCCGACCGACGATCCATGGGACCGGATCGACGAGAGCCTCGACACGCTGGTGCCGCCGTCGGCCAACCAGCCCTACGACATGCACGAGCTGATCCGGAAGGTGCTCGACGAGGGCGACTTCTTCGAGCTGCAGCCGGCGCACGCGGGCAATATCCTGACCGGCTTCGGCCGGATCGAGGGGCGGACGGTCGGCGTCGTCGCCAACCAGCCGATGGTGCTGGCCGGGGTGCTCGACATCGCCTCGTCGAAGAAGGCGGCGCGGTTCGTGCGCTTCTGCGACGCGTTCGAGATCCCGATCGTCACCTTCGTCGACGTGCCGGGCTTCCTCCCGGGCGTGGCGCAGGAGCATAGCGGTATCATCAAGCACGGCGCCAAGCTGCTCTATGCCTATGCCGAGGCGACAGTGCCGAAGGTGACGGTGATCACCCGCAAGGCCTATGGTGGGGCGTACGACGTGATGGCGTCGAAGCACCTGCGCGGCGACCTCAACTATGCCTGGCCGACCGCCGAGATCGCGGTGATGGGCGCGAAGGGGGCGGTGGAGATCATCTTCCGCGGCCGCACGCCGGAGGAGATCGCCGAACGCACCGCCGAGTACGAGGCCCGCTTCGCCAACCCGTTCGTGGCGGCGTCGAAGGGCTTCATCGACGAGGTGATCATGCCGCACTCGACGCGGCGCCGAATCGCGCTGGGGCTACGGAAGCTCAGGGGCAAGCAGCTCGAGAATCCGTGGAAGAAGCATGACAATATTCCGTTGTGACGACCCTGCCGTCGTCATCCCGGCGGAGGCCGGGATCTCGTGCCGCGGGCGTTCGGCTTCGATCGCGAGCGATCCCGGCCTTCGCCAGGATGACGGGAAGGGAAGATGAATCTCGGCCGCCTCAACCACGTCGGTGTCGCCACGCCGTCGATCGCCGACAGCATCGCCTTCTACCGCGACGTGATGGGCGCGACCCGGATCGGCGAGCCCTTCGACCTGCCGGCGCAGGGGGTGAGGGTGTGCTTCGTCGATACGCCCAACACCCAGATCGAGCTGATCGAGCCCTTGGGAGAAACCTCCCCGATCCGCGCGTTCCTGGAGAAGAACCCGGCCGGCGGGCAGCATCACCTGTGCTACGAGGTGCCTGATATCCGCGAGGCCAAGGCCTGGTTCGAGGCCAGGGGCGCGAAGGTGCTGGGCGAGCCGCGCATCGGCGCGCACGGGACGCCGATCTTCTTCGTGCATCCGAGGGACATGGGCGGTGTGCTGACGGAGATCATGGAGAGCCCGGGTGGTGAGCATTGACGCAATCTCCCTCTCCCCTTGGGAGAGGGAAGGGGCCCATCGCGTCAGCGATGGGAAGGGTGAGGGTGACCGCACTCTCGTAGCTCCTCACCCTCACCCTCCCACCGCCTTCGGCGGCGGGCCCCTCCCTCTCCCAGAGGGAGAGGTGTGATGGGAGACAAACCCGCCCCCGCCGACTGGCAGGCGCTCGCCGACAAGGAAGTGAAGGGCCGCGACCTCGTCTGGCACACGCCGGAGGGGATCGCCGTCAAGCCGCTCTACACCGCCGAGGACACCGCGAGCCTCGATCCGGGCCTCCCCGGCTTCGCACCCTTTACCCGCGGCGTGCGCGCGTCGATGTACGCCGGCCGCCCTTGGACGATCCGGCAGTACGCCGGCTTCTCCACCGCCGCGGAATCCAACGCCTTCTACCGCCGCAACCTCGCCGCCGGGCAGAAGGGGCTGTCGGTCGCCTTCGACCTCGCCACCCATCGCGGCTACGACAGCGATCACCCGCGCGTGGTCGGCGACGTCGGCAAGGCAGGGGTGGCGATCGACACCGTCGAGGACATGAAGATCCTGTTCGACGGCATCCCGCTCGGCGAGATGTCGGTGTCGATGACGATGAACGGCGCGGTGATCCCCATCCTCGCCTTCTTCATCGTCGCCGGCGAGGAGCAGGGCGTGCCGCAGGCGAAGCTGGACGGTACGATCCAGAACGACATCCTCAAGGAGTTCATGGTCCGCAACACCTACATCTATCCGCCGGCGCCCAGTATGCGGATCGTGTCGGACATCATCGCCTACACCTCGGCCCACATGCCGAAGTTCAACTCGATCTCGATCTCCGGCTATCACATGCAGGAGGCGGGGGCGACGCAGGTGCAGGAGCTCGCCTTCACCATCGCCGACGGCAAGGAATATGCCTTAGCCGCGATGGCGGCGGGGCTCGACATCGACGCCTTCGCCGGGCGGCTGAGCTTCTTCTTCGCGATCGGCATGAACTTCTTCATGGAGGTCGCGAAGCTGCGCGCGGCGCGCACGCTCTGGCACCGCGTGATGACCGATCTGGGCGCGAAGGACGAGCGCTCGAAGATGCTGCGCACCCATTGCCAGACCTCAGGCGTGTCGCTGCAGGAGCAGGACCCCTACAACAACGTCATCCGCACCACGATCGAGGCGATGGCGGCGGTGCTGGGCGGCACGCAGAGCCTCCACACCAACGCGCTCGACGAGGCGATCGCGCTGCCGACCGACTTCTCGGCGCGCATCGCCCGCAACACCCAGCTGGTGATCCAGGAGGAGAGCGGGATCACCAAGGTCGTCGACCCGCTGGGCGGCTCCTACTATGTCGAGGCGCTGACCAACGAGCTGGTCGAGAAGGCGTCCGAGATCATCGCGCGCGTCGACGCCGAGGGCGGCATGGCCCGTGCGGTCGCGGCTGGCTGGCCCAAGGCGATGATCGAGGAGGCCGCCGCCGCCCGCCAGGCCCGGATCGACCGCGGTGAGGAAGTGATCGTCGGCGTCAACAAATACCGCCCCGCCGAGGACGAGGAGATCGAGATACTTGCGATCGACAACCATGCGGTGCGCGAGGCCCAGATCGCCCGCATCGCCAAGGTCCGTGCGGCACGCGACGAGACGGCGTGCCAGGCGGCGCTCGGCCGGCTGCGCGAGGGGGCGGGCGGCAGCGACAACCTCCTTGCGCTCGCGGTCGAGGCGGCACGAGCCCGCGCGACGCTGGGCGAGATCAGCGCGGCGATGGAGGCGGGTTTCGGCCGTTACGAGACGGTGCCGACGCCCGTCTCCGGCATCTACCGCGAGGCATGGCGCGACGATGCGCGTTGGAGCCGCCTCACCGACGGTGTGAGCGCGACCGAGCGCCGGCTCGGCCGCAAGCCGCGGATGCTGGTCGCCAAGATGGGTCAGGACGGGCACGACCGCGGCGCCAATCTCGTCTCCTCGATGTTCGGCGATTTGGGGTTCGAGGTGGTGCCGGGCCCGCTGTTCCAGACGCCCGATGAGGCGGCGAAGCTGGCGATCGCGAAGGACGTCGACGTGGTCGGCGCCTCCAGCCTCGCGGCGGGGCATCTGACGCTGATCCCCGAGCTGATCGGCCATCTCAAGGACGCCGGCCGCGCCGACATCAAGGTGGTGGCGGGTGGCGTGATCCCGCAACAGGACTATCAGTCGCTGCGCGACGCGGGTGTGCAGGCGATCTTCGGCCCCGGCACCAACCTGATCGCCGCTGCCGAGGAGGTGCTGCGCCTGCTCGGACACAATTGGGCACCAGAGAGCGAGGCTGCTGAATGAGTTCCACTGCCAGTGCCCCGGCGAAGGCCGGGGCCCAGTTCCACGACATCGCAACTGGGCCCCGGCCTTCGCCGGGGAACGTTGAGAGCTGGACCCGCGCCGAGATCGCCGCGCTATTCGACCTGCCCTTCACCGAGCTCGTGTTCCGCGCCGCCGAGGTCCACCGCGCGCATCACCGCGCGGGCGAGGTGCAGCTGTCGACGCTGCTGTCGATCAAGACCGGCGGCTGCCCGGAGGATTGCGGCTATTGCAGCCAGTCCGCGCACGCCGACACCGGGCTCAAGGCGACCAAGCTGATGGACGTGCAGGCGGTGCTCCAGGCCGCCGCGCAGGCCAAGGACCATGGCTCGACCCGCTTCTGCATGGGCGCGGCGTGGCGCAACCTCAAGGACAGGGACATCCCCAGGCTTGCCGAGATGGTGAAGGGGGTGCGCGGCATGGGGATGGAGACCTGCATGACGCTCGGGATGCTGACGCCTGCGCAGGCGGAGGCGCTCGCCGAGGCGGGACTCGACTATTACAACCACAATATCGATACCTCGCCCGAGCGTTACGGCGAGGTCATCACCACCCGCAGCTTCGCCGACCGCCTCGACACGCTGGAGAATGTCCGCCGCGCCGGCATCAACGTGTGCTGCGGCGGCATCGTCGGCATGGGCGAGACGCGCGAGGACCGCGTCGGCTTCATCCATGCGCTGGCGACGCTGCCGGAACCTCCCGAGAGCGTGCCGGTCAACGCGCTGATCCCGGTCAAGGGTACTGTCCTCGGCGACATGCTCGCCGACACGCCGCTCGCCAAGATTGACGACATCGAGTTCGTCCGCACCGTCGCGGTCGCGCGGATCACCATGCCGCGCTCGATGGTGCGCCTCTCCGCCGGCCGCGAGAGCATGTCGGAGGCGACGCAGGCTTTGTGCTTCCTGGCGGGCGCCAACTCGATCTTCACCGGCGACAAGCTGCTCACCGCCGGCAATGCGGGTGACGACAGGGATGCGGCGCTGTTCGCGAAGCTGGGATTGGTGCCGATGGCGGCAGAAGCGGAGGAGCCGGTGCGTCAGCCATTGTCGTCATGCCGGACTTGATCCGGCATCCTGAGTCACGAGCGATTCGCGCCGGGCCCTGGATCCGGGATCAAGTCCGGGGTGACGATTGAGTCCGAGGGAATGATGTTCAAGAAAATCCTGATTGCCAACCGCGGCGAGATCGCGTGTCGGGTGATGCGCACCGCCAGGCGGATGGGGATCGCTACTGTCGCGGTCTATTCCGACGCCGACGCCCGCGCGCCGCATGTGCGGATGGCGGACGAGGTGGTGCGGCTCGGCCCGGCGCCGGCGAACGAAAGCTATCTCAAGGCCGAGCTGATCCTCGACGCGGCGAAGATCACCGGCGCCGACGCGATCCACCCGGGCTACGGCTTCCTCTCCGAGCGCGAGAGCTTCGCCCGTGCCTGCGCCGAGGCGAGGATCGCCTTCATCGGCCCGCCGCCCGAGGCGATCGCCGCGATGGGCGACAAGATCGAATCGAAGAAGCTCGCCCTGGCGGCGGGGGTGAACGTCGTCCCCGGCTTCGTCGGCGAGATCCGTGATACCGGCCATGCCGTCGAGATCGCGAACGACATCGGCTATCCGGTGATGATGAAGGCCTCGGCCGGCGGCGGCGGCAAGGGGATGCGGCTCGCCTTCTCCGAGAAGGACGTCCGCGAGGAGTTCGAGAGCGTCCGTCGCGAGGGACTGGCGAGCTTCGGCGACGACCGCGTGTTCATCGAGAAGTTCATCGAGCAGCCGCGCCACATCGAGATCCAGGTGCTCGGCGACCGGCACGGCACCATCCTCTACCTCGGCGAGCGCGAATGCTCGATCCAGCGCCGCCACCAGAAGGTGGTCGAGGAGGCGCCGTCGCCCTTCGTCACGCCCGCGATGCGCGAACGCATGGGCGAGCAGGCGGTCGCGCTGGCGCGGGCGGTGGGCTATTACAGCGCCGGCACCGTCGAGCTGATCGTGTCGGGCGCCGACACCAGCGGCGAGGGCTTCTACTTCCTCGAGATGAACACCCGTCTCCAGGTCGAGCATCCGGTGACGGAGATGGTGACCGGGCTCGACCTGGTCGAGCAGATGATCCGGGTCGCGGCGGGCGAGAAGCTGGCGTTCGCGCAGGACGACGTGACGCTCACCGGCTGGGCGATCGAGAATCGCGTCTATGCCGAGGACCCCTATCGCGGCTTCCTGCCGAGCACGGGGCGGCTGGTGACCTATCGCCCGCCCCCTACCCGTGCTCCTGCGAAAGCAGGAGCGCGGGAGGCAGGCGACGCCGCCCGTGATTCAGGGCTCCTGCCTTCGCAGGAGCACGGTGTCGAAGGGGCCAATCCGGCGGGCTGTACCCGCGTCGACGACGGCGTCGCCGAGGGCGGCGAGGTCAGCATGTTCTACGATCCGATGATCGCCAAGCTGATCACCTGGGCCCCCACCCGCGAGGAAGCCGCCGATCGCCAGATCGCCGCGCTCGACCAGTTCCGCATCGAGGGGATCGGCCACAACATCGATTTCCTCTCCGCGATCATGCAGCACCCGCGCTTCCGCGACGGGCGGCTCACCACCGGCTTCATCGCCGAGGAATATCCGGAGGGCTTCCACGGCGCACCCGCGTCGGACGAGCTGCTCGGCAGGCTCGCGGCAGTGGCGGTGCTGGCCGACCTCGACCGTGCAGCGCAGGCGAGCCGGATTTCCGGCCAGCTCGACGGCCCGGCGCTCCCCGGCCCGGAGCGGGTGGTGCTCATCGCCGGCAGACGCTTCGACATCACCGTCGACGGGTACGACCGCGGATTCCTGGTCAATCTCGATCCGAACGAGCCCCCGCTCGATGTCGTCCATCGCTGGAGGCCGGGCGATCCGCTGTTTTCCTGCACCATCGACGACGTTCCGTTCCATGTCGGCGTCGCCCGCGACGGTGCGGCGTGGCGGCTGACCGCGCACGGCGCTTCCCACAAGGTGCGCGTCTACCGCCCGCACGTCGCCGCGCTCGCGGCCCATATGATCGAGAAGGTGCCGCCCGACACCTCGAAGCTGCTGCTCGCGCCGATGCCGGGCCTGCTCACCAGGCTCGACGTCGCGGCGGGCGACAAGGTCGAGGCCGGCCAGCCGCTCGCGGTGGTCGAGGCGATGAAGATGGAGAACATCCTGCGCGCCGAGAAGACGGGCACGGTCAAGGCGGTCAACTTCGTCCCCGGCGACAGCCTGGTGGTCGACGCCGCGATCCTGGAGTTCGAATAGCCCTCAGGCTGCGCGCACCTCGGCGAGGAACAGCTCGACCTCGCCGGACATCGCGCGGGCTGCGTCCTGCAGCCGGCCGGCGAAGCTCGCCATCTCGCGGGCCGAATCCGCCGCGGCGCGGGCGCTGCCGCCGATCGCCTCGACGTCGTCGCGGATGCCGTGCGATGCCTCGACCGCCTCGTCGACGTTGCGCGCGATCGTGCGCGTCGCCGACTCCTGCGCGCCGACCGCCGATTCGATATCGGTCGACAGCGCCGCGATCGCGCCGATCGCGCCCTCGATCCCCGCATGGCCGTCCACCACCTCGGCGATCGCCTGGCGGATGCTGTCGACCTGGGCGGTGATCGTGCGCGCGGCATTGCCGGTCTGGGTCGAGAGCTGCTTGATCTCGTTGGCGACGACGGTGAAGCCGCGCCCCGCTTCGCCGGCGCGCGCCGCCTCGATCGTGGCGTTGAGCGCGAGCAGGTTCACCTTGGCGGCGATCTCCGCGATCAGCGCGATCGCCGAATCGATCGATGCCGCGGCGCCGCTGAGGCTGGCCGCGCGGCGGCTGCCGGCGGCGACCAGCTCGACCGCGCGCGTGGCGGAGCCCCGCGCCTCGACCGTGCTCGTGCCGATCAGCGTCAGCGTCTTGGCGAGCTCGCGCCCGCGCGCGGCGATCTCGGCCATGTTGCTGCCGGTCTGGACCGCGGCGGCGGCGACCGCGGCGGCGCGCTCCTCGGTCAGCCCGGCGCGGCCGGCGGTATCTTGCGAATTGGCCTCGACTTGCCGTGCGAGCGCGCCGAGATCGGCGGCGAGGCTGGCGACTTGGCGCTCGAACCCCGCGATCGCCGCCTCGATCCGCTGGGCCCGTTCGATCCGGGCGCGGTTGGCGGCCAGCCGGCGCTCGCCGTCGAGCTGCACCAGCCGCCGGTTGGCGAGCGTCGCATAGAGCCGCCCGCCGTGGGTCAAGATCATCCCGTCGACCCCGCCGGAGGCGCGATAGCGCTCGAGCAGCACCTCGACCCCGAGATCGACCTCGCCGATCGGGCAGGGACGGACATGCGCGGTGAGGCGCTGGCCATAGGCGGGATTGCGCATCAGCGCATGGCCGTAGGGATTGAGCAGCAGCTGGCGCACGTCGCGCTCGTGCACCGCGCCGACCGGCCGCTCCTCGTCGTCGAGCACCGGCAGCAGGCGCAGGTCGAGACGGCTGCGGAACGCCTCGACCGCTTCCGTCAGCGTCCGGTCGTGGCGGATCGCGAGCGGGCGCGTCTCGGCCTCGGTGAGCCAGCTCGGGCGGGGGGCAGTGGCGGGCGACATCGGTCATTCCGCTAGCGGTCCGGTGGTAAATTGGCCGTTAGGATTTGATGACGGTTCGATGACAAGGGCGAATTTTTCGCGAGCCGCTGACAGCCGGGTTCGGCTGTGCCAAGAGCAATAAAATTACGCGAACGAGTCGGCGCCAGGCCGCGCCGCAAGAGAGGACAGGATGCGCACCATCGATCATCACATCGTCGGCCCCATGGGCGGCGCCGGCGCGGCACGCGAAGGAGAGGTATTCGATCCGAACACCGGCCAGGTGCAGGCGAAGGTGCGCTTGGGCACCCGGGCGGAGCTCGACCAGGCGGTGGCGGCCGCACTCGCCGCGCAGCCGGGCTGGGCAGCGACCAATCCGCAGCGCCGCGCGCGTGTCATGTTCCGCTTCAAGGGACTGGTCGAGGCGAACATGGATGCGCTTGCCCACACGCTCTCGTCCGAGCACGGCAAGGTGATCGCCGACGCGAAGGGCGACATCCAGCGCGGGCTCGAGGTGATCGAGTTCGCCTGCGGCATCCCTCATGCTCTCAAGGGCGAATATACCCAGGGCGCGGGCCCCGGTATCGACGTCTATTCGATGCGCCTGCCCGTCGGCATCGGCGCGGGCATCACGCCGTTCAACTTCCCGGCGATGATCCCGATGTGGATGTTCGGCGTGGCGATCGCCTGCGGCAACGCCTTCATCCTCAAGCCCTCCGAGCGTGACCCGTCGGTGCCGGTGCGGCTCGCCGAGCTGATGCGCGAGGCGGGGCTGCCCGAGGGCATCCTCCAGGTCCTGCACGGCGACAAGGAGATGGTCGACGCGATTCTCGACCATCCGGCGATCGGGGCGGTGAGCTTCGTCGGCTCGTCGGACATCGCCCATTACGTCTATCGCCGCGGCGTCGAGGCGGGGAAGCGCGTGCAGGCGATGGGCGGCGCCAAGAACCATGGCATCGTCATGCCCGACGCCGATCTCGACCAGGTGGTATCGGACCTCTCGGGCGCCGCCTTCGGCTCGGCCGGCGAGCGCTGCATGGCGCTGCCGGTGGTGGTGCCGGTGGGCGACAGGACCGCCGATTCGCTGCGCGAGAAGCTGATCCCCGCGATCGAGAAGCTGCGCGTCGGCGTCTCGACCGATGCCGAGGCGCATTATGGTCCGGTGGTCAACGCCGCGCACAGGAAGCGTGTCGAGGACTGGATCCAGACCGGCGTCGACGAGGGTGCCGAGCTGGTGGTCGATGGTCGCGGCTTCACGTTGCAGGGGCACGAGCAGGGCTTCTTCATCGGTCCGAGCCTGTTCGACCGGGTGACGCCCCAGATGCGCTCCTATCAGGAGGAAATCTTCGGCCCGGTCCTCCAGATGGTCCGGGCGCCCGACTTCGAGACCGCGCTGCGCCTGCCGAGCGAGCATCAGTACGGCAACGGCGTCGCGATCTTCACCCGTAACGGCCATGCCGCGCGCGAGTTCGCGGCGCGGGTCGACGTCGGCATGGTCGGCATCAACGTGCCGATCCCGGTGCCGGTCGCCTACCACAGCTTCGGCGGCTGGAAGCGCTCGGCGTTCGGCGACGTCAATCAGCACGGCATGGAGGGCGTCCGCTTCTGGACCAAGGTCAAGACGATCACCCAGCGCTGGCCCGACGGCTCCGCCACCGGCGAGAACGCCTTCGTCATCCCGACGATGGGGTGAGGGGGCGGATGCTGACTCGAACGCTCGCGATCTGGTTGACCGCGCTCCTCGCCTGCGCCGCGCCCTTGGCGGCGCAGAAGCGCATCGCGCTCAGCTTCGACGACGTGCCGCGCGGCCGCGGCGCGTTTCTGACGCCCGACCAGCGTACCGAGAGGCTGATCGCGGGCCTGAAGCAGGCGGGCGTCCGGCAGGCCGTGTTCTACGTCAATCCCGGCAGGCTCGCGACGCCGGATGGCGCGAACGGCGAGGCGCACATCGCCGCCTATGTCGCCGCCGGCCACGTCATCGCCAACCACTCGTTCAGCCATCAGCATCTCAACGCGATGCCCGCCGACGCCTATCTCGCCGACATCGACCGCGCCGAAGCCTGGCTCAAGGATCGGCCGGGCTATCGCCCCTGGTTCCGCTTCCCGTTCCTCGACGAGGGCAGCAAGGACAAGGCAAAGCGCGACGCGGTGCGCGCCGGGCTCAAGGCGCGCGGGCTCGCCAACGGCTATGTCACCGTCGACGGTTCCGACTGGAACATGGAGGGGCTGACGATCGCCGCCGTGAAGGCAGGCAAGCCGATCGACATGGCGGCGCTCAAGGCGCTCTATGTCGAGACGCTGGTCGGCGCCGCCGACTTCTACGACGATCTCGCCCGCCGCACGCTCGGCCGCTCGCCCGCGCATGTGATCCTGCTGCACGAAACCGATCTCGCCGCGCTCTATATCACCGACCTGGTCGAGGCGCTGCGCAAGGACGGCTGGGAGATCATCACAGCCGACGAAGCCTATCGCGATCCGATCGCGAGCGCCGAGCCTGATGTCCCTTCCGCCAATGGTCCTCGCTCGGAGCTGATGGCATGGGAAAAGGGCCTGCCGGCGCCGCGCTGGTATGAGCGGGACGACGTCGCCGTGGCGAACCGGCTGTTCGCCGAACGGGTGCTTCACGAGCAGGGGACACAGCCATGAACGACAGGCCGTGCGTTTCGTCCGGATCGCCCTATGAGGCGACGATCGGCTTCAGCCGGGCGATCCGCGTCGGCAATCGCATTCTCGTCTCCGGCACCGCGCCGATCGAGGACGACGGCAGCTCGACTCCCGGCGACGCCGAGGCGCAGGCCGAGCGCTGCTTCGCGATCATCGTGCGCGCGATCGAGCAGCTCGGCGGATCGGCCGAGGACGTGGTGCGCACCCGGATGCTGCTGGTCGACGCGGCGGACGCCGACGCGGTCGGCCGCGCGCACGGCCGCTGGTTCGCCGATGTGCGGCCGGCAGCGACGATGGCGATGGTGGCGGGCCTGCTCCGGCCCGAATGGCGGGTGGAGATCGAGGCTGAGGCCGTTTTGGACCGAGGGCAATGACTGGGCAGTTCGACCTTACCGACGACCAGCGCGAGATCCAGGAGCTCGCGCGGCGCTTCACCGCCGACCGCATCACGCCGTTCGCGGCGGAGTGGGACGAGAAGCACATCTTCCCGCGCGACACGATCAAGGCGGCAGCCGAATTGGGCTTCGCGGCGATCTACGTCAGCGAGGAGAGCGGCGGCATCAACCTGGGAAGGCTCGAGGCGGCGCTGATCATGGAGGCGATGGCCTATGGCTGCCCCTCGACCAGCGCCTTCATCTCGATCCACAACATGGCGTCGTGGATGATCGACCGGTTCGGCGGCCAGGCGGTCAAGGACAAGTATCTGCCGAGCCTCGTCACCATGGACCGGCTCGCCAGCTACTGCCTGACCGAGCCGTCGTCGGGCTCGGATGCGGCCGCGCTCAGGACGAAGGCGGTCAGGGATGGCGATCATTACGTCGTCACCGGTTCCAAGCAGTTCATCTCGGGCGGCGGCGAGAACGAGGTCTATGTCGTCATGGTCCGCACCGGCGAAGAAGGGCCCAAGGGCATCTCCTGCCTCGTCATCGAGAAGGACATGGCCGGCGTCGGCTTCGGCGTGCAGGAGCGCAAGCTGGGCTGGCATTCGCAGCCGACTGCGCAGGTGATGCTCGACGGCGTGCGCGTGCCGGTCGAGAACCTCGTCGGCGCTGAGGGTGAGGGCTTCCGCATCGCGATGATGGGATTGGACGGCGGGCGGCTCAACATCGGCGCCTGCTCGCTGGGCGGGGCGCAGCGCTGCCTCGACGAGGCGATCCGCTACACCAAGGACCGCCAGCAGTTCGGCCGCCCGATCGCCGACTTCCAGAATACCCAGTTCACGCTCGCCGACATGGACACCGAGCTGCAGGCGGCGCGTTGCCTGCTCTACGCCGCGGCGGTGAAGGTGACGGCCAACGCACCTGACAAGACCCGCTTCGCCGCGATGGCCAAGCGCTTCGCCACCGATACCGGCTCGTCGGTGGTCGATCGCGCGCTCCAGCTCCACGGCGGCTACGGCTACCTCATGGATTACCCGATCGAGCGCTTCTGGCGCGACCTGCGTGTCCATTCGATCCTGGAGGGCACCAACCAGGTGATGCGGATGATCGTCGGACGGGAGCTGACGCGGCAATGAGCGACGACGTCCTAACCTTCATCGAAGGCCGCGCCGGCCGCATCCGCCTCAACCGGCCGAAGGCGATCCATGCGCTCAACACCGGCATGTGCGCTGCGATGCTCGACACGCTCGGTGCCTGGGCCGACGACCCTGGGGTCGAGGCGGTGCTGATCGATCATGCCGAAGGCCGCGGCTTCTGCGCCGGCGGCGACATCCGCATGGTCGCCGAGAGCGGAAAGACCGACGGACGCGCGGCCCGCGCGTTCTTCTTCACCGAGTACCGCCTGAACCACCGGCTGTTCACCTATACGAAACCCGTGGTCGCCTTCATGGACGGCATCACCATGGGCGGCGGCGTCGGCATCTCCGCGCCCGCGCGGTTCCGCGTCGCGACCGAGAACACCAGGCTCGCGATGCCCGAGACCGGCATCGGCCTGTTCCCCGACGTTGGCGGCGGCTGGTATCTGTCGCGGCTCAAGGGGCGGATGGGCCAGTATCTCGCGCTCACCGGCCATCGGCTCGACGGCGCCGAGTGCCTCGCGCTGGGCCTCGCCACCCACTATCTCCCGAGCGATCGGCTCGACGCGGCCAAGGCCGCCATCGCCGAGTCACCGGGCGAGATCGCGTCGATCCTCGACCGCTTGTCGGAGCCCGCGCCGGACGCCCGGATTGTCGCCCACCGGACCGCGATCGACCGGCTGTTCGCTTCCGACCGACTGGAGGGCATCCTCGCCGCGCTCGGCGAGGACGGCGGCGAATGGGCGCGTCAGCAGCTCGAGACGCTGCGCACCAAGTCGCCGCAGACGATGAAGGTCTCGCTCCGCCTGTTGCGCGAAGGCGCGGGCATGGCGAGCTTCGCCGACGAGATGCGGCAGGAATATGCCGTCGCGAGCCGCGTCTGCACCCGTCATGATTTCATCGAAGGCGTCCGTGCCGTGATCGTCGACAAGGACAATGCGCCGAGCTGGAACCCGGCGACTCCCGAAGGCGTCACCGACGGTCTCCTCGACGCGATCTTCGCACCCTTGCCCGAACAGGAGGCCTGGACACCCGCATGAGCTACGAAACCATCCTCGTCGAGCAGCGCGGGCCCGTCACGCTGGTCACGCTCAACCGCCCCCAGGCGCTGAACGCGCTCAACAGCCGGGTGCTCGCCGAGCTGCTGGACGCGATGGCCGCGTTCGACGCCGATGTCGGCCAGGGCTGCGCCGTCGTCACCGGCAGCGAGAAGGCGTTCGCCGCCGGCGCCGACATCAAGGAGATGCAGGCGCAGGGCTTCGCCGACATGTACGGCAGCAACTTCTTCGCCGGCTGGGAGCGGTTCGCGGCCACCCGCAAGCCGGTGATCGCCGCGGTCGCCGGCTATGCGCTGGGGGGCGGCTGCGAGCTGGCGATGATGTGCGACTTCATCCTGGCGGCGGACACGGCGAAGTTCGGCCAGCCCGAGATCAAGCTGGGCGTCTCGCCCGGCATGGGCGGCTCGCAGCGGCTGACGCGCGCGGTCGGCAAGGCCAAGGCGATGGAGATGTGCCTGACCGGCCGCATGATGGACGCCGAGGAGGCGGAGCGCGCCGGCCTCGTCAGCCGCATCGTGCCGGCGGCCGCGCTGGTCGACGAGGCGGTGAAGACCGCAACCGCGATCGCCGGCATGGCGCCGCTCGCGGTGCTCGCCAACAAGGAGATGGTCGACATCGCGTTCGAGACCATGCTCGCGCAAGGTGTCAACTTCGAACGCCGTTTGTTTCACGGTCTCTTCGGCACCGCGGATCAAAAGGAGGGCATGGCCGCCTTCGTCGAGAAGCGGCCGGGCAAGTGGACGGGAAGATAGTCTCGGCCGTTCGGATGGACTTAGGATCAGCACATGGCACGCATCGCATTCATCGGGCTCGGCAACATGGGCGGCGGGATGGCCGCGAACCTCGCCAAGGCGGGGCACGACGTCCGCGCCTTCGATCTGTCGGAGGAGGCGCTGGTGCGTGCGAAGGGCGCCGGCTGCCTGCCTGCGGAGAGCGCGGCGGCGACGGTGGA
The DNA here is from genome assembly GCF_051400615.1 of Sphingomonas astragali. Classification (NCBI taxonomy): domain Bacteria; kingdom Pseudomonadati; phylum Pseudomonadota; class Alphaproteobacteria; order Sphingomonadales; family Sphingomonadaceae; genus Sphingomonas; species Sphingomonas astragali. Next base: position 227,370 of record NZ_JBLFFH010000003.1, read on the forward strand.
GGACGCCGAGGCGGTGATCACCATGCTGCCGGCCGGCCGCCACGTCGAGCAGGTTTATGAGGAAAGCGTGTTCGGCAATGCCGTCAAGACCGCGCTGCTGATCGACTGCTCGACGATCGAGGTCGCCACCGCCCGCCGCCTTGCCGAGGCTGCCGCGGCGAAGGGGCTGACGGCGGTCGACGCGCCGGTCTCGGGCGGGATCGCGGCGGCGAACGCGGGGACGCTCACTTTCATGGTCGGCGGCTCGGCGGCGGCGTTCGCGCGGGCGGAGGGGTTCCTCGCCAACATGGGGCGGGCGGTGATCCATGCCGGCGGCAACGGTGCCGGGCAGGCGGCGAAGATCTGCAACAACATGATCCTCGGCGCGACGATGATCGCGACCTGTGAGGCGTTCGTCCTGGCGCAGAAGCTGGGGCTCGATCCGCAGAAGTTCTTCGACATCGCCTCGGTGAGCTCGGGCCAGAGCTGGTCGATGACCACCTACGCCCCGGTGCCGGGCGTCGGGCCCGAGACGCCGGCCGACCACGACTATCAGGGCGGCTTCGCGGCCGGGCTGATGCTCAAGGATCTGCGCCTCGCCATGGACGCCGCCGCGAGCGCGGATGCCGACACGCCGATGGGCGCGATGGCTGCCGAGCTCTACCAGCGCTTCGTCGACATGGGCGAGGCGGGGCGGGACTTCTCCGGCATTATCAGGATGCTCGAGAAGCGAGAGGACTGATCAATTCGGGCAGCTCGTCGCCGGGCCCGCCACCAAGTCCAGACAGCGCCCGTCGATGTCGCCGGGCACGAACCTGACCCCGACCAGCGCCCCCAGCGTCGGGGCGATGTCGACCGTCTCGACCGATAGCGGCTGCTCGAAGCCGGTCATGCCCTTGCGCCAGAACAGCATCGGCACGCGCCGGTCGTAATCCCAGAAGCTGCCGTGGGTGGCGACATAGCCCTTGGTCGGATCGGGGATCGGCGTCACCCGCGGCTTGAGCGCGATCACCAGATCGCCCGAGCGCTCCGGGACATAGGATTCGCGCGCGCGCTCGAGCAGCGTCCAGGTCTCGGGCGGGCTGTGCGGGCGCGGCGTGGCGGCGATCTCGGCCGCGGTGAATACCGCCTGCACCTGCGGATTCGCGGCGATCTCCTTCGCCGCCTCGGCGAGCACGCGGTCATGCTGCGCCTTGGGGAGCTTGGGATCGATCCACACGTCGCCCATCGGTCCGCCCCACAGGAGTTGCCCCGACAGGCCGAGCCGCGTCGCGACCGTCTGATCGACCGCCTTGATGCTGAACGCCGCATCGAGCCGCTGCTCCATCGGCGCGGCGTCCTCGCGATTGCGTTCGGGCAGGTCGTGGCCGCCATGGTCGGCCGACAGCCCGACGGCATAGTCCACGCCGGTCGCGTCGAGCATGGCGAAGAAATCGCCGAGGTCGCGATCGAGCGAAGCGAGCTGGAGACACATCTCCAGCCCCTCCGTGCCATAGGCGTGGCCGACGTAATCGGTCGCCGAGGCGCCGATCGTGATGATGTCGGGCGCGCTGCCGCGGCCGAGCTTCATGTCCTGGATCAGCGCCGCCGCCAGCGCCAGGGTGGCGCCGTCGAACTCGGGCGAGACGCGGAAGGCCGAGGCATTGCCCGCCGCGCGAGCGAAGCGCCCGGTGCCGACCGACTTGCCCGCGCCGATCGTGACCGCGCGGTCGTGGGGCTTGCAGAAGTCGGGAACTTCCATCGCGGGCTGCTCGGTCGCGATCTGCCGGGCGACCGCGGCGTTGGCGCGCTTGACCGCGTCGGGCTCGGTGCGACCGGCGTAGCTCACATAGGCCTTGCCGTTCCACCACCACAGCTCGTCGACCTTGTGGCCGCCCATCATCACCGCAGCGCGGTCCTTGCCCGCGACCGAGACGACGCGGCTCGCCGGATCGAGCGCCTTCATCCGCTCGCCCAGCGTCGGCACCTTCAGATGCTTGTCGGAGACGGTGTAGCCGTTCGAGTTGCTGCCCGGCACGCTTTCGTCCTCGGCGCAATAGACCGTCTTGTCGGCGCGCGGCGTCCTGAGGTCGATCCAATCGTTGGCGATGATGCCGGTGCGCGACGGATGGTCGCCGGTCAGCAGGGTCGAATGGCCGGGACAGGTCTCGGTCGCGGCGTGGCTCTGGTAGCCCGAGGGGAACACCGCGCCCTGCAGCAGCCGCGCGAAGCCGCCGGTCCAGTGATTGCGGTACTCGGCGAACAGGTCGGCCGAGAACTGGTCGACCGAGATGAACACGATCAGCTTGGGGGCGGGCGGCGGCGCCTCCTGCGCGGCGAGCGGCGTGGCGAGGAGCGCGGCCAGGGCGGCGAGGCAAGCGAGCTTCAAATGCGGTCTCCGGAGGTGCAAAAGGCGCGTGGCGCGCTATGAGCGAGCGGGCGCGGGGCGGCAAGGACGCGGATGCTGATGCGGCTGGTTTCTTTCGTATTGATGACGCTGATGACATGGCTCGCCGCCCCGGCGGCCGCGCAGGCGCCGGGCCAGCGGCACATCGCGATCGACCTGGTGGCGGAGACCGAGCGTCCGGCGGCGGGCGGCGAGGTGACGCTGGCGTTCGTCTCGCGGCCGGAAGCGGGCTGGCACGGCTATTGGCAGAACCCGGGCGATGCCGGCGTCGAGACGCAGGCGCATTGGACCTTGCCTGCGGGCGTGACGGCCGGGCCGATCCAATATCCGGTGCCGCACCGGCTGCTGATCGCCGGCCTGATGAACTATGTCTATGAGGGGCCGTTCACCCAGCTCGCGACGCTGAAGCTCCCCGCGGGATTGGCGGCGGGCACGCGGCTGCCCGTCGGCGTCAAGCTCGACTATCTGGTCTGCACCGAGGAGATTTGCGTCCCCGAAAGCGCGACGCTGGCGACTACGCTGACCGTCGGTGACGGCGCGGTCCCGCCCGAGCGGCGCGCCGAGTTCGACGGCTGGCGCCGCGCGCTTCCCAAGCCGCTCGGCAGCCAGGCGAGCTTCGCGGTCGAGGGCGGCACCTTCCGCCTCGGCGTGCCCTTCCCGGCCGGGGCGGCGGCGAAGGACGTCTATTTCTTCCCGCTGACCGACGGCGCGATCGACTATGCCGCCCCGCAAAAAATGTCGCGCGGGGGCGACCTGCTGGTGGTCGAGACCAGGGCCAAGGCCGGCAAGCCTGCCGCGGTCGAGGGCATTCTCGCGACCGGCGAGGGGCGGGGGTTCGCGATCCGCGCGATGCCGGGCGCCGTCGCGGCCCCGAAGCAGGCGATGGCCTGGGACACGGCGCTGGCGGCGTTCGCCGGGGCGGTGCTCGGCGGGCTGATCCTCAACATCATGCCGTGCGTGTTCCCGATCCTCAGCCTCAAGGCGCTGAGCCTCGCCCGCTCGGGCGGCGAGGGCGCGCGGGGCGAGGCGCTCGCCTACACCGCCGGGGTCGTGCTGGTGTGCGTCGCGCTCGGCGCGATCCTGCTCGCGCTCAGGGCGGGCGGGGCGAGCGCCGGCTGGGCGTTCCAGCTTCAGGACCCACGCGTGATCCTCGTCCTGCTGCTGCTGGTGACGGCGATCGCCTTCAACCTCGCCGGCCTGTTCGAGCTCAGCGCGCCGGGCGCGGTCAACCGGCTCGCAGCGAGCGGCAAGGGCGGCGCCTTCGCCACTGGCGCGCTCGCCGCCTTCGTCGCGACGCCCTGCACCGGGCCGTTCATGGGCGCGGCCCTGGGCGCGGCGCTGGTGCTGCCATGGTGGGGCGCGCTCGCCGTGTTCGCGGGGCTCGGGCTGGGGCTCGCGCTGCCGTTCCTCGCGATCGGCTTCCTCCCGGCGCTCCGCCGCCGGCTGCCCAGGCCGGGGCCGTGGATGGAGACGCTGCGCCGCATCCTGTCGGTGCCGATGTTCCTGACCGCGCTCGCGCTCGCCTGGGTGCTGGGGCGCCAGGCGGGCGTCGATGGGATGACGATCGGCCTCGCCGCCGCCGCGCTACTGGCGGCGGGGCTGTGGTGGACGGGGCTGAGGCAGGCGAAGGGCCGCACGCTCGCCTGGTTGCCGGGAACGGCCGCCGCGGTGGCGGCGCTCGCCGGAATCGCGGTGGTCACGCGCGCGCCGGCCGAGGCCGCCGCGCAGGTGGCCGGCGCCGAGCCCTTCTCCGAGACCCGCCTCGCCCGGCTCCAGGCGGAGGGGCGACCGGTGTTCGCCTATTTCACCGCCGACTGGTGCCTCACCTGCAAGGTCAACGAGAAGGCGGTGATCGAGACAGCCGTCGTCCGGAAGGCGCTCGACAGGGGCAAGGTCGCGGTGTTGGTCGGCGACTGGACCGATGGCGATCCGACGCTCGGCCGCTTCATCGAGGCGCATAATCGGGCGGGCGTTCCGCTCTATTTATGGTATGCTGGCGGCAGCTCGCAGCCGGAGGTCCTGCCGCAGGTGCTGACCCAGGCGATGCTGATCGAGCGGGCGGGGGGCTGATAGGGAGAGACAGGTGATGAGACTGGCTTTCGCAACCCTGGCCGCGGCCCTGACGCTGGCAGTGCCCGCTAGCGCCGAGCAGACCGTCGGCGCCCAGGCCGGCAACTTCCGCCTGACCGACATGCACGGCCGCAACGTCGAATTGTCGCAGTTCCGCGGCAAGACCGTGGTGCTCGAATGGAACAACCCCGGCTGCCCCTTCGTGCAGAAGCACTACGACAGCGGCAACATGCAGAAGACCCAGGCTGCGGCGCGGGCCGACGGCACGGTGTGGCTGACGATCAACTCGGGCGCGCCGGGCAAGCAGGGCTATATGACCGGCCCGGAGGCGCAAGCCTTCGTCAAGAAGACGAAGGCGGCGCCGACCGACTATCTGCTCGATCCCAAGGGCGTGGTCGGCAAGGGCTATGGCGCCAAGACGACGCCGCACATGTACATCATCGATGGCTCGGGCAAGCTCGTCTACGAGGGCGGCATCGACGACAAGCCGACCTCTGATACGGCCGACATCGCAGGCGCGCGCAACCACGTGCTGGCGGCGCTCGGCGAGCTGAAGGCGGGCAAGCCCGTGTCGGTAGCGGAGACGCGGCCGTACGGCTGTTCGGTGAAGTACGCCGACTGAATCGGCGGCGAAGGATTTTGTTCACGCGGAGGCGCGGAGGCGCGAAGGTGTCTCGCCGGCGGTTCGTCTCGCGTCAGCGAGACCTCTCCTCTTCGTCAGCATTGCGCTTGAAGGCCGCTGGCGCGGCTGGAGGTCCGGCAGGCGGCGTATCTCCGCGCCTCCGCGTGAACAATTCCTCTTTCTCGATAGCCGCCATTCAGACCAGCTCGCGCACCCGCGGCGCGTGCGGCGGCACCGGATCGGCGTCGGGATCGAAGGCGGCCCAGCCGTTCGGCCCCAGCACCTCGATCGGACGGTAGCGCGTCTTGTACGCCATCCGCTCCGAGCCCTTCACCCAATAGCCGAGATAGACGTACGACAGCCCTGCCGCGCGTGCGCGCAGGATATGATCCATGATGATGTAGTTGCCGAGGCTCGGCCGCGCCGGATCGTCGGCCTGGAAGAAGCTGTAGATCATCGACAGCCCGTCCGCCTGCCGGTCGGTGATGCAGGCGCCGATCAGCCGGCCGCGTTTTCCGTCGGCCGCGGGTTCGCGATATTCGACGACGTAGCTGTTGACCGGGCTCTGCTCGACCATGTCGGCATAGTCGCCTTCGTCCATCTGCGCCATGCCCCCGCCCGGGTGGCGCGTCGCGAGATAGCGGCGCAGCAGCTGGAACTGCTCGTCGGTCGCCCAGGGACGACAGGCGTGGACCTCCAGGTCCGCGTGCTTGCGGAGCACGCGCCGCTGGGTTGCGGTGGGCTTGAACCCGTCGGTCACGACGCGCACCGAGACGCAGGCCGTGCAGCCGGCGCAGCTCGGCCGATAGGCGACCGACTGGCTGCGGCGGAAGCCGATCCGGCCGAGCGCGTCGTTGAGCTCGCTCGCGTGCTGCCCGTTGAGCTCGGTGAAGACCTTCCGCTCCTGCCGCCCCGGCAGATAGGGACAGGGCGAGGGCGCGGTGACGAAGAAGCGTGGAAAACGAAAAGGTGCACTCACCGGTCCAACCCCGGAACCGACGCCCGATGCGTCGTTCGGCAGCTACTATGATACGCCGGAATCGTGATGAAAAGGCGCTTTACCACGAAAGAGGGTTAACAGGGCGTCGGAGGGAGGTGGGCGCGCGAAACGCGAACCGGCGCGCCCGCCACAATATGCCGGAATCGCGATGCGCCCGAAAGAGTCCCGGGATTCGTTTCGTCGCGGATATGATTCGGCTCGACTCATGTTCCTGACCGCATCCCCGCGAAAGCCCGGATCTCGTGCCGCGAACCGTTCGCCTAACCGATGGAGATCCGGCTTTCGCCGGGATGACGGCTGGACTCAGGCAAGCTCGACCAGGCTCACCTCGTAATGCGCCTGGCGCAGCGACGCGATCAGCCGGTCGAGGTGCGCGCGATCGCGCGTCTCGCACTCGATGTCGGTGATCAGCCCCTTGGCCGGCAGCGAGGTGAAGACGCGCTGGTGATAGACCTCGATGATGTTGACGCCTTCCTGATCGAAGATGCGCGCGACGTGGTAGAGCGCGCCCGGCCGGTCCTGCAGCCGGATGCGCAGCCGCGCGAGCCGCCCCGAACGGGCGAGGTCGCGCAGCAGCACGTTGGCGAGCAGGCGCGTGTCGATGTTGCCGCCGCACAGCACGATGCCGACGGTGCGCCCGCGGAAGCGGCCCCCGAACGCGAGCAGCGCGGCGAGCCCCGCGGCGCCGGCACCCTCGACCACGGTCTTCTCGATCTGGAGCAGCAGGCTCACCGCCTCCTCCAGCCGCCGCTCATTGACCAGCAGCACGTCATCGACCAGTGCCTCGACGAACTGCGAGGTGATCGTGCCTGGTTCCTTGACCGCGATGCCCTCGGCCAGCGTGTCGCCGCCGCACGCCATGTTGGTGCCATGGAGGCGGTTGTACATCGAGGGATAGAGCTCGGCCTCGACGCCGATCATCTGGACCTCGCGCGGCGCCGCGCGCGCTGCCACCGCCATGCCCGAGATCAGCCCGCCGCCCCCGATCGGCACGATCAGCGTGTCGATTTCGGGCGCATCCTCGAGCATCTCGAGTGCGACGGTGCCTTGCCCCGCGATGATGCGCGGATCGTCGAAGGGATGGACGAAGGTATAGCCGCGCTCCGCCTCGAGCTTGCGGGCGTGGGCATAGGCGTCGTCGAAGCTCTCGCCCTCCAGGATCACCGTCGCGCCGTGGCTCTGCGTCTGCATCACCTTCACCGTCGGCGTCGGCTTGGGCATGACGATCGTCACCGGCACGCCGAGGCGGGCGCCATGATAGGCGAGACCCTGGGCATGGTTGCCGGCCGAAGCGGCGATCACGCCCTTCGCCCGCGCCTCGGCATCGAGCTGGAGCAATGTGTTGAGCGCGCCGCGCTCCTTGTAGGCGGCGGTGAACTGGAGGTTCTCGAACTTCAAATAGACGGTCGCGCCGGTGAGGTCGCTCAGCGTCTTGCTGTGCAGCGTCGGCGTGCGCACCACCGCGCCCCCGATCCGCATCGCAGCCGTCCGGACATCCTCGATGGTGACGGGAAGCGGTTCGGCGGTGCGGACGGGACGAGTAGCCATCGCAGCCGCCTAGACCATCTGGCGCCGCGGGGGAATGCCGCTTATGCGGCGGCCATGGCCGATATCGCATATCTCGGGCTAGGCGTGATGGGCGCGCCGATGGCCCGCCACCTCGCCGCCGCAGGGCACAGCGTCACCGTCTACAACCGCACGCGCGCCAGGGCGGAAGCCTGGGTCGCCGAGCATGGCGGCGCGCTTGCCGCGACTCCGACGGAGGCGGCCAGGGGCAAGCAGGTGGTGCTGAGCTGCGTCGGGCGCGACGCAGACCTCGAGGAGGTGACGCTCGGCCGCGACGGCGCCTTCGCGGCGATGGCGCCGGGCGCGCTGTTCGTCGATCACACCACTGTCTCGGCGATCATCGCGCGGCGCCTCGCCGAGGAAGGGGCTGCGCGGGGGCTGCTCGTCGTCGACGCGCCCGTTTCCGGCGGGCAGGCAGGGGCGGAGAACGGCACGCTTTCGATCATGTGCGGCGGCTTGGACGAGGCGATGGCGGCGGCGCGGCCGATCCTCGACGCCTATGCCTCGCGCATCGTCCACGTCGGCGGCGCTGGCGCGGGGCAGACCACCAAGATGGTCAACCAGATCGCGATCGCCGGCGTGCTGGCGGGGCTCAGCGAGGCGCTCCGCTTCGCCCAGGCGGCCGGGCTCGACCTCGACAAGGTGTTCGAGGCGGTCTCCGGCGGCGCGGCGCAGAGCTGGCAGATGGTCAACCGCTGGAAGACGATGGGCGAGGACAAGTTCGACTTCGGCTTCGCGATCGACTGGATGCGCAAGGACCTGGGACTGGCGCTGCAGGAGGCGCGGGGAAACGGCGCGCTGCTGCCGGTCGCGGCGCTGGTCGACCAATTCTACGCCGAGGTGCAGCGGATGGGCGGCGGCCGCCAGGACACCAGCGCGCTGGTGCGGCGGATTCCGCGGTAGCCTTTTCCTTCAAAACAATGCTCCTGCGAAGGCAGGAGCGGAGACCGCCCGCGCATCGCTCGCGGCCTGAGTTCGTGCCTTCGCAGGAGCATTGTTTTACTCATTACCGCACCGCAAAGGCGCCGCGATACTCCGGCTTCACCGCGCGCAGCAGCGCCGGCGTGACCGGCAGCGTCACGTCGTATGATCCCTCCGCATAGGGGCCCGCGACATAGGGGCCGACCAGCAGCCCGACCCGGTCGATCGCCTGGCGATTCGACGACCCCAGGATCAGCGTCGCCTCCTCGACCTTGGGGCACTCGCTGAACGGATCGTCGTTCGAGCGGACCACCGGCTCGCCGCGCCGGGCCGCGCGCTCGACGTCGATCCGCTTGCAGAAGGCGGCACCGATCGCCGTCTGGATCGCGGCCTTCGAGGAGAACAACTCAGTCGGGTCGAGCCGCCGCCCCACCGTCTTGTCCCACACCAGCGAACGGAAGCCCGGATTGCCGTGCGCGCCGCCGGTATATTCGTAGATTTCGGCGGAGAGGCTCAGCAGCCGCGGCGTTTCGGTCACGACCTTCCAGACGGTGCTCGAATCATAGGGACGATACTCGAAATCTCCCTTCAGCGCCTCGCGGCGGGCGTCGGCAGTGTCCTTCATCAGGGCCGCGCGCAGGTCCTCGCGATCCTTGTCGAGCCACGCGCGGAGCGGTGCGATTGCCGCCGCCGCGGCGGGGTAGCTGTAGGTGAAGCCGTAGTCCTTGGTCCCGAGCTTCGTCTCGTTCGCGGCCGGGGCGGGCGAGGGCGCCGGTGCGGGAGCCGCCGCCGTCAGGTTCGAGCCGGTCGCCGCGACGACGTTCGCGCCGTCCGCCACATCGGCGCCGTTGCCGCCGGAAGATTGGTTCCCGCCGCACGCCGTCAGCGCCAATCCGGCCAGGATCAGGATCGTCGAATGATTTGCTCGCATCGCTCTCTCGCCAAATCGCCGGCTTCGCCATATGGCGGAGCCATGCAGGTCTCCAGCCGCTTCGTCCATTCCAAGGGATCGCGCAAATGGAGCGCGTCCTTCTTCGCCGCTCTCTTTCTCCTCGGCGCTGCGCCGGCCCAGGCCGATGCGCTGGTCGACAATGTCGACGGCGTCGCGCTCGACAAGGACGGGCACCAGGTCCGCTTTACCGGCATCCTGATGTCGCCGGACGGCAAGGTCGTGCGCCTCCTCCAGAAGTTCGACAAGCGGCCGGAGAAGCTCGACTGGCGCGCTGACATGAAGGGCCGCGTCGCCATCCCCGGCATGATCGACGCGCACGGCCATGTGATGGACCTCGGCAAGCGCGCGATGGAGCTCGACCTGTTCAGCGCGACCTCGCTCGCCGACGCGCAGCAGCGCATCCGCGCCTATGCCGCCGCCAACTCAACCCGCGCCTGGATCGTCGGCGGCGGCTGGAACCAGGAGGTGTGGGGGCTCGGCCGCTTCCCCACCGCAGCCGATCTCGACGCTGCCGTTCCCGAAAAGCCCGTCTATCTCGAGCGCGCCGACGGCCATGCCGGCTGGGCGAACAGCGCGGCGATGCGCGAGGCGGGCATCACCGCCAAGACCCCCGATCCGCCCGGCGGCCGGATCGAGCGGCTGCCGAACGGCCAGCCCTCGGGCGTGTTCGTCGACGCCGCCAAGGCGCTGATCGAGGCCAGGCTGCCGCCGCCGACCCCGCTCGACCGCAACATGGCGTTCCTGAAGGCGCAGGAGGCGCTGCTGAGCGTCGGCGTCACCGCCACCGCCGACATGGGCACCAGTCTCGACGACTGGCTGGTCTATCGCCGCATGGGCGACGCCGGATACCTGCGCATCCGCATCATGTCCTACGGCATGGGGGTTGAGACGGCGCTCAAGGTCGGCGGCACCGGCCCGACGCTGTGGCTCTATGGCGACAGGCTCCGCATGGGCGGGATCAAGCTGCTTGCCGACGGCGCGCTCGGCTCGCGCGGGGCGTGGCTCAAGGCACCCTATGCCGACGCGCCGGGCAATAGTGGCCTCAACTTCCTCAAGGACGACCAGCTCCTCAACATGATGAGCCGCGGTGCGATGGACGGCTTCCAGATCGCGGTCCACGCGATCGGCGACCGCGCCAACCAGCAGGTCCTCGACGCGATCGAGGAGCTGTCCGAAACCTACAAGGGCGACCGCCGCTGGCGCATCGAGCACGCCCAGATCGTCGATCCGCTCGACCTCCCCAAGTTCGGCAAACACGGCACCATCGCCTCGATGCAGCCGGTGCACGAGGCGAGCGACTGGCGGATGGCCGAGGCGCGGCTGGGCCCGCAGCGGCTCGGCGGATCCTACGCCTGGGCATCGATGCTGAGGACCGGCGCCCGGCTCGCCTTCGGGTCGGACTATCCGGTCGAAAGCCCCAATCCCTTCGTCGGCTGGGCCGTCGCGATCACGCGGGAGGATGCCAGGGGCGAGCCGGCGGGCGGCTGGCGTCCGGAGGAGAAGCTGAGCCGCGAGGCCGCGTGGAAGGCGTTCACCTCGGACGCCGCCTATGCCGGCTTCGCCGGGGATCGCTTCGGCACGCTCGCGCCGAAGATGCGCGCCGACTTCATCATCGTCGACCGCGATCCGACGCTCGCCAGCCCCGCCGAGCTCCGCGCGATCAAGGTGCTCGAGACCTGGGTCGGCGGCGAGAAAGTGTGGGAACGCAAATGACTCCGCATCCGGAGGCGATCGGCGAAAATTTACTTTTCGTTAACCTTTGGCGCTGACAATTCTGGCGCGGCAGCTGTGTCCGAACCGGTGCCAATGGTGGACCCGGGGGCGCGGTCGCCACATGGATCGGCCGTGTTCGAGAACCTGAGGAACAGCGCGCCCGGCGGCGGTCCCGCCGACGGCCAAGGCGCGCCGGCGCTGGAGCGCCGCGGCGATCGTCGGCACGTCACCGTGCTGCGCGTGGCGAAGGTGGTGCGCATCCATGGCGACGAGCTGTGCGTCATCCGCAACATCTCCTCGGGCGGCGTCATGGCCCATTTCTACTCGCCGGCGCGCGTCGGCGAGGAAGTAGTCATCGAGTTCAAGTCGGGCCGCAAGCTCAGCGGCATCGTCCGCTGGACGCGCGGGGAGGTCGCCGGCGTCGAGTTCGACGAGAAGCTGGAGATCGTGCGCTTCCTCGCCGGGGAGGACGACGTCGCCGGCCAGTTCGAGCCGCGCGCGCCGCGCCTCGGCGTCGGCCTGCCGGCGATGATGCGCAGCGGCGTGCGGGTCTATCCGGTGCAGGTGTGCGACATCTCGCAAGGCGGCCTCAAGTTCCGCGCGCTTCCCGCTACCGAGCAGGGCCAGAAGCTGGTGTTCCGCGTCGTCGGACTGCCGCCGCTCACCGGCACCGTCCGCTGGCGTGACGAGGAGTATGCCGGCGTCGCCTTCGACGTTTCGCTTCCGCTCGAGACGCTCGCGAAGTGGGCGGCGGAGACCGAGCGCTCGCAATAGCGCGAGCCACGGACCCGCACGATTTCGGGAGCCTTGCTGGGACGCGAACGGGAAAGGGCCACCGCTTCGGTGAAGAAGCGGCGGCCCTTGAAGCTTCCGTGGCGGAATTCGGTCAGGCGACCTGCGTTTCCGGCATCTGCACCACCTGATCCTCCGGATCGCGCAGCACATAGCCGCGGCCCCAGACGGTTTCGATATAGTTCTCGCCGTCGGTCGCCATGCTGAGCTTCTTGCGCAGCTTGCAGATGAACACGTCGATGATCTTGAGCTCGGGCTCGTCCATCCCGCCGTAGAGATGGTTGAGGAACATCTCCTTGGTGAGCGTGGTGCCCTTGCGGAGCGAGAGCAGCTCCAGCATCGCATATTCCTTGCCGGTCAGGTGCACGCGGGCGCCGTCGACCTCGACGGTCTTGGCGTCCAGGTTCACCGCCAGCTTGCCGGTGCGGATCACCGACTGCGAATGACCCTTCGAGCGGCGTACCACGGCGTGGATGCGCGCGATCAGCTCCTCGCGGTGGAACGGCTTGGTGACATAGTCGTCGGCGCCGAAACCGAACGAGCGCACCTTGCTGTCCATCTCGCTGACGCCCGACAGGATCAGCACCGGCGTCTGCACCCGGGCGACGCGCAGCTTCTTGAGCACGTCATAGCCGTGCATGTCCGGCAGGTTGAGGTCGAGCAGGATGATGTCGTAGTCGTAGAGCTTGCCGAGATCGAGGCCTTCCTCGCCCAGGTCGGTCGTGTAGACGTTGAAGCCTTCGGTGTTGAGCATGAGCTCGATCGCTTTCGCGGTCGTCGGCTCATCTTCGATCAGCAGCACGCGCATCCGTTGGTCCCCTTGCCCGGACGACAACGGCCCCCCTCGGCCGCTGCGCATTGAGGCGAAGCATTAACCTAAGCGTGTCTGAAGGCAAAAGGTTAATTTCTGCCTAACCGGAGTTAACCTGCGAGTCGCGCGGTGCTGAGCGGTGCAGCGCAGAGCGTCCTGAACACCGTCGCGAAATGCTCGATCAGCGCCTCGACGCGGGCCGGGCGGAGCGCGCTCGGCGGCGTCAGCAGGTGGAGCGCGATGCCCATCGTCGCCCAGTCCGGCAGGATCTCGACCAACGTCCCGCGCGCGAGGTCCTCGTCGACGATGAAGTCCGGCAGCCGCGCGATGCCGAGCCCGGCGCGCAGGGTCGGCAGCATCGCGTCGCCGCTGTCGGTGAGGAGGGGGCCGTGCGGGCGCACCGCCGCCTCCTCGCCGTCGGCCTTGCGGAAGTGCCAGAGGTTCGGCTGGGCGAGATTGGCGTAGCGCAGGCAGCGATGCTCGCCGAGCTCGGCCGGATGACGTGGCGTGCCGTGCTTCTCGAGATAGGAGGGCGCCACTACCGTCCGCCCCGCGATCGGCGCCAGCCGGCGGGCGCGCAGCGAGCTGTCGGGCAGGTCGGCGATGCGGAGCGCGATGTCGAAGCCCTCCGCGACGATGTCGACCTTGGCGTCGGACAGGCGGAGATCGATCTCCACCGCCGGATAGGCCGCGAGGAAGTCGGCGACTGCCTTGGCCACGTAGCGGACGCCGAACGCCAGCGGCGCCGCCACCCGGATCAGCCCGGCTGGCGCGGTGGCGGCGTCGTGCGCCGCCTCCTCGGCCGCCTGCGCCTCGGCGAGGATGCGCTGGGCACGTTCGGCGAGCGCCCTGCCGCTCTCGGTCAGCGACAGCCGGCGCGAGGTGCGGTGGAACAATGTCGTGCCGAGCGACGCCTCCAGCCGCGCCACTGCCTTGGAGACGGTCGCCTTGCTGACACCGATCGCCTCCGCGGCGGCGCTGAACGAGCGGTGCTCGACCACGCAGGCGAAGACCGCCCAGGCTTCGAAATCGGGAAGGCGCATCCGGAGAGGCTAGCGCAGAAACAATCCGTTTCCAACGTTTCCATTTACGCGATCCGGGCCTCGCCTATCTTGCCGGCAACCAAGGGAGATTAGCGATGACCACCACCACCGCGGCCAAGATCGAACGGCGCCCGTTCGAGAGCCTGGGCCATGCCGATCACGGTTGGCTCAACGCCCGCCATCACTTCAGCTTCGCCAATTATTACGACCCCAAGCGCGAGAGCTGGGGCGCGATCCGCGTATGGAACGACGACGAGATCGCTCCGAACTCGGGCTTCCCGCCGCATCCGCACCGGGACATGGAGATCGTCACCTATGTCCGGAAGGGCGCGATCACCCATCAGGATTCGATGGGCAATCAGGGCCGCACCGGCGCAGGCGACGTCCAGGTGATGAGCGCGGGCACAGGCGTGCGCCATGCCGAGTACAATCTGGAAGGCGAGACGACGACGCTGTTCCAGATCTGGATCGAACCGAAGCGGGCGGGCGGCCAGCCTTCCTGGGGTGCCAAGCCTTTCCCCAAGGGCGATCGCTCCGGCCGGTTCGTGACGCTCGCCTCGGGCTTCGCCGAGGACGAGGGCGCGCTGCCGATCCGAGCCGACGCCCGCGTGCTCGGCGCGACGCTCAAGGCCGGCGAGAGCGTGACCCACAGCGTCGGCGAGGGGCGTCATGCCTATCTCGTCCCCGCGACGGGCGCGATCGAGATCGACGGCATCCGCTTCGAGGCCCGCGACGGCGCGGCGCTGTCGGGCGGCCAGACCGTCACCATCACCGCGATCGAGGACGCCGAGATCGTCCTGGTCGACGCCGAATAATCCGCAACGCCGTCGTGCCGGCCGGTGCCGGCACGACGGCCTTCTTCCAAGGAAGCACGTCACATGCCCAAGGTCCTGGTCCTCTATTATTCCTCCTACGGCCACATCGAGCAGATGGCCGAAGCGGTCGCCGAGGGCGCGCGCGGCGCCGGCGCCGAGGTCGACATCAAGCGCGTGCCGGAGACGGCGCCGCAGGCGGTGGTCGAGGCGGCGCATTTCAAGACCGACAGCCCGCACCCGGTGATCGAGGGGCCCGACGTGCTCAAGAATTATGACGCGATCATCGTCGGCGCGCCGACCCGCTTCGGCCGCATGGCGAGCCAGATGGCGGCATTCTGGGACACCGCCGGCGGCCTGTGGGCGACCGGCGCGCTGCACGGCAAGGTCGCCGGCGCCTTCACCTCGACCGCGACCCAGCATGGCGGGCAGGAGACGACGCTGTTCAGCATCATCACCAACCTGCTGCACTTCGGCCTCACCATCGTCGGCCTCGACTATGGCCATGCCGGGCAGATGGACCTGAGCGAGATCGTCGGTGGCGCGCCCTATGGCGCCACCACCATTGCCGGCAGTGACGGCAGCCGCCAGCCGAGCGCCAAGGACCTCGACGGCGCCCGCTACCAGGGCCGGCGCATCGCCGAGGTCGCGGCCAAGCTGACCGCGTAATCCAGCCATACTCGCCCTCTCCCCTATCAAGGGGAGAGGGCAAAAACCCGAACCCCTCCCGCTCGCGGGAGGGGCTATGTATAGCGGTCCGATGCTCGCGGACCGCATCCTCTTCCTCGACGGCGAGGCGATCGTGCTCGACAAGCCTGCGGGCCTGCCGGTCGATCGTCCGCGCGATCGCTCGCCCAGCGTCGAATCGATGGCGGACGAGCTGACCTTCGGCTTCCGCCGCCTGCCGGTCGCGGTGCATCGGCTCGACCGCGACACCTCCGGCTGCCTGCTGCTCGCCCGCAATCCGGGCGCGGTGAAGCGTTTCGGCCAGGCATTCGAGGCGGGGCAGGTGACGAAGCGCTATCTCGCGGTGCTGGAAGACGTGCCGGAAGACGGAGAGGGGGTGATCGACCTGCCGCTCGCCAAGATCAGCACGCCTGAGGCGGGATGGCGGATGACGGGCAGCCCGAACGGCAAGAAAGCCATCACCCGCTGGCGCACCGTCGCCGTCCGTGACGGCCGCGCACTGGTCGAGTTCCTGCCCGAGACCGGCCGCACCCACCAGCTCCGCGTCCATGCTGCCGAGGGGCTGGGGTTGCCGATCGTCGGCGACCGCGTCTACGGCCGCGGCGGGCCATATCTGCTGCTTCACGCCGCCGAGCTGCGCCTGCCGCGGCCGGGCAAGCCCGACGTCCACGCCGAGGCGTCGCTGCCGGCGCGGTTCGAGGGCTTCGCCGATGGTGCCTGACGACCGCATCGCCGCCGCGATCGTGGAGGAGAAGTTCCTCGCCGCCTCCGGCCCCGGCGGGCAGAACGTCAACAAGGTCGCGACCGCGGTGCAGCTGCGCGTCGACGTGTTCCGCCTCGGCCTGCCGCCCCATGCCTATCAGCGCCTGAAGCAGCTCGCCGGCACGCGAATGACCGCAGGCGGCGAACTCGTCATCACCGCGCGCCGCTTCCGCACCCAGGACGCCAACCGCGAGGACGCCCGCGCCCGCCTCGCCGAGTTGATCGCGCAGGCGCATGTCCGTCAGGCGAAACGAGTGAAGACCAAGCCCAGCAAGGCCGCGAAGGCTCGCCGGGTCGACGAGAAGAAGGGCCGCAGCGCGGTGAAGGCAGGACGGGGAAAAGTACGGGTGGATTAGCCCTACTGTCCCTCTCCCGGCGGGAGAGGGGCGGAGCAGCGAAGCTGCGGGAGGGTGAGGGTGACTACGGCTGGCGTTGGTCACCTTCACCCTCCCGCTCGGCCTCGCCGAGTGGGCCTCTCCCTCTCCCAATGGGAGAGGGGTAGATTATTCGTCATGCCGGCCTTGTGCCGGCATCCACGGCGCCGCACATGCTGCGCTCGATCTCATGCTTCACGCCTGTGGATCGGTGGACCCCGGCACAAGGCCGGGGCGACGGGAAGAATAGGCAATGTACGACTTCGCCATCGTCGCCGGCAGCAAGATCGAGCTCTACCACGACCTCGAGGCCGCGCTCGACGCGCTCACCGCCGACGAGCCGGATGCGATCGCCAACATGGCCAATGCCGCCGCGCTGATCTGGCAGTATCTGCCCGACCTCAACTGGGCCGGCTTCTACCGCGCGGTCGACGGCGAGCTGGTGCTGGGACCGTTTCAGGGCAAGCCTGCCTGCATCCGCATTCCCCTTGGCAAGGGCGTGTGCGGCACCGCCGCCGCGACGCGCGAGACGCAGCTGGTGGAGGACGTCCACGCCTTTCCCGGCCACATCGCCTGCGATGCCGCCAGCCGATCCGAGCTGGTGGTGCCGATCGTCCATCAGGGCGAGTTGCTGGGTGTCCTGGATCTGGACAGTCCGTCGCCCGCTCGATTCGATGCCGGCGACGCGGCCGGCTGCGAGGCGCTGGTGCGCCTGCTCGCACCTCGGATGATCTGACCCTAAACGGGACAGTCGTTAACCATCCATCGCCGTCGCCCGTGCGGGGGCGATGGCTTACACTCGGGCCAGGGATTAACCGTGGCTGCCGGGTGGGGAGGCCGGCGCCAGCAGGGGAGACGCTTGTCGATGCGAGCCTATTGGATCACGGCCGCCGCGATCGCCGCCATCGCCGCCGCCGCGCCCGCCGAGGCGCAGCGCGCGCCGCGCGGCCAGTGGAGCGGTCCGCCCCGGACGACGCCGATGCCCGCGCGGCCGCAGGGCTGGCATGGCGGTAACTGGAACCGTCCTCGCCCGACGCCGGGGCACCACCGCTGGGGCGGCCGCGTCAACGGGCGCTGGTATGCCGGCGTCTATGCGCCCGGCGGCTGGGGCGCCTATCGCCGGCCGGTGCGCGGCTGGGTGCTGCCGCGCTACTGGTTCGCGCCGACCTTCTACGTCACCGACTTCGCGACCTACGGCCTCGGCGCGCCGCCTCATGGCTACAACTGGGTGCGCTATTACGACGATGCCGTGCTCGTCGACGGCTACGGCCGCGTCCAGGACAGCGTCAGCGGGATCGACTGGGATCGTTACGACGGCGACCCTGCCTATCCCGACGACGGCTATGCCTATGACGAGGGTTATGCCGAGCCCGGCGCACCCTATCCGCCGCCTCCCGAGCGTCGCGACGATGGCGTCGGCGGTGCGGTGATCGGCGGCGTGGTCGGCGGCGTCGCCGGCAATGTGATCGCAGGCCGTGGCGACAAGCTCGGCGGCACGCTGCTCGGCGCCGGAGTCGGCGCGCTCGCGGGTGGCCTGATCGACAAGGCCGAGGACGACCGCCGGCGCCGCGACGTCCCGCCGCCACCGCCTTATGGCGCTCCTTATCCTGAGCCAGGCTATCCCGGGGGGGCGTGGGCGTATCCGCCTCCGCCGGTGGTGTACGCACCGCCGGCGGAGGTGGTGCAGCCGGCGCCCTATCATGGCGGGCATCACGTCTATGCCGGCGGCACGCAGCCCTATACGACGGTGGTGCCCGGCCCCTATGGCAGCGTCACCACGGTGACGGTGATCCCGGCGGTGACGACCACCACGACCACCACCGAATATGTCTACGAGGCCGCGCCGGTGCGGACCTACCGCAAGGTCGTGCGCAGGGCCGCGTGCAAGTGCAAGTACGTGCGACGTTGATCCGTTAGAGGGCGGGCCGTTTTCTCCTTTCCGGCCCAGCCCCACCGCCGGGCGCGCTCAGGGGGCAGCGCGCCCGGCGAACATCACCAGGCTCTCGGCGCCGTCCTCCGCCACCGCCGACACGCCGACGAACACGTCGTCGACGATCACATCCTTGAGCTTGGTTCCCGTCTCGCCGCCGGCGACCTCGACGGTACGCTGCCAGTCCTGCGCATCGTTGCGGCGGATATGGACGCGGTAGCGCGTCGCCCCTGCGACCGGCTTCCACCGGACATCGGTATCGCTCGACAGCGCGCCGCCGATCACCACCTCCTCCGGTGCCGAAGGGGCTCCCGCCAGCCGCGCGATCGTCGCGACGTTGATCGCCGTCACCTTGGCCAGATAGGGGAAGTCCATCCTGTCGACGGTATCGCCGTACGCAATGCCGTTCTCGGTGCGCAGGTCCTGGTGCTGCTGGGTGTAATTCTCGATCCCCACCGAGAAGCGCACCGCCGGATAGCCGAGTCTCAGGAACGGCTCATGATCGCCGCCACGCCCGAAGCGATCGGGCCGGCGGACGAGGAACACGTCGAGGCCGCCCGGCAGTGTCGCCGCGACTCCGTCGATCGCCTTGGCGAGGGCGCGGCTGGGGCCGTCGTCCTCGCCGCCGTTGCCGCGCCGTGCGCGCTGGGCGGGCAGGTCCTCCGACGTCCTGATGCCTTCGGAGAAGACGCGCACCCGGTCGGCGACTCGCTGGCCGTTCTGGCCGACGGTGTTGCCGACGATGTCGTTGTTGAGCACCGCATCGACCTTCCACCCGCGCGCCTTGGCCGTCTCAGCGAGCAATTGCCCGCCGAACAGCCCCTGCTCCTCGCCGGAAAGCGCGGCGTAGATGATGGTCGCGCGGAACTTCTGCTTGGAGAGGATGCGCGCCGCCTCCAGCACCAGCGCGACGCCCGAGGCATCGTCGTTGGCGCCGGGTGCGTCGCTGGTGGCGTCCATCACGTCGCTGACGCGGCTGTCGATATGGCCTTGGACGATGACGACGCGCCTCGGCTCGCTGCCCGGCTGCACGCCGAGCACATCGACGATGTTGACCCCGTTCGGCGCGCGTGGGCCGGTGAAGACCTTCTCGACATTCTCCACGCGCAGGCAGCCATCGCACGCCTTGCCGATCCGCTCGAACTCGCCTGCCGCCCAGCGCCGCGCGGCGCCGATCCCGCGTTTGGGATCGTTGGGGGACGAGAGGGTGTGGCGCGTGCCGAAGCTCACAAGCTTCTCGACGGAGACTTTGAGCCGCTCCGGGCTCGGCGCCTCGCGCGCGGCGGCGGCGGGGAAGGGAAGGAGCGCGGCGGCGATGAGGACGATCCGCATGGCCTCAGCTCACCCGGTCGATCGCTTCGCGGCTCAGCGAGCCGGGGATGATCATCACCGGCACCGGCAGCTTGCCGGCGTCTGCACCCGCGAAATGGGTGACGAGCGGCCCCGGCGCCCCGCTCGCGGCGGCACCCAGCACCAGCGCGGCGATGTCGGGCGTGTCGGCGATCATCTCGCGCACGATCTTGGGGCCGTCGCCCTGCTTGACCACGATCGAGGGCACCACCCCCGATTCGTCGAGCAATGTCCCCGCCGCGCCCGCGACCAGTGCCTCGGCATGGAGCCGCGCTTCCTCCTCGATCGTCGCCTGGACGCCGCCCCATTGCACGAACTCGGCCGGCGGGATCAGCGCCAGGATCAGCACGTTGCCTCCGGTCTTGACCGCGCGCCGCGCCGCGAACCGCAGCGCGGCCTCGGCTTCCGGGCTGTCGTCGACCACCACCAGATAGGTGCGCATGATCCTTCCTCCCCCCTATCAGGCGTTCAGTTGCCTGAGGCGGCGCCGGCCCGCTCCCCCACCCGGCCATCCATATGATACTGCCGTTGGGTGGCCGGGTGGGGGAGCGGGCCGGTGCCGCAACCGTTTCAGCTTGCTGAAACGAATACTAGGTGGCGCGGGCGGCTTGTTCGCGCAAGTCTTGACCCGGAGCGGGTCGGGCGCAAAGGAGGCCCCGCCCCCAGGAGAAAGAAGAGTCACTCATGGCGATCGAACTCAAGATGCCCGCTTTGTCCCCGACCATGGAGGAGGGCACGCTTGCCAAGTGGCTCGTCAAGGAAGGCGACACGGTCAAGTCCGGCGACATCATGGCCGAGATCGAGACCGACAAGGCGACGATGGAGTTTGAGGCGGTCGACGAGGGTACGATCGCCAAGATCGTCGTTCCCGAGGGCACCGACGCGGTGAAGGTCGGCGCGGTGATCGCGATCCTGGCCGAGGAGGGCGAGGATGCTTCGGCCGCCGCTTCGGCTTCGTCCAGCCCTGCGCCGGCCAAGGAGGAAGCCAAGGCGCCCGAACCCAAGGCCGAGGAGGCGCCGAAGCCGGCTCCCGCGTCGGCCGAATCGAAGCCGGCGCCCGCTCCCGCCGCGGCGGGCGACCGCATGAAGGTGAGCCCGCTCGCGCGCCGCGTCGCCGCGGAGAAGGGGATCGACCTCGCCGCCATTGCCGGCTCCGGCCCCAACGGCCGCATCGTCAAGGCCGATGTCGAGGGTGCGAAGCCCGGCGCCGCTCCCGCCGCCAAGCCCGCCGAAGCGCCGGCCGCGGCTGCTGCGCCGGCCACCGCGCCCGCCGAGCACAAGCCGGTCTGGTACGACGAGACCATCCCGCATGAGGTCGAGAAGCTCTCCAACGTCCGCAAGACGATCGCGCGCCGCCTGACCGAGGCCAAGCAGACGATCCCGCACATCTATCTGACGCTCGACATCCGCCTTGACGCGCTGCTGAAGCTGCGCAGCGAGCTCAACAAGGCGCTCGAGCCGCGCGGCGTGAAGCTGTCGGTCAACGACCTGCTGATCAAGGCGCTCGGCGTCGCGCTGGTCCAGGTGCCGAAATGCAACGTCACCTTCCTCGGCACCGAGCTGGTTTCGTACCAGCGCGCCGACGTCTCGGTCGCGGTGTCTACGCCATCGGGCCTGATCACCCCGATCATCCGCGACGCCGCCAACGCCGGCCTCGCCTCGATCTCGACGCAGATGAAGGAGCTCGCCGGCCGCGCCAAGGAGGGCAAGCTCAAGCCCGAGGAATATCAGGGCGGCACCGCCAGCCTCTCCAACATGGGCATGTACGGCATCAAGCAGTTCGAGGCGGTGATCAATCCGCCGCAGGGCATGATCATGGCGATCGGCGCCGGCGAGAAGCGGCCGTACATCGTCGACGACGCGCTCGGCGTCGCCACCGTCATGTCGGCGACCGGCAGCTTCGATCATCGCGCGATCGACGGCGCCGACGGGGCCGAGCTGATGAAGGTGTTCAAGGAGCTGGTCGAGGCTCCGCTGGCGTTCGTCGCCTGAGATCGCGCCAGGTGCCGGTCCGCACCCTCATCGAGCTGCTCCACATCGCCGCGGGGCTGATGGCGACCGCGCTGATCACCGCGGTCGGCGTCTGGGCCTATCCGCTCGGGGGGGACACCATCTATCTGGTCGGCTGGTGCGCGGGCGTTGCGGTGGTGCTGATGGGCATCGGACCACTGCGGCGCGCCTGGTCGATCGATCGCGGAGAACGCAATGACGATAACTGATGCGGGCTCCCTGCCCGCCGTCGAGCCGACGATCCGCGTGGTCGCGATGCCGGCCGACGCCAATCCTTATGGCGACATCTTCGGCGGCTGGCTCCTGAGCCAGATGGACTCTGCCGCGGGCTCGGTCGCGAGCCGGCACTGCGGCGGCCGCGCCGTCACGATCGCGCTCGACGGCATGGAGTTCATCAACCCCGTGTTCGTCGGCGACGAGGTGTCGGTCTATGCCCGGCTGGTGAAGACCGGCCGCACCTCGATGACGATCGACGTCGAGGCCTGGCGCCGCCACCGCCACGAGCGCAACCATCACAAGGTGACGCAGGCGCACTTCACCTTCGTCGCGATCGACGAAGAGCGCCGCCCCCGCGAGGTGCCGCCGCTGTGACCGGCGACACTCTTCAACCCTCCCCCCTTGCGGGGGAGGGAGGGGCCCGCCGCGCAGCGGTGGGAGGGAGGGGGCGCGCGCTCGCCAGAGCGCGCGAGATGCGCCGCAACCCGACAGCAGCCGAAGCCGCGCTCTGGCGTTTGCTGAGAAACAAGCGGCTGGCCGGCTGGAAATTCCGCAGGCAGCAGCGCCTGCATCCCTACATCGCCGATTTCGTCTGCTTCGAAGCTAGGTTGATCGTCGAAGCGGACGGTTCGCAGCACATCGACAACGACTACGACCGCACCCGCGACGCATGGCTGCGCTCACAAGGTTCCGCGTCCTGCGCTTGTGGAACAACGACGTGCTCGCCAGATCGGAGAGCGTGTCGGAGGCGATCCTCGCCGCGCTCGAAAGCGTCGAAACCGGCGTCGAGCCGGCTCCGCCGCTGTCCCCTCTCCTCGACCCTCCCCCGCAAGGGGGGAGGGAGCAGACTGTAGAATAAGGACCTCCCCAGTGGCTGATACCTACGATCTCATCGTCCTCGGCTCCGGCCCCGGCGGCTATGTCGCGGCGATCCGCGCGGCGCAGTTCGGGCTCAAGACGGCGATCGTCGAGCGCGAGCTGCTGGGCGGCATCTGCCTCAACTGGGGCTGCATCCCGACCAAGGCGCTGCTGCGCTCGGCCGAGATCTTCCATTATATGCAGCACGCCAAGGACTACGGCCTGGTCGCCGACAAGATCAGCGCCGACCTCGATGCGGTGGTGAAGCGCTCGCGCGGGGTCGCCAAGCAGCTCAATCAGGGCGTCACGCACCTGATGAAGAAGAACAAGATCGACGTGCATATGGGCGAGGGCAAGCTGACGGGGAAGGGCAAGCTCTCCGTCACCAAGGACGGCAAGACCACCGAGCTCACGGCGAAGAACATCATCGTCGCCACCGGCGCGCGCGCCCGCGATCTGCCGTTCGCCAAGGCCGACGGCAAGCGCATCTGGACCTATCGCCACGCGATGACGCCGGCCGAGATGCCGACCAAGCTCCTCGTGATCGGCTCCGGCGCGATCGGCATCGAGTTCGCGAGCTTCTACAAGGACCTGGGCGCCGACGTGACCGTGGTCGAGATGCTCGACCGCCTGGTCCCGGTGGAGGACGCCGACGTCTCCGCCTTCCTCGAGAAGCAGCTCAAGAAGCAAGGCATGACGATCGTGACCGGCGCCGGCGTCGAGAAGCTCGACGTGACGGACAAGGGCGTGAAGGCGTCGATCAAGGGCAAGGACGGCAAGGTGACGGAGGGCGAGTTCAGCCACGTCATCGTCGCGATCGGCATCGTCCCCAACACCGAGAATATCGGCCTGGAGGCGCTTGGCGTGAAGACCGAGCGCGGCCACATCGTCACCGACGGCGCGTGCAGGACCAACGTCGACGGCCTTTACGCGATCGGCGACGTGACCGCGCCGCCGTGGCTCGCGCACAAGGCCAGCCACGAAGGCGTGATCGCCGCCGAGGCGATCGCCGGCAAGCACCCGCACGCGATGGACCCGAAGAACATCCCCGGCTGCACCTATTGCCGCCCGCAGATCGCGTCGGTCGGCCTCACGGAGGCCAAGGCCAGGGAAGCGGGCTATGAGGTCAAGGTCGGCCAGTTCCCGTTCATCGGCAACGGCAAGGCGATCGCGCTCGGCGAGGCAGAAGGTTTCGTGAAGACGGTGTTCGACGCCAAGACCGGCGAGCTGCTCGGCGCGCACATGATCGGCGCCGAGGTGACGGAGCTGATCCAGGGCTACACCATCGGCAAGACCGGCGAGCTCACCGAGGCCGAGCTGATCGAGACGGTGTTCCCGCATCCGACGCTCAGCGAGATGATGCACGAGAGCGTCCTCGCGGCCTATGGACGCGTGCTGCATATTTGAGCCGCGAAGCGCAACCGTTACCCCGGCCTTGTGCCGGGGTCCACGGTGCCGCAGGCGCTACAGCAAGAGGGTCAAGCGTCCGGCTGGCCGCCCGGTCGGCCCCGGCACAAGGCCGGGGTGACGGTGGGAGCTAGACGATCCTCCGCGCAAACTCCGCCAGCAACGGCTGGTACTGCTCCATCGGCGGGAACTTCTCGAAGCTGTGCGGCGCATCCACCCGCGCCCAGGGCAGCGCCTCACTGGCATAGTTTTCGATGAAGGGCGTGAACCAGCTCGGGTCGTCGAGCATGGTTGCGCGGACGTTGACGAAGCCCGTCGCCGGCTCGAAACTGGTGAACAGCCAGCTCTTGCAGCGGTCGCAATGCCGGTGGTGCAGCCGGTCGCCGTGGAGGCCGCCGATCACCGTCTCCCCCTCGACCACCGCGAAGCCGTCCTGCGGCACGGCCAGCGTGGTCGAATAGGCGCTCGCCGTCATCCGCTGGCAGCCGGTGCAGTGGCAGACCGCGGTGAACAGCGGCGCCGCGCTCACGCGGAAGCGGACCGCTCCGCAGCGGCAGCCGCCATCCCAGGGAAGGGCGGGGAGAGACATCGGGAACTCCTTCGGTTGCCGATTGCGACTAGCAGCCCGCGCGCCGCTCGGCCAAGCTGATTGCGTGACCCAAGGAGAATGCCGATGAAATCACCGCTCGCGGCCGTTGCCGTGCTCGCCCTCGTCGCCGGCTGCACGCCCGGAACCGAGAACGCGACCGAAGTCGCCAACGACAGCCCGATCGCCAATCTCGGCGCGCCCAAGCCCAAGCCGTCCAAGTCGCCCGACCAGGCGTTCGTCGACGGCGTGGCGGCGCTCAACGCCTATATCGCGGGCGCAGGCTCGCTCGCCGAGCAGAAGGGAGCGAGCGCCAGGATCAAGGCGTTCGGCAAGAAGCTGACGCTCGACCGTACCCAGTCGACGATGAAGCTCAAGCTCGCGGCCGCCACCCACCCGGACCTGCTGATCGACGCGTCGCTCGACGACGAGCAGAACGACAATATCGAGACGCTGCAGAAGGCGAACGGCCCGGCATTCGACACGGCGTTCAAGGCGCAGATGGTCGTCGCGCTGACCAGGCTCGAGAACTTGCTCGAGGAGCGCTACCTGGCGAGCGGCGGCGATCCGGAGCTCAAGAGCTTCGCGAGCTATGCCGCTCCGCCCGTCCGCGCCAATCTCGCCGCCGCCAGAGCGCTCTGATCGGTCTCGTCAGGCGACGAGCTGCGCCTCTTCGATCTCCGGCTCGCTGCTGCGCGGCAGCAGCGCCGGCACGGCGGGGGTCAGTGTGAGCGAGGTCACGCGGCGCAGCGCGCCGTCGATCTGGCCGCCGCTCTCGATCGTGATCGTCTCATATTCGATGTCGCCGGCGATTCGCGCGGTGCGCTCGACGAGGAGCTGGCGGACGCGCACCGACCCTTCGATGCTGCCGCCGATGCGGGCGGTCTCGGCGGTGACGCCGCCGTGGATCGCGCTGTCGGTGCCCTGGGTCAGCGCGCCGCAGACCACGTCGCCTTCGACTCGCCCGTCGACGTGGAGGTCGGCCGCCGCGACGATGTTGCCGGTGACCGTCACGTCCGGGCCGATCACGGAGAACAGGCCGGTGGCGGCGCCGGCACGCTTGCCGTTCCCGTTCCCGTTTGCAGGCTGCGAAGGAGACGGCGCGGACTCGCGGCCGCGGTTCGACGAATTGAACATGTGGTTCACCCCCGGTTCGGCAATCGATGCCGAGTCTCCTTCTAGCAGGCGGCGCCGTTCGGCGGCAGTCGGGAATCGATGAAACGAGCGGTGCGACGCGGAATGGACGGAAGGGCTCCCGCACGCCCATTGACCGCTTACCCCACCATCGCTATAGGCCCGCTCCGTTCCGCGAGGGGAAGGCCGGCTTTCGGCCACGCTTTCGTTCATCCGCGGGGCAAGCAATGAACGTTGTCGGACGATGGCCCGGGGGGCTGCTTTGGCTTCCCCTGGCCTTTGCCGTTTGCGGCACCGACAAAGTAACCGCCGGACCATTCCGGCAAGATAAGGTGAAGGGCTTCATGCCGACGATCAACCAGCTGGTCCGCAAGGGCCGCGACCCGCAGAAGGCCAAGTCGAAGGTCCCTGCGATGGAGCAGAATCCCCAAAAGCGGGGAGTCTGCACCCGCGTCTATACGACGACCCCGAAGAAGCCGAACTCGGCGCTGCGCAAGGTGGCCAAGGTCCGCCTGACCAACCAGCGCGAGGTCATCAGCTACATTCCGGGCGAGGGCCACAACCTGCAGGAGCACTCGGTGGTGCTGATCCGCGGCGGCCGCGTGCGCGACCTTCCCGGCGTGCGCTACCATGTGCTGCGCGGCGTGCTCGACACCCAGGGCGTCAAGGACCGCAGGCAGTCGCGCTCGAAGTACGGCGCCAAGCGTCCGAAGTAATCAAGCCAGAGTAAGCGCCGGACGGGTTCCGGGGTTCGCTGAAGATCAAGAAGGAAATCTGAGATGGCTCGTCGTCGTCGTCCCGAGAAGCGGGAAATCCTGCCCGATCCCAAGTTCGGGGATGTGGTGCTTTCGAAGTTCATGAACAGCGTGATGCTCGACGGCAAGAAATCCGTCGCGGAAAACATCGTCTACGGTGCGCTCGAGACCGTCGAGTCGCGCGCCAAGAAGGATCCGCTGGGCGTGTTCCATGATGCGCTCAACAACATCAAGCCGGGCATCGAGGTCCGCAGCCGCCGCGTCGGCGGTGCGACCTATCAGGTGCCGGTCGAAGTCCGTCCGGAGCGTGCGCAGGCGCTCGCGATCCGCTGGCTGATCTCGGCGGCGCGCAACCGCAGCGAGCACACCATGGCGGCGCGCCTGTCGGGCGAGTTGCTCGACGCCTCGAACAACCGCGGCAACGCCGTGAAGAAGCGCGAGGACACGCACCGCATGGCCGAGGCGAACCGCGCCTTCTCGCATTATCGTTGGTAATTTCAGCCGCCGGCCCCAGCTGGTGGGTGGCGTTGGTAATTTTCTTACCTACATATGGGGAGCCCGGATCGTCCGGCTCCCCACATCGCTAAGGAACCTTGGTCATGGCCCGCAGCCATCCGCTCGAACGCTATCGCAACATCGGCATCATGGCGCACATCGATGCCGGCAAGACGACGACGACCGAGCGCATCCTCTACTACACCGGCAAGTCCTACAAGATCGGCGAGGTCCATGAGGGCACCGCGACGATGGACTGGATGGAGCAGGAGCAGGAGCGCGGGATCACGATCACGTCGGCCGCGACGACCTGCTTCTGGAACGATCACCGCATCAACATCATCGACACGCCGGGCCACGTCGACTTCACCATCGAGGTCGAGCGCTCGCTGCGCGTGCTCGACGGCGCGGTCGCCTGCTTCGACGGCGTCGCGGGCGTGGAGCCGCAGTCGGAGACGGTGTGGCGCCAGGCCGAGAAGTACCACGTGCCGCGGATGTGCTTCGTCAACAAGCTTGACCGCACCGGCGCGAACTTCGAGCGTTGCGTGGAGATGATCAAGGATCGTCTCGGCGCGCGTCCGCTCGTGCTCTACCTGCCGATCGGCATCGAGGGCGGCTTCAAGGGTCTGGTCGACCTGGTCGAGAACCGTGCGATCATCTGGCTCGAGGAGAGCCTGGGCGCGAAGTTCGAATATCAGGACATCCCCGATGACCTGAAGGACGCCGCCGCCGCGGCGCGCGCCGAGCTGATCGAGACCGTCGTCGAGCAGGACGACGCCGCGATGGAGGCGTTCTTCGAGGGCGCGGAGCCCGACGTCGCCACCATCAAGAAGCTGATCCGCAAGGGCACGCTCAATTTCTCGTTCGTGCCGGTGCTGTGTGGCTCGGCGTTCAAGAACAAGGGCGTGCAGCCGCTGCTCGACGCGGTGGTCGACTTCCTGCCGTCGCCGCTCGACATCCCGCCGGTGCAGGGCCTCAAGCTCGACGGCACGACCGAGGATTCGCGCCCGGCCGACGACAAGGCGCCGTTCTCGGCGCTGGCGTTCAAGATCATGAACGATCCCTTCGTGGGCTCGCTCACCTTCGCGCGCATCTACTCGGGCAAGCTCGAGAAGGGCCAGGTCCTCAACTCGGTGAAGGACAAGAAGGAAAAGATCGGCCGTATGCTCCTCATGCACGCCAACTCGCGTGAGGACATCGACGAGGCGTTCGCCGGCGATATCGTCGCGATCGCCGGTCTCAAGGAGACCACGACCGGCGACACGCTGTGCGATTCGGCCAACCCGATCATCCTCGAGCGGATGGAGTTCCCCGAGCCGGTGATCGAGCTGTCGGTGGAGCCCAAGACCAAGGCCGACCAGGAGAAGATGGGCATCGCCCTCAACCGCCTGGCCGCCGAGGACCCGTCGTTCCGCGTGTCGACCGATCATGAGAGCGGCCAGACCATCATCAAGGGGATGGGCGAGCTCCACCTCGAGATCCTGGTCGACCGTATGAAGCGCGAGTTCAAGGTCGAGGCCAACGTCGGCGCGCCGCAGGTCGCCTATCGCGAGTATCTCGCTAAGAAGGTCGAGATTGATTACACCCACAAGAAGCAGTCGGGCGGCTCGGGCCAGTTCGGCCGCGTCAAGGCGACGGTGATCCCGGGCGAGCGCGGCTCGGGCTTCCAGTTCTTCGACGAGATCAAGGGCGGCAACATCCCGCGCGAATACATCCCGTCGGTGGAGAAGGGCTTCCGCGAGACGGCGGAGACCGGTCACCTGATCGGCTTCCCGATCATCGACTTCGAGGTGCACCTGACCGACGGTGCCTACCACGACGTCGACTCGTCGGCGCTGGCGTTCGAGATCTGCGCCCGCGGCGCGATGCGCGAGGCCGCGGCCAAGTCGGGCATCAAGCTGCTCGAGCCGATCATGAAGGTCGAGGTGGTGACGCCGGAGGACTACCTCGGCGACGTCATCGGCGACATGAACTCGCGCCGTGGCCAGATCCAGGGCACCGACACGCGCGGCAACGCGCAGGCGGTGACCGCGATGGTGCCGCTCGCGAACATGTTCGGCTATGTGAACCAGCTCCGTTCGTTCACCCAGGGACGCGCGAACTACTCGATGCAGTTCTCGCACTATGACGAAGTGCCGCAGAATGTTGCGGACGAGGTCAAGGCGAAGCTGGCGTAACCGCAAACATGCCGCTATGGGGCCGCGTTCTCGCGAGTCCCCTTAGCGGTCCGGGAAAATTGATCAGAAGGTAGGGAAACAATGGCGAAGGCAAAGTTTGAGCGGACCAAGCCGCACCTCAACATCGGCACCATCGGCCACGTCGATCACGGCAAGACGTCGCTGACCGCCGCGATCACGAAGGTCCTGGCCGAGACGGGCGGCGCGACGTTCGTCGACTACGCCAACATCGACAAGGCGCCGGAAGAGCGCGAGCGCGGCATCACCATCTCGACCGCGCACGTCGAGTATGAGACCGACAAGCGCCACTATGCGCACGTCGACTGCCCGGGTCACGCCGACTACGTCAAGAACATGATCACCGGTGCCGCCCAGATGGACGGCGCGATCCTGGTCGTGTCGGCGACCGACGGCCCGATGCCGCAGACCCGCGAGCACATCCTGCTCGCCCGTCAGGTCGGCGTGCCGGCGATGGTCGTGTTCATGAACAAGGTCGACCTGGTCGACGACGAGGAGATCCTGGAGCTCGTCGAGCTCGAGATTCGCGAGCTGCTGAGCTCGTATGAGTTCCCGGGCGACGACATTCCGATCATCAAGGGCTCGGCGGTCAAGGCGCTCGACGGCTCGAACGACGAGATCGGCAAGAAGGCCGTGCTTGAGCTGATGGCGGCTGTCGACGAGTATATCCCGCAGCCCGAGCGTCCGCTCGACAAGCCGTTCATGATGCCGATCGAGGACGTGTTCTCGATCTCGGGCCGCGGCACCGTGGTGACCGGCCGCGTCGAGACCGGCGTCATCAAGGTCGGCGAGGAAGTCGAGATCGTCGGCATCACCGACACCAAGAAGACGGTCGTCACCGGCGTCGAGATGTTCCGCAAGCTGCTCGACCAGGGCCAGGCCGGCGACAACGTCGGCGCGCTGCTCCGCGGCGTCGGCCGTGAGGAAGTCGAGCGCGGACAGGTTCTGGCCAAGCCGGGCTCGATCACCCCGCACACCGACTTCCAGTCGGAGGTGTATGTGCTGTCGAAGGAGGAAGGCGGCCGTCACACGCCGTTCTTCGCCAACTATCGTCCGCAGTTCTACTTCCGCACCACGGACGTCACCGGCACCGTCGAGCTGCCGGCCGGCACCGAGATGGTCATGCCGGGCGACAACGTCGCGCTGGGCGTCAAGCTGATCGCCCCGATCGCGATGGACGTCGGCCAGCGTTTCACCATCCGCGAAGGTGGTCGCACCGTCGGCGCGGGTGTCGTCAGCGGCATCTCGAAGTAAGCTGAGAATAAAAGCGCCGCCCGGCCCCTGAAAATTGGGGCCGGGCGGTTGCCTTTTTACGGGGGCACCTGTAAGGGCCCGCCTCCAGTTTGAGTTTGAACCAGCAAGAGCCCCGGCAGCGGGGCCCGCTCTTTCATATCGGTAGGGACATGGAAACGCAGAATATCCGCATTCGCCTGAAGGCGTTCGATCACCGCGTGCTCGATCAGGCGACCGGCGAGATCGCCGATACCGCCCGCCGCACCGGCGCGCTCATCCGTGGTCCCATCCCGCTTCCGACGAAGATCGAGAAGTTCACGGTCAACCGTGGTCCCCACATCGACAAGAAGTCGCGCGAGCAGTTCGAGGTGCGCACCTACAAGCGTATGCTCGACATCGTGCAGCCGACCGCCAACACGGTCGACGCGCTGATGAAGCTCGATCTCGCCGCCGGCGTTGACGTCGAGATCAAACTGGCGTGAGCCAGTTTGCCGGAGCCCCGGCGAAAGCCGGGGTTGCTATCTGGATGACGGCAGCTTTCGGCAAGGGGTAGACAGCGAGGCGAAGGTACCGTAAAGGCGCCGCCTCACACGAGATTCGCGTCGCGATCATGAATCGCTGCGCTTCCTTCCTCGACTGGCCTCTGGGCCGATGCAAGGAAGGGCCGAGGGACTGAACCCCTCATCGACATAGAGATACCGCCGGAGTTCGCTCCGGGCTGCGTCTCCCGTCGCGTTCCTTGGATCAAGGAACATTCGGCCCGGACGGGGGCACGCATCGTATTTGGGCTGAGGCACGCACCCGCGGAATCATCCGCCGGGTGCCTCTGTTATGGGAGCAACTGGTCATGCGCACTGGCGTGATCGCGAAGAAGATGGGGATGACCCGCCTGTTCCAGGACGACGGCCGCCACGTGCCCGTCACCGTCCTGGCGCTGGAGGGCGTCCAGGTGGTGGCGCAGCGCACGATGGAGCGGGACGGTTACGTCGCGGTCCAGCTCGGCGCCGGTACCGCCAAGGCCAAGAACGTCGCCAAGCCGCAGCGCGGCCACTTCGGCAAGGCCGAGGTCGAGCCGAAGGCGAAGCTGGTCGAGTTCCGCGTCGACGAGGACGCGCTGATCGAGGTGGGCGCGGAGATTTCGGCTGACCATTTCGTCGCCGGCCAGATGGTCGACGTCCAGGGCGTCACCCAGGGCAAGGGCTTCGCCGGCGCGATGAAGCGCTGGGGCTTCGGCGGTCTGCGCGCGACCCACGGCGTGTCGGTCTCGCACCGTTCGCATGGTTCGACCGGCAACCGCCAGGACCCGGGCCGCGTCTTCAAGAACAAGAAGATGGCCGGCCACATGGGCGCGCGCAATCGCACGCAGCAGAACCTCGAGATCGTCTCGACCGACGTCGAGCGCGGCCTGATCTTCGTCAAGGGCTCGGTGCCCGGCTCGAAGGGCGGCTGGCTGCTCGTCAAGGATGCGGTCAAGGTCCCGGCCCATAAGGACGCGCCGTATCCGGCGAGCTTGAAGGCCGTCGCCAACAACAACCAGGCTCCGGCCGAGACGCCCGCGGAAGCGCCGGCGGCTCCCGAGGCCGCCGAAGGCCAGGAGGGCTGAACGTGAAGGTCAAGGTTCAATCCCTCGACGGTGCCAAGGGCGCTGGGGCGAAGGCCGCGGACATCGAGCTCGCCGACGAGGTGTTCGGCCTCGATCCGCGTGCCGACATCCTGCACCGCGTCGTCACCTGGCAGCTCGAGAAGCGCCGCGGCACCGCGCGCGGCACCCGCGAGCGTTCCGACGTTGCCCGCACCGGCAAGAAGTTCGGTCGCCAGAAGGGCGGCGGCACCGCCCGTCACGGCGATCGCCGCGCGCCGGTGTTCATCGGCGGCGGCAAGGCGCACGGCGCCCGCGTCCGCGACTTCAATCCGTCGCTGAACAAGAAGATCCGCGCGCTGGGCCTCAAGATGGCGCTGTCGAGCCACGCCAAGGCGGGCTCGCTGATCGTCCTCGACAGCCTGACCGTGAAGGACGGCAAGGCCAAGACGCTGAAGGGCGATCTCGCCAAGCTCGGCTTCGGCAAGACCGCGCTGGTGATCGACGGCGACGCCGTCGAGACCAGCTTCGCGCTCGCCGCGGGCAACCTCCGCGAGGTCAACGTGCTGCCGGCGATCGGCGCCAACGTCTACGACATCCTGAAGCACGACACGCTGGTCCTGACCCGCGCTGCCGTCGAGAAGCTGGAGGCGCGCTTCAATGGCTAAGGCATCGAAGAAGGCGGCGGTCGACACCCGACACTACGACGTGATCGTCGCGCCGCACATCACCGAGAAGGCGACTCTGGTTTCGGAGGCGAACGCGGTGGTGTTCAAGGTCGCGAACGACGCGACCAAGCCCGAGATCAAGGCGGCGGTCGAGGCGCTGTTCAACGTCAAGGTGACCGGCGTCAACACGATCGTCCAGAAGGGCAAGACCAAGAAGTGGAAGGGCGCGCCCTACCGCCGCTCGGACATGAAGAAAGCGATCGTGACGCTCGCCGAAGGCGATCAGATCGACGTGACGCAGGGGGTCAACTGACCATGGCGCTCAAGCATTACAATCCGACGAGCCCCGCGCGTCGCGGCCTGATCCTCGTCGACCGTTCGGCCCTCTACAAGGGGCGTCCGGTCAAGGCGCTGACCGAAGGCAAGACCAAGACGGGCGGCCGCAACAACAAGGGCCATGTGACGTCGCGCGGCATCGCCGGCGGCCACAAGCAGCGCTATCGCATCGTCGATTTCAAGCGCCGCCTGTGGGACGTCGTCGGCACGGTCGAGCGGATCGAGTACGACCCGAACCGCACCGCGTTCATCGCGCTGGTCAACTACGGCGCCGACGAGAACGGCAAGGACCGCCTGGCCTATATCCTCGCGCCGCAGCGCCTGGGCGTCGGCGACAAGGTGATCGCCGGCCGCAAGACCGACGTGAAGCCGGGCAACGCCATGGAGCTCGGCCAGATGCCGGTCGGCACCATCGTCCACAACGTCGAGATGAAGCCGGGCAAGGGCGGTCAGATCGCGCGCTCGGCGGGCACCTACGTCCAGGTCGTCGGCCGTGACCGCGGCATGGTGATCGTCCGCCTCAACTCGGGCGAGCAGCGCTACATCCATGCGAACTGCATGGCGACGGTCGGCGCGGTGTCTAACCCCGACAACCAGAACCAGAACCTCGGCAAGGCCGGCCGCAACCGCTGGCTCGGCAAGCGTCCGCTGACCCGCGGCGTCGCCAAGAACCCGGTCGACCACCCGCACGGCGGTGGTGAGGGCCGGACCTCGGGCGGCCGTCATCCGGTCACCCCGTGGGGCAAGCCGACCAAGGGTGCGCGCACCCGTCACAACAAGGCGACGGACAAGATGATCATCCGTTCGCGTCACGCGAGGAAGAAGTAATGGCTCGCTCGGTTTGGAAGGGTCCGTTCGTGGACCTCAGCCTTCTCAAGAAGGCCGAGGCCGCGCAGGAGCAGGGCACCCGTTCGGGTCCGATCAAGACCTGGTCGCGCCGCTCGACGATCCTGCCGCAGTTCGTCGGCCTGACGTTCAACGTCTACAACGGCCGCAAGCACGTGCCGGTGTCGGTCAACGAGGACATGGTCGGCATGAAGCTCGGCGAGTTCGCGCCGACCCGCTTCTTCCCCGGCCACGCCGCCGACAAGAAGGGTAAGCGCTGATGTCTAAGGATAAGGCTCCCCGCCGCGTTGCCGACAACGAGGCGCTCTCGGTCGGCACGCAGATCCGCGGTTCGGCGCAGAAGCTCAACCTGGTCGCGGGCCTGATCCGCGGCAAGAAGGCGGGCGATGCGATGAACATCCTTGCCTTCTCGAAGAAGGCGATGGCCGAGGACGCGCGCAAGGTGCTCGCCTCCGCGATCGCCAATGCCGAGAACAACCACAACCTCGACGTCGACGCGCTCGTCGTCGCCGAGGCATCGGTCGGCAAGTCGATCACGATGAAGCGCTTCGCGACCCGCGGCCGTGGCAAGTCCACCCGCATCCTGAAGCCGTTCAGCCGTCTGCGCATCGTCGTGCGCGAGCAGGAAGAAGCATAATGGGTCACAAGAGCAATCCGATCGGCCTGCGCCTGCAGATCAACCGCACCTGGGACAGCCGCTGGTTCGCCGAGGGTGCGGACTATGGCCGCCTGCTGCTGGAGGATCTCAAGATCCGCCAGTACATCGTCAAGACGCTGCCGCAGGCCGCGATCTCGAAGGTGGTGATCGAGCGTCCGGCCAAGCTGTGCCGTATCTCGATCTATGCCGCGCGCCCCGGCGTGATCATCGGCAAGAAGGGCTCGGACATCGAGAAGCTGCGCAAGACGCTCGGCGCGATGACCAGCTCGGACGTGTCGCTGAACATCGTCGAGATCCGCAAGCCTGAGATCGACGCCAAGCTGATCGCGCAGGGCATCGCCGATCAGCTCGAGCGCCGCATCGCCTTCCGCCGCGCGATGAAGCGCGCGGTGCAGTCGGCGATGCGCTTGGGTGCCGACGGCATCCGCGTCGCGTGCGGCGGCCGTCTCGGCGGCGCCGAGATCGCGCGGTCGGAGAGCTATCGCGAGGGCCGCGTGCCGCTGCACACGCTGCGCGCGCACCTCGATTACGCCGATGCCGAAGCGCACACCGCCTATGGCGTGTGCGGCGTCAAGGTGTGGGTCTTCAAAGGCGAGATCCTGGGTCACGATCCGCTCGCCCAGGACCGTCTGATGGTGGAGGCCCAGACCTCCGGCGTGCGCCCCGCGCGCGATGACCGCGATCGCAGGAACTAAGCCATGCTGCAACCGAAGAAGACCAAGTTCCGCAAGCAGTTCAAGGGCCGCATCCATGGCGATGCCAAGGGCGGCACGGCGTTGAACTTCGGCTCCTATGGCCTGAAGGCGATGGAGCCGGAGCGGATCACCGCGCGTCAGATCGAGGCGGCCCGCCGCGCGATCACGCGTCACATCAAGCGTCAGGGGCGGTTGTGGATCCGCATCTTCCCGGACGTCGCGGTGTCGTCGAAGCCGGCCGAGGTCCGCATGGGCTCGGGCAAGGGCGCGCCGGAATTCTGGGCGGCGCGCGTCAAGCCCGGCCGCATCCTGTTCGAGCTGGACGGCGTGCCCGGCCCGCTCGCGGCGGAGGCGTTCGAGCGTGCGGCGATGAAGCTGCCGATCAAGACCAAGGTCGTGGCGCGTCTCGGCGACACGTCGCACCTGGAGGGTTGATAGAGATGACCAAGGCAACCGATCTTCGGGCGAAGACCGACGATCAGCTCACGGAGGAGCTGGGCAACCTCAAGCGCGAGGCGTTCAACCTCCGCTTCCAGGCGGCGACCAGCCAGCTCGAGAAGCCGAGCCGCGTGCGCGAGGTCCGTCGCGACATCGCCCGTATCAAGACGCTGCAGACCGAGCGTTCGCGCTCGGCTGCCAAGTAAGGAGTCCCGAGACATGCCGAAGCGCGTGCTGACCGGGGTGATCGTGTCGGACAAGGCCGACAAGACGGTGGTGGTGAACGTCGAGCGCAAGGTGAAGCACCCGCTCTACGGCAAGATCATCCGCCGCTCGAAGAAGTATCACGCCCATGACGAGGCGAACGAGTTCAAGCAGGGTGAAACGGTGCGGATCGAAGAGACCGCCCCGATCTCCAAGCAGAAGACGTGGAAGGTGATCGAGCGGGTCAACACCCACACGACGCCCGAGATGATCGCGGCGGACGCTTAAGTCCGCATTGGAACGAAGGTGCGTCCCGGTCGGAATCGGGCGCAGTTGAGAAGGAACCGGATCGATGATCCAGATGCAGTCCAATCTCGACGTCGCTGACAACAGCGGCGCGAAGCGGGTGCAGTGCATCAAGGTGCTGGGCGGCTCCAAGCGCCGCACCGCCGGCGTGGGCGACGTCATCGTCGTCAGCGTCAAGGAGGCGGTGCCGAGGGGCCGCGTCAAGAAGGGCGACGTCCACCGCGCGGTGATCGTTCGCACGTCGAAGGACATCCGCCGCGCCGACGGCTCGGTGATCCGCTTCGACGGCAACGCCGCCGTCCTGGTGAACAAGAACGAGGAGCCGATCGGCACCCGTATCTTCGGCCCGGTGGTCCGCGAGCTGCGCTCGAAGGGCTATATGAAGATCATTTCGCTCGCGCCCGAGGTGCTGTGATGGCTGCTGCCAAGATCAAGAAGGGCGACCAGGTCATCGTCCTGTCCGGCAAGGACAAGGGCCGGACCGGCGAGGTCGTCAAGTCGCTGCCGAAGGACGGCAAGGTCGTCGTGTCAGGCGTCAACATCGCCGTCAGGCACCGCAAGCCCTCGCAGGCCAACCCGCAGGGCGGCCTCGAGCGTTCGGAAGCGCCGCTGCACGTCTCCAAGGTCGCGCACGTGACCAAGGACGGCAAGCCGACGCGCGTCCGCTTCGAGGTGAAGGACGGCAAGAAGGTCCGCGTGGCCGTCAAGACCGGGGAGGTCATTAATGGCTGACAACTACACGCCGCGGATGAAGAAGCTGTACGACGACCGCATCGTCAAGGCGATGACGGACAAGTTCGGCTACAAGAATCCGATGCAGGTGCCCCGGATCGAGAAGATCGTGCTCAACATGGGCGTGGGCGAGGCGACGCAGGACAAGAAGAAGGTCGAGCAGGCGGCGTCCGAGATGGAGCTGATCGCCGGCCAGAAGCCCGTCGTCACCAAGGCGAAGAAGTCGATCGCGCAGTTCAAGCTGCGCGAAGGGATGCCGATCGGCGCGAAGGTCACCCTTCGCCGCGAGCGCATGTACGAGTTCCTCGACCGCCTCGTCACGATCGCGCTTCCCCGCGTCCGCGACTTCCGTGGCCTCAACCCCAAGTCGTTCGACGGCCGCGGCAACTATGCGATGGGTCTCAAGGAGCAGCTCGTGTTCCCGGAGATCAACTATGACCGGATCGACAAGGTCCGCGGCATGGACATCATCGTCACCACCACCGCGAAGACCGATGAAGAGGCTCGCGAGCTGCTGCGCCTGTTCGGCTTCCCGTTCATCGGCATGACCGGTGGCGAGGAGAAGCAGGCGGCGTAACCCCGAATCAGTGCTCCTGCGAAGGCAGGAGCACTGGCCAAGGCTCCTGCCTTCGCAGGAGCACTGAGAAAGAAGAGAAGAGCTTAAGTCCATGGCGAAACTGAGTTCGATCAACAAGAACGAGCGTCGCAAGAAGCTGGTGAAGAAGTACGCCGGCCGCTATGCGAAGCTGAAGGCGCAGGCGAATGACGAGAGCCTCGGCGAGACCGAGCGCCTCATCGCGCGGCTCAAGATGGCGGAGATCCCGAGGAACGGGAACCCGACGCGCATCCGCAACCGCTGCGAGCTCACCGGGCGTCCGCGCGGCTATTACCGCAAGTTCCGTCTCGCGCGCGTCATGCTTCGCGATCTGGCCAACAAGGGCCTGATCCCCGGCATCACCAAGTCGAGCTGGTAAGGGTAAAAAGATGGCAGTGACCGATCCCCTGGGTGACATGCTCACCCGCATCCGCAACGGCCAGCGCGCGCGCAAGGATTCCGTCCTGACGCCGGCGTCGAAGCTGCGCGCGCGCGTGCTCGACGTGCTCCAGCGCGAGGGCTATATCCGTGGCTACAGCGACGAGCAGATGGGCCCCGCGGCCGGCATCCGCATCGAGCTGAAGTATTTCGAGGGCCAGCCGGCGATCAAGCATGTCGCTCGCGTCTCGAAACCGGGCCGCCGCGTCTATTCGGGCTCGCAGGAGCTTCCGCGCGTGCGCAACGGCCTGGGCATCACCATCGTTTCGACGCCGAAGGGCGTGCTGTCCGACGCGGAAGCGCGCGAGCAGAACGTCGGCGGCGAAGTGCTGGCGGAGGTGTTCTGATGAGCCGCATCGGCAAACGGCCGGTCACCGTACCGGCGGGCGTCACCGCCACGATCGAGGGCGGTCAGCTCAACGTGAAGGGCCCGAAGGGCACGCTCGCGCTGACACTGCGTGACGAGATCAGCTACACGGTGGGCGACGACGGCATCACCGTGAAGCCGGCCAACGACACCAAGGCGGCGCGTGCCTTCTGGGGTATGCAGCGCACGCTGGTGCAGAACCTGGTGACCGGCGTGACCGAGGGCTTCACGAAGCGCCTCGAGATCACCGGCGTCGGCTATCGCGCCAATGCGCAGGGCCGGAAGCTGAAGCTCCAGCTCGGCTATTCGCATGACGTCGATCTCGACGTTCCGGAGGGGGTCGAGGTCAAGACCCCGGATCAGACCACGGTCGAGATCTCGGGCAGCGACAAGCAGAAGGTCGGCCAGTTCGCGGCGGAAATTCGCCAATGGCGCAAGCCTGAGCCCTACAAGGGCAAGGGCATCAAGTACGCGGGCGAGTATATCTTCCGCAAGGAAGGGAAGAAGAAGTAATGACCAAGGGTCTCTCTCTCTTCGAGAAGCGGCGGCGCCGCAACCGCACCGCGCTCCGCGCGCGGGCCGGCGGCCGTCCGCGGCTGTCGATCCACCGCTCGGGCAAGCACATCTATGCCCAGGTGATCGACGATACCGAGGGCAAGACGATCGCGGCGGCGTCGACGCTGGGCGCCGACAAGGCCGGCGCGACCGTCGAGGCGGCCAAGGCCGTCGGCGCGAAGGTCGCCGAGGCGGCCAAGCAGGCGGGCGTGACGCAGGTCGTGTTCGACCGCGGCGGCTTCCTCTATCACGGTCGCGTCAAGGCGCTGGCGGAAGCCGCGCGCGAGAATGGATTGGAGTTCTAAGGCATGGCTGACGAGAACACCCAGATCGAGGGCGCTCCGCAGGAGGCCGGTGCCGGCGCCGGTGCCCCCGCTCCCGAGGGCGGCCGCGGTCCCCGTGGCGGCCGTGGCCGTGGCGGCGGCGATCGTGGCGGTCGTGGCGGTCGCGACGGCGGCCGTGGCCGGCGCGACGATCGTCGCGGCGGCGGCGAGGATGGCGGCGAGGAGCTGATCGAGAAGCTCGTCCACATCAACCGCGTGTCCAAGACGGTGAAGGGCGGCAAGCGCTTCGGCTTCGCGGCGCTGGTCGTCGTGGGCGACGGCAAGGGCCGCGTCGGCTTCGGCCACGGCAAGGCGCGCGAGGTGCCCGAGGCGATCTCGAAGGCGACCGCGGCTGCCAAGAAGGCGATGGTCCGCGTGCCGCTGAAGGAAGGCCGCACGCTGCACCACGACGGCAACGGCCACTTCGGCGCGGGCCGGGTGACGCTGCGCTCGGCGCCGGCGGGCACCGGCATCATCGCCGGCGGTCCGATGCGTGCGATCTTCGAGAGCCTCGGCGTCGCCGACGTGGTGACCAAGTCGGTCGGCACCTCGAACCCGTACAACATGATCCGCGCGACCTTTGAGGCGCTCGGCGAGCAGACCTCGCCCAAGAGCGTCGCGCAGCGCCGCGGCAAGAAGATCGCCGACCTGCTCGGCCGCGGCGGTTCGCAGACCGCCGAGGCGGACGCGGCCGCGATCACGGAGTAAGCTCAGATGGCAGCGAAGAAGGAAGCCGCGGCCGGCACGGTGAAGATCACCCAGACCGGCTCGCCGATCCGCCGCACCAAGGACCAGCGCGCGACCCTGATCGGCCTGGGCCTCAACAAGATGCACAAGACGGTCGAGCTCAAGGACACCCCCGAGGTCCGCGGCATGATCCGCAAGGTGCAGCATATGGTGAGCGTGGAGGGATGACCTCCTAAGCCCCTCCCCTGAAGGGGAGGGGCTTTAGTTATTTCAGCGCGACAAAAGCGAAAGCGAGTGCACGACATGAAACTGAACGACATCCGCGACAACGAAGGCGCCCGTCACCGCAAGATCCGCGTCGGACGCGGCATCGGCTCGGGCAAGGGCAAGACCGGCGGCCGCGGCCAGAAGGGCCAGAAGAGCCGCGAAGGCGTCTCGATCAACGGCTTCGAGGGCGGCCAGATGCCGCTCCACATGCGCCTGCCGAAGCGCGGCTTCAACAACATCTTCGCCAAGGATTATGCCGAGGTGAACCTGGGCGCGCTGCAGAAGGCGATCGATGCCGGCAAGCTCGATGCGTCGCAGCCGATCGACCAGGCGGTGCTGAACGCGGCGGGCCTGACCCGCGGCGGCAAGGACGGCGTCCGCCTGCTCGGCAAGGGCGAACTCACCGCCA
This sequence comes from Sphingomonas astragali, assembly GCF_051400615.1. Taxonomy (NCBI): domain Bacteria; kingdom Pseudomonadati; phylum Pseudomonadota; class Alphaproteobacteria; order Sphingomonadales; family Sphingomonadaceae; genus Sphingomonas; species Sphingomonas astragali. The sequence goes on from NZ_JBLFFH010000003.1 coordinate 268,132, forward strand.
AGCTGACCATCACCGTCGCCGGCGCGTCCAAGTCGGCGCGCGAGGCGGTCGAGAAGGCGGGCGGCTCGCTCACGGTCCCCGAGATCGTGCCGGCCGCCGAGAAGGCCGCCGCCAAGCACCGCACCGTGCAGAAGGCGCGCGCCGACGACAAGGCGGCGAAGAAGGCCGCGAAGGCGTAACTTATCCTCGCTTCCCCGGCGGAGGCCGGGGCCCAGTTTCGGGCCGCTCGCGACTGGACCCCGGCCTCCGCCGGGGAGGCAATGAAGCTTGAGAGGTTAGACAACCTCCTGAGCGTGACTATATGAGCGGCGGCGGGCGGGTTTTGCGTTCGCCGCCGTTTCAGTTTCCGGGACCGCAGACACGATGGCATCCGCAGCCGACAGCCTCGCCACCAGCATCAACCTGGCCAAGTTCAGCCAGGCGACCGACCTCAAGAAGCGGCTGTGGTTCACCCTCGGCGCGCTGATCGTCTTCCGGATGCTGAGCTACGTGCCGCTGCCCGGCATCGATCCGACCGCGCTCGGCCTGCTCAGCCAGCAGACCCAGGGCGGCGTGCTCGATTTCTTCAACACCTTCTCGGGCGGCGCGCTCACCCGCATGAGCCTGATCGCGCTCGGGGTGATGCCCTACATCACCGCCTCGATCGTCGTGCAGCTCGCGACCTCGCTGTCGCCGACCCTCGCCGCGATCAAGAAGGAAGGCGAGAGCGGGCGCAAGAAGCTCAACCAGTATACCCGCTACGGCACCGTCGCGCTGACCGCGGTGCAGGGCTATTTCATCGCCGTGGGCCTGGAGGCGTTCGGCGCCAGCCAGGGCGTGCAGGCGGTGATCGCGCCGGGCATGTTGTTCCGCATCGCCGCGGTGGTCTCGCTGATCGGCGGCACCATGTTCCTGATGTGGCTGGGCGAGCAGATCACCAGCCGCGGCATCGGCAACGGCATCAGCCTCATCATCATGGCCGGCATCGTCGCGCACCTGCCGACCACGCTCGTCCAGCTGCTCGAGGGCGGCCGCACCGGCACGATGAATCCGATGACCCTGCTTGCGATCGTCGTCGCGGTGGTGCTGCTGGTGCTGTTCATCTGCTTCATGGAGCGCGCCCAGCGCCGCATCCTGATCCAGTATCCCAAGCGCCAGACGCAGCGCGGCGTCCAGGCCGAGCGCAGCCACCTGCCGCTCAAGCTCAACACCGCCGGCGTGATCCCGCCGATCTTCGCCTCGTCGCTGCTGCTGCTGCCGCTGACCATCACCCAGTTCGCCGGCCAGCGCGTCGCGGGCGAGAGCCGCCTCGGCGACTTCGTGATCACGCTGAACCAGTATCTCCAGCACGGCAGCCCCATCTACATGGTGCTCTACGGGCTCGGCATCATCTTCTTTTCCTTCTTCTACACCGCGGTGGTCTTCAACCCGGAGGAGACAGCGGATAACCTCAAGCGCTACGGCGGCTTCATCCCCGGCATCCGCCCGGGCAAGAACACCGAGGCCTATTTCGATTACGTGCTGACCCGCATCACCGTGATCGGCGCGGCGTACCTGACGGTGATCTGCCTGCTGCCCGAATATCTGGTGTCGGCGCTGTCGATTCCCTTCTATCTCGGCGGCACCAGCCTGCTGATCGTCGTCAACGTGACGATGGACACGGTGACACAGATCCAGTCGCACCTGCTGGCGCACCAGTATGGCGACCTCATCAAGAAGGCGAAGCTGAAGGGCGGCCGCCTAAGATAATCCCGAACGCCGTTCGCCCTGCGCTTGTCGAAGGGCCGCCCTTCTTCTTCAATGCGGAGGGGCGCCAGAAGAACGGTGCTTCGACAAGCTCGGCACGAACGGTTTAGGGAGCGACCGTCATGAACATCATTCTGCTGGGACCGCCGGGGGCGGGCAAGGGGACCCAGGCGAGCCGCCTCGAGGCCGATCGCGGCATGGTGCAGCTCTCGACCGGCGACATGCTGCGCGCCGCGGTCAAGGCCGGTACGCCGACGGGCATCAAGGCCAAGGCGGTGATGGAGGCGGGCGAGCTCGTCTCCGACGAGATCGTCTCGGGTATCATCGGCGAGCGGCTCGACATGCCGGACACGGCCAAGGGTGCGATCTTCGACGGCTATCCCCGCACCGCCGCCCAGGCCGAGGCGCTGGATCAGCTGCTCGCCGAGCGCGGCCGCAGGCTCGACCATGTCATCGAGCTGACGGTGGACGAGGACGCGCTGGTCGAGCGCATCACCGGCCGCTTCACCTGCGCCAATTGCGGCGAGGGCTATCACGACCGGTTCAAGCAGCCGAAGGTGCCGGGCACCTGCGACGTGTGCGGCCACCACGAGTTCAAGCGCCGCCCCGACGACAATGCCGAGACGGTCCGCACCCGCATGGCGGAGTACCGCGCCAAGACCGCGCCGATCCTGCCGATCTACGAAGCGCGCGGGATCGTCAGCCGCGTCGACGGCATGGCCGACATCGCGCACGTGACCGAGGCGATCGAGGCGATCCTGGACGGCAAGGCCTGATTCCTCACCGTCATGCCGGACCTGTTCCGGCAACCACGCTTCAACAAGCCGTGAAGCTGGTGGCGCGGCGGACCCTGGAACAAGTCCGGGATGACGTTGTATGCGGGGCAGGCTAATCTGCTCCTCTCGCCGGGAGGGACCGATGAAGCACCTATTCGCATTGGCCGCCCTGGTCGCCGCCACGCCTGCCGCGGCCGAGGTCACCGCCTCCGCTCCGGCCAGCTTCGCCGTCGAGCAGACGCTCACCATCGACGCCCCGATCGCCGCCGCCTGGGACACTCTGCGCGCGCCCCAGAAATGGTGGGATCCGGAGCACACCTATTCGGGCGACAGCGCCAATCTCTACATGGACACGCAGGCGACCGGCTGCTTCTGCGAGCGGCTGCCCGACAAGGGCAGCATCGAGCACGCCCATCTCGTCTATGTCGCTCCCGGCCGCATGATCCGCATGGTCGGCGCGCTCGGGCCGCTCCAGGCGGAGGCGGTGGCGGCGACGCTCACCTTCAAGCTCGACAGCGTGGGCGCCAATGCCACCAAGGTCACCATGACCTATGTCGTCGGCGGCTACATGCGCCAGGGCGGCGAGACGCTGGCGCCGCTGGTCGACAAGGTGCTCGGCACCCAGCTCACCCGCCTCAAGACCGCCGCCGAAACGTCGCCCGCTCCCGAGCCGGCCAAGGCCAAGCAATAGTCGCGACCCGACCAACATGACGCGATTTTCATCTCCCCGTCACCTCGGCGTGAGGTGACGGGGGCTAATCCTTCCCTCGACCCGGCGGCCCCTGCCGAGCCGGAGAGTTGAAGGAGAAATCGCCATGACCCGTCTGTTGCTGTCGACTGCCGCCCTCGCGCTGATCGCCGCCCCTTCGCTTGCCGAGGCGAAGAAGGCCGTGCCGGCCTCGGCCAAGCACCACCACGTCGTGAAGAAGGCCAAGACCAAGACCAAGACCACCACGGCCGCTCCGGCTCAGACCAAGGCGCAGTAATCATGGGTTCCCTCGGGGAGGCCCCTGCTCCCCGAGGGGGCGCGGCCGGCGGAGAGACTCCCCTCTCGCCGGCCGCTTCCGCCTCGACGGGCGAGAGTGCTATCCAGCGCCGGATGACGCGCAAGATACTGGTCGTCGAGGACGACGCCTCCACCGCTGCCTATCTTGCCAAGGGACTTGGCGAGGCCGGTTATGCGGTCGAGATCGCGAACGACGCGCGCGACGGCCTGTTCCTCGCCAGCGAAGGCACGTTCGACGTGCTGGTGGTCGACCGGATGCTGCCGGGCTTCGACGGCCTGGCGATGATCGGCGCCGCCCGCGCCGCCGGCATCGCCGCGCCCGCACTAGTGCTGTCCGCGCTCGGCTCGGTCGATGACCGCGTCGGCGGCCTCAAGGCCGGCGCCGACGATTATCTCACCAAGCCCTTCTCCTTTTCCGAGCTGCTCGCGCGCGTCGAGGCGCTGCTGCGCCGCGCCGACGCCCGCAGGGCCGGCTCCCCGGCGGCGCGGCTCAATGTCGGCGACCTCGAGATCGACCTGCTCGCCCGCACTGTCACCCGCGCCGGCCGTCCGATCCCGCTCGGGCAGCGCGAGTTCAGCCTGCTGGAGTATCTCGCGCGCAACGCGGGGCAGGTGGTGACGCGCACGATGATGCTCGAGAAGATCTGGAACTACCACTTCGATCCCGGCTCGAACGTCGTCGACGTCCACATCGCCCGCCTCAGGCGCAAGATCGACGAGGGCTTCCCGACGCCGCTCCTGCACACGGTCCGCGGCGCCGGCTACAAGCTCGCGGCGGTTTGAACATTTGTGCCGATTTCCCCCGTTCGCCCTGAGCTTGTCGAAGGGCGAACGCCGCATACGATCCGCTTGAGGCACGATCGCCCTTCGACAAGCTCAGGGCGAACGGCGTAGGGTCACGGCTCGATGAGACTCTCCACCACCGCCCGGATGGCGCTTGCGGCGATCCTGCTGGCGCTGGTGTCGGGGCTCGTGCCGGTCGCCTTCCTCTGGCACGCCACCCACGACGACGCGATCGAGGAGCTCAGGCGCGACACGGTCGAGCAGTCCGAATCGCTCGCCGCCGTCGAGCACCGTGCCGGCGAGGCCGCGCTCCGCGTCGCCATCGAGCAGGCGCGCGCCGCCGACGACGGCTCGCTCGTCGCCGCGGTCGTCGACCGCAAGGGCAAAAGGCTCGCCGGGGCCGGCCCCGACCGCTTCGACGTCACGCTGGCCGAACCTGGCTTCCGCATCGATCGGCTCGCCGCTGTCGGCCCCTGGTCGGATCGCGAGGCGGGCTTCATCGCCCGCCGGATCGGCGCCGGCTGGCTGGTGAGCGGCCGCCAGCTCGACGATTGGGAGACGGCTCAACGCACCATCGAGCGCGCGCTCTTCCTGTCGATGCTGTTGTCGTGCGTGCTCGGCATCGCCGGCGGCCTCGTGCTGACCCGCTACGTCACCCGCCGCATCGACGCCGTCGCCACCACCGCCGACGCCGTCGCCGCCGGCGATCTCGCCCGCCGCGTCGCCGTGGCGGACGGGACGGTGGCGGCGGGGCAGGGTGACGCCTTCGACCGCCTCGGCGGCCGCGTCAACGCGATGCTCGACAAGATCGAACGGCTGATGGGCGAGCTGCGTATCGTCACCGACAGCGTCGCCCACGACCTGCGCTCTCCCATCGCCCGCCTGCGCGCCCGTGCCGAGGCCGCGCTCGCCGCCGAGGACCCGGCCCAGCGCGACACCGCGCTCGCCGGCCTCGTCGCCGAGACGGAGATCGTCACGCGGATGCTCGCGGTGCTGCTGGAGATCAGCCGCTCGGAAGCCGCCACCCGCACCAGCTTCGCCGAGGCCGCCCCCGCCGAGCTGCTCACCGCGCTCGCCGAGCTCTACGAGCCGCTGGCGGAGGAGGACGGGGTGACGCTCCGCCTCGCGCTCGATGCCGAGCCGCCGCCGCTGCCGCTCCATCGCGAGCTGCTGTCGCAGGCGCTCGCCAACCTCGTCGACAACGCGCTGCGCCATGCCGGCGACGGCGGCGGGATCGTGCTGCGGCTGACGGCGGGGGAGGGCGAGATCCGCTTCCAGGTCGAGGACCGCGGCCCCGGTATCGCCGCCGAGCAGCAGGCCGAGGCCCGCCGCCGCTTCGGCCGCCTCGACCCCGCGCGCAGCAAGCCCGGCGCCGGCCTCGGCCTCGCGCTGGTCGAGGCGGTGGCGCGCCTCCACGGCGGCCGGCTGGAACTCGGCGACAACGCGCCGGGCCTGATCGCCACGATCGTGCTGCCGACCGGATAGGCCTCGGCCTCGAGGGTGACGATTGAGGGGACGGATCCTCGAGAGTCGGATTCGGCCGGTTCGAATCTGTTCCCCGGCGAAGGGGAACGCCTACTTCAAGCCAGATGATCAGACGCTAGATCACCCGCGTCAGCCAGTGCATGACGTTCAGCGCGAACTGCTGGTCGTCGTAACCCGGCACCGACATGCCGAATCGCATGTCCGGCTTGCCCGGCGCGCGGATGAGCTGGGCGGAGAACATGCCCGCCTCGCCGGTTATCACGACCCGCCCCTTGCCGAATGGCATCGCGATCGCCTGCGCCCGTCCGCCGACCGGCCTGGTGGCGACGGTCTTGCCCTCGCTCAACGCCTGCAGCGCATTGGTGTCCGCGACTTCGACAGCGCCTTGCGGGATGATCAGCAGCGCGGTCGCTCCCGCCGGCACGCCGAGCGATTGGCCGGTGAAAGTGCGGACCTTGCGCAGCGTCTCGCCGGCGTTGCGGCCGGCAATGATCGGATGCCGCCCGAGCCTATTGCCTTCATACACGAGTTGTGTCGACAGCCTCGGCGCCTGCGGCGGGGCGACTGCGACGTAGCCGAGTCCCATATCGACGCCGAATTTGGCGGCGAGCGTCCGAGCGGCGGTGCCCAACGGTGCGTGATCCGCGATCAGCAGCAGCGAACCGCCGCGCTCCACCCAGCGCCGGAGCGCGTCCTCTTCGGTGCCGGTGAAAGCGGGGGCATCATCCGGCGCCCGGGCATTGGCGATCACCAGCACGTCGATGCCATGCAATGCCCCGGCGTCGAACGGCTCGGCGCTGGCTTGCACGCGATAGCCGTCGGCGGCGAGCAGCGCTGCGAATGGTGCATATTGCCCGTCGATCCTGTGGGTATTGCGATGCGCCTGGTCGATCGCCACCACCGGTCCGGCGGCGGCATAGACCGGCTTCGCCACCCTCGGGCGGAAGTCGGGATCGACGAGTTGCTGCACCTGCGCCTCGGCCGGCGCGATCACGGCAAGCATGACGGCTGCGATCACAGGCTTTGGTCGCGGCATCCCGTTCCTCCGCTCTCCGCGAGCGGAGTAGCATGGAAACGCCTGTTGATGCATCACGCCCGTCATGGACCTGCTCACCCTGTTCGGCCTCGCCGCGGTCACCGCGATGCTCGTCTGCTATGCGCTGGAGGCGCGTTCGGCGTGGTGGACGCTTGCGTTCGCGGCCGCCTGCCTGCTGGGCTCGGCCTACGGATTCCTTCAGGGCGCCTGGCCGTTCGGGCTGGTCGAGCTGGTGTGGGCCGGCGTCGCGTTCCGCAAATGGCTGGGCCGGCGTGCCGGGGCGGCACCGGCCGCTTGACTCGACGCGCCCCAACGCGTATTTGCGCGTCATTCCGAAACACCGGTTGCTCCGGCGGCGCTCTTGTGCGCTCGCCGGAATTTCGCGTTTCGGGATGCAACGCGATGAGATGGGGCCAGCCAGCCATGCCGGCCCCGTGGAGCTGGGAGAACAACTTTCATGGCACGTATTGCGGGCGTCAACATCCCGACCAACAAGCGCGTGGTGATCGCGCTTCAATATATCCACGGCATTGGTCCGACCAAGGCCAAGGAGATCACCGAGAAGCTGAACATCGCGCCCGAGCGCCGCGTCCAGGATCTGACGGATCAGGAGGTCCTCCAGATCCGCGAGACGATCGATGCCGGCTACACCGTGGAGGGTGACCTCCGCCGCGAGACCGCGATGAACATCAAGCGGCTGATGGACCTGGCCTGCTACCGCGGCCTGCGCCATCGCAAGGGCCTGCCGGTCCGCGGCCAGCGCACGCACACCAACGCGCGCACCCGCAAGGGCAAGGCGAAGCCGATCGCCGGCAAGAAGAAGTAAGCGCGAAAGCGCGGGGCGCTTTCGCGCACTCCTTCTCCGCCGGAGGCAGGTCTGAGGCAGGCAGCCTCTCGGTCTCAGTATTCAAGGGTCAGGATTTAACCCAATGGCACAAGCACCGCAGCGTCTTCGCCGTCGCGAACGCAAGAACATCACCGCCGGCGTCGCCCATGTGAACGCCAGCTTCAACAACACGATGATCACCATCACCGACGCGCAGGGCAACGCGATCTCCTGGTCGTCGGCCGGCATGATGGGCTTCAAGGGCTCGCGCAAGTCGACCCCCTACGCCGCCCAGGTCGCCGCCGAGGATGCGGGCCGCAAGGCTGCCGAGCACGGCGTCCGCACGCTGGAGGTCGAGGTCAAGGGTCCGGGCTCGGGCCGCGAATCGGCGCTGCGCGCGCTGCAGGCGGTGGGCTTTCAGATCACCTCGATCCGTGACGTGACCTCGATCCCGCACAACGGCGTCCGCCCTTCCAAGCGTCGCCGCGTCTAAGTTATCCGTCGCCGGCGCGCGGTTGATCGCGCTGCGCCGGCATCTTCACTGGCTGGAGCTTGTGGCCACAGCTCCCGCCCAAAACCATAGGGGAAGCCCGTGTCCGTCAACGCAAAGAATTGGCAGGAACTCAAGAAGCCGACCGGTCTCGAGAAGAAGCCGGGCGGCGACGGCAAGCGCAAGGCGACCTTCGTCGCCGAGCCGCTCGAGCGTGGCTTCGGCCTGACGCTCGGCAATGCGCTGCGCCGCGTCCTGCTCTCGTCGCTCCAGGGTGCCGCCGTCACCTCGATCAAGATCGAGAACGTGCTGCACGAATTCTCGTCGCTCGCCGGCGTGCGGGAGGACGTGACCGACATCGTCCTCAACGTGAAGCAGATCGCGATCCGGATGCAGGGCGAGGGGCCGAAGCGCCTCCAGCTTTCCGCGACCGGCCCGGGCGAGGTCAAGGCCGGCGACATCGCCGTGTCGGGCGACATCGAGGTGATGAACCCCGATCTCGTCATCTGCCACTTGGACGACGGCGCGACGCTCAACATGGAGCTCACCGCCGACACCGGCAAGGGCTATGTCCCCGCCACGTCGAACCGTCCGGCCGACGCGCCGATCGGCCTGATCCCGGTCGACGCGCTCTACTCTCCGGTGCGCCAGGTCTCGTACAAGGTCGAGAACACCCGCGTCGGCCAGGAGCTCGATTACGACAAGCTCACGCTGACGGTCGAGACCGACGGCACGGTGACGCCGGAGGACGCGATCGCCTATGCCGGCCGCATCCTCCAGGACCAGCTCGCGCTGTTCGTCCACTTCGACGATTCGGCGGTCGCCCGCGCGGCCCCGATCGGCGTCGCCGCTCCGGCGGCTGGCGCCGAGCCGGCCGGCGACACCGCGACGATCAACCGCTTCCTGCTCAAGAAGGTCGACGAGCTCGAGCTGTCGGTGCGCTCGGCCAACTGCCTCAAGAACGACAACATCATCTACATCGGCGACCTGGTCCAGAAGACCGAGGCCGAGATGCTGCGCACGCCGAACTTCGGCCGCAAGTCGCTCAACGAGATCAAGGAAGTGCTCTCCAGCATGGGCCTGCGCCTCGGCATGGAAATCCCGGGCTGGCCGCCCGAGAACATCGAGGAAATGGCCAAGAAGCTCGAGCAGGAGATTCTGGGCTAAGTCATTCCTCCCTGAGCAAGCTTGGGGAGGATTTGAAGACGGCGACGGTGACGGCCTTACGGTCACCTGGTCTCGGGTTCCGTAAGACGGCCCGTTAACGAACGAAGGAAGAGAACCATGCGTCATCGTGTCGGCGGCCGTAAGCTGCAGCGCACCTCGGCCCACCGCGCCGCCCTGTTCCGCAACATGGCGGCCGCGCTCATCAAGCATGAGCAGATCACCACCACGCTCGCCAAGGCGAAGGAGCTTCGCCCCTATGTCGAGAAGCTGGTGACGCTCGCCAAGAAGGGCGGCCTCTCCAACCGCCGCCTGGCGCACAGCCGCCTGCTCGACGACGCGCAGCTCACTAAGCTGTTCGACGTCCTCGCGGCCCGCTACGCCGACCGCAACGGCGGCTATACCCGCATCATCAAGGCCGGCATCCGCGCCTCGGACGCCTCGCCGATGGCGATCATCGAGTTCGTCGATCGCGACGTCTCGGCCAAGGGCCAGGATTCGGGCCCGGTGACGGGCGACGAGGACTTCGACGAGGCGGCGTAAGCCCTTTGGCAATTTCAGGCTTGTGAAGGAGGTCGCGGCCGATAGGCTGCGGCCTTCTTTCATTTTCGAGGGACCTTGATGCGCCGCGCCCTGCTCCTAGCTCTGCCGCTCCTTTGCCTTTCCGTTCCGTCATCAGCCCAGGACACCATGCCCTCCATCCACTATCCCGAGACGCGCCGCGTCGATCAGGTCGACGAGCTGTTCGGCGTGAAGGTCGCCGATCCCTATCGCTGGCTCGAGAACGACGTCCGCACCGACCCCGCGGTGCGCCAGTGGGTGACGGAGCAGAACAAGGTCACCGACGCCTATCTTGCGACGCTTCCCGGCCGCGGCGTCTTCCGCCGGCGGCTGAAGGCGCTGTACGATTATGAGCGCTTCGGCCCGCCGGTGAAGAAGGGCGGCCGCTATTTCTACAGCCACAACTCCGGCCTGCAGAACCAGTCGGTCCTCTACGTCCGCGACGATCTCGCCGGCGAAGGCCGTGTGCTGATCGATCCCAACAGCTGGTCCAAGGACGGCGCCACCGCGCTCGGCGAATGGGTGCCGAGCGAGGACGGCCGCTACGTCCTCTACTCGATCCAGGACGGCGGCACCGACTGGCGCACGGTCAAGGTGCTCGACGTCGCCACCGGCCAGCCCGCCGCCGACACCGTCGAATGGGTCAAGTTCTCCAACCTGTCCTGGGCCAAGGACGGCTCCGGCTTCTACTACTCGCGCTTCGCCGCGCCGGCCGAGGGCGCCAAGTTCCAGGCGCTCAACGAGAACCAGCAGGTTTATTTCCACAAGCTCGGCACGCCCCAGTCGGCCGACAGGCTGGTCTACGCGACGCCCGATCACCCGAAGTACGGCCACACCGCCCAGGTGACCGACGACGGCAAGTGGCTGGTCATCACCACCGCCGAGGGCACCGACAACCGCTACGAGATCGCGGTCGTCGACCTGACCGCGCCCAATCCCACGCCCCGCACCATCTTCAAGGGGCTGGAGAACGAGTGGAGCTACATCGGCAACCAGGGCGGCAACTTCTTCTGGGCGACCAACAAGGACGCGCCGCGGCTGCGGGTCGTCTCGACCAACCTCTACGCCCGCTCGGCGGTCCCGCCGCTGCATGAGGTGGTGCCGGAGGACAAGGCGGTGCTCGATGGCGCGTCGCTGGTCGGCGGCAAGCTGGTGCTCAGCTACCTCGCCGACGTGAAGACGGAGGTCCGCCGCTACACGCTCGACGGCAAGCCCGACGGTACGGTCGCGCTGCCCGGCATCGGCGCGGCGAGCGGCTTCATCGGCGATCCCGACGATCCGGAGACCTTCTTCGCCTTCACCAGCTTCACCACGCCGTCGACGATCTATCGCTACGACGTCGCCAGCGGAAAGACCGACGTCTGGGCCGCGCCCAAGGTCGCGTTCAATCCCGCCGACTATGAGGTCGCGCAGCACTTCTATACCTCGAAGGACGGCACCCGCGTGCCGATCTTCGTGTTCCACAGGAAGGGCCTGGACCTGAAGGGCGGCGCGCCGACCATCCTCTACGGCTATGGCGGCTTCAACATCTCGCTGACGCCCGCCTACTCGCCCAAGCAGATGGCGTGGGTCGAGCAGGGCGGGGTGTTCGCGGTCGCGAACCTGCGCGGTGGCGGCGAGTACGGCAAGGCGTGGCACGATGCGGGCCGTCTCGCCAGCAAGCAGAACGTGTTCGACGACTTCATCGCCGCCGGCGAGTTCCTGATCGCTCAGGGCGTCACCACCAAGGACAAGCTCGCCATCCAGGGCGGCTCCAACGGCGGCCTGCTGGTCGGCGCCGTGGTCAACCAGCGGCCGGACCTGTTCGCGGCGGCGCTGCCCGCGGTCGGCGTGATGGACATGCTGCGCTTCGATCGCTGGACGGCCGGGCGCTACTGGGTCGACGACTACGGCTATCCGTCGAAGGAGGCCGACTTCCGCACGCTCTATGAATACTCGCCCTATCACAACATCCGCACGGGCGTGACCTATCCGGCGATCCTGGCGACCACCGCCGACACCGATGACCGCGTGGTGCCGGGGCACACCTTCAAGTACGTCGCCGCGCTCCAGGCCGCCGATATCGGCCCCAAGCCGCACCTCGCCCGTATCGAGACACGCGCCGGCCACGGCTCGGGCAAGCCGACCGACAAGATCATCGAGGAGACCGCCGACCTCTGGGCCTTCGCGGCCAAGTGGACGGGGCTGGAGGTGAAGTGATCACTGTCCCTCTCCCAGTGGGAGAGGGAAGGAGCGCCGAAGGCGCGGGAGGCTGAGGGTGACTGCGGCCAGCGTTGGTCACCCTCACCCTCCCACTCAGGCTGCGCCTGAGCGGGCCCCTCCCTCTCCCAACGGGAGAGGGTTTTCATGCCGCCTTTACAGCCGCGCCGCGTCTCCTTAACCGCCGCACATGGACGCCCGCCCTGATTCCATCCTGATCGTCGACTTCGGCAGCCAGGTCACCCAGCTCATCGCGCGCCGCGTGCGCGAGGCGGGGGTCTACAGCGAGATCGCCCCCTTCACCGCTGCCGAGGCCGCGTTCGAGCGGATGGCGCCCAAGGGCGTCATCCTCTCCGGCAGCCCCGCCTCGGTGCTCGACGAGGGCTCCCCGCGCATTCCGCAGCCGATCCTCGACGCAGGCCTCCCGATCCTCGGCATCTGCTACGGCCAGCAGGCGCTGACGCACCAGCTTGGCGGCGAGGTGGTGCTCGGCGACAGCGGCGAATTCGGCCGCGCCTTCATTGAGATCGTCGACGGCTGCGCGCTGTTCGACGGTCTCTGGACCGAGGGCGAGACCCATCAGGTGTGGATGAGCCACGGCGATAAGGTCACGAGCCTCGCCCCCGGCTTCCGCCCGGTCGCGCAGAGCTCCGGCGCCCCCTTCGCGGTAATCGCCGACGACGCGCGCCGCATCTACGCGATGCAGTTCCACCCGGAGGTGGTCCACACTCCGGACGGCGGCAAGCTGCTCGCCAATTTCGTCCGCCACGTCTGCGGCCTTCCCGGCGACTGGACGATGGCCGAGTTCCGCCAGACCAAGATCGCCGAGATCCGCGCGCAGGTGGGAAAGGGCCGCGTGATCTGCGGCCTCTCCGGCGGCGTCGATTCGGCGGTGGCGGCGGTACTGATCCACGAGGCGATCGGCGACCAGCTCACCTGCGTGTTCGTCGACCACGGCCTGATGCGCGCCGGCGAGGCCGAGCAGGTGGTGAGTCTGTTCCGCAACAGCTACAACATCCCGCTGGTCCATGTGGACGCCGAGACGCTGTTCCTGTCGGGCCTGGCCGGCGTCACCGATCCCGAAGCCAAGCGCAAGTTCATCGGCAAGACCTTCATCGACGTGTTCGAGGGCGAAGCGAAGAAGATCGGCGGTGCCGACTTCCTCGCGCAGGGCACGCTCTACCCGGACGTGATCGAGAGCGTCAGCTTCACCGGCGGCCCGTCGGTGACGATCAAGAGCCACCACAATGTCGGCGGCCTGCCCGAGCGGATGAACATGAAGCTCGTCGAGCCGCTCAGGGAGCTGTTCAAGGACGAGGTCCGCGAACTCGGCCGCGAGCTCGGCCTGCCCGAGGCGTTCGTCGGCCGCCACCCTTTCCCGGGTCCGGGTCTCGCGATCCGCATCCCCGGCGAGGTCACCAAGGAGCGCTGCGACATCCTCAGGAAGGCCGATGCGATCTACCTCGAGGAGATCCGCAACGCCGGCCTCTATGACGCGATCTGGCAGGCGTTCGCGGTGCTGCTGCCGGTGCGCAGCGTCGGGGTGATGGGCGACGGGCGGACCTATGATTCGGTACTGGCGCTGCGTGCGGTGACCTCCACCGACGGCATGACCGCCGAAGCCTTCCAGTTTCCCGGCGATTTCCTGTCGCGAGTGGCGACGCGGATCGTGAACGAGGTGAAGGGCATCAACCGGGTGACCTACGACTATACGTCGAAGCCGCCGGGGACAATCGAGTGGGAGTGACGGATACAAACGGCGGCAATAGCGTAGTTTCGGCGGTGGTCTTCGCCGCCGTGCCGCCGCCATTTCGTCAGTTCCCGAATCCCGTCGAGCGGCATCGGCTTCCCTCTCAAAATTTGCTCCTCCGATTTGTGAGCCTCCCTCGGGCGAAGTAAAGCGTCTTCAAAGGGTAAGGGGGTTCTAGCGTAGAATAGCGTGCACATAGGCGGGCCTGCTTTGCCGCCATTCAATGCCAATTACGTCGCTGCCGAGTAGCTGTCCGTTCAGGTAGTCGGCGAAGTTATGATCGCGCTTCTAACGGCATCGCGAAAGGCTCGGAGCAAATGTGCGTCGCTCGCGAGTCGCTGGCGCAGTGATCGAGAAAGCTCTAGCTGCACTCCCTCGCCAGAAAGTGTCCGATTGCAGATATTCGCCGGTTCGAGGCCGGGAAGCCTTTTGTTGGGTTCGGCATCGAAGCCGGCGTCACGCAGCGAAGTACCTATCGCGCTACACAGGACGATGGCGCGGCCCCCTAACCAGACCGCCTCGCTCCCCTCGTTCTGCCGCCCATGGATTGCAATTGCATTCCAGGATTTGCCCACAAGCTCAATGGCCTTTGGCTCGTCGAAACGGTGCGAGGTTATGTGGTAATTACCGTGCGAGCCGTTTCTTAACGCCTCAAAAGAGTAGAAGGAAAGGTCGGTTCCCGCAATTGCCTCAGCGATTTCAGACGTGCCGGGCTCGATCCATCCGCCGTGCGGCGCTAGGATCACGGAAGGCGTGCCACGGTCCTCGACACGGATGCAATAGTCGATCCCGTGTCTCTCATTGGCGGCAAGATCCTTAAAGGCGCGGTAGCGATCGGCCATTCGTCCTCGTCCGACATGGTCAGTGGTCGTAGATTACTCCGATGATCGGACGCGCGTACGCCATGACCGGCACGTCCGGCGCACCCTCGATTGCTTCAATGGCAATGACCGTCGAATCCCCAAGCCCACCAATCGTCTCGAATTGGCGGAGATAGGGAAGCGCCGACGAAACCTGAGAGCCGACACGCTTAAGGATGCTGCTGCCGTCGCTCAAGGTCAGTGCCACGATCCGACCCTCCATTGCCGCCACGTCAGCTGCCGTGAGAACCCCTCCGCCAAGGATGATCTGTCCGGGTAGTGCCAGCGGCACTGCGCTTTCCTCCCGGACGCGATAGGCAACCTCAACCCGCGCAAGGATCGGATCGCTCGATATTTCGCTCGCCTCCTCGCGGCCTTCCGGCGGAGGCAGGTGGCTGAAGAGAACTCCGACGACGCGATGGGTGTCGATGCCGTGATCCTCGAAAGCGAGCGTCGGGCGGCTACGGCGCGGATCGGTCGCCTCGGCGGCGAGGGAGAACCCTTCGCCGTTACGAGGCCGGAGCAAGCGTCGTGCGAAGGTTTGGGTCCCGCGCCTCGCCACCACAATACTATGATCGCGCGCCGCGCTGGCCGTGGCCTCTACGATTGCAATTGACCCGGACGGAATGGCGAAACCCATGGTATCGTAACGGATGTAAAAAAGCGCTTTGTCGTCGAACCATACGCTCGACAACTGCTCGTCGTCTCCGGCTTGGCTCCCGCCCGATGGCAGATGACCCGTAAAGGCGGCGATGTCCTGGCTGACCGGCACGTTGAAAGTTAGAACCTGAACTGGATTGAGCACCACGACATTGCTCGGCGCCTCGGGCGTAAGGGGCTCGCGCCAGCGGTAGCGCCGGAACTCACCGTGCACCCGCTCGACGCCAACGCGCAAGCGTTTCAGGTCGACGTCGACGCGCTCGACATCCGCGTAGCTGATGGATGCCTTGTCGTGGTGGGACTGGTTTAGGATGCGCCGCGCCTCGGCGCCGGTGGCCATCGCGGGATCGGCGCAGAATGCGGCTAGGATTGGGCTTTTGAACAATTCGTTCGATCGACTGCCCACCAGAGCGCGCAGACGATCAAACAAGGGTACCAATGTCGGCGCGCGCGTGGGTGCGGAATGTGCAGGATAAGCCGGATCGTCAAAGAGGTCGCCTAACCGCGCCTCGATAAATATCCGGGCCTCATTGGCGTAGTCCTGCGCTTGGGGGCGCCATCCATATTGGAGACGAAGGCTTGGCGCTTGCGGTCGAGCTCGTCCACAGCGAGTGAGGTTTCGAGCGTAGCGCGGGAGACGTTGACCGGGTGCACGGCGCGGTGAGCGATGAGGTCGGCGGCACGCGCCTCCTGAACGACGGTGCGTGCAAAGCTGCGGTCGTGTGTGGTGGCAACGATCTGAGCGCCGCAATTAGCGAGCTGGCTAATCGCGCGGGCTAGGCGCTGGCGATTGTCGTAATCAAGCAGATCCTGGGGATCGTCGAGAACAAGCGTCGTCAATCCGCCGCTGGTAGCAAGAACGTGCTCGCGAAAGGCCAAGTAGAAGCCCGTGAGTGCTGCGCGCAGTGCCGAGGCATTTGAGACATGTTGTGCGGGCGCCTGAACGGTACCGCGCCCTACACGGATGTCGATCACGCCTTGCGCGTTCATGCCCGAGGCTTGTGGGCGTGGGGAGAAGGAGCTGGCATTCTGGTAAATCTGATCACGCCAATATTCCGCACGATCGTGGAGCTGGCTCCGCAGGCCTTCAACCTGATCTTGAGCTAACGCTCCCACTGGCACGATGGCGTCAAGCGCTCGAGCGGTATCGCGGCAGGCGGCAATGCGTCTGACCTGCTGCGCCCTCGCATCAAGGCTGGTCCGCATTCGCTGGACTAATACCGCCGCCGCACTGATCGGCGCGACACCTTTCACGATTACGTTCAAGCGCTCAAGGTTTGCGCTGAGAGACGTTCTCGCCGCATCATGTTTGCCCGGGCCGTCGCCGGCGGTGCCACGCACGGCGTCCAGCGCCGCGCGCAGCACGCCGGGATTCGTGACCATCCAATCGCTGAAGGCCAGAGCGCGCTCGACCTTTTCAATCGTTTTTGCAAGTGGGCCAGCCTTCTCGGCTACCCTCTCCGGAAGCGGGTGATCTCAGGCTCAACGAAAGACGGTAGTCCTGCAGTCGCCTCGTCAATCAATTTGTCGGCAAGTGGCCTGAGTGCAGCGAGGGTGCCGCTGAACGGCTCCGTCCCAAAGAGCTCGTTGCCGAGCCCGGCGCGCAGCAGATCAGCCGGACACGTCGGCAGGTCACGCGTGAGCGTAGTGCGCAGTTGTTCAGGCAAGTCGCGGGCGAGCGTACCTGACCAGTCGCTCGCCCACTGCCCAATTGCCTTGGCAACTGCCGCACTGCCATCGCGCAGCTGTGCAAGATGGACGGCGACGGCTGTACCAGTCTCGGGATCCACCACGCCAGAGAGGTCATGGCGGCACACTGGACAATTGTCCTCGTGGGAAACTCGGTGCTCAGCCATCCAAGCCGCGACACGCGCATATAGCTGCGTGCGCTTTGCCAAAGTGGGGTTCGCAGCTAGTTCGGCCAACTCCGCTGCTTCGCTCCGCAACGCCGCGAGCAATTCGCGCACGGAGGCTACTGACGCGTCATCCAGCTTGAGCTTGCCGATCCGGTCGATGGAAGGCAGCGTGCGCACGAGACGGAGTTGCTCGGTGGCGGGACCGACGCAGTCCTCCAGATCCTTGCGTTGGCTGGCGTCCTCGGGGTTGAAGGACTCGCCAAGGACGCTGCGCGCGTCGGCGAGACCGTCGGCCTTGAGCCTGTCGAAGTGACTCACGAGCCGGTTCAGCGCACCGGGGACGTCCTCGTCGCCGGTGGACGGCAACGCATCTGCCGGACGCATCGCCGGGAACTCTTCGATGCGCTCGGTAAGGTCGGTCCGGTGGACGACGAAGTCGGCCTCAATGCGCTCGAGTTCCTGTTGCCGCTCAGTCAGGATCGCGCCGCCGATCCGTGTCGACGCGCGTCCCGCATGCCGAGCAAGCTCAACAAGGTCGGCGAGTCCAGTCAGCTTCGCGATGGCGAGACCCAGCTCGGAACTGCTGCCGATCTGCAGGAACGGCAGGATGCCGGGCATGGTCGTGCCGAGGCGAAAAGCAATTGGATCGACACCAAGGGAGGCGGGATCGGGAGCGACCTCCGTCAGCTTGCCGTTCGGCTTGCGAGACTGGGTGCGGCGAACCGGAGGAAGGATAGTGCCCGCTGCATCGGCGAAGGTAAGCTCAACCCAGGTGTCGGCTGGGATCACCTTGGCAGCGGCGTCTGGTGTCCAATCTTGTGCGTGCGGCAGCGGCGTGACGGGACTGATCGCATGGGCACTCAGCTCTTCTTCACCATGCTCGATGACACAATCGAACTCCTTGTCGCCGGCTTCGGGCAGCCGCTGTGGCCGAAGCAACTGGCCAGTCAGGCACCAGATGATCGCGTTGGCGAGTGAGGTCTTACCCGAGCCGTTCCAACCTTCGAACAGGGTGATCGGCTTATCCGGCTCAAAGATGAAGTCGGCGGGCGCGTTACTCACCGTGCCGTAGGCGTGCAGGCCCGCAAAGCGGTGCGCGACTAATCGCACCAGCTTGAGATGCTTGATGTTGGTAGCGCCCACTGTGCCTGGGGCGGGCAGCTGCGGCGGTACGGCTGCGATGGCATCAATCAGCGCTTCGCAGTCCGCGACCATCACATTGCCAGCCCACTTGGGTCTGTTGCGGCTATACCAGTTCAGTACCGAGCGGGCGTGTTCGGTATCCAACGTGAGCGAGTGTCCTTCGCTGGTTGCGATGGTGCGACCCGAAATCAGGTCTGCTAGAAGGATGTCTGTCGTGAGCAGGTGGAGCGGCCGGGTGGTCGGCTGGCTCTCGCTTTCCTCGGCCTCTGCCGAACTCATTCCCTCGCCCCTCTAGTTGGCCCTCTTGATTCAAGAGCAATGCTACTGTTGTGCCTTACGATTTACTATTCTGAACACATGCCTTTCAAAAAAACTGCTCTGGGTTTCGCGGAGCCGAAATACCCAGTCATCCACCATCCAAGGGGAGCGTCAAAGTCGCAGCCTCTGAGTAGTCAAGCCAAATGCCGCAATGCGGAGCAACTCCGTCGCCTATCGACCGATGAAATTTGGCGACGTATCTTCTATCTCGAGGGAGCGGCATTCTCAGGCCGTGACGCGGGGGATAATGGCCGACAGGGAAGATATCATCGAGCGCCAGGGCGCGGGAACGCTTCCCGAACTTTTCGTCGAGCGCACGCGCCGGCATCGCACAGACGAAATCGGCAAAGCGTTTCGCGCGACGCTAGTGCAGCTCCATAATGACGGCACGATCGATGTACTCGAACCCGCACGCACGATTTCCAGCTCCTTGATCAACCAGCACGACTTCTTCACCGCCATGCATGTCTATTGCGATCTCATCCCCGCGCTCCAGGCTGAAGTGCCCGTGATGCTCGCGGCGGTGAAGGCGCTGGTCGCACGCGCTGGTAATGACGGGGCCTCCGGCATGCCTAATGGAGCGTTCCGGACCTGGGCCGAACAAGGCGATCGGGCGCGGACAACACTTGCCACGATCGACGAACAAGACCCCGAAGATGCGGCCTATGTGTTCCTTGGTCTCCAGGCGCTCGCCAAAAACGCTCCCGACGATGCCCTCACCGAAGCAATCGCCTATCTCGCCGGCCCGGCGGCACCTGCATGCTCGGCCGCAGCCAAGGCGATTGGTACAATTACGCTTGCCACTGCGAAGGCGCGCAGTCGCGCGGCCGATGCACTCACCGCCGCCATCGCCACTGCCGACGACAATAATCTCGGTCATATTCTGACTGCGATATGCGAGATAGCGCGTGTGCATCCCGACATGGAAGCTTCGGCTGTTGCGCTGATCGATGCCGCCATGCCACGGGTCGGCGATCAGGCAATCCACCAGCTTTCGCTCGAACTCATGTTCCACGGCGAGGAGCTTTCGGCGGCCATCGTGGCGGGCCTGACGACGATCATGCAAAAGGTCGCGATCGGCAATCGTGGCACGATCGAGAATATCGATGCCGCCGGCGGCAAGCTGGTGAGGCACGGACGGCTCAATGAAGCGCTCGCTCTAATCTCGCCGCTGATCGCCACGCATGACGAGCTTGTCTCGCTCGAAGCGCTCGACGGCTTTTCCAATGCGGTGCTCCAGCTCGCCCCTGATGAACTCGCGGGTGTGGCGATCGGCTGGCTGCTCTCGCTCGATCCGAACCTTGGCCAGGCGACCATGTCGCTTGTCGGCGACCATCATGGCGATGCGCCACTCGTACTCAAAGTCGGTGGTACCGCATTTGGACTATCGGACGCAGACATGATCCTGCTCGCCCATCGTGCGATCGGCTATCTGTTCATCCACGCGATCACAGCCGCCTCGCTGGTCCTCGGGCTCATTCGCGGCGCCGCCGAGGCCCCGCGCAAGGTAATGGCGGACATTCTCTTTGACCCGCTGCTAATCAACTATTCGGGGGAACTGGCCGACTGGCTGCGCGAACGCGCCAAGGATGCGAGCGACCCGGCACAGCCCGTCATCGCAGAGCTGCTCACCCGGCTAGAGGCGTATATTGAGGGGTTGCGCAAGGCGGGCCGGATCAAGGAGCTGCGCCCGTCGGAGCGCGAGCGGCTGATCGAAAACCACCGCCAGCATGAATCGATGCGCCAGGCGCACAAACAAGCCGAGAAGAAGTCGGTGTTCATGTCGATCGTGAGCCGCTCGGTGATCCTCTACGGCAACCGCTCGATCAGCTATTTCGAAGGGCTGGACGGCAAGAAGCAGCGCAACGAAATGAAGCTGCACAGCATCAGCCACAGCTTCGAGGCACCGCGGCTCGACATTCTCGAGCCGTTCGATCTCGACTATACGCTGCGCGTGTTCCGCGCGATGCGGGTGGCAAAGCCATGAAGCTCGTCATCCGCGAATACCTCGCCTCCTTGCGCGAGCGCGGCGAGCTCGACGCCGTGCTGCCCGATATGCTGACCGAACTCGGCTTTACCGTCTATTCGCGACCCGCCCGCGGCACACGCCAATATGGCGTCGATGTCGCTGCGGTCGGCATCGGACGCGACGGGGTTCGTCGCGTTCATCTCTTCTCGGTCAAGTCGGGCGATCTCGACCGCGCCGAATGGAACACGGCCTCGCCGCAAAGCCTGAGACCTTCGCTCGACGAGATCCTCGACCACTATATCGCAAGCCGGATTCCGCCCGAATATGCAGCGCTACCGATCGCGATCTGCCTCACCTTCGGCGGCGCGATCGACGAGCAGGTTCGCGCCGAAGTGACCGGCTATATGAACCGGAACACCACCGAGCAGATCAGCTATGAGGAATGGAATGGCGACCGGCTCGCCGACGTGATCCTCGACGGCATCTTGCGTGAAGGACTTCTGCCGGCGCCCTTGCGCAGCCATTTGCGCAAGAGCGTGGCGATGGTCGAGGAGCCCGATATCGCACTCGATCATTTCGGGTGGCTTCTGCGCGCTCTGGCTGAAAATCCTGGTGCGACTCTGGCCGCCCGGCTGTCGCAGGCGCGGCTGATCAACATCTGCCTGTGGATCATGTTCGTCTGGGCACGCGAAGCTGACAATGTCGAGGCGCCGTATCGCGCCAGCGAACGTGCGTTGCTGGAGGTCTGGCACCTCCTCAAAAGCGATGTTCCACGCTCAGGTAAGTCGGCCGAGGCTGCAGGCTTGGTCCTCAACGAGCTGGTCGAGTTGCATTTCACGATCTGGGACGAGCTGTTCGAGGCGAAAATCCTGCCGAACGCCGATGTCCGGCACGCGATTTCCTCGGCGGTAGATTCGCATGCGTCGTTGGACGTGAATCTCAAGCTGTTCGAGCTGGTTGGGCGGTTATCGCTACGCGGGCTGTGGCTGGTATGGCAGCTTGCGCCGCCGAACGGGCCGGTCGTTCTCAGCAACGACTATCTACAGAGCCTTTCGCCGACGATGGCCGACGCCACCAAAACGACGGTCGAGCGGGTCGATCAGCTCTGCCAGCAGCTGATGCAGATGGTGAGCAACAACCGCGCGCTGCTGTCGCCGATCGGTGATTGGCAGGCGATCGACATTGGCTTAGCCTTCACGCTGCTCGCATGCCGCCCCGGCGCACATGGCGCAATCGACGAGTGGGCCGAAGAGCTGGCGAAACGCACAATCTTCGCGTTCAACGTGCATGGCCGCTACCCGATCACGAGCCATTCCTATTGGGATCTGGCTGACCATCCGTCCGAGCGCAGCGATGAATATCGTCAGAGTTCAACCGAGGGCAGTATTCTATACCCGATGCTCGCCCTGTGGGCGGCCGCGCGGAGCAAGCAGGAACTGTTTGATGAGTTGGCCAAGTTCAAGGCCAAGTCGCTCGGACATTGCACTTTCCAAACCTGGCTGCCGGACGAGGATAGCGAGGACAATCTCTATCTCGGCCGCGACAATCACGGTGCCGCGCTGACCGGCATTCCAGTTACGGCGGGCACGCAGGATACGCTTGAATTCGTGCTCGAGGAGGTTGTCGCCAACACGCACTATGATGCGCTGTCCGCGGTCCGGCTCGGACATTGGCCCATCGTGCTCACAGCCTGTCGTTGCCACCGGCTACCGTTCCGCCTCAGGTCTGGCGCGATCTCATGCCTGCGGTTCGACCGCTAGCCCCAGACGCAGCATCGTCCTCGAATGACGGCGCATGCTAGATTTCGCGACCACCCGCATTCGGCCTCTCACCGAGGGTGTCTTCAACGACATCTTTGAGCTCGCAGGAGGCCGGCGCGCGTATCCCGATCATGATCGACGCGCCGCGCGAAACGCCGATTACATTCTCGGCGATGCCGTGATCGAACTGAAGATTCTCGACGATGAAGGTCTGAGCAAAGTCGAGCGGCAGGCGAAGCTGGCTGGCCTATTCGCGACGCTCGAGCCGGATCGGCCCGTTCACGTCTTAGATCGCCAACGTCTCGATCTGATTGGACAGCGTGCCTACGATCGAGCGATGGAAGGCCCGATCAAAGGTGCGGTCAAAAGCGCGAAAGGCCAGCTCGTTCAAACCCGCTCCGAGTTCCCCGAAACGAAGCGATCGATCATGATGCTCGTCAACAACGCCAACACCGCGCTAGACCACGACGAGATCGTTCAAATGGTTGGCCGACGTGCCCGGAACGACACTGACGATATCGACGGCGTCGTCGTTGCCGGCGCCTACGTCCATAGTGACGGCTTCGATACCTTCGCGTTGTGGCCGATCGATTATGTGCCGATCTCCCTTGATCGGACCTTCCCCGAATACGACGCTCTTCGCGATGCATTTCACGGCTACGCGGAGCGCGCAATGACCGATGCCATCATTAATGGCCTGTCGGCTGACATGACCAAGGGCCCGATCCTGGACACCGAATTCGAGTTCGGCGGCATGACATTCGTCAAACCTGCGCCGCCGCTCGGCAACAGCTACGATTTCTACGTCAACGGCCGACCGCGATTGAACAGCACCGGAATTGAAACAAGCCCGACGGTCGGGCTCATCTTTCCTGAACTCGATCGCAACGAATGGAGCAAATTTCGCGCACAAATGCCGGGGGATGTGTCGCT
The DNA here is from genome assembly GCF_051400615.1 of Sphingomonas astragali. Lineage (NCBI taxonomy): Bacteria > Pseudomonadati > Pseudomonadota > Alphaproteobacteria > Sphingomonadales > Sphingomonadaceae > Sphingomonas > Sphingomonas astragali. The sequence continues at coordinate 291,432 of NZ_JBLFFH010000003.1, forward strand.
AGGCGAGCGCTTCGAAGATTGGATAGCCGAGCGCAAGCGGGCGATCTCCCAAGGGACGCTACTCAGGCCGTTAGTCCCCATGGCGGTCACGTTCGATGGTTGGATCGCGAGCCTCAACGGCCGCGCAGTTTCGCGTCGCTTCGACCCAGTGCGCGACTATGCCAACACGCTCTACCAACAGGCGATAAGTGAAGTGATTGACGGTGCGCGTGATCTGGAAAAAGCCAAGGTGATTCCGAGCCGGTACGTCCTCGCGGTCACAGAACTGATCGGCCAGGATCAAGCCAATGATGTATTGCATGTTTTCCTGATTGAAGAGCGTCCCGGTGGCGAACCGCGAATGACGGCGCTCGTCAGGAACGCGCGGATATTCCATCTGCATGCCTGCACGTTGGGAGCGTCCTATGCCGTGAAGCATGGCGTTGCATCGTTGCGCTGGAAAAAGATCATGACCTACGCTTGGTCGTAGAGCCACGCAGTGAAGGTTGTACTGGTCAGGCTGTCAGTTCGTAGCGTCAACGCTGTAGGGCTGCTATCGGCCCATCATAAGAAGTTCGCCTGATAGCTGGTCGCCATCAGCGACACATGCGCCTCCAGCGGCGGCCGAAGCTCGAACGCCTTTGGCTCCCGCGCGAAATTCCACAACCGCACTAGCCGCCAATCGCTGCGCCGCTCCTCGGCGACGGCCAGCTCATTGCGCGTGATGTGAAACGGCGTGCGCTCCCAGCCATTGGTCGTCTTCACCTCGATCAGCCGATCGCGGCCGTCGGCGTCGAAGCTCAGGATGTCATAGCCGGCACCATCGCCATCGACATGCGACACCCAGCGGATGCGCTCAGCGAGGTCGGTCCGGCCGGCGACGAGCAGGGTGGCACGCTCATGGGCGAGGACGCGCTCCTCGCCAGCGCGACCCAGAGCCCGGTTGCGGGTATCACGCTCCGCCACATCGTACTTTCGAGCGATAACGGTCATCTGCTCGAGCTCGTCGGGCGGCGGCGCATTGCTGTGCGTCGGTGGCGGTCCGATCCACAGCATTGCTTCCTCCCGGAGCACTGACTGCGACGGACCCATCGCCATCCGCGCGTTCGGTGCGAGCCAAGCTGGATGACGCTGGAGCCAGCGCACCACCGCATCGACGAGCGAGGCCTGAAAATTGAAGGCCGGCTTGTAGCCTGGGATCCAGTCCTCCCCGAGCCCCTTGAGCACGGCGCTGATGTTCTGGTGCTTATATTCGATCGAGCCGCGGGGCCGATCTATCACCGCCTGCAGCGCGCGGTTATGTTCGGCCTTGCTGTAGGGCCGCCCGGCGATGTCATCGCCAAGCATCGCGAAATAGTCCGCCACGACCGCGTCGTTCTGCTCGTCGGACCAGTCACCGGCCATGGCGGCTCCCGAGCGGGCCGGCCAAGCTGGAGAAGGCCAAGATCATGCCAGCAACTGCGCCGGCACGCCGAGCACCGGCCCGGCCTCGGCGAGCCGCTGGTCGAGCGTGTGCACCGTGACGCCATGCTCCGAAGCGACAGCGAGATGCAGCGCATCGCCGGCGCGAAGCCCCAAGGTGTGCTGGTCGGCAAACCTCGCCGCCGCCCGAAACTGTCCGCCCGTCACGCTCAGCACCGTGAAGCTCTCGGCAACGAGCTTGTTGAACATGGCGAGGGCCGCAGCACGCTGCTCCAGGCTGATCTGCCCGGTCCGCAGCTTGATCGCCAAGGCTGACGACATCTCGGTGACGGTCCAGTCGCTGATCAGGAGTTGCGCCGGATCCTGCTCGGCCAGCCAGGCCTGAACGCGCGGCGTCATCGCTTCGTTGGAGAGCGCCGCGACGATCAGCGACGTGTCGAGATACAGCATCAGTAGCGATCGCCATCCCGCATCGACCGCACGAGATCGGCGGCACTCTGGGACTGGGGCGTCATCGCTGACGTCAGCGACTGGAGCAGCGCGGCGTCGATCGGCTTGCGCGGCCTGGCCACGGCGGTGAGCCGCGCAACCGGCTTGCCGCGACGGGTGATATCGATCGAATCGCCCGCTTCGACCCGGTCGACCAACTCGCTCAGATGGGCTTTGGCATCTGCCAGATTGATCGCATTCATGTCACGTTCCTGACCATGTAGATAGTCATATAGCGCGCTGAGCTTAAGAATTCCAGCAGGAGCGGCATGTTCTCACCCGGCAGCAGCTTTACGACATGATCTGGGAACGTGCCGTATCCAAGGCGGCGCCTGAGCTCGGCATCTCCGACGTGGCGCTGCGCAAGCAATGCGTGAAGCACGCCATCCCCTTGCCGGACGCCACCTATTGGGGACGGCTGCATGCCGGGCGCCCGGTCAAGCGTAAGCCGCTGGGCGCTGCGCCAAAAGGCGTGAGCGATCGCATCGTGATCGATGCACGCGCCAAGCCGCCGACGCCCGCGCCGATCGAGGCGGCGATCGCGGTCGCCAGACAGCCGGTGGAAGCTGTAGCCATACCGGAGAAGCTGCATCCGCTCGTCGCCAAGACGCTTGCCGCAGCAGGGAAGGCCGAGCCGGATCGCAACGGCGCGATCACCGGTCTTGGCGGGGAGGTCTTTCGGATCCGCGCACACCCCGACACGCTTGATCGTGTTGGCGCCTTCTTGAACGCACTGGTCCACAACGCTTTGGCCCGTGGCCATCGGTTCGAAGCTGGACGCGAGGGTCTCGAGATGGTCGTCGACGATGAAGCAATCGGCTTTAACGTCTATCAGACAATCCGCCGTTCGCTTCATATCGCCACGGACGAGGAGACCCGCCAGCGAGAGCGCTGGGATGCCCGCCATCGCAATGATTGGGACAACTGGGATAAGCGCCCCTCCATTCCCTATTATGATTTTACGCCAACCGGGGAGATGGTGATCGAGATCGCCGGCTGGTCACGGTATAAAAACGCCCAGCGGCGGTTCGCCGACACCCGCGCACGCAAGATCGACAGCCGGATCGATGAGATATTGGTCTCGTTCGCCGCATTCGCGGCCGGCAGGAAGGTGGAGCGGGAAGAAGCACGGGAACGGGCGCGGCTCGAGGAGATCGCTCGGCAGCGGCGCGCCGAGCAGGCGCGGCTTGCCAAGCTCGAACAGCAGCGGGTGGAATATCTCGATCGCAAGCTCGCGCAGGCGGAGGAGCGAGATCGGCTACGGACGTTTCTGGCGACGCTTCCCGCTGACCAAATCTCCGAAGAAGCGTCCGCGATTCATGCTTTCATCGGATGGACCCGGCAGCGGCTGGAGAAGATGGACGCCCAGTTGCAGCTCGCGACGATTGCCGCTGAGGTTTCGGGAATGGACGCCTTCGCGCCGGAGGGCGATGTCGACAGCCAGGAAGGATAGTACGGCGTCGGCTCAGGCAAGCCTCTTTTACCGAACATCGAGCTCAACTGCCGCGATCGTCAGCAACATCGGCCGCATCCAGGCCGGCGCCTGGCGGATCGACGTGCCCAGCCTCTTCTTGTCGCTGGCAGACAATGATCGGGCAGCGATCCGAATGACGTCACCGGCTCGTGTCGGACCGAGATGGCGAAGGGCCTGCACGACGGTGCCTGCCGCGCTTCCAGGCAGGATCAGATGCTTGGGCGAGGCATGTCGCAGGTCGACTACACGCTTCCCTAGGACAACCCGCCGAGACGGGCCGTTGGTCAGATAGTTGCTCTGAGCCGGCACCTGGGTCGTCAACCCGAGCAGATGGGCCGCACCGGCGCCGGCGATTTGCACTTGCGAGCCTGTCTCCCGCGCCAAAGCGCTTGCGACATCGTTCGGGTCGGGGGAAAGCGGCCCGAGCCTGGGATGGAGCTTGGGCAGATCATAGAGGCCTCGTGCCAGACGGCGCAGCTTGCCGTTCCTTGCGAGACGAGAGAGAGCCTGATCGACAGCGGCGCGCTCGGCGAGGTCCAGGAAGTCGCTGGGCGTAAACACGCTTCCTCGCCCGCCGGTCGAGGCACGCGCCAAGATCCTGTTGGGAGTTGAGGAACTCGGTCGATCCATATGTCAGAAAATATCTATCTTTTTTCTGATAATCAACGACGCCGTAGCCCGCCTTTCAACGGAGGCGGATGGGACCACCGCACCCCGAAGATGCGGTGGTCCCTGTATCAGCTCGATGAACCGCCTGTCGGCCTTACCGGCCGGGTCTTGCGCTGATGGACATCAGGTCCGGGCGCGATCTTCGCTCGGCCTTCGAGATAGGTCTGGCGGCGCTGCTCCAGCCAGGTTTCGACCTCCTCCAGATCCCACACGACGCATCGCGGCGTGAGATTGAAGCGGCGAGGAAAGTCGCCGCGCTTCTCCATTTCGTAGATCGTGCTGTCGGCGAGCGGCACGATCAGTCGGAGTTCATGCCGTCGGATGGTTCGTGGCAGCCCGGTCAGCACGGTGGCGGGGCCGGAATACCCCACCGGGTCTCTATCGTCGTCATCCTGATACGACATCATCAGGACGCGTACGCGGCTTGGCTTCTTGGTCATGTCTATCCTCCTATGGGTGGAGGATTTCTGATGGAGGCCAGACCTTGCCCGTTCGCGTAGGCGCCGGAAACTGCCAACGCTGACGGTACTTTTTGCCGCGATCTGAGTTCGGGCGTTGGAGCTGGAACAGCGCGCAAAGAGCCGATAGTAGCCGATAGATGGCTCGCGGAGATCGGTCGAAATTCCTCAACAATATCAGCAGTGTAGTTTTCTGACGGGTCCCGGGCCGGTAGTATTTGAGCGAAAAAATTTTTTCTATACGAATTCAGATGGTTAATATGGACCCGAACAATCGAGTGGGAGTGACGGACTACAATTAGGATTGTGCGGTGACAAAGAAGCCCTCATTGAAAAACGCCGTCAAAGCGAAGAAGGCTCGGCGCGTGCATGGCAAAATTGCCGATATGCAGACGCTGTAGTCGCTCGTTGCGGATGTCGGCCGCAACGATGACGAAACGCCGCTCCAACGTGCGCAGGATATCGCCTGGGCGAGGGTGAGGTTCGCACCACGGGCGTTCCGTTCCGGACCACGGATGGCGAGGCGCAGATCGTTGCGGTACGGCAGGGGCTCGGGATCACGACACTGCCGTGCTTCGTCGGAGATGCCGACCCCCTATTGGTGAGGGTGCCGGGCACCGACCTGCATATGTACGGAACGCTCTGGCTTCTCACACAGGGGGAGACACGCAAGACGAAGCGCGTGCGGCTCTTCACGGAGTTCGTATCCTACAGGCTCGCCGCCTACGCTCCGCTTCTCGCGGGGCTGTCCATATCGCGCGACTGACGCCCCGCAGGTCGCCGGCGACGCTTGCCGCAATCCGGTCGGAAGCGGAGCTGCGATCGCTAGAAGCGGCGTCGTTCGGGAAAGAGCTATGAAGGCGCGAAATTGCACTTGACGAATTAAAATTGTTATTTGAAGTATTAATCAAATAGGCGGCGCGATGCGCATGGCGAAGTACCGCAACAGGTGCTCGTCAAAGGAGGGAATGCATATGCAAGATACCTGTAGCCGACAGCGCATCGCACTTTTCGTCGCAGCATCAACAATTGCGCTGCTCCCGACTGCGAATGCGCGCGCTCAGGAGCAGGATCCCGCCCCCGCCGAGCCGGCGCGCGCTACAGAAGAAGATGTCCAGCAAGCCGAGGACATCGTGGTGACCGGCATCCGCGGCAGCCTCGCCTCCTCGGCACGGGTCAAGCGCGAGGCCCAGCAGATCGTCGACACCATTTCCGCCGAGGACGTCGGCAAATTTCCCGACGCCAACATCGCCGAATCGCTCCAGCGCATCACCGGCGTCGCCATCGATCGGTCGGGCGGCGAGGGCCAGTTCATCACGGTCCGCGGGCTGGGACCGGAATTCAACACGGTGCTGGTCAACGGTCGCGTGATGGCGACGGATAATCCGGGCCGCGAATTCTCGTTCGACGTGCTGTCGTCGAACATGATCCAGCGCACCGACGTCTACAAATCCAGCGTGCCCGAGCTGCAGGAAGGCGGCATCGGTGCCACCGTGAACATCGTCACCGCCCGTCCGCTGGAGGGACGCAGCGGCTTTCACGTCGCCGCGTCGGCCGGCGGCATCTATGACACGCTGCGCGACAAGGTGAGTCCCGATCTGTCTGCGGTCGCCTCCTTCACCAACGAAGGAAAGACGATCGGCCTCGTGCTGGCGGGGTCCTACACCGATCGCTACAGCCAGCTCGACTATGTACGCACCGAAGGCTGGCTGTTCGGACCGCAGCGGGTGGTGGACGGGACGGCGGATTCGACCGGGCTGACGCCCGATGCGATCGTCACCACGCCCGGCGATGTGCATACGCCGCAGAATCTCCAGTTCGCCCGCCAGCTGGATCGCCGGCGGCGCATCAACGTCTCCGGCACATTCCAGGCGCAGTTGAGCGACAGGCTGCTGCTGACCGTCGACGGCATCTATTCGAAGTTCGACGTGTTCAGCGACCGCAACATCTTCGCGAACTTCTACTCCGCGCCCTATATCGGAATGGAGGCGGACGAGCATGGTACGGTGACCGGTTTCAATCGTCCCGGGCAGCAATTCCTCGCCGCCAATCCCGGCTTGGCCGACGTGGTGTCGCTCTCGCAGAACGACAATATCGTCAATCCGAGCGATCGGCTGACCACTACCTATCAGATCGGCGGCAATCTTAGATGGCGGCCGGCGGACGACGTCGAAATGCGGTTCGACGCCTCGACCACCCGTGCGAAGCAGCGCGCGCCGGGCATGTTCGTCGTGGTCGGCTCGCTGGCGCAGACCAGCCCGCGCTTCGATCTGAACAAGGGCAACGACCTGCCGATCGCGTCCAATTCGGGCAACATCACTGATCCGTCGCTGATGCGTGCGCATTTCACGGCCGTCGACGATAATCGCGTGCGAGACGAGGGGTCCGAATATCACCTCGACACCGAATTCAAGGTGCACGGCAGCGTATTGCAGGCGGTCCGGATCGGCTTCTCCTATTCCGATCGCAGCAAGCTCCGGCGTACGCAGAACAACCAGGACGGGAATTGCGCCTATTGCGGGTACGAGATCCCGATGGACACCTCGCTGCTCGAGCCCTTCATGCTCGACAATTTCCTGTCGGGCGTGTCCGGCAGCGAGAATGTGCCCGCGCAATTCTTCACCTATGACCCGCGCGCGGTGATCGCCTTCCTCTCCGATCCGGCGAACCTGGCCCGTCCCCGCCAAGGCCGAACCGCGGAGGAGCAGGCCGCCGAAGCGGCACGCCTGCTGGCGTTGCCCGGTGGCCCCTATGGCGTACGCGAGAACCTGGGCAGCCGGCTCGATGTCCAGGAAAAGGTGGTGGCCGGCTACATCGCCATGCAGTTCGGCGGAACGAACTGGTCGGGGAATGCCGGCGTTCGGGTGGTCCGCACACAAACGATCTCGCGCGGATTTGATCTGCCGGTGGTGAACATCACCAACACGCCCGGCGACGATACCCTACAGTATCAGTATGGCGATGCCACGCCGATTTCGATCCGCAACAGCTATGTCAATGCGCTGCCGTCGGCGAATCTCAAGGTGAACTTGACCGACAAATTGATCGCGCGTGCGGCTTTTTCCCAGACCGTGACCCGCCCGACCCTTACCGATCTGGGCGTGGACAATTCATTTGGCGGCCGCGTGTCGGTCCCGTTGTCGAGCGGCGGCAATCCGACGCTGCAACCGTTCAAGTCGACCAACTACGATCTGTCGCTGGAATGGTATCTGTCATCGGTGAGCTATGTCAGCATCGGCGGCTTCTACAAGGATCTCAGCGATTTCCTCGAGCTCCAGACGCTGCCGGTCGAGCGGTTCGGGCGCGTATTCCAGGATACGCGCACGCGCAACGGCCAGACGGGCTATATCCGCGGGATCGAGGTGGGCGGCCAGTATTCGCTCGATTTCCTGGGCGGTTTCGTGTCGGGCTTCGGCGTGGCCGGCAACTACACCTATGTCGACAGCAAGGCCAATCGCGACACGACGCTGTCGGACTATGACTGCGGTTACAACGGGCTTTCGCCCCATTCGGCGAATGGCAGCGTGTTCTACGAGAAGTTCGGCCTGGCGGCACGCGTTTCCTATAACTGGCGTTCGGACTATCTTCGTGCCTGCCGGTCCGATCAGGCACGTCCGCGAAACCGATCGGCCTATGGTCAGCTCGATTTCAACCTCGCCTATGACGTGACGCCGAACTTCCAGCTTTACGTCCAGGGCGTCAACGTAACCAACTCGCGGGTCCACGAGTGGTCGGCCATCGAAGACCGCTTCCTGATGCTTCAGGACACCGGCGCGCGGTACAATTTCGGCGTGCGCGCGACGTTCTGAACCGCCTGGTTTTGCTACCGCGGCACTGCATGACGTCCGGACGTGAACCTCTCTTCCGCGACAAGTTCACCGCCGATCCCGCTCCTCTTGTGGTTGGCGAAGAGAAGGTTTCCTATGCCATCGCGCCTTCGCTCAAGGGCCTGTGGACCTATCGCGGCGACCTGACGGACCGGCAAATACAGCTACACGATTCACCCGGAATTGCCGAGTTCAAGGGCAACTGATACCTGTTCCCGCACAATGCCGCGCTGACGAAGAAAGTCCGGCTCGGCACCTATCGTCGATTTCACGCTAGGAGAGGGGATTTCCATGCACCATTCGTCAGAGGGGCTATGCTGACGAGACGCGATGTTCTCTTGACCGGCTCGGCAGCCGCTCTTTCCGGCGCGGCCGGTGGCCGTCAGGCGGCTTCGAGCGGGCCGGTTCGGGCGGACTGGCAGTCGCTTGCCTCCGTGTTTCACGTGCCGGAATGGTTCCGCGACGCCAAATTCGGCATCTGGGCGCATTGGGGCCCCCAATGCCAACCCGAGCATGGCGATTGGTACGCCCGCCTGATGTACCTGCCGGGCCGACCTTCGTGGATGAAAGGGGAGACTGCTTACGAGCACCACCTGAAGCGTTACGGCCATCCGAGCCGGACCGGGTTTCTCGACATCATCGGCCAATGGAAGGCGGAGAACTGGGATCCCGAATATCTCATCCGCCGCTATGTCAACGCCGGCGCGCGATACTTCTTCGCGATGGCGAACCACCATGACAACCTCGATCTCTTCGACAGCAGGCACCACGGCTGGAACAGCGTTAGGGTCGGGCCCAGGAAGGACATCTTGCGCGGATGGGAAAAGGTCGTTCGGCAGACCGGATTGAAGTTCGGCATCTCCAATCATGCCGCCCATGCCTGGCATTGGTACCAGACGGCCTATGGCTACGATCCGGAAGGGCCGATGCGCGGCCGCCGCTACGACGCCTATTGGCGGAGGAAGCGCCACGGCAAGGGCACGTTCTGGGAGGGGCTTGACCCCCAGGAGCTCTACACCGGACCCTCTTTCGTCGCGCCGCCCGGGATCGGCACCAACGAAGCGATGACCGAATGGCACGACAAGCGCGACGGCCAATGGATCGAGACCTCGCCGCCGTCCAACCCCGAGTTCGTTCGGAGATGGTTGCTGCGTCAGAACCAGATCGTCGACGATTACCGGCCCGACCTGATCTACTTCGACAACACCGGCCTGCCGCTCGAACAGGCCGGTCTCGATGCGGTCGCGCACTACTACAACCAGGCGCTGGCGAAGGGCGGCGAACTCGATGTCGTGGTATTCGGCAAGAAGCTCGAGGGATTCCAGCGCCGCGCCATCGTCGAGGATGTCGAGCGCGGCGTGCTCAACGAGATTCGCGCGGAGCCGTGGCAGACATGCACCTGCATCGGCAGCTGGCACTACTCGCGGGGAGTATATAGGGACGACGCCTACAAGCCCGCCAAGCTGGTCGTTCAGATGTTGAGCGATATCGTCTCGAAAAACGGCAATCTGCTGCTGAGCATTCCGGTGCGCGGCGACGGAACGATCGACGAAAAAGAGGAGGCAATCGTCGATCAGATCGCCGCCTGGAACGCGCGCAACGGTGAGGCGATCTTCGGCACGCGGCCTTGGAGCAGTTTCGGCGAGGGGCCGACCCAGCCGCCGCCCGCCGGTGCCTTCGGCGAGGAGAAGCAGAAGCCGTACACGGCTCACGACGTGCGGTTCACGAAGAAGGGCGCCGCGCTTTACGCGATCTTCCTCGATTGGCCCCAGGCCGAAAGCGCCATCGCCTCGCTCGGCTCGAAAGCGCTGCCGGACGCGGTGATTGAGCGCATCGACCTGATCGGCGGCCCCGAGTTGCAATTCCGTCGCGACGCTGACGCATTGCGCTTGACGCTGCCAGCTCCGGAAAACGGCGCATTCGTGCCGGTGATCCGGATCAGAGGACGCGGGTTCGTTTGATGGGGCTATCGACGATGCGGGAGCGCGGCGTCGTTTCGGTGAAGGCTGCGGTCAGGATCTGCCCCGCTAGCAGGGCAGCGAGGGTGATGTCGCGGGAAGGACTCCGGAGGAAGGTCAGCGAGCGATCGGTTCGGTGATGGCGCCGCCGCACCCCTGCGGCCGGCGGACGGGGTTGCACAGCGCCACGGCGCCGCCCGGCATCGTCACGCGATAGCCGCCGACAAAACGCTTGTCGGGCCAGAGATAATCGGTCGAGATATAGTGCGCGCCGCTGCGGAACGCGGCATCGCGCGGGCGAATATCGTTTGCCCGGGCTTCGCGGGTGTTGGCATCGGCACGGGTACGGACGAGGAAATTGGCCTTCACCGCGCGAGCGATCCTGTCCGCATCGCCGATCGGCTCGTTGAGCGTCAGATAAGCGGCGGCGGGTGAATTCTCGTCGGTGTTGACGAAGAAGACACGTCCTTCGAGCGACTTGCGCTTGCCGCGGTAGAGCGCGACCTTCGCTTCGACCTCGTCGAGCGCGAACAGGAACTTGCCGCGCGCGGCATCGAGCGTCGGCCAATTGTTGGCGAGCACGGCGTCGCGCAGCGTGGGATATTCGCCCTGGACATCGTCGGGCACGACCAGCTTGCTCGGCGCGAGTACCGATCGGACCTCGGCGTCGAGCGCGTCATAGGCGGTCTCGGTGAAGGCTTCGCCCTTGATGAACTCGCCATCGTCCTTGGTATTGAACATCAACAGGATCGGCATATGGCCCGGGTGCGCATTCGACCAGTCGCGGATGATCGTCAGGCATTGCACCAGCGTCGCGCAGCTCGAGCGATCGTCGAACCCGGCCATGTGCTGGACCTTGAAACCCGGGCGCAGCATCGCGGGATCCTTTGACCCGTCCGCATAGAGCCCGCCCCGGGGGTCGTACCAGATGTCGAACTCGAGCTGCCGGGCGCCCGCGTCGAGCTGCTCGACGAGCGGACGATGCGCATAGTCGAGCGCGTCCGCACTCCTGGGATCGCGCTCGCGCAGCCTGGCCATCCGCTCGGGCGGCATCGCCTGCTTGTAGCTGTTGTGCGTGCCGATCATCATCAAGTCGTTGATGCGGACCGACTCCTCGGCAGGTGCCGCGGCGAGCAGGGCGGGCAGCCAGAACATTGCGAACTCCAAAAAAGAGCTGGTCCGGCGCGCGCACGCCGGACCCGGTGAGCGGGTAGCTAGAGGACGATTGTGACAATGTGGATGCCGTGCCCCCGCCGCCCGGCGAAGGGCACGGCAGGGATCAGAACTGCGCGCGGACGCCCAGGCTGATGCGGTTCCCCGAGAATTCGTAAGTGGTCGGGAAAGACGGATCCATCGTGTAACCCGTGGTCTTGGCGTTGCCGATGTTGATGCCCTGCAGCTCGACGCGGAAGTTGCGCGTCACCTGATAGCTCGCCGCGATGTCGAACTGGCCATAGGCGTCACGGTAGACAGGGTACATGTTCCGCTCGATCCGCTCCACATAGGCGCCCTTGCGGTTGTACGACACGCGCACCGAGATCGGGCCCTTGTCGTAGAAGACGGTGGCGTTGTAGGTATTGTCGGCCAGCCCGATCGGTGAGGTCGGGATGTCGAGGTCGGACTCGCCGGTCAGCGAACTGTCGAGGAAGGTGACGTTGGCGTTGATGCCGAAGCCGTCCGCCCAGTCGGCGAACATGCCCAGCGGCAGCACCGCGTTGAGCTCGATGCCGCTCACATCGTACGAACCTTCTGCGTTCACGGGCTGATAGACGTCGAAGTCGTAGACACCGTCGATCGTGCCGTTGGCATTGTACTTGGTCACGTCGGGAACCACGCCGGTCAACTCGTTCTGCACCACGCCCTTGATCTTCTTCCAGAAATAGGAAGCCGCGAGGATGCCGCCGCGGCCGAGATACTTCTCGACCCCGACTTCCCACTGATCGGCATAGGTGGGTTTGAGATTGGGGTTGCCGTCGGTGAAGCGGAAGTCGTTCCAGCTCGCCGTGCGCTTGTAGGCGAGGTCGGTCAGCGCGGGACGGATCAGCGTCTGCGAGGCGGCGGCGCGCAGGTAGAGGCTGTCGGTCAACTCGGCATGTGCGTTGAACGACGGCAGGAACTTTTCGTAGCGGCCCTCGCTCGCCACCGGTGCATCGGTGTAGCCGGTCGAACCGTCCGGATTCTGCACCTGGTGGAAGCCCTCCGACCGGACGGTGGTACGGATATAGCGGCCGCCCAGGTTCACGAAGACCGGCACCGCGATGTCGAACTTGAAGTCGACCATGGCGTAGCCGGCCAGCGTCTCCTCCTTGACCTTGTAATATTGGCCGTCGTCGAAGGGGGTGACGAAGCCGTCGGGCCGGAAGAAGTCGCGGGCATAGTCGTTCGAGATCTGCGCCCAGCTGAGGTCGCGCGCCTGGTACGCTTTCCCGCCGACCATATCGGTCACATTCTCTAGCGGGCTGTCCGCGAGCGTGCGGACGTTGACATAGGCGGTGCTGCCGCGCGTCGGGCCCTGGATCTTCTCCTCGCCATATTCGCGCTCGTTGGTCTTGTTTGTGTAGCGACCGCCGAAGTTGAAGCGCTGCAGCACGGACGAGTCGAACGCGTAGCTCACATCAAGCTGCGCCGCGTACTTGTCGTCCTTGATCTGCTCGCGCGTCGTCTCATATGCCTCGAACAGATAGGATTCGGGCGAATTGTACATGTCGATCGTGTCCGGATCGGCGCTCGGGATCGTCTCGCCGCCGGTCTCGGTATAGCGGGTCCGCGACGGCGCATAGGCGACGTGCTTGAGATTGGCATAGTCGAGCGTCTTCTTCGCGCCCGAATAGCCGCCCAGCGCATTGATCCGCCAGTTGCCGGTCTCCCAGTTCAGCTCGCCGCCGAACTGGCGATAGTCGGTCTCGTTGACATATTCCTTGCTCAGGAATTCATGCTGGGTGTTGGTGTAGGAAACGTCGCGCAGCACGATGATGCCGGCGTCGGACAGCGTCGTATCGTCATATTCGTGGATGGTATCGAGCGTCGAGTTGCTCGACGCCGAATAGCCCGCCGCGTCATATTCGTCCTCGACCGTGTCATAGGAGCCGACGAATGCGTCGAAGGCGAGGCTGAACGTATCGCTGGGCTTGTATTGGATCGAGCCCGAGATGCCGAGCCGATCCTGGTCGTTGAGATAGACCCGGTCGCCGACCTTGTCGAGGAAGACGATCCTGTTCTTGTCGGCGTCGGTGAAGGTCACGCCCGCGTCGCGCGCCAGCACTGCGATCGCTTGGGTCCGGTTGGCGTTGTTCCGGTCGGTCCAGCGCGAGATCGGGCGGAAATTGATGCCCGAGTTGGAGTCGGTGCGATTGGTGCGCTGCTGCTTGGCGACCGAGACCAGCACGCCGAAATCGCCGAACGTATTGCTCGCGAGGAACGAGAAGCTCGGATCGACCTTCTCGGAAATCGAGTTGTACGCGCCTTCCGCGCTGCCGACGAGACGCAGGCCGGGATTGTCGAACGGCCGCGCGGTGCGGATCGAGACCGAACCGGCGATGCCGCCTTCCTCGTCCGCCGCGGTCGGCGACTTCTGCACGGTAACCGACTGGATCAGTTCGGAGGCGAAGATGTCGAACTCGACGTCACGGCCGCCCGAGCCCGACGCAGTCGCCAGCTTGTTGATCGAGACGAAGGTGAACTCGGTCGGCAGCCCGCGGACGTTGACGCGGGTGCCGAGGCCCTTGTCGCGCTCGATCGTCACGCCCGGCACGCGCTGCAGCGCTTCGGAGAGGTTCTGCTCGGGAAAATCGGCGATGTCGGTAGCGACGATGGAATCGGAAAAGCCGATCGTCTCGCGCTTGATGTCGATCGCTTCCTCGAGGCTGCGGCGATAACCGGAAACCACGATATCCTCCCCCGTTTCGCTGTCTGCGGCCGGCGTCGTCTGCGCCGTGGCCGGAGCCACCGTCAGGGCTGCGACGGCCACCCCGATGAGAAGATGCGTCGTGCGCTCAAAACGGCTGAACTTGCGGTGCATGTTTGGTTCCCTTTTCAGATTGTCCGGACATCGGCTTGCTGTTTGTTTGGTGGCGAACGCCTGCGTGTCCCGGACTCCGAGGAGCCCGGGATGCGGCGTCTCTTGCGAGCTTGCGTCGCGTGTCGGCGGTTCGGCGGCTCCGGGCCTCGGCGCGCCTATCTCCCCGGGCCCGACGGGCGGCATTCCCGGCGAATTCGGCACGAGTGCCGTGGAATGCCGCCTCGCACCAGGATCCTTCCGCGGAGTATTGCCATTTCCAAAGCCATCGCTTTCCCCCCATCCGGCTTGCGATGGGCGGTGCGGAAGAGATATTACGCGCTCGTGACGAAAGGGATGATTATATCGGCTTCCCGGGACGTTGGTGACGGCCGTTCCCGTGCGAGCCCCCGAAAGCTGCCAGGCTGAACCAGCTTGTCGAACATGACGAGCGCCGTCGCGCCCGCTCCAAGGTGATCTGGCCGCTCCTCGCGATAATGTCGTGACATCTGAGGGGTCGTCTAAACATTAGCCTTGCCTAATCAATTAGCAATTGCTAATTGATTAGCATGACCGAGGCTCCGAACGTCGACATCGTCATGCGCGCGCTGGCCGATCCGACCCGGCGTGCGGTCTTCGACCGGATCGCCCGATCCGCGGAGCTCAACGTCGCCGAGCTGACGCGCGTCAGCGGCGTGACGCAGGGCGCCGTGTCGCAGCATCTCAAGACGCTGAAGCAGGCCGGCCTCGTCACCGAACGCCCCCAGGGGCGCAACGTCTTCTACCGCGCCAGGCCGGAGGGTCTCGCCCCGCTGTTCGACTGGCTCGGCCACTACGACGTCTTCTGGCGCGAGCGGTTCGCCGACCTGCGCACCCTTCTCAAGGAGATCGACCCATGACCAGCGCCGCCTCGCAGACGGGGGCCGGGGAGATCGTCGTCGACGAGATCTTCCCTCACGCTCCCGAGACGATCTGGAAGACGCTGACCTCCGGTGCGCTGATGGGCCGCTGGCTCGGTATGGAGCCGTCCGGGTTCGAGCCCGTGGTCGGCAACCGCTTCACCTATCGTACGACGCCGGCCGGAGAGTGGGACGGCACCATCCAGTGCGAAGTGCTCGAGGTCATCCCCGACACGCGGTTCGCCTATTCCTGGAAAGGCGGGCACGAGGGCAACGTCGGCTATGGCTCGCGGCTCGATACCGTCGTCACCTTCACGCTGGAGAGCGTCGATGGCGGAACGCGGCTGCGCCTCGTCCATTCGGGCTTCGTCCTGCCCAGGAACGACTCCGCCTACCGGACCATGAGCGGCGGCTGGACGCAGGTCGTCTCGCGCATCGGCGCGATCACCGGCGGGCAGGACTCTTGAGAAGCGAACCGGTGATCGAGGATGTCGGAAGGATCAGGAGGATGGTCATGCATCAGGAAATCGGATGGCTGAAGAACCGGCCACCGGTCGCGTCGCCCGAGGAATGGGAGGCGGCGCGCCAGCAGCTGCTCGTGAAGGAGAAGGCGCTGACCCGCGCCCGCGATGCCCTGGCCGCCGAGCGCCGGCGGATGCCGTGGCTGGCCGTGGAGAGGGACTATGGTTTCGAAGGACCGCAGGGCAAGGCGAGCCTGCTCGACCTGTTCGAGGGGCGGCGCCAGCTGATCGTCTACCGCGCCTTCTTTGAGCCCGGCGTGTTCGGCTGGCCCGACCATGCGTGCCGCGGCTGCTCGATGGTGGCCGATCAGGTCGCGCACCTCGCCCATCTGAACGCGCGCGATACGACCCTCGTGTTCGCCTCGCGAGCGCCGCAGGCCGACATCGCGCGTCTGAAGGCGCGGATGGGCTGGGAAATCCCCTGGTACACCATCATCGACAGCTTCGACGCCGATTTCGGCGTGGACGAATGGCACGGCACCAACGCGTTCATCCGCGACGGCGCCCAAGTGTTCCGCACCTATTTCGTCAACAACCGCGGCGACGAGGCGATGGGGAGCACCTGGAGCTATCTCGACATCACCGCGCTCGGGCGCCAGGAGGTCTGGGAGGACTCGCCCGAAGGCTATCCCCAGACACCTACGTACAAGTGGTGGAATTGGCACGACAATTACCCCGCCGAGGCAACGCCCGACCCGAAATGGGTCGAGGTGTCGGATGTCGGAGAGGCGGCGTTCCGGAACCGCGACGCATAGCCCATGGGGGAAGGCATGAGCCAGGATCGAACGGGCGAACGTGTCCGCAACGCGGACGGTGGTGATCGCGGCGCCGTGGCTTCGCTCGGTGCCGCCGACCGGCTGAGCCTCGCGGCAGCGCCCGCCTTCGCGGCGATGGCGCTGCTCGGCACCCGTCATGGCGGCGGGCCGGCGGATATCCTGTGCTCGGCTGCGCATGACGGATCGCCGCTGGGCGGCATGGTGCCGATGTACGTGCTGATGAGCATCTTCCACTCGGCCCCCTGGCTGAGGCTGATCGCAACCCGTCGGCGCGATGCCCGAGCGCTCATGCCCCCTTCGTCCTGAAACGCGATCGCCTCAGGCGGCGCAAGCCGTGCCGCCCGGCTTGCCGAGGATGCGGCGATAGAGGGCAAGATACTCATCCGCCATGCGGTTCACCGAAAAGCGCGCCTCCGCCGCGCGGCGGCAGGCGGCGCGGTCGATCTCGCCGATCCGCCCGATCGCGGCGACGGCCTCATCCAGATCGCGGACGAGGAAGCCGGTCACGCCGTCCTCGATCAGCTCGGGCATCGACCCACGGGGATAGGCGATCACCGGCGTGCCGCAGGCGAGCGCTTCCACCACCGACAATCCGAACGGTTCCTCGAAGCCGATGAGGTGGAGCAGCGCCTTGGCCTGACCCAGCGTCCGCGCCCGATCGGCGCCGCCGACGACGCCGAGGTGGTTCACCCGGTCGCCGTCGATGAAGGGGGCGACTTCGCGCTCGTGATAGCCCTGGTCCTGGACGATGCCCGCCATTCTCAGCCGATGTCCTGACGCGCGCGCGGCGCGGATCGCCTCGGCCGCACCCTTGTCGGGATGGATACGGCCGAAGAAGACGAGATCGGGGCCGCCCACCGGATCGAACGCGAAATCCTCGATCCGGATGCCGTGGTGGATGGTCGCGGCATAGCTGAGGTCCGGGTGGCGGTCGGCCTCGCTGATCGCGACATAGGCGACGCGGTCGTCATAGCGGCGATAGGCCGGCACGATCCGCTCGGACGAGAAGCCGTGGATCGTCGTCACCATCGGCGTCGCGACCAGCCGCGAGAAGGCGAGCGGCATGAAGTCGGCCTGATTGTGGATGAGGTCGAACTCGCCCGCACGCTCGAACAGGTTGGCGATGTGCAGGATCTCCTGCACCTTGGCATCGAGCGTCGGGTCCTCCGAATAGCCGCGCGGCGCGACCGCTTCGAGCCGGCCGGCGGTGAGCGAGTCGGCGGTCGCGAACAACGTGACGTCGACCCCGCGCGCGACCAGCGCCTCGGTGAGCAGGCTGGTGGCGAGCTCCCAGGGGCCGTAGGCGCGGGGCGGGGTGCGCCATGAAATCGAACTCAGCATCGCAACGCGCAAGCAGCGTCTCCTAACGTCGGATCGACAGAATGGCTTCGTTCGGCCGCAGCCGCGTGCGGTCCGTGGGAAGGTCGCCGTGGAGCGTCGAGAGGATCGGCTCGAACCCTTTGGCGATCTCCGGCATCGCGTGGGATTCGGAGCCGAGGTTCAGCACCACGAGGAATGCCTCGTCGCCGCTGCGTCGCAGATAGGCGAGCACATCCCCCTCGGCTTCGACGGGCGTGTAGCTGCCGATCGACAGCGCCGGATGCCGGCGCCGGAGATGCAGCAGGCGGCGGTAGAGGTTGAGCATCGACGCCGGGTCCTCCCGCTCCGCCGCGACGTTGCGGGTCGGCCAGTCGCGATGGAGCGGCAGCCAGGGCGTGCCGGTGGTGAAGCCGGCGTTGGCCGAGCCGTCCCATGCCATCGGCGTCCGCGCCGGATCGCGGCCGAGCCCGAGCCCCGGCTCCCGCAGCTCCTTGGGGTCGCGCACCTGATCGGGGCGCAGCACCACCTCGCCGATCCCGATCTCGTCGCCCTGGTAGATGGTGGGCGTGCCGCGCAGCGTGAGCAGCAGCATCGCCGCGACCCGCGCCTGCGCCTCGCCCAGCCGGCCGGCGATCCGTCGGGCGTCGTGGCTGCCCAGCACCCAGTTGGGCCAGGCGCCGCGCGGCAGCGCGGCCTCATAGGCTTCGATGAAGCTCGCGATGCCGCGCGCGTTCCATGGCGCCTCGATCAGCTCGAAGTTGAAGGGGAGGTGCACGCCCTTCGCCTGCGCGCCGTAATAGGTGACGAGCTTCGACAGCGGCAGGCAGATTTCGCCGATCAGCACCCGCTCGTCCCCGCCGCCATAGCTGTCGGCGAGCGCGCGCATCTCGGCGATGACGTCGTGGACCTCGGGCTGATCGGTCGAGTTGAGCTGGAGGACCATGAACTTCTCGCCCATCGACGGATGATAGTCGGGGTTCGGCGGATTGTCGGGAAAGCCCTCCGCCTTGACGATATGCCACAGCACGTCGATGCGGAAGCCGTCGACGCCGCGGTCGAGCCAGAAGCGCATGGCGTCGAACATCGCCCGGCGCAGCTCAGGGTTGCGCCAGTTGAGGTCGGGCTGCTCCTTCAGGAAGGCGTGGTAGTAATATTGGCCGGTCGCCGCGTCATGTTCCCAGGCCGGGCCGCCGAAGTCGCTCGTCCAGTTGTTGGGCGGTCCGCCGCCCGGCGCGGGATCGCGCCAGATGTACCAGTCGCGCTTGGGCGAGGTACGCGATGAACGGCTCTCGACGAACCAGGGGTGCCGGTCGGAGCTGTGGTTGGGCACGAAGTCGAGCAGCAGCCTGAGCCCGCGTTCGTGCGCCGCGGCGAGGAGCGCGTCGAAGTCCTCGATCGTCCCGAACAGCGGATCGACCCCGCAGTAATCGGCGACGTCGTAGCCGAAGTCGGCCATCGGCGATGGAAACATCGGCGACAGCCAGATCGCGTCGACGCCGAGGTCGGCGAGATGGTCGAGCCGCCGCCGGATGCCATTGAGATCGCCGACGCCGTCGCCGTCGCTGTCCTGGAACGAGCGCGGATAGACCTGATAGACGCATCCGGCCTCCCACCATCGCTTCGTCACGCCGATACCCTCCGCTGCGCCCTTTATCGACGAAGGCCCGTTTTGGTTCCTCCTCCCGGCGCCTCGCTTGCCGAGCCGGTGCGGCTGGGCGATAGGAGGGCTCAACCTCACCCGAGTGGATCACATGGGATTGACCCCCGAGCGCATCGCGATCGAGATCGTCGGCTGGACCGGCGCCGCGCTGATCCTCATCGCCTATCTGCTGCTGTCGGCGGGACGGCTCACCGGCCAGTCGCGGTCCTATCAGTGGATGAACGTCGCCGGCGCCGCGGCCTTCGTGCTCAACAGCGGCTGGAACGGCGCGATCCCCTCGGCGACGCTCAACGTGATCTGGATGGGAATCGGGCTGTTCACGCTGTGGCGCATCCGGCAGGGGATGGCCTGAGGCGTGTTCTTCTCCTGCTTCGACTTCCGCCTGCGCTCCGAGATCCCACTTGGCGAGCTCACGCCCGCCGATGATCTCCGGGACACACGGCCGATCGTCGACGTCCGGCTGGGCAGCGTACCCAGGGCGCTGCCCGCAGCACCGCCGGCGGTCCACGGGCTCCAGGCTGCGAACGGCGAGGCGCTGCTCACCGTCGCCGGCCATGCGCGCTACCTGATCCGCGAGGGGCGGGAGATCGTGGTCGATCCGCTGCCGGGCGCGGCCGAGCGCAACGTGCGGCTGTTCCTGCTGGGATCGGCGCTCGGCATCCTCGTCTACCAGCGCGGGCTGCTGCCGCTCCACGCCAATGCGATCCTGGTCGACGGCGGCGCGGTGGCGTTCACCGGCCAGTCGGGCGCGGGCAAGTCGACGCTTGCCGCGCACTTCCAGCGCGCCGGCTACCCCGTGCTGTGCGACGACGTCTGCGTGGTCGGCTTCGACGACGCCGGCGTGCCGCTTGCCTGGCCGGGCCTGCCGCGGCTCAAGCTGTGGGAGGATGCGGCGCACGCCTTCGGCCACGATCCCGCCGCGCTCGATCGGGCGGTGGAGGGGCTGGCGAAGTTCCATGTGCCGATCGGGCGGACCGCCGACGCGCGGCCGGCTCCCCTCCGCCGCCTCTATACGCTGGCGCGCGCCGAGGGCGGGGAGGGCCGCATCCTGCCCCTGCGCGGCAGCGAGGCGATGGCGGCGGTGATGGAGAACAGCTACCGCGGCCTCTACCTCCAGGCGCTCGGCGCGACCGCGGCGCATTTCCGGCAGTGCGCGATGCTGCTCCGCCACGTCGAGGTGTTCGCCGCCACCCGCGCCTGGGGCTTCGACGTGTTCGAGCGCGAGGCGGCGATGCTCGAGCGCCATGCGGCAGGCGCGGCATGATCCGCACGGCGACGGCGGAAGACCGGTCGGCGGCGGTCGGGCTGTGGCGCGAATGCGAGCTGACGCGCCCGTGGAACGATCCCGACCGCGACTTCACGCTTGCGGTGGAGGAGCCCGCCTCGACCGTACTGGTCGCCGAGCGCGACGGGCGCATCGTCGGCAGCGTGATGACCGGCTTCGACGGCCATCGCGGCTGGGTCTATTACCTCGCCGTCGCGCCCGGCGCGCGCCGCGCCGGCCTCGGCCGGGCGCTGATGGCAGCGGCGGAGGCTTGGCTGCGCGAGCGCGGCGCACCTAAGGTCCAGCTCATGGTGCGCGAGGGCAACGACGCGGCGCTCGCCTTCTACGCGGCGCTGGGGCTCGAACCGCAGCCGGTGGTGACCCTCGGCCGCTTCCTTGGAGACTGACGCATGACCGTGACGATGTACGGCATCCCCAACTGCGACACCGTCAAGAGGGCGCGCAAATGGCTCGACGCCGCGGGCGTGGCCTATGCCTTCCACAACTACAAGACCGACGGCGCGCCGCCCGAGAAGCTCGCCGCCTGGGCGAAGGAGATCGGCTGGGAGAAGCTGCTCAACCGCGCCGGCACCACCTTCCGCAAGCTGCCCGACGCCGACCGCGAGGCTATCGACGAGGCCAAGGCGCTGGCGCTGATGGCCGAGTATCCCTCGCTCATCAAGCGCCCGGTGATCGAAGGGGCGGGGCCGCTGCTCGTCGGCTTCGACCCCGGCCGTTACGAGGCCGTCTTTCCCTAGCGGAACCGCCGCCGATCCGTTACCCTCCCGGCCGGACAACGAGGGGATGACGGATGGCGACCTATCTCAAGCAGCGGCCTCCGGCCTGGTTCTGGATCGTCGCGATACTGTTCCTGCTGTGGGGAGCGATGGGCTGCTGGGCCTGCTATCAGCAATTCAGGATCGGCGCCGACGCCTGGGGCGATCCCGCCAACGCCGAATACAACCGCGCGCTCTATGCCTCGCTGCCGGCCTGGTACAATTATGTCTATGCGGTCGCGGTCGGCACGGGACTGCTCGGCGCGCTGGCGCTGCTCGCGCGGTCGGCGGCGGCGCGGCTGCTGTTCATCGTCTCGGCGATCGCGATCGTGGTCCAGTTCGGCTATGCCTTCCTCGCCACCGACCTCATCGCGCACAAGGGTGCGGAGGCGGTGCTGCCGTTCCCGATCCTGATCCTCGTCATCGCGCTGGTCGAGATCTGGTTCGCCGGCCTCGCGCGGCGGCGCGGCTGGATTTCCTGACGGCCGCCGGATAGGGCGCGCGCATCATGGCCGCGCCCGATCCGCTCCCCGATCCGCTCAGGGTCCGCGCCGAGTTCCTCGGCCTGTTCGAGACGCCGGTGCTGCACGGGCGGGTGACGGACCATGAGCCGCTCACCGCCGCGCTCGCCGAGGCGATCCGCGCGCGCAAGGCCGCGGACGACAAGGGCATCCAGCGTTCCAACGTCGGCGGCTGGCACTCGGCCACCGACATGCTGCAATGGGGCGGACCCGCGGCGCGGCAGCTCGCCGACACCACGATCAGGCTCGCCAAGCGCCTGTCGCATTTCGAGGAGCGCGATCCCGCCACCGTCGAATGGTCGGTGCGCATGTGGGCGAACGTGTCGCCGCCGGGCGCGCTCAACATGAGCCACGCGCATCCCGGCGTGCTGTGGGCGGCATCCTATTACGTCGACATGGGCCGCGATCCGGGCGTCGACATCGGCGGCGAGATCTATTTCGAGGACCCGCGCTTCCCGACCACGCTGATGACCTTTCCGGGTTTCCGGATGGTCGGGCTCGACGGCGCGCCCCAGCCGGTCGAGCGGCGGCTGGCGACGCAGGCGGGCGACCTGGTGCTGTTCCCCGCCTGGGTCCGCCACGGCGTCCGCCCCAACGAGGGCAGCCGCGACCGTATCTCGATCGCGATGAACGTCTACGCGAAGGAGCGCTGATCTCCTGCCGCCGATGCCGATGGCCACCATTGCCAGTGAGGAGGGCAGGCCGTAGGGCGGGGCTCATGTCGACCACCTTCACCCTCGACACCTCGACCAGCCGCGCGCACCCCACGCCCGCGCCGATGAAGCGGCTCACCGTGCCCGCGATCACCGCGCGCAAGGGCAAGGAGCCGCTGGTGATGCTCACCGCCTACACCGCGCGGATGGCGCAACTGCTCGATTCGCATTGCGACATGCTGCTGGTCGGCGACAGCCTGGGGCAGGTGATCTACGGTCTGCCCTCGACGTTGCCGGTGACGGTGGAGATGATGTGCGCGCACGGCGCCGCGGTGGTGCGCGGCAGCTATCATGCGGTGGTGATTATCGACCTGCCGTTCGGCAGCTACGAGGGCTCGCCCGAGCAGGCCTTCGCCACCGCCTCGCGCGTGCTCGCCGAGACCGGAGCGGCTGGGGTGAAGCTGGAGGGGGGCGAGACGATGGCCGAGACCGTCGCCTTCCTCACCCGGCGCGGCATTCCGGTGATGGGGCATGTCGGCCTGACGCCGCAGGCGGTGAACGCGCTCGGCGGCTATGGCGCGCGCGGGCGGTCCAATGCGGAACATGCCAAGATCCTCGACGACGCCCGGGCGATCGCCGAGGCCGGCGCCTTCTCGCTGGTGGCGGAGGGGGTGGTCGAGCCGTTGGCGAAGGAGATCGTCGCCGCGGTCGGCTGCCCGGTGATCGGCATCGGCGCCTCGGCCGAATGCGACGGCCAGGTGCTGGTGATCGACGACATGCTCGGCATGTTCGAGCGCACCGCCCGCTTCGTGAAGCGCTACGACGATTTCGCCGGCCGCATCTCCGCCGCGGTCGAGACCTATGCGAGCGAGGTGCGCGCACGCGAATTTCCCGGTCCCGAACAGGTATACGCGCCGAAACCCTGAACGCTTTCCCTTCGGCCAGCACGCGGCTAAGGTCCGCCGCCGATCATCCCCTGGAGTAGCCTGCCCGTGGCGCTGAGCCCGCAATCCAACGAAGCATTCTTCCGCGAGGTCGACGAGCAGCTGCGCCGCGATCAGGCGATCGCGCTATGGCGCCGCTGGGGCATCGCCATCGTCGTCGTGGCGGTACTGGCGCTCGCCGCGTTCGGCGGCTGGCTCTATTGGCAGTCGCATCGCCAGGCCAAGGCGGGCGAGCAGAGCATTACCTTCAACAAGGCGCTCGACGAGCTCGGCAACCGGCGGACCGAAGCCGCGCGCCCGATGCTCGAGCAGCTCGCCAAGGAGGGGACGCCGGGCTATGCCGCGCTCTCCAAGTTCACGCTCGCCGACCTGGCGCTCGAGAAGAACGATCTCAAGGGCGCGGCGGCCAGGTTCGCCGAGGTCGCGAACGACAACGCGGCCGCCGAGCCGCTGCGCAACCTCGCGCTCGTCCGCCAGACGCTGGCCGAATATGACACGCTCCAGCCGCAGGTGGTGATCGACCGCCTGCGTCCGCTCGCGATCAAGGGAAACCCCTATTTCGCGAGCGCCGCGGAAATGACCGCGGTCGCCTATCTGCGCACCGGCCGCAAGGACCTGGCCGGCCGCATGTTCGGCGACATCGCCAAGGATGAGACGGTGCCGGCGTCGGTCCGTCAACGCGCGGTTCAGATGGCCGGCGTACTGGGGATCGACGCGGTCGCGCAACCTGAGGAAAAGAAGGCTCAATGAGGAAGTTTGTCACCGCGTGCGCCGCGCTCGCACTGGTTGCGGGCCTGGGCGGCTGCGGCATCTTCAAGGGCGGCAAGAAGAAGACGCCGGTGCTCGGCGAACGCGTGCCGATCCTGATGAGCGAGAATTCGATCTCGCCCGACAAGACCATCGCCGCGATCGAGGTGGTGCTGCCGCCGCCGGCCGTCAACGAGAGCTGGAATCAGCCGGGCGGGAATGCCGCCAAGTCGATGGGCCACCTCGCGCTCGCCGATGCGCCGCGCCAGATCTGGCGCGCGCAGATCCCGGGCGGTGACACCCGCGTCCGCCTCGCCGCTGCGCCGACGATCGACGGTGGCAAGCTGTTCGTGATGGATACCGATGGGGCGGTCCATGCCTTCGATGCCAATTCCGGCGCGAAGCTGTGGACGGTCGAGACCGCGGACGCGGGCAAGGACAAGAAGGAAGCCAAGAAGAACGCGCGCGCGCGCTTCGGCGGCGGCGCCAGCGCCGAGGGCGGCAAGGTCTATGCCACCAACGGGCTCGGCGACGTGGTGGCGCTCGATGCCGGCAACGGCGCGGTGCTGTGGCGCGCCAAGCCCGGCGGCCCGCTGCGCGGCGCGCCGACGCTCGCCAACGGCAATATCTATGTGCTGAGCCAGGACAATCAGCTGTTCGCGCTCAGCCAGGCCGACGGCAGCGTGGTGTGGACCCAGGCGGGCAGCCTCGAATCGCAGGGCGTGTTCGGCGTCGCCGCGCCCGCCGCGGCGCAGGGCACCGTCGTCGCCGGCTTCTCCTCGGGCGAGCTCAACGCCTATCGCTATGAGAACGGCAGCAGCGTCTGGGCCGATACGCTGTCGCGCAGCAGCATCTCGACCTCGGTGTCGAGCCTGTCGGACATCGACGCCGAGCCGGTGATCGACCAGGGCCGCGCCTATGCGGTCGGCCAGGGCGGCCGCATGGTCGCGCTGGAGCTGGTAACCGGGCAGCGCCTGTGGGAGCAGAACCTCGCCGGCATCTCGACGCCGTGGGTGGCGGGCGAGTGGATCTTCGTCGTCACCGACGATGCCCGCCTGATCTGCCTCGCGCGCGCCAGCGGCAAGATCCGCTGGATCAGCCAGCTGCGCAAATACCGCAAGGAAAAGAAGCAGAAGGATCCGATCTCCTGGATCGGCCCGGTGCTCGCCGGCGGCAAGCTGTGGCTGGTGAACTCCGAAGGCCAGATCACCTCGGCCTCGCCCGCCGATGGCACCGTCGGCTACACGATCGAGACCAAGGGTCGCTTCGGCCTGCCGCTGACGGTGGCGAACTCGACGCTCTATGCGCTGAACGACAAGGGCGGGCTGACGGCGTATCGCTAACTCTGTTCGAGCCCCTCCCCTTCAGGGGAGGGGCTTAGAGCTGCATCGGCAAGCTCCAACGCGAAGAAATCGCTTTCCTAATAGGATTTGCCTTGCTTGTGTCCGCCGGCGGCTGCCGCGGCGTGGCCGCGGGGATAAGTGGAACAAAGTGAACGAATGAAGCGCAACTCCCTTCACTTTAACGCCGGCCGCGCGACAGTTCCGATGCCGATCCACCCCAGACTCGTGCGCGCCCTGACGAGCGCTTCGACAAGCTCTGCCTGAACGGGTAGGGAGGCCCGATGCCACTCCCCACCGTCGCCATCATTGGCCGACCCAACGTCGGCAAGTCGACGCTGTTCAACCGGCTGGTCGGCAAGCGCCTGGCGCTGGTCGATGACCAGCCGGGCGTGACCCGCGATCGCCGCGAGGGCGATGCGAGCCTGCTCGGGCTCGACTTCCGCGTGGTCGACACCGCCGGCTTCGAGGATAAGGAGGCGGCGACGCTGCCGGGCCGGATGCGCCTCCAGACCGAGGCCGCCGTCGCGGACGCCGATGTTGCGCTGTTCATGGTGGATGCGCGCGCCGGCATTGTCCCCTTGGATGAAGAGATCGCCCGCTGGCTGCGCAGCTCGGACACCCCGGTGGTGCTCGTCGCCAACAAGGCCGAGGGTCGCGCCGGCGAAAGCGGCGTGATCGAGGCGATGGCGCTCGGCTTCGGCGATCCGATCCCATTCTCGGCCGAGCATGGCGAGGGGGTGGCCGATCTGTTCGAGGCGCTTCGCCCCTATGTCGATCGCGAGGATGAGGAGGATACCGCCGAGGACGAGGAGAGCCCCGACGCGCCGCTCAAGCTCGCGATCGTCGGCCGTCCCAACGCCGGCAAGTCGACGCTCATCAACCGGATGCTCGGGCAGGACCGGCTGATCACCGGTCCCGAAGCCGGAATCACGCGGGATTCGATCGCGGTCGATTGGGCCTGGGAAGGGCGCGCGGTCCGCCTGATCGACACCGCCGGGATGCGCAAGAAGGCGCGCGTGCAGGAAAAGCTCGAGAAGCTGTCGGTGATGGACGCGCTGCGCGCGGTCGACTTCGCCGAGGTGGTGGTGCTGTTGCTCGACGCGACCAAGGGACTGGAGGTCCAGGACCTCAAGATCGCCGACCGCGTGCTGCAGGAAGGCCGTGCGCTGGTCATCGCGCTCAACAAGTGGGACGTCGCCGAGGACGCCTCCAAGCTGTTCAACGGCGTCAAGGCGGCGCTCGACGAGGGGCTGGCGCAGGTGAAGGGCGTGCCGCTGCTCACCGTGTCCGGCGCGACGGGGAAGGGGATCGACACGCTGCTCAAGGTCGCGTTCGAGACGCGCGACGCCTGGTCGCGGCGCGTCTCGACCGGCCAGCTCAACCGCTGGTTCGAGCGTGCGATCGAGGCCTACCCGCCGCCCGCGCCCGGCGGCAAGCGGATCAAGCCGCGCTACGTGACGCAGGTCAAGACGCGTCCCCCCAGCTTCGTGCTGTTCGGCACCCGCGTCGATCTCCTGCCCGAAAGCTACCGGCGCTATCTGGTCAACGGCCTGCGCCGCGAGTTCGATTTCGGGGCGGTGCCGGTGCGGCTGACGATGCGCGCGCCGAAGAACCCGTTCGACCGGGACCGCGAGTGATCGAGCTCGACGCGCGCGGGATGCGCTGCCCGTGGCCGGCGATCCGGCTCGCCAGGGCGCTGCGCGAGCACGGGACGGCGGCGGTGGTGATCCTCGCCGACGATCCCGCCGCGCCGCGCGAGCTCGCCGCCGCCGCCGCCGCGGCCGGGCGGACTTTGGCGGCCGACGGCGACATGCGTTTCCGCGTCGAGGCAAGCGGCTGAATCAATACCCTGTTTACCGCGTCCGGCTAAGATGCCCGGTGGCTCCATTCGGCCGAAGGGAGCTTCGGAGGCACAGGGATGACGTTCGCTGACCCGGGCGAGGCGCTGATTGACTGGACCGTTTTCGCCGCGGCGCGCGCCGAGCTCGGCGCCAATTTCGTGCGGATCCTCGGCTATTTCCGCGAGGACGGCGCCAAGTCGGTCGCGCAGATCGAGGAGGCGATGCGCGCCGGCAACGCCGCGGCGATGGTGCTTCCCGCCCATACCCTCAAGGGCGAATCGCACCAGTTCGGCGCCGAGGTGCTGGCGACGCTCTCGGAGACGATCGAGGTGATCGCCCGCGGCTGCGTCGAGCGCCGCGACGCGCCCCAGCAGGCGCTGGAGCATGTCGTCCGCCTGCGCCCCGTCTTCCAGCAGACGCTCGGGCTGCTCGAACGCGAGACCAACCCGCTGGTCGAGCGCCGCCCGACGTTCGGCCGCAAGCCGATCCTGGCCGGTGGCGGGTTCGAGCGGGAATAGGGCAGGAGCATCGTCATGCCGGACTCGTTCCGGCATCCACGTTTCCTTAAGACAGCCATCGAGGTTCCGGCTCTGTCCGGATGAAATGGAATCGTGCTCCTGCGAAGGCAGGAGTCCTGGATTGCGGGCGTGTCGCTTGCGGCCAGAGCTCCTGCCTTCGCAGGAGCACGACACTGCTTCAATCTCAACAGACTTTAGGCGTCGACGTTCATTGTTTCGGCGAGGCTGCGCGCTCCTGCAACCGCGCTTGCAATGTAGGACTTCGCCTGCTTGGCTCGCCCGGTCCGAGCCGCGCGAGCGCCGGTGGTCCGCTCTTTGATCCTGTCGATCTCATCCATGTCGTGCGACTGCCGCGTCCATGTCGCGTCGCTGTAGCGTCCCTGGCGCGTCGCCGCCGCGTCCGCGCAGCGTTCCCAGCGTATCGCCTCGCAAACACGTGACCTGAGTCAATTTGGTCAACATTTTAGGGGAGCCCGGCATCGGAAGCCTCGTCCGGCTGGGCCCGATCTACCTATGACTTTCGTGACCTTCGACGGATTTCCGCGGGTTTCCGGGGCGGCCGTCGGCAGCCTAATCGCCCTCGCTCTTGGCGTTGAGCTGAATATAGTTCTGCAGTCCCATCCGTTCGATCATCTCGAACTGGGTCTCGAGCGTGTCGACATGCTCCTCCTCGTTGCCGAGGATGCGCGAGAACAGATCGCGGCTCACGAAATCGCGCACGCCCTCGCAATATTCGATCGCGCCCTTGAGCTGCGCCACCGCCTCCAGTTCGAGCTCGAGGTCGCCGCGCAGCACTTCCTCCACCGTTTCGCCGATGCGCAGCCGGCCGAGCAGCTGGAAGTTGGGTAGGCCGTCGAGAAACAGGATGCGCTCCGCCAGCTCGTCGGCGTGCTTCATCTCGTCGATCGATTCGTGGCGCTCGAATTCGGCGAGCTTCTTGACGCCCCAATGGTCGAGCAGGCGATAGTGCAGCCAATATTGGTTGATCGCGGTCAGCTCGTTCCTGAGCGCTTCGTTGAGGAATTCGATGACCTTGGGGTCGCCCTTCATGCCGCGTCCTTCGTTTTGTGAACGGGCATGATTCTACACCTGTTCGGACGTGCCGAACATCCAAAAAATGGCGGATTTCTGCGGGTTTCAGCAGCTGCGAATGCTACGCAGCAGCGCGCTCCTGGTCGATAATGGCTCGCGCGAACGGCACGCACTGGCCGCACTTAGCCTGGCACCCGAGCGCCCGATAGGCCTGGCAGGCGCTCACCGCACCCTCCCGCGCCGCCTGCCTCACCTCACGCTCGCGAATTGCATTGCAGACGCAGACGACCATCGGAACCCCGCACTGTGGAGCTCCCGATCTAGCGATACTGCGACTGATTCGCAACTCTATTGCTTGCGATTTGCAAAAGCAGGCACAAGCCGATCAGCGGCGGGCAAGATAAGCGATCGGCACGCCGACCAAAACGACGTGGCAGAAGAGCTGAGTCGCAATTCCCGTAACGCTCGGCATCGTTCCGAAGCGGAGCGGCACCACCACGAGGTTCATCACCGCCCAGGTGACGAGGCCGTAGACGGCACCCCACAGCAGCGGCCTGGCCTTGAACGCCGCGATGCGGTCGGCGGCGAAGACGAACCCGGCCGCCATGATCGCCATCAGGGCGAAATGGACGACGAGGCCCAGCATCGCGCCGCCCGCGCCCCAGTCCTTTGCACCCGGGAAAGGACCCGAGGCGACATAGCGCAGCATCTTGGCGACCTCGCCGCCGTAGAACAGCGTCAGGCCGATCGCCGCCGCCATGTCGAGCGTTCCCGCGAGCGCGGTTGCGGCGGCGATCCGCTTCGCCGCGCTTGTACCGATGACGTTTCCCATGCTTCTTCCCCCACGCCCGCATACCCGCGCTTATAACCCAGCTTCTGCGCCAGCGGGGGCCGAATAGCCCGCGGTCATGCCACGAGTGTGTCCCCCATCAGGCTCGGGAAGAAATCCTCATGCGCGGCGCGCAACGCGTCGAGGGTGACGACATGGTCGCCCTCGGCGCATTCGAAGATCAGGCGGTGGGCGATGGTCTTGCCGAGCGGCTCGACCGGCACGCCCGCACGCACCGACGCAAGCAGGAAGTCGTTGAGCTTGAGGTCGTCGACCGTGGCGACGTAGAGGCCCTGGTCCTCGGCGAAATAGCTGCCGGCGAGCCCCAGCGGGTGCGGTGCGTGGATATGGGCGCCGATGCTGCTCGCCAGCGCCATCTCCGCGATCGCCACCGCCAGGCCGCCGTCGGAGACGTCGTGCACCGCGGTGAGCGCCCCATTGGCGATCCAGCGGCGGACGAAGGCGCCGTTGCGGCGCTCCGCCTCCAGATCGACCGGCGGCGGCGGACCCTCCTCGCGGCCGTGCACCTCGCGCAGCCACAGCGACTGGCCGAGATGGCCCCTGCGCTCGCCGATCAGCACGATGACGTCGCCGGTCTCCTTGAACGCGATCGTCGCGGACCTGGACCAGTCGGGGAGCAGGCCGACGCCGCCGATCGCGGGCGTCGGCAGGATAGCGGTGCCGGTGCCGTCGTCCTTCTTGCTCTCGTTGTAGAGGCTGACGTTGCCCGACACGATCGGGAAGTCGAGCGCGCTGCAGGCGGCCGCCATGCCCTCGATGCAGCCGACGAACTGGCCCATGATCTCGGGCCGCTGCGGGTTGCCGAAGTTCATGCAGTCGGTCGCGGCGAGCGGCCTGGCGCCGACCGCCGAGAGGTTGCGCCAGGTCTCGGCGATCGCCTGCTTGCCGCCCTCGACCGGGTCGGCGAAGCAGTAGCGCGGGGTGCAGTCGGTCGCGATCGCCAACCCCTTGCGCGTGCCGTGGACGCGCACCACCGCGGCGTCGCCGCCGGGACGCTGGACGGTGTCGGCGCCGACCATGTGGTCGTACTGCTCCCAGATCCAGCGGCGCGAGGCGAGGTCGGGCGAGCCCATCAGCTTGAGCAGGTCGCCGGCGACGTCGGTCGTCTCCGGCGCGTCGGCGAGCGGGGCGGGGGCGGGGGTGCGCACCCACGGCCGGTCGTATTTCGGCGCCTCTTCGGCGAGCGGGCCGAGCGGGATGTCGGCGACGGTCTCCCCCTTCCACTTCAGCACCATGCGTCCGGTATCGGTGACGCGGCCGATCACCGCGAAATCGAGCTCCCATTTGCGGAAGATCGCCTCGGCCTCGGCCTCGCGGCCGGGCTTCAGCACCATCAGCATCCGCTCCTGGCTCTCGGAGAGCATCATCTCATAGGGCGTCATGCCGGTCTCGCGCTGCGGCACGTCGTCCATGACCAGCTCGATGCCGACGCCGCCCTTCGACGCCATCTCGACCGAGGAGGAGGTGAGGCCGGCGGCGCCCATGTCCTGGATCGCGACGATTGCGTCGGATGCCATCAGCTCGAGGCACGCCTCGATCAGCAATTTCTCGGTGAAGGGATCGCCGACCTGCACGGTCGGGCGCTTCTCCTCCGAATCCTCGCTGAAGTCGGCCGAGGCCATGGTGGCGCCGTGGATGCCGTCGCGGCCGGTCTTGGAGCCGACGTAGACGATCGGATTGCCGACGCCCGAGGCGGCCGAGTAGAAGATCTTGTCGGTCTGGGCGACGCCGACTGTCATCGCATTGACCAGGATGTTGCCGTCGTAGGCGGCGTGAAAGTTGGTCTCGCCGCCCACGGTCGGCACGCCGACGCAATTGCCGTAGCCGCCGATGCCGTGGACCACGCCAGCGATCAGGTGGCGCATCTTGGGATGGTCGGGCCGGCCGAAGCGCAGCGCGTTCATGTTGGCGACCGGGCGCGCGCCCATGGTGAACACGTCGCGCAGGATGCCGCCCACGCCCGTCGCCGCGCCCTGATATGGCTCGATGTACGAGGGGTGGTTGTGGCTCTCCATCTTGAAGATCGCCGCTTGGCCGTCGCCGATGTCGACCACGCCCGCATTCTCGCCGGGGCCGCAGATCACCTGAGGGCCCTCGGTCGGCAGCTTGCTGAGGTGGATGCGGCTCGACTTGTACGAGCAATGCTCCGACCACATCACCGAGAAGATGCCGAGCTCGGTCAGGTTGGGCTCGCGGCCCATCGCGTGGAGGACGCGGTCATATTCTTCGGGGGAGAGGCCGTGCTCGGCAACGATCTCGGGTGTGATCTCAGTCATGCGCGAGCCTTTAGCGAGGCTCTCCGGCCGCGTCACCCGCTCTCCGTCCTCGAATCGCGCGGCGGTGTCGGCGCGGGCCGAATCGGACCTGTTTCGGTTGAACCTTTCGCGATTCGGGCGGATAATCGAAGCGTGCGGGGATTCGCAGGAAGAGGAGTCGTGACATGAATCCCGTTCCCGAAGGCTATCGCAGCGTCATTCCCTATCTGATCGTCGATGATGCGGCGGCGGCGATCGACTTCTACGTCCGCGTGTTCGGCGGCGAGGAAGTCATGCGCTACGCGATGGGCGACAAGATCGGCCACGCCGAGATCAAGATCGGCGACTCGCACATCATGCTCGCCGACGAGTCGCCTGAGATGAGCTATCGCGGGCCCAAGGCGATCGGCGGCACGCCGGTATCGGTCATGCTTTACCTGCGCGAGGTCGACCAGGTGTTCGCGCGCGCGATCGCAGCAGGCGCGACCGAAGAGCGCGCGGTGCAGGATCAGTTCTACGGCGACCGCTCGGGGACGCTGGTCGATCCGTTCGGGCACCGCTGGACGGTCGCCACGCACATCGAGGACGTGTCGCCCGAGGAAATGGAGCGGCGAATGAAGTCGATGTCCGAGCCCGAGGCGGCGGAAGCCTAGACGGATCGACATTCAGCAATCAGCCCCTCCCCTGGAGGGGAGGGGCTTTTGTAAGCTCGCGCGACAGGTTTGAATACCGATCGATCCTAGAGTCCGAGCGACACCCCGGTGACCCAGGGCTCCTGCTTTCGCAGGAGCACGATTTCACCTCATCTGGGGAGGCTCTGGGAGCAGCGCGGACTGTGCCAGATCGTTGCCTTCATGCGCCCTGCCTGGCCAGCCACTCTTCCAGCCACTTGATCGTATAGGCGCCCTGCTGGAACTCGGGATCGTCGAGCAGATGCTGGTGCAGGGGGATGGTGGTCTTCATCCCCTCGATCACGAACTCCTCCAGCGCGCGCCGGAGCCGCATCAGGCAGCGTTCGCGGGTGCTGCCGTAGACGATCAGCTTGGCGACCATCGAGTCGTAATAAGGCGGCACGCGGTAACCGGTGTAGAGCCCGCTATCGACGCGCACGTGCATCCCGCCCGGCGCATGGAACTGGGTGACCGTCCCCGGTGAGGGCGCGAAGCTGCGCGGATCCTCGGCGTTGATGCGGCATTCGATCGCGTGGCCGCGGAACTCGATGTCCTCCTGGCGGCACGACAGGCCCTCGCCCTCGGCGACGCGGATCTGCTCGCGGACCAGGTCGATGCCGGTGACCATCTCGGTCACCGGATGCTCGACCTGTAGACGGGTGTTCATCTCGATGAAGTAGAATTTCCCGTCTTCCCACAGGAACTCGATCGTGCCGGCGCCGCGATAGCCCATGTCGGCCATCGCCTTGGCGACGATGCCGCCCATCCGCGCGCGATCCTCGGGCGTGATGATCGGGGAGGGGGCCTCCTCCAGCACCTTCTGGTGGCGGCGCTGGAGCGAGCAGTCGCGCTCGCCGAGGTGGATGGCGTTGCCCTCGCCGTCGCCGAACACCTGGAACTCGATGTGGCGCGGGTTGCCGAGGTACTTCTCCATGTAGACCGTCGCGTCGCCGAACGCGGCCTTGGCCTCGCTGCCTGCCTGCTGCATCAGCGTCTCGAGCTGGTCCTCGGCCTCGACCACCTTCATGCCGCGCCCGCCGCCGCCGGAGGCCGCCTTGATCAGCACGGGATAGCCGATCTTCTTGGCGAGCCGCTTGGCCTCGGCGATGTCCTCGATCGCGCCGTCGGAGCCCGGCACCAGCGGCAGGCCGAGCGCGCCGGCGGTGCGCTTGGCCTCGACCTTGTCGCCCATCGTGCGGATGTGCTCGGGTTTGGGGCCGACGAAGATGATGTTGTGGAGCTCGACGATCTCGGCGAAGCGCGCGTTCTCGCTCAGGAAGCCGTAGCCCGGGTGGATCGCGTCCGCCCCGCTGATCTCGGCCGCCGAGATGATGTTGGGGATGTTGAGATAGCTCTCGACCGCAGGCGGCGGACCGATGCAGATCGCCTCGTCGGCGAGGCGGACGTGCATCGCGTCGGCGTCGGCGGTCGAGTGCACGGCGACCGTCTTGATCCCCATCTCGTGGCAGGCGCGATGGATGCGCAGCGCGATCTCGCCGCGATTGGCGATCAGCAGCTTCTTGATTCTGGGCATGGGCGCCGCGTTACTCGACCACGACGAGCGGCTGGTCGAACTCGACCGGCTGACCGTTCTCGACCAGCATCGCCTTCACCGTGCCCGTGGCCGGAGCCACGATCGGGTTCATCACCTTCATCGCTTCGATGATCAGCAGCGTGTCGCCCGCCTTCACCTGCTGGCCGACGCTCACGAAAGGCTTCGCGTCGGGATTGGGCGAGAGGTAGGCCGTGCCGACCATCGGCGACTTGACCGCGTTGGCGTGGCTCGCCGCCAGGGCGGCCGCGCCACCCTCCGCAGCTGGCGCGATCGCCGCCGGGAGCGGAGCGGGCGCCGGCGCATAGGCGACCGGCGCCGCGGCGGTGACGGTGCGGGCGACGCGCACCTTGCGCTCGCCGTCCTGCACCTCGATCTCGGTGAGCTGGGTCTCGTCGAGCACCTGGGCGAGCTGGCGCACCAGGGCGATGTCGACATGCATCTCGCCGTTGGACGTTACGGTTTCGGTCATTCGCTCCCTCGGGGACTCGGCCCTCGAAAAATGAAAGCGCGCGCTCTGTCAGAGTCGCGCGGCAGCTTCAAGCGCGAGCAGGTACGACAGCGCGCCGAAACCGGCGATGGTTCCTCGCGCCGCGCGCCCGACATAGCTCAGATGGCGGAAATCCTCACGGGTGTGCGGATTGGAAAGATGGACTTCGATCACCGGCACCGTCACGGCCTTGATCGCGTCGTGGATCGCGATGCTGGTGTGGGTGAAGCCGCCGGCGTTGAGCAGCACCGCCTTCGCCCCCGTCGACTGCGCCTCGTGCAGCCAGTCGATGAGGTGCCCCTCATGATTCGACTGGCGTACCTCCACCTCTAGCCCGAGCTCGCGCGCTCGGTCCTCGATCCTGTCGGCGATGTCGTCGAGCGTGTCCGATCCGTAGATCTCCGGCTCGCGCGTCCCCAACAGGTTCAGGTTCGGCCCATTGAGGACGTAGACGGTATCGGCCAAAGTGATGAGCCTTTCGGATTGCCCCGCGTGCTGGGCGCTTCCTATATGAGCCGGGTCCGCCGATCAAATGGATGCTCGGCGACCGTTCGCCCCGAACCTGACCGGAGTAGCAATGGCGCATACCGACGGCACCGTCTCGATCATCGTCAACGGCGAGCACCGCCGCGTCGCCGCAGGGCTGAGCCTCGCCGAGCTCGCCGGCGAGCTGGGGCTGGCGCCCGAGAAGGTCGCGGTCGAGCGCAACCTGGAGGTGGTGCCG
Organism: Sphingomonas astragali; assembly: GCF_051400615.1. NCBI lineage: Bacteria > Pseudomonadati > Pseudomonadota > Alphaproteobacteria > Sphingomonadales > Sphingomonadaceae > Sphingomonas > Sphingomonas astragali. The sequence continues at coordinate 327,059 of NZ_JBLFFH010000003.1, forward strand.
CGCTCGACGCTGGCGCAGGTTTGCGTCGAGGACGGCGACGAGATCGAGATCGTCCACTTCGTCGGCGGCGGCGACCACGCGCCGGCGATCGCCGACGATTCGTGGACCGTCGCCGGCAAGACCTTCCGCTCGCGCCTGATCGTCGGCACGGGCAAGTACAAGGACTTCGCCGAGAACGCCGCCGCGGTCGAAGCCTCGGGCGCCGAGATCGTCACCGTCGCGGTGCGCCGGGTCAACGTCAGCGACCCCAAGGCGCCGATGCTGACCGACTTCATCGATCCCGGGCGCATCACCTACCTTCCCAACACGGCCGGGTGCTTCACCGCGGAGGAGGCGATCCGCACGCTGCGCCTGGCGCGCGAGGCCGGGGGCTGGGAGCTGGTCAAGCTCGAGGTATTGGGCGAGGCGCGCACGCTCTATCCCGACATGGTCGAGACGATCCGCGCGACCGAGATCCTGGCCAAGGAAGGCTTCAAACCGATGGTCTATTGCGTCGACGATCCGATCGCAGCCAAGCGGCTGGAGGATGCCGGCGCGGTCGCGATCATGCCGCTGGGCGCGCCGATCGGATCGGGGCTCGGCATCCAGAACCGTGTCACCATCCGGCTGATCGTCGAGGGCGCCAAGGTGCCGGTGCTGGTCGATGCCGGGGTCGGCACCGCTTCGGACGCGGCGGTGGCGATGGAATTGGGCTGCGACGGCGTGCTGATGAATACCGCGATCGCCGAGGCCAAGGAACCGGTGGCGATGGCGCGGGCGATGAAGCTGGCGGTGGAGAGCGGGCGTCTCGCCTATCTCGCCGGACGCATGGGGAAGCGGCGCTACGCCGATCCGTCGAGCCCGCTGGCGGGGCTGATCTGAACGGGAGAGGGCATATGCGGACGGTGATCGGACTGGTGCTGGTGGCGCTCGCCGGATGCCAGCAGGCGGGCGAGACCAATCAATCGGCCAACGTCGCCGCCGTTATCGAGGCCCAGCCGCAGAAGGTGACGCTCAAGGCGGCCGACGGCGTCACCGGGCACGGCCGCTACTATGAGGCGGACTCGCCCAAGGCGCTGATCCTGCTGTTCCACCAGGCCGGCTCCAGCAAGGACGAATATGCGACGATCGCGCCGCGGCTGGTGGAGGCCGGCTATTCGGCGCTGGCGATCGATCAGCGCTCGGGCGGAGGGCTCTACGGCCCCAACGAGACGGTTGCGGGCGATGGCGCGGCGATGAAACTGCCGGAGGGCGCGAGCTATCTCGCCGCCGAGAAGGATCTGGAGGCCGCGTTCGCCTGGGCCGAGCAGCGGAAGCTGCCGATCGTGCTGTGGGGCAGCAGCTATTCCTCCTCGCTGATCTTCCGCCTGGCGGCGGCGCATCCGGGAACGGTCAAGGCGCTGCTCGCCTTCTCGCCAGGCGAATATTTCGACGACAAGACGCTGATCCGAAAGGCGGCCGCCAAGGTGACGGTGCCGGTGTTCGTCACCTCGACCGCCGACAAGGACGAGGTCCAGAACGGTGATCTCGTCTTCAACGCGCTGCCGAAGAACGCCACGTCGGAGCGGATCGTGCCGCGGCGCTCGGTGCACGGTTCGTCGATGCTGATCGAGTCGAAGAATCCCGATGGCGCGGCCGACATCTGGCAGGCCGTGCTCGCCTTCCTGGGCAAGGTCGCGCCCTGAGCGATCCGCGGTCCCGGAACATGACGTGCGGCGGTTCGTTTTCCTAGTCGCGACAAGAGTTTCCGAGGAGAGGCCCGATGGGCGAACTGATCGACAAGGTGAAAGGCAACATCAACGAGGCGGTCGGCAAGGCGAAGCAGGCCATGGCCGGAAACGCCGATGATCCGGCCCGGACGCGCCGTGATGACGAACTCGCCGCCGAAGGCGCCGCGCAGGAAATGAAGGGCAAGGGCCAGCAATTCGGCGGCAAGCTCAAGGGGGCGCTCGGCGACGATATCTGACCGAGATTCGCCCACGCAGGCGACGAGGGGCCGCTCCGGGAGACCGGGGCGGCCTTTTCGCGTTGGAGTTCCCCCTCGCGTTCGAATTGAAACTGTGTCGGTGCTCCTGCGAAGGCAGGAGCTCAGGCCGCGAGCGGTTCCCGGTGATCCAGCACTCCTGCCTTCGCAGGAGCACGAGTCCATTTCATCCGGACAGGCTCCACCGCGCCCGGATCGCCGAGATCGTCGTCGCGGGGGTGACCACCTCGACATCGGTCTTGAGGTGGAGCAGGCGGACGCCGCGTCGCACCTTGGCTCGCTTCAGCGCCGGAGCGAACTCCTCGGTCCGTTCAACCGTCTCCGCCCAACCGCCATAGGCGCGCGCCAGCGCGGCGAAGTCGGGGTTGCGTAAGGCGGTGCCGCTCACCCGCGCCGGATACTCGCGCTCCTGGTGCATCCGGATCGTACCATAGGCGCCGTTGTCGACGAGGATCACGATCAGATTGGCCCCGTGCTGGACCGCGGTCGCCAGTTCCTGCCCGTTCATCAGGAAGTCGCCGTCGCCGGCTACCGCGACGACCTGCCGTTCGGGAAAGCGCAGCGCTGCCGCCACCGCGGCGGGCACGCCATAGCCCATCGCGCCGGAGGTCGGCGCGAGCTGCGACGGTTTGGCGGCGTAGGGCCAATAGCGGTGCCACCAGCCCGAGAAATTGCCGGCGCCGTTGCAGATGATCGTGTCGGCCGGCAGCCGCTCGCGCATCGCCGCGACGCATTGGCCGAGGTCGAGCGCGATGCCTTCGCGCGGGCGCGGCGTCGACCAGTCCCGCCACTCGGCATTGGCGTCCGCGCCTGCCGGATGCGGCGGGCCGTCGAGCGCGGCCAGCGCCTCGGCGAACTCCGCCATGCCGGCGCAGATCGCGAGGTCGGTGCGATAGGTGCGGCCGAGCTCGTCCGGGTCGGGATGGACGTGGACAAGCCGTTGGCCGGGATGCTCGGGGGTGATCAGCGCATAGCCGTCGGTGGTCGCCTCGCCGAGCCGTGCGCCGACGACGAGCAGCAGGTCGGCCGCCTTGATCCGCTCGACCAGCTTCGGATTGGGTCCGTAGCCCAGGTTGCCGGCATAGACCGGGCAGTCGTTGGGGATCGCGTCCTGCCGGCGGAAAGCGGCGGCGACGGGGATGCCGGTGCGGTCGGCCCAGACGGCGAAATCCTGCCCGGCGACGTTGCTCCAGTCCGCGCCGCCGACGATCGCGATCGGGCGCTCGGCGGTGGCGAGCAGGTCGGCGAGGCGGTCGATCGTGTCGGGATCGCAGCCCTGCGCCACCTTCTCCACGCGCGGCCGATCGGCGGCTTCGGCCGTCTCGACCAACATGTCCTCGGGAATCGCCAGCACCACCGGGCCCGGCCGCCCGTTGATCGCGGTGGCATAGGCACGGGCGACATATTCGGGAATGCGGCGCGGATCCTCGATCCGGCTCGCCCATTTGGCGATCGGGGCGAACATCGCCGGCAGGTCGATCTCCTGGAAGGCTTCGCGGTCGCGCGTGCCGCGGTCGATATCGCCGACGAACAGGATCATCGGCACGGAGTCCTGCATCGCGACATGAACGCCGATCGAGGCATTGGTCGCGCCGGGACCTCGCGTCACGAAGGCGACGCCCGGCCGTCCGGTCATCGCGCCGTCCGCGCCCGCCATGAAGGTCACGCCGCCTTCCTGCCGGCAGGTCACGACATCGACGGAATCCGTGTCGTGCAGCGCGTCCAGCACCGCGAGGAAGCTTTCGCCCGGCACATGGAAGATGCGATCGCACCCCTGCGCCACCAGGTTGTCGACGAGGATGCGGCCGCCGGTGCGTTGCCCGAGATGTTGCGTCGTCATGCGGCCGGTGTAGTCGCGTCGGCGGAAAAAGGGAGGGGTGGATGGCTCGCCCAAGTTGAAAGCCGATTCAGGTCCGCTTGACCGCCCCCGCGGCGCCCGCCTATCGCCGCGTCGAAGGAGAGACTCGGGCCCATGAACAAGCTCTATCCCGATGCCGTCGCCGCGCTCGATGGCCTTTTGTTCGACGGCATGACGATCTGCGCAGGCGGCTTCGGCCTGTGCGGCATTCCGGAGCGGCTGATCGATGCGATCCAGGTGTCGGGAGTCAAGGACCTTACCATCGCCTCCAACAACGCCGGCATCGACAACGAGGGGCTCGGTAAGCTTCTCCGCAGCCGTCAGGTCAGGAAGATGATCTCGTCTTACGTCGGCGAGAACAAGGAGTTCGAGCGCCAGTATCTCGCCGGGGAGCTCGAGGTCGAGTTCTGCCCCCAGGGCACGCTCGCCGAGCGCTGCCGCGCAGGGGGAGCGGGCATTCCTGGCTTCTATACCAGGACCGGCGTCGGCACCGCGGTCGCCGAGGGCAAGGAGGTGAAGGTGTTCGACGGCGAGGAATATATCCTGGAGCGCGGCATCCGCGCGGACTTGTCGATCATCAAGGGCTACAAGGCGGACGAGGCGGGCAACCTCGTCTTCCGCAAGACCGCGCGCAACTTCAACCAGCCGATGGCGACCGCCGGCCGGATCTGCGTGGCCGAAGTCGAGGAGGTGGTGCCGGTCGGCAGCCTCGATCCCGATGGCATCCACCTGCCCGGCATCTATGTGAAGCGGCTGATCGTCGGCAGCCCCTATGACAAGAAGATCGAGTTCGCGACCACCCGGGAGCGCGAGGCGGCGTGATCCGTCTGGCGGCGATCCTGATGCTGGCGCCGCTCGCCGGCGGTTGCGTGGCGGCGGCCGCGATTCCGGCGCTGGCCGGCTCGGCGATCGTCAAGACGCAGCTCGATCGCAAGCGCGCGCAGCGGGCCGAGGAGACGCGACAGTCCGCCCCTGCGCAGACGGTCGAGACGCCGGAAGGGCGCCTGACCATCCTCAAGGGCATGACCGCGCTGCCGCCCCCCTCCGGCAATCCCGCCGCGGGGCCGGCCGCTGCGCCGGCGACGGGCGGCGCTGTGCCCGAGACGATGCAGTATCTCTACGGCTCGGGCGAGAGCGCGGGCCTCAGCATCCAGGCCTATCGCGCGCTGGCCGAGTATCTGACCAACAACATCGCCTATCGCCGCAAGGAGACGCTGCGCCAGGTGGTGATGAGCGACGGCTCCTCGCTCAACGCTCCGCTGTTCGAACCGTGCGGGCAGAAGCCGCTCGCGGTGGTGCTCGACATCGACGAGACCGCGGTGCTCAACCTCGGCTATGAGGGTGACGCGGCTCGGCGCGGCGGAGGGTACGACGATGCCCGCTGGCAGCGTTGGGAAGCGAGTGGCGCCGATAAGGTGGTCGCCGTCCCAGGCGCCAAGACGGCGCTCGACGCGGCGCGCAAGGCCGGCATCGCCGTGATCTTCAATTCCAACCGCAGCAACGCCAACGCCGCCGCGACCGAGGCGGCGCTGAACCACGCCGGGCTCGGCCCCGCCAAACACGGCGAGACGCTGTGGCTGAAGGGGGACGACGGCGGCGGTTCCGGCAAGGACGACCGCCGCTGGGCGATCGCCAGCGGCTATTGCGTCGTCGCGATGGTCGGCGACCAGCTCGGCGACTTCAGCGACCTGTTCAACGATCCCCGCCTGGCTCCTGCCGTCCGCCGTACCTTCACCACCGCGTCGCCGGTCGCGGAGCTGTGGGGCAACGGCTGGTTCCTGCTGCCCAATCCGGTCTATGGCACCGGCCTCAAGGGCGGCTTCGACGATGTTTTCCCGACCGACACGCGCTGGAGCGATCCGGCCGAAGGAGTGAAGTGATGCCCTGGACCCGCGACGAAATGGCCGCCCGTGCCGCGAAGGAGCTTCGCGACGGCTTCTATGTCAACCTCGGCATCGGTATCCCGACGCTGGTCGCGAACCATATTCCCGAGGGCGTCGAGGTGACGCTCCAGTCGGAGAACGGGATGCTCGGCATCGGCCCGTTCCCCTATCCGGACGAGGTCGACCCCGACCTGATCAATGCCGGCAAACAGACGATCAGCGAGCTGCCGCAATCGGTCTATTTCAGCTCAGCGGACAGCTTCGCGATGATCCGCGGCGGGCATATCGACCTCACCGTGCTCGGCGCGATGGAGGTGAGCGAGGACGGCGACATCGCCAACTGGATGATCCCCGGCAAGATGATCAAGGGCATGGGCGGCGCGATGGATCTGGTCGCGGGCGTCAAGAAGATCATCGTGGTGATGGAGCATGTCTCCAAGAACGGCGATCCCAAGTTCATCCCCGAATGCACGTTGCCGCTCACCGGCAGGAACGTCGTCGACATGATCATCACCGACCTCGCCGTATTCCAGCGGGCGGACCACCAGTCGCCGTTCCGCCTGATCGAGCTGGCGCCCGGCGTGACCGAGGAGGAGGTCGCGGCGAAGACCACCGCGAAGCACGAGGTGGCGCTCGCGACTGCGTGAGGCGGGCGGCTCAGCCCGCCGCGTCGATCGCCTTCAGTCCCGGTCGGCGCAGTTCGGCATGGGCCTGCCGGACGATTTGCCATCCCCCGCTGACGCCGAGCGCCGCCATGATCGCAGCGACGATCAGGTCCGGCCAGGCGGTTCCGGTGCCGAACACTCCGGCGGCCGCCACGAGCACGGCCAGATTGCCGATCACGTCGTTGCGCGAGCAGATCCACACCGATCGCATGTTCGCATCACCGGCGCGGAAGCGATAGAGCAACAGCGCAACGCCGGCATTGGCGAGGAGCGCCAGGATGCCGACGACGCCCATCGTCTCGGCCTCCGGCAGGGTCCCCGCATAGGCGTGCCATGCGGTCGAGAGCAGCACCGCGGCGCCGAGCAACCCGAGCGACCAGCCCTTGACCAGCGCCGCCCGCGCCCGCCACGTCAGCGCCATGCCGGCAACGCCGAGGCTGATCGCATAGTTGGCGGCATCGCCCAGGAAATCGATCGCGTCCGCCTGCAGCGAGGCGGAACCGGCCGCGACGCCCGCGACGATCTCCGCCACGAACATCGCAGCATTGACCGCGAGCGCAATCCACAGCGCCCGCCGCCACCTGGGGCTGTCGAGCGCCGTCGTGACGGCGCAGCGATCGTGCTGGCAGCAGCCGGCCATGTCGTCACCTCGTCGAATCCGATGCGGCACCCTATGTGCACCCTGTAGTCACTACAGGGTCAAGGGCATGGCACGGCTGTCGATCGGCGATCTGGCAAGGGCGACGGGCACCAAGGTGGAGACGATCCGCTATTACGAGCGGATCGGCCTCCTGCCGGCGCCTGCGCGTACCGAGGGCAACTACCGTTCTTACGGTCGGGAGCACCTCGGGCGGTTGAGCTTCGTCCGGCGAGCGCGCGATCTCGGTTTCCCGCTCGACCAGGTACGCGATCTGCTGGGGCTGGCCGACGAGCGCGACCGCTCATGCGAGGCGGTCGACGCGATCGCCCGCCAGCATCTCGCCGAGGTCGATCGGAAGATCGCCGACCTGACGGCGTTGCGGAGCGAGCTTGCCGAGGTGATCGGCCGCTGCCGCCGCGGCACGATCGCCGACTGCCGGATCATCGAGTCGCTCGCTCCGACCGATACGGCGTCGCGTTGACGCTGCGTCCGCCGAGGCGTAGCGTCCGTCCATGTTCGGCTGGTTCCGCCGCCGCTACCTCGACCTGCTGGGCTCGATCTACATCTACAACGAGCACCGCGGGTACACGAGCATCGATCGCGTGCTCGAAGCCGTTCGCGCTCGCGCCCCTGACGATCACGCTCTGATCGCCGCGATCGAGAAGCACCGCGCCGACGAGCGCAAGCATTATGTGATGTTCAAGCGCTGGTTCGAGCTTCAGGGCAGGATGCCGCTGATGGTCGACCGCACCTGCGGCCATATCGACCGCTTCGTCGAGATCATGTTCCGCCGCGCGATCGACGAGCTCGACACCCAGGCGATCATCGCCGACGATAGCCAGTTCGAGAAGCTCTGCCGAGTGATCTCGCTCACCGAGCAGCGGGGCTTCAAGCAGGTCGAGGTCCTGCTCCGGCACCCGATCGTGACGAAGGACAGAGCGCTCGTCCGGATCTTCCAGGTGATCGAAAGGGACGAGCCGAGCCATTGGGCGCCCTACGAAGGCTGGCTCAAGGCGCACGGCAAGCGCGATCCGCGCTGGTGGGAGCGCGCGATCGACAGCTTCATCCATTCCGAGCTGCTGCTCGTCAAGCTGCCGCTGCTGTTCCTCAATCTGCGCCTGCGTCGCCGGACCGAATGGGCCGATGCGCATGATCCGGCGGAGGCAAAGGCCTCGGCGGTACCGGCGCTGGCATGATGACGGCTTCGGTGTGTGCTTTCAAAGCAATGACGGACTTGGCATAGCCACGCCACATGCGGATACTTCTGACGGGTTCCTCCGGCTGGCTCGGCCGTTTCCTGGCGCCGCTGCTCCGGAAGCAGGGGCATGAGCTGCTCGGGCTGGACATCGCGCCGGGCGCCGACACCGACGTCGTCGGCACCGTCGCCGACCGTGCCCTGATCGACCGGCTGTTCGGCGAGCACGGCTTCGAGGGCGTGATCCACGCCGGCGCGCTGCACAAGCCCGACATCGCGCGCTACCCACGTCAGGCGTTTGTCGACGTCAACGTCACCGGCACGCTGGGCCTGCTGGAGGCGGCGGTGGCGCATCGCGCGTCGCGGTTCGTCTTCACCTCGACCACTTCGCTGATGATCACCCAGGCGATCCGCGACGAGAAGGCGGAGGCTGCGGTGTGGCTCGACGAGACGAGCGGGCCGCTCAGTCCGCGCAACGTCTACGGCGCCACCAAGCGCGCCGCCGAGGAGCTGTGCCGCCTGATCCACGCCGACCACGGCCTGCCGTTGGTGGTGCTCCGCACCGCACGCTTCTTCCCCGAGGAGGACGACACCCATCGCGCGCTCTCGGGCGAGAACATGAAGGCCAACGAGTTCCTCAACCGCCGCCTTACGGTCGAGGACTGCGCCCGCGCCCACCTCGTCGCGCTGGAGAAGGCGCCGGAGATCGGTTTCGGCTTCTACGTCGTCTCCGCGCCGACGCCGTTCGACCGCGGCGAGGTTGCCGCCCTCAAGGCCGACGCGCCTGCGGTGATCGCGCGCCATTTTCCCGATGCCGCCGAGCTCTACGCCCGCCGCGGCTGGTCGCTGCCGAGAAGCATCGGCCGCGTCTACGACGCCTCGGCGATCGGGCGCGACCTCGGCTTCCGCTGCGAGACCGATTTCGCCGCGGTGCTGGCGGCGTTGCGTGATGGCAGGCCGCTGCCTTTCGCGCACGACCCGGACTATATCTCACCCAAGGAGTCGGTCACCGCATTGTGAGGCGAAGGCCGATCGGGTAGATTTGAGACGACGCCGGAAGGGGGACTTTCGATGCTGCGCCGCTCGATCCTTCAGCTGCCCTTGCTTGCCTGGTCGACCTCGCTGCTCGCGCAGACGCGACCGCCCGGTGCCCTGCCGGTCGACCGTGTCCCTTCGGGCGCCGATCGCGAGGGTGTGAAACGTGCAGTCGGCATCAGCGCGACCAGCTTCAAGGTGCTCTCCAACGAGACCGGCGGCGACCTGTTCGTCATGGAGCAGAGCAACAACCGCAAGGGCGGCCCCTCGCGCCACCTCCACCATGACGAGGACGAACTCTTCTACGTGCTGGAAGGCGAGTATCTGGTCGAGGTCGGCGACACCAAGGCATGGCTCGGCCCCGGCGATTGCGTGCTCGGCCCGCGCGGCATCCCCCATGCATGGGCGTTCGTCGGGGACACTACCGGCCGGTTGCTGATCTCCTTCGCCCCGGCGAACAAGATGGAGGCCTTCTTCCGCGAACGCGAGGCGCGGGGGATCAGACCCGGCCAATATGCCCGGACACGCGAGGACGCCGCGGTGCTGCGCGCTTACGGGATGGAATGGATCGGCCCGCCGATCCCGCCGGAGGATTTCCGTCGTACCTAGGCCGCGCAATACAATGTCGCGACGGGTTGTGCCCGCGCACGAAAGCGTTAAAGCGCGCAAATGGCCAGCCGACCACTGACTTTGTACGAGAAGATCTGGGCCGATCACGTGATCGAGCGCCGGGACGATGGCACCTGCCTGATCTATATCGACCGCCACCTCGTCCACGAGGTGACCAGCCCGCAGGCCTTTGCCGGCCTTCGCGCGGCCAGGCGCCGGGTGCGCCGCCCCGAGTTGACGCTCGCCGTTCCCGACCACAACCTCCCGACCACGCCGCGCGTCGACGCGGACGGGTATATGCTGCCGATCGCCGATCCGGAGAGCGCCAACCAGCTCGCCGCACTGGAGGCGAACACACGGGAGTTCGGCATCGACTATATCGGCGCCACCGACCCCGCGCAGGGCATCGTCCACGTCGTCGGCCCGGAACAGGGCTTCACGCTGCCCGGTACCACCCTGGTATGCGGCGACAGCCACACCTCGGCGCACGGCGCGCTGGGGGCGCTGGCGTTCGGCATCGGCACCAGTGAGGTCGAGCACGTCCTGGCGACGCAGACGCTGCTGCTCCAGCAGTCGAAGACGATGGAAGTGCGCGTCGACGGCACGCTCGGCTTCGGCGTGAGCCCCAAGGACGTGGTGCTGGCGATCATCGGCAGGATCGGCGCCGCGGGCGGCACCGGCCATGTCATCGAATATACCGGCAGCGTGATCCGCGCGATGTCGGTCGAGGGGCGTCTGACCGTTTCCAACATGTCGATCGAGGGCGGCGCCCGCGCCGGCCTGATCGCGCCGGACGAAACCACCTTCGCCTACGTCCGGGGCCGCGCGATGGCGCCCAAGGGCGAGGATTGGGAGCGCGCGGTCGAGGCGTGGCGGCGACTCCCGACGGACGCTAATGCGGTCTACGACAAGACGGTGCTGCTCGACGCCACCGACATCGCGCCGTCGCTGACCTGGGGCACCAGCCCCGAGGACGTGGTGCCGATCACCGGCGTCGTCCCCGATCCCGAGAGCTTCGCCGATCCGGCGAAGCGCGCCGCCGCGGCCAAGTCGCTCGATTACATGGGCCTCAGGCCCGGCACACGGATGCAGGACGTGCCGGTCGAACACATCTTCATCGGCAGCTGCACCAACAGCCGCATCGAGGACCTGCGCGCCGCCGCCGCGGTGGTGAAGGGCCGCCACGTCGCCGACCGTATCCGCCAGGCGCTGGTCGTCCCCGGCTCGGGGCTGGTCAAGCGTCAGGCCGAGGCGGAAGGGCTCGACCGCATCTTCGTCGAGGCGGGCTTCCAGTGGCGCGAGCCGGGCTGCTCGATGTGCCTGGCGATGAACCCGGACAAGGTGCCGGCGGGCGAGCGCTGCGCCTCGACGTCGAACCGCAATTTCGTCGGCCGCCAGGGGCCGGGCGCGCGCACCCACCTCGTCTCGCCAGCGATGGCGGCGGCGGCGGCGGTGACGGGGCGGCTGGCCGATGTCCGTGAGTTGATGGGGGGAGAAACGGCATGAAGAGGGTGATCGTCCTGCTGGTCGCGGGCACGCTGGTGAGCGCGGTGGGCGCGGTGTGGGCGTCGAGCCAGGCCGCGTCCAAGCCGCCCGCGATGGTACGTTGAACGAAGCGCGCGCCTAATCGAATCGTCTAGGGCGCGGCAGGGCGGGAGCGCTTATTCTTGCGGTCCACAGCGACCGAGGAATGCGCGATGGCCGAAGTCCAAGGACTGCAATCGAATTCGTTCGCCGCAACGTTGCCGCCGCCTCCGCCTCCGTCGGGGAACGCAGGCGGCCCAGCGGCGGGCACCGATCCGTTCTTCGAACCCGTCGGCAACCAATGGATTGCGCGGAACGGCAGCCAGCCGGTCGCGCAATGGATCGGCGGCCTGTCGCGGAACGACGTGGGCCTCAGCACGCTCGACCGCTGGCAGGCCGGCTCCACGGCGGAAGCGACCGCGCGCCAGATCGAAACGCAGCTGCGTGCCGAGATCGCGCCTCCGACGGGCGGCCCGTTGGCCGGTGCGACGCTGCTCGACGCCATCACCGCCCCCTTCGACGATGTGAAGGTCGGCTATGCGATGGGACAGGTGGCGGCGGGAATCGAGGCGCGTATCGCCGCCGATCCCGACGTGCCGAGCGCCAACGCGGCAGCGCTCGCGACCGAGCTGCGCAATCGCGGCGCCGCGCTGTCGCTGGGCGCCGCACGCGAGGCGACGACCCAGCCGGGCCATTACGCGTTCGACGGCGCCTGCTACTCCAGTGCAGATGCGCTGGCACGCGCGGTGACGGCGGAGCGCCTCAACCCGACGCGCACGAGCGTGAGCGCCTATACGCCGGAGATGGCCCGCCGCGACCAGCAGGCGGCGATGGACCGCGCCGTGCTCGGCCAATCGAGCCCGCTCGGCATGACCTGGGGACAGACCGCCTACATGTATGCGCGCGGCACCGGGGCGAGCCTTGAGGGGCAACAGCGCGCCTATGCGGCCGGCACCGCGGGCGACGCGCTGCTGGGTATCGGCGGCGCCTTCGTCGGCGTCGGCGCGGCGCGCGGCGGCCTCCGCCTGCCGGGCGGGCAGGCGGCCCCGAGCTTCCGCCCGACGTCCACCGCGCCGCGGACCGAGCCGCTTCCGGCGCCTCCGGGCACCGTGCCGGTCTATCTCGGGCGGGCCAGCAACCTGTCCGCGGGCCTCGGCCAAGTCCAGGGCACCTATACCGGGCTCGTCAGCGCCGGCACCGCCGGCCCGTTGCCGAGCAACCTCGCCGGTACCTTCGCCGGAGGGCGCTACGACGTGGTGCGTCTGAGCCAGGACACCATCCTCTATCGTGCGGGCACCGCGGACAAGCCGCTGGGTCAGTTCTTCAGCCTACGCGAGCCGCAGGGCGTGCTGCAGACGCGGATGGACCAAGCCGTGCTGCCGCGATGGCCCGATGGCGGCAGCTCGCCGCTCGATACGGCCTTTGCGGTGCGCATCCCCGCCGGGACGGAGGTGTACGTCGGCCGCATTTCTGCCCAGGGCGGGATCTACGGTGGCGGCACGGATCAGATATTGGTACGCCAGCCTTGGACGATCGATGGCGTCCAGGTGGTGGGAGCACGGCCGATCCGATGAGCGGCAGCGAACATATGCTCGTCATAGTCGAGCGACTGGCCGCGCTGGCGATGCAGGGCGGAGCGGCCGAAGCGGCGCGATCGCTGTCCCGTGCGGCGGCGATCCTGCGCGAGGATTCGGACGAGGGCGCCCGCACGATCATTGCCATGTATGGTGGCTCGGGCTCGCTGAACGACGTCGTGCTCTATCGTGACGGCCAGCCGCTGGCGGCTGAGAATCGCGAGTTCGATGCGCTGCGCAGCGAGCTATACGATCTCAGTCTCGACCTACGCGGGGCGGCCTGACCGCGCTTCGGGGTTCCGCCGCGCCGATAGCCTGCTACAAGCGCCTCCACTGAAGGAGGCATCTGGTGCAACCCGTCACGCATGTCGAAGGCAGCGCCTATCCCTGGGGCGCGAAGAACGTCGATACCGACGTCATCATCCCCGCGCATTGGCTCAAGACCATCACGCGCGAGGGCCTGGGCAGGGGTGCGTTCGAGACGGTACGCGCCGAGCCCGGCAACGTGTTCGACGATCCACGCTATGCCGGATCGCCGATCCTGATCGCGGGCGAGAACTTCGGCTGCGGCTCCAGCCGCGAACACGCCGCCTGGGCGCTCGCCGACATGGGGGTGAAGGCGGTGATCGCGCCGAGCTATTCGGACATCTTCTCCGGCAATGCGGTCAAGAACGGCATCGTTCCCGTCGTGCTGCCGCAGGCGGCGATCGACCGGCTGGTCGAGGTGGCCAAGGACCATCCGATCACCGTCGACCTGGAGACGATGACCGTCACCACGCCCTTCCAGGATCGCTTTTCGTTCGACCTCGATCCCTTCCGCCGCATGTGCCTGATGCAGGGACTCGACGAGATCGGCTTGACGCTGGCGCAGGATACCGCGATTTCGAAATATGAATCGGGCATGGTGCAGAGCCGCCCGTGGATCGCGAGGAGAGCTGCTGATGCGGGCGTTGCTGTCGGAGGTGCCGGGCGGACCTGAAACCCTGAAGCTGGCCGAGCTGCCCGACCCGGCGGCGGGTCCGGGCCAGGTGCTGGTGGGCGTCAAGGCCTGCTCGATCAACTATCCCGACGTCCTGATCATCGAGGACAAATACCAGTTCCGGCCGCCGCGCCCCTTCGCGCCTGGCAGCGAGATCTCCGGCGTGGTCGAGGCAGTGGGGGAGGGTGTCACCGGCTTCGCCCCCGGCGACCGCGTGCTGGCGACGGTCGGCAGCGGCGGGCTGGCGGAGAAGGCAGTGGTCGATGCCGCCCGGCTCTACAGGCTGCCTGAGGGCCGCAGCTTCGAGGAGGGCGCCGCGCTGCTCCTCACCTATGCCACCACGATCCACGCGCTGCTCGACCGCGGGCATCTGAAGCCTGGGCAGATTTTGCTCGTCCTCGGCGCGGCGGGCGGAGTCGGGCTGGCGGCGATCGAGCTCGGCAAGGCGTTCGGCGCGCGCGTGGTCGCCGCCGTCTCGTCGGAGGAGAAGGCTGCGGCAGCGAAACAGGCCGGGGCCGACGTGACACTGGTCTATCCGCGTGCCCCGTTCGACAAGGAGCAGTCGAAGGCGCTCGCCGATGCCTTCAAGGCGGCGGTCGGGCCGGACGGCGCCGATGTCATCTACGATCCGGTCGGCGGCGACTATGCCGAGCCGGCGCTGCGCGCGATCGGCTGGGAGGGGCGCTACCTCGTCGTCGGCTTCCCGGCCGGCATCCCGAAGCTGCCGCTCAACCTCACGCTGCTCAAGAGCTGCGACGTCTGCGGCGTGTTCTGGGGCGCCTTCGCGATGCGCGATCCCGAGGCCAACCAGGCGCACGTGGACCACCTCTTCCGCCTGTGGGCCGAGGGCAGGATCGCACCGCGCGTCACCGAGACCTTCGCCTTCGCCGACGGCGGCAAGGCCATCGCCAAGATGGCTGCCCGCGGCGCGATCGGCAAGCTGGTGGTGCAGGTGAGGAAGTGACTCCGATAAGCCCCTCCCTGCAGGGAGGGGCTGAACTCGCCCCAAGAAATCGCTTTCCTAATAGGATTTCCCTTGCTTGACTTGGCCATGGGCTGCCGCGGCGCGCCTGGAGATAAGTGGAGCAAAGTGAACGAATGAATCGCGACTCCCTTCACTTTGGCGCCGACCGTTCGCGTCCGAGCGTCGATTGGTCTCGTCCTTACAACGCGGCAGGGCGGTTGCGCCCCTCGGGCCGCCCCCCTATCTCAGCTCCGTAACAGTTCAGGGGCCTGGCATGACCGATTTCGAGGACCGCAAGCGCGCGTTCGAGACCAAGTTCGCGCGGGACGAGGAGATGGTGTTCCGCATCACCGCGCGGCGCAACCGGCTGGTCGGTCAATGGGCGGCCGCCAAGATGGGGCTGACCCCGGAGGAGACCGATGCCTATGCCAAGGCGGTCGTCCAGGCCGACTTCGAGGAAGCCGGCGACGAGGACGTGATCCGCAAGCTCGTCGGCGATCTCACCGCCGCGAGCGTCGACACCGACGAGGCCGAGGTCCGCCGCGCGCTCGAGGAGGCGCTGGTCGACGCGCGCCGGCAGCTCCTGGAATCCAAGTAACATGCCGATGGACGCCGCCGAGATCGAGACGCTGATCCGCCAGGGCATCCCCGATGCCGTGGTGCGGATCGACGACCTTGCTGGCGACGGCGATCATTATGCCGCGCACGTGACCAGCGCGAGCTTTCGGGGCCTGCCCCGCGTCCGCCAGCACCAGGCGGTCTACGCCGCGCTCGGCGGGCGGATGGGCGGCGTGCTCCACGCGCTCCAGCTCACCACCGCGGCCCCGCCCGAGGAGTAATCGAAATGACCGACACCAACACCCGCATCGACGGGATCGTGAAGGGCAGCGACGTGCTGCTGTTCATGAAGGGCACGCCGCTGTTCCCGCAATGCGGCTTCTCCAGCCGCGCGGTGGCGATCCTCCAGCATCTCGGCGTCGAGTTCGACAGCGTCGACGTGCTCCAGGACCAGGAGGTCCGCCAGGGCATCAAGGCCTATAGCGACTGGCCGACCATCCCCCAGCTCTACGTCAAGGGCGAGTTCATCGGCGGTTCGGACATCATGATGGAGATGTACGAAACCGGCGAGCTCAAGGAACTGCTCGCCGAGAAGGGAGTTGCGCACGCGGCGTAACTCCCGCGGCGAAGAGGGGATGAGCGGTGCTGAGGCAGACCGGCGCCCTGCGCGCCGCCGACACGACTGCAGCGCCGCGGTCTCCGCTGCTCATCTGTGATCTGACCCAGAGCTATACGCCGTCGGGCGGGGGTGGGATCAGCACCTATCTCCGCGAGAAGCGCGATTATGTGCTGACGCACACGCCCCACCACCTGCTCCAGATCGTGCCGGGGCCGCAGGACAGGGTCACCATCGACGGCCGCCATATCTTCGTCGAGGTCGGCGCCGACCCGGTGCGCGGCAGCCCCAACTACCGCTTCATCCTGCGCACGTCGAAGGTGCGCGAGGTGTTGGAGGAATATCGGCCCGACATCGTCGAGTCGCTCTGCCCGTGGGTGCTGCCGTGGACGGCGATCCACCACCGCCGCGCCTTTCCCGAGACGACGCTGGTCGCGGGCTATCGTACCGATTTTCCCAATGCGCATGTTTACCGCGTCGGGCGGGACAAGTTCGGCGAGATCGGCGGGCGGTTCCTGCGCCTGCTCAGCTGGGGCTATGCCGAGATCACCTACCGTGAGTTCGACCACGTCTACACGCTGAGCGAGGACGCCCGCACCCAGCTCGCCCGCAAGAAGATCACCCGCACCAGCGTGCTGCCGCTCGGCGTCGATACCAACCTGTTCCATCCGGCCAGGCGCGATCCCAGCTATCGCACCGAGCTCGGCCTGCCGGATGGAGGTCCGCTGCTGATCTATGCCGGCCGGATCGACAACGAGAAGCGCGCCGACCGGCTGCTCGCGATGTTCAAGGCGCTGCCGCCCGATCTCGGCGCGGCGATGGTGATGATCGGCGACGGCAAGCTGCGCGACCGCCTCGCCGCCGAGGCGGCCGGGCTGCCGATCGCCTTCCCCGGTTTCGAGAAGGACCGCGCCGAGCTCGCCCGCGCGCTCGCTTCGTCGGACATCTATGTCTCGGCGATGGCGGACGAAACGTTCGGCATCTCGGTGATCGAGGCGCAGGCGTCCGGACTGCCGGTGGTCGGCGTCGCCGGCGGGGCCATGCCGGACCGGGTGCCGCCCGGCACCGGCTATCTCGGGCCGGTCGACGATACCGCGACGATGGCGCTCAGCGTCGCCCGCATCTGGCGCGAGGGCGCGGCGGCGATGGGTGCCGCAGCACGCGCGGCGGTGGCGACGGCCTATGACTGGCGCCACACCTTCGAGCTGCTGTTCGATACCATCTATCCCGCCGCGCTGTCGCACACCGCCGTGCGACTCGAGGAGGATGCGGCGCTGCTGTTCCCGCCCAGGCGCGACCCGCGCTCTCGGACCTATCGGGGCTGAGGAGGAGGCCGGGTGCGGGCGGGCCGCTCCGGAGACTGAGCGACCCGCCCGGCTGACTGAAGCGGAGAACCGCTCGGCCGATGTCGTCGTAGCAGCGTGCGTGCCAAATGGCGCGAGCCAGCGGTTTCTGCGGGGCCTGCTGGTTAACGAAACCTTGTGGCGAGACGAAGTGTAAGCCGGGCCGACACTTGACCGTCATCCGGCGAAAGCCGGGATGACGGCAGGTGAGCAGTCCGTTCATCCTCCATTCACCCACTTGACTACATTCGTAATCACGCCGACAACGAACAGGGCTGACCGAGGGAGTGAGCGGAATGGCCGAGCGGATCAGTGATGCCGAACATGCGGTGATGGAGGTGCTCTGGGACGAGTCGCCGCTCACCGCACAGGACGTGGCGGAGCGGGTGGCACCGTTGCGGGGGTGGAGCGCCAACACGGTCAAGACGTTGCTCGGTCGCCTGCTCGCCAAGAAGGTGGTCGGGCATGAGGAGGTCGGCCGGCGCTACCTCTACCGTCCGCTGGTCGAGCGCGGCGACTATGTCGCAGGCGAGTCGCGCCGGCTGATCGACCGGCTGTTCGGCGGCAAGCTCACCCCGCTGGTCGCTCATATGGCCGAGCACGACCAGCTCACCGCCGAGGACATCGCCGAGATCGAGGCGCTGCTCAAGGACCTCAGGCAATGATCGCCTGGGCGATCGAGACGCTGATCGCCACCACGCTGCTGATGCTGCTGGTGCTCGCGATCCGCCGGCCGGTGCGCCGCGTCTTCGGGCCCGACGTCGCCTATGCGCTATGGGCATTGCCGATGCTGCGGATGCTGCTGCCGCCGCTTCCGGAGAGCTGGCGCGAGAGCACGCTGAGCGCGCTCCCGCCGCTGCCGGCGCCCGAGGACATCACCATCTATCTCGGCGAGCCGGTGATGACGCTGCCGGTCGAGCCGGCGTCCGGCATCGGCTGGCCCACTTGGCTATTGCTCGCCTGGGCGCTGGGGGCGGCACTGTTCCTTGCCTATCACCTCGTCACCCACAGCCGTTTCTGCGCGCGTATTCGCCACATGGCCGGCAGCGCGCGGATGGTCGCCGCCGGCAACGTCGAGGTGATCGAGACCGCCGCCGCCACCGGACCGCTCGCGTTCGGCATCTGGCGCAAGTATGTCGCGTTTCCGCGCGACTTCGCCGAGCGTTACGATCCGCTGGAGCGCGATCTCGCGCTGGCGCACGAGCTGGGCCACCACGCGCGCGGCGACCTCATCGCCAATTGGGTCGCGCTGGTGGTGCTCGGCATCCATTGGTTCAACCCGATCGCCTGGCGGGCGTTCCGCGCCTTCCGCGCCGATCAGGAGATGGCGTGCGATGCGCTGGTGCTGTCCGGCCGCGCGCCGGAGCTGCGCCACGCCTATGGCCGCGCGATCGTCAAGTCGGCGCACGGCGGCGCGGTATCGGCCGCCTGCCATCTCCACACCGTCAACGAGTTGAAGGGGAGGCTGCGGATGCTGACGAAGCACGAGAGGACGTCGCGGGGGCGGCTGATCGCGGGGAGCGGCGCACTGGCGGCGCTGACGCTGGCGGGGCTCGGCTTCACCGCGTCGGGCACCCAGGCGGCCGAGCGCGTCCGCTCGGGCATCGAAAGCACCACCGGGGTCGACATCGCCAGCCTCGAGCTGCCGCCGCTCCCGCAGACGGCGCCGCCGGCTCCGCCCGCTCCGGCGGCAGCTCCGGCTCCGGCAGCCGCGCCCGCCCCGCCGCTGCCGCCCGCTCCGCCCGAGGCGGTCAAGCACAAGCGTAAGCTCGTCGCGACGCACGACAAGGATGGCAAGGTCACGACCCGCGAGTTCGCCGACGGCGACTTCGACTTCCGCGGGATGGACCGCAAGGACTTCGGCTGGAGCGAGAAGGACGAGGCCCGGCTGCGCAAGCAGTTGAAGAACCTGCCCGAGATCAGCTCGCGGACCTGCGGCACCGACGGCGAGGCCTCGCCGACGGTGGTCCAGAGCCGCGACGGCGGCAAGCACCGCATGATCATCTGCACCGATCGCATTCAGCTTCAAAGCAGGCTTGCCGCCGGTCAGGCGAAAATCGCTGCCGATCAGGCACGGTTGGCAGCGCTCGACTCGGCCCGGATTGCGCGGATCGACATGGTCCGCATCCAGCGCGATGCCAAGGTGCAGGCGCTTGCCGGCCTCCGCCGCGCCCGCGCCAGCGTCGAGCGTGCCGACATGGGCAGCGAAGCGCGTGCCAATGCGCTTCAGGGGATCGACCAGGCGATCGCCGAGATGGAGTCGGACATGGATTGAGCCGAGGGAGGAGGGCAGCGCGGTCCGGCGGTCTCCTCGTGCGCCGGCCGATCCGCCTTCCACCCGCGCGCGGCTCTTGTGAGCCGCGCGCGGAGCGGCCATCTGAGGGCGATGACCGACGTGCCGCACGACACGCCCGAGACGCTCGAGCCCGGCGTCGTCCGCCTGACCGCGAACAATCCCTCGCCGTTCACCCAGGACGGCACCCAGAGCTATGTCGTCGGCACCCGCGACGTGGCGGTGATCGATCCGGGGCCGGTCGATGAGGCCCATCTCGCCGCGCTGCTCGATGTGATCGGCGGCCGCCCGGTCGTCGCGATCCTCTGCACCCATACGCACCGCGACCACAGCCCGCTCGCCGCGCCCCTCAAAGCCGCGACCGCCGCCCCGATCATCGGCTGCGCACCGCTCGCGCTCGACGATCTCGGCCCGCGCGCCGACGCGTCGTTCGACCCGGACTATAGGCCCGACCATGTGCTCGCCGACGGCGACACGATCGCCGGCGACGGCTGGACGCTGGAGGCGATCGCGACGCCCGGCCACACGTCGAACCATCTCTGCTTCGCGCTCGTCGAGAGCAAGGCGCTGTTCAGCGGCGACCATGTGATGGGCTGGTCGACCAGCATCGTCTCGCCGCCCGACGGCGACATGGGCGATTACATGCGCAGCCTGGAGACGCTGCTGACCCGCGACGACCGGGTCTACTATCCCGGCCACGGTCCGGCGGTGGACAATCCCCAGCGGCTGGTGCGCGGGATGATGGGCCACCGCAAGCAGCGCGAGGGCCAGATCCTCCACCTGCTTCGGCGCGGCACCGGCGATGTCGGCGCGATGGTCGAGGCGATGTACGTCGGCCTCGACCGGCGGATGCATCCGGCGGCGGCGCGATCGGTGCTCGCGCATCTCCTGGACCTGCGCCGGCGCGGCCTCGTCGCAGGCGACGAGGGCGGGCAGTGGACGCTGGCGGCGTGACTCCGCCGCCTTCGCCAGCCAGGGGTGGCTCGCTGGCGCGCGGCTGCCTCGTCGTGATCGGCGCGCTGGCGCTGATGGCGCTCGCGGCCGGCGGCGCCTTCTGGCTGGCGACGCGCTGGGTGGACAGGCAGATCGATCCCGATCCGGTCACCGTCGCCAGCGCCAGCCTGCAGGGGCTGCGCGAGCAGAACCGCCTGTCCGCCTTCGTCGCGCGCTATGTCGCGGTCGTCACGTCGAGCCAGTCGCGCCTGGGCCTCACCGCCCAGAAGACGCTGATCATGCCCGGCATGGTCCGCTACGAGGTCGATCTCGGCAAGCTCGACCAAGGCGACGTGAAATGGGACGCCGGCACCCGTACGCTCTCGGTCAAGCTGCCGCCGATCGAACTGGTCGGGCCGCAGGTCGATCTCACCGCGATCCGCGAATATGGCGGCGACGGGCTGCTCACCAAATTCACCGATGCCGAGGCGCGGCTCGACACTGCCAATCGCCGCGCTGGGCAGGCGGAGCTCGTCCGCCAGGCGCGCGAGCCGGTGCCGATGCGGCTCGCCCGCGACGCCACCCGCCGCGCGATCGAGCGCAGCTTCGCCATGCCGCTGCGCGCAGCCGGCATCAACGCCAAGGTCGACGCCTGGTTCCCCGACGAGCGGCCGGGCATCGGGTTGGAACGCTGGGACACGACGCGGTCAGTCGAGGAGGTTCTCGGCAATCGGCGTTAGGGCGGGCAGCCTTCCCTTCGCCTACCCATTGCCGCATTGTGCGCGTGACGATCGTCATGGCGCCGATCAACGTTGCGGGCTTCTCATTGCACCTCGCGATGGGCGGACGAGCCTCGCGGCTTCCCGCCGGATCGCCGACGGGCTAGGCAGCCTCGCGCGAGGGAGCGGCAGTCGGGCCGAGTCCGCGCATGGAGACTGTTTCCGATGAAGATCGTCCTGCTGCTTGCCGCCCTGACCCTTGCGGCCCCTGCGCTCGCGCAGACTGCGCCTGCCTCGACCGCACCTGCGTCTGCGTCGACGACGACGGCGCCCGCCGCACCCGCCGCTGCGTCGAAATTCTCGCTCGACACCCCGATCGAGACGATCGCTGCCGATCCCGCCGGCAAGAAGGCGCTGGACGAGACCATGCCTGGCCTGACCACCCATGACGCCTATGAGATGTTCAAGTCGATGAGCCTCAACCAGCTCCAGCCGATGGCGGGCGGCAAGATCACCGACGAGGCGATGGCCAAGACGAAGGCTGCGCTCGAAGCGGTCAAATAGCTGTTCCCGACGTCATCCCGGCAAAAGCCGGAATCTCAGGCCGCAGGCGCGCGGCTGATTGCACGAGATCCCGGCCTTCGCCGGATGACACACGGGATTACGCCGGCTTCCTGAACCGATAGACGAACTGGTCGGTCTTGCCGCGGATCGACGGGTCGAACACGCTGGCGGTATGCGGGTCGGCCGGGTTGCGAAGCAGGTCCAGCTCGCCGTCGAACCGGAAGCCGGTCTTCTCGATCTCCGCGCGCGCCGCCGCCGGGTCGATGCGGTGGAGCGTCTGCGGCGCCGCGAAGCCGGGATCGGCGTTGGCGACATGGTCGACCACCAGCAGCACGCCGCCGGGTTTCAGCGAATCATAGAGCCGCTTGGTGATCGCGAGAGCCGCGCCCGGCGGGGCCACCTTGAGGTGCAGGTCGTGGTAGTTCTGCACCGTGATGATCGCGTCGAGCTTTTCGGGAAACGCGAACGACGCCAGCGGGTCGCTGCTCGCGGTGACGTTGGCACGGCCGGCCACCGCCGCCTTCTGCTCCTCGCCATAGGCGGGGCGGAAGGCGATGAACTCCTTGGGCTGATAGGCGTAGACGTGGCCCTCGGGCCCGACCAGCGGCGCAAGGATGCGGGTCCAGTAGCCGCCGCCCATGATGAAGTCGGCGACCCTGTCGCCCGGCTCGATCCCGGCGAAGGCGAGCAGCTCGCCGGCATGGCGCGCCTCGTCGCGCGCCTTCTGGTCGGCGGGGCGCGCCGCATCGGCGAGCGCGGCCTTGATGGCGGGGGTGACCGTCTGCGCACCAAGCGCGACGGGGGCGGCGGCAAGCAGCAGGGCAGCGAACAGGCGCTTCATCGGACGTCTCCTCTCCCGTGCGGCGGAGGGGGATGCTTCGTTCAGCGGGTTTGTGCCGCCTGGTTCTCCACCGCCTGCTCGTTCTGCATAGCCTTATAATGCGACGCGTTGAAGAACACGAAGATCACCGCGACGATCGCGAGCACGATCCCGATGATCAGGACGGCCGCGCGGCCGAGGCGGCGGTTGCTGGGGCGTTCTTCCGGCATGGCGGGTCTCCCGAGGTTCCCCGGTTAAGAAAGCGCGGGCGGGAGGGTCGTTCCGGAACAGCTCCGTCCCGCCGCCCGTTGACCCTGTGCGACGGGCAACGAGGAGAGGCGATCATGGACGACGCAGACGAACGGCGCGTCGATCCGGAACGACGGCAGCAGAATGCGTTCGACGTGCCCGGCGGCTATTCGGGCCAGGATTATCACCGCGAGCGCGAGGAGCAGGAGCGGCGGCGCGCCCCCGGCGGGCAGGTCCATCCCGGCCTCGCGGAGGCGGATCGTACCGCCGCGCCGGCCGGCGCGGGCGGCAAGGATATCCCGCCCGAGAACGGCCGCCGCGCCTGGATCGACCCGGCGACGGGTGCGGTGCACGGCGCGGGCGCGGGCGCGGGCGGCGGCGCGGCCGGTGAGGACTTCGACAGCGATCCGCAGGCCGGTGACGGCTACCCGGCGACCGGCGCCGCCGGCGAGGCGGCCGCGCGCGAGGCCGCCGGCAATGTGCCGGACGAGGGGGAGCGCTGACCCTGGGGGCTGTCCGGGTGAGATGGTCCGTGCTCCTGCGAAGGCAGGAGCTCAGGCCGCAAGCGGCACGCCCATGATCCAGCGCTCCTGCGTTCGCAGGAGCACGGGCAGTGTTCTCGGCTCGGGCTCCGGCGCGTGGCACGTTGCCGCCTTCCGTCGCCGGGCCTAAATCGCTCGGTGATGTCCGAGCCCAATTCCCCCAGCCGATTCAACGAGGAGAAGGCGACGTACGCCGTACGAGGCGCCGATGCGCCCGATCTCGAGGCGGGCGTGGCGGCGATCCGCAACGTGCTGAAGACGCTGCCGGCGCGGCCGGGCGTGTACCGGATGCAGGATGCGCGCGGCGACGTGCTCTATGTCGGGAAGGCGAGGGCACTCAGGAACCGCGTCACCAACTATACCCAGGTTGCGCGCCTCTCGAAGCGGCTGCAGCGGATGGTGGCGCAGACGCGGTCGATGACGATCGTCACCACCAACAACGAGGCCGAGGCGCTGCTGCTGGAGGCGCAGCTGATCAAGCGCTTCCGTCCGCCGTACAACGTGCTGCTGAGGGACGACAAGAGCTTCCCCTTCATCCTGCTGCGTGCCGATCACGCCTTCCCGCGCGTCCAGCTCCACCGTGGCGCGCGGCGGTTCAAGGGCGACTATTTCGGGCCGTTCGCGGGTGCGGGGCAGGTCAGGAAGACGCTCAACGCGCTGCAGAAGCTGTTCCTGCTCAGGAGCTGCACCGACGGCTTCTTCAACACGCGCGACCGGCCGTGCCTGCTCTACCAGATCCGCCGCTGCTCGGCGCCGTGCGTGGGGCGGATCGACGATGCCGGCTATGCCGAGCTGGTCGCCGACGCCAAGGACTTCCTCCTGGGCAAGTCGACCAAGGTGCAGGCCAAGCTCGGTGCCGCGATGACCGAGGCGGCCGAGCGGATGGATTACGAGCTGGCCGCGGTCTTCCGCGACCGGCTGAAGGCGCTCACCTTCATCCAGGGCAGCCAGGCGATCAATGCGGAAGGGGTGGGCGACGCCGACGTGTTCGCGATGGCGTGCAAGGAGGGTCAGTACGGCGTCCAGGCCTTCTTCATCCGCGGCGGCCAGAATTGGGGGCACCGTGCCTTCTTCCCCGCCCACACCGCCGACGTGCCCGAGGAGGAGGTGCTCGCCGCCTTCCTGATGCAGTTCTACGAGGAGGTGCCGCCGCCCCGGAACGTGCTGGTCGACCGGTTGCTGGGTGAGGCCGAGCTGTTCGCGACGGCGTTGAGCGCGCGCGCCGGCTTCAAGGTGAGCCTGAGCGTCCCCCAGCGCGGCGACCGGCGGCGGCTGATGGAGCAGGCCAGGCGCAACGCCGAGGAGGCGCTCGACCGGCGGCTGGCGGAATCGACGACGCAGGCGAAGCTGCTGCGCGACATCGCCGAGCTGTTCGAGCTGCCCGAGCCGCCCGACCGCATCGAGGTCTACGACAACAGCCACATCCAGGGGACCAACGCGCTCGGCGCGATGATTGTCGCGGGACCCGAGGGCTTCCGCAAGAACCAGTACCGCAAGTTCAACATCAAGCGCGCCGAGACGGTGCCGGGCGACGACTTCGCGATGATGCGCGAGGTGCTCAGCCGCCGCTTCGCCCGCGCGCAGGAGGAGGATCCCGACCGGCAGGGCGACACCTGGCCCGACCTGGTGCTGATCGACGGCGGGCGCGGGCAGCTCAATGCGGTGAAGGCGGTGCTGGAGGACCTCGGCATCGAGGACGTGTGCCTGGTCGGCGTCGCCAAGGGGCCGCACCACGGCCGCGAAGGGCGTGAGGTGTTCCACCTGATGGACGGCCGCGAGCTGATCCTGCCGGTCAACTCGCCGGTGCTGTTCTACCTCCAGCGCCTGCGCGACGAGGCGCACCGCTTCGCGATCGGCGCGCACCGGCAGAAGCGGGCGAAGGCGATCGGCGCCAGCCCGCTCGACGAGGTCCCCGGCATCGGCCCCGCGCGCAAGAAGGCGCTGCTGATGCACTTCGGCACCGCGCGGGCGGTGAAGGCGGCGAGCCTGGAGGACCTGCAGAAGGCGCCGGGCGTGTCGGCGGCGGTGGCGCAGCAGGTCTACGACTTCTACCACGCGCGTTGACGCAGGTCACATGCGCATTTATCATGCGCATGACTGAGAGGTAGTTATGAATGCTCCGGCAAAGCCCATTACCCGTCGCGCCACCAACGTTTCACTCGATCAGGAAGCGGTCGCCGAGGCCAAGGCGCTCGGCATCAACGTGTCGCGAGCTTGCGAGGCCGGCCTGAAGGCAGCCATTCGCGAGGAGGCTCGCGCACGTTGGCTGACGGAGAATCGCGCGGCCATCGACGAGTTCAATGCCTGGGTCGAAACCAATGATGTCCCACATGCCGACCTTCACGAAAGCTGATGGCGCAATTCGACGTCTACCGCCGCAAGGACGACGAGCGGCTGCTGGTCGATTGCCAATCCGATTTCATCGGCGAACTGGCAACGCGTTTCGTAATTCCGCTTTACGAACCGGGGCAGATCGCGCCGCCGATCACCCGTCTTAACCCCCTGCTCGATTTCGAAGGGCGTCGTCTCATCCTCTATCCGCAATTCGCCTTCAGCGTGCGGCGTTCCCTGTTGGGACCGGTGCTCGGGTCGCTGTCGCACGAACATGATGCGATCATGGGCGGTATCGACATGCTTCTGACCGGCTACTGAGGCCGTTACCGCTTCCTTCACTCCCGCGCGCTAGGGCGGCGCGATGGCGACGCCGGTTTTCCTGACGATCGATACCGAGCTCAAATGGGGGTATCACGCCGCGGGGCTCGACGTGGCCGCGATGGCGGCGCGTTCGCTGGAGCCGGCGGGCGTCGGCATCGGCTGGCAGCTCGAGCGGCTGGCGGCGCATGGGCTGAAGGCGACCTTCTTCGTCGATCCGATGCCGGCGCTGGCCCACGGGACCGGCGCGATCCGGCCGGTGGTGGAGGCGATCCTGGCGGCGCGGCAGGAGGTGCAGCTTCATCTCCATCCCAATTGGGCCGGCGCCGCCGCCGAGAACCGGATGGTCCATGGGCGGTTCGAACTCACCGATCTCTCCGCGATCGAGCAGCGTGCCATGATCGACCGGGCCCGCAGCCTGCTGGTCGAGGCGGGCGCGCCGGAGCCGATCGCCTTCCGCGCCGGCAGCTATGCCGCCAACGACGACACGCTGGCGGCGCTCGCGTCGCTGGGGTTTGTCTATGACAGCAGCCACAACGGCTGCGAGCATCCCTGGCCCAGCGCGATCGGCCTGCCGCGCGCGCAGATCGCGCCGATCGTGCATCAGGGGGTCATCGAGGTGCCGGTGACGGCGATCGAGGACCGCGCCGGCCGGCTTCGCCATTTCCAGATCTGCGCGCTGTCGGCCGGCGAGATGCGTGCCGCGCTCGACCATGCCCTGCGCGAGCGTCACGCAGCGGTGACGGTCGTCGGCCACAGCTTCGAGCTCGCCAATCGCGCGGGAACCCGGCCCAACCGCGTGCATGTCGCGCGGTTCGAGGGGCTGTGCCGGCTGCTCTCGGCCCGGCGCGACACGCTGCCGACCGCCCATTTCGCCGATCGGCCCGCGCTGGCGCTGGGGCGGGGGGACGTGCCGCTCGGCGCCAGCCTGCTGCGCACCGGCTGGCGACAGGCCGAGCAGCTCTGGTCGAACCTGATCGAGGAACGCGCGGCATGAGCGCCGCCGCATCGCTGCCGCTCCGGTTCCAGATCGGCGCGCGGACGCTGCTGTCGGTGCGGCGCAAGCTCCGGCGCGTGCCGCTGTCGCTCGACGATGCGCTGTCGGGGCGCGTCCCGCCGCTGCCGCCGGTGGAGGATGGGGACGGCTATTTCGTGACCTCGCTGCCGGCGGCGCTGGTGCCGGAGCTCGTGGCGGGCGGCATGATCGCTTTCGTTCGGCAGCGATATACCCGCTATTATGCCGATCTCGCCATCGGCTTCGATGCGTGGTGGGCGGGGCTCTCGGGCAACACGCGTTCCGGCTTCAAGCGCAAGCTCAAGCGGATCGGCACCCCCCACGTGCGTGCCTATCGCACGCCGGAGCAGCTGGAGGCGTTCCACGCCGTCGCGCGTGGTATCGCCGAACGAACCTATCAGGAACGGCTGCTTGGCATGGGCCTGCCGGACGATGGCGAGTTCGTCGCCGGGATGCTGGCGCACGCCGCGGCCGACGCGGTGCGGGCGTGGCTGCTGTTCGTGGAGGGGCGGCCCATCGCCTATCTCTATTGTCCGGTGCAGGCGGGGACGGTGATCTACGAATATGTCGGGCACGACCCGGCCTGCAACGACCTGTCGCCCGGCGCGGTGCTGCAGCTCGAAGCGATGCGCGACCTGTTCGCGGAAGGCCGATTCAGCCGGTTCGACTTCACCGAAGGCGAGGGGCAGCACAAGCGCAGCATGGCGACGGGCGGCATCGAGTGCGTCGATCTGCTGCTGCTCCGGCCGACGATGGCCAACCGCGCGGTGGTGGCCGCGCTGGCGGGGTTCGACTGGGTGGTGGAGCTCGTGAAAGCCGGGGTGACGGGGATCGGCCTGCAGGATTGGGCAAAGAAGGTGCGGCGAGGCTAATTCCTCCCCGGCACGGGGAGGGGGCGTAGCAGCGATCAGCGACCTGCCGGGGCAGGTCGCAGCCGCGAAGCCGGCTTGCGAAGCAAGCGGTGGGCGCGCAGCGATGGTGGAGGGGGCTGGCCGCAAGCGAGTCGAGCGAGGCGAACCCCCTCCACCACGAGCTTCGCTCGCGGTCCCCCTCCCCGTGCCGGGGAGGAACTTGTATGCCTCGGCCATGCACCTCCGCACCCAGGCCATCGTCCTCTCGGTCCGCGCGCATGGCGAGCACGGGGCGGTGGTGCGCTGCCTGACCCCGGCTGACGGGGTGCAGCCCGGCTATGTGCGCGGCGGCCATTCGCGCAGGCTCCGTCCGATCCTCCAGCCCGCCAACCTCGTGCTCGGCGAATGGCGGTCGCGGACCGAGGAGACGCTGGCCGGCCTCACCGTCGAGCTGGCGTACAGCCGCGCGCCGCTCCATGCCGAGCCGCTCGCCGCCGCCGCGCTCGAATGGGCGACGGCGCTGACGGCGGCGACGCTGCCCGACGCGCAGCCTTATCCGCGGCTATACGAGGCGCTCGACGGCCTGCTCGCCGCGATCGAGGCGGCGCCGGGCGCGCGCGGCTGGGCGGGGGCGCTGGTGCGCTATGAGCTGCTGCTGCTGGCCGAGCTCGGCTTCGGACTCGATCTCGACAGATGTGTAGCGACCGGGTCGAACGACGACCTCGCCTATGTCAGCCCCAGGAGCGGTGCCGCGGTGAGCCGGTCGGCGGCCGCCGGTTACGAGGCGCGGCTGCTGCGCTATCCCGCCTTCCTGCAGGGCGGCGGAGCGGCAGAGTGGGACGATATCCTCGACGGCCTCCGCCTCACCGGCCATTTCCTCGAACGCGACCTGCTCCACGGGCGCGCGGCCGATGCGCTCGCGGCGCGGGGGCGATTGGTCGAACGGCTCAAACGCGCGGTTGCGTGATCGCCTCGCGCTCGGCAATGCGGCGCCGAAGCGAGGGAAGATAGATGGCATTGATCGCATTGTTGCCCGGCGACGGGATCGGACCGGAAGTGGTGACGGAGGCGCGACGCGTGCTCGAGGCACTGGGGCTCGACCTCACCTTCGAGGAGGCGCCGGTCGGCGGTGCCGGCTATGAGGCGCTGGGCCATCCGCTGCCGGTGTCGACGCTCGACCTCGCGAGTCAGGCCGATGCGGTGCTGTTCGGTGCGGTCGGCGATCCGCGCTTCGACGATCTCGAGCGCTCGCTGCGGCCCGAGCAGGCGATCCTGGGGCTGCGCAAGGCGCTCGGCCTGTTCGCGAACCTGAGGCCAGCCAAGGGCTTCCCCGGGCTGGAGGATGCCTCGGCGCTGAAGCCGGAGATCGTGCGCACGCTCGACCTCGTCATCCTGCGCGAGCTCACCGGCGACGTCTATTTCGGCGAGAAGGGGCAGCGTCGGACCGGCGAAGGGCTGCGACAGGGCTATGACGTGATGGCCTATGACGAGGCCGAGGTGCGGCGGATCGCCACCGTCGGCTTCGAGATGGCGAAGCGGCGCAGGGGCAAGCTCTGCTCGGTCGACAAGGCGAACGTGCTGGAGACCTCGCAGCTGTGGCGCGACGTGGTGAACGAGCTGGCGCCGAGCTATCCCGAGGTCGCGCTCACCCATATGTACGCCGACAACGCCGCGATGCAGTTGGTGCGCGCGCCCGGCCAGTTCGACGTGATCGTCACCGGCAACATGTTCGGCGACATCCTGTCCGACCAGGCAAGCATGTGCGCCGGCTCGATCGGGATGCTGGCGTCGGCGTCGCTCAGCGAATGGAGCGGGGCGTGCGGCCTCTATGAGCCGATCCACGGCTCGGCGCCCGACATCGCGGGGCAGGGCAAGGCCAATCCCTGCGCGGCGATCCTGTCGGCGGCGATGATGCTGCGGCACTCGCTGGAGCAGCCGGCGGCGGCGGACCGGGTCGAGGCGGCGGTGGCCGCGGCGATTGCCGACGGCGCGCGCACGACGGACCTCGGCGGCTCGCTGTCGACCCCGGCGATGGGCGACGCGGTGCTGGCGCGGTTGTAGGGTTGGTCCGGATGAGTCCGGACGAGATTGAATCGTGCTCTGCGAAGGCAGGAGCCTTGGATTATGGGCGTCTCGCCCGCGGTCCGGGCTCCTGCCTTCGCAGGAGCACTGACGCGGCCTCAATCTGAACAGGGCATCCTACCGCCAGCTGTCGAGCCACATCCAGCGGTTGAACGCCTGATCGTTGGGCAGCGCCCCCGCGGCGATGATCGGGTAGAAGTGCACGAATAGCGCGACGGCGGCGACGGCGGTCGCG
The DNA here is from genome assembly GCF_051400615.1 of Sphingomonas astragali. Classification (NCBI taxonomy): domain Bacteria; kingdom Pseudomonadati; phylum Pseudomonadota; class Alphaproteobacteria; order Sphingomonadales; family Sphingomonadaceae; genus Sphingomonas; species Sphingomonas astragali. The sequence continues at coordinate 357,420 of NZ_JBLFFH010000003.1, forward strand.
GCCGTCCACCAGCTGCGCGATCCGCGGCCGTACATGTGGCAGGCGGCGGCGAGCACGATGCAGATGAAGATGCCGGAGAGGTGGTAATAATAATAGAAGCCGAGGCTCTTGGGGATGATCGCCCAGATCGCGAGCGATGCCGCCCATAGCAGCGCGACCGCGCCCGCCTCGGCCGAACCCTTCCACCACCGCCAGGCGAGCAGCGGCATCGCGATCAGCCCGCTCCACATGATCACCGGATTGCCGATCAGCAGCACCCCGCGCACCGCGCCGTCGACCGGCTCGTAGAGATACCAGATCGGCCGGAGCATCAGCGGCCAGCTCCACCAGCTCGACTGATAGGGATGGGGAGAAAGGATCTGCGTCTGGCTCTCGTACATCCGCCATTGGAAGGAGACGATGCCGGCAGGCGTCAGCGGATCGTGCGCGTAGAAGAGGGCGGGCAGGAAGGTGAGGAAATAGGCGGCGACGCTGACGATCCCGAGCGACAGGATCGCGCGGATTCTGCCGAGCCCCGGCCATGCCCGCGGGCGGATGCCGCGCACCCAGAGGAAGGCGGCCATCGCGAAGGCGACATAAGGCGCCGCCGCCCATTTGGTCGCGGTGGCGAGCCCGAGCAGCACCGCGCCGAGCAGCCAGCGCCGCAGGACCTTCTCCGGCGGCGCGCGCATCGCCCAGAGCAGGCTGGCGATGCCCAGCAGCACGAACGCCGCCATGAAGCCGTCGAGCATCGCGATCCGCGCCTGGATGAAGATCGTGAAGTTGAGCGCCGCGAACAGCGCGCCGCAGCCTGCGGTGCGGACGCTGCCGAACAGCAGGATGAGAATCGCGAACACCCCCAGCACCGTCGCGGTGCCGGCGAGCGTCGAGAAGGCGCGCCACCCGAGCGAGTCGTCCCCGAAGACGGCGATGCCGGCGGCGATGATCTCCTTGCCGAGCAGCGGATGCTCGGTGTTCATCGGCCGGTCGAGCGTCAGGATCGCGCGGGCGGCGGGGACATAATGAATCTCGTCGAACATCAGCTTGTGCGGGCGGGTGACGTTGACGCTGAACAGCATCTGCGCGGCGAGGCCGATGAGAAGGGCGACGAGCCACGGGCGGCGGAGATAGGCGGTCATCACGTCCTTTCCGTCATGCCGACGTGTTCCGGCATCCACCGTGCACCAGGCCCCACACCGTCGTATTTGCGACACGGTGGATGCCGGAACAAGTCCGGCATGACGGGAGTGGTTGACCCGGCAGGGTCCCCTCCGCCAAAGCGTCAGCCATGAAGCGTCGTACCGGTCAGGACCTCTCGATCACGCGCAGCTGGCGCCCCGCCACCCAGGCCGTGCGCGGCGGCACCGCGCGATCGGAATGGGGCGAGACCAGCGAGGCGATCTTCCTCACCTCCGGCTATGCCTATGACTGCGCGGGCGACGCCGCCGCGCGCTTCGCCGGCGATCAGGTCGGCATGACCTATTCGCGGCTGCAGAACCCGACCGTCGAGATGCTCGAGCATCGGATCGCGCTGCTCGAGCAGACCGAGGCGTGCCGCACGATGGCGAGCGGCATGGCGGCGATGACGGCGGCGCTGCTCTGCCAGCTGTCCGCGGGCGATCACCTGGTCGGCGGGCGCGCGGCGTTCGGCTCCTGCCGCTGGCTGACCGACACGCTGCTGCCGCGCTTCGGCATCGAGACGACGGTGGTCGATGCGCGCGACCCGCAGGCGTTCGTCGATGCCTCCAAGGGCAACACCAGGGTCTGGTTCTTCGAGACCCCCGCCAACCCGACGATGGACATCGTCGACCTGAGGGCGGTGTGCGCGCTCGCCAGGGAGCGTGGTATCGTCACCGTGGTCGACAACGCCTTCGCCAGCCCGGTCCTGCAGCGCCCCGTCGAGTTCGGCGCCGACGTGGTCGCCCATTCGGCGACCAAGGCGATGGACGGCCAGGGCCGCGTGCTCGCCGGCGCGGTATGCGGCACCGAGGACTTCATCACCAACACGCTGCTACCCTTCACCCGCAACACCGGCCCGACGCTGAGCGCGTTCAACGCCTGGGTGGTGCTGAAGGGGCTGGAGACGCTCGACCTGCGCATCCGCCGCCAGAGCGACAATGCGCTGAAGGTCGGCAAATTCCTGGAGGGCCGCGTGCCGAAGGTCCTCCACCCGGGCCTCCCCAGCCACCCGCAGCACAATCTGGCGATGAGCCAGATGGAGGCGGCCGGGTCGATCTTCGCCTTCGAGGTCGAGGGGCGCGAGCAGGCGCACGACCTGCTCGATGCGTTGCGGCTCGTCGACATCTCGAACAACATCGGCGATTCGCGCTCGCTGATGACGCATCCGTCCTCCACCACCCATTCGGGCGTCGAGGAGGCGAAGCGGATCGAGATGGGGGTGACCGAAGGGATGCTGCGCATGAACGTCGGGCTGGAAGACCCGCAGGACCTGATCGACGATCTCGACCAGGCGCTGAGGGCCGTGGGGCTCTGATGGAGGCGCTGTTCGCCCACGCCGCCGAGACCCGCGGGATCGCGGTGCGCGTGCAGGTGAGCTATCTCGCCGAACAGTCGGAGCCGGCGCGCGGGCGCTGGTTCTGGGCCTATCACATCCGCATCGAGAACGCGTCGGACCGAACCGTGCAGCTCCTCACCCGCCATTGGATCATCACCGACGGCCGCGGCGCGCGCCATTCGGTCGAGGGCGAGGGCGTGGTCGGCGAACAGCCGGTGATCGCGCCCGGGACGAGCTACGACTATGTCTCGGGCTGCCCGCTATCGACGCCGACGGGATCGATGCAGGGCAGCTATCACATGATCGACGAGGACGGCGAAGGCTTCGACGTCGCCATCCCCAAATTCGCGCTGCTGGCGCCGGCGGTGGGGGCGTGAGCATGGCCATCTCCGTCGCCCCGGCGAAGGCCGGGGCCGCTCAGTTTCGAAGCGATTCCGATCCACATGGCGGCCCCGGCCTCCGCCGGGGCGACGACAGATGAAGCGCACCCACCTTCCCCTCAACGGCCTGCGCGTCCTCGATGCCGCCGCGCGGCACCTGTCCTTCACCCGCGCCGCCGACGAGCTGGCGGTGACCCCGGCCGCGGTCGGCCAGCAGATCCGGGCGCTGGAGGACACGCTCGGCACCGTGCTGTTCCGCCGCACCACCAAGGGGCTGGAACTGACGCCGGAGGGCGAGGCGGGCCTGCCGGCGCTGCGCGAGGGCTTCCTCCAGTTCGAGGAGGCGGTGCGCGCCATGCAGGCGGGGCAGTCGTCCAAGTCGCTCACCATCGCCGCGCCGCGCGACCTCACCGCCAAATGGCTGATGGCGCGGCTGACCGAGATCGCCGCCGCCGACCCGGAGCTGCGCTTCGCGATCGTCGCCGACGAGGAGGTCGACTTCGCCCAGGCCAATCTCGACCTCGCGATCCGCTGGGGCGAGGGACCGGGCGAGCATGAGGGCGAGGCGCTCGAATCCGACGGCATGGTGACGGTGACGGCGCCCGCGGGCGGCGCCGATGTCGCGATCGCCTGGCCCGGCTGCATGGGCGAGGACGCGACCTCGCCGGTGCGCGTCGCCGACGCCGGGCTCGCGCTCGACGCGGCGGCGGCGGGGCTGGGGCGTGCCTGCGTGCCCGAGCTGCTCGCCCGTGCCGACCTGGCGGCGGGGCGGGTGGTGATGATCGGCGAGCCCCGGATGGTGCCGCGCGGCTATTGGCTGATGGCGCCGCTCCCGCAGTGGCGGCAGAAGAAGGTCAAGGCGCTGGTCGAGGCGCTGGCGTCGTGAGCGAGGGCGAGGGGGCTCCCCCGCCGCCCGACCTCGGCGATCCGGCGGAGCTCGCGCGCTATCGCCGGGAGCTCGCGATGGTGGCGCGCGGCACGCGCCTCTCGGGCATCGCCCTCGCGCTGCTCGGGGTGGTCGCGGCGATCCTGCGCGGCAGCGTACTGCCGTCGCTGCCGGAGCTGGTGCCGCTCGCGCTGATCGTCACCGCGCTGGGCCTGATGCTGATCGGCACGGTGCGCCGCGCCCGCTATCACATGCAGCGGATGCGCAAGCTTTAGGACGGAGGGCGGTGAAGCCGGCCCCGTCTTGGGCTAGAGTTTGATCCGTCCGCCTTGAAGCAGCCGTTCCCCGGCGAAGGCCGGGGCCCAGTGTCGAACAGATTGCAACTGGGCCCCGGCCTTCGCCGGGGAACAGATTCACACTGGCCGAATCGGACTCTAAAAGGCCGCCGAATCCTCAAGCGGAGAGCGAGTCGTGCCCCAGTCGAGCCCATGGTCGCACACACGCAGCAGCGGCGTCGCCGACGACATCGATTTCGAGATCAAGGGCCAGGAGCTGCAATTCCTCGAGATCGAGCTCGATCCCGGCGAGAGCGCGGTCGCCGAGGCTGGGGCGCTGGTGTGGAAGGATGCCGCGGTCGGCATGACCACCGTGTTCGGCGACGGCAGCGGCCAGGACGGCGGCTTCATGGGCAAGCTGCTCGGCGCCGGCAAGCGGCTGGTGACGGGCGAGAGCCTGTTCACCACCGTCTTCACCCACAACGGCTCCGGCAAGGCGCGCGTCGCCTTCGCCTCGCCCGTGCCCGGCGCGATCATGGCATTGAAGCTCAGCGACGTCGGCGGCACGCTGATCTGCCAGAAGGACAGCTTCCTCGCCGCGGCCAAGGGGGTGTCGATCGGCGTCGCCTTCCAGCGCCGGGTGCTGACCGGGCTGTTCGGCGGCGAAGGCTTCATCATGCAGCGGCTGGAGGGCGACGGCTGGGTGTTCGTGCAGATGGGCGGCACCATCGTCGGGCGCGAGCTGGCGCCGGGGCAGGAGCTGCACGTCGATACCGGCTGCCTGGCCGCCTATACCCCGAGCGTCGATTTCGACCTGGTGACCGCGGGCGGGGTGCGCAGCGTGTTCTTCGGCGGCGAGGGGCTGTTCTTCGCGCGGCTGCGGGGACCGGGCAAGGTGTGGGTACAGTCGCTGCCCTTCTCGCGCCTCGCCGGCCGGATGCTGGCAGCGGCGGGATCGCGTGGCGGGCAGAATCGCGGCGAGGGATCGGTTCTGGGCGGCCTGGGAGACCTCATCGGCGGGAATGACTAATTCCTCTAAGCCCCTCCCCTTCAGGGGAGGGGTTTGGGGTGGGGCAGTGCGGCAGGCGGTCCGGCTCGCGGACAGTCCCCACCCCAACCCCTCCCCTGAAGGGGAGGGGCTTAGGCGACCTCCAACAAAATCGCTTTCCTAATAGGATTTGCTTTGCTTGACTTGACCTAGGCCGCCCCAACGTGGCTGCTGGCGAGGGGGAACGCCGATGCGGAGAGGGTGGATTGCAGCGGCGATCGCGGCGACGCTGCTCGGCGGATGCGAGCGCGAGCGCAGGCACGGCGGGAACCCGGCGCCGCCCAAGGTCGAGGCGCCGGCCGACCTGCCGACCGAAACCTCGACGATCGTGGTGCCGCTGACGATCGACCTCGCCGCGCTGGAGGCGGGCCTCAACGCACGCATCCCGCGGCAGCTCTGGCAGATCGACAGGTTCCAGCCGAAATGCGTCACCGCCAAGCGCGTCAAGGTGCTGGGCGTCCGCGCCAGGGTGACACCCGACATCGGCTGCCGCATCGTCGGACAGGTGACGCGCGGGCGTATCCGGCTGAGCGGCAAGGGCCAATCGCTGATCGCGACGCTGCCGGTCTCGGCGGTGATCGCGGCGCGCAACGTCGGCGGTGTCCTCAAGGGCGAGACCGCGACCGGCGCCGCCGACGTGCGCGCGACGGTGCGGCTCGCGGTCGACCGCGCGTGGCAGCCGACCGCCAAGGTCGACATCGCCTATGACTGGATCGAGCCGCCGGGAATCGACCTCCTCGGCCAGCGCATCAAGTTCGCCGAAAAGGCCGATGCCAAGCTCAAGCGCGTGATCGCGGGCCTGGAGCGCAGCCTGCCGCAGGAACTGGCGAGGCTCCACGCCCGCGCCTGGACCGAGCAACTGTGGCGCCAGGCGTTCACCTCGATCGAGCTCAACCGCGAGAAGCCGCCCGCCTGGATGCGGGTGACCCCGAAGCGGCTCGGCTTCGGCGGCTATCGCGTCACCGGCCGCCGGCTGGAGATGACGCTCCAGGCCGAGGCGCTGACCGAGACCTTCGTCGGCGCCCGCCCGCCCGATCCCGCGCCGACGCCGCTGCCGCCGCCCGCGACGCGGCTCGGCCCGCGCGGGCTCCGCTTCTTCGTGCCGGTGCTGGCGGACTATGCGCAACTCGAACCGGTGGTGCAGCGCGCGCTGGTCAAGCGCGCGGCCAAGGGGATCACGCTCAAGGGCGTCGGACCGGTCGACGCCGAGTTCGGCGAGGTCACCGTCTATGCGACCGAAGGCGGCCGGCTGGCGGTCGGGGTCAAGGCGAAGGTACGGGCGCGGTCGCGGCCGGAGCTCACCACCACGCACGGCGAGGTCTGGCTGTGGGGCGTGCCGTACAACGAGCCCAATTCGCAGGTCGTGCGCGTGCGCGATCTCAGCATCGCCGGAGAGACCGATCGGCAAGCGGTGGACATGCTGATCCAGCTGTTCCTCGATCCCGGCGTGCTCGCCGAGGTCCGCGAGGCGCTGACGCACGATTTCGCGCCGGATTACCAGCGGGTGCTGACGGCGGCGCGCAAGGCGATCGCCGGACGGCGCGAGGGCGATTTCCTGCTGTCCGCCAATGTGGCGGACGTCAGCAACGGTGAGATCAAGGTCACCGGGCAGGGACTGTTCCTTCCGGTGCGGGCGAAGGGGACGGCGGCGATCCGGTACAGTCCGGCGGAGTAGCAAATTCCTCCCCAAGCTTAGCTGGGTAGGATGGGACTAAGGTCTGTGGGGGATTCAATTCCTTCCCCTCTCCTTGGGGAGAGGGCTGCGTAGACTTAGGTCTTGCGAGGCAAGGCCTTAGTCGGAGCTGGGTGAGGGGTCCTCCGCTCGCGAGGGTGGGTCACCCTCACCAACTCCGACTAAGCACCCCGGCTTTGCCGGGGCGCCAAGTCTCCGTATCCTCTCCCTCCAGGAAGAGGACAGAAGAGGCCGGCAGATTTTCCGCAATCCGCTCCAGGCTGTGTCGACATTCAGCGTCGGAAGACCTTGGCGCCGGATGTCGACGATCCGGCGTCCTTGCAATGTAGGATTTCATTTGCTTGGCTCGCCCGGTCCGAGCCGCGTAAGCGCCGGTCCGCTCTTTGATCCCGTAGATCCCGCTCATGTCGCGCCGCTGTCGCGTCACCGTAGCGCCTGTGCCGCATCGCCGCCGCGTCCGGTCGCGATCCTGCCGCGTCCGTGCAGCCTTCCGGCGCATCGGTTCCGCACACACAGGACCCTGAGTCAATTTAGTCAACTTTTTTGCGAACCTTCATGTAACATTATATCACGAAAGTCACATCGGCGTTCTACCCATGACTTTCGTGACCTTCGACGGATTTCCGCGGGTTTCCGGCGCCTGTCCGTTGATCATCGGCGTGCCGCAATCGGCGAGGATCGGCGGGACATAGGGCCGTCCTCGAATGGCTCAGCTGATTGTCAATGCAACCTAGACGTCGATCGCCTCGTCCTCCAGCCGCGCGGCGTTCTCCTGGATGAAGGCGAAGCGGTGCGCCGGGTTGTTGCCCATCAGCCGGTCGACCAGGTCCTTCACCCCGGCGCGCTCCTCATATTCCTGCGGCAGCGTGATGCGGAGGAGCTGGCGCGTCGCCGGGTCCATCGTCGTCTCCCGAAGCTGCTGCGGGTTCATCTCGCCCAGTCCCTTGAAGCGCGAAACCTCGACCTTCTTGCCCTTGAACTCGCTCGCCTCGATCTCGGCGCGATGGGCGTCGTCGCGGGCGTAGATCGACTTCGACCCGACCGTCAGCCGGTAGAGCGGCGGCTGGGCGAGATGGAGATGCCCGCGCCGCACCAGTTCGGGCATCTCCTGGAAGAAGAAGGTCATCAGCAGCGTCGCGATATGCGCCCCGTCGACGTCGGCGTCGGTCATGATGACGATACGCTCGTAGCGCAGGTTGTCGGGCAGGCAGTCCTTGCGCGTGCCGCAGCCGAGCGCCTGAATGAGGTCCGCGATCTCTTGGTTGGCCAGGATCTTGGCCGAGGTGGCGGAGGCGACGTTCAGGATCTTGCCCCGGATCGGCAGTATCGCCTGGGTCTTGCGATCGCGCGCCTGCTTGGCGGAACCGCCGGCCGAATCGCCCTCGACGATGAACAGCTCGGTGCCCTCCGGACTGTCGGCGGCGCAGTCGGTGAGCTTGCCTGGGAGGCGCAGCTTGCGGCCCGAGGTCGCGGTCTTGCGCTTGACCTCGCGCTCGGCCTTGCGGCGCAGGCGCTCGTCCATCCGCTCGAGGACATAGCCGAGCAGCGCCCGGCCGCGCTCCATGTTGTCGGCGAGGAAATGGTCGAAATGGTCGCGCACCGCGCGCTCGACCAGCGCGGTCGCCTCGGGCGAGGTCAGGCGGTCCTTGGTCTGGCTCTGGAACTGCGGCTCGCGGACGAAGACGGAGAGCATCAGCTCCGATCCGGTCATAACGTCGTCGGCGGTGACGTCCTTGGCCTTCTTCTGCCCGACGAGATCGCCGAACGCGCGCAGGCCGCGTGTGAGCGCCTGGCGCAGGCCCTGCTCGTGCGTGCCGCCGTCGGGCGTCGGGATGGTGTTGCAGTACCAGCTGTAGCTGCCGTCGGACCACAGGGGCCACGCCACCGCCCATTCGACGCGTCCCTGGCCGTCGGGGAAATCCTGCCGCCCTGCGAAGAAGTCCGCGGTGGCGCACTCCCGGCCGGCGAGCTGCTCGCGCAGATGGTCGCCGAGGCCGCCGGGGAACTGGAACACCGCTTCGGGAGGCGTGTCGTCGGCGATGAGCGAGGGGTCGCACTTCCAGCGGATCTCGACGCCGGCGAACAGATAGGCCTTGGACCGGGCGAGCTTGTGGAGCCGCGCCGGCTTGAAGTGCATCTCCGGCCCGAAGATCTCGTCGTCGGGCGTGAAGGCGACGCTGGTGCCGCGCCGGTTGGGCGTGCCGCCGAGATGCTCGAGCGGCCCCAGCGTCGCGCCGCGCGAGAAGCGCTGGCGGTAGAGCTGCCGGTCGCGGGCGACCTCGACCACTGTGTCCTTCGACAGCGCGTTGACCACGCTGACGCCGACGCCGTGCAGGCCGCCCGAGGTCGCATAGGCCTTGCCGTTGAACTTGCCGCCGGAATGGAGCATCGAGAGGATCACCTCCAGAGCGGACTTGTCTTTGAATTTCGGGTGAGGATCGACTGGCATACCTCTCCCGTTGTCGACGATGGTGAGGCGGTTGCCGGGCTCCAGAGTCACTTCGATCCGCGTGGCGTGCCCGGCCACCGCTTCGTCCATCGCATTGTCGAGGACCTCGGCCGCGAGGTGGTGGAGCGCGCGTTCGTCGGTGCCGCCGATGTACATGCCCGGACGGCGCCGGACCGGCTCCAGCCCTTCGAGGACCTCGATCGACGATGCGTCGTAGTCGGAGGAGGAGGGGATGGGCGCGGCGAACAGATCTTCGGACATGGAACGAAGCTATAGGGGCGTGCGATTCCCTCGCGCAACAAAGACTCTCGCGCTGAGGTGCGTCGCCGAACGATCGGTGTTATACGGTCGGTCGGTCGTACTCGTGGCTTTTGCGTGTCGAGCGTAGCTGGGGAGGACGGCAATGCATCTGTTCCAGAGATTTCTGTGCCTGTTCGGCGTGCATCGTCGCAGCCGCGGTGCTGCGGTCCATTATCCCGATGCGCTGCGGTCGATCTGTCGCGGGTGCCACGCGCCGATGATCAAGGACCAGCATGGCTGGCGCATCGATCGCGATCCGATCCCGGCGATGCCGCCGTCGCCCTTCACCTGAGCCGCGTTCAGAGCACCTCGATCTTGTAGTGGTGCCAGGCCATGATCGCAGCCGCGCCGCGGTACGGCCGCCAGCGTTCGGCGAGGGCGCGCACCGCCTTCTCGCCGGGCCGTTCGGCGTGGCCGAGCAGCCGTCCGATCTCGACCTGCACCGCGAGGTCGCCGGCGGGCCATATATCCGGCCGCCCTTCGGCGAACAGCAGGTAGATTTCCGCCGACCAGCGGCCGATGCCGTTGATGCGGGTCAATGCCGCGATCGCCTCTTCATCGTCTTCCGGAAGGTTCGCCAGATCGAGCCGGCCGATGGTGATCTCCGCGGCAAGGCTGCGGGCATAGCTGGCCTTCTGACGTGAAAGGCCGCCGGCACGCAGCATCTCGTCGGAGGCATTGGCGATGTTTGCCGGATCGGTGAGGTCGCCGACTTCCGTCTCCAGCTTGGTCCAGATCGATTGCGCGGCCGCGACGCTCACCTGCTGGCCGACGATGGTCCTGAGCAGCGTCTCATAGCCCCGGGCGCGGATGCGAGGCTCCGGGTAGCCGGCGCGCTCCAGCGCAGCGGCGAAGGCCGGTTCGATGGTGGCCAGTGCGTCGATCGAGGTGCGGAGCTGTTCGGCAGATAAGCCCATGGGGTTCCTTGAATTCGTTCGGCGCGCGCGGCATGGGACGCGCGAAGCTGAGGAGATAACCATGCCGACATTGATCGTCACCACCCGTGACGGACACGAACGCGCGGTCGAGGGCGAGGCCGGCCTGTCGGTGATGGAAGTGATCCGCGACAATGGATTCGACGAGCTCCTCGCGCTGTGCGGCGGCTGCTGCTCGTGCGCCACCTGTCATGTCCATGTCGATCCGGAATTTGCCGTCAAACTGCCGCCGATGAGCGAGGACGAGAACGACCTGCTCGATTCGTCGAGCGACCGCGACGAGACCTCGCGGCTGGGATGCCAGATCGAGTTCACCGATGCGCTGGACGGCCTCAGGGTCAGGATCGCGGCGGAGGACTGAGATCCGCCCCTTCCCTCCTACGGGAGCGGCGCCACCTTCAGCACCGCCATCGGCGTATCCTTGGTCGTCGGCGTCGCGCGCCAGATGATCGTCTTCTTCCCGCCCGCCGCCGCGGCGCCCGCTTCGTTGTTCTGGCTGACGATCTCGGCATCGGTGGTCAAGGTGAAGGTGCCGTCGACCTTGCTTGCAGCGCTGCCCGCCTCCGACATGCCGCTCTTCGACGAATCCGCTCCGAACGCCGGCGCCCTCACCCGCACTCGGTCGGGCCCGCGCAGCTCGATCATCACGAACGGGAAGATCACCTCGGCGTCGCTGCTGAACGGGAAGAGGAACGGGTAGGTGAGCTTGCCTGACGCGGCATAGTCGATCTCGAACCTGCTGTTTCCGACATACCGGACCTTGCGGAAGCCGGCTTCCTTGGACAGCGCCTCGGCAATCGCCTTGTTCTTGGCCTCGCTGTCCTCGCCTTTCGCATCCTGCGCCTCCAGTGATGCCTCGTCGCCGGCCGAATCGATCGAGGTCTTGCCGGTGTCGCTGTCCTTGAGGCCCTTGGTGAACTCCTTGCCCATATCGACAGCATAGACCTCGCCGACGTAGGTGAAGGCGAAGCTGCGGTCGGCGCGGATATCGAGCGTCGACACGAACTTGCCCGGCGTCAGCACGCAGCCCCACAGGATCAGCGGCGCGGCGAGCGCGAGCGACAGGCTTTTGAGATGGGCAAGCATGGTCGGCACCCCTGTTCAGACCGTGGAAGTCGCCACCGCGTAGAGGGCGATCGCGGCGGCGTTCGACACGTTCAGGCTTTCGACCTTAGGTGAGATCGGCAGGCGCGCAAGCTGGTCGCAATGCGCCTCGGTGTTCTGGCGCATCCCCTCGCCCTCGGCGCCGAGCACCAGGCAGACCTTGGGCGGGCCGAGCGCTTCGGCCAAGGTTACCGATCCGGCGCCGGTGAGGCCGATCCGCCAGTAGCTCGCCTCGGCGATCTCCTCGAGTGCGCGGGCGAGGTTGACCACGCGCACCCAAGGCACCGTCTCCAGCGCGCCCGAAGCCGAACGCGCCAACGCCCCCGACTCCGGCGGAGCATGGCGATCCTGCGTGACGATCCCGAGCGCATCGAACGCCGCGGCCGAGCGCAGCACCGCGCCGACATTGTGCGGATCGGTCACCTGGTCGAGCACCAGCAGTGGGCGGCGGTCGTCGGCGCCTTGCTCGAGGAGATCGCCGAGCCAGATGTCGTCGAGCGGATCGACCTCGGCAACCAATCCCTGATGCGGCGCGTCCGCAGGCACGAGCCGGCCGAGATCGGCGGCGTCGGCGAAGGTCACCGGAATCGCGTTCGGCAGCGGCCCCAGCGCCGCCAGCGCCTCGCGCGTGCCCCAGATGCGGCGCACCGTCCGCTCCGGGTTGGCGAGGGCGGCGGTCACCGGATGGCGGCCCCAGAAGCGGGGCCGCGATGCCGGCGCCTGGCTCGGCCTGTGTCCGCGCCGGCTCACCGGTCGTCGTCCGGGTCGGGATAGGCGAAGGGATCGGTGACCTTGGGCTGGTGGGGCACCGCGCGGGGCAGCGGTTTGTCCATGTTGGCGGCGTTCAGCAGGAAGGCGGCGAGCACGATCGAGCCCTGGCGCATGTCGTCGGCCTTCAGATGATCGAAGGTGTCGATCGACGAGTGATGGATGCGGCTGCCATAGTCGAGCGGATCCTGGATGAACTGGAACCCTGGCACGCCGACCGCCTGCATGAACTCGTGATCGGTGCCGGTGGTCTTGCCGATCACCACTTGCGTCGCCCCCATCGAGGCGAAAGGGGCGAGCCATTCCTTGAAGATCGGCACCACCGCCGGATTGTTCTCGGCATAGATGCCGCGCAGGCGGCCCGAGCCGTTGTCGATGTTGAAATAGGCGGCGAGCTCGCCGTAGCCTGGCTGCGGGGTGACCGGCCAGCGGTTGGCCCAGCCCATATAGCGGGCGAGACCGGTCGACGTGTCCGGCCCGCTCCCGCGCGTCGCGAGGTGCTTCTCGACATAGGCGAGGCTGCCGAGCAGGCCCTGCTCCTCGCCGGCCCACAGCGCGAAGCGGATCGTGCGTTTCGGCTTCACACCCATCGCCGAAAGGATGCGCGCCGCCTCCATGATCATCGCGCTGCCCGCGCCATTGTCCGCCGCACCGTCGCCCGCCACCCAGGAATCGAGATGCGCGCCGGCCATGACGTAGCCCGCCTTGGCATCGGTGCCGGGAATCTCGGCGAAGACGTTGTAGGCCTGTGGGTCGCTGTCGTCGAAATGGACGGTGCTGTTGATCTCCAGCACCGGCGCCGGCCCCATCTTGGCAATCCGGGCGAGGCGGCGATAGTCCTCCGCGGCGATCTGCACGCCGGGGACCGAGGGGGTGTCCTCCCGCGTGTACAGATAGCCTTCGCCATGGACCAGCTTGCCGTCGCGATAGCTCTCGGTCGCATAGGCGAGGGCGCCCTCGGCCTTGAGGAAGGCGTCGAGCTTCCGGGCGAAGTCGAGCCGCTTCATGCGCCGGTCGGCCGCCTCCGGATCGAAGCGCGGCTGCTTGAACTGATCGCGCTTGGCGAAATCGTCGTTGCCGAACCGCTTGAACATGGGATCGGTCGGCTCGGAACCGTCGGTCGGGAGCGAGACCAGCACGATCTTGCCGCGAAGCTTGCCGCGCCAGGCGTCGAAATGGCGCTCGGCGCTCATCGGCGCGACGATGACCGGGGCGGAGACGGTGCCGTTGGTCGGCGGCGTCCAGGCGATGGGGATCGCGGTGAGCTGGATCGGACGCGGGCTCACCATGCGCACCGAGGAGCTTTCGATCCACCAGCCGCGGCCGAAGTCGAAGCCCTCCTTATGGACGTTCCTGAGACCCCATTCGCGGAACTTGGCCTGGGTCCATTCCTCGGCCTTGCGCATGTTCGGCGAGTTGGTGAGCCGCGGGCCGATGAAGTCGGAGAGATATTCGGCGGTACGCATCACCTCCGACTGGTTGGTGCCTTCGTCGACGATGCGGGCGACCTGGGTCCGGTCGATCTCGGCCGGCGCGGGCGCGGCGAGCGCGATCAGCGAGACGGCGGCGAGAGCATGGGTTAGGCGCATCGTTATCCCCCCTTTGATCGTTTGGATGGCCGTGGTGCTATTGGCCGGCGCTCGCGCTGACAAGGCCGCTCGCTCCCAAAGCCGCAAGTGCGTTGACATGGCGCAGCACGTTCGGCATTGGGCGCCCCTCGCCTCGACAAGAGCACCCGTGGAAGGGTGGCCGAGTGGTTAAAGGCAGCAGACTGTAAATCTGCCCGCGTGAGCGTACGCTGGTTCGAATCCAGCCCCTTCCACCATCATCCGTAAATGGAAAAACAGGTTGCGCCTTGCGGGGCGACCGCCGCGCCTTGGCCGTGAGGTTGACCGAAAATGTTGACTAAATTGACTCGCCGCACATGTGCGCAAGCCGATACGGTGCCGTCGCGAGAGGGGGACGATTGAAACGCGACACCGACGCGACATCAGCGCGGCACTTGCGCGACGCTGCCGCGACATCGGTGCGAGGATGCCACTGCGCGCGACGTCGGCGCGGTCTGGACAGGATTGACGAACTCAAAGAGCAGGCGGTGCCGCAGCGGGCGCCAGACCTTCGTGAGCCAAGCAGGCGAAATCCTATATTGCAAGAGGGCAGACCTGTCACCCGTAGGGCTGGCACGGTTTGGACATGGCTCACTAAGTTGCCTGATCGCAAATGCCCGCTGCGGACATATTTCCCTCTCCCTTTTGGGAGAGGGAGGGCCCCGCCCGGCATAGCCGGGTGGGAGGGTGAGGGCGACCGCTGGCCGTAGGCACCCTCACCCTCCCAACGGGAGAGGGACAGTGGGACTTTCGTCGGCGGAACGCATCCCCCTTCCACATCGTTGAACCTCCGTAACAGGAGGCGCACATGATCTTCACCACGCCGACCCAATATGCGGTGCTCGCGCTGTGCCTGATCGCGGGCTGGCTGTTCGGGCTCGCGTCGCATCCGGGCGGGCGCAAGTGGCGTGAGCGGCTGCGGCAGGCCGAGGTCGACCACGCGGTCTACCGCAAGGAGGCCGAAGCCCGCATCGCCGCAACCGAGGCCGAGCGCGACCGGCTGGCCAAGGCGGCGCCGGTCACCGCCCAGATCGTCGAGGGTGCCGATACCCGCGCGGCGCCGGCGCGGCGAGGCTGGTTCGGCTGGGGCCGCGACAATCTCTCGCGCATCCGCGGCATCGACGAGGCGCGGGAGAAAGCGATCAACGCCGAGGGCGTCAAGTCCTACGAGCAGATCGAGACGATGAGCGCCGAGGACGAGGCCGAGCTCGAACGGCGGCTGGGGCTCGAGGCCGGCACCATTGCCCGGGAGGACTGGCGCTCACAGGCAGCGATGCTGCGCGAGGGCCAGGACGAGGAGCACGGGCGGCGCTGGGGGTGAGCCGGTTGTCCGGAACTGTCTTCAGTGCTCCTGCGAAGGCAGGAGCCCAGGCCGCAAGCTCGGCGCCATGATCCAGGGCTCCTGCCTTCGCAGGAGCACAGTTCAGCGATTTGGCGGTTCAATCCTCTTTCCCGAGCGCCGCTTGCGCAGCCGCAAGGCGGGCGATCGGGACGCGATAGGGCGACGCCGAGACGTAATCCAGGCCCACCGCCTCGCAGAAGGCGATGCTGGCCGGGTCGCCGCCATGCTCGCCGCAGATGCCGAGCTTGAGGCCGTCGCGCGCCGCGCGGCCGCGTTCGGCGGCGATCCGCACCAGCTCGCCGACGCCTTCGACGTCGAGGCTGACGAACGGGTCCTTCGCATAGATGCCCTGCTCGACATAGGCGGTGAGGAAGCGGCCGGCATCGTCGCGGCTGACCCCCAGCGTGGTCTGGGTGAGGTCGTTGGTGCCGAAGGAGAAGAACTCGCCGACCTCGGCGATCTCGCCGGCCTTCAAGGCGGCGCGGGGCAGCTCGATCATCGTGCCGACCAGATAGTCGACGCGCTTGCCGGTCTCGGCGAACACCGCCTCGGCGGCCTTGTCCACGACCGCCTTCATCAGCTCCAGCTCGCGGGCGGTGGCGACCAGCGGGATCATCACCTCGGGCACCGGCGCCTCGTCGAGGCTGACCGCCGCCTCGAAGATCGCGCGGGCCTGCATCTCGTAGATCTCGGGGAAGGTCACGCCGAGCCGGCAGCCGCGGTGGCCGAGCATCGGGTTGAACTCGTGGAGCTCGGCGGCGCGGCGCTTCAGCGTCTCGATGTCGACGCCCGAGCTTTCCGCGACCTCGGCGAACTCGCTTTCCTCGTGCGGGAGGAACTCGTGCAGCGGTGGGTCGAGCAGGCGGATGGTGCAGGGGAGGCCGGCCATCACCCGGAAGATCTCCGCGAAGTCGGCGCGCTGCTCGGGGAGCAGCCTGTCGAGCGCGGCGCGGCGGCCGGACTCGTCCGACGCCAGGATCATCTGGCGGACGGCGGTGATGCGGCCGGCATCGAAGAACATGTGCTCGGTGCGGCACAGGCCGATGCCCTCGGCGCCGAACTCGCGCGCGGTGCGGCAGTCGAGCGGGGTCTCGGCGTTGGCACGGACCTTGAGGCGGCGGACGCCGTCCGCCCATTCCATCAGCGTGCCGAAGTCGCCGGCGAGCTCGGGCTGGATCGTCGGCACCTCGCCGACCATCACCTCGCCGGTCGAGCCGTCGATGGTGACGATCTCGCCCGCGCGCACCTCGCGTGTGCCGACGCGCATCACGCCTTCCGACGCCTTGATCGAGAGGGTGCCGGCGCCCGACACGCAGGGGCGGCCCATGCCGCGCGCCACCACCGCGGCGTGGCTGGTCATGCCGCCGCGCGCGGTCAGGATGCCCCTGGCGGCGTGCATCCCGTGGATGTCCTCGGGGCTGGTCTCGACGCGGACCAGGATCACGCTCTCGCCGGCGGCGGCGGCCTTCTCGGCCGCATCGGCGTCGAACACCACCTTGCCCGAGGCGGCGCCGGGGGAGGCGGGGAGGCCCTTGGTCAGCACGTCGCGCGGCGCTTGCGGGTCGAGCGTGGGGTGGAGGAGCTGGTCGAGCGCGGCGGGGTCGACGCGGAGGATCGCTTCCTCCTTCGTGATCAGCCCCTCGTTGGCCATGTCGACCGCGATCTTGAGAGCGGCCTTAGCGGTGCGCTTGCCCGAGCGGGTCTGGAGCATCCAGAGCTTGCCCTGCTGCACCGTGAACTCGATGTCCTGCATGTCGCGATAGTGGCGTTCGAGCAGGTCGAAGACCTTGGCCAGCTCGGCATAGGTCTCGGGCAGCGCTTCTTCCATCGACAGCGGCTTGGCGCCCGCCGCCTCGCGCGCGGCCTTGGTGAGGTATTGCGGCGTGCGGATGCCGGCGACGACGTCCTCGCCCTGCGCGTTGATCAGGAACTCGCCGTAATAGGCGTTGGCGCCGGTCGAGGGGTCGCGGGTGAAGGCGACGCCGGTTGCCGAGGTGTCGCCCATGTTGCCGAACACCATCGCCTGGACGTTGACCGCGGTGCCCCAGCTCGCCGGGATGTCGTTGAGGCGGCGGTAGACCTTGGCGCGCTCCGACTGCCAGGAACCGAACACCGCGCCGATCGCGCCCCAGAGCTGGTCGTGGACGTCCTGGGGGAAGGGCCTCTCCCACAGCTCCTCGACCAGCGCCTTGTACTCGGCGACCAGCGCCTGCCAGTCGGCGGCGGTCATCTCGGTGTCGAGGGTGTAGCCGCGGTCCTCCTTGGCGATCTCCAGCGCTTCCTCGAAGCGGGCGTGGTCGAGCTCCAGCACCACGTCGGAATACATCTGGATGAAGCGGCGGTAGCTGTCCCAGGCGAAGCGCTGGTCGCCCGACACGGCGGCGAGGCCCTCGACGGTGAGATCGTTGAGGCCGAGGTTGAGAACGGTGTCCATCATCCCCGGCATCGATGCGCGGGCGCCCGAGCGGACCGACACCAGCAGCGGGTCGTTGGCGCTGCCGAACTTCCTGCCCGTCACCGCCTCGATATGGGCGAGGCCCTGCGCGACCTCGGCCTTGAGGCTGTCGGGGAAGAGGCCGCCCTCGTCATAGTAGCGGGTGCACATCGCCGTGCTGATCGTGAAGCCCGGAGGGACCGGCAGGCCGATCGCGGCCATTTCCGCCAGGTTGGCGCCCTTGCCGCCGAGGAGGTTGCGGTCGCCCTTGCCTCCGTCGGAGACGCCGCCGCCGAAGCGGTAGACGTAGCGCTGGTCGTTGGCGGCGGTCGCGGCGGTGGCCATCATCTGATCCCCTTGATGGAACTCTGTTTCTTGTCCGTGGTGCGCTGCACCATCGGGAGTCTCAAGCCCTGCGGAGACGAGATGTTCCGCGGGCAGGCTCGCCTGGGGAGGCAAAAATCTTGACTAAATTGACTTAAGCTTCGCTCGTGTCAGCCCTCGATCCTGGAGAAGTCGGCGACAGCGTGGACCGCGTCGCGCATCCGGGCGAGCAGAGCCAGGCGCGCGGCGCGCTTGTCCTCGTCGGTATCGTTGACAGTGACCGAATCAAAGAATGCGTCGATCGGCGCACGCAGGGTCGCCAGTGCCGCCATCGCCCCCTCGAAATCCTCCCCCTCGACCGCCGCCTTCGCCTTGGGCTCGGCCGAATCGAGTGCTTCTATCAGCGCCTTTTCCGCCGGTTCGGGGGTGTAGGAAAGGGGTTTCTCCTCATGACCCGCGTAGCTCTCCTTCTTGAGGATGTTCGCGGCGCGGCGGTAGCCCGTCAGGAGATTGGCGCCGTCCTCGGTGGCGATGAAGGACTGGAGCGCGCGGACGCGGGCGAGCAGGCGGACGAGGTCGTCCTCGCCGCCTAGGGCGAAGACGGCGTCGATCAGGTCGTGGCGGACGCCGGCCTCGCGTTGCTGGACCTTGAGGCGGTCGGCGAAGAAGTTCACTGACTCCGCCATTCCGGTTATCGCTTTCGTCCAGTTTTCAGCAAACAGTTGTGCTGAATTGCTGATCGCTTTGATGGTCTCTGGCCATTCCCTGACGAAGGCATCGATCGCATCCGCTGTCTTCAGCAGATGAGGTCGCATGGCTTGCATAACCCCATTCTCGATCAGCGTTTGAGCCTGCCCGTCCGTAATACCGGCTTGCGCTGTGAGCGCCTTGATCAGACGCAATCTGATGCCGTTTTCGATGACAAGCTGGCCAATTCCCAATGCGGCGCGGCGCAAAGCGAAGGGGTCTTTTGATCCGGTGGGTTTTTCCCCGATGGCGAAAAAGCTCGCAATCGTATCCAGCTTATCCGCCAGCGATACCGCCACCGTCACCGGCGCAGTCGGGACATCGTCGCCCTGGCCAACCGGCTTGTAATGGTCGCGGATCGCCTCGGCGACTTCGCGGGGCTCGCCTTGGGCGGCGGCGTAGTAGCCGCCGATCAGGCCCTGGAGTTCGGGAAACTCACCGACCATGCCGGTGACGAGGTCCGCCTTCGCGAGGCGGGCAGCGCGTTCGGCCATGTCGGCTAGCCCTCTCCCCTCTGGGGAGAGGGTTGGGAGAGGGGGAGTGCCGCGAGCGGCGGTCTCGATGAGACTCCGCCCCTCTCCCAAACCCTCTCCCCGGAGGGGAGAGGGTTTTTCGCGGACGATGCCCTCTTCCACCAACCACCTTGCCAGCTTCGCCACACGGTCGACCTTGTCGGCGACGGTGCCGAGCTTCTCGTGGAAGACGATCTTGTCGAGCTTCTTCGCCTGCTCCTCGAGCGGGGTCTTGAGGTCCGTCTCATAGAAGAAGCGCGCGTCCGACAGGCGGGCGGCCAGGACCTTGCGGTTGCCCTCGACGATCTTGGCGCCGCCGTCGGTCGCGTCGATATTGGCGACGCAGACGAAGGCGTTCGCCAGCTTGCCGGCCGCATCCTGGCACACGAAATATTTCTGGTTCACACGGGCGGTGAGCTGGATCACCTCAGGCGGCACGCTCAGGAAGTCCTCGTCGAAGCGGCCGAGCAGGGGGACCGGCCATTCGGTGAGGCCGGCGTTCTCGTAGAGCAGGCCCTCGTCCTCGATCAGCGTCAGGCCCGCTGCCGCCGCCGCCTTGCGCGCGCCCTCGGCGATGATC
Source organism: Sphingomonas astragali (assembly GCF_051400615.1). Classification (NCBI taxonomy): domain Bacteria; kingdom Pseudomonadati; phylum Pseudomonadota; class Alphaproteobacteria; order Sphingomonadales; family Sphingomonadaceae; genus Sphingomonas; species Sphingomonas astragali. The sequence continues at coordinate 377,298 of NZ_JBLFFH010000003.1, forward strand.
GCGCGGCGTTCGGCGCCATCGGCGATGACATGGGCGGTGCGGAGCTTCTCGACGTAATCGGCAGCCGAGCCGATCGTGATTTCGCCCGGGTGGTGGAAGCGGTGGCCGACCGTGGCTGCGCCGCTGGCGATGCCAGCGACCTCGCAGGGCACCAGTTCGCCGCCGAGCAGCGCGACGATGCCCTGGAGCGGGCGCACCCAGCGCAGGCTCTCGGTGGAGAGGGATGCAATGCCCCAGCGCATCGACTTGGGCCAGGGGAAGGCGCGGACGATCGCCGGGATCGCCTCGGCGAGCACCTCCGCGGTGGCGCGGCCGGGCTTGTCGATGATGGCGAAGAGCACGCCGTCACGCTCGACGAGCTGGTCGCGCCGGAGGCCGGTCTTGCGCAGGAAGCCTTCGAGTGCCTGCTCGGGGGCATTGGCGCGGGGGCCCTTGATTTCTTCGGAGACGGCGGCGGTCTCGTCCGGCAGGCCGCGTGCGATCAGAGCGAGGCGGCGCGGAGTGGCGTAGGTGACGGTCTCGGCGGCGGCGAGACCCGATTTCGCGAGCTCGGCGGCGAACAGACGAGCGATGTCCTCGCGCGCCTTCTCCTGCATACGCGCCGGGATTTCCTCCGAGCGGAGTTCGAGGAGGAAGTCGGTCACGCCGACCACCCGTTCTTCTCCATCCACGCGGCGCAGCTGCCCTTCGCCAGGTCGCGGACGCGGCCGATGTAGGCCTGACGCTCGGCGACCGAGATCACGCCGCGCGCGTTCAGCAGGTTGAAGACGTGGCTCGCCTCGATCGCCTGCTCGTAAGCGGGGATGGGGAGCTTCGCCTCCAAGCAGTTCTCGCACTCGGCCGCGGCCTTGCGGAACAGGTCGAACAGCGCGTCGGTGTCGGCGATCTCGAAGTTCCACTTCGACATCTGCTTCTCGTTCTCGAGGAAGACGTCGCCGTAGCTCACGCCCGCATCGTTGAAGGCGAGGTCGTAGACGTTATCCTTGTCCTGGATGTACATCGCCAGCCGCTCGAGCCCGTAGGTGAGCTCGCCTGCGACCGGCTTGCAGTCGAAGCCGCCCATCTGCTGGAAATAGGTGAACTGGGTCACCTCCATCCCGTCGCACCACACTTCCCAGCCGAGCCCCCACGCGCCGAGCGTCGGCGATTCCCAGTCGTCCTCGACGAAGCGGATGTCGTGGCGGGCGAAGTCGATGCCGATCGCGGCGAGCGAGCCCAGGTACATCTCCTGGAGATCGGGCGGGCTCGGCTTCAGTATCACCTGATACTGATAGTAATGCTGGAGTCGGTTGGGGTTCTCGCCGTAGCGGCCGTCGGTCGGGCGGCGGCAGGGCTGGACGAAGGCGCAGTTCCAGGGATCGGGCCCGAGCGCGCGCAGCGTCGTCGCTGGATGGAAGGTGCCGGCCCCCATGCGCATGTCATAGGGCTGGAGGATCACGCAGCCCCGCGCCGCCCAATAGTCGTGGAGCGTCAGGATCATGCGCTGGAAGGAAAGCGGTGTGTTGGTCACGCGGGCGCGTGTGGCGGAAGGGGCGGAGCGGGTCAAGCGAGGCGTTGGTAAGGTTAACAGGACAATATGTCGTATCTTCTTGACATATGTTGCGAGACGACGCTAAACGGTGTCAGGTAATGATGACATATGGTCAGGAAGGGGTGACTTGAAGAACCGGCTGAAGGTGCTGCGTGCCGAACGCGACTGGAGTCAGGCGGAGCTTGGCGGCCGGCTCGGCGTATCACGACAGGCGGTGAATGCGATCGAGACGGGGAAGCACGATCCCTCGCTGCCGCTCGCCTTCAGAATCAGCCGCCTGTTCGAAAGGCCGATCGAGGAGATCTTCGACGATGAGGAGCGCGATGGATAGGGGCGAAGCGGTGCAATCCCGGCGAACGTGGCGGGTGGTGGCGACGGCGCTTCTGGTCGTGACCGGCCTGATCTTCGTCGCGGGGGTGATCGACGGCTATTCGGGGGCTGCGGCGGGTGGCCGGCAGACAACCAGCCTGATCGTCGCGGGGGGCGCCGCGTTCGTCGTCGTCGGCGTCGCGCTGGGGCTCATGTGGCGTGAGGTGCTTCGTCGGAAGGCGGCGGGACCCGGTGAAGCCGCGGAGCGGCGGCGCGCCGCGGGGTTCTGGTCGATCCTGACGGGGATCGCGCTCGTGGGGTTCGCGGTGGGTTTCACGATATCGCTGACCGGAAGCCACCTTCACGAACCGCTGCCGGCCTGGCCGGCGCTCGGGGCTGCCGTGGTCGTGGCGGCGACATTTGCCGGCGGCACCTGGCTGATCCATCGCCGGATGGACGAGGTCGAACGGGCCGACAACGACTGGGCGGCCGCGGTCGGCGCCAAGGTGCTGATGACGGTCTATCCGATATGGTATCTTCTGGCGAAGGGCGGATGGGTGCCCGAACCGACGCACGAGATGCTGTTCCTCGGCCTGTTCGCTATCGCAGCATTCGCCTATTCCTACCGCAAATTCCGTTGAACCCCCTAATCGAGAGACATCCACGATCATGCGCAGCCTCAACTTCCTGACCTCCAGCGCCACCGCGTTGGCCGTGTTGCTATCGCTTCCCGCCTGCGGCCAGACCGCTCCGGCCCCTCAACCGGCCGCGGCCGACGCCGATCCGGCGCTGTGGGTGGTGAAGGACGAGGACACGACCATCTACCTGTTCGGCACGGTCCATGTGCTGAAGCCGGGCCTTAGCTGGTTCGACGAGGCGGTGAAGTCGGCGTTCGACACGTCGGACAGCCTGGTGCTGGAGCTGGTCCAGCCCGCGCCGGAGGAGATGCAGCGAATCGTGCTGGCCAAGGCGATGACGCCGGCGGGCGAACCGACGCTCACCGAGCGCGTTCCGGCGGACAAGCGCGATGCCTACATCAAGGCGGTGACCGGCATCGGCGCGCCGGCCAATGCCTTCGACCGGTTCGATCCGTGGTTCGCGGCGGTCAACCTGTCGCTCACGCCGCTGATGAAGGCGGGCTATGATCCCAAGAACGGACCGGAGGGCGTGCTGGCGGAGGCGGCGAAGACGGCGGGCAAACCCGTCACCGGACTGGAAACCGCCGAGCAGCAGATCGGCTATTTCGACGCGCTGTCGCCGGGGGCGCAGATGACCTTCCTCACCTCGACGCTCGACGAACTGCCCAAGATGGTGCCGCTGATGGGCAAGATGGCCGACGATTGGGCCAAGGGCGATCCCGATGCGCTCGCCAAGCTGCTCAACGACAACCTCAAGGATTCGCCCGAGGTGGCGAAGACCATCCTCTACGACCGCAACGCGCGCTGGGCCGGCTGGATCGCCGAGCGGATGAAGCAGCCGGGGACGGTGTTCGTCGCGGTCGGGGCGGGGCATCTCGCGGGAGACAGGAGCGTGATCGCGGACTTGAAGGCGCATCACCTGACGGCGGAGCGGGTGGAGTATTGAGCTTCCTAAGCCCCTCCCCTTCAGGGGAGGGGTTGGGGGTGGGGGAGTGCGGCAGGCTCTGTCGCTTGGGGCGAGCCCCCAACCCCTCCCCTGAAGGGGAGGGGCTTAATGAGGTTGCCCTTTCTTCCCGTCTCCGCTAAAGGCGCGCGCTTGCCGTGGCAGGGTCATCCCTGGAGGCCTGTCCGGTGAAGACCCTTAGACTTTCAACGCAGATCGGAACACGACAATGAGCGAGACGCTTACCCTGTCGGCCGAGACGCGTGACCGGGCTGGCAAGGGAGCCTCCCGGGCGCTGCGTCGCGAAGGCCGCGTGCCCGCCGTCATCTACGGCAACAAGCAGGACCCCGTCGGCATCAGCCTCAACGAGCGCGAGCTCATCAAGGCGCTGAACTCCGGGCACTTCATGAACTCGGTGGTGATGGTCGGCGGCGAGCGTACGCTGCCGAAGGACGTTGCCTTCCATCCGGTCACCGACCGTCCGCTCCATGTCGACTTCCTGCGCATCTCCGAGCACGCCAAGGTCACCGTCGCGGTGCCGGTGGTGTTCACCGACGAGGAAGAGGCGCCCGGCATCAAGCGCGGCGGCGTGCTCAACATCGTCCGCCACGAGCTCGAGCTGGTGTGCGATGCGGCTCATATCCCTGACGAGATCCATATCTCGCTGAAGGGTGTCGAGGTCGGCGATTCGATCCACATCTCGGCGGTGACGCTGCCCAAGGGCGTGGAGAGCGCGATCACCGACCGCGACTTCACCATCGCCACGGTGGTGGCGCCGTCCGCGCTCAAGTCGAGCGAGGGCGACACCCAGACCGAGGTCGCCGAAGAGGGCGATGGCGAGGCCGAGGGCGAGTAAACGCATTAGCCCTCTCCCCGCTGGGGAGAGGGTTGGGAGAGGGGGGTGCCGCAGGCGGCGGTCTCGGTGAGACTCCGCCCCTCTCCCAACCCTCTCCCCAGCGGAGAGAGGGCTTTAGCGATGCAGCTCTGGGCCGGCCTGGGCAATCCCGGTCCCGCATATGCGATGCACCGCCACAACATCGGCTTCATGGCGGCCGACGCGATCGCCGAGGTGCATGGCTTCTCCAGCCCGAGGAAGCAGTTCCAGGGCTGGGTGCAGGAAGGGCGGATCGGGACGGAGAAGATCATCCTCCTGAAGCCCGCGACCTTCATGAACGAGAGCGGCCGGTCGATCCGGGCGGCGCTCGACTTCTACAAGCTGGCGCCGGCAGACGTGACCGTCTTCTACGACGAGCTCGATCTTGCGCCGATGAAGGTCAGAGTGAAGCGCGGCGGCGGCGCGGCGGGGCATAACGGCATCCGCTCGACCATCCAGCATATCGGCGAGGATTTCCGGCGGGTGCGCATCGGCATCGGCCATCCCGGGCACAAGGACCGGGTGACCGGCCACGTCCTCGGCAACTATCACAAGACCGAGATCGAGCCGCTTTCCGACCTGCTCGGCGCGATCGCCGCCGAGGCGGAATGGCTGGCGAAGGGTGACGACGCGCGGTTCGTGAACGATGTCGCGCTGAGGCTGGGCAGCGATTAGCTCGCCGGCAGCCCGCCTTTGATCGTCACCCCGGCGAAGGCCGGGGTCCACCGGGCGGCAAGGGGGAAGCAAGAAGAGGCAGGCCCAGAGTATGCGGCTCCGTGGACCCGGCCTTCGCCGGGGTGACGGAGGTGCGCGGCTGATGCTACCGATCTCGCGCCGATTGCCCTCGGCGGTGCGTCGTGCTTAGCGAGGGCGATGCCGAGCCGTGCCCTTTTCGCCACGCAGTTCTACGAAGCCCCGCTCGGCGACGATGCGCTGGTGGCCGAGCTCGCCGACGCCTGCCGCGAGCTGGCGGCGGAGGACCGCGCCGGGCGTGCCTGGTCGAGGGAGCACGGCTATCGCGGCTACACCAGCTACGCCTCGCTCGACGACCTGCCGCAGCGCGACCCGCGGTTCGACGAGCTGGTGCGGCTGCTCAACCGTCACGTTGCGGCCTTCGCCAAGGATTGCGGGTTCGAGCTCGGCAGCAAGCGGCTCAGGCTCGACAGCCTGTGGGTCAACGTCCTGAAGCCGGGCGGCACCCATTCGGGGCATATCCACCCGCACAGCGTCGTCTCGGGCACCGTCTATGTCGCAGTGCCGCCAGGATCGGGGGCGCTCAAGCTCGAGGACCCGCGCCTGGCGATGCTGATGGCGGCGCCGGGGCGGCCCGGCACCTTCGTCTATGCCGAGCCCATACCGGGCAGCGTGTTCCTGTGGGAAAGCTGGCTCCGGCACGAGGTGATGCCGAACCAGGCGAAGGACGACCGGATCAGCATCAGCTTCAACTATCGGTGAGGGTTTTTCCCCGATCCATCTTCCCGTTCGCCCTGAGCATGTCGAAGGGCCGTCCTGTCTTTCCCTGTCCGGTCGAAGAAGAAGGACGGCCCTTCGACACGCTCAGGGCAACGGGGAAGGGGGCTGTCTTCCGGATGCCCTCACGCCGTCTGGATATACTCGCGCATCGCGTTGGCTTCGGATTCGATGCGGTCGATGCGGTATTTGACCAGATCGCCGATCGAGACGAAGCCGATCATCCGGCCGCCGTCGATCACCGGCAGATGGCGGATGCGCCGCTGCGTCATCAGCGACAGCGCGCCGAGCACCGGTTCGTCCGGCCGCACCGTCAGCGCGGGCGAGGTCATCCGCTCGCGCACCGGCCGGTCGAGCGCGGCAGCGCCGTCGCTCGCCAGCGCGTGGATCACGTCGCGTTCGGAGAAGATGCCGGCGACCTCGCCGCCGTCGGTCACCGGCACGGCGCCGATCCGTCGCTCGGCGAGCAGCGCCACCACGTCGGAGACCAGCGCGTCGCCGGTCACCGATACCACCTCATGCCCCTTGCCGCCCAGGATTGCCGCGATCGTCATCGCCTTCTCTCCCAATCAGCCTATCTGCTTGAGTGTCCCACGAATCACGCGCAATGGGAAGCGATGGAGAAACCCTCCGGCGGCCTCGACGATCCGGACTATGCCGCGTTCGCCTGGGCGCGGTACCGGCGGCTGCTCGGCTGGATGGCGCTGGTCGCCGCGATGGCGGCCGGCGTCGCGGTGGCGGTGCTGTCGTGGTGGATCGGGCCGCTGCCGATCCATGTCGCGATCGCGACCGCGCTGGGAGTGGGCTTCACCATCCTGATGGCAGCGGCGCTGATGGGCTTGGTGTTCCTGAGCTCCGGCACCGGGCATGACGAGGAGGTCGAGCGTACCGACCTCGGCGAGGATGCGCAGGCGTGGAAGGACGGGGAGGAGTAGGTCACGCGCCGAATCTGCTTGAGGATTTGGTGTCGGCTCCCCGGTCGAATGAAACATGTCTGTCGATGCTCCTGCGAAAGCAGGAGTTCAGGCCATAAGCGACACCCCGACGATCCAGGACTCCTGCCTTCGCAGGAGCACGAGTTCGCCTCATCGGGCAGATGTACAGAAAAGGGCGGGACTCGGCTGAATCCCGCCCTTCTTCTTGACTTGGCGATGTCGCGGTCACGTCGTCGGCGGTGTGACCTCTTCGTCGCTGGTACGACGGCGGCGGGTGCGGCGGGGCCGCTCCTCCGCTGCCTCGGCGGCGCCGGTGGACTCGGTCGACAGCGACGGCGGCAGGCGGTCGACGTCGAACATGCTGGGCTCCACCGCCTCGGCCTCGACCGGCACCTTGCGCGGACGGCCGCGACGCGGCCGCTCGGGGGCAGGAGCGAGAGCCTCGTCGCGCGGCTCGTCCGCAGCAGCGTCAGGAGCGGGACGTGCTTCGGCGACCGGCGCCTGATCGTCGGCGGCCGCATCGAAGCCGTTGGCGTGGCCGTTGCCATAGCTGGCATAGCCGTTGCGCGGCTCGCGTAGCTCGCGCGGCTCACGGTCGCGATCACGACTGAACTCGCGCTGTCCGCGGTTCTCGCGGTCACCGCGCGGCTCGCGGTTGTCACGCTCGCGATTGTCGCGTTCCTGGCTCTGATAGGCGTCCGGCGTTACGGGTTCGCCCTCGAAGCCGAACTCCTCGTCCTCCTCGCTCTCATTGTCTCCGCGCTGGCGGCGGTTCTCCTCGAAGCGCGCGCGGCTCTCGTTGAGCACGCGGAAATAATGGTCCGCGAACTGGAGGTAATATTCGGTGTTGACGCGGTCGCCGCTCATCTGCGCGTCGCGCGCGAGGTTCTTGTATTTCTCGAGCAGCTGCGCCGCGTTGCCGCGCGCGCGGTTGTCGATGCGGTTGCCGTTGTCCGGACGCCCGGGGTTGTTGCCTGAGCGTTGCCCGCCACGGCCGCGACGGCGGCCGGCCTGACGATTATTGATCAATTTAGTCTGTCCTGTCCTTGCAACTGGCCCCGCCAGACCCGTCCACGGGCATTGCGGGCGCATGACACACCCCCCCGGGCGCCGCCGGACGATCCGGCGGATCAGCGCCCCGCCATTGGCCGCCGGACTGCAGCGGCTTCATGACTTGATTGGGCGAGCGCCTCTGCTTTCAAAAGCTTGGTCGAAGGTGCCTGCCCCGCAAAATGCCTTAGCGGCTGCGACACCGATCGCCAAGCGGAATATTGGGTCGCGGTGCGACGGATTCAAGCGGCAAGGATCGCCCGCGGATGACCGGCGAGGTCGCGGCGGAGCATTGCGGCGAGGCCTTGCGCCTCGACGAGCGCGGTGACCGCCTCGGCTTGGGTCCAGCCGATTTCGAGGATCGCGACACCGCCGGGAGCGAGCAGGCGCGGGATATCGGGTATGATAGCGCGGTAGGCATCGAGACCGTCGGTGCCTGCATAGAGCGCGGATGGCGGCTCGTACTGCCCTACCTCGGCGGGAAGCGGCTCGACTGTCCCGATATAGGGCGGATTGGCGAGGATCAGATCGAATCGGTCCGCGATTCGCGTCGCCCAGTCGCCGAGTAGGAAGCGTGCGCGCCCGCTCATTCCGAGCGCGGCGACGTTGCGCCACGCCCAGGCGAGTGCGCGGGCGGACGAATCGATGCCGAGGCCGGTCGCCTGCGGCCATTCGGCGAGAGCCGCCAGCAGCAGTGTGCCGGGGCCGGTGCCGAGATCGAGCACGCGTGCGGGCCCCGGTGTGCCCGTGAAGTGATCGACGGCCGCCTCGACCAGCGTCTCGCTGTCGGCGCGGGGGACGAGGGCGCCGGGCCCGACCTGGAGCTCGATGGTCCGGAAGGCGCGTTTGCCGAGGACGTAGGCGATCGGCTCATGGGCTGCGCGACGTGCGGCCAGTTCGGTGAAAGTGAGCGGGGTGGGGATGTCGGCGAGGCCGCGGAGCAGCATCTCGTCGCGGCTGACGCCGAGGGCGTGGGCCATCAGCAGCTCGGCATCGAGTCGGGGGGTTTCGGAGAAGGTGAACTGTGCGGCGGCGCGGGCGATCGCCTCTCGTGCAAGCCCCTCCCCTTCAGGGGAGGGGGTGGGGGAGGGGCGGTGCGGCAGGCGATCCGGCTCGGGGCACTGCCCCACCCCCACCCCTCCCCTGAAGGGGAGGGGCTTATCCGGGGTCTCAGGCATCGAGGCTCGCCAGCCGCTCGGCCTCGTCCTCGGCGACGAGGGCGTCGATCAGCTCGTCCATCTCGCCCTCCAGGATTTCGGGCAGGCGGTGGAGCGTCAGGTTGATGCGGTGGTCGGTGACGCGGCCCTGGGGGAAGTTGTAGGTGCGGATGCGCTCGGAGCGGTCGCCCGAGCCGACCATCGCCCGGCGCGTGCCCGAGCGCTCGGCGGCGAGTCGCTCGCGCTCGGCCTCGTAGAGGCGGGTGCGCAGCACCTTCATCGCCTTGGCGCGGTTCTTGTGCTGGCTGCGCTCGTCCTGCTGGATGACGACGATGCCGGTCGGGATATGGGTGATGCGGATCGCCGAGTCGGTGGTGTTGACGTGTTGCCCGCCCGCACCCGACGAGCGGTAGATGTCGACGCGCAGGTCCTTGTCGTCGATCTGGACGTCGACGTCCTCGGCCTCTGGCAGCACCGCGACGGTGGCGGCGGAGGTGTGGATGCGGCCGCCGCTCTCGGTGACCGGCACGCGCTGGACGCGGTGGACGCCGCTCTCGAACTTCAGCTTGGCGAACACGCCCTTGCCTTCGACCGAGGCGATTACCTCCTTGTAGCCGCCGGCTTCGGAGGGAGAGGCGGAGATCAGCTCGACCTTCCAGCCCTGGCGGTCGGCGTAGCGCTGGTACATGCGCAGCAGGTCGCCGGCGAACAGCGCCGCCTCGTCGCCGCCGGTGCCGGCGCGGATCTCGAGCATCGCCGCGCGCTCGTCGGCGGCGTCGCGAGGGAGGAGGGCGAGGGCGAGGTTGCGCTCGGCCGATTCCAGCGCGGCCTTGTTGAGGTGCAGCTCCTCGACCGCCATCGCGCGCAGCTCGTCGTCGCCGTCCTGCGCCATGAAGGCGAGGCTGTCCGCCTCGGCGCGCAGGCGCCGCACCGCGGCGGCGGCGGCGGCGACCGGCTCGAGCTCGGCATATTCCTTCGAGACCTGGACGAACCGGTCCGACGGCAGGTCGCCGGTCGCCATCATTGCCTGCAACTCGTCGCGCCGCGCCTCGATCTGCGCGATACGGTCGGCGGGGATGCGCATTACGCTCCCCGTGCCCCGGCGAAGGCCGGGGCCCAGTTACGAGCCGGCCGAGACTGGGCCCCGGCCTTCGCCGGGGCACGAAGGGGTTTCACCGCAACGCCTCCGCTAGTCGATCGAGCGCCACTTCTTTCTGCTCGCCCGAGCCAAGCGTCTTCACTGCGGCAACGCCCTTGGCGATCTCGTCGTCGCCGAGGATCACCGCGAAGCGGGCACCTTGCGCGTCGGCCTTGGCAAGCCGGCGCTTCATATTGCCTCGGAAAGCCATGTCGGCCGACACGCCGGCGCGGCGCAGCGCGGCCAGTACGCCGCCTGCGGGCTCCGCCGCCGCCTCGCCCAGGGGGATCACCGCGACATCGATCTGCTCCGCCGCCGGCTCCTCAATCAGCATCGCCAGCCGCTCGACGCCCGCCGCCCAGCCCACACCCGGCGTCGCCGGGCCGCCGAGGCTCTCGATCAGTCCGTCGTAGCGCCCGCCCGCCAGCACCGTACCCTGCGCGCCCAGTCGGTCGGTGACGAACTCGAAGGCGGTGTGGCGGTAATAGTCGAGGCCGCGGACCAGGCGGGCATTGCGGGTCCACTTCACCCTGGCCGCGTCGAGGCCCCTGGTCACGCTCTCGAAGAAGGCGCCGGCTTCGCTGGTCAGGAACTCGTCGATCCCCGGCGCGGCGTCCGCGATCGGGCGGTCGCGCGGGTCCTTGGAGTCGAGGATGCGGAGCGGGTTCTTGTCGAGCCGGGTGAGGCTGTCGTCGGAAAGCTCGCCGCGATGCTGCTCGAAATGCGCGACCAGCGCCGCTCGCCAGGCGTCGCGGGTCTCGGCGTCGCCCAGCGTGTTGAGCTGGAGGGTCACGCCCTCGGCGATGCCGAGGTCATGGAGGAGCTGGTCGGCGAGGGCGAGCAGCTCGACGTCGGCCTGCGGCTCGGCCGCGCCGATCACCTCGGCGTCGATCTGGTGGAACTGCCGATAGCGGCCCTTCTGCGGGCGCTCGTAGCGGAACACCGGGCCCGACGCGGCCAGCTTGAGCGGCGCGTACTGCTGCCAGCCCTCGGTCAGGTAGGCGCGGCAGATGCCGGCGGTGAACTCGGGGCGGAGCGTGATCGAATCGCCGCCCTTGTCGGCGAAGGTGTACATCTCCTTCGAGACGACGTCGGTGGTCTCGCCGATCGAGCGGGCGAAGACCTGCGTGTCCTCGAAGATGGGAATCTCGACACGCTGGAAGCAATAGAGCCGCCGCACGCGGTCGAACGTCTCCAGCACATGCGCGAACCGCCGCTGGTCCTCGCCGAAGATGTCCTGGGTGCCGCGGATGCGGTTGGGAGTGGTGACGCGCGCCATGGGTCGCGCTCTCTATTCGCTCGCCCGGTGCGATGCAAAGGTCTTGCGGGTTGAATCCGGCGGACGCGCAAGCTAATTCCCGCCGTCTGCCGGTGGGCGGGTATAGCACAATGGTAGTGCAGCAGCCTTCCAAGCTGAATACGCGGGTTCGATTCCCGCTACCCGCTCCACGGCAGCCTTCTTCCCATGACGGCTTTTTCATGACCGCGTCACCCGGGCGCCATGTCGCGCGTCCGATAGTCCGCCGCACGGCCGCGTTCCCGGCCGGGAGACTGTCGATGACCCGTTCGCTCCCGATCGCCGCCGCGTCCGCCCGCTGTCGGCCGGGCGGCAAGTTCGTGAGATGCGGCACGCCGGGCGCCAAGCGGGCGTGACCGCCGCGGGCGGCCGCCGGGCCTCCTCCTCGCGCCGGCGGCCGTCCGTTGCCGCCCCCGTACCGGGCGGCTCGGTTCGACATTTCTTAATCCATCGCTTGCTAGCGTCTCCCTCTACCGCGGGGGAGACAGGATGGGACGCGCGTCGTCACCGGCGACACCGATGCGCCGCAAGGGCGATCATCATCCGGCCGATGGACCTCCGCCATCGGCCGAGCCGATCTTCCTCGAAAGCGACTGGCGCAGCGATCTCTCGCGCTTCGGCGGCGAGCAAGAGCCGCGCCCTCGCCGCCGGCGCGGCCCGGTCAAGCGCAAGCCCTCCACGCGCCCGACCAGCTTCGCCGTCGAACGCAAGCACGCCGAGGCGATCGTCGAGCGTTCGCGCACGGTGCTGATCGAGGCGTTCGAGGAGGTCCGTTTCGGCCGCAGCCTGCCGCTCGACGCGCTGACCGAGGTCGCGGAGGAGATCGCGAGCTCGATGCGGCGCAATCCCTTCGCGATCACCGGGCTGACGCGCCTCAGGTCCCGCCATGACTATACCTATGTGCATTCGGTCGGGGTGTGCGCTTTCATGGTCGGGCTGGCGCGCGAGCTCGACGTCGACGAATCGCTGATCAACGAGATCGCGCTTGCCGGGCTGCTGCACGACATCGGCAAGGCGCGCGTGCCGGTGGCGATGCTCGACAAGGCCGGGCCGCTCACCGACGAGGAGCGGGCGACGATCGTCACCCATCCGGCGCTGGGCCATGCGCTGCTCAGGCGGTGCGGCTGCGCCGCGCCGATCGTGCTCGACGTCTGCCTCCATCATCACGAGCGGTTCAACGGCACCGGCTATCCGGAGGGACTGGCGGGCGAGCAGATCAGCATCTTCGCGCGCATCGCCGCGATCTCGGACGTCTATGACGCGATCACCTCGGCGCGGCCCTACAAGGAAAGCTGGTCGCCGGCGCAGGCGCTGGAGTGGATGACCGGGGTCGAAGGGCATTTCGACCGGCGCATGTTCCTGGCGTTCCGCCGGCTGGTCGGCGCCTTTCCCGCCGGCACGCTGGTGCGACTGTCGAGCGACCGGCTGGCGGTGGTGCTCGACGACGGGAGCGGCAGCACCGCGACGCCGCCCGCGCTCGCCTTCCACTGCAACGCGACGAGCCGTGCGGTGCCGTATGAGCGCATCGATACGGCGTTCGACCCGATCGTCGCGATCGAACGGCCCCGCCGCTGGTCGCCGGAGGAATGGGAGGCGCTCCGCGAGCGCCTGCTGGCGCATGGCCGGGAGTGCGGCCTGGCCGCGTGACCGGAAGGGGCGCCGACCGGCGCGGTACGGCGGCGGCGGTGCCTTTCGCGCGATCGGCTTACTTGATCAGCGCGTCGTTGATCGAGCAGGCCGCCGGGCCGAGGATCACGATGAACAGTACCGGCAGAATGAACAGGATCAGCGGCACCGTCATGATCGCGGGCAGGCGCGCGGCCTTCTCCTCGGCGCGCATCATGCGTTCGTGACGGAACTCGGCCGAGAGCACGCGCAGCGCCGACGCAAGCGGCGTGCCGTACTTCTCGGTCTGGATCATGGTGGTGGTGACGCCCTTGATCGCCTCGAGTTTGACGCGATGGGCGAGATTCTCGAACGCCTGCCGCCGGTCGGTGAGGAAGCTCAGCTCGATCGCGGTCAGTGAGAATTCCTCGCCGAGCTCGGGATAGGCGCGGCCGAGCTCGCGGGCGACGCGGCCGAAAGCGGCGTCGACGGTGAGGCCCGCCTCGGCGCAGATCACCAGCAGGTCGAGCGCGTCCGGCAGGCCCTTGCGGATCGCCGCCGAACGCTTGTCGATCTTGTTCTTGAGGTAGAGGTCCGGCGCCTTGTAGGCGAGGATGAAGGTGCCGGCGACCAGCGCATAGGCCTTGATCGGGCTCCATTCGGCGAACGCTTCGGTGCCGTAGACGAGATAGAGCATCGGCCCGCCGAACGCGATCGGCAGCACGAGCCGGCCGAAGATCACCGCGACCGCCCAGTCCTTCGAGCGGATGCCGGCCTGGAGCAGCTTCTGCTGCGCGATCTTGATCTGCGAATCCTGCAATACCTTGAGCGACGAGAGCAGCGCGCGGATGCGGTCGGTGGTCTCGTTGCGCTGGACGAGCTTGGCCCGGCGTTTCGAGGTCGAGGCGGTGATGCCGGCCTTGAGCTGCTCGCGCCGGTCGTTGAGCGCCTTGACGCGCTTGGCCATCGGATCACGTACCGTGGTGGCGGTATAGATCGCGAACATGACGGCCAGCGCGGCGATGCCCGAGAGCAGGGTCGCCGCCCAGATCACGTCGATGCCCATGATGCTCGGGCTGTGGGGAGGAGGGGTCACCGTACCGTCCTCATATCTCGAAGTTGATCATCTGGCGCATGATGAATGCGCCGATCGCCATCCAGACCAGCCCGCCGCCGCCGACGATCATCAGCCGCTCGTCGACGAAGAAATTCTGCATGTAGCTGCCGTTGATGTACCAGATCAGGCCGAAGACGATGAACGGCAGCGCGCCGATGATGTAGGCGGACGCCTTCGATTCCGACGACATCGCCTTGATCTTGAGCTTCATCTGCGCGCGCTTGCGCAGCACGTCGGCGAGGTTGGCGAGCGTTTCCGCGAGGTTGCCGCCCGTCTCGCGCTGGATCGCGATGGTGATGCAGAAGAACTGGAACTCGGGCGTGCCGAGCCGGTCGGCGGTCTCCTGCAACGCAGCGTCCATCGTGCGGCCGATCTTCATGCGGTCGGAGATCGCACGGAATTCCTCGCCGACCGGGCCGACGACCTCCTGCCCGACGACGCCGATCGTCTCGGTGATCGGCAGGCCCGAGCGCAGGCCGCGCACCAGCAGCTCGATCGCGTCGGGGAACTTGGCGTTGAACCGGGCGATGCGGCGCTTGATGAGGAAACCGACGGTCGTGTGGGGCAGGCCCACGCCGACGAACAGGCCGACGAACAGCGCGAGCAGGACCGGCGTGCCGCGCAGCGCGAGCAGCAGCGCCGGGACGGCGGTGAGGCCGAGCGTCGCCAGGCCGTAGCGGCCGACGCTCCAGTTGCGGCCGGTCATGTTGAGACGCTTCTGGAGCTGCGCCGGATTGGGCAGCAGCCGCGAGAAGGTTTCGTCCATCCTGGTCGCGCGGTTGGCCGAGATCTTGCGGACCTGCGCCTCGATCGCGACCGCAGAGTCGGCGCCGGAATGACGCGCGCGCACCATCGTCAGCCGCCGCGCGGCGACGCGGGTCGGCGACGGCCCGCCGATCGCGAACGCGATCATCGCGAGCGTCAGAAACGCGCCGGCCCCCAGCATCATCAGCGGCAGCAGTTCCACGCGATCAACCCCCTTGGACCATGCCGCGGGCGGGCCGCGGCCAATCGATCACTTCCGCGCCTTGCCGGGCAGCTTCGCCGTCAGCTGGGTGAGCTTGCCCAGCAGCGAGCCGCCGTCCTTGTCCGGCTTCTGCGCCTTGCCGGGCACCTTCTTGCCCTTCGGGCCTTCGACCTCGCCGGCTTCGGCCATGCCGGCCAACTGCTCGGCGAGCACGGCGAGCGGTTGGAGCGACTTGACGCCCTTGGCGGCCTCCGCGAGCGGCTTGCCCAGCTTGGCCGCCTGGGCGGCATGTTTGGGCTCGAACGGCACCACGAAATCGATCTTGCGCTCGATCGAGCTTTCGAAATCCTTCCGGTTGATCTCGAGCTGCGAGGCGGGATGGACGCGGTTGGCGACGACCAGCGATTTGACGTGCGGCGCGTTCGACTTGAACCAGGCGAGAAGGCGGATGGTGTCGCGGGCGGAGGCGAGGGTCAGCTCGGTCACCAGCACCGCGATCTGCACCTCGCTGACGAGATGCGGATGGTTGACCAGCATCGCGCGCGGCAGGTCGACGACGGTCGCCTCGAACGCACCCTTCAGCTCCTCCTGGAGCTGATAGAAGGCCGCGCCGTCGGTGACGATCGGCGAATGGATCGGCGCCTCGGCGGAGAGCACGGCGAGCCGTTCCGACGCGCGGATCATCGCGCGTTCGATGAACAGCCCGTCGATGCGGCTCGGGTTCTCGATCGCGTCGGTGAGGCCGCGGCCGGGCTCGAGATCGAGCGCCAGCGCCCCGGTGCCGAAATGAACGTCGAGATCGAGCAGCGCGGTGGTGCGGCTGCTCTTGCTGCTCAGCAGCCAGGCGAGCGACGTGGCGATGGTCGACGCGCCGGCGCCGCCGCGGGCGCCGATCACCGCGATGCCGCAATGCGGCCGCTCCGCCATCGCCTCGGCGGTGCGAGGGGCGTTCAGGATCGCCTGCGCCTGCGCCAGGCTCTCGCGCAGCATGTCGGGATTGAGCGGCTTCAGCAAATAATCCTGGATGCCGCTGGCGACGAGGTCGCGGTAGAGGCGGACGTCGTTGACCTGCCCGGCGGCGATCACCACCGTGCCCGGTTCGCAGACCTCGGCAAGCGCGTTGATGTCGTTGAGCGGATCGCCCGATTCGGAGAGGTCGACGAACAGGATGTTGGGGCTGGCCGACACCGACAGCGTCTGCACGGCGTTGCGCAGGCCACCCTTGTTCACCTTCTCGGGCGGCCAACCCATCTCGATCGCGATCGGCCGGATCGCCTCGGCCGTCGTCTCGTCGCAGACGAAGGCGACGAAGGGATCGCGGTTGCCGACGCGCGCGGGATTCCAGGGAGCATTCATCAGTTTCCGCCCTTCGTCGATTCGCCCTTGACCTCGCCGGCACCCGTCGGCGCCTTCGCACGGAAGGTGGCGACGGCCTTGTAGTTGGTCGTCGTGTCGACGGTGGGATCGCCCTGTTGCCCGCGGATCAGATCCTCGGGCCGGGCCACCATCGCGGCCAGGTTGGCGTTGGTCGCGCAGCCGTAGTTCGACCAGGTGTTGGCATTGAGGTCGCTTCCCGCGGGGCCGTTGTGATCGGGGCAGCCGGGAACCGAGGCGGTCATACGCGAGACGATCACGCGTGCCGTTCCGGGCGTCAGCGGACCGACGGTCACCGGCACCTCGTTGCCTACCAGCAGCCCGTAGTGCGCGGCCTCCTCCGCAACCGAGGCGTGCACGCCGCCCGCATATTCCCGGCTGCCGTCGTCGACCGCGATGCGATCGCCGTAGCGAAGGTTGAGCGAGGCCAGCCAGCCGGCGAGACGCTGCCGCTCGCCCGACGCGAGCGCATCGCCCGACACAGCGAGGTCGAGCGCATAGTCGGCGCGCGACACGACCGGCTGGTGGACCGATTCGAGACCGCGATTGCCCATCCCGCATCCGCCGAGCAGCAGCGCCGGTGCGAGAAGGGCGAGCAGGCGTCCAGGCATCGTCATTGCCATCTCCATCACCGGAAGCTGAAGCCGGGCATGGCGCCGGCGTCCTTCTTGCCATTGGCCTTGCGCGGCTCGGGCGGTGGCGCGGTCTCCTGCCGCTGCGGCACCGCCGGCGCCGGGGCGGCGGGCGTCACCGCGCCGATCGACGGCGGGGGAGCCGAGGGCGTCGCCATCGCCGGCCTGGGCCGCCGGCCGCCGCTTTCGCCAGCCGCCAGGTCGCCGAGGAAGACGCGGCCGAGATCGGTCGGCGCCTTGTAGCCGTCGGTGGGCAGCGCGATGTCGTTCGCGTTGACCGGCTTCACCAGATACGGCGTCACCACGATGACCAGCTCGGATTCGTTGCGCTTGAAGCTGTTCGAGCGGAACAGGGCCCCGAGGACCGGCAGGTCGCCGACGCCGGGCGTCTTCTCGAAGCCGTTGTCGTGCCGGTTCGAGAGCAGGCCGCCGATCACCAGGCTCTCGCCCGATCCCAGCTCGACCGTCGTTTCGGTGCGGCGGGTCGTCATCGCAGGTATCTGCGTGTTGCCGACGACGATCGAGCCTGCCGCCGAGAGCTCCGACACCTCCGGCCGCACCCGCAGCGAGATGCGTCCGTCGGTCAGCACCGTCGGGGTATAGGCGAGGCTGACGCCATATTGCTTGTACTCGACCGACACGCCGCCCAGCGGCTGGCTGATCAGGAGCGGGACCTCACCGCCGGCGAGGAAGGTCGCCGTCTCGCCCGACAAAGCGGTCAGGTTGGGCTCGGCGAGCATCGTCACCTGGCCGGTGGTCTCGCCGAGATCGATCGCGGACAGGATGTCGAGGCCGAGCAGGCGGCCGCCGATCCCGAGGGTCGTACGCTGCTCGCCGGTGTAGGTCGGAGGAAGCCCGGAGAGATCACGGCCCGAAGACAGTCCAAACCGAAAGCCGCCCGTGGTGTCGCGTGCCGAGAGGTTGGAACCGATGTTCTTGAGGAAGCTGCGGCTGACCTCGGCGATCTTGACGCGCAGGTTGACCTGCAGCGGCGTCGCGGTGCGCAGGCGGTTCACCACGCCGATCTTAAGCTGCGCGTCCGGCGAGCTCACGTTGACGCCTGGGTTGAGCAGCGCCGTCACCAGCCGCTGCGCCTCGGCGCTGTCGTCGGGGGAGGCGACGGTGCCGGTCAGCACCGCGATCTGCCCGACGGTCGTGACCTTCACGTCGGCGTCGGGCATCGCCAGCCTCATCATCCGGTCGATCGAGGTGATGTTCTGGCTGACGCGGACGTTGGTGGCATAGACTACCGATCCGTTGGTGGCGGTGGCGAACACGGTCGCCTCGCCGAACTCCTTGCCGAACAGATGGATCTGGCGCGGGTTGTTGACGAAGACGTCCGCGACCCCCGGATTGGATGTCCACACGCTGGCCACGTTGGCCGGCAGGTTGATGAGTTCGCCCTGGCCGACCGACAGCGTGACTTCCGTGGTCGGGCGCTGGGCGCCGGCTGGAAACTTGGCGACCCGCGCGGGGCTTGCCCGTTCCGCCGGGCCCGGGCGCGCGGTGGCCGCGGAGCCGGCGATCAGGGCCATGGCCACGGTCGCCGCGAGCGATCGCCGCAGGAAGATTTTCCTGTGCATCTTAGTTGGTTCCCCCCGAAGGCGCGCCAGCGGGAGCCTGAGCTGCTGCCGCAGTCGGCGTCGCTCTGGCGCCGATGACGACGTCCTGGACATTGTTGCCGCGCACGACGCGCACCATCGGCCCGCTGGGTGCCGCCAGGACCGACGGCGCGCCGCTGCCCCCCGCTTCCACGGGCTTGCTGGGCACGGTGCTGCGCTGGAAGCGCGACACGTCGGCACCGGTCGAGAAGGTCCCCTTGCCGTCGATCGGGCGCGCGGCGACCGCGGCCAGCATCGCCTTCTCGGCCTTGGCGTCGCCGTCGGGCACGTCGACCTCGCCGGACGCGATCGCTTCCTCGAGCTCGCCGGCATTGTCGGCGATCGAGCGCAGCGACAGCGACAGCGAGCCGATCGTCTGCGCCACCGCGATCTTCTCGGCGATCCTGGGCGTGGCCTCGAGCGTCACGGTCGAATAGGTGTTGACGACGGTGTTGCCCTTGTCGTCGACGCTCTTGTCGGTCTTCTGGTCGGTCGCGAGCACGCGCAGATTGCGGAGCACCGTCTCGGAGGTCTTGAGCGGGGCGCCGTCGCCGCCGCCGGTCACCGACTGGGTGAGGATCAGGTCGACGCGATCGCCCGGAAAGACGAAGCCCGCCACCGAGGTCTGGGCCGATACCGGCACGGTCACCGCGCGCATCCCCGGCGCCAGCGCGGCGGCGAGGAAGCCGCGGTCGCCGGGCTTGACCAGCGCGCCCTGGGTGATCGGCTGGCCCGCGGGAATCGCGAAGCGCACGACCGTGCCCTGCAGCGCCTTGAGGTCGGGCGTCTTGTCCTTGAGGTAATAGGCGCCTTCAACCAGCTCCTTGGGCCAGGGCTGGAACTTCATCGAGCTCGCGTCGAGAATCGTGCCGACGGGCAGCGCGCGCGTCGCGATCAGCACTTCCGGCCCGTCGGCGGTCGGCGCGACATTGTTGGCGACGGCCACAGGCGTGGCGGCGCCCTGCATCAGGCTGCGCGCCATGAAGGCGGTCACGGCGGCGACGAGCAACGCGGCCACCAGCAGCATAATCTTCCGTCCATCCATGCCGAGACAGGCCTTTCCAGATTCGGCGGGGTCGACCCGCGATTGAGCAATCACCGCAATTGGTTAATTATCGGTTCGTGAAGACTGAGCAGGCCGGCGATGGCGATCGCGACCCCGTAGGGAATCTCCAGCCGGCGCTCCTCGCCGCGCCACCATCTCTCGGCCAGCATCACCAGCGTCAGCGCGCCGCCGACCAGCGACATCACCACCAGCATCCACATCAGCGGCATCGGCGGCAGCCACAGCGCCAGCGCGCCGATCAGCTTGACGTCGCCGCCGCCCATCTGTCCCAGCGCGAAGGCGCCGACGAAGAAGGCGAACACGATGAGCGCGACGCCGAGCTGGATCGCCGCGCCCGGCCACAATTCCAGCCCGCTTGCCCACCACCAGGCGGGCGCGAGCGATGCGATCGCGGCATTCTTCCAATTGGCGATCTCGCGGGTGCGCACGTCCTCGATCCCGGCCGAGACCAGGAGCAGCGCGAGGGCGCCGAGCAGCGCCAAAGAAAGATAATCCCCCATCAATCGTAATTGCCTAGACGAGCGCGCTTTCCAAAACGTAACCAGCAGGCATGACCTCTCCCGCCTTCGACCGCCGTTCCTATCCGGCGGGCGCCGTCATCGGCCGCTGGGCCGCGCCGGACGGCCATGCGCTGCGCACCTTCGACTGGCCCGCGCCCGACGGCGCGCAGGCGCGCGGATCGATCCTGTTCCAGGGCGGGCGCGGCGACATCTTCGAGAAATATCTGGAGACGTTCGCGCATTGGCACGGCCGTGGCTGGCGGGTGACCTCGTTCGACTGGCGCGGACAAGGCGGGTCGGGCCGGCTCACCGCGCGGCCGCACGTCGGGCATATCGAGAGCTTCGGGCAGTTCATCGCCGACATCTCCGCTTTCTGGCACGAGTGGGCGCGGGAGGCATCGGGGCCCCGCGTGGCGATGGGGCATTCGATGGGCGGCCATCTGCTGCTCCGCGCGCTGGCGGAACGGACGGTTGCGCCGGACGCGGCGGTACTGGTGGCGCCGATGCTCGGCCTCCACGCCCCGATCGGGCCCCGGTTCGGCGAATGGCTGGCGCGGCGGATGGGGAGCCTCGGCGATCCGGCGCGGGCGGCGTGGAAGGGGAACGAGAAGCCCTACACCACCGAGACGCGGCAGACCCTGCTGACCTTCGATCCCGACCGCTACGCCGACGAGCTGTGGTGGCAGCAGCACGATCGCTCGCTGCTCACCGGTCCGCCGAGCTGGCGCTGGGTGAGCGAGGCGTTCGCGTCGACCCGCGAGCTGCGCGCCTCGCCGGCGCTCGCGTCGATGACGGTGCCGACGCTGATGCTGATCGCCGAGGCGGACGGGCTGGTCGACGCGAGGGCGGCGCTGGCGGTGGCCGCGAAGCTGCCCGACGTGCGGGTGGCGCGCTTCGGCAAGGAGTCGGCGCACGAGATCCTGCGCGAGGCCGATCCGGTGCGCGACCGCGCGATCGAGGAGATCGACCTGTTCCTCGAGGCGAAGGCGCCGCGGTGAGCCGGTTCGACTTCGCCGTCGCCGGCGCGGGGATCGCCGGCGCGACACTCGCCGCCGAGCTGGCGCCGCATGGGTCGGTGGTCGTGCTCGAGGCGGAGGAGGTCGCCGGCTACCACGCGACCGGGCGTTCGGCCGCCTTCTGGTCGGAAACCTATGGCGGGCCTGCCGTCCAGCCGCTCACCACCGCCTCGCGTGCGGCGCTCGATCCGTTTCTTGCGCCGCTGGGATCGCTCCACATCGGCCGGGCGGAGGAAGCGGCGGCGATCGAGGGCTTTCTCGCCGAGTTCGCCGGCAGCGGCGTCGAGCTCGACGTGGTCGATCCGGCGAACCATGTCCCGGGCCTGCGGCCGGAATGGGTGCTGGGCGTGATCGAGCCGAGCTGCGCCTATATCGACGTCGCCGGACTCCATGCCGATGCGCTCGCGCGGGCGAGGCGGGCGGGAGCAGAGATGCGGCTGGGCGCTGGCCTCCGTACCGCAGAGCGCACCGGAACGGACTGGCGGATCGAGACCGCGGACGGGCCGCTCGCCGCCGGAATCCTGATCGACGCCGCTGGGGCCTGGGCCGATCCGGTCGCCGAACGCTGCGGCGCCCGACCGCTCGGCATCCGGCCCTATCGCCGCACGATGGCGCAGCTGCGCACCGATCCGGCGACGCCGATGACGCTGCCGCTGGTCACGCACATCGGCGGCAGCTTCTATTTCAAGCCCGAGGCCGGCAGTCGGCTGTGGCTGAGCCCGCATGACGAGATCCTCACCGACCCCTGCGACGCGCAGCCCGAGGAGATCGACGTCGCCGTCGCCATCGACCGATTCGAGCGGGTGGTCGACTGGCGCGTGGCGGCGGTCGAGCGGAGATGGGCGGGCCTCAGGAGCTTCGCGCCCGACCGGCGGCCGGTCTACGGCTTCGCGCCCGACCGGCCGGGCTTCTTCTGGTGCGCGGGGCAGGGCGGCTTCGGCATCCAGACCGCGCCCGCCGCTGCCCGGCTCGCCGCCGCACTGCTGCTCGGCACCGTGCCGGAGCTCGATCCTGCGCCCTATGCGCCGGATCGTTTCGGACGGTGACAGCTTCCAGGGTCACTATTAACATAGGTTAGCCCAAGCGATTCGGGAGAGTGAGTGATGGCGCACAAGTTCGTGATCGAGCAGAACAAGGCAGGCGATTATGTCGCCAAGTTCAAGTACAACAGCGAAGTGATCTTCTGGACCGAAGGCTACACCAGCAAGGCATCGGCCAAGAACGCCATCGATTCGATACTCAAGAACGGACCGGGCGCGCCTGTCGAGGAATGATCATCCCGCCCCGGCGGCGAGCGCGGCGTCGCTCGCCAGCCGGTCGGCGCGTTCGTTGTCGGGGTGGCCAGCGTGGCCCTTCACCCACACCCAATCGATCTCGTGGGGCTTCGCCGCGGCGAGCAGCTCCTGCCACAGCTCGGCGTTCTTGACCGGCTTCCGATCCGCGGTCTTCCAGCCGTTGCGCTGCCAGCCGTGGATCCATTTGGTGAGGCCGTCCATCACGTAGCGGCTGTCGGTCGACAGCGTGACGCGGCATGGCCGGGTCAGCGCCTCCAGCCCGCGGATCGCCGCGGTGAGCTCCATGCGGTTATTGGTGGTAAGTTTCTCACCGCCCGACAGCACCTTCTCCTTGCCGTTGAAGCGCAGCACCGCGCCCCAGCCGCCGGGGCCGGGGTTACCCTTGCAGGCGCCGTCGGTAGCGATCTCGACATGAGGGAGGGCGGTCATGCGGCGAAAGCGTCGGGATGGGCATCGTACCAGTCGAGCCGGCGGCGATAGGCGAGCGGATCCTTGCGCGTCACCAACGCGTCGGCCGGCGTGTGGAGCCAGTCCCAGGCGCGGGTCAGCAGGAAACGGATGCAGGCGCCGCGTGCGAGCACCGGCAGCGCGGCGCGCTCTTCCGGCGAGAGCGGGAAGGCGGCGGCATAGCCTTCGACCAGCGCCCGGCCGACGTTCGGATCGAGCGGGGCGCCGGCCGCATCGAAGCACCACGCCGAGTGCATCACCGCAAGGTCGTAGGCGCGCAGGTCGGTGCAGGCGAAGTAGAAGTCGATGAGCCCCGTCACCTCGTCGCCGAGCATCAGCACATTGTCCGGAAACAGGTCAGCGTGGATAGCGGCGGTGGCGAGGCCGGCGGGCCACTGCACGCAGACCTCGGCGAGCGCCGTTTCGATTCTCGCGTAGAGCCCCGGTTCGATCTCGTCGAGCGAGCGGCCGCATTGCGCGAGCAGGCCGGGCCAGGCGTCGACGCCGAGGCTGTTCGGGCGCACCGGGCCGAAATCGGCGAGCGAGCCGTGCATCCGTCCCATCGCCGCGCCTGCCGCGCGCGCCTGGGCCGCCGTCGGATGGCTGACCGATACGCCGGGCAGGAACTTGATGAGGCAGGCCGGGCGACCCTGCAGTTCGTGGATCACCCGGCCGTCGCGGTCGGCGACGCCCGGCGGCACCGGATTGCCGCGTGCGGCGAGATGGTCGAGCAACGCGAAGAAGAAGGGCAGGTCCCCGGCCGCGACGCGCTTCTCGTAGAGGGTCAGGATGAAGCGTGCCCGCGTGGTGTCGACCAGGTAATTGCTGTTCTCGACCCCCTCGGCGATGCCCTTGGCCGACACCAGCTCGCCGACGTCGTAGCGCGCGAGGAAGGCCGCGAGCGCTTCCGCCGAAACCTGCGTATAGACTGCCAAGCCCTTGCCCCCGACACCGGCGGTTCCCGCCGAAGGTTCCGAAAGTTCCGGGAAACGGACATTAGCCGATCCCGTCCGAATGGCACAATCTTTCGTGCCTATATGGTTATACATGGACGTCTGCGCTGTAGGAAAGCCTTTTCTGCTCAGGGCCTGCCCCGTCCCGATTGAAGCCGTCAGTGCTCCTGCGGAGGCAGGAGCTCAGGCCGCCGACGATACCCTCCGTAACCCAGGGCTCCTGCTTTCGCAGGAGCCCGATTCCACGTTATCGGGACTGGCTCTAGAAGGGGTGCGGAGGACTGGCAACGACCGGAATCGGAAACTCCGGCAGCCGCACGGCGTTGCAGCAACCGCCACCCGCCCCGTCGCCGCCTGGCATCGCCCAGACACGAACCCCGCAATCCAGGGACCAGCCATGTTCAAGAGCATCAACCCGGCCACCGGCGAAGAGATCGCGACCTATCCGGAACTGACGAGCGGGGAGGTCGACGCGAAGCTTGCTCGCGCCGCCGGCACCTATCGGCAATGGCGCACCACGCCGCTATGGACCCGGACGGAGCTGCTCGCGCGGCTTGCCGATCGCTACGAGGCCGACAAGGCGCGGCTGGCGCGGATGGCGACCGTGGAGATGGGCAAGACCTATGCCTCCGCCGTCGCCGAGGTGGAGAAATGCGCCGCCGCCTTCCGCCATTATGCCGAGCACGGCGCGGAGATGCTCGAACCGCAGACGTTCACGCTGGCGAGCGGCGGCGTCGCCGAAGCGCAGTGGCAGCCGCAGGGGCCAGTGCTGGCGGTGATGCCGTGGAACTTCCCCTATTGGCAGGTGGTGCGCTTCCTCGCGCCGACCATCCTCGCCGGCAATGTCGGCCTGCTCAAGCACGCCAGCATCGTCCAGGGCGTCGCCGGGCTGATGGAGGAGATGGTGCTGGCCGCCGGCGGTCCCGAAGGGCTGTTCCAGAACCTGGCGATCAAGTCGGGCGCGGTCGCCGGCATCATCGCCGACGACCGCGTCGTCGCGGTGACGCTGACCGGCAGCGAGAGCGCCGGCGCGGCGGTGGCGGAGCAGGCGGGGCGCAACCTCAAGAAGGTGGTGCTGGAGCTCGGCGGGTCCGATCCGTTCGTCGTGATGCCCTCGGCCGATCTCGACAAGGCCGTCCAGCAAGCGGTGAGAGCGCGCATCCAGAACACCGGCCAGTCGTGCATCTGCGCGAAGCGGATGATCGTCCATGCCGACGTCTACGATGCTTTCCTCGATAGGTTTTCGGCGGGGATGCGGGCGGTGAAGGCCGGCGATCCCATGGATCCGGCGAGCGACATGGGGCCGCTGTCGAGCTTCGAGCAGCGCGATACCGTGCTCGGGCAGCTCGAGGAGGCGAAGCGCCTCGGC
Organism: Sphingomonas astragali; assembly: GCF_051400615.1. Taxonomy (NCBI): domain Bacteria; kingdom Pseudomonadati; phylum Pseudomonadota; class Alphaproteobacteria; order Sphingomonadales; family Sphingomonadaceae; genus Sphingomonas; species Sphingomonas astragali. The sequence continues at coordinate 402,582 of NZ_JBLFFH010000003.1, forward strand.
GCCAGGCTGCTGTTCGGGGGCGAGAGGCTCGATCTGCCGGGCGCCTATCTTTCGGCCGGCATCCTGACCGACGTGCCGCTGGACAGCCCGTTCGCGGACGAGGAGGTCTTCGGCCCGATCGCGATGGTATTCCGTGCCGCCGACATCGACGAGGCGATCCGGATCGCCAACGACGTGCCGTTCGGCCTCGGATCGTCGGTGTGGACCGACGATCCCGTCGAGCAGCAACGCTTCGTCCGCGACATCGCGGCGGGCATGGTTGCGATCAACCAGATGCTCGCTTCGGCGCCCGAGGCACCGTTCGGTGGGATCAAGCGCTCCGGGCACGGCCGCGAGCTCGGGCCGTTCGGACTGCACGAGTTCATGAATCTGAAGGCGGTCTACCGGGCGGCGGGCGAGGCGGCGCATTCCGGCGGAGTGGAATGACGCGGACGTTTCGACGAATACACAGCAGATGGGGAATGTACGCTGTAGGTGGTTATTTGCCGTCGCGGTCCAGATCCGCAAATTGGGGCAATAGCTGCCATCAGTTCGTCACTCACCTACCCTCCTGTTGAAGCATAGGGATGGTAGAAAGGCTGCATTGCGTGCGATCGTTCGTTCTTTACTACTCGGGAGTTCGTCAATGCGCTTTGCCTTGTTCGCCTGCCTCGCTCTGGCCGCGACTGCGATGCCAGCGTTTGCGCAACCTGCGCCGCTCGATCCGCGGGTCGCGGTTTATGAATTGCGCATCTACTATCCGGCGCCGGGCAAGCTCGCCGCGCTCAACGCGCGGTTTCGCGACCATACGCTCAAGCTTTTCGAGAAGCATGGTATGCGCAACGTCGCCTACTGGAACGAGCTGCCGACCAAGGAGGCTCCTGGCGGGCGGGTGATCTACGTGCTCGCATACCCCAGCCGGGAGGCAAGGGACGAGGATTGGAAGGCGTTTGGCGAGGACCCCGAATGGCGCGCGGTGGTCGCCAGGTCGGAGGCTGGCGGCAAGCTGGTGACCAAGGTCGACAGCGTGTTCATGGCGATGACCGACTATTCGCCCCCCATCACGCTATCGCGCTGAGATTTTCCGAAAGCTTGGAACGAGGCGATCGCCGCCACGTCGCTCCGTGGGGCCCTTACGCTGCCTGCAATCCCCGCGGCAGCTTGAAGGTCAGGTCTTCGAGCGTGGTCACCACCTCGCGCTCCGCGACCTCGTAGCGGGTGGACAGGCGGTCGACGAGCTCGCGCACCAGCAGCTCCGGCGCGGAGGCGCCGGCGGTGAGGCCGAGCGTCGTCACGCCCTCCAGCCAGTCCCATTCGAGATCGGTGGCGCGCTGGATCAGCTTGGCCGGCGTGCCCTCGCGCTCGGCGACCTCGACCAGACGGACCGAATTGGACGAGTTCGGCGCGCCGATCACCAGCATCAGCTCGCACCTGGCGGCGATCGCCTTGACCGCGGCCTGGCGGTTCGAGGTCGCATAGCAGATGTCGTCGGCGCGCGGCGCGACGATGCTCGGGAAACGGCGGGTGAACACGCCGACCACCGCGGCGGTATCGTCGACCGACAGCGTGGTCTGGGTGAGGAAGGCGAGGTTGTCGGGATCGGCGGGCTCGAGCGCCTCGGCATCGGCGACGGTCTCGACCAGGGTCATCGATCCCTCCGGCACCTGGCCGAAGGTGCCGATCACCTCGGGATGGCCGGCGTGGCCGACGAACAGGATGTGCTTGCCGGCGGCGACCAGCCGCTCGGCCTGGCGATGCACCTTGGAGACCAGCGGGCAGGTGGCATCGAGATATTCGAGGCCGCGCTCGGCGGCGTTCGCCGGTACCACCTTGGGCACGCCGTGGGCCGAGAAGACCACCGGCACGCCGTCCGGCACCTGATCCAACTCCTCGACGAACACCGCGCCCTTGGCCTTGAGGTTGTCGACGACGAACCGGTTGTGGACGATCTCGTGCCGGACGTAGACCGGCGCGCCGTAGCGCTCGATCGCCAGCTCGACGATGCGGATGGCGCGGTCGACGCCGGCGCAGAAGCCGCGCGGGGCGGCGATCAGCAGGGTGAGCGCGGGCTTGGTCATCGGGTGCCGCTCTACGCGATTGCTTGCGTAGGCGGAAGGCGCTTGGTAGCCACGCGGGCTGCGGCCGTGCCCGCCCGTATTTGAAAGGTCATTCGTGAACGTCCGCAGCCTCACTGCCCTCTCCGTCCTGGCGCTGTTCGCCGCCGGCTGCTCGAATCGGGGCGAGATCGATCCTTCGGGCGGCATCACCGCGGTGCGCACCGCCTGCCCGTCGGTGGGCGTGCCGGCGGCGACCGGCGACGTCACCCTGTTCAACCCGGAGACGGCACGCACCGCCGACGCGATCGACGTGGTCGCGAGCATCACCAACGTGCGCTCGACCTGCAACGACACGGTCGACCCGATCTACACGTCGATCACTTTCGACGTGCAGGCGCGGCGGACCCGCACCGATGCCGCGCGCGACGTGACCTTGCCCTTCTACAGCGCGGTCGTGCAGGGCGGCACCGTCGTCACCGCCAAGCGGGTGAGCCAGGTCACCGTGCATTTCGAGGCCGGCCAGGAGCGCGCGACCGCGAGCGGCACCGCTGGCGCCTATGTCGACCGCGCCGCGGCGACGCTGCCGCCCGAAGTGCGCAACCAGATCACCCGGCGCCGCAAGGCCGGCCAGCAGGAAGCGGCGATGGACCCGCTCGCCAATCCCGCCGTGCGTCAGGCGGTGCTGCGCGCGACCTTCGAGGCGCTGGTGGGATTCCAGCTCACCGACGACCAGCTCAAGTACAACGCGACCAGGTAAGTTCGGCTCCTCCCCGGTGCGGGAGGAACTCGGGACTGTCCGGATGAAGCGGAATCGTGCCCCTGCGAGGGCAGGAGCCTTGGATCATAGGAACCGCGTTTGCGGCCTGGGCTCCTGCCTTCGCAGGAGCACTGACATCGCTTCAATCGACTCTCGGGCTAAGCCGCCTCGCTGAACTGCAGGCTTGCCAATCGCGCATAGAGCCCCCCGCCGCCGATCAGTTCGGCGTGGGTGCCGGTCTCGACGATGCGGCCGCCGTCCATCACGACGATGCGCTGGGCGGCGCGGACGGTGGCGAGGCGGTGGGCGATCACCAGCGTGGTGCGGTTCGCCATCAGCCGGTCGAGCGCGGACTGGACCAGCCGCTCGCTCTCGGCGTCGAGCGCGCTGGTCGCCTCGTCGAGCAGCAGGATCGGGGCGTCGCGCAGCAGCGCGCGGGCGATCGCGACGCGCTGGCGCTGGCCGCCCGACAGACGCGCGCCCGCCTCGCCGAGGAAGGTGTCGAGCCCCTCCGGCAGCGCGCGCAGGAACTCGGCGGCGTTGGCGGCCTCGGCCGCCGCCCAGATCGCCTCGTCGCTCGCGTCCCAGCGGCCGTAGCGCAGATTGTCGCGGGCGGAAGCGGCGAAGATCACCGTCTCCTGCGGGACCATCGCGACGCGGGCGCGGACCTTGGCCGGATCGGCCAGGTGGACCGGCACGCCGTCGACGCGGATCTCGCCGGCCTGGGGATCGTAGAAACGCTGGACGAGCTGGAACAGCGTCGACTTGCCCGCGCCCGAGGGGCCGACCACCGCCACCGTCTCGCCGGGACTCACCTCGAGTGAGAAATCGTGCAGCGCGGCGAGATCCGGGCGGGTGGGGTAGCGGAAGGTGACATGGTCGAAGGCAATGGCGCCGCGCGCCGGCTCGGGCAGCGGCACCGGGTCGGCCGGTGCGCGGATCTCGGGTTCGACGCGGAGCAGCTCGGCCAGTCGCGCGGCGGCGCCCGAACCGCGCAGCAGGTCACCATAGACCTCCGTCAGCGCGCCGAACGAGCCCGAGACCAGCCCGGCGGTGATGACGAAGGCGGTGATCGATCCGCCGGAGATGGTGCCGTTGGCGACGTCCTGTACCGCCTCCCACAAGAGCAGCGTCATCGCGCCGAACAGCAGGAAGATGACGGCGGCGGTCATCGCCGCGCGGGTGGCGAAGCGGCGCCGCGCCGCCTGGAAGCCGCGGTTGACCGCGCCGTGGAAACGCTCGCTCTCGCGGTCTTCCTGGCCGAACGCCTGGACGATCCGCATCGCGCCCAGCGTCTCGGCGGTCATCGCGCCGATGTCGGCGATGCGGTCCTGGCTGGTGCGGGAGAAGCTGCGCACGCGGCGGCCGAGGATCATGATCGGCAGCGTCACCAGCGGCAGGCCGATGATCAGATAGATCGCGAGCTTGGGCGCCAGCGCGAACAGGGTGATGACGCCGCCGACGCCGACCAGCAGGTTCCGGAGCGCGATCGAGACGGTGCCGCCGACGATCTGCTCGATGACGCCGGTGTCGGCGGTCAGGCGCGAGGCGATCTCGGACGGGCGGTTGGTCTCGAACCAGCCGGGCGGCTGGCGGAGCAGGTTGCGGTGCACCGCGGCGCGGATGTCGGCGACGGTGCGCTCGCCGAGCCACGAGACCATGTAGAAGCGCACCGCGGTCGAGATGGCGAGCACGACCACGACCGCGATCAACCCCTCGAAATAGGGTGCGACGGCGGCAGCGTCGAAATCGCCGCTGGCGAAGCCCTTGTCGACGACCTGCTTGAAGGTGCGCGGCACCCAGAGCGTCGCGCCGGCGGCGGTGACGAGCGCAATCAGGGCGAGAGCGATTCGCAGCGGGTAGCGCACGGTGAAGCGCCAGACGAGCGCGAGGTTGCCGAGCGAGGCGCGCGGCGGAGGAGGGGCGTCGGCCATGCGCGGGGACTAGGACCTGCCGGAGCGATCGGCAATGGATTCGGAAGGGTAGGGGCTCCTTCGTCATTCCGCGCGGCTGAAGTGGCGCCGTGATCTGGCGGCTTTCTCAAGCCCCTCCCCTTCAGAGGAGGGGTTGGGGGTGGGGGCTATCCGCGAGCGAACGGCCTGTCGCACTGCCCCACCCCAACCCCCTCCCCTGAAGGGGAGGGGCTTGAGATGCTTAGATGATGGACCTTCCCCACTCGCTTCATCGCTTTCCCCGTCATGCGCATTGTCTCGCAACTGCGGTACGCTATAGCTATATCGGGGCCGTGGCTTCCACCCACGGTGGGGAACATACCGAATGCTCTATGATGCGTATGAAATGCAGCGGTCGATGCTGGCGGGGGCGAGCGCGTTCGCGAATTTTTCGGCCGGCTTGCTGAACAATCCGGCAAACCCGTTCGCCTATTTCGGCGGCGGGCCGGTGCTCGCCTCTGCGCTGGAGGTGTTCGCCCATGCTGCATCGCCGCGCGGCAAGCCCGAGTTCGGGCTCGATCGCACCACCGTCGACGATCGCCAGGTCGCGGTCCGTGAGGAAGTGGTGCTCAAGAAGCCGTTCGGCCAGCTCAAGCATTTCGCGCGGGAGGGCGTCGCGGGCGGACCCAAGCTGCTGATCGTGGCGCCGATGTCGGGCCATTATGCGACGCTGCTGCGCGGCACGGTCGAGCGGATGCTGCCGCGCCATGACGTCTACATCACCGACTGGCGCGACGCGAAGCTGGTCCCCACGGACGAGGGACGCTTCGATCTCGACGACTATATCGATTACGTCGTCGAGTTCCTGGAGTTCATCGGCCGCGACGGCGATCCGCGCCCGCATATGCTCGCGGTGTGCCAGCCCTCGGTGCCCTGCTATGCCGCCGCGGCGCTGATGAGCGCCGACAAGCACCCCAACCGCCCCCGCACGTTGACGCTGATGGGCGGCCCGATCGACACGCGCGAGGCGCCGACCGCGGTCAACACGCTCGCGACCGAGCGGCCGCACGCCTGGTTCGAGCAGAACGTCATCGCCACGGTGCCGCTGCTCTATCCCGGCGCGGGGCGGCGGGTGTACCCGGGCTTCCTGCAGCTCGCCGGATTCATGACGATGAACCTCGGCAACCACATGATCTCGCATTGGGAGCTGTTCAAGCATCTCGTCCAGGGGGACGACGACAGCGCCGAGGCGACGATGGCGTTCTACGACGAATACCGCTCGGTGTGCGACATGACCGCCGAGTTCTACCTCCAGACCATCGACGCGGTGTTCCAGCGTCACGCGCTGCCCAAGGGCGAGATGGAGCATCGCGGGCGCCGGGTCGATCCCGCGGCGATCACCGACATCGGCCTGCTCGCGATCGAGGGCGAGCGCGACGACATCTCCGGCCTGGGGCAGACCAAGGCGGCGCTGACGCTCGCGACCAAGCTGCCGGCCGCGGAGAAGAAGTACCACATGGCGCCGAGGGTCGGCCATTACGGCATCTTCAACGGCTCCAAGTGGCGCGGTCAGATCGCTCCGATGGTCGAGGAGTGGATCACCGCCCACGCGGCCCAGGGCTGATCGACGTTCAGGATTCCGAAGAGCTGGTGCTGATTCATGGGGCTCCGCGATCGAGCGGAGGCTATGGATAGGCCTGAATCCGTATGATTTGGGCGAGGCGGAATGAAAGCCGTCATCCCTGGGGTGAATAGCCCTACCCTTATGGCTTGGGCGGCGTAGGAGACGTCCTCTCCGGCTCCCTGGCTTCGGTGCCGGGCACCGATGGAATCGCCACTGAGGGCATTGAGGGGGCAAGCACCGGCGCGGCCGATGCCGGCGCGGTGGGCACGACCGTTAGGGGAGGCACATCCTCTGCCGCGGGCACTGGCGCAGCAGTCGGCGCGATCGGCTGCTCCGGCACGCGATGTCCGCGCCAGCGCGGGCTGTGCAGACGATCGATTTCCGCCTTTCGCTTGCGGAGATAATCGTCGCGCGTCGCGGCATAGGGGTCCTTGGCCGCCTGGAGCTCGGTCAGCCTGTCGTCGAACGCCACCCGGTAATCCAGTGCGCTGAGCGTATTGACCGGAATGGTGTAATAGGCCTGATTGAACGGCTTCCCGATGGTCGTCGGCAGGATGAGCCGGTCGATCGATATCCCGACGAGATCGCGCACCGTCGTGGGCCCGATCAGCGGCAGGAACAGGTAAGGACCCGGCTTCACGCCATAATAGCCCAAGGTATTGGCGAAACTGTTCGGGCGGTGCGGCAGCTTGAATGGACGGCGCTTGGCGATGTCGATCGTCCCGGCAAGCCCGGCCGTGGTATTGATCGCGAAGCGGCCCAGCGTCTCGGCCGCCTTTCCCGGCTTCAGCTGCAGCAGATAGTTCAGGAAGACGATCGGTTCCTGAATATGATCGAGGAAATTGTGGATGCCGTCGCGCACCGGCTTGGGAATCCCCTTTTTATAGCCCTTGGCGATCGGGGCGACGACGGCGCGATCGACCGCCTGCACCGCCTTGTAGGATTCGACATTGACCCGTTCGGCCGGATCGCCGGCAGAGCGCCGCCGCCCCGAGATGACGATGTCGTCACCGGTCAGCTCGCCGGCGGGCACCTCCTGCGCCGCCGCAGCCGCCACGTCGGGCGTTGCCGGGATTTGGACCGTCGTTGCCGGACTCTGGGCAGCCGGGGCCACGGGCAAAACCTCCGGCGGAGCGCCGGACGCTACCGGTGCGGGGACCGGCACCGCCGCCGGCACAGGCGATTCCGGTGTCGTGACAGGAACCTGCTGGGTGCTTGCCGTTTGGATCACGGCTGGCGGGAGCGGCACTTCGAGGGCGGACGGCGGCAAATTTGCGAACAGCACGACGGCGCCGAATACAGGAACCATTATTTCTTTATCTCCTGCCGTCGACCGGCACATCGCGCTTCTTGCGCACGATCCGCTTCCACGAACGCGCCCGTGCACGACCCAGACTATCGGTCGTGCGCCAATGATCAATGCTCTAACGACTCTCGACCGTCCAGCTTTGCCGAGACAGGTGGTGACGTAGTTTGGGCGCGACTTCCCTGCCCGTCACTCCCGAAGGGCATCGGATCAAGCCCGTGCCGAGCCGGTCAGGAGGCCGGGGTGGAGGGGAAGCAGTTGCCGTCCTGCCTGAACTGAACGTCGATCGGTCAATCGTAGAAGGTGCGCACCAGCGACCAGGCCAGCCACACGATCGTCGCCCAGGCGAGCAGAACGAGGAGGAGCCCCCAACGCGAAGCAGGCCGCTCGGCAGCGGCTTCGGCGGCGGCGCGATGCTCGGCCAGCACCGCGGCCGGGATGAAGCGCGTCGCGAGCCAGATACCGGCGGGGACCAGGATGGCATCGTCGATGAGGCCGAGTACCGGAATGAAGTCCGGCACCAGGTCGATCGGCGAAAGCGCATAAGCCGCAACGAGCAGGCCGATCGCCCGCGCCGGCCACGGCGTACGCGGGTCGCGCACCGCCAGCCAAAGGGCGTGCGCTTCGACGCGGAGGCGGTGGACCAGCGAAGGCGGCGGCATCGCCCGGCGATGCCGCGCCGAGAGCGGCTCTGTCAAACGCGCCTCAGCTCGCGGTCGTCTCCACCACTGCGTGGCTGCCTTCCTCCTCTTTGCGGATCCTGCCGCCGAACAGCATCTTGACCCGGCCCGAGAGCGACATGTCGGCCTCCCACATCTCGGCGCTGTCGATGCCGAACCGGTAGAGCGCGAGGTTGGGGTCGTCCTTGCCGCCCGGAAACCAGGCCTCGACCTGGTTGTTCCACAGCCTGTCGACGATCGCGCGATCGTTGTCCTGGCGGACCTCGCCCATCAGGCAGGCGAAGAAGTCGTGTCCCTTCGACACGAACTGCGCCATCGCCATGCCGCCCGGCGCGAGCCGGTTGTCGCGGCCGGCGAAGAAGAACAGCGTATCGACTTGATCCTCGTCTAGCTGGGCGGTCAGCGGCTCGCTGTGCCGCTCGTCGTGCATCAGCCCGATCATGACGAAGGGGCTGTCCGCCACCTTCTTCCAGAACGTGCGCTTGATCTCTTCCGTGTCGGCCATGGCGTGCGCTCCTCGATGGATGTTCGGGGAGGACAACGAGAACCCGGGCGAGTTGGTTGCCGCGGTCAGGCGGACGGTCTCGACGAGCCGTCCATCGCGGGTGCGCAGATAGCCAGCGTAGGCCGCGCCGGCGGCCCGCTTACAGCACCTCGAACAGCCCGGCCGCGCCCATGCCGCCGCCGATGCACATCGTCACCACGACATATTTGGCGCTGCGGCGCTTGCCCTCGATCAGCGCGTGGCCGGTGCAGCGGGCGCCGGTCATGCCATAGGGATGGCCGATCGAGATCGAGCCGCCGTTGACGTTGAGCAGCTCGTTCGGGATGCCGAGCTTGTCCTGGCAGTAGAGCACCTGCACCGCGAACGCCTCGTTCAGCTCCCACAGGCCGATGTCGTCCATCTTGAGCCCGAAGCGGTCGAGCAGCTTGGGGATGGCGAATACGGGGCCGATGCCCATCTCGTCGGGCTTGGTGCCCGCCACCGCCATGCCGACGTAACGGCCGAGCGGCTGGAGGCCGCGCTGCTCCGCCAGCTTCTCCTCCATCAGCACCGATGCGGCGGCGCCGTCCGACAGCTGCGAGGCGTTGCCGGCGGTGACCGATCCGTCGGGCAGCACCGGCTGCAGCGCCTTCAGCCCCTCGAGCGTGGTGTCGGGACGGTTGCCCTCGTCCTTGGCGAGGGTGACCTCCTTCTGCGTGACCTCCTTGGTCTCCTTGTTGGTCACGTTCATCACCGCGGTGACCGGGACGATCTCGTCGTCGAACTTGCCCGCGGCCTGGCCGGCGGCGGTGCGCTGCTGCGACTGGAGGGCGTATTCGTCGCAGCGCTCGCGGCTGATGCCGTAGCGCTTCTGCACCACCTCGGCGGTCTGCAGCATCGGCATGTAGATGTCGCCGTGCATCGCCAGCAGCTCGCGGTCGGGACCGACGCGCATCTCCGGCGTCTGGATCAGCGAGATCGATTCGACGCCGCCGCCGATCGTCACGTCCATGCGGTCCTCGACGACTTCCTTGGCGGCGGTGGCGATCGCCATCAGGCCGGAGGCGCACTGCCGGTCGACCGACATGCCGGCGACGCTGACCGGCAGCCCCGCGCGCAGCAGCGAGGTGCGGGCGATATTGCCGGCCTGCACGCCCTGCTGGAGCGCGGCGCCGAACACGACGTCCTGCACCTCGGCCGGGTCGATCCTGGCGCGCTCGACCGCGGCCTTGATCGCGTGGCTGGCGAGGGTGGGCGAGGGCAGGGCGTTGAACGCGCCGCGATAGGCGCGGCCGATCGGGGTGCGGGCGGTGGAGACGATGACGGCGGAGCGCATTGGGCTATCCTCTCGGGCTTAGACGAAAATCTGGCTGATCCATTCGGCGACCATCGCGGGCTTGTCCTCGCCCTCGATCTCGACGGTGAACTCGTTGACCTGTTGCCACTGGCCGGGGCGCTTCTCGCTGAACTCGATGAGCTTGAAGCGGCCGCGCACGCGCCTGCCCGAGCGGACCGGCGTCAGGAAGCGGACCTTGTTGCCCCCGTAGTTGACGCCCATCCGGATGCCCTCGATCTGCGGCTGGTCGGTCTTGGACGCGAGCAGCGGCATCAGCGACAGTGTGAGGAAGCCGTGGGCGATGGTGCCGCCGAACGGCGTCAGCTTCGCCATCTCCGGATTGACGTGGATGAACTGATGATCGCCGGTGGCGTCGGCGAACTTGTCGATCATCTCCTGGGTGACCTCGACCCAGTCGGAGACGACCTCCTGCCCGATCTGCTGGGCCCGCTCCTGGACGGTGATTGTCGGCACGGCATTCCTCTCTGGGGCGCGTTTGTTGCGGGACGATGCGGCTCCTCTCAGCACGGCTGCGGACGCATCGCAAGGCCTTGGCGAACCGTAATTACGAAATCGGGACTGACGTAGCGGAAACAAGCCCCGGGTGACTGACGCCGGTGAAACCCGAGCTTCAAAAAAGCCTCGTCGGAGCGCGTGCGCTATTTCGAATCGCTGTAAGGTCAGGCCGTTTCCCCGCCGTTGGGAACCACGCGCGCGGCCGGCTGCTTCTCGGGATAGGGCATGACCAGCCGGCCGTCGGGCGCCGCGGTGTAGGTGGTCTGGGTGGGGAAGGGGATGGTGATCCCCTCGTCGGCGAACCTGCGCAGGATCGCGACGATCACCTTGTCGCGCGTCGCGTGCGCGAGCGGCCAGTCGTCGCCGGGGACGTCGAATTCGAGCACGAAGTCGATCGAGCTCGGGCCGAACGTCTCGAAGCTGGCGCGGGCGACCGTCGCCTTCTCGGCTTCGACGATATCGGTCAGCATCGCCGGCAGGGCGGCGAGCGTCTCGGGCGGGGTTTCGTAGGCGACGCCGATCGGCAGCCTGATCCGCACGTGATCGCGGTTCGAGGTGTTCTGGATCTCCTTGTCGAGCAGGTTCTTGTTGGCGATCACCCGTTCCTCGCCGGTGAAGGCGCGGATGCGGGTCGACTTGAGCCCGATCGCCATGATCACGCCGGAGGTGTTGTCGTACTGGACCTTGTCGCCGACGCGGAACGGCCGGTCGAAGATGATCGCGAGCGCGGCGAACAGGTCGGCGAAGATGCCCTGCGCGGCGAGGCCGATCGCGATGCCGCCGACGCCGAGGCCGGCGACCAGGCCGGTGATGTTGACGCCGAGATTGTCGAGCACCACCACCAACGCGATCGCGAACAGCGCGAAGGTGACGAGCAGCCGGATGAGACCGAACGCGCTGCCGAGCATCGCGCGATCGTCGACGCGGCTGCGGTTCTCGATCGTGCCGAGGATGAGCTCGCGCGCCCACAGCGCCGCCTGGAACACGGCGGCGACGGTGAAGAGGAAGGTGATCGTCGACGAGACGACCGGCGGCGCCGCGGCATAGCCGACTACCAGCTGGGCCGCGGTCATCACGATGAAGAAGTTGCCGGTGCGTGCGATCGCCCGGCCGATGACGCCGCCCCAGCCGTCGGCGAGCCTCGGCCGCCGGCACAGCTTCATGCCGATGCTGCGCGCCGCATGGAGCAGCGCGGCGATCGCCGCGGCGATGCCGACCGCGATCAGGATCTGCAGCCAGTGCGTCTGCAGCCAGGACAGGCTGTCGGTGAACAGGGCATTGGCGTGGGCCTGCAGCTCGACGGCGGTGATCGGATCCTTGGCGGGCGCGGCCGCGTTGGCGACGGTCGTGTTGCTCATCTGACGACTCCTCAGGCGGCGCGCTTGTGGACGGTCGGGACGCCCTTTTCCAGCAGGGCGATCAATCCGCGCTCGTGGCGGCTCAGATATTTGGTGGAGCGCGGCAGCGGCTGGGCGCGGAGCGCGGCCTGGGCGTCTGACTTGGCGAGCTCGATCAGCAGCGGGTGGACATAGCTCTTGCGCGCGATCGCGGGGGTGTTGCCGAGCGTCTCGGTGACCGGCGCCAGCATGGTGTTGAGGCCGATGTCCTTCTCCGCCTCCACCAGTGCGGTGAAGGCGATCACGCTGGCGCCCCACGTACGGAAATGCTTGGCGGTGAAGTCCTCACCCGTCGCCTCGCGGATATAGTCGTTGACGTCGCTCGAGGTCACGCCGTGCGCTTCGCCGGCATCGTCGAGCCAGGCGAACAGATGCTGGTCGGGCAGGTCCTGGCAACGCTTGACGAAGCGGACGAGGCTGCGGTCGGTGACGATGAGCTGGCGCAGCCTGCCCGACTTGGCGCGGAACTGGAGGCGCAGCCGTGCGCCCTCGATCCTGCCGTGGCGCTTCCTGAGCGTGGTGGCGCCGAAGCTCTTGTTCGCCTTGGCATAGCCCTCGTTGCCGACGCGGATCTGGCCGAGGTCGAGCAGGCGCACGACCGCCGCGACCGCCTTCTCCTTGCTGAGTCCGGGCCGGCGGAGGTCCGCCTCGACCCGGGCGCGCAGCTTCGGCAGCTTGCGCCCGAAGCGCGGGCAGCCCTCGTACTTCTCCGCCTCCTGCGCCTCGCGGAATGCGGGATGGTAGCGGTACTGCTTGCGGCCCTTCTCGTCGCGGCCGACCGCCTGGATGTGACCGTTGGACTTGGGGTTGAACCAGGCGTCGGCATAGGCCGGCGGCAGCCCGATCGCGTTTAGCCGGTCGATCTCGTCGCGATCGGTGATGCGGTTGCCGTCCGCGTCCCAATAGCCCCAGCCGCGACGGACCTTGCGGCGCGTGATCCCGGGTATGCTGTCGTCGCTGTAGACCAGTCGTGCCGTCATCGGGTCCGACCAATGCCCGGACGGTCGATGGGTTCCGGAACGGGGCGCCAGTCCCGGTGGTTTTGATGCTCGCCAGTTTTCATGGAGAGTATCATGCCCGCCTTCACCGACACCCGCGTGCTGATCGTCGCCACCGATGGCTTCGAACAGGACGAGCTGATGAAGCCCCGACAGGCGCTGCTCGATGCGGGCGCCAGGGTGACGCTGGCATCGCTCAAGACCGATCCGATCGTGAGCGAGAAGGGCGGGGAGAAAGGCGAAGCGATCACGCCCGACACGACGGTGGATGAGGTCGACACCGAGGATTTCGACGCGCTGGTGCTGCCGGGCGGCGTCGCCAATCCCGACAAGCTCCGGATGAGCGAGCGGGCGGTCGCGATCGTCCAGGAGTTCATCGACGACGGCAAGACGGTGGCGGCGATCTGCCATGCGCCGTGGCTGCTCGCCGAAGCCGACGTGCTCGACGGGCGGACGGTGACGGGCTGGCCGTCGATCCGCACCGACCTCGCCAATGCCGGGGCGGAGGTGGTGAACCGCGAGGTGGTGGTCGACGATAACCTCATCACCAGCCGCAAGCCCGACGACATCCCGGCGTTCAACGAGGCGTTGATCGCGGCGCTGGCGAAGGTGGAAGCCTGAGGGGCAGCGACGTATCGATTCGGGACGATGGCCCGGCTCTAACTCGCCGATAACGCATTGGCGTTAGGACGGCGGCGCGCGACAATCCAAGTCTCGCGTCGTTTGGGAATCCGCAATGCGCCTGCCGCTCCTGCTCGCTTCCGTCGTTACGCTCGCCGCGCCGGCCATGTCGCAAGGCGAACGTGCGCCGTTCACCGTGGTCGAGGCCGGCCGCAGCTTCCGCAGCTTCGACGAGGCGCTGGCCTCGCTCCAGGGCGGGGACGGCACCATCCGCATCGCGCCCGGCACCTATCACGAGTGCGTCGTCCAGGATTCGGGCAACGTCGCCTATGTCGCCGAGGTACCGGGCAAGGTTATCTTCGAGCGGGCGATCTGCGAGGGCAAGGCGACCCTGGTGCTGCGCGGCGCGAGCGCGCGGGTGGACGGCATCGTCTTCATGCATACCTACGTCAACGACGGGAACGGCGCCGGCATCCGTATCGAGAAGGGCAACCTCACCGTCGCCGGCGCGATGTTCATCGACGGCCAGTGCGGCATCCTGTCGGCGAGCGATCCTGCGAGCACCATCACCATCGACCGCTCGACCTTCGCCGGACTCGGCAAGGACCCGACCGGCAACGGCGCGCACGCTGTCTACGTGGGTGAATATGGCGCGCTGAAGGTCACCCGCTCGCGCTTCGAGCGCGGCACCGGCGGCCATTACCTCAAGAGCCGCGCGCCGAGGATCGAGGTGCTCGATTCGAGCTTCGACGACAGCCGGGGGCAGGCGACCAACTATATGATCGACCTCTCCAACGGCGCCTCCGGCCGGATCGCGGGCAACAGCTTCGTGGTCGGACCGAACAAGGAGAATTACTCGACGATGATCACCGTCGCGCCAGAGGGGATCAAGAACTCGTCCGCCGGGCTGGTGGTCGAGAACAACCGCGCCTGGTTGGCCGAGGGCTTCAAGTGGAAGACCACTCTCGTCGGCAACTGGTCGGGCGACAAGGTGACGGTGCGGAACAACCAGCTCGCCGAGCGGATCGCGCCGGAAGGTGCGCGGTATTTCTAACGGCCTGCGGCGCTCCTGCGAAAGCAGGAGCTCTGGCCGCAAGCTGTTCGCGGCAGTCCAGGACTCCTGCTTTCGCAGGAGCACGGCCTGCGTTCAGCTCGCCAGCCGCGCGCCCAGCTGCTGCGCCAGATATTCGAGATTGGCGATCCGCCGCCACAGGCCGCTGTCGGTGACCCGGTCCATCCGGAAGTAGCGACGCATCGCCGGGAAGGCGGGATCGATCACCCGGCCCATGTAATCGCCGCCGAGCAGCCCGCCGTGCTCGTCCGAGAGCGGGCGCAGGCGTCGCTGGATCGCGTAGCTGCGCCGGCGCAGCCAGATCGGCCGGATGCGCGAGGACCATTCGTCGAAGCGGTGCCGGAGGCTCGGCGAGCCGGCGAAGTCGTGGCCGTAGGCGGAGGTGTGCCGCGCCAGGGCCGGGTCGATGGCGTTGAGCAGCATCGCCTCGAAGCGGCCGGCGTGCTTGAGCGCCAGCGGCAGCGTCATCGCTTCGGCGACCACCTGATGGTCGAGGAACGGCATGAGATAGGGGCTGAGCCGCGCCTCCAGGCTGATCTCGCGACCGAACAGCGCGCGGCAGCGCACGCGCGGGTAGATGTGCTCGACGAGGCCACGCGGGAGCGGGCCGTCGGCGACCCCCGCCGCGTCCGCGATTTTCTCCGCGACGCGGCGGAGGAATGCCGACTCGTCGAATTGCCCGGTGGCGTCCTCGCGCACGAAGCGGGCGTAGAAGGTGCGCGCCACCGCCGCCGCGCCGATCGGGCGGTCGGGGAGGTAGAAGAAATTGCGGTAGATCTCGCCGCATCCGCCCGACGCCGCGAGCGCGCCGCCGGCGTGGCGCGCCTGCTGGGCAGCGTGGTTGCCGCCGTTGTCGAAGATGTTGCCGTAGGTCGGCAGGCCGTCGAAGGCGTGGAAGTTGCGCTCGACCTGCTCGGCGAAGGCGTCGGGCGCGAGCGGCTCGGCCGCCTTGTTGATCCATTCGACATGGAAGCCCTCGGCGGCGCCGATCGCGCGGGCGATGGCGACGTCAGCATCGCCGGGCGGGCCGTAGACGTAGACGTCGGGCCGTGACCCTGCCGCGCGCAAGGCGCCGAGGAGCAGCCGCGAATCGAGGCCGCCCGAGAGGGGGCAATGCACGGCGTTGCCGAACTGGCGGATATGGGCGTCGACGATCGCCGCCAAGCGCGTGCGGTGACGTTCGATCCGCTCGGCGATCGGCATCGTCGTGATGTGCGGGAGCGGCTTTGCGGCAGGATGGGCGATCGTGCCGCTCTCGGTCAGCTCCAGGACTGCCCCGGGGCCGAGCGTCTTCAGCTCGGCGAACACCGTATCGTCGCCGATCGGCATGACGTTGAAGGCGAGCTCGTACACGCCCTGCGCGTCGAAGCTCAGGCGCGGCAGCGCCCCGGCGGCGGCGAGCAGCGAGGTGGAGAACAGCCGGTGATCGGCGTCGTGGAAGAGTTGGAAGGCGGCGAAATAGTCGGCGAACAGGAAGGTGCGGCCGCCGCGCCGCACCAGCGCGACGAACTGGCCGCCGACGCGCGACCAGTCGGGCGCCGGCAGCGGCATCGCCCGCAGCCGCTCGAGCGCCGGCCGGCCCATCTGGCCGTCGACGGTGATCGTGCCTGCGACCGCGACGCAATCCTCGCCGTCGACCAGCAGGCAGTCGGGCCCGCCGATCGCATAAGGCCAGTGCAGCAGCTCCCAGCCGGGCAACGTGACCGCGACGGGTTCACCGAAGCCGTGGCGCGCATATTGCGCACGGGCTGCGGTCAGCGCGACCTCGGCGAAGTCGGAATCGCCGGAGCGGACGAGGAACAGGCCCGCCATCAGGCGATCGCCGCGGCGGCGGCCGTGCCCGGCTTGCGGAACGGCCGCCAGCTCGTCTCGCTCCGCTTTCGCCCGACATAGGTGTCGAAGCCGATCTGGGTGCCCAGCAGCAGGAACAGGAACGGATTGAGCGCGATACCGACGAAAGCGGCGCCGAGCAGGTAGATGAGATGCGCGTGCTGGAGCGCGCTGGCGAGCGGGGCGATCCACGCCTCGTCGCCCCCGGCCTTCGCATAGCGACGGCGCAGCACCTCCATGCGGACGAGGCCGATCAGCTGGATCAGCAGCCACAGCGCGAGGCCGGGATAGCCCTGCTCGCCCAGCATCTCGAAATAGGCGCTGTGATAGGCGCGGGCCTTGTCGACCTCGAGCGAGCGTTCGATGGTGGCGTTGTTGCCGTCCTTCTCGACCGCGACCTTGTCGTAGCGGATGTGGTTCTGGCGATAGGCCTCGAACCCGCCGCCCAAGGGATTGCGCTGCACATAGTTGAGCGTCCACTTCCACACCGCGAGGCGGGTCGAGGCCGAGGCGTCGGCCTGATAGGTGCGGATCGTCTCCATGCGCTGGGTGAAGGCGGAAGGGAGCAGCGGCACCGCCGCCAGCCCCAGCACGCCGATGCCGGCGACGTAGAGCAGCCGCCGCTTGACGTCGCGCAGCATCAGCACGCCGAGCAGCGCGACGCAGAGCAGGCCGGTGCGCGCCGAGGTGCCGATCGGCATCAGCAGGCAAGCGAAGACGAGCGCGTAGCAGAACAGCTTCACCCGCCAGTCGGGCGGGAAGATGGTGCCGTGGCGGGTGAACCACAGCAAGATCGGAACGATCGCGATCGCCACCGCCGAGATGATGCTGCCCTCGAACAGCCCGGTGTTGTTGGCGACCATGAGGTTGAGTTCGCCATAGCCGCCGCCCGAGGCGAGCGTCTTGATCCCGCCGACGATGACGATCGCGCCGACCGACAGCAGCGAGAACAGCAGCAGCGCCTCGATCCTGAGCCGCGTGCGCAGGGTCAGCGGCAGGAAGATGCCGAAGGCGATCGCCTTCCACACCCATCCCCATTTGAACTGCGCCTCGACCGGGAAGTCCGCGTTGATCGTGGTGTACCAGCAGTAGAGCAGCAGCAGGAACATCAGACCCTGGCGCGGCGCCACGCGCACGTCGCGCTTGTCCTCGGCGGCGAACGACAGCACGGCGAGCGCGGCGGTGATCAGCGAATAGGGGATCGAGCCCAGCGCCGTGTACATCATCAGCTGCGGCGACAGCGTGTCGATATAGACATAGGCGAGCACGAACAGGAACGGCCGCTTGACGCCGATCCCGAGCAGCGTCGCGATGAAACCGAGGAAGACGAGATCACGCACCGGGCCGTCCCCACCGTTTCGCCCGTGGCGCCGTCGCCTCGTCCTGCGGGCCCGACTCGCGGTCGAGATCGTCCCGCCGCCACAGCCGGATCGCGGCGATCAGCATCAGGCCGTGGGTCAGCGCGAGCGCGAAATTGTCGATCATCGGCTCGTCGTCTCGTCCCCGGAGTGGCGCCTGAAATCCGCTTAAGCGCTGCCGGTTGACGCGCCGTTAAACAGTCGCGTGGCAGGGGAGCCCCGTCATGCGTATCCTCCACGTCCTCGATCACGGCCTGCCGCTGCACAGCGGCTATGCGTTCCGCACCCGCGCCATCCTGACCGCGCAGATGCGGCGGGGGCACGAGGTCGCCGCCGTCACCGGCCCGCGCTACCATGACGGGGAGACGGGCGAGGTGACGATCGACGGCATCCGCTTCTTCCGCACGTCCGCCTTCGCGCCCGCGCCGACTCCGCTCGGCGAATGGCGCGAGGTCGCCGCCTTCGCGCGGCGGATCGGCGAGGTGATCGAGGATTTCCGGCCCGACGTGCTCCACGCCCATTCGCCGGTGATCGACGCGCTGGCGGCGCTCAAGGCACGGCGGGGGCTGCCGCTGGTCTATGAGATCCGCGCCTTCTGGGAGGATGCGGCGGTCGGCAACGGCAACGGCAGCGAGGGATCGCTCCGCTATCGGCTGACCAGGGCGCTGGAGAGCTGGGCGGTGCGACGTGCCGATGCGGTTGCGGTGATCTGCGAAGGGCTGCGCTCCGACCTGGTGGAGCGCGGCATCGCGGCGGACAAGATCATGGTGTCGCCCAACGGCGTCGACATGACGCTGTTCGGCGCGCCGGTTCCGCCGGATATGGCGCTGGCCGCGGAGCTGGGCGTCGGCGGGGCGGAAACGATCGGCTTCATCGGCAGCTTCTACGACTACGAGGGACTCGACACGCTGATCGCGGCGATGCCGGCGCTGGTCGCGGCGCGGCCGGGGCTCAGGCTGGTCCTCGTCGGCGGCGGGCCGGAAGAGGAGGCATTGCGGGCGCAGGCCGCCGCCTCTCCCGCGGCCGAGGCGATCCGCTTCGTCGGACGGGTGCCGCACCGGGAGGTCGAACGCTACTACAGTCTGATCGACGTCTTGGTGTATCCACGTAAGGCGATGCGACTCACCGATCTCGTCACGCCCTTGAAGCCGCTGGAAGCGATGGCGCAGCGCCGCCTGGTCGCCGCGTCCGACGTCGGCGGGCACCGCGAGCTGATTCGCGACGGCGATACCGGCGCCCTGTTCGCCGCCGGCGATCCCGCGGCGCTGGCCGCGGCGGTGGCGGCGATGTTCGCCGATCGCGCCGGCTGGGAGGCGCGCCGCGAGCGAGCCCGCGCCTTCGTCGAATCGGAGCGCGACTGGGCGGCCAATGTGGCTCGCTACGATCCCGTTTACCAAAAGATCACTCAATCCGGGGCAAGGAAGGCGCCATGGTCGCGTTCTCCTTCCGTCAGCGCCTGACGCTTTCGCCGGCCGCGCTCGCTGCGATCGTCGCGGCGGGCGCGGCCGCGGCCGCGATGGTCGCGCTGCCCGCCCACATCCTCGAATCGGCCGCGGCCGACAGCGGCATCGCCGCCTTCGTACCTTCGGCTGAGCCGCCGCTCGGCCCCACCGCGCGCACGCTGCTGGCGATGCTGGGCGGCGCTTTTGCCGGCGCGGTCGGCTGGGCGGTGGTGACGCTGCTGCCGCGGCCGCGCCCGGCCGCGCGACCGCCGTCGGACGAGGAGACGGTGCCCGTGCTTCGCCGTGCCGACGCCCATCCCGATGCACCGCCGCGCGCGCCGCTGCTCGCCACGCGCGACCTCGGCCCGCCGCCGTTCCCGCCCGAGCGGGTCGATCCGGCGCCGGCACCGATTGAGCGCGATCTGCCGTGTGACTTGGGGACACCGCTTTCCGTCTTTGATCCGGGCGCGATCCCGGACGTGCCGGCGGTGCCGGTCCCGCCGGTGGCGCCGCTCTATCGCAAGCCAGAGCTCCAGCCCGGCGAGCGGATCGAGACTTTCGAGCTCGCCCGCCCGGCGCCGCTGCCGATCGACGAGCGCCCGCTTGCCGCACCGCGCACCGAGGCAACGATCCAGGCGCTGCTCGACCGGTTGGAAAACGGCGTCGCGCGCCGTGCCGAGGCGGCGCCTGAGCCGGCACGGTCTGCCGAAACGTCGCTGCAGGGCCTGGAGCGCGCGCTCGACGAGCTCCGCCGGCTGGCGGTGAGGGTGTAAGGCGAAGGATCGTCCCTTCGGGATGCCGGTTGCGTTTGCTCAGCTTGAAGCTGCACCGGTGCTCCTGCGAAGGCAGGAGCCCTGGCCGCAACCGATGCACCTATGATCCAGGGCACCTGCCTTCGCAGGAGCACGGTTCGCTCTGGTTGGTCAGGCTCGGCCACCGCAGCCAAAGTGAAGGGAATCGCGTCGCATTCGTTCACTTTCGTTCACTTTGGCGGGTTTCATCGCTCCTCCACCGTCAGCGCCTCGATCACCGCCTCGATCCGGTCGGCCGAACGCTGCTCGCGCACGACCGCCAGATCGGCGACCAGATGGCCGCGCAGCGGCAGCTCGGCCTCGGGCAAGGCGGCGAGCCAGCGCCCGCCCGCTTCGCCCGCGCCGGCCATCACCGTCAGCACATGCCGGGCGCCGCTGAACGTCGCGCTCGCCCAGCGCGTCGATTGCGCCTCGGCGACATGCGCGCGCACGCCGGCGCGCCCTGCATCCTGGATCAGCGCGCGCTCGAGCAGCGTCGCCGCGTCCGGACCCCGGCTCATGGCCGGCCCTCCGGATGCGCGGCGATATAGGCGTCGATCCGCGCGACCGTCGCCGACCTCGGCTCGCGGCCGTTGACAAGGTCGGAGACGAGCCGCGGATCGTTGACCGCCCTCCGTCCGAACTGGGTTGGCGCCATACCGGTCTGCCTGATGTAGCGGCGCACCCGCGCCAGCACGTCCACCACGATCCATACCTCCGACTCGCTCGTTTATGTTCCTGATATGTTCTGTTCGGCAATTTCCAACTTGTCTAGGAAATTTCCTACGCTATGGATCGGATGTGGATGGAGCCGAGCAACGCCGCGTCCTGGAGGCGCTGATCGTCGAGGGGGACGCGAGCCTCTCCGCGCTCTCGCGGATGCTCCGCCGCAACCCTGCCTGGCTGCAGCAGTATCTGAAGCGCGGCACGCCCAGGCTGTTGCCGGAGGAGGATCGCGGGCGGCTCGCGCGCTTCTTCGGGGTGGACGAGGCGGTGCTCGGCGGGCCGGCGACCAAGCTCGTCGCCGTGCCGCGGATCGAGGTGAGCGCCGCCGCCGGATCGGGACGGCTGGTCGACGGCGAGGCGATGCGGCCGACCCGTTATCCGGCCGAGGAACTGGCCCGCATGGGCGTGCGGCCGGAGGATGCGTCGGAGATCACCGTCAGCGGCGATTCGATGGCGCCGACGCTGCACGACGGCGACCGCATCCTCGTCGACCTCAGCCGGCGCCGTCCGGGCGCGCGCGCGGCGATCTGGGTGATCCGGGTCGACGATACCCTGCGGGTCAAGCGATTGGCGGGCGAGGGCCGGCACTGGCGGATCAGCAGCGACAATCCCGACTGGCCCGACGAGCTGCGCGACAAGGCCGAGGTCGAGGTGCTCGGCCGCGTGATGCGCCTGACGCGGGAGTTTTAGGGACGATCAACATTCAACAACTTAGCCCTTCCCCTTCAGGGGAGGGGTTGGGGGCGGGGGAGTGCGGCAGGTTCTGTCGCTTGGGCGCGTCCCCACCCCAACCCCTCCCCTGAAGGGGAGGGGCTTAGAACATGACCGTGCGACGTGCTTGAATGTTGCGCGAAGACGCTTATGCCGCTTCCGACAGCTCCGCCGGCAGCCGGATCAGGTAATCGAATGCCGACAGCGCCGCGGTCGAGCCGGCGCCCATCGCGATCACGATCTGCTTGTAGGGCTCGGTGGTGGCGTCGCCCGCCGCGAACACGCCGGGCTGCGAGGTCTCGCCGCGATGGTCGATCTCGATCTCGCCGCGCGGAGTGAGGGCCACCGCGTCCTTCAGCCATTCGGTGTTCGGCACCAGCCCGATCTGCACGAAGATGCCCTCCAGCTCGATCTGGTGCATCGTGTCGTGGTTGCGGTCCTTGTAGCTGAGGCCGGTCACCTTCTGCCCGTCGCCATGCACCTCGGTGGTGAGCGCCGAGGTGACGATCCTGACGTTGGGCAGGCTGGCGAGCTTGCGCTGGAGCACCGCGTCGGCGCGCAGCCGGCTGTCGTACTCGATCAGCGTGACGTGCGCGACGATGCCGGCGAGGTCGATCGCCGCCTCGACGCCCGAGTTGCCGCCGCCGATCACCGCGACGCGCTTGCCCTTGAACAGCGGGCCGTCGCAATGCGGGCAATAGGCGACGCCCTTGTTGCGGTACTCGGCCTCGCCCGGCACGTTCATCGTCCGCCAGCGCGCGCCGGTCGACAGGATCACCGTGCGTGCCTTGAGCGAGGCGCCGTTGGCAAGCTTCACCTCATGCAGCCCGCCCTCATGGCCGGCCGGGACCAGCGCCTCGGCGCGCTGCAGGTTCATGATGTCGACGTCGTACTCGCGGACATGCTGCTCCAGATGCGCGGCGAGCTTCGGTCCCTCGGTGTAGGGAACGGAAATGAAGTTCTCGATCGCCATGGTGTCGAGCACCTGCCCGCCGAACCGCTCCGCGGCGATGCCGACGCGGATACCCTTGCGCGCGGCATAGATCGCCGCCGCGGCGCCGGCGGGGCCGCCGCCCACCACCAGCACGTCGAACGGCTCCTTCTTCGCGATCGCCTCCGCGGCGCGCTCGTTGGCGCCGCTGTCGAGCCTGGCGACGATCTGCTCCAGTTCCATGCGGCCCTGGCCGAACGGCTCGCCGTTGAGGAACACGGTCGGCACCGCCATGATCTGGCGTGCCTCGACCTCGTCCTTGAACAGGCCGCCGTCGATCGCGGTGTGGGTGATGCGGGAATTGAGCGCCGCCATCAGGTTGAGCGCCTGCACCACGTCCGGGCAGTTCTGGCAGGTCAGCGAGAAATAGGTCTCGAAATGATAGTCGCCGTCGAGCGCTTTGACCTGCTCGATCACCTCCTGCGCAGCCTTCGACGGATGCCCGCCGACGTGGAGGAGGGCGAGGACGAGGCTGGTGAACTCGTGCCCGAGCGGGATGCCGGCGAAGCGGACGCCGATGTCGGTGCCCAGGCGGCGCACCAGGAAGCTAGGCTGGCGCGCGTCGTCGCCGCCGCGGACCACCGCGACCTTGTCCGACAGCGCGGCGATCTCGTCCAGCAATTCGCCGAGCTCGCGCGATTTGGCGCCGTCATCCAGGCTGGCGACCAGCTCGATCGGCTCGCGGATGTTGACCAGATAGGTCTTGAGCTGCTGCGTGAGATTGGCGTCGAGCATCGGATACCTCCGGAAACTAGAGACAAAACGGCCCGGGGCGGAAGGGTCATTCCACCCCGGGCCGCGGTTCGCCCAAGGGGGGGGCTGGGCAAACTTGAATCCGATCCAAAGACGAAAACCTGCTCCTGCGGAAGCAGGCGCTCAGGCCGCCAGCGGGCCGCCTGTGAGTCCCCTGGGCTCCTGCTTTCGCAGGAGCACCGGCGTTGTTTCCGTCTCGACGGATCGACTTAGATCTTGCCGACGAGGTCGAGCGACGGGGCCAGGGTCTCTTCGCCCTCTTCCCACTTTGCCGGGCAGACCTCGCCCGGGTGCGCCGCAATATACTGGGCCGCCTTGATCTTCCGCAACAGCTCAGCCGCGTTGCGGCCGACGCCCTCGCTGGTGATCTCGACGAGCTGGATCACGCCCTCCGGATCGACCACGAATGTGCCGCGGTCGGCCAGGCCCTGGCCCTCGCGCAGGACCTCGAAGTTGGTCGACAGGACGTGGTTCTGGTCGCCCAGCATGTAATAGTTGATCTTGCCGATCGCGGGCGAGGTGTCGTGCCACGCCTTATGGCTGAAATGCGTGTCGGTCGAGACCGAATAGACCTCGACGCCCATCTTCTGGAGAGTCGGATAGATATCGGCCAGGTCCTCGAGCTCGGTCGGGCAGACGAAGGTGAAATCGGCCGGATAGAAGAAGAACACCGCCCACTTGCCCTTCACGTCGGCGTCGGTGACGGTCACGAACTTGCCTTCCTTATAGGCCTGCGCGGTGAACGGCTTGATGGTGCTACCAATCAGCGACATGTGTCTCTTTCTCCAGTTTTGCGTTGCGGCACAAAGCGGCGCTGCACTGCCGCATATAGGGACCGTGCGGCCGAGGTAAAATGAGAAGCCTCGGTCGGTGTGATCGATTGAGGCGATTAATCGGGGAGAATTGATTGCCATCTTAGCTCCTCCCCGTGCCGGGGAGGAGTTCTAGGCTACATCACCGCCCGATAGATGCTGTACGCGCTGATGATCGTCAGCAGCGTGCCGACCAGCGCCATCATCGGTCTCGCCGGCACATGGCGGGCGAGCCAGCCGCCGAAGGGGGCCGCGGCGACGCCGCCGATCAGCAGCCCCACCGTATGCAGCGTGAACGCCTCCGGCCCCAGCGCGACGAGGAAGGTCGCCGAGATGGTCGAGGTCAGGAAGAATTCGGCGGTATTGACCGTGCCGATCGTCATGCGGGGAGTGGATCCCTGGATCAGCAGGTTGCTCGTCACCACCGGCCCCCAGCCTCCGCCGCCCGCCGCGTCGAGGAAGCCGCCG
Source organism: Sphingomonas astragali (assembly GCF_051400615.1). Classification (NCBI taxonomy): domain Bacteria; kingdom Pseudomonadati; phylum Pseudomonadota; class Alphaproteobacteria; order Sphingomonadales; family Sphingomonadaceae; genus Sphingomonas; species Sphingomonas astragali. The sequence goes on from NZ_JBLFFH010000003.1 coordinate 427,183, forward strand.
ACGAGGCCCAGCGGTTCGATCACCTTTGGTTGTTTGGGCTCGACCCGTCCTCGCCAGGCGCGGATCAGCAGATAGACGCCGATCGCCGCGAGATAGGCCATCACGAACGGCCGCGCGACCGAGGCGTCGACGTTGGACAGCATGAAGGCGCCGAGCGCACCGCCGATCACGCCCGGAATCACCAGTCGCCGGAACAGTCGCCAGTCGACGTTGCGATGCGCGACATGGCTGATACCGGACGCGGCGGTGGTGAAGGTCTCCACCACATGCACGCTGGCCGAAGCGAGGGCGGGGGAGACGCCCATCACGCTCACCATCAAGGTCGAGTTGATCACCCCGAAAGCCATGCCGAGCGCGCCGTCGACGATCTGCGCCGCGAAGCCCACCGCTATGAATGGCAGGATCTGCGACCAATCGATACCGCCCATGCACGTCTCCCGCTCACGAGGCGGCGAACATGGCTACGGCGGCGAACTCCCACAACACAGATAGAGTTTTACCACGCCAAACCGAAAGTTGCCGACGCTGGAATTCGGCGGCGTGGAAGCCTACATGCAGCCGATCAAGGGGATCGCGCCGATGTTCACGAGGCTCGTGGCCTATCTCGATTCGATCAAGGCGCGTGATCCCGCGCCGCGGTCACGCTGGGAAATCCTGCTCTATCCGGGCGTGCTCGCGCTCGGGATGCACCGCATCGCCCATGCGCTCTACCGCCGCGAGCTGTTCTTCCTCGCGCGCGCGGTCAATCATTATGCGCGCTTCCTGACCGCGATCGACATCCATCCGGGCGCCAGGATCGGCCGCAACTTCTTCATCGACCATGGCTTCACCGTGATCGGCGAGACCGCGGAGATCGGCGACGACGTCACGATCTACCAATGCGTGACGCTGGGCGGCACCAGCCCGGACAATGGCGTCGCCGGCAAGCGCCACCCGACCATCGCCGACGGCGCGATCATCGGCTCGGGCGCGCAGGTGCTGGGACCGATCACGGTCGGACCGCGCGCGCGGATCGGCGCCAATGCCGTGGTCACGCGCGACGTCCAGCCGGGCGCGGTGATGGTCGGCATCCCCGCCAAGCCGACGCTGGTCGAGGCCGGTACCTATCAGCGCGAGTTCGTGCCCTACGGCACCCCGTGCAGCAGCGACTGCGACCCCGCCGGCCAGCGGCTGGAGGCGATGCGCGCCGAGCTGGAGGGGCTGCGCAAGCGGCTGGACACGCTGCTCGCCGAGCGTGAGGTGGAGCGCGACCGCGCCTGATGGGGACGGTCACGCCCTTCCCGCTGCCGGGCCGCACCCCGCTGCAGATCGGTTTCGAGCGGCTCGAGCTCACCCGCATCCTCGATCTCTACGGCCGGATGGTCGCGGCGGGGCATTGGCGCGACTATGCGATCCAGCTCGGCCACGAGGCCGCGGTGTTCGCCGCCTTCCGCCGTGCGGCCGAACGGCCCGAATATCGTATCGAGAAACGCCCGGCGCTCCGCCATCGCCAGGGAATGTGGGCGCTGGTCGGGGAGCACGGCATGGTGCTGAAGCGGGGTCATGAGCTGAGCCCGGTGCTCGCGCCGGTGGAGCGGCGGCTGCTCAAGATCGTCGAGGCTTAGCTCCCTCTCCCCATTGGGGGGAGGGCTATTAGGATCACGCCGCCATCACCTGCTGCACCGGCGGCAGCCGCTTGGCGAGGCCGCCGAGCAGGGACACCGCCAGCCGCCGCGCGGGGTGCCAGAAGGCGGAGAGCAGCAGCAGCGCCGATCCGATCACCAGTGCGGTGAACGCCGCCGACAGCTCGACCGCGCCGGCTTTCTGGAACAGCGCGTAGAGCGCGTAGAGCACATAGGCGAGGCTGGAGACGAGCAGCGCGCGCCGGTCCACCGCCAGCGCGACGAAACCGAACGCGACGTATAGCGCCAGCACCACCAGCGCCGTGCCGATCCCGATGGTCTCGTCGAACACGCCGAGCAAGTGGAACACGGAATGCGCGATCATCGGCGCGGCGGCGAGGTGCAGCCAGAAGGCGACGTCGGCGCGGCGGGTGCGGCGCTCGCGGTCGCTCATGTCCCACCACATCGCGAAGGCGAACATCGCGACGCCGCCGACCAGCACCATCGGATAGACCGCTTGCTCGCGCGCCCCGGTCGCGGCCATGAACAGCGCAACCGCCACCCCGACCAGCGCCGCGCCGCCTGCGGCGACGGTGATCGGCACCATGAAGCGGCGCCAGTGCAGCCATGCCGCGCCGGCGCTCATCAGCGCGATGCCGGCGAGGATCGTCATGTCGAGCTGGTCGGGCAGGTCGGGATTGGTCTCGGTCATTACGCCGACCAGCGCCGCGGCGACGCCGCCGACGAAGGTGAGCAGCAGCAGGATCGACGGCAACGCCATCCGGCGCCGGCGCGTGAAATATTCGGCGAGAGCCCAGGACACCGCTGCCACCGCCGCGCCGCCGGCCGGATCGGCGACCCGCTCGCCGATCCACGCCACCGCGGTCAGCAGCAGCGCGATCGCGATGGCGACGAAGATGTCGTTGAAGCCGGTGAGTAGCCGGAAGGACTCCTCGTCGACCGCCGGCGCGAGCCGGGTCGCGGCGACATGGTTGCGGAACGCCGCGGCCGCCTCGGGGGTCAGCACCCCCGCGTCGACCGCGCCGTTCAGGTCGGTTTCGCTGTACATGGCCTGCTCCTCCCCCTCGCGCCAGGAAGGATAGCAGGGGTGTATTGCTTACGCAATACAGTTGGTGCGAATGCCTCAGCCCCTCCCCTTCAAGGGGAGGGGCTGAGTATGGCGAATCACCCCTGCAGCAGCTTCATGATCGACATCGCCTGTTCGGCGCCCGACTGCGGGGTCATCTCGCCGGTGCGGTCGACGATCTCGGCCCAGTGCGCGGCGACGCCCTCGGGGCTCAGTTCGTCACCCTGGAGGCGCTTGCCCTGGGTCAGCGTGACGTAAGCCGCCTGGAACACGCCGGCGCCGGCGCCGACGATCATGTTGGTCGGCGCGTCCTCGCTCACCAGATACAGCGCCGCCGGCGCCACCGCTTCCGGCGCGAACAGCTTGAACGCCTCTCCCGGCAGGATGTCCTCGGTCATCCGCGTGCCTGCGGTCGGGGCGATGGTGTTGACGCGGATGTTGTACTTGGCGCCCTCGAGGTACAGCGTCTTGGTGAGGCCGGCGAGCCCGAGCTTGGCGGCGCCGTAGTTCGCCTGGCCGAAGTTGCCGAACAGGCCGGTCGAAGAGGCGGTCATCAGGATGCGGCCGTAATTCTGCTCGCGCATCGTCTCCCACACCGCCTTGGTGCAGTTGGCCGATCCGTTGAGGTGGACGTCGACGACGAACCGGAAATCCTCCGGCTCCATCTTGGCGAAGCTCTTGTCGCGCAGCACGCCGGCGTTGTTGATCAGGATATGGACGCCGCCCCAGGCTTCCCTGGCCTTGGCGACCATCTCGACCATCTGGCCATATTCGGTGACGCTGCCGCCGTTCGACATCGCCTCGCCGCCGGCGGTCTTGATCTCCTCGACCACCTTGAGCGCGGCGTCCGAATGGCCGGTGCCGTCGCGGGCGCCGCCGAGGTCGTTGACCACCACCCTGGCACCGCGCCGCGCGAGCTCCAGCGCATAGGCGCGCCCCAGGCCGCCGCCCGCGCCGGTGACGATCGCGACCTTGCCGTCGAAGCGAATGGACATGGAAAAAGCCTCCCCGAATCCGTGATCCGGGGAGGCTGTAGAGCAAGTTTACGTGAACGGAAAGCGGGCTATTTGCGGCCGCCGCGCTGCATACAATTGTCGTACTGGCCCTTCTTGCACGGCGGGTATTTGGCGAGCGGCGCCGGCGGCGGGAACGCCTGGTCCGGCGGCGGCGCCGGCTGGAAGGTGGGCTGCACCCCCGGCTGCGGCGTGCCCTGGAGGGCGGGCGTGCTCGGCTGATAGCCGCCGGCCGGGTCGGGCGCGGCCGCATCGGTGGTCGACGTCGCCGTGGTCGTGTCGGCCGGCGGCGTGGCCTGAGTCTGCCCGGCCGGCGCAGTCGTCTGGTCGGCGGGCGGCGTGGTCTGCGTCTGATCCTGCGCAAAGGCGGGAGCGGCGATGGCGAGCATCCCCGCCACGATGATCGACTTCATCAGTCTCTCCTCGAAAACGGCGCACGAAGCGCGTGCGTCGAGGGGCTAACGCAGATCGGCAGAAGTCGTTTCGCGTATGACGCAATTGTCATGCGGGACGGAAGGCGATCGCCCCTCTCAGCCGTCATCCCGGCGAAAGCCGGGATCTCACGAGGGCAGGGCCCCTATGTTCGCCTGAGATTCCGGCTTTCGCCGGGATGACGGCCGGAATTACCCCCCCGAATCGAGCGCGTATCCCGCGGAGCGGACCGTACGGATGATGTCGGGCCGGCCGCCGACGTTGATCGCCTTGCGCAGGCGCCGGATGTGGACGTCGACGGTGCGGCTCTCGATGTCGCTGTCGTGGCCCCATACCGCGTCGAGCAGCCGCTCGCGCGAGAACACCCAGCCGGGATGCTCGAGGAAATGCTTGAGCAGCCGGAACTCGGTCGGGCCGAGCGGCACCACGTCGCCGCCGCGGCGGACCTTGTGGCCGACGGTGTCCATCTCGATGTCGGCATAGGTCAGCGCCTCGCCCGCCAGCGCCGGGCGCACGCGGCGCAGCACCGCGTTGACGCGAGCGACCAGCTCGCGCGGGCTGAACGGCTTGGTGACATAGTCGTCCGCGCCGGTTTCGAGGCCGCGCACGCGGTCCTCCTCCTCGCCACGCGCGGTCAGCATGATGATCGGCACGTTCGCGGTGTCGGGCGAGCGGCGCAGGCGCCGGCACACCTCGATGCCGGACAGGCCCTCGACCATCCAGTCGAGCAGCACGATGTCGGGCGTCGCCTCCCGGGCGAGCAGCAGCGCTTCCTCGCCGTCGGGCGTCTGGCGCACCTCGAAATCCTCGCGGCGGAAGTGCCAGGTGACGAGTTCGGCAAGCGCCGGATCGTCCTCGACCAGCAGCATTCGGGCTCGGCTCATATCAGTTTCCCGCTCTTCTAGACGCCGGCAGCGTCGCCGGTCTCGCGGTCGGCGAGATGGCGTCCGGTGGCGGCGAAATAGACCATTTCGGCAATGTTGGTGGCGTGGTCGCCGATCCTCTCCAGGTTCTTGGCGACGAACAGCAGGTGCGCGACCTGGCTGATCGTGCGCGGGTTCTCGACCATGTAGGTGACCAGCACCCGGAAGATCGAGTTGTAGAAATCGTCGAGCGCGCTGTCGCGGTCGCATACGCGCACCGCCGCCTCGGCGTCGCGCGCGGAGAAGGCGTCGAGCACGTCGTGCACCATGTCGGCGGCGAGGCCGGCCATCGCCGGCAGGATCGAGATCGGCTCGATGCGGTCCTCGCCATGGATCGCGGGGACGCGTTTGGCGATGTTCTTGGCATAGTCGCCGATCCGCTCGATCACCGCGGCGATCTTGAGCGCGGCGATCACCTCGCGCAGGTCGTCGGCCATCGGCGCCCTCAGCGCGATCACGCGGACCGCCAGCTTCTCGACCTCGGCCTCCAGCGCGTCGAGGTTCTTGTCCTTGGCGCGGACCTCGCTTGCCAGCGCGGTGTCGTTGCGCTGGAGCGCGGTGATCGCGTCGGCGATCGCCTGCTCGGCCAGTCCGCCCATCTGGCTGATGAGCCCGCGCAGCTCGCCGATGTCCTGGTCGAAAGCCTTGACGGTATGTTCGTGGCCGGTCGCCATTTAACGCTCTCCTGGCCTCGCTTCGGCCTCGACGGGGACAGGGAACTCAACCATAACGCCCCGTAATATAATCCTTCGTCCGCGGCTGCTGCGGATTGGTGAACAGCTCGCTGGTCTCGCCATACTCGACGAGCTGTCCCAGGTGGAAGAACGCAGTGCGCTGCGAGACGCGCGCGGCCTGCTGCATGTTATGCGTGACGATCACGATCGCATAGTTGCCGCGCAGCTCGTGGATCAGCTCCTCGATGCGGGCGGTGGCGATCGGGTCGAGCGCCGAGCAGGGCTCGTCCATCAGAATCACCTCGGGGTCGACCGCGATCGCGCGGGCGATGCACAGCCGCTGCTGCTGGCCGCCCGACAGCGCGGTGCCGCTGTCGTGGAGCCGGTCCTTGACCTCGTCCCACAGGCCGGCGCGCTTGAGCGAGCGCTCCACGATCGCGTCGAGATCGGCCTTGCCCGCGGCGAGCCCGTGGATGCGCGGGCCGTAGGCGACGTTCTCGTAGATCGACTTGGGAAAGGGGTTCGGCTTCTGGAACACCATGCCGACGCGGGCGCGCAGCTGCACCACGTCCATCGACGAGGCATGGATGTCCTCGCCGTCGAGCGTGATGCTCCCCTCGACCCGCGCCGAGGGGATGGTGTCGTTCATGCGGTTCATCGTGCGCAGGAAGGTCGACTTGCCGCACCCCGACGGGCCGATGAAGGCGGTGACATGCTCCATGTCGATGTCGATCGACACGTCGCTCACCGCCTGCTTGGCACCGTAGAAGACGCTGACGTTGCGGGCGGCCATCTTGAGCGTGTCGGTTGTGTCGGTCGTCACCAGCGGGTCTCGAACTTGTTGCGAAGGTAGATGGCGAGGCTGTTCATCGCCAGCAGGAACACCAGCAGCACCAGGATCGCGGCGCTGGTCTTCTCGACGAAGCCGCGGCTGACCTCGTCCGACCACAGGAAGATCTGCACCGGCAGCACCGTCGCCGGATCGGTGAGGCCCGACGGCGCCTGGGCGATGAAGGCGCGCATCCCGATCATCAGCAGCGGCGCGGTCTCGCCGAGCGCGCGCGCCATGCCGATGATCGTGCCGGTGAGGATGCCGGGCAGCGCGAGCGGCAGGACGTGGTGGAACACTACCTGGATGCGGCTCGCGCCGATGCCGAGCGCGGCGTCGCGGATCGAGGGCGGCACCGCCTTGATCGCGTTCCGTCCGGCGATGACGATCACCGGCATGATCATCAGCGCCAGCGTCATGCCGCCGACGATCGGCGCCGAGCGCGGCAGGCCCAGCGTGCCGAGGAACACCGCCAGCCCGAGCAGGCCGAAGATGATCGACGGCACCGCAGCGAGGTTGTTGATCGACACCTCGATCAGGTCGGTCCAGCGGTTCTTGACCGCATATTCCTCGAGATAGATCGCCGTCAGCACGCCGACCGGGAACGCGATCAGCAGCGTCACCAGCATGGTCAGGAGCGATCCCTTGAGCGCCCCCCAGATGCCGACCGCGCCCGGATCGGTCGCATCGGCGCGGGTGAGGAAGCCCCAGTTGAAGCCGCTCCGCACGGCATCGGCCTGCGCGAGCCTGGCATAGGCGGCCTCGGCCTCCGGACGACCCGATCCGCGCGCGGCGCCGTCGATCTCGGTCGAGGCGGGGACGGCGATCACCGCGTTGCGCTTGAGCAGCGACGGATCGTCCTTCACCGCCTCGCGCACCGTGGTCCAGGCGTTGTCGGCGATCCAGTCGTCGGCGCCGGCGCCGAATGCCTTCACCGCCGCCACCGAGACCTGCTCCTCCAGCCCCGCGCTGGCGAGGGCGAGGTCGGCGCCGCGCCCCGAAAGCTGCTCGCGCGTCACCGGCAGGCTCAGCGCGGCGAAGTCGATCGGCAGCTTGACCTCGGTGCGCTGGAAGCCTTGGAGGCCGCTCCCCATCATCGTCGCCAGCAGATAGACGAGGAACGCCGCCGACAGCACGATCGCGCCGAGCCCGAGCAGCCGGAACCGCCGCTCGGCGGCATAGCGCCGCCTCAGACGCCGCTGCATCGCTTGGGTGCGCCAGTCGGTCGGCACGCGCGCCGCGGGCTCATGGCCCTCTGCCGGGGCGCCGGGGACGAGCACGCTACTCATAGGCCTCCCGATAGCGCTTGACCACGCGCAGCGCGACGATGTTGAGCAGGAAGGTGATGATGAACAGCGTGAGGCCCAGCGCGAAGGCGGCGAGCGTCTTCGGGCTGTCGAACTCGGCCTCGCCGGTCAGCAGGTCGACGATCTGCTTGGTGACGGTGGTCGCGCTCTCGAACGGGTTGAGCGTGATCGTCGCCGCGCCCGAGGCGGCCATCACCACGATCATCGTCTCGCCGATCGCGCGGCTGACCGCGAGCAGGATGCCTGCGACCACCCCCGGCAACGCCGCGGGCAGCAGCACGCGGGAGATCGTCTCGCTGGTGGTGGCGCCCATCGCCAGGCTGCCGTCGCGCATCGCCGTCGGCACTGCCGCGATCGAATCGTCGGCCATCGAGGAGACGAACGGGATGATCATCACGCCCATCACCAGCCCCGCCGCCAGCGCGCTCTCCGACGAGGCATAGGTCATGCCCAGCATCACCGCGAGATCGCGGATCGCCGGCCCCACGGTCAGCGCGGCGAAATAGCCGTAGACCACGGTCGGCACGCCGGCGAGGATCTCCAGGATCGGCTTCATCCACCGCCGTACCGCCGGCGCGGCATATTGGGTGAGATAGATCGCGCTCATCAGCCCGAACGGGATCGCGACGACCATCGCGATCACCGCGCCGATGAAGAAGGTGCCCCAGAACAATGGCACCGCGCCCAGCACCGATCCGGGATCGTTGGCCGGGATCACCTGCGGGCTCCAGTGCAGCCCGAACAGGAAGTCGGTGACCGGCACCACCGCGAAGAAGCGCGCGCTCTCGAACAGCAGCGACACGAAGATGCCGAGCGTGGTCAGGATCGCGATCAGCGAGGCGACCAGCAGGGTCAGCATCATCGTGCGCTCGACCCGCTGGCGCGCACGGAAGGCCGGGGCGACCCGGCTCAGCGCATAGGCGCCGCCGGCGAAGGCGAGCAGCACCGCGATGCCGGTCGCGATCCAGCGGTAGCGATGCTCCGCGGCGGCGAACAGCGGCGCGAGCCGCTCGGACAGCGGAAAGAAGGCGCCATAGGCGTGCCCGTTGGCGAGCGCCCGCGCCTCGTCGAGGATCGAATCGCGCTCGAAGCCGAACGGCGGCAGCGCGGCGGCGGCCGGATCGGCGAGCACGCTCGCGGCGACGATCTGCGGCTCGATCGCCGCCCAGACGGCGATGAAGACCAGCGTCGGCACCACCACCCACAGCGCGACATAGCTGCCGTGCTGGCTCGGCAGCGAATGCGGCCGTGCCGGCCCGCCGGCGAAGCGCGCCGCGCGGGCGCGGGCGGTCAGCCAGCCGATCAGGCCGAGTCCGGCGACCAGGAACAGGAGCGCATAAGGATTCAAACGGTGAAACCCGGACGGAGCATGAAGATGATCGGCTGCCGTCTCAGTGGAGCGTCGCCGGGTTGAGCGCAATGCCGTTGTTGAGGATGTCCTGCGAATGCAGCCGGACCGTGTTGGTCGCCGCGATCAGTCCGCGCTTGACCAGCGGGCCGCTCGGCTTCCACGCCTCGGCATATTCGTCGAGGAACTCCTTGAGGCCCGGAACCGCCCTCAGATGCGCCTTCTTGACATAGAGATAGAGCGGCCGCGCGCCCGGATAGCGGCCCATCGCGATCGTCTCATAGGTCGGCTCGACCCCCTCCAGCGGCACGCCGTGCAGCCGGTCCTCGTTCTCCTCGAGATAGCTGTAGCCGAAGATGCCGACCGCGTTCGGGTTGGCGGTGAGGTTCTGGACGATCAGATTGTCGTTCTCGCCCTTGTCGACATAGGGGCCGTCGTCGCGGATCGTGCTGCACACCGCCTTGAAGCGGTCGGGATCGCCGGTCTTGAGCGCCTTGGCTTCGGGCATGGCGGCCTCGCAGCCGGTCTCCATCACCAGCTCGACGAACGCATCGCGCGTGCCGCTGGTCGATGGCGGGCCGTAGACCTGGATCGGGATCGCCGGCAGCGACGGATTGACGTCCTTCCACATCTTCGCGGTGTTCTTCTGGCCCCTGGGGTTGGCGGCGAGCGCCAGATAGACGTCCTGGCGCGTGAGCTTGAACTTCGGGCCGTTGTTCGATTCGGCGAGCGCGATGCCGTCGGTGCCGATCTGGATCTCCATGATCTCGCCGACGCCGTTCTGCTGGCACGTCGCGTATTCGGACTTCTTCATCGGGCGCGAGGCGTTGAGGATGTCGGGATGCTGCGGGCCGACGCCCGCGCAGAACAGCTTGATGCCCGCGCCGGTGCCGGTCGATTCGACCACGGGGGCCTTCATGTTCGAGTGCTTGTTGACGAACTGCTCAGCGACGGCGGTGGTGAACGGATAGACCGTCGACGAGCCGACGATCTTGATCTGGTCGCGCGACTGGCTGCCGCAGCCGGCGAGCGCCAATACCGGCAGCGCCGCCGCCACCAGCTTCCCCAACATGCCCATGTCGATGCCTCCAGAGGAATGGGCCGACTCGTGCCCGCCCTCAGGCGTCCTGTGTTTCAGTCGCGTTACGTGTTGATGACACCGCTGCCGGCAGCAGGATCGAGACGGTGGTGCCGCGCCCGACCTGGCTGGCGATGTCGAGCTGCCCGCGATGCCGCTCGACGATGTGCTTGACGATGGCGAGCCCCAGGCCGGTGCCGCCGACCGAGCGGCTGCGCCCCGAATCGACGCGGTAGAAGCGCTCGGTGAGCCGCGGCAGGTGCTCCGGCGGGATGCCCTCGCCCAGGTCGCTGACGGTGAGCCGTACCATCGTGCTGCCGGCCGGCGCGACGGCGATCCTGACCGGCGTTCCGACCTTCCCGTATTTCATCGCGTTGCCGGCGACATTATGGAGGAGCTGCGAAAGCTGCGCCCGATCGCCGATCACCGCGGGGACTGCCCCGGCCTCGACCACCACGTCCGCTCCCCGCGGATCCGGCGTCGCGGCGAGTTCCGCGCGGACCTCCTCGACCAGCGTGCGGAGGTCGACCTTCTCCTCCGGCGCGCGATATTTCTCCGCCTCGATCCGGCTCAGCGACATGAGGTCGTCGATCAGCCGCTGCATCCGCCGCGCCTCGTCGAACATCACGCCGAGGAAGCGCTTGCGGATGTCCGGATCGTCGCCGGCCTCGTCGCTGAGCGTCTCGATGAAGCCGAGCAGCGCGGCAAGCGGCGTGCGCAGTTCGTGGCTGGCGTTGGCGACGAAATCGACGCGGATGCGCTCGGCGGCATGGCGGCCGGTCGAATCGGTCAGGTGGACGATGCGGCGGCCGTCGGGCAGCGCGCTGACCTGCATCGCCCAGCGCTGGTCGCGGGCACCCAGCCCGACGAGATGGGTCGGCGGATGAGCCTCGTCGCCGCCAGCGCTGACCAGCCGTTCGGCGGCCGCCGGATGGCGTATCGCGAGACGGACGTCCTCCCCCAGAATATGCTCGCCGAGCAGTTGCCGGGCGGCGGAGTTGGCGTGGGTGACGCGGGTGCCGGCGATCACCAGCAACGGCTCGCCGATCGCCTCGATCAGCGCTTCGGCGGCGGGAGGCGCTGGTGGCGGCGCCGGTTCCGACACGCGACGCTCCCCCTCCGGCAGCGCCGCGAGCAACAGCACGGCCGCGAAGCCGGCGACGATCACCAGCAGCATCGCCGAAACGTCACCGTTGAGCAGATAGCCGAGCAGTGCGGCGATCGCGATCAGACCGAAGGCGACGAGCGCACGTGCGGACAAGCCGAACCCCATGGGAATGCCTTAAACGTCAAGCGTGCAATGCGATAGGGCGGCGAGCAAGCGGTGGTTCAAAGCTCCTCCCCGTGCGGGGGAGGAGCTAAGTCGTCGCCGAGCTCAATCCCTGCAGCACCGGCACGAGCCGGTCGTAGGATTCGATCACCGCATCCGCCCCCAACTTCTCGACCGGCTGCATGAGGAACCCGAAGCTGACCGCGACCGCCGGGATGCCGGCGCCCTGCGCCGCCTGCACGTCATAGATCGAATCGCCGACGAATGCCGCCGGACCGCCGCCCAGCAGCGCGATCATGCGCAGGATCGGCGCCGCGGAGGGCTTGGCGTTGCCCTTGCCGAGCGTGTCGCCGCCGATCAGGCAGTCGAAGCGGTCGCGAAGGTTCAGCTCGCGCATCAGCTTTTCGGCCAACGCCTCGAACTTGTTGGTGACGATCCCGACCTTCACCCCCATCGCCCGCAGCGCGTCGACCGTCTCGACCATGCCGGGGAAGGGCCGGCTCTCGACCGCGATATGCGCCTCGTAGAAGCCGAGCAGCAGCTTGTAGAGCCGCCGGAACTCCTCGTCGGAGCAGCCGCCGGTGGCATCGAGCGCGAGGCGCAGCATGGTCTTGGCGCCGCCGCCGATCATCGGCTCGACCTCGTCGCGGGTCAGCAGCGGCCGCCCGGCCTCGCCCAGGGCATGGTTGACCGCCGCCGTCAGGTCGCCGGAGGTGTCGAGCAGGGTGCCGTCGAGGTCGAACCCGACGATCGCGAAAGGGAAATCACGCATCGCCGCCGCGCATGGCCGCATCGCTATGGAATTGGCAAGACGTTCGTGGCAGGGGCGCCGACGTGACCAGTCCTCGACCGATCGCCGCCATCATCCTCGCCGCCGGCCAGGGCACGCGGATGAAGTCCGACCTTCACAAGGTGCTGCACCCGATCGCGGGGCGGCCGATGCTGCTCCACCTCATCGCCGGCGTCGGCGAGCTGGCGCCGGAGCGCACGCTGGTGGTGGTCGGCGCGCGCCGCGAGCAGGTCGAGGCGGTGGTGGCGCCGGTCGGGGCGGAGATCGTCCATCAGGCCGAGCAGCTCGGCACCGGCCATGCCGTCGCGCAGGCCGAGGACGCGCTCGGCGGGTTCGCGGGCGACGTGCTGATCCTCTACGGCGACGCGCCGCTGGTGACCGCCGCGACGATGCGCCGGATGATCGAGCGCCTCCATGGGTCGGATCAGCCCGCCTGCGTCGTGCTCGGCTTCCGCCCGCCCGATCCGGGCGCTTACGGCCGCGTGATCGCCGACGATGACGGCCGCATGGTCAAGATCGTCGAGTTCAAGGACGCGAGCCCCGAGGAGCGGGCGGAGACCCTGTGCAACTCGGGCCTGATGGCGGTGCGCAACGAGGATCTGTTCGCGCTGCTCGCCCGCGTCGGCAACGCCAATGCCGCGGGCGAATATTACCTTCCGGACATCGTCATGCTCGCCGTCGGCGACGGCCGCGTCGCAGCGGTGATCGAGACCGACGCGACGGAGGTCGCCGGCGTCAACAGCCGTGCCGAGCTCGCGGAGGTCGAAGCATTCTGGCAGGCGCAGCGCCGCGCCCGCGCCATGGCCGAGGGTGCCACGCTGATCGCGCCGGAGACCGTGTGGTTCTCCTACGATACCGAGCTGGGCCGCGACGTGACGATCGAGCCCAATGTCGTGTTCGGCCCCGGCGTCAGCATCGCCAACGGCGCGACGATCCACGCCTTCTGCCATCTCGAAGGCGCCGTGGTGGGGGAGGGCGCCAAGATCGGCCCTTATGCACGCCTCCGTCCCGGTACGGTGATCGGCGAGCGCGCCAAGGTCGGCAACTTCGTCGAGACCAAGAAGGCGGTGCTGGGCAAGGGCGCCAAGGCCAACCACCTGACCTATCTCGGCGACGCGACGGTGGGAGCGGGCGCGAACATCGGCGCCGGGACGATCACCTGCAACTACGACGGCTTCTTCAAATACCGGACCGAGATCGGCGAGGGCGCCATCATCGGCTCGAACAGCGCTCTGGTTGCGCCGGTCACGATCGGCGCCGGTGCGATGACCGGTGCGGGCGCGGTGATCACCAAGGACGTCGAGCCCGACGCGCTCGCTCTCGCCCGCCCCGAGCAGACCGCCAAGCCCGGCTGGGCGAAGCGCTTTCGCGAGATGATGCTCGCCCGCAAGAAGGCCGCCAAATGACCGACCGGTACGACGGCAAGCCGTTCCTGCGACTGCTCGACAGCTATGTGCTCGACGCGATCGGCTTCCTCGACCGCGACGGCGAGGCGGCCGCGCGCGATGCCGAGACGGCGGTGCGCGAAACCTACGGCCTGTCGGGCGGCTGGCGGGAGATGGTCGCCGCGGAGATGAAGTTTCCCGACGGGATGCCCGGCGCGCTTCGCGAGCTGTGGACGAAGGGGCGCCGGCGCTTCGTCGAGACGCAGGGCCATGAACCGGACCCGCGCGAGTTCGTCCGGACCTTCGTCGACACCAATTTTGCGCGCTGAGGCGCGGGGGAGAGCATCGCGCCATGTGCGGAATTGTCGGTATCCTGGGCACCAGCGAGGTCGCACAGCGCCTGTTCGAGGGGCTGAAGCGCCTCGAATACCGCGGCTATGACTCGGCGGGCATCGCCACGCTCACCGGCCGCGGCATCGAGCGCCGCCGCGCCGAGGGCAAGCTCGCCAATCTCGCCGCCCGCCTCGCCGCCGATCCGCTGCCGGGCACGATCGGCATCGCCCACACCCGCTGGGCGACGCACGGCGCGCCGACCGAGGACAACGCCCATCCGCACATCGTCGGCGACGTGACGATCGTCCACAACGGCATCATCGAGAACTTCAAGCCGCTCCGCGACGAGCTCATCGCCGCCGGCCGCGAGTTCAGGTCGCAGACCGATACCGAGGTGGTCGCGCATCTCGTCGACCGCGAGCTCCAGGCCGGCAAGCCTCCACGCGAGGCGGTGGCGGCGGTGCTGCCGCGCCTCCATGGCGCCTTCGCGCTCGCGGTGCTGTTCGCGAGCGAGCCGGACCTGCTGATCGCCGCCCGCCTCGGCGCCCCGCTGACGGTCGGCTACGGCGAGGGCGAGAACTATCTCGGCTCCGACGCCCATGCGCTCGCCGGCCTCACCCAGCGCATCGCCTATCTCGACGAGGGCGACTGGGCCGTCCTGACCCGCGAGCGCATCGAGATCTTCGACCGCGACAACAACCCTGTCACCCGCGAGATCGTCGTCTCGGGCGTGTCGCCGGCGACGATCGACAAAGGCAACTACCGCCACTTCATGCTCAAGGAGATCCACGAGCAGCCGGTCGTGGTCGGCGACACGCTCAGGAGCTACGTCCGCCCCGTCGAGCAGATGGTGGCGCTGCCCGACATGGATTTCGATCTGGGCGCGATCGATCGCGTCGCGATCATCGCCTGCGGCACCGCCAGCTATGTCGGCATGATCGGCAAATATTGGATCGAGCGCTTCGCGCGGCTGCCGGTCGAGGTCGATGTCGCCTCCGAATACCGCTACCGCGATCCGGTGCTGTCGCCCGGCACCCTCGGCGTGGTGGTGTCGCAGTCGGGCGAGACCGCAGACACGCTCGCGGCGCTGCGCCATATGAAGGCGAACGGCGTCACCACCGCCGGCATCATCAACGTGCCGACCAGCTCGATGGCGCGCGAGGTCGACCTGCTCCTCTCCACCCATGCCGGGCCGGAGATCGGCGTCGCCTCGACCAAGGCCTTCACCTGCCAGCTCGCGGTGATGGCCGCGCTCGCGGTCAACCTCGCCCGCGCCAAGGCCAAGCTGACGCCGGAGGAGGAGCGCGAGATCGTCCGCCACCTGATCGAGGCTCCCGCCGCGATCAACGCCGCGCTCGCCCATGACGAGGAGATCGCCGAGATGGCCCACACCATCGCCGGCGCCCGCGACGTGCTCTACCTCGGCCGCGGCCCCGAATATCCGATGGCGCTCGAGGGCGCGCTCAAGCTCAAGGAGATCAGCTACATCCACGCCGAAGGCTATGCCTCGGGCGAGATGAAGCACGGCCCGATCGCCCTCATCGACGACAAGGTGCCGCTGATCGTGCTGGCCCCGTCAGGCCCGCTGTTCGACAAGACGGTGTCGAACATGCAGGAGGCCCAGGCCCGCGGCGCACAGGTGGTGCTGATCTCCGACGCCGCCGGCATCGCCCAGGCGGGCGAGGGCACGATCGCGACGATCGAGATGCCCGAAGTCCATCCCCTGATCGCGCCCTTGGTCTATGCCGTGCCGGTGCAGCTGCTGGCGTATCATGTCGCCGTGGCCAAGGGCACCGACGTCGACCAGCCCCGTAACCTCGCCAAGTCGGTGACGGTCGAATAGCTCGCGTCGACTTGGCGCGCTACGTCTCGTCACCGTAAGCGAGCGCGGCATAGTCGAAAGTTGCCGTTGGTCGCCAGTTCTCTTCTGGCTCTCACACCTGCAATCGCGCGGGAATGAGTCCGCGCAAGGAATTTCCCAGCACGAGGCCAGTCCGGCAGTCGTCCGGACGCAACTCGCCTTCGACCGCGCGTCCGGTCTCGATCAGCACCGATCTGAGTACGCCCGGCAACAGCCCGCGCGATAGCGGCGGCGTCACCAGCACGCCGTCTCGTTCGACGAATATGCTCGTGAAGCTTCCCTCGGTCAAATAGCCCTGCTCGTCGACGAGCAGATACTCGAATACCTCGGATTCGCGCTCGGGCCAGCGATAGAGCGAGCGATCGCTCGTCTTGTGCATGAGGCGGAAATCTCCGGCGCCGGCGATCCTGGGCATCAATCGGACCGATACCGGGCCCCTCACCGCGGCAGGCATGTCGGCGATCTCGATCGTGACCGCCCCGCTTCCGGCGAGGGCAAGGCGTACACGTCGCGGGTCGTTTGTGCCATCGAGCGTCCGGTCGAGCTGGCGCTCGATCGCGGCGAGATCGCAGGCGAACCCAAGCGCCGCGGCGCTGCGCGACAGCCGTGCGAGGTGGCGATCGCGATGACGCAGTCCCTCCTCAGGCTCATACGCCATCGTCTCGACGAGATCGAGATCGCGCCTCGCCGCATCGAGGAACCGCGCCTTCACCAGGCATTCCGCCCATTCGTCGGCGCGATCGGAGTCCGCGACGATTCCTGATCCGAGCCCGATCGTCATGCGGCCAGTCCCAGGAACATGGCGCAACGTTCGGATCGCCACGTTGAAGCGCGCGTCGCCGCTTGGAGCGATGTGACCGATCGCGCCCGTATAGACGCCGCGCGGGCCGTCTTCGAGGTCGCCGATCACCTGCATCGCGCGAATCTTGGGCGCCCCGGTCACCGAGCCGCAAGGAAACAGGGCCTCGAGCACCGCGACCGTGTCGATGTCCCGGCGTTTCCGCGCCGTGACGGAAGAGACGAGCTGCAGGACCGTCGGGTAATGCTCGACCGCGAAAAGCTCGGGAACGGCAACGCTACCGGGTTCGGCGATCCGTGCGAGATCATTGCGCATCAGATCGACGATCATCAGATTCTCGGCGCGCTGCTTGGGATCGCTCGCCAGCCTTTGCGCGTCGCCGGCACCGCGATGCGGTGCCGTGCCCTTCATGGGCCGGCACGTCACCGTGTCGCCGTCGATCGAGAAGAACAGTTCGGGCGAAAGCGACAGGATCATTTCGTCCCCGGTCGAGATCAGCGCCGAATGCGCGGCGCGTTGACTGGTGCGAAGACGTCCATAGAGGGCGAGGGGATCGCCCGCGAAGGCCAGCTCGGCCATGAAGGTCAGATTGGCCTGATAGATGTCCCCGGCGGCGATCAGCGCCTTGGCCTGCTCTATGCGCCGTTGATGCATGGCAGCCGAGGGTCGGGGACGCAGGGGGCCCAGCCAGGCCGCCTCGGCGTCGGGCAACAGCTGCATGATCTCGCCGCTCGAGAGGATCTCGGGTGCTTCGAAGGCGCCGAACCACAGCAGGCGCTCGCCGGCATCCCGGACGGGTATCTTCGGATTGACCGCCGCGCCGGCTTCATAGGCCAGATATCCGGCCACATGATGGCCCGCGGCCAAAGCGTCCCGCATCTGGCCAAGCGCCAGTGCGATCTGATCGAACGACCTGGCCTCGAATATCGCGCCCGGAGATCGGAACAGCAGGCTCGATGCCGCCGTGTCGCGCGCGTCGTCGATGAGCACGAAGGGCCCGATTGAGTGGAGCGACCGGATCACGATCCCGCGCTGTTAGAACCGGCTCCGTGCCGTAACAACAGGCATATGGCGGTTGTGGACGAGAAGGCTTGCACCGGCCGGAGGACTGAGCCCGGTCGCAGGTGCCGGCCCGTTCCAATCCCCCCTGGCGGGGGAGGATTGGAATCCGTCCTACAGCCGCCCGCGGATGCCGAAGAAGAACGAGCGTCCCGAATATTCGTAGAAGTTCGGCACGTTGCGATAGGTGTTGAACCGCTTGATCGCCGAGCCGAGCAGGTTCGATCCCTGGACGTAGACCGACAGGTTCTTGGTCACGTCGTAGGACAGGCTCGCCGACATCTCGTGGTACGGGTCCTCCTTGACCGGCAGGTAGCCGAGGTTGCCCGACTGGGCGTAGACGTAGCGCGACTGGTAGCTGTACGAGACCTGCGCGCCGATGCCGTGGTTCTCGTAGAACAGCTTGGCGTTGGCCGAGAAGGGGATCGCGCCCGGCAGGTCGGTGGTGACGTCGCCCGACTTGGCGCGCGAATGGTTGTAGGTCGCGTTCGCCTGGATGCCGAAGCCGTTGTCGAGGAAATACTGGCCGCCGACCTCGATCCCGTACACCTTGGCGCTGTCGCCGTTGACGACCTGATATTCGACGAAGTCGAAGTTCTGCTGCTGGTTGGCGGGCTGGTCGGTCGGCGTGATCACCACGTCGACCGGGACCGTCGAGACGAAGTTGGTGATGTGCTTGTAGAAGGCCGCGGCGGTCAGCGCGAGGCGGTTGGTCGGGTAATATTCGAGCGAGACGTCGAACTGGTCGGCCTCGGTCGGCTTCAGGTTGGGATTGCCGGCGTCGTAGATGATGTAGGTGCCCGACTGCGCCGACGTCGCGTCCTTGGCCGGGGACAGCTCGCCGAAGGTCGGCCGCGAGATCGCCTGCGAGGCGGCGAGGCGGACGCGGAAACCGTCGGCGATGTCGTAGGAGAAATTGGCCGCCGGCAGCAGGCGCAGATAGTCGCCGCCGCCCGTGATGTCGTCCACGGGATTGAAGTTCACGTCATTGTCCTGCGTGCCGACACGCGGGATGATGCTGGCGATCGAGGCGCCGTAGCCGGTCGAGGACACCTTGGTCGACACCAGCCGCGCACCGAGGTCCGCGCGCCAGCCCTGGCCCTCCAGGTTGAACTGGACATAGCCCGCCCAGGTCCGCTCCTTGATGAGGTAGGAGGCGGGCAGGTCGGGCTCGATCACCTGGGTCGAGTATCCGGCGGGGTAGGGCGACAGCGAACAGCCGGGGATCGGCGTCCCGGTCTCGTCCAGGCAGCTGTTGGGATCGAGGATCGCCGGATTGGCGTCCGCCCGCGGCAGCGCGGCGAGATAGGTGTCGATGTCGAAATAGGGGAAGTTGCGCGGGAAGTTGCCCGGCCGCTTCGACAGGATGTTCTCGCGCCCCGGCTGGACCACGTCCGCCCCGATCTGGCCGAAGGTGAACGGGTAGCCGCAATAGTTGCACGACGTCGTGTACTGGTTGTCGATCTGGTCGACGGTCTTCCGGCGGTCGGTCCAGGCGACGCCGAAGGTGATCGACTTGAAGATGTCGTTGGCGACCTCATACTCGCCGTCGAGCTTCACGCCCTGGGTGCGGTCCGCGATGTTCTGGCCCTGGATGCCGATATAGTGCGCGCGGAAATCGTCGTTGGTCGCCTGGTCGAGCGTCCGCCCGCCGGGGATGGTGATGGCGAGGTCGGGCAGGCCGTTGTTGCGCGTCGCGAAGGCCGCCGAGGCGTCGAGGATGCCCGCCACCACGAAACGGTTCTGACCGCCGCTGTTGTCGGTGGCCTTGCCGTAATAGCCGTCGAGCGCGAACTTCCACTTCTCGCCCGCCCGCCAGTCGATGCGGCCGCCGATCTGATAGGTCTCGCTCTTGCGCGGCTCGTCGGTGGTCAGCACCTCGGCGACGAGATCGTTGACGTTGAAGCCGGTGACGACGTTGTTGTCGTCGGTCCGGATCGAGGCGGGGTCCCAGCGCAGCGACCCGTCGTCGCCGAGCGGGTTGAGATAGTTCGACGAGCGGTAGTTGTGCTGCGTCACGTCGAAATGGCTGTAGAGGCCGTCGATCGTCACCTCGAAATCGCTCGACGGCTTCCACTGGAACGATCCCGCCGCGCCGATCCGCTCACGTTCGCCCGTGACGTAGCCGACACTGTAGTAATCGGGCCAGATATAGGCCGGGCCGTTCGCGTCGGGATTGACCCGGCCGTCGCCGTTGAAGTCGACGCCATAGGCGGCCTCGGTGCCGTCGGTGATCGAATATTCGCCGAGGTTGTCGGTACGGAACTTGTACTTGTTGTAGCTGCCGCCCAGCACGATGCCCATGGTGTCGTCGGCGAAGGTGGTGCTGACCACGCCGGTGATCTTGTAGCCGCCCTTGTCGACCAGGTCGTTGTACTGGCCCTCGATCGCGGCGGAGGCGTGGAATCCCTTGCGGTCGAGCGGGCGCGCGGTGCGCAGGTCGACGTTGCCGCCGATGCTGCCCTCCAGCTCGGATGCGCGGACCGCCTTCTGCACCTCGGCGCCGGAGATGATCTCGGACGGCAGCACGTCGAAGGAGAAGGAGCGGTCGGGCCCGTCGGTCGGCAGGATGCGCCCGTTGAGCGTGGTGATCGCGAAATTCTCGCCGAGCCCGCGGACGGTGATGGCGCGGCCCTCGCCGCGGCCGTCGCGGCCCACCGTCACGCCCGGGATGTTGGCCAGCGCCTCGGCGACGTTGCGGTTGGGGAACTTGCCGAGCTCCTCGGCGGAGATGGCATCGACGATGGTGTCGGCGTCGCGCTTGGCCTGGATCGAGCGCAGCAGGCTGCCGCGGACGCCGCGGACGACGATGTCGGGGCCCGCGACCGCCTCGGCGCCGTCCGCGGCCTCGGGCTGCTGGGCCGGATCGGACAGGACCGTCGATGGCTCGGGTGCGGCGGTCGAGGACTGCGATTCGTCGGGCTGGCTCGCCTGGGCCGGCGCCGCGGAGGCGGCCAGCAGCGCCGTCGCGCTGGCTCCAGCGAGCACCACCGTCCGCCACTTATGCCCTCGCGTCATCGCCGTTCCCCTTTGATATTTCGCCACATTCTGCCCGACTCCGCTGAGCCGTTGGCGCGATATATTTCGTTTTCGTAACTCGTCTGTAGCAACACTGTCAAACGGAAAAGAAACGAAACAGAGGCGATGTTGTCGGGCGCGCGCCCTGCTGGTAAGCATCGCGCAGCAGGAGGTTTTCATGCCCGTTACCCGGGACACCAGCGAGAGACGTCAGCAGATCAGTGCGCTCGTGCGCGAGCGCGGCAGCGTGCAGGTGGCGCCGCTGGCGGCGCGGTTCGGCGTATCGGTGCAGACCATCCGCAAGGACCTGCACTTCCTGGAGAAGCGCGGCGTCGCCGAGCGGTCCTACGGCGGCGCGATCTCCGCCGATGCGGTGAACGTCGCGGTCGAGCCCTCCGTCGAGACCAAGCGCGCGATCAACATCGACGAGAAGGCGCGGATCGGCGTCCTGGCCGCGTCGATGGTGAAGCCCGGCGATTCGATCGTGCTCGATTCGGGCACGACCACCTTGCAGATCGCGCATCACCTGCCGGACGACGAGGACATCACCGTCCTGACCAACGATCTCGACATCGTATGCGCGCTTGCCCGCAAGGAGCGGATCACGGTGGTGATGCTGGGCGGCACGCTCAGGCGCCGCAACCGCGCCTTCTACGGCGCGCAGACGGTCGGTGCGCTCGACGACCTCCATGTCGACAAGCTGTTCCTGGGCGTCGACGGGTTCGATCTCGAACGCGGCATCACCACCCATTTCGAGCCGGAGGCGATGCTGAACCGCAAGATGGTGCAGGCCGCGCGCCAGGTGATCGCGGTGACCGACCGCTCGAAGTTCGGCCGCGTCTGTCTCCACCGCATCCTCAACGTCGGCGAGATCGACGACCTCGTCACCGACGCGACCGAGGCCGACGGGATGCAGGCCGCCGCCGACCGGCTGGGGTTCCGGCTGCATATCGTCTGACGTTTCGCCCTGGCGATAGGGCGACCGGTTTTCACGCACTATCGTCACCCCGGAACAAGTCCGGGGTGACGGTGGAGGTGGGGCTGCCCCCACCCAAATAAGTCCGCGCCCGATCAGTCCTTGAGATGGAAGAACCGCCGCGCGTTCTTCCAATAGATCTTGTCGATCACTCCCCGCGGCAGGTCCAGCCCCTTCGCATCCGCGCCGATCGCATCGACCCGCTGGCTGAGCGGCGTCGCCAGGTAGCGCCAGTCGGCGCGCCACACCCGGTCCGCCTCCTCGGCGAAGTTGCCGGTCGCGGGCGGGTTCTGCGCGCGGGCGGCGGGATCGGGCGGGCTGTCGGTCAGGTCGGTGCCGTACAGGATGCGGTCCTGGTACTTGATGAAGAAGGCGCGCACCTTCGCCAGGTCGGCATTGGACTGGACCTGGAGGTTCGACATGCGCGCCGCCAGGTCGACGACGGTGTTGGGATAGTGATCGAAGAAGCGGGCGAGCTCGTCCACGCTCCACTCCAGGCTCGCCATGTGCGCGCCGTCGAAGGCGAGCTTCGGGTGCCGCGCCACGAACCGGTCGCGCGCGGCCATCAGCGCCTCGTAGCTCGGCTCCTCCGGATGGAGGTACATGTAATATTCGGGATGCTCGCGGAAATAGCTGCGGTCGTTCTCCGTCGTCATCTGGTCGAGCGGCAGCCAGCAGTTCTTGGGCTCGGCCTGATGCGCGATCAGCGGGATGCCGCGCTGCTCGAGATGCGCCATCACGCCGTCGAAGCGCGGGTCGTCCAGGAACACGCGTTTGCCCTGCGCATCCTTGGCGACCATGCCGATGTTCTTCCACACCTTCACCGCGATGGCGCCGCGCGCGAACGCCGCATCGAGCGCACGGATCGTGCGCTCCGTCCAACCCGGCGTGCCGAAGCCCTGCATCGAGAAGGTGGTGGCGAAATGGAAATGCTCCGGATCGGCCGCCCGCATCCGATGGGCAACCTTCGCCTGTTCTGCGAGCGGCGGGAAATCCGGGTAATCGACGTTGATCGACAGCAGCTCGAACCCGTCGCGGCGCGCCACCTTGACGAAGCGCGGATCGTCGACGTTGGCATGGAAATGCGCGTCGAACTTGGCGACCTTGGCGAAATCCGCTTCCCCATAACCCGCCTCCGGCGCGGCGCCGACCAGCAGTGCCGATCCGGTCATAACCACTATCCTGGTCAACATCCGCATCGCGACCTCCAAACGAAAACGAAACGAAACGCTCGATTATGTTGCGTTTTTGATTTGCGCCGCGCGAGCGGTTGGTGCAAGCTCTTTCTCAAGCCCGCTCGTCGCCTCGACGGCGAGTCCGGCCATGGAAGGAGAGCCAGCGACAATGTCGTTCAACACCGTCACCCGCCGGGCCATGCTCGGGCGCCTGATGGCCGGCGGCGCGCTGATCGCCGCCCCGGCGATGACCGGTCGGGCCTGGGCGGCCGCGCCGGCGGGCGTGCGGCTGTCGGACGGCACGCTGACCATCGACTTCGACACGGCGATGCGCTCGACCCTGTCGCACGCCGGCAAGCCGGTGACGCCGGGCGCGGCGGGGGAGGCGCTGTTCCTCGCCGGTCGCCGCCCGGTCGACCGCTTCCTCTTGCTCGACCACCGAGAGGCGCCGGTCAGCGGCCCGCATGGTCCCGGACGGCAGCATCGCCTCCGCGGCACCGCCGAAGGCGCGGTGGAGCAGCAGCTCGCGATCACCTTCTTCGATCGTTACCCGGGCCTCGCGCTCTACGAGGCGAGCTTCCGCAATACGGGAACGGCGCCGCTGGCCGTCGCCGGCTGGCGGATCGCGACCCATGACCTGCTCGCGCATCCCGACGGTGCCTGGAGCTTCGCGGGCGCCTCCTATCCCGATCGACGCGACTGGGTACAGAAGGTCGGCCCCGGCTTCGAGCAGCGCAACTTCATGGGCATGAACGGCTCCGATTACGGCGGCGGCACCCCCGTCGCCGTGGTCTGGCGCCGCGACGTCGGGCTGGCGGTCGGCCATGTCGAGACGGTGCCGCGTCTCGTCTCGCTGCCGGTGGCGGCGCAGCCCGACGGCACCCGCATCGGCCTTACCGGCGACGAGCCGACGCTGCTCGCCCCCGGCGCCACGCTGACGCTCCCGATCGCCTTCCTGATGGTGCACGTGGGCGACCATTTCCGCCCGCTCGACGCCTATCGCCGCATCATGGCCGAGCGCGGGCTGGCGGCGCCGGCGATTCCCGAATCGAGCTATGGCCCGATCTGGTGCGCCTGGGGCTATGAGCGCAACTTCACCACCGAGCAGGTCTACGGCACGCTGCCCAAGGCGAAGGAGCTCGGCTTCGAATGGGCGGTGCTCGACGACGGCTGGCAGACCGCCGAGGGCGACTGGACAATCGACCGCACCAAGTTCCCGCGCGGCGACGCCGACATGAAGGCCTTCGCCGACCGCATCAAGGCCGCCGGGATGCGCCCGCGGCTGTGGCTGGCGCCGCTCGCGGTCGATCCGGGCACCGACCTGCTGCGCGACCATCCCGACATGCTGCTGCTCGACCGCGACGGCGCCGCGCAGAACGTCAGCTGGTGGAGCGCTTTCACCCTGTGCCCGGCCTATCGGCCGACCGTGGAATTCTTCCGCGCCCAGGTCCGCCGCATCATCGGCGACTGGGGCTATGAGGGGCTGAAGCTCGACGGCCAGCACCTCAACGGCGTCGCGCCCTGCTACAACCCCGCGCACAATCACGCGCGGCCCGAGGAATCCTACGAGAAGCTGCAGGATTTCTGGAAGGCGATCTACGACGAGGCGATCTCGATCAACCCGCAGGCGATCGTCGAGCTCTGCCCGTGCGGCGACAGCTTCGCCTTCCACAACATCCCGGCGATGAACAACACGCCGGCCTCAGATCCTACCTCGTCCTGGCAGGTCCGCTCGAAGGGCAAGACGTTCAAGGCGCTGATGGGTCCCTCGGCGCCTTATTCCGGCGACCATGTCGAGCTCAGCGACGGCCGCGACGACTTCGCCTCGACCTACGGGATCGGCGCGATCCCCTCGACGAAGTTCACCTGGCCCAGGGACACGCCCACGCCCACCGCCCAGCTGCCGCCCGGCGGCTTCGTGCTGACGCCTCAGAAGGAGGCGCTCTGGCGCAAGTGGATCGATCTCTACAAGGCCAACATGCTCGCCAAGGGCACGTATCTGGGCGGCCTCTACGACATCGGCTTCGACAAGCCGGAGGCGCACGCGATCGAGAAGGACGGCGCGCTGCACTATGCCTTCTATGCGGACAAATGGGACGGGCCGATCGCGCTGCGGGGGCTGGGCGAGGGGAGCTACGCGCTGACCGATGCCTTCACCGGCCGCGCGCTCGGCACCGCGACCCGGACGCGCAACACCATTCCCGCAGCGTTCGAACGGTTCCTGCTGGTCCGCGCCACGCCTGTTGGGGGCGGATTCGGCCAGCTTGAATCTGTTCCCCGGCAAGGGCCGGGGCCCAGTATCGAACCGCCCGCAACTGGGCCCCGGCCTTTGCCGGGGAACGGCTACTTCAAGCCGGATGGATCGAGCTCCAAGGGAGGCGCCGCGTGAGCGAGGCCGCCGCGCCGTCCGGCCGCGCCTGGCTCGCCAATGCGCTCGTCACCGTCGTCCTGTGGGGCGTGTGGGGCGCCTTCTCCGGCCTGTCGCCGCAGCACGGCTTTCCCGAGACATTGGTCTATTGCGTCTGGGCGCTGACCATGATCCCGCCGGCGCTCGTCGTGCTGGCGCAGGCGGGGTGGAAGCTCGACCGCTCGCCGCGCGCGATCGGCTACGGCCTGGCGATCGGCGTGCTCGGCGCGGGCGGGCAGATGGTGCTGTTCTACGCCGTCGCGCGCGGGCCGGCCTATCTCATCTTCCCGATCATCTCGCTGTCGCCGGTCGTGACCATCGCCCTCTCGTTCCTGCTGATGCGGGAGCGGACCGGGAAGCTCGGCGCGTTCGGCATCGTGCTGGCGCTGCTGGCGCTGCCGACCTTCGACTTCGCGCCGGGCGGCGGGGGCGGGGCGTCGGCGGCGTGGCTGGTGCCGGCGCTGGTGGTGATGCTGTGCTGGGGCGTGCAGGCCTATTTCATGAAGGCGGCGAACCACGTCATGTCGGCCGAGAGCATCTTCGTCTACATGACGCTGACCGGGCTGATGCTGATCCCGGCCGCCTGGGCGATGACCGACTTCGCCAGGCCGATCAACTGGGGGCTGGACGGCCCGGGCCTCGCCGCCGTGATCCAGCTGCTCAACGCGATCGGCGCGCTGACCCTGGTGTTCGCCTTCCGCTACGGCAAGGCGATCATCGTCGCGCCGCTCGCCAATGCCGGCGCGCCGCTCGCCACCGCGCTGATCTCGCTGGTCGTGCTGGGCGTGATGCCGGGGCCGCTCAAGACCGTCGGCATCCTGCTCGCGATCGTCGCGTCGCTGCTCCTCGCCATCGAGCCCGATGCCAGGGACGATGAGATGATTCCCGAAGCCGTGTAGTTTCGTTATATTTCGATTTATTGCGTTAGACGAATTTCATCGCTAACGACGATCCGGAAAGGAGCCGACGTGAAAGCGATTCGAGACATGGTGCTGCGGCACAAGGCCGGCGAGCGGATCGGCGTGACCTCGGTGTGCTCGGCGCACCCGCTGGTGATCGAGGCGGCGCTGTGGCACGCGCTCGCGACCGGCCAGCCGATCGCGCTGGTGGAGGCGACCTCCAACCAGGTCAACCAGGACGGCGGCTATACCGGGATGGTGCCGGCCGGCTTCCGCGACTTCGTGCATGGCATCGCGGACAAGGTCGGCTTTCCGCGCGAGCGGCTGGCGCTCGGCGGTGACCACCTCGGCCCGAACGCCTGGACCGCGCTGCCCGCCGCCGAGGCGATGGCCAAGGCCGAGGTGATGGTGGCCGACTATGTCCGCGCCGGCTTCCGCAAGATCCACCTCGACTGCTCGATGAGCTGCGCCGACGACCCGGTGCCGCTGCCGGAGCGCACGATCGCCGAGCGCGCCGCCCGCCTGTGCCGTGCCGCCGAGGACGCGTTCGAGGGCGATGCGGACGACGCGCCGGTGTACGTGATCGGCACCGAGGTTCCCGTGCCCGGCGGCGCCGCCGAGGACCTGGAGGAATTGACGGTGACGACGCCCGAGGCGGCGATCGCCACCGTCGACATGCATCGCGACCTGTTTCGCGACGCCGGCCTCGGCGATGCCTGGGACCGCGTGATCGCGACGGTGGTCCAGCCGGGGGTGGAGTTCGACCACGACAAGGTGGTCGACTATCGTCCCGAGCGGGCGACGGCGCTCAGCCGCGCGATCGAGCCGGTCGACCATATCGTCTTCGAGGCGCATTCGACCGATTACCAGACCCCGGAGGCGCTCGCCGCGCTGGTGCGCGACCATTTCGCGATCCTGAAGGTCGGCCCCGGCGTTACCTTCGCGCTGCGCGAGGCGCTGTGGGCGCTCGACGCGATCGAGGCGGAGACCGTCGCCGCGCCGCGCCGCGCCCGCCTGCGCGACGTCACGCCCGCCCGGATGCACGCCGAACCCAGGCACTGGCGCAAATATTATCACGCGACCGGCGAGGCGCTCGGGCTCCAGCTCCAGTACAGCCTGTCCGACCGCATCCGCTACTATTGGCCCGACCCCGAGATCGCCGCCGCCCAGGACCGGCTGTTCGCCAACCTGCGGGAGGCGCCGCCGCCGCTGCCGCTGGTCAGCCAGCATCTCCCACTTGCCTATGCCGCCGTGCGCGCCGGCCGGGCCACGCTCGACCCTGCCGAGCTCGTCATGGCGCATGTCGCCGCCACGCTCGACGCCTACCACGGAGCCTGCCATCCCGATGCCTGACACCCTGCTCGCCCCCGATGCCGACGGCAGCGACCCGGCGCCTTGGACCCGCCGGGAGATCGAGCAGCAGCCCGAGACGCTGCGCGCCACCCAGGCCATGCTGCGCGCGCGCCAGGCGGAGATCGAAGGCTTCGTCGCGCCGCTGCTGGCCCGGCCGGAGCTGCGCATCGTCCTGACCGGCGCCGGCACCTCGGCCTTCATCGGCGAGTGCCTGGCGCCCTGGCTGTCCAACCTGCTCGGCCGCCCGGTCGAGGCGATCGCCACCACGGACATCGTCAGCGCGCCGGCGCTGCACCTGCGCCGCGACGCGCCGACGCTGCTCGTCTCGTTCGGCCGCTCGGGCAGCAGTCCGGAAAGCATCGCCGCCGTCGACCTCGTCGACGCGACCGTCGCCGAAGCCCATCACCTCGTCGTCACCTGCAATCCCGACGGCGAGCTGGGCCGGCGCACGAGCGCGAACACCCATGTCGTCGCCCTGCCGGAGGCGACTCACGACCGCGGCTTCGCGATGACGTCGAGCTTCAGCGCGATGACGCTGGCGGCGCTGTCGATCCTAGGCGGCATCGTGGCGCTCGACGCACGCGTCCCGGCCATCGCCGCGGCGGTCGAGGATGTGCTTGCACGGTCAGAGCCGGTGGTGGCCGACCTGGCCGCGCGTGGGTTCAAGCGCGTGGTCTATCTCGGCAGCGGCGTGTTCAAGGGCCTGGCGCGCGAGGCGGCTCTGAAGCTCATGGAGCTGAGCGACGGCGCGGTGGTGACGGCATTCGACACCGCGCTCGGCTTTCGCCATGGTCCCAAGACCATCATCAACGGCGAGACGCTCGCGGTGGTATTCGTGTCCAACGATCCGCTCACCCGCCTCTACGATCTCGACATCGTCGAGGAACTGCGCGGCGACGGCCGCTGCGGCGCGGTGATCACCGTCTCCGCCCGGCCGGAGGACGGCGCAGACATCACGGTCGCCGGCATGGCGGAGGCGGTCGACGCGGACCTGCTCTTCCCCTTCATCGTGCCGGCGCAGCTGTTCGGCCTCCATGTCTCGCTGGCGTTGGGCCTCGCGCCCGATCGCCCCAACGCGAGCGGCACGGTGAACCGCGTCGTGCAGGGCGTGCGGATCCACGCGCTGCCCGCATGACCGCCGACGCCTGCTTCCTTGGTGTCGACGGCGGCGGCACCAAGACCGAGTTCGTCTGCATCGATGCCGCCGGCGCGGTGATCGCGCGCGCCGTCACCGGGACCACCTACCATCTCGAGGTCGGCCTCGACGAGGCGGTGCGGCGCCTCGAACAGGGCATCAGTGCGGTATGCGGCGACCTGGGGATCGCCCCGGCCGCGCTCGGCTTCGCCTTCTTCGGCTTGCCCGCCTATGGCGAGGACAATGTCATCGACCCGCAACTGCACGCCGCCTGCGGCCGCCTGCTGGGGCACGATCGCTACGCCTGCGGGAACGATGTCGTCTGCGGCTGGGCGGGGTCGCTCGGCTGCGAGGACGGGATCAACATCGTCGCCGGCACCGGCTCGATCGGCTACGGCGAGCGCCAGGGCAGGGCGGCGCGCGTCGGCGGCTGGGGCGAGGTGTTCGGCGACGAAGGTTCGGCCTATTGGATCGCGATCCGGGGGCTCGCCCTGTTCTCCCGTATGAGCGACGGCCGCGCGCCCAAGGGGGTGCTGTACGACCGGATCGTCGAGGCGCTGTCGCTCCGCAACGACCTCGACCTGTGCGAACGCATCATGGGCCGGGACGGGATGGGGAGGGGTGAGATCGCCGGCCTCGCGAGCCTGGTCTCGCGCGCGGCGGCCGAGGGCGACGCCGGTGCACGGGCCATCCTCGTGTGTGCCGCCGAGGAACTGGCGGCACTGGCGCTTGCCTTGCGCGACGTGCTCGGTTTCCCGCCCGAGGCTCGGGTGCCGGTCTCCTGGTCGGGCGGCGTTCTCCTGCGCGAGCCTCTGGTGCGCGACGCCTTCCTCGAGAAGCTGGCGGGCAGCGGAGGCTTTGCCGCGGTCGAGCCGCGTTACGACCCGGCCTATGGCGCCGCCCTCTACGCCCAGCGGTTGGCGGGCTGCGAAGCGCGCACGGATCCGTAACACGCCTGTCACCCGCTTCGATTAGCGGCCGCGTCCTTTGAACGACGGGAGTGATCGGGCGTGGTGTCCAGCAAAGCCGAAACTGCTCGCGGGGCTGCCCGGTGCTTTCTCCTTCTGCTTACCGTCCTTGTCGCAGCACCCGCCGCCGCCGCGCCGCCCGCGCGTCCGCCGTTGAAGCAGAACGGCGGCACTTGGCCGTCGGGCCACGTCCAGGGCATCGCCGTCGACGTGCAGCGGGGCTTCATCTATTACTCGTTCACCAATCTCCTCGCGAAATATGATTTCAGCGGACGGCTGATCGGCACGCTTGTCGGCTGGACGGGCCATCTCGGCGACCTCGACTTCAACCCGGCCGACGGGAAGGTCTACGGCTCGCTCGAATACAAGGACGACAAGGCCTTCTACATCGCCGTGATCGACGTCGCCCGGCTCGACCGCATCGGCATCGAGGCGGGCGGCACCGACATCTTCCGCACCGTCTATCTGCCCGAGGTGGTGAAGGACTATTCCGCCGACCTCAACGGCGACGGCAGGTTCGAGGGCGACGACGGCAAGTTCCGCGGCGACGTCACCGCCTCGCCCGATCACCGCTACGGCTGCTCCGGCATCGACGGTGTGGCGTTCGGGCCGGCGTTCGGCCGCACCGACGGACCGCGCTACCTCACCGTCGCCTATGGCATCTACGGCAACACCGAACGCGCCGACAACGACCACCAGGTGCTGCTCCAGTACGACGTCAGCGACTGGAGCCGCTACGCGAGCCCGCTGACCGAAGCCGCGCCGCATCACCATGGCCCCGCCGCCGTGCACGGCAAATATTTCGTCCGCACCGGCAACACGAGCTACGGCGTGCAGAACCTCGCCTACGACGAGACGCTGCAGCGCTGGTTCCTGGGCGTCTACCGGGGCAAGAAGCCGTCCTTCCCCAACTATCTGCTGTTCGCCGTCGACGCCCGCGAGCGGCCCGTGCGCTCCGATCTCGTCGGCGTGCCCGGCGCTGGCGGCAAGGGTTGGGAGCAGGGGCTGCTCCTCGACCTCGCCGGTGACGGACTGAAGGACCCTGCCACCGGCATCCGCGGATGGAGCCAGAAGGCCGACGTCGGCTTCCAGCCCGTCGGTCGCGGGCTCCATTATGTGGCGATGAACTCCGGCGGCAAAGGCGCGCAGACCGCCGACCTCACGCTCATGCGCTGGATCGGCGACGCGCGGAAGCCGTTCGTCCCCGCGACGGCGGCGGAAGCGGCCGGCGAACAATGACTGTCACATTTCGCGACTAACGCGGCTTCGACTCGTTGCGGGCGGCCCACGCGGGCCCCGCCCTCGGCGGCGCTTCGGATGCCGGTTTACACCCCTTCAGGGACAGTTGATGCGCGCGATCGATCGGGAACGGACGCGATGGTTCCTTCGCAACATCCTGCCGCATGAGCCGGCGCTCAGGAGCTGGCTGGCCCGCCGTCAGCCGCTCGGGCTCGAGGTCGACGACATCATCCAGGAATCCTATGCGATCCTCGCCGATCTCGAGACGGTCGGCGCCATCCGTTATCCGCGTGCCTATCTGTTCCAGGTCGCGCGATCGGTCGTCACCAGGCACCTCCGGCGAGCGCGGGTCGTTTCGATCCACACCGTCGAGAACCTGACGCAGCTCGACCATGCCGACGATTGTCCTTCGCCCGAACAGGTCGCGATCGACCGCGACGAGCTCGGCCGGCTCGCGCAGGCGATCGGGGCGATGCCGGCCAAGGTCCAGCAGGCTTTCGTCCTGCGCCGCGTCGACGGCCTGTCGCAGCGCGAGATCTCCGCGCGCATGGCGATCTCCGAGAATACCGTCGAAAAGCATATCTCGCGCGGGCTGCGCTTCCTCGTCGATTGGTTTGGCCATGGCGGAAAAGCTCTGGCAGAAACCTCTAGGCACCGGGACTTGGAGATTGCCCCTCTAGATGACCGAACGAGAATCCAGTCGACACATTGACGAAAAGGCTGCCGACTGGATCGCGCGGCTCGACCGGGGGCCGCTCTCGGAGGAGGAATCGCAGGCGCTCGAGGCGTGGCTGAGCGGCGATCCGCGACGGCGCGGCGCGCTGCTGCGCGCCGATGCCCTGTCGATGCTGAGCGAATCGGCGCGTGCGCTCGGCCCGCGGTTCGAGCCTAGCCGGTTCGCGGCGGCCGCACCGCCGGCGACCCCGCGCATCTCGCGGCGCAAGCTGCTCGCCTGGGCCGGGGCAGGGGGCGCGGTGGCGGCGTCGGTCGTCGCGCTCGGCATCAGCACGCCGGCCGCGGCGATCACCACCGGGCTCGGCGAGGTGCGCCTGGTCACGCTCGACGACGGCTCGACGGTGATGCTGAACACCGAGACGAGTGTGCGCGTGCGCTACAGCGCCAGCGAGCGCCGCGTCGAGCTGCTCTACGGCGAGGCCTATTTCACGATCGTGCGCGATCAGCGCAGGCCGTTCCTGGTCGATGTCACCGATACGCGCCTCCAAGCCGCGCGCGCGGCGTTCCGCGTCCGCAAGCTCGACGGCAAGCCGCTCGACATCCTGGTCGACCAGGGCGGCGTCGCGCTGGGCGCGGCGGGTGCGCCGGAGCCGGTCGTCCTGCCGGCGCACAGCCGGCTCGTCCTCCCGCCGGTCGCGGCCGGCGCCGCGGTGCCGGTGCCGCAGGCGATCCCGCCCGACCTCGTCTCGCGCGAGCTGGCGTGGCGCGAAGGGAAGATCGCCTTTGAGGGCGAGCGGCTCGACCAGGCGGCCGCCGAATTCGCGCGCTACAGCAGGACCCGCATCGAGATCCGCGATCCGGCGCTGGCCCGCGAGCCGGTCACCGGATTGTTCTCGGCCAGCGATCCGGCGGGCTTCAGCCGGGCGGTCGCGGGCATCTTCGACGCCGACGTCGAGCAGCGGGGCGACGTCCTCATCCTCAGCCGTGGCACGGATCGTCTATAATATATTTTGGGCGGATGGCGGAAACGTCCGCCCAGAGTCTCTCAGCCTCCAAAAGGGCGGCAATCGCCGCGAGCAAATGGGGGTTGCAGAGCATGATGTTCCGTCATTCCGTCCAGTCCGGCACGGCGATCGTCCTCGCGCTGGCGGCCGCCGCGCCGGCGCAGGCGCAGGTGCGCAGCTTCGACATTCCGGCCCAGCCCGCGGTCAAGGCGATCCCGGAGCTCGCCCGCCAGGCCCAGCTCCAGATCGTCGCCTCCGCGCGCGACTTGGCGGGCGTGCGCACGCCCGCGATCAAGGGCACGATGGATGCGCGGGAGGCGCTGCGCCGCCTGATCGCCGGCACGCCGCTCCGGATCGTCAGCGACGACGGCCAGATCGTGACGCTGCGCTCGACCCGCGCCTCCGAAACCGATCCGACGGAGCAGGTCGCCGGCAAGGGCGTCATCGCGGGCCGCATCCTCAACACCGCGACCGGCGAATATGTCCGCAACGCCGAGGTCCGCGTCGATGGCACGACGATCCTCGCCTATTCGGAGGACGGCGGCAATTTCCGCATCACCGGCGTGCCGGCCGGCCAGGCGACCGTCGCGGTCAGATACACCGGCCTGCAGGAAGCGACGGCGGTCGCCACCGTCGCCCCGGACCAGGTGACGACGCTGAACTTCGCGTTGGAGGCGCCGTCCTACATCGCGTCGGATGAGGAAAATCCCCAGGACATCACCATCACCGGCCGGCGCGACGGTCAGGCGAGCGCGATCATGGAGCGCCGCGCCGCGATGAACGCCAAGAACGTCGTCCCCGCCGACAATTACGGGATGCTCACCATGGGCGACGTCGGCGAGTTCCTGAAGAACATGCCCGGCCTGTCGCTCGACTATACCGAGGTGGACGCCACCGCCGTGCGCATCGGCGGCCTCGATCCCAAATATTCGACCTTCACCACCGACGGCGCGCGCATGGCGACGGCGACGTCGAACAACAACAACGGCCGCCAGAACTCGTTCGAGCAGATGTCGATCACCGGCATCGCCTCGATCGAGCTCAACAACACGCTCACCGCCCGGATGGACGCCGACGCCCCCGGCGGCAGCATCAACCTGCGCAGCAAATACGCGTTCGAGCGCAAGGGGCGGCAGTTCCGCTTCCAGCTCGGCGGCGTCGGCACCTCCGATTCCGGCTTCTCGCAGGCCTATTTCCCCGACGACCGCAAGCACCCGCGCATCTACCCCTCCGCCCAGATCGGCTATTCCGACGTGTTCCTGGACGGCCGCCTCGGCGTCTCGTTCAACGCCAGCTACAACGCCAACTACGTCCAGCAGGATCGGATCCAGACCGACTGGTCCTATCTCGCCGACGGCCGGGTCCTGCCCTATCGGGTGATGTGGCGCCCAGGTCCAAAGCGGACGCATCGCAAGGCCGCCAACCTGGCCGTGGACTACAAGATCTCGGACAAGCTCACCTTCGGCGTGCGCAGCACCTATTCGATGTACGACGTCGAATATTTCAACCAATATACCTTCCTGATCTTCGGCACGACCACGCGATCCTATGC
This sequence comes from Sphingomonas astragali, assembly GCF_051400615.1. Classification (NCBI taxonomy): domain Bacteria; kingdom Pseudomonadati; phylum Pseudomonadota; class Alphaproteobacteria; order Sphingomonadales; family Sphingomonadaceae; genus Sphingomonas; species Sphingomonas astragali. Next base: position 461,373 of record NZ_JBLFFH010000003.1, read on the forward strand.
CACGCCGGATTCGACGGGCACGCACATCGTCGTCGATCCCAACGGCGTCAACACCCGCCTCCACACCCAATATTCGCACCGTTATGCGGGCACGCCCTCCTGGCTGGTGGCACCGAAGCTCGAATATAAGGACGGCACGTTCGAGGCGACGCTGCGCGGCAGCTATTCCAGTTCCGCGTTCCACTTCCGCGACGTGAGCAAGGGCTTCTTCCAGCGCACCGACAGCTATCTCACCCGCATCGGCTTCACCATGGACCGCGCGTCGGAGGATTCGAACGCCTGGACGCTGACGCAGACCGCCGGCCGTCCATGGGGCGACCCGAGGAGCTTCAACCGCGACGACGACATCGGCAACAACATCCGCACTGCAGAGTCCGACGCCAAGAACGAAATGTACGGCGGCAATCTCGACCTCAAGAAGAAGCTCGATTTGGGCGCGCTCCCGGTCACGTTCATGGCCGGCATCGGCGCCCGCAAGAACGACTGGCGGACCAACGAAGGGTCCTGGCAGCAATTCCAATATGTCGGTCCCAACGGCGACCTGACCCAGAAGGACCCCGCGGCCGTCATTCCCTGGACCGAGAACTACAAGTTCCAGATCATCGGTTTCGACGCCGGCAACCTGAACGCGCAGAACTGGCGCGCGGACAGCAACTACGGCATGTACGACATCTACCAGGCGCATCCCGAATATTTCGCGCCGGACACGATCGGCAACCTGAAGCGCCGGCTCGACAACGACAAGCGCGTCGAGGAGGACATCTACGCCGCCTATTTCGAGGCCCAGACGCGGGTCGGCCGCGCGTCGTTCGACCTCGGCCTGCGCTACGAGAAGACCAGGACGGCGGCCAAGGTCGCGAACACCCGGCCGATCGCGGAGGTCGCGGCGGCCGGCTATCCGGTGAACACGGCGGGCACCGCGGCGACGACTGTCGAGGGCCTGCTCTACCAGTATAACGGCGGCACCTATTCCACCCGCCGCGGCGACTATGACGACTGGTTCCTCAGCGGCGGCGTGAAGTACGACTTCACCGACAAGCTGGTCGGCCAGCTCGCCTTCAGCCAGTCGATCCTGCGTCCTGACTATGGCAATCTCGGCGGCGTCGTCTCGGTGAACGACGACACGCTGATCGTCACCGTGCCGAACCCGCTGCTGAAACCCGAGCATTCGACGAAATACTACGCCAGCCTGCAATATTACCTTGAGCCGTCGGGCATCGTCGGCCTGTCCGTCTACAAGCTCGACATCAAGGACATGCAGGTGACCGGCATCACGGTCGACCCGGAGGATGTCGGCTACGACCCCGACGATTATGCAGGCTACACCTTCCGCAGTGCACAGAACGCGCCCGGCACCAGCACCAACACCGGCCTGACGCTCGAATACGACCAGCAGCTCACCTTCCTGCCGGGGGCGCTGCGGGGCCTCGGCCTGCGCGGCTCGGTCACCATGATCGATGCCGACGGCGTGCGCGTGAACATGCCGAAAAGGTCGGCCAACTGGGGCGTCCGCTACAGCTACGGCGCGTTCGACATCCAGCTCACCGGCAACGCGCAGTCGAAGTATCGCACCAGCGCGCTCGGCAACACGCCCACCACGGCCAACAACGGCATCCTCTACCATGCCCCGCGCGAGCTGTGGAACGTCAGCGCCAGCTACAGGATCTCGAAGAACTTCGAGCTGATGCTGGCCGGCCGCAACATCTTCAAAGCGCCCGACGTCATCTATTCCAACATCCCCAGCCGCGTTCAGCAGTACAGCATCTACGGCTCGATGTGGAATTTCGGGATCAAGGGCGTCTTCTGAAGTGGGAACCCATCTTCCCAGCCGCCATCCGGAGGGCGGACCGACATTCAACAATCAGCCCCTCCCCTTCAGGGGAGGGGTTGGGGTGGGGGCTCTCCACAGGCGGCTGGCGTGAGGCACGTCCCCACCCCCAACCCCTCCCCTGAAGGGGAGGGGCTTAGTTAGCCGAATGTCGATCCGTCCTAGTCCTAAGGAAAGCTCATCATGGGTCTGACCATCGATCGCCGCAGCCTCGTCCTCGGCGGCACGCTCGGGCTGGGAGCGCTCCTGCTCCCGGCGGGCCGCGGCCTCGCGGCCGAGCTCCTCGGCGCGAAGGGATTCACGCACAGCGTGGCGAGCGGCGAGCCCGGCCCCGATTCCATGCTGCTGTGGACCCGCTACGTGCCCGCGGCCGGCGACGGTATCGTCCGGCTCGACGTCGAGCTGGCGCTCGACCGGGGTTTCACGAAGGTGGTTGCGGGCGGCGGCGTGCGGACCGGTGCCTATCGCGACTGGACCGTTAAGATCACCGTCGACGGGCTGAAGCCGGGAACCGTCTACTGGTACCGGTTCGTCGCCCCCGATGGAGCCAAGTCCCCCGTCGGCCGCACCAAGACCTTGCCCGCGGACAATGCCGCGCGCTTCGGCCTCGCCGTCTTCTCCTGCTCGAACCTGCCGATCGGCTGGTTCAATGCCTATGGCCACGCTGCGGCGCGATCCGACCTCGACCTCTGGCTGCACGTCGGCGACTATGTCTACGAATATGGCATGGCGCCCTACCATGCCGAGGACCTGGTCGCCGGCCGGATCGTCGAGCCTGACCGGGAGATGGTCGCGATCGGCGACTATCGCCTGCGCTATGCCTGCTACCGCGCCGACCCCGATCTCCAGCGCTTGCATCAGATGGCGCCGATGGTCGCCCTCTGGGACGATCATGAATCCGCCAACGACAGCTGGGAAGGCGGCGCGTCCAATCACCAGCCGGCGAGCGAAGGCGACTGGAACGCCCGCCGCGCCGCTGCGATGCAGGTCTATCGCGAGTGGATGCCGGTCTCCGACGAACCGTGGAAAGCCTATCCGCTGGGCAGGCTCGCCACGCTCTACCGCACCGAATCGCGCCTGCTGGCCCGGACGAAGCAGGCCGCCATCGGCGCCGCCTTCCGTGCCGGGAATCCCGACGCCGCGCTCGAGGCGTTCCGCGACGGCGCCTGGCAGGACCCGTCGGCGACGATGCTCGGCACCGCACAGGAAAGCTGGCTGGCGCATGAGCTCAAGGCCAATGCCCGCACCACCGCCTGGCAGATGATCGGCATGGGCACGATCCTGGGCCGCACGGTGATGCCCGCGGACGCTGTCGGCTGGCTCCGGCCCGACGCCAGCGACCGTGTCGTCAACGGCTTCAGGAACAACATCCGCGCCGCCAGGCTCGGCCTGCCGATGTGGATGGACCGCTGGGACGGCTATCCCGCCGCACGCTCGCGCCTGCTGAAGGCGGCGCAGCAGGCGGATGCCGACCTGGTGATGCTCTCGGGCGACAGCCACAACGCCTGGGCCTATTCGCTGGTCGAGGACGGCCGGCCCGCCGGCGTCGAGTTCGCCGGCCACGCCGTCACCTCGGGCGGGATCGAAGGCGGCATGGGCACCGATCCCGCCACCGTCGCCAAGGGCTTCGTCGCCGCCAATCCCGAGCTCAAATGGGCCGACACGAGCCGCCGCGGCTACATGATGATCGAGATCACGCCGAAGCGCGTGACCGGCGAGTGGCTGTTCCTGCAGACGATCAAGGCCCGCAGTACGGCGCTTGCCGGCTCGCACCGCATGTCGGTCGACCGCGGACGGAGGGTATTCGGCGGCTGACCGGACACCGGTTGCCGCCGCCCCTCTAGATAACGCTATCAGTCGATCGCCGCACATATCGGCTTCATGTGCGCTGGACCGTTGACAGGGCCGTCCTCTCCTGCGTAGCTTTCGGAATGTGACCGCTACCAAAACAGCGGCGCTTTCAGCCAGGAGAGGATCATGACCCAGCTTCGCACCCGCCCACCTGTCCGTTCGGCCGCGTTGATCATCGCGGCATTGCTGGCCGGTGCATCCTGGCCGGCGCTCGCGCAGGATCAAGCGCAGACCCAGCAGCAGGCCGCCCCGCCCGCCGCGCAGGAGCCCGCCACCGCCGACGATCAGCAGGAGGATATCGTCGTCACCGGCTTCCGCGCCTCGCTGCAGAGCCAGACCGAGGCGAAGCGCAACTCGATCGGCTTCACCGACACGATCTTCGCCGAGGACATCGGCAAGTTCCCCGACACCAACATCGCCGAATCGGTGAACCGCATCCCCGGCGTCACCATCACCCGCGAGGTGACGGGCGAGGGCAGCAACGTCGCGATCCGCGGCCTCGGCACCAACTTCACCCGCGTGCTGCTCAACGGCGCGCCGGTCGCGATCGCCTCGGTCCGCTTCGACGCGCAGAGCACCAACCGCGAGGTGGACCTCGATCTGCTCCCGACCGAACTGTTCACGCAATTGACCGTCAGCAAGTCCCCGGTCGCCTCGATGGTGGAGGGCGGCGCCGCCGGCACCGTCAACCTGCGTTCGGCCCGCCCGTTCGACAATCCCAAGCCCTACATCAGCTACGGCTTCCAGGGCTCCAAGGTCAGCAGCGCCGACAAATGGGGGTATCGCGGCTATGCGATCGCCAGCGCGACCTTCGGCGACTTCGGCATCCTCGTCGGCGGTGCGGCGGTCAAGAACCGCTTCCGCGTCGACGGGTTCGAGACGATCGGCTGGACCAATCCGAACCTGTCCGCCGCGCAGAGCTCGAGCGCCAATCGCAACGCGACCGGCGGCGGCAACTGGGCGATCCCCGGCACCGTCCCGGCCAACGCCGGCAACGGCCTCACGCCGGGCACCGTGATCGACGAGGCCTTCCTGCTCGCGCACAATCCCGGCGCGACGATCGACCAGATCGACAACGGCATCCTGCCGCGCCTCGGCCGGCCGCGTACCGAGATCGGCGAGCGCACGCGCTACAACGCGCTCGCCTCGTTCGAGTGGCGTCCCAGCGACGCCTTCCATTTCTACGTCGACGGCATGTACGCCAAGCGCGACACCGATTTCACCCGCACCGCGATGAACTGGGTGGTGCGCAACGGCGCGATCATCCCGCTCAACACCACCTACGACAAGTCGGACTGTTCGGCGGGCTGCACCGCCACCGGCGGCACCTACGCCAATGCGCAGTTCTTCCTCGAATACCGGCCCTATCGCGACAAGCAGGACTATTGGGGCGTCAATCCGGGCGCCGAGTTCACCATCAACGAATGGATCAAGGGCGATCTCCAGGCCAATTACACCAAGAGCACCTTCCGCCGCGAAAGCCCGACCGTCCTCGTCATCACGCCGCCGAGCAGCGGCACGACGGTGACCTACACCAACAACGGCGGCATCCCCGACATCTCGACCAACGTCGATCTCAACGATCCGAACAGCTTCGGCTGGGCCGGCGGCGGTCGCGTCAACCTCAACGGCGAGGAGCGCGAGACCGAGACCAAGGGCATCCGCGGCAGCCTGCTGTTCGGCGACGAGAAGCGCTTCAGCGTCCGCGTCGGTGGCGCCTATGACGACACCAAGCGCCGGATCACGCCGTTCGACAACACCAATCCCTGGCAGAACCTGATCTGCGGCAACGGCCCCAATGTCACGCTGCCCGCGCCCAACCGCCAGCCGGTCTGCGACGGCGCCAATCTGCCGGGCACGGCGGCGCCTCCGGGCTATCCGACCTATCCTGCCTACGGCACCGGCTATTCGAGCGGCTCCCCGCCGCTCGTCTATGCCGGCTCGCGTGTGCCGACCGCACTGGTGCCGAGCTACCTGCAGCCCGGCGGCAACGGCTTCGTCACCGTCGACTGGGACAGGTTCCGCGCCGACACCAACTATGACGAGCTGCTGGCGGGCGCGACCGAGACCGGCAGCGGCAGCAGCGGCGCCAACGGCGGCCTGATCCGCGAGAAGGTCACCGGCATCTTCGCCGAGGCGAACGGCGTCATCGACATCGGCGAGAACACGCTGCGCCTCAATGCCGGCATCCGCTACGTCCGCACCGAGCAGATCGTCGGCGGCCGGGTCAGCGTCCCCGATCCGCGCAACAGCGTGGGCGGCGCGACCTGCCCGGGCACGTCCCCCACCTTCGCGCTCGACGGGTCGTGCTATCCGAACATCGACACCTTCCCGAACTCGCGCACGCTCTATTCGAACTTCCTGCCGTCGGCGAGCCTGGTGTTCAACATCGGCCGCAACGCAGTGGCGCGCGCGTCGGTCTCGCGGACGATGACGCGGCCCGATCCCAACGCGATGCTGCCGGGCGCGAGCTTCGTCCAGCCCTCGGCCGACGTCGGCACGCTCGGCAACAGCGAGCTCGATCCCTACATCTCCGACAACATCGACCTCGGCTTCGAATATTATACCGGCGGCGAAGGCGTGATCGCGGTCGCGGCGTTCCGCAAGTCGATCACCGGCTTCACCGTCAACGGCCTGCGCACGGTGCCGTTCAGCTTCCTCGCACCCTATGGCATCACCTTCGCCTCGCTGACGGCGGCGCAGCAGGCCGCGCTGATGTCGCGCGCGCAGCCCGGCCAGTCCCCCGAGGATGTGGACATCGTGCTGCAGCAGCAGGTCAACGCCGACGGCAAGCTCAAGGTGAACGGCCTGGAATTCCAGATCACCCAGCCGCTCGATTTCCTGACGCAGTACATCGGCGTCCGCGGCTTCGGCTTCCAGGGCAACCTGACGCTGATCGACCAGAAGGGCGAGGGCGCCGGCGCGCCCGCGGTGGCGCTGGGCGTGGCGCCGACCACCTATACGCTGACCGGCTATTATGACGGCGGGCCGGTGTCGGCGCGGCTGACCTACACCTTCAACGAAGGCTCGCAGGGATCGGGCGACAACCAGAACGGCATCCCGGACGCCGCGATCTTCGGGCGCGACTATTCGCAGCTCGATTTCTCGGGCAGCCTCGATCTCGGCAAGATGTTCGACAACGACTATCTGCCGACGCTGGTGCTGAACGTCATCAACATCACCAAGGAAGCGCAGCGCAGCTACTTCCAATACCCCAACGCGACGTTCAATGAATACAACCCCGGCCGCACTGTCCTGATCGGCATCCGCGGCCGGTTCTGACCCTTTCTCCCTCTCCCTCCGGGAGAGGGAGGGGCCCGCTCGGGCGCAGCCCGAGTGGGAGGGTGAGGGTGATCAACGCCGGCCGCAGTCACCCTCACCCTCCCGCAGCTTCGCTGCTCCTTCCCTCTCCCATCGGGAGAGGGACAGTGAGATTCCCTCCCGCCTGGACTGGCGCTAATGTCCGCCGTGCCGATGCCGGGGACCGTCACCATTCGCGACCGATCGCTGCGCCTGAAGCGCAAGAGCGGCACGCCCGCCTGGCTCTCGCTGCTGTGGCGGGTCGCGCTGGCGTTCGGGCTGATCGGCATCGCGCTCGCAGTGCACTGGTTGGACCGCGACGGCCTGCGCGACAACCTCGACGGACACGTCAGCTTCGTCGACGTGCTTTATTTCACTATGATCACCATCACCACCGTCGGCTATGGCGACATCGTGCCCGTCACCGCGCAGTCGCGGTTGTTCGACACCTTCGTGGTCACGCCGATCCGGCTGTTCGTCTGGCTGATCTTCCTCGGCACGGCCTATGATTTCCTGCTCAAGCGCGTTTGGGAGCGATGGCGGATGAGCATCATCCAGCGGAACCTGCACGGTCACATCGTCGTCGCCGGCTACGGCACCAGCGGGTCGGAGGCGGTGAGCGAGCTGATCCGCCGCGGCACCGACCCCGGCTCGATCGTGGTGATCGAGGAACGCGACGCCGCGCTCGCCGAGGCCGAGGAGCGCGGCGTGGCGGTGATCGACGGCGACGCCACCCGCAACGCCACGCTGGAGGCGGTGAAGCTCGACCGTGCCAGCGCGCTGATCGTCTCCGCGGGCCGTGACGACACTTCGATCCTGATCGTGCTGACCGCGCGCTGTATCGCGCCCCGAGTGCCGATCAGCGTCGTGATCCGCTCCGAGGACAACGAGCCGCTCGCTCGCCAGGCCGGCGCCGACACGGTCATCAACCCCGCCAGCTTCGCCGGCCTGCTGCTCGCCGGATCGACGCACGGCCCCCACATCGCCGATTATCTCGCCGACCTCGCCGCCGCCCATGGTCGCGTTGCGCTGCGCGAGCGTGCGGTGGCTCCGGCAGAGGTCGGCTGCCCGCTCGCTTCGATCGAGACTGGCCTCGGCGTGCGCATCTATCGCGGGGACAACGTATTCGGCTTCTGGGACGCCGAGGCGCGCGCGCTCGCGGCGGGCGACCAGATCGTCGAGATCGTTCCCGGCACGTCACGGGAGAGACAGGCTTAGGGCCGGTGCAACAATTGTTTGCGCGATTTTTCGGCGCCGCCGCCTAGATATCGCCGGCAATGCCGCACCTGACCCATCTTGACCGTCTCGAAGCCGAGTCGATCCACATCCTTCGCGAAGTCGCCGCCGAGGCGGAGCGTCCGGTGATGCTCTATTCGATCGGCAAGGACTCGGCGGTGATGCTGCACCTGGCGCGCAAGGCGTTCTTCCCCGCGCCGCCGCCGTTCCCGCTGCTCCACGTCGACACCACCTGGAAGTTCCGCGCGATGTATGACCTCCGCGACCGCGCCGCCGCCGCGGCGGGCATGGAGCTGCTGGTGTGGCGCAACCCGGAGGCCGAGGCGCGCGGCATCAATCCCTTCGACCACGGCAGCCTCCACACCGACCTGTGGAAGACCGAGGGCCTCAAGCAGGCGCTCGACCACTATCGCTTCGATGCGGCATTCGGCGGCGCCCGCCGCGACGAGGAGAAGAGCCGCGCCAAGGAGCGCGTGTTCAGCTTCCGCACCGCCCAGCACCGCTGGGACCCCAAGGCGCAGCGTCCCGAGCTCTGGCGCCTCTACAACGCGCGCAAGGCGAAAGGGGAGGGCATCCGCGTCTTCCCGCTCTCCAACTGGACCGAGCTCGACATCTGGCAATATATCGCGCGGGAGGGGATCGAGATCGTCCCGCTCTACTTCGCCGCGCCGCGCCCGACGGTGGAGCGCGACGGCCTGATCCTGATGGTCGACGACGACCGCTTCCGCCTGGCGCCCGGCGAGGTGCCGGTGGAGCGCTCGATCCGCTTCCGCACGCTCGGCTGCTATCCGCTGACCGGCGCGGTCGAGAGCAATGCCGCCACCCTGTCCGAGGTCGTGCAGGAGATGCTGCTCACCACCACCAGCGAACGCCAGGGCCGCGCGATCGATCACGACGCGGCGGCGAGCATGGAGAAGAAGAAGGCGGAGGGCTATTTCTGATGGGGGCCAACCTAACTCCCTCTCCCCTTTGGGAAGAGGGCCGGGGAGAGGGGCAGGTGTCTCGCCGAGACCGGCGCCTGCGGCCCGGCCCCTCTCCCAACCCTCTCCCCGGAGGGGAGAGGGCTCTTGGCGGCTACCAACCCGACGCCCTGATCGCGGCCGACATCGACGCCTACCTCGAGAGCCAGGCGAACAAGTCCCTCCTGCGCTTCCTCACCTGCGGCTCGGTCGACGACGGCAAGTCGACGCTGATCGGCCGGATGCTCTACGACGCGCGCACGGTGTTCGACGACCAGCTCTCCCAGCTGGAGGCGGATTCGCGGCGCGTCGGCACCCAGGGCCAGAACCTCGATTTCGCTCTCCTCGTCGACGGCCTCTCCGCCGAGCGCGAGCAGGGCATCACCATCGACGTCGCCTATCGCTTCTTCGCGACCCAGCGCCGCAAGTTCATCGTCGCCGACACGCCGGGGCACGAGCAATACACCCGCAACATGGTCACCGGCGCCTCGACCGCCGACCTCGCGGTGATCCTCGTCGACGCGCGCAAGGGCATCCTCACCCAGACGCGGCGCCACGGCTTCCTGGTGAACCTGCTCGGCATCCGCCGTATCGTGCTGGCGGTGAACAAGATGGACCTGATCGGTTGGGACCGTGTGGCCTATGACCGGATCGTCGCCGATTTCGCCGCCTTCGGCCGCTCGATCGGCATGGCGGAGGCGGCGGCGATCCCGATGGCCGCGCTCGGCGGCGACAACATCGCCGCGCGCTCGGAGCACACGCCCTGGTTCACGGGTCCGACGCTGATCGAGCATCTCGAGACGGTCGAGATCGACGCCGATCGCGACGCCGCCAGGCCGTTCGCGATGCCGGTGCAATGGGTCAACCGGCCCAACCTCGACTTCCGCGGCTTCTCGGGCCTGATCACCGCCGGCACCGTCCGCCCCGGCGACCGCATCCGCACCGTGCCTTCCGGCCGCGTCTCCCATGTCGCGCGCATCGTCACCCTCGACGGCGACCTCGAGGAGGCGGTCGCCGGCCAGTCGGTCACGCTGACGCTCGCCGACGAGGTCGACTGCTCGCGCGGCGACGTCATCGCCGCCGCCGACAGCCCGCCCGAGGTCGCCGACCAGTTCCAGACCACGCTGGTCTGGATGGATGACGAGCCGCTCCAGCCCGGCCGCGGCTATTGGCTGAAGTCGGGTGCGACCTCGGCCACCGCCAGCGTGCGTGAGCCCGATCACGCGATCGACGTCAACACTCTGGCCGAACTGCCGGCCAGGACGCTCGGCCTCAACGACATCGGTGTGGTTGAGGTGCATCTCGACCGCCCGATCCCGTTCGCCCCCTATGCCGAGAGCCGCGACCTCGGCGGCTTCATCCTGATCGACAAGCTCACCAACCGCACCGTCGCCGCCGGCATGATCACGCGGGCGCTGCGCCGCAGCCGTAACGTCCATTGGCAGGCGATCGAGATCACCCGCGAGGCGCACGCCGCCCAGAAGCACCAATCGCCGCGCCTCCTGTGGTTCACCGGCCTCTCCGGCTCGGGCAAGTCGACCATCGCCAACCTGGTCGAGAAACGGCTGCACGCGCTCGGCAAGCACAGCTTCCTGCTCGACGGCGACAACATCCGCCACGGCCTCAACCGCGACCTCGGCTTCTCCGACGCCGACCGTGTCGAGAACATCCGCCGGGTGGGGGAGGTGGCGCGGCTGATGACCGACGCCGGCCTGATCGTCCTCACCGCCTTCATCTCCCCCTTCCGCGCCGAGCGCGAGCTGGTGCGCGGCCTGCTGCCCGAGGGCGAGTTCGTCGAAATCTTCATCGACACGCCCCTGGAGGTGGCGGAGGCACGCGACACCAAGGGCCTCTATGCCAAGGCGAGGGCAGGGGAGATCGCCAACTTCACCGGCATCTCCAGCCCCTATGAGCCGCCCGAGCACCCCGACATCCGCATCGATACCACCCGCATGTCGCCGGAGGAAGCCGCCGAGCTGATCGTCGATCGCGTGATCGGCGCCTGGACGCCGGTGATATGACCTCGACGATGACCGACGCCCAGCTCGCCCACGCCATCGCCGAGGAAGCCGGCGCGCTGCTGCTCGACCTGCGCCGGGGCCGTGCACCCGGCCGCGCGCTCGGCGACGCCGGCGACCGCGAAGCGCAGGCGCTGATCGCCGTCCGCCTCGCCGCCGCCCGCCCCGGCGACTTCGTGCTGTCGGAGGAGGCGGCCGACGACCCCGCCCGCTGCGCCGCCTCGCGGCTGTGGGTGGTCGATCCGCTCGACGGCACCGCCGAATATGCGGAAGGGCGCGACGACTGGGCGGTCCACATCGGCCTCAGCATCGACGGCGCGCCCGCGGCCGGCGCGGTGGCGCTGCCCGCCCGCGGCCTGGTGATCGCGACCGACGCCCCGCCGCCGCCCACGCCGCTCCACTATCCGCCCCGCATGGTCGTCAGCCGCTCGCGCGCGCCGCACGAATGTTCCGGCATCGCCGCCGCGATCGGCGCCGAGCTGGTGCCGATGGGCTCGGCGGGCGCCAAGGCGATGGCGGTGGTGCTGGGCGAGGCGGACGTCTACCTCCACTCCGGCGGCCAATATGTCTGGGACAATTGCGCCCCCGCCGCGGTGGCGCTGGCGGCGGGCCTGCACGTCTCGCGCCTCGATGGCAGCCCGCTCGTCTACAATTGCGTCGATACCTATCTGCCGGATCTGCTGATCTGCCGGCCGGAGCTGGCCCAACCGGTGCTGAGGCTGGTCCGCGGCTGACTATTCGCTGCGGACCGCGGTATCGAGCGGCCGCCCTTCACCTCGGACCATATAGCCGCCCGGCGTGCCACGGCGGACGCTGATCGCGCCGCCCGCCGCGGCTCGACGGTCCCGCACCAGGCTCGGGCTGCCGCCGAACACCTTCGGCGTTCCGAAAGCTCAAGTTCCAAGGGGACAGGAAACCTCGCCCATGCGGCGGGTTTCGGCCGGCCGTTTTGCCGCCAATCCGATGACCCGGAAAAACGCTCGTCGAGGACGACGGCATCCCTCTTGATCAGCCGCTGCGCCGTCGCGTCGCACCGGGATATGCTGTCATATGCCCGCACAGCGGGTGTGGGCCGCAGCCGTTTCCAGAAAGCAATTGTGGTTTATCAGCAACAGTTGAGAAACAAATGTTCTTACTTTGGAAACTTTTGTGTTGACCATGACCGTCAAGAATTGACCATGGCGCCTCCATCGGTCCGGCAGCGCTACTGCTGACCAGCGTTCAATGGGGGTTGCATGATCAGAGTCCTTCGTCGTCATCTGTTGGCCACCACGTTGTTGATCTCGACGGGTGCCTTCGTTTCACCGGCCCTCGCGCAGGATGCCCAGCCCGCTCAGTCAGGCCAGCCGCAGACGCCGACGGCCGCCGACATCAATCAACAACAGACCGATGCGACGACGCCCGATACCCAAAGCACCGGAAGCGACATCGTCGTCACCGGCACGCTGTTCCGCCGCACCGACACCGAGACCGCCTCGCCCGTCACCGTGCTGACCAGCGACACGCTCGCCAAGGCGGGGGTCACCAACATCGCCGACGCGATCCGCTCGGTCTCCGCCGACAGCGCCGGTTCGATCTCGACCGGCTTCCAGAGCGGCTTCTCCGCGGGCGGCCAGGCGGTCTCGCTGCGCGGCCTCGGCGTCTCGTCGACGCTGGTGCTGATCGACGGCTTGCGCTCGACCAACTTCCCGCTCAACGACGATGGCCACAACGCCTATACCGACCTCAATTCGATCCCGTTCAGCGCGATCGAGCGGGTCGAGGTGCTGAAGGACGGCGCGTCCTCGACCTATGGCGCCGACGCGATCGGCGGCGTGGTCAACATCATCATGAAGAAGCAGTTCACCGGCGTCGCCGGCACGGTCGAGGCCGGCGTGGGCGAGGACGGCTATGCCTCGCGCTACCGCGCCAACCTGACCGCCGGCATCGGCGACTATGAGGCGGCCGGCTGGAACTTCTACATCAACGGCGAATATCAGCGCGACGGCCGCGTCTCGGTGCAGGATGTCGGCTTTCCGTTCAATACCAACGACCTGAGCTCGATCGGGCTTTCCGACAACAACAACGACGACGACTCGATCACCGGCACCTCCGCCCTCGGTACGGTGACGCCGGTTGTCGCCCTGACCACGCAGTCGAACCTCAACGATCCGTTCACCGGCGGCGCCACGCTTACGCCCAGCGGCACCTATATCGATGCCAATGGCAATGTGCAGCCGTACAGCAATTTCACTCCGCTTAACCTCGATTGCGCGAACGGCACCTTCACCGTAGCGAGCGGCGCCAGCCGCGGCACCAGCTGCCGTCATGACACCACCTACGAATATGGCCAGGTCCAGCCGAAGCAGGAGCGCTTCAGCTTCACCGGCCGGCTCAGCCTCCGCCTCAGCGACAATATCGAGGCCTATGCGCTGGGCACCTACGCGCAAAGCGAGGTCGACATCTTGGGCCTGCCGGCATCGATCCGCCAGCGGCAGCCGTACGGTGCGCCGCCGACGGTGGCGTCGAACAACCCGGGCGTGGTGCTACCGGTCTGGATCTGTCCGTCGGGCGTAGACTGCGCGAATCCCGCCACGGCCGGCCGCCAGCTCAATCCGAACAACCCCTATGCGGCGGCCTTTGCCGATGACCCCGCCAACGGCGCGGCCCGCATCTACTATCGCTTCGGCGACATCATGGCCGGGTCGCATCGCAACAACGAACTGATCCGCGGCGCGATCGGCCTCAACGGCCAGTTCGGCGACGACTGGAACTGGCGGGTCGAGGCGGTCGGCGCGCGCGACAATTATCGCCAGACCACCTTCGGCACCATCAGCATCGACGGGCTCCGGCAGGCGATCAACACCGGCGCCTACAACTTCATCGACCCCAGCCTGAACACCGATGCCGTGCGCCAGATGGTCGCGCCGGACATCGTGTCGCGCGCCTATACGTCGATGGCCTCGCTCGACGCCTCGATCACCAAGTCGCTGATGCAGCTGCCGGGCGGTCCGCTGCAGCTCGCCGTCGGCGGCCAGGTGCGCCGCGAGACGCTGAACAATCCGGGCATCAATCCCGACCTCGAGAACTACGGCAACACCGCGGCCGCCTTCGGCAAGCACACGGTGTCGGCCGCCTATTTCGAACTGAGCGCGCCGATCCTCGAGCAGCTCGAGGTCACCGCCTCGGGCCGCTACGACCATTATTCGGAAGGGTTCGATCACTTCTCGCCGAAGGTCGGCTTCAAGTTCACCCCGATCCGCCAGATCGCGCTGCGGGGCACCTATTCGGAGGGCTTCCGCGCCCCGACCTTCGCCGAGAGCAACCCGCGGTCGAGCTTCCCCGGTTTCGTCACTTTCACGCCGCCGGATTCCTTCGTCGACGCGCATGGCGGCGCTGCGGCCAACAATCCCTACAACCGGCCCTACTCGGTGGGCGGCGGCTTCCAGGGCAATCCCGACCTGAAGCCGGAAACGTCGCGCAGCTTCACCGCCGGCCTGATCGCCCAGCCGACCCGCTGGCTGAGCCTCACCGTCGATTATTACAACGTCAAGAAGAAGGACGTGATCGTCGCCGGACCGGATCTCGGCCGCGCCCGTGAGCTTTATTATTCGGCGACGAACCTGCAGGACGCGATCGCCGCGGTGGCCACGCTTCCCGGCTATTCGGTCGGCGCGGTCGACGCGATCGATCCGCTGTTCCCGAACGCGCTGCCGCGCGTCCTCGTGATCAACGCGCCCTACGTCAACGCCGGTTACTTCAAGACGGAGGGGCTCGACTTCTCGGCCACCGCGACGGTGCCGTTCAGCGACGCGGTGAAGTTCACCAGCCGCCTCGACGTCACGGCGATCCTCAAGTTCAACGTCGACTTCGGCGACGGCGTCGTCCGCAAGTACGTCGGCACGCTCGGGCCGTACGAGCTGTCGTCAGGCGCGGGCACGCCGAAGTGGCGCGGCAACTGGCAGAACACGCTCGAGATCGGCGACTTCTCGGTGACCGCGACCACCTATTACGTCTCGCGCATCAAGTCGGTGGCGGCGGACGAGGTGAGCCCGGACGACGACGGCAATATCGACCTGTCGTGCGAGAATGCCGCGCTCTACGAGGGTCAGTGCTCAATCAAGCGCTTCATCTACGCCGATCTGAACATGGCGTATAAGGTCAACGACAACTTCACCTTCTTCGGCACGATCAACAACGTCACCAACGAGCGGGCGCCGCTCGCGGCAGCGTCCTACTCGGGCACCAACTACCTGCCGACCTGGCACTATGCCGGCGTCATCGGCCGCGTGTTCCGGGCGGGCGCCAGCTTCAAGTTCTGACGCTCATCCGTTCGCCGGATCGGGAGGGCGGCCCTTCGGGCCGCCCTTTTCGTTTGTCCGGGAACGTCCTGGCTCTGTCGGTGAAACCCATCCCTCGGCCGCAGCGGGAGCGCTGTAAACGAAACAGGAACTAATTTGGATCAAACGAAGATTCTAGTCAGTTTTCCCCGTTCCAGGCAGATTTTCCCCGTACATGGCAGCTAAAACCATTGCGGCCCCGAGCCATTTTTGTTAACGAACAATCAGAGGGGCAGACTCCCGCCTGCATGAGCTGATCCTGGGCTCGGGAAACCGATTCCGGAGGCGGGGAGCCGTTTGCCCGTGGAAACGGCAAAGTGGACGAGGCGGGTCTTTACGAAGGAGCGGGATTGCAGGCCGTCGACCCCAAGGGTCGCGTCGCCATCCCCGCCGACTTCCGCTCGACCATCGACCGCAACTCGCAGGCGAAGATCGTCGTCGTCGGCTTCCACCCGACGCTGCCGTGCCTGCGCGCCTACGACACCGCCTGGTCGCTCTCGGAGGAGCGCCGCTTCCGCCGCATGGCCGACGAGGGCGTCGACATCCGCGAGATCGAGCGCCAGCGCGAGGCGGTGTTCGGCGACGTCGAGCGCGCCAGCTTCGACCCCAGCGGCCGCTTCATCCTGCCCGAGTTCTTCAAGGACGAGGCGAAGATCGCCGACTGGGCCTTCTTCGTCGGCGCCGGCCCCACCTTCAACATCTGGGCGCCCGACGTGCTGCTCGCGTCGGACGAGGCGAGCCCCCGCCTCAAGGGCCGCTGCGCGCATATGATGGCCAACCGGAAGGCGCGCGGATGACCGCCGCGCGCCCGCATATCCCCGTGCTGCTCGACGAGGTCGTCGACGCGCTCGTCATCGCCCCCGGCGAGCGCCACGTCGACGCGACCTTCGGGGCGGGCGGCTACACGCAGGCGTTCCTCGAGCGGGGAGCCGAGGTGGCCGCCTTCGACCGCGACCCTGTCGCGGTCGAAGGCGGTCAACGTCTCGTCGCCGAAGCGAACGGCAGGCTGACGCTGATCGAGGCGCCGTTCTCCGCGATGGAGAGCGAGCTGGGCGCGCGCGGCCTCGTCCCGGTCGACGGCGTGACGATGGACATCGGCGTCTCGTCGATGCAGCTCGACCAGCCCGATCGCGGCTTCTCCTTCCAGGCCGACGGGCCGCTCGACATGCGGATGAGCCGCTCGGGCATGACCGCCGCCGACTTCGTCAACACCGCCGACGAGGGCGAGATCGCCGACGTGCTCTACCATTATGGCGAGGAGCCGCGCGCCCGCCGCGTGGCCCGGGCAATCGTCGCCGGACGCCCGATCGAGCGCACCGGCGAGCTGGCCCAGGTCGTGCGCAAGGCGCTCGGCCACAAGCCGCACGACAAGAAGGACCCGGCGACCCGCACCTTCCAGGCGATCCGCATCCACCTGAATCGCGAGCTCGACGAGCTGAATGAGGGGCTGGAGGCGGCCGAGCGCGTGCTGAAGCCGGGCGGCCGGCTGGCGGTCGTCACCTTCCACAGCCTGGAGGATCGCATCGTCAAGCGCTTCCTGCGCGAGCGCAGCGGCGGCGAGTCCGCCGGATCGCGCCACCGCCCGGCGGTGCAGGCGGCGAACGATCCGAGCTTCGAGACACCGGCGCGGGCGGTCCGCGCCAGCGAGAGCGAGATCGCGCGTAACCCGCGCGCGCGGTCGGCGACGTTGCGGGTGGCGCGGCGCACCGCCGCCGCGCCGTGGCGTACCCTGGGAGACAAGTAATGGCGTCGATGAGCTTCAAGGGATTCGGCTGGGTCCTCGGCATCGCGACGGTGCTGCCGGCCTGCTACATGGTGACCTCGGCGGTCGCGTCGGAGCGCGGCCGCGTCGAATCGGTCGATCGCGCGATCGTGCAGGCGAAGCGCGACATCCGCAGCCTCGAGACCGAGTTCGAGACGCGCGCCAGCCTCGCCCAGCTCGAGCGCTACAACGGCGAGGTGCTCGCGCTCACCGCGCCGCGCCCCGACCAGTATCTGGCGAGCGACACCGCGCTCGCGTCGCTGCAGCCGCTCGGCGACGGCGCGGCGCCGCAATATGCCTCGCTGGTGGTGCCCTCGGGCATCGACGAATCCGAGCTGCAGCCCGCCACGGCGAGCACCGCCACCGCCCAGGCTGCCGCCCCTGCCGCCGTTCCGGCGCAGCGCCCGGCGCCGGCTGTGGTCGAGGTCGCGTCGAGCGAGGTCAGGCGCGCCGTCGCCACCGGCCGGGCGCAGGCGGTGGCGATGCTCGACCACCGGCTGCTCAGCGAATCCACCATCGGCGACGTCATGGCACGCGCGCGCAGCGAGACGGCGGCGCTGCGTTGATCGTCCTCGTCGCTCCTGCCGCGGTCGAGCGCCGCCGGGAGAGCGGCCGGCATTCGCTGGTCGCCGTGGCGCATCTGCGCCTGACGATCCTGATGCTGCTGTTCGTCTTCGCGACGCTGCTGATCGTCGGCCGGCTCGGCTGGCTGGCGCTGTCGGCGGAGCCGGCGACCGCGCGCGACGCCGCCGCGGCGCTGGTGCCGCTCCGGGGCGACATCGTCGACCGCAACGGCGCGTCGCTCGCGCGCACCATTGACGCCTGGTCGATCGGCGTGCAGCCCGGCAACGTCATCGGCGACAAGGTCGAGCTGGCGCAGAAGCTGGCGGCGCTGATGCCGGAGCGCGATCCGTCCTATTACTACCGCCTGCTCACGCTGAAGGCGCCCTTCACCTACCTCCGCCACCGCGCGATGCCCGAGCTGGTGACGGCGGTGAACGCGCTCGGCGAACCCGGCATCACCTTCGCGCGCGAGCCCGAGCGGCTCTATCCGCAATCGGCGCTGGCAGCGCAGGCGCTAGGCTATCTGAATGCCGAGCGGCACGGCGTGCGCGGCATGGAGAAGGCGCTTGACGCGCGCCTCACCAACCCGGCGCTGCGATCGCAGCCGGTCGCGCTGTCGCTCGACCTGCGCGTCCAGGGCGCACTGGAGAGCGAGCTCGGCCGGGCGATGACGTCGTTCCAGGCCAAGGGCGCCGCCGGCATCGTGCTCGACGTCCACACCGGTGAAGTCGTCGCCATGTCGTCGCTGCCGACCTTCAACCCGAACAAGGTCCGCTCGGGCGAGGGAACGCTGCTCAACAACGTGACGCAGAGCGTCTACGAGCTCGGCTCCGCATTCAAGCCGATCGCGATCGCCGCGGCGATCGACACCGGCACCGTCACCTCGATGGCGAAGCGGTTCGACGCGACGCAGCCGCTCCAGGTCGGCCGCTTCAGGATCCATGACGATCACGCGCAGAAGCGCTGGCTCAACATTCCCGAGACGCTGATCCATTCGTCGAACATCGCCACCGCCCGCATCGCCGACGAGATGGGGCAGGAGAAGCTGTCGGCGATGTTCCGCAAGCTCGGTTTCGACACCGCGCCCGACATCGAGATCGAGAAGGCGCACCCGCTGTGGCCGCGTTTCTGGGCGCGGACCACGGTGATGACCACCGCCTATGGCCACGGCATCGCGGTGACGCCGCTCCATCTCGCCAGCGCCTATGCCGCGCTGGTCAACGGCGGCATCTGGCGGCCGGCGACGCTGCTCAAGGTCGAGCCGGGCCATACCCCCGCGGGCCGACGGGTGATCTCGGAGGCGACCAGCGCGCGGATGTGCCAGCTGCTCCGCCTGATCGTCCTCGACGGCACTGGCCGGAAGGGTGAGGCGCTCGGCTACCGCGTCGGCGGCAAGACCGGCACCGCGGAAAAGGCCGGCGCGGGCGGTTATTCGAAACATGTCAACGTTTCGACGTTCGCGGCGGCTTTCCCGATGGACGCACCGCGCTATGTGGTGATCGCAATGCTCGATTCGCCCGTCGGCAATGCCGAATCCTTTGGCCTGACCACCGCCGCCTATACCGCCGCGCCGGTGGTGAGCCGCCTCATCATGCGCACGGGGCCGCTGCTTGGCGTGCAGCCGGACATGAACCGCGACGTCGACGTGTCCGACCTGCAGGCGCTGATCTGGCACAAGCCCGGCGAGGACCCGGGGCTGGCGGAGTGAGGTTGGATCGACACCCTACGCCCTCTCCCCTCCTGTGGAGGGGAGAGGGTTGCGCAGACTTAGGTCTTGCGCAGCAACGCCTTAGTCGGAGCTGGGAGAGGGGTGGGCGCTTGCATCGCAAGCGCGCGAGGCTCCGCCTCGCTCTACCCCTCTCCCAACCTCCGCTAGGCGCGCAAGCGCAGCCAAGCTGCGGTATCCCTCTCCCCTATCAAGAGGAGAGGGCAAATGGCTGAAATGAGGCGCCCCAAATGAGGCTGGGCCAGCTCACCGGCAACGGCGACGACGCGGCCGTGACCGGTTTCGCCATCGATCACCGCAAGGTCGCGCCCGGCACCGTGTTCGGCGCGTTCGAGGGCACGCGCGTCAACGGCGAGGATTTCATCCCCCAGGCGGTCGCGAGCGGAGCGATCGCCGTGGTCGCGCGGCCCGAAGCGCGGGTCGAGGGCGCGCTCCACATCGCCGACACCCATCCGCGCGAGCGTTTCGCCCGGCTGGCGGCGCGGTTCTTCGCGCCCTTTCCGGAGACGGCGGTCGCGGTCACCGGCACCAACGGCAAGACTTCCACCGTCGAGCTCACGCGCCAGCTGTGGCGGATGGCGGGCTTCCATGCCGCCTCGATCGGCACGCTCGGCGTCACCACCGCCGACGATCGGGTGACGACCGGGCTGACCACACCGGACATCGTCACCTTCCTCTCGAACGTGGCGGGCCTCGCACGCGAGGGCGTGACCCATCTCGCGTTCGAGGCGTCGAGCCACGGTCTGTCGCAGTACCGCACGGAAGGGCTGTCGGTCCGCGCGGGCGCCTTCACCAATCTGAGTCGCGACCATCTCGATTATCACGGCGACATGGCCGCCTATTTCACCGCCAAGCTCCGCCTGTTCTCCGAGGTGATCGACGCGGACGGGACCGCGGTGGTCTGGGTCGACGATCCCCATTCCGAGCGCGTGATCGACCTCGCCCGGATGCGCGGCCTCAAGCTGGTCACGGTCGGCGAGCACGGCGATACGCTGCGCATCGTCTCACGCGATCCGACCCTGCTCGGCCAGGCGCTGGTGATCGCCGCCGAAGGGCGCGAGCATAAGGTCACCCTGCCGCTGATCGGCGCCTATCAGGCCGCCAATGCGATCACGGCAGCAGGGCTGGTGGTCGCGACCGGCGGCGACGTCGCGGCGACGCTTGCCAATCTCTCGCGGCTGGCGCCGGTGCGCGGCCGGCTCGAGCGCGCGGTCATCACGCGGACCGGGGCGCCGGTCTATGTCGACTATGCCCACACTCCCGACGCGCTGGAGGCGGCGATCGCCGCGCTGAAGCCCCACACCGCCGGCCGCCTGATCGTCGCCTTCGGCGCCGGCGGCGACCGCGACACCGGCAAGCGCGAGGAGATGGGCGCGGTCGCCGCTGCCCGGGCGGACCTGGTGATCGTCACCGACGACAATCCCCGCAGCGAGGATCCCGCCGCGATCCGCGCCGCGATCCTCAAGGGCGCGCCGGACGCCATCGAGATCGGCGACCGCCGCGCCGCCATCGCCCATGCCATCGCCGAGGCAGGCCCCGAGGACATCGTCCTCATCGCCGGCAAGGGTCACGAGCAGGGCCAGATCGTCGGCGATCTCATATTGCCCTTCGACGACGTGACGGTGGCACGCGAGGTGGCGGCATGAGCGCTCCCTTGTGGACATCCGTCGAGATCGAAAGTGCAACGGGCGGCACCGCCAACCGTCACTTCGCGTGTGACCATGTTGCGTTCGACTCTCGTGAAGTGTCCAAAGGGTCGTTGTTCATCGCCCTCAAGGGCGAGACCGCCGATGGCCATCTCTACCTGGACAAGGCGATCGCCGCCGGCGCGACCGGCGCGCTGGTCAGCCAGCCGACCGACCACCCGGCAGTCCGGGTACCGGATACGATGGCTGCGATGGAGTCGCTCGCCCGTGCCGCCCGCGCCCGTACCCGGGCGACGGTGATCGGCGTCACCGGCTCGGTCGGGAAGACCGGCACCAAGGAGGCGCTGGCCGAGGCGCTTTCCCGCGCGAATCAAGGCTTTGTCCACCGCTCGGTCAAGAGTTACAACAATCACACCGGCGTGCCGCTGAGCCTCGCCCGGATGCCTGCCGCGACCCGCTTCGGCGTGTTCGAGATGGGCATGAACCACGCCGGCGAGCTTACCGCGCTGACTGCGATGGTGCGCCCCCACATCGCCATCGTCACCGCGATCGCCCCTGCCCATACCGAGTTCTTCCCCGACGAAGGTGCGATCGCCGACGCGAAAGGCGAGATTTTCCAGGGCCTCGAACCCGGCGGCACCGCGATCATCCCCTACGACAGCCCCCACCGCGACCGCCTGATCGCCGCCGCCGGGCCCTACGCCGGCCGCATCGTCACCTTTGGCCTCGACCAAGGCGCCGACGTCCACGCGATCGAAACGATGCCGGCGGCTAACGGCGGCACTTTCGTCAGCGCCGCGATCGGCGAGGAGCGCGAGCTGAGCTTCACCGTCGTCCACCCAGGAAATCACTGGGTTTCCAACGCTTTAGCGGTGCTTGCCGCGGTCGATGCGGCGGGCGGTGACCTCGGCCTCGCCGGTCTCGCGCTCGGCGAGCTGCCAGGCCTGCCCGGTCGCGGCGCGCGCCTGCTGGTCGAGGTGCGGGACGGCACCGCACTGGTGATCGACGAGAGCTACAACGCCAATCCCGTCTCGATGCGAGCGACGCTGGCCGTGCTGGCCCGCGAGCCCGGCCGCCGCATCGCCGTGCTCGGCGGAATGCGGGAGCTCGGCGAGCAGAGCGCCGCCTATCATGCCGATCTGGCCGACCCGATCGGCGAAGCGGGGCTTTCCTACGCCATATTGGTCGGCGAGGAGATGGCGCCGCTCGCGCAAGTCCTTGAGGGACATCTCGATTTCGTCCATGTGTCCGACGCCGCAGCCGCGCGCGACCGCCTGATGGCGGAGCTGGCGCCGGGGGATGCGGTTCTCGTCAAGGGATCGAACGGGATCGGGCTGGCGGCGGTGGTCGCGGCGCTGGCCAGGCAATCGGTTGGGGTGGGGGGCTGATGCTGTACTGGATTGCCGAGCAGCTGGGCTTCCCGGGGGTCCTGAACCTCTTGCGATACCTGAGCTTCCGCACCGGAGGCGCGGTGGCGACGGCGCTGCTGTTCGGCCTGATCATCGGCCCGCGCTTCATCGGCTGGCTGCGCATCCGCCAAGGCAAGGGCCAGCCGATCCGCACCGACGGCCCCCAGAGCCACCTCGCCAAGCGCGGCACACCGACGATGGGCGGGCTCATGATCCTGACCGCGATGACGCTCGCCATCTTCCTGTGGATGAACCTCGCGAGCGCCTATGTCTGGGCGTGCCTGTTCGTGACGCTGGGCTTCGGCCTGATCGGCTTCCTCGACGATTACGACAAGGTCCGCAAGGCGAGCACCGCCGGCGTCTCCGGCAGGCTCCGCCTGCTCGGCGAGTTCGTCATCGCCGCCGGCGCGGCGTGGCTCATCACCCGCGGCAACGGCACGCATCTCTACGTGCCGTTCTTCTCGAGCTTCTCGTTCGACCTCGGCTATTTCTACATCCTGTTCGGGGCGTTCACGATCGTCGCGTTCGGCAATGCGGTGAACCTGACCGACGGCCTCGACGGCCTCGCAACCATGCCGGTGATCATCGCCTGCGTCGCCTTCATGATCATCGCCTATCTCGCCGGCAACGCGAAATACGCGGTGTACCTGGGCATTCCGCACGTCCCGGGCGCGGGCGATCTCGCCATCTTCTGCGGTGCGATCGTGGGAGCGGGGCTCGCCTTCCTCTGGTTCAACGCGCCCCCGGCCGCGGTGTTCATGGGCGACACCGGCAGCCTCGCGCTCGGCGGCGCGCTCGGCGCGATCGCGGTGGTCGCGCACCATGAGATCGTGCTCGGCATCATCGGCGGCCTGTTCGTGGTGGAGGCGCTGAGCGTCATCATCCAGGTGTTCTTCTACAAGCGCACCGGCAAGCGCGTGTTCCGCATGGCGCCGATCCACCACCATTTCGAGCAGATGGGCTGGAGCGAGCCGACGGTGGTGATCCGCTTCTGGATCATCGCGCTGGTGCTGGCGCTCGCCGGCCTGTCGACGCTGAAGCTCAGATGATCACCAATCCGGCCTGGCGCGGCAGACGCTATGCGGTGCTGGGGCTGGCGCGCTCCGGCACCGCGACCTTGCAGGCGCTACTGGCGAGCGGTGCCGAGGTGGTGGCGTGGGACGCGAAGGAGGAGGCAAGGGCTGCCCTTTCTCCCTCCCCCCTTTGGGAAGAGGGTGGGGGAGAGGGGCAGTGGGACTCACCGACTGTGCCGCACTCCCCCTCTCCCAACCCTCTCCCCGGAGGGGAAAGGGCTTTGGTGCTTGCCGACCCGCTCACCGTCAACCTCATCGGTTTCGCAGGCGTCGTCGTCTCGCCCGGCGTGCCGATCAACCGCCACCCGATCGCCGATCATGCCCGTGCCGCCGGCGTCCCGCTGATCGGTGACATCGAGCTGTTCGCCGAGGCGCGCCCGTCGCTGCCGCCGCACAAGGTGGTCGGCATCACCGGCACCAACGGCAAGTCGACCACCACCGCCCTCATCCACCACATCTGCGAGACCGCCGGCCTGCCCGCGCGGCTCGGCGGCAACATCGGCCTGCCGATCCTAGGGCAGGAGCCATTGCCTGAAGGCGGCGTCTACGTCCTCGAGCTGTCGAGCTACCAGATCGACCTCACCCACAGCCTCGACTGCGACGTCGCGGTGCTGCTCAACATCACCCCCGACCATCTCGACCGCTACGACGGCTTCGAGGCCTATGCCGCCGCCAAGGCGCGGCTGTTCGCGATGCAGTCGCCGGGCCATACCGCGGTGATCGGCATCGGCGACGAGCCCTCCGCCGCGATCGCCCGCCAGATCTCGCGCTCGGGCCGCGCCGAGGACGTGACGAAGATCGCCCCCGGCGTCTGCATGGACCAGTCGCGCTGGCCGGCGCTGCAGGGCCCGCACAACGCCCAGAACGCGCTCGCCGCGATCGCCGCGTGCGAGGCGCTCGGCATTCCCAACGCCGCGATCGACGAGGGGCTGGAGACCTTCCCCGGCCTGCCGCACCGCATGGAGCGGATCGCGGTCAGGCACGGCGTCGCCTACGTCAACGACAGCAAGGCGACCAATCCCACCTCGACCGCCCCGGCGCTTGCCGCCTTCGATCGCATCCACTGGATCCTCGGCGGCCAGGCCAAGACCGACGACCTCGACGCCTGCGCTCCGCACTTCGGTCACGTCGCGCGCGCCTATACGATCGGCGAGGCGGGGCCGATGTTCGCCCGCCTGCTCAGCCCACATATGCCGGTCGAGGAGAGCGGTACGCTCGCCGCCGCGGTGACCCAGGCCGCCGCAAGGGCAGGGGAGGGGGAGACGGTGCTGCTCTCGCCCGCCTGCGCCTCGTTCGACCAGTTCCGGGACTATGAAGACCGCGGCCGCGCCTTCCGAGCGGCGGTGGAGGCGCTGGCATGACCGACGCCGCTCGTCCCTCCGCGGCCCCCAAGGGTCTGCGCGGCCGCATGGAGCAGCGCTTCGGGCGCGGCAATCAGGGGCCGATCGCGATCTGGTTCTGGGAGCTCGACCGCGTGCTCCTGTTCCTCGTCTTCCTGCTGATCGCGATCGGCCTGGTCGCGGTCGCCGCCGCCAGTCCCGCCTCGGCCGTCCGGTATTCCGAGGGCGCGCACCAGATACCGCCCATGTATTATTTCTGGCGTCAGACCGCCTGGGTCGCGGTGTCGATCCCGGTGCTGCTGGTCGTGTCGATGCTGCCGATCACGGTCGCGCGGCGCATGGCGATCGCCGGCACGGTGATCTTCCTGGTCCTGCTGATGGCGGTGCCTGTGATCGGCGTCACCGTCAACGGCGCGCGGCGCTGGATCGGCGTCGGCGTCGCGCAGTTCCAGCCGTCGGAGTTCCTGAAGCCGCTGTTCATCGTCACCACCGCGTGGCTCTTGTCGCTGCGCGCGCGCGATCCCGAGCTGCCGATGCTGATCGTCACCGGGCTGCTGACGGTGGCGGTCGCCGCGCTGCTGATGCTTCAGCCCGACTTCGGCCAGACGATCGTCTTCTCCAGCGTGTGGCTGATCCTGCTGATGATCTCCGGCGTATCGCCCAAGGCGATCGGGGCGCTGTTCGGCGCGGGGTTCGCCGGCATCATTGCCGCCTATCTCTTCTACCCGACCGCGCGCCTGCGGATCGACAACTTTCTGTTCCCCGATCGCGAAGGGGCGGGGACCGACCACTACCAGACCGACATGGCCCATGCGACGCTGACCGCCGGCGGCGTCACCGGCACCGGCCCCGGCGGCGGCACCGTCAAGTTCAAGCTGCCCGAGGCGCACACCGACTATATCTATTCGGTGGTCGGCGAGGAGTTCGGCTTGCTCGCCTGCGCGATCATCGCCGTCCTGTTCCTCGCCATCGTCGTGCGCGTGTTCGTCAAGCTGCTCGACGAGGAGGACGCCTTCCGCCTGCTCGCCGCCTCGGGCCTCGCTGCGCAGTTCGGCGTGCAGGCGACGATCAACATGGGCGTCAACACCGGCCTGCTGCCGTCGAAGGGCATGACACTGCCGTTCATCAGCTACGGCGGCTCGTCGATGATCGCCTTGTCGCTGGGGATGGGACTGCTGCTCGCCTTTACCCGTCGCAACCCGTATCTGACCCGCTCGCCCTATATCGTGAGGTGACAGGAAGAGCATGGGATCGGAACGCCACTACGTCCTCGCCGCAGGCGGCACCGGAGGCCATATGGTCCCCGCCGCGGCGCTCGCCGCCGAGCTATCGGCGCGCGGCCACCGCGTCGCGCTGGTGAGCGACGCGCGCGGGGTACGCTTCCCCGGCCTGTTCGAGGACGTGCAGACCCATGTCCTGCCCGCCGGACGTCTTTCCGGCGGCCCGATCGGCTGGGCCAGGGCGGCCAAGCAGATGTGGGATGGCCGCGCCCGGGCGATCGAGCTCTACCGCAACTTCAAGCCGTCTGCGGTGATCGGCTTTGGCGGCTACCCCGCACTCCCTGCGATGCTCGCTGCCTTCTCGGCGGGCATTCCAACGGTGATCCATGAGCAGAACGCCGTGCTCGGCCGCGTCAACCGCTTCGTCGCGGGACGGGTGGCGGCGATCGCCACCTCCTATGCCGACGTCGGGCGGCTCAAGGAGAGCTGGCGCGGCAAGACCCATCTCGTCGGCAATCCCGTCCGCCAGGCGATCCTCGACATCCGCGAGCGCCCCTATCCGGTGTTGGAGGAGGACGGCATCTTCCGCGTGCTGGTGACCGGCGGCAGCCAGGGCGCCACCGTGCTGAGCCAGGTCGTGCCCGACGGCCTCGCGCTGCTCCCGGTCCATTTCCGCCGCCGCCTCCAGGTGACGCACCAGGCGCGGATCGAGGACATCGACCAGGTCCGCGCCAAATATGCCGAGCACGGCATCCCGGCCGAGATCGCGACCTATCTGCCCGACCTGCCGGAGCATCTCGCCTGGGCGCATCTCGTGATCGCGCGCGCGGGCGCCTCGACCGTCGCCGAGCTCACCGCCGCCGGCCGCCCGGCGATCCTGGTGCCGCTGCCCAGCGCCACCGACGACCACCAGACCGCCAACGCGCGCGAGATCACCGAAGCCGGAGGAGCCCGCACCATCCCGCAGCCGCAGTTCACCCCGGCCGAGCTCGCCAAGCAGATGCAGAAGCTCGGGCTCGATCCCGCCGCGCTCGCCAACGCTGCCGCGCGGGCGAAGAAGTGCGGCCGCCCGGATGCTGCGCGCGATCTCGCCAATCTGGTCGAGAGCCTCGAGACGCAGAGGGCCGCGGCATGAGGGGCGTCGCTACGGACATCGGCGTCATCCACTTCGTCGGGATCGGCGGCATCGGCATGTCGGGCATCGCCGAGGTGATGCACAACCTTGGCTACAAGGTGCAGGGCTCGGACGTCGCCGACAGCTATGTCGTGCAGGGCCTGCGCGAGCGCGGCATCGCGGTGAAGATCGGCCACGCCGCCGAGAACGTCGAGAATGTCGCGGTGGTGGTGACCTCGACCGCGATCAAGCGCGGCAATCCCGAGGTCGAGGCCGCGCTCAGCCATCGCATCCCCGTGGTGCGCCGCGCGGAGATGCTCGCCGAGCTGATGCGGCTCAAGTCGACCGTCGCGGTCGCCGGCACCCATGGCAAGACCACCACCACCTCGATGGTCGCGGCGCTGCTCGATGCGGGCGGCGTCGATCCGACCGTGATCAACGGCGGCATCATCAACAGCTACGGCTCCAACGCCCGGCTCGGCGCAAGCGACTGGATGGTGGTGGAGGCCGACGAGAGCGACGGCAGCTTCCTCCGCCTCGACGGCACCATCGCCGTCGTCACCAACATCGATCCGGAGCACCTCGACCACTACGGCAGCTTCGAGAAGGTGAAGGACGCCTTCGTCGAGTTCGTCGAGAACGTGCCCTTCTACGGCGCCGCGCTGCTGTGCCTCGACCATCCCGAGGTGCAGGCGATCATCCCGCGCGTGCGCGACCGGCGCATCGTCACCTACGGCTTCGCCGCCTCGGCGGACGTGCGCGGGGTCAACGTCACCCCCTATCCGGGCGGCAACCGGTTCGAGGCGATCATCCGCCATCGCGACGGCACGACGCGGTCGATCGAGAACATCGACCTGCCGATGCCCGGCCGTCACAATGTCCAGAACGCGCTGGCGGCGATCGGCGTGGCGCTGGAGCTCGGCATCCCGGATGCGACGATCCAGCAGGGCTTCGCCAAGTTCGCCGGGGTCAAGCGCCGCTTCACCAAGGTCGGCGAGGTGAATGGCGCCGTCATCATCGACGACTATGGCCATCACCCGGTCGAGATCCGCGCGGTGCTGGCGGCGGCGCGGGAGAGCGCGCAGGGCCGGGTGATCGCGGTGGTCCAGCCGCACCGCTTCACGCGTCTCCGCGATTTGATGGACGAGTTCCAGGGCGCCTTCAACGACGCCGACATCGTCTATGTCGCCCCGGTCTATCCCGCGGGCGAGGCGCCGATCGAGGGCGTCGACGCCGCCGCGCTGGTTGAAGGGCTGCAGCGCCGCGGCCACCGCGCCGCGCTGCCGATCGCGGGTCCGGAGGCGCTCGCGGAGGCGCTCGCCGCCGTGATCGTGCCGGGCGACCAGGTGATCTGCCTGGGGGCCGGCGACATCACCAAATGGGCGGCCGGCCTCGCTCCGGCGATCGAGCAGGCGCGGGTGGCGGCATGAGCGATTTCTTCTCCACCATGGTCGACATGCAGCGCGAGATCCTGCGCGCGCAGAAGGCGCAGCTCGACGCGGCCCAGCGCGGGCTCGATCTTAGCGCACAGATCGCGGCGGCGCAGGAGGTGACGCACAAGGCGGCCGAGGCCAATCTCAAGGCGTGGAAGGCCTGGGCGAGCCTGTGGGGGTGGAAATGAGCGCCGTCTGCACCGCGCTCCCGCCGCTGCGCGGATCGGTCGAGCATCACGGCAGCCTCGCCGACTTCATCTGGTTCCGCACCGGAGGGCCGGCGGAATGGCTGGTGCGGCCCGACGACATCCAGTCGCTCGCCGCTTTCCTGGCCGCGCTCGATCCGGATGTCCCTGTGCTGCCGGTCGGCGTGGGCTCCAATCTGATCGTGCGCGACGGCGGCGTGCCCGGCGTGGTGGTCCGCCTGCCCAAGACGATGGCCAAGGTGAACATCGAACCCGGCAACCGCGTGCGGGCGGGCGGCGCGGCGATGGGGATCACCGTCGCCAGCGCCGCGCGCGATGCCGGCATCGCGGGGCTGGAATTCCTGCGCGGCATCCCCGGCACGATCGGCGGCGCGGTACGGATGAACGCCGGCGCCTACGGCCGCGACACCAGCGACATCCTGGTCGAGGCGACCGTCGTCACTCGCGACGGCGCGATCGAGACCTGGCCGGCGGAGAAGCTCGGCTATACTTACCGCCATTCCGAAATCCCTGCCGGCGCGATCGTGGTCGAGGCGCTGTTCGAGGGCACGCCCGGCGACCCGCAGACGATCGGCGCCGAGATGGACCGCATCGCCGCCGAGCGTGAGGCCTCGCAGCCGCTGCGCAGCCGCACCGGCGGCTCGACCTTCAAGAACCCGGACGGCGACAAGGCCTGGCGCCTGATCGACGCCGCCGGCTGCCGCGGCCTGCGCCGCGGCGACGCGCAGGTGAGCGAGAAGCACTGCAACTTCCTCCTCAACCTCGGCGACGCCACCAGCGCCGACATCGAGGCGCTGGGGGAGGAGGTCCGCGAGAAGGTGAAGGCGCATTCCGGCGTGACGCTCGAATGGGAGATCCAGCGCGTGGGGATGCCGGCATGACGCTGCACATCGCAGTTCTGATGGGCGGCTGGTCGGCCGAGCGCGAGGTGTCGCTGTCGTCGGGCAGCGGCATCGCCGATGCGCTCGAGAGCCTCGGCCATCGCGTGACGCGCATCGACATGGGGCACGACGTCGCCCTGAGGCTCGCCGACGCCAAGCCCGACCTGGTGTTCAACGCGCTCCACGGCACGCCCGGCGAGGACGGCACCGTCCAGGGTATGCTCGACCTGATGGGCCTCAAATATACCCATTCCGGCCTCGCCACGTCGGTCGTCGCGATCGACAAGCAGCTGACCAAGCAGGCGCTGGTCCCGCATGGCATCCCGATGCCCGGCGGCCGCATGGTACGCTCGGAGGAGCTTTACGAACGCGACCCGCTGCCGCGGCCCTTCGTGCTGAAGCCGGTCAACGAAGGCTCGTCGGTCGGCGTCGCGATCGTCACCGCCGACGGCAATTACGGCAACCCGATCGGCTGCGACGTCAAGGGTCCCTGGCAGGAGTTCGACAAGCTGCTCGCCGAACCCTTCATCCGCGGCCGCGAGCTCACCACCGCCGTGCTCGGCGACCGCGCGCTCGGCGTCACCGAGCTGAAGCCCAGGAGCGGCTTCTACGACTATGATGCCAAATACACCGACGGCCTGACCGAGCACCTCTTCCCCGCGCCGATCCCCGACGAGATCGCGGAGGCGTGCATGGGCGTAGCGCTGGAGGCTCATCGCCTGCTCGGCTGCAAGGGCTGCTCGCGCGCCGATTTCCGCTGGGACGACGAGCAGGGCGTCGCCGGCCTGTTCCTGCTGGAGGTCAACACCCAGCCCGGCATGACCCCGCTCAGCCTGGTGCCCGAGCAGGCACGCCATCTCGGCATCAGCTATGCCGAGCTGGTGCAGATCATCGTCGACGAGGCGCTGAGATGAGCCGCGCCCCCGCCCGCGGCAACATCAAGCGCCGGCCGCAGCAGCGCAAGCCGGCCAAGAAGGTCGGCCTGCTCGACCAGGCGATCGCCGCGCTTCCGGTCAGCGAGGAGACGCTGCGCCGCTGGATCGGCTGGACGATGTTCGCGGCGGCGCTGGCGGTGCTGTTGGCGATGGCAACCTGGCTCGGCATCCCCGGCGCGGTGGGCGCGGCGATGGCGGAGGGGGTCGGCCGCGCCGGATTCCGCGTCGAGCAGATCGAGATCACCGGCCTCAAGCGCATGGACCGCATGTCGGTCTACGCCGTCGCCACAGACCAGCAATCGCGCGCCATGCCGCTGGTGGACCTCGATCGGGTGCGCGGACGCCTGCTCGACTATGGCTGGATCGCCGACGCCCGCGTCTCGCGCCGCCTGCCCGACACGCTGGTCATCGACATCGTCGAGCGCCAGCCCGCCGCGATCTGGCAGAGCCAGGGCCAGCTGATGCTGATCGACGCCGCCGGCAAGATCCTGGAGCCGGTCGATCCCAATGCGATGCCGCCGCTGCCGCTGGTGATCGGGGAGGGCGCCAACGCGCAGGAGCCCGCCTATCAGGCGCTGATCCAGGCCGCGCCCGCGCTCAAGCGCCAGGTCAAGGCCGCGACCTGGGTCGGCGACCGTCGCTGGGACCTGACCTTCAGGAGCGGCGAGCAGCTCTCGCTGCCGGAGGGCGAGCAGGCTTCGGCCCGCGCGCTCGCCAAGTTCGCCGAACTTGAGGCGCGCGACCATCTGCTCGGGCGCGGCTATCTTCGCTTCGACATGCGCGATCCTGACCGGCTGGTGGTGCGTATGCCGGGGCGGGTGGTGGATCGGCCAACGGCGCAAACCGCCGCGACGGAATGATTGGGGGATAGAACAGTGGCGAAGACGGCACCGGAAGGACTGATCACCGCACTCGACATCGGATCGTCGAAGGTGTCGGCGCTGATCGCGCAGAAGGGCGACGGCGGCGAGCTGGTCGTGCTCGGCACCGGCCAGCGCGAGAGCCGCGGCGTCAAGCGCGGCTATATCGCCGACATGATCGCGACCGAGGCCGCGGTACGCGAGGCGGTCGAGCAGGCCGAGCGGATCGCCGGCACCAATATCGAGGAGGTGTGGGTCAGCTTCTCGGCCGGCGGCCTCCTGTCCGACATCCTGCGGCTCGAGGTCGACCTCGGCGGCCACCGTGTCGAGCAGGGCGACATCGACGACCTGCTCAAGGCCGGCCGCGAGGCGATCGACCCGAGCGGCCGCATGATCCTCCACGCGCAGCCGACCCGCTACACGCTCGACGGCTTGGGGGGCGTCAAGCGCCCGCTCGGCCTCCACGCCGACCGGCTCGGAGTCGACATCCATGTCGTCGCGACCGACGGCTCGCCGGTCCGCAACCTCGACCTCTGCGTCCGCTCGGCGCATCTCGAGGTGCGCTCGATCATCGCCGCGCCGGTCGCGACCGGCCTCGCCTGCCTGACCGAGGAGGAGCGCGAACTGGGCGTCGCGCTGGTCGAGATCGGCGCGGGCGTCACCAACGTGTCGGTGTTCAAGGACGGCGTGCTCGCCAACCTCGCCTCGATCGGCATGGGCGGTGGCGACATCACCGACGACATCGCCTCCGCCTTCGGCACCCGCCGTGCGCAGGCCGAGCGGCTGAAGTGCTTCCACGGCTCGGCCAACATGTCGCCGCGCGATCACCACGAGATGGTCGATATCGCGCCGGTCAACCCAGAGGTCGAGCCCGACGGCCACCGCATTACCCGCGCCCAGCTCAACACCGTGATCCGCGCCCGGCTCGAACGGCTGATGGCGGAGGTGCAGAAGGAGCTGAAGCGGCTCGACTTCGCCGATCCGGTCGGGCGTCAGCTCGTGCTGACCGGCGGCGGCGCGGAGCTGCGCGGCATCGCCGACTATGCGCAGCAGGCGCTCGGCAGCGCGGTGCGCGTCGGCCGCCCGCGCGGTCTGACCGCGCTGCCCGACGCGCATTCGGGCCCTGCCTTCGCGACGCTGGCGGGCCTCGCCGCCTTCGCCGCGTCCGATCCCGTCGATTTGCGGTCGATCGAGCCTGCGCGCAGCCAGATGGTGGTGCGCCCGAGCGGTATGGCGGTGCTCGGGCGGTTGCTGGCGGCGTTCAAAGCGAACTATTAAGGATTTGCGACATCGGCGCGACTTTGCGCTAGGAGAGCGGAAGCGGATCGTGCAGAAGATTGATGATTATGTGAGGGGCCCGGCGTTCTTCGAGGCTCCGGGGGAGACCAGGCGATGAGTATCGAATTCCTTCCGCCCGACGTCGACGAGCTGACGCCGCGCATCACCGTGATCGGCGTCGGCGGCGCGGGCGGCAACGCCATCGCCAACATGATCCGGGCCGAAGTGCAGGGCGTCGAGTTCCTCGTCGCCAACACCGACGCGCAGGCGCTGAAGCAGTCGGCCGCGCCGCAGCGAATCCAGCTCGGCGCGAAGATCACCCAGGGCCTCGGCGCCGGCTCGCGGCCCGAGATCGGCCGCGCCGCCGCCGAGGAGACGATCGAGCAGGTGCAGAAGGCGCTCGAGGGCGCGCACATGTGCTTCCTCGCCGCCGGCATGGGCGGCGGCACGGGCACGGGGGCGGCGCCGGTCATCGCCAAGGCGGCGCGCGACATGGGCATCCTGACCGTCGGCGTCGTGACCAAGCCGTTCGCGTTCGAGGGCAAGCGCCGCGCCGCCTCCGCCGAGGCGGGGATCGAAGAGCTGCAGAAGTACGTCGACACCCTCATCGTCATCCCCAACCAGAACCTGTTCCTGATCGCCAACGCCAACACCACCTTCAAGGAAGCCTTCGAGCTCGCCGACGAGGTGCTGCAGCAGGGCGTGCGCGGCATCACCGACCTGATGGTCATGCCCGGCCTCATCAACCTCGACTTCGCCGACGTCCGTTCGGTGATGCAGGAGATGGGCAAGGCGATGATGGGCACGGGCGAGGCCGGCGGCGACAGCCGCGCGATCGAGGCGGCGCAGAAGGCGATCGCCAACCCGCTGCTCGACGGCGTGTCGATGCGCGGCGCCAAGGGCGTGATCGTATCGATCACCGGCGGCGAGGACATGCGCCTGCTCGAGGTCGACGAGGCCGCGAATCACATCCGCGAGCTGGTCGATCCGGACGCCAACATCATCTGGGGCTCTGCGTTCAATCCCGAGCTGGAGGGCAAGATCCGCGTGTCGGTGGTCGCCACCGGCATCGACGTCGACGCCCAGGCGCAAGCGGCTGCGGCGGTAGCCGAGCAGCCGCGCGTCTTCTCGTTCAACACGCCGCGCCGTCCGGAGCCGGTGACGCCGGCCGCGACGCCGGAGCCCGCCGCTGCGGCGCCGGAACCCGGACCGCAGCCGCAGGCGGTTGCGGAAGCGGCGCAGCCGGAGGAAGCCGACGCGCTGGAGCTCACGTCCAGCCTCGCCGCCCCGGCCGAGGAGCCGGCGGAGGACGAGCTGGTGCTCGGCGCCGAATCGCAGGTCGCGCCGGAGAAGCCGCCGCAGCCGGCCATCGCCCGCGACGTTCCGCCGCCGGCGCCCGAGCCGACGATCCGTCGCCGCTGGCTGACCGGCGTCGCCGAGGAGCCCGAGGCTCCGGCCGAGGCGGCCCGGCCGCGCTCGGGCGGCACGCTGTTCGAGCGCATGTCGGGCCGTGGCAAGGCCGATGATTCGGCCGACGACCGCAACCCGCCGGACATCCCGCGCTTCCTCCATCGCCAGAACAATCAGTAATCGAAAGGGAAAGCCGGCCGGCGCGGCCTGTCGCCGCTCCGGCTCGGCTGGCCGAGGTGGAGGTGCATGGTCAGCGCCCGTTCACCTGCCGTCGGCTTGATCCGTTGCCGGTCATGAAGCTTTCGACGGTCCTGCGGGCTGGCCTCTCCGTCGTGGCCCTGATCGCGGCGCCGGTGATGCTGCCGGCGCAGGAGATCGTGCCCCCGCCTACGCCCAACGCCGACGCGCTGGCCGCGCAGATGCGCGTGCTCGCGTCCAATCCGCGCGACCTCAATGCGCTGATCGCCGCGGGCGACCTCAGCGTGAGGCTCGGCGATCCGCAGGCGGCGATGCGGTTCTTCGACCGGGCGGAAGGCGTCTCGCCCGGCAACGCACGCGTGCTCGCCGGCAAGGCGGGGGCGCTCGTGCTGCTCGAACGGCCTGGGGAAGCGCTCAGCTACTACGGCCGCGCCGAGCGCGCCGGCGCGCCGATGACGAGCTATCTGGCGCAGCGCGGCCTCGCCTATGACCTGATCGGCCAGCCCGGCTATGCCCAGCGCGACTATCGCCGCGCGCTGGATGCCGATCGCGACGACGAGACGGTACGGCGGCTCGCGCTGTCGCTCGGTATCTCGGGCAAGCGCGACGAGGCCATGCAGCTGCTCGACCCGCTGCTGCGGCGCAGCGACCGGCCGGCATGGCGCGCCCGCGCGTTCATCCTGGCGATGACCGGCGACGTGCCGGGCGCCGAACGGATCGCGACCAGCATGATGCCGAACGGCACGGCGATGGCGCCGTTCTTCCGCCGCCTGGCCGCGCTGGCGCCGGCCGACCGCGCCTTCGCCGTCCATTTCGGTGAGCCGACACCGACGCCCGCGCGCACCGCCGACGCCCGGCTGGCGCCGCCGCTGGTCCCGTTGCCGGAGACCGGCTCGCCGACGACGCCGACGGCGGTGGCCGCAGCGGCCGGCCGGCCTCGCGTCGGGGCGAACAGTCGCGCCAGCCGCGTGCCGCAGGGCCGCATCCCGTCGCCGGCTCCCACGACGGCCCCGACGCCCGCGCCCGCGCCGCCGCCGGTGCAGCTCGCAAGCACCGCCCCGCGCACGCCGACGGTGATTACCGCGCCGAGGCGCGAGACGCCGGCTCGGAACTGGGCGATGACCGCCGACACCGTGCCCGCGCGCCCGGCACCCGCGCCCGCACCAGCTCCGGCACCTGCGCCGTCTACCGTCGCGCCCGCACCTGCCGCTGCTTCGACGTCCCTGTCATCGCCGGGCGCGGTGCCGCGCACGGTCGGTTCTGCCGCGACGCCGGTGCGAACCCCGACTCCAGCGCCGGCCTCATCGCTGAGCTCCGGCCAGTCGGTGCTCGCCGCGATCATCGCCAGGATCAGCATCCCGGCGTCCGAGCTCGGTGAGCGGTCCGCGGCGGCATCTCCTCCGCCGCGTCCGGTCACGGTCAGGAAAGCGGAACCGAGGCAGCCCGAGGCCGCCCCTGCCGCCGTTGCAGCCAAGGTCTCGCCAAGGAAGCCGGAACCGAGAAAAGCCGAGCCGAAGAAGCCCGATCCCGCCAAGACCGAACCCGCGCGCATCTGGGTACAGGTCGCGGGCGGAGCCAACGCGGCCGACCTCGGCAAGGATTGGAAACGCCTCGCCGCCAGATCGCCGTCCGCCTTCCGCGGCAAGACGGCGTGGACCACGCCGCTGCGCGCGACAAACCGCTTGCTCGCCGGCCCGTTCAAGACGCAAGGGGACGCCATGGCCTTCGTCAACCAGCTCGCCAAGGACGGCTCCTCCGCGTTCGTCTGGCAGAGCCCGGCCGGGCAGAAGATCGACAAGCTCGGCGCGAGATGAGGCCGCTCGCGCCCTGGGCGGCGGACCCCGAGCGCAGCCGCGGGCGACTCCATCCCGAGCCGGGCGATCCCGAACGCGGCCCCCGCGACGCCTTCCAGCGCGACCGCGACCGGGTGATCCATTCGATCAGCTTCCGCCGCCTCAGGCACAAGACCCAGGTGTTCATGGCGCCCGACGGCGACCATTTCCGCGTGCGCCTGACGCACAGCCTGGAGGTCGCGCAGATCGGCCGCACCATCGCCCGCGCGCTCGGCCTCAACGAGGACCTGGCCGAGGCGCTGTGCCTCGCCCACGACATCGGCCATCCGCCCTTCGGCCATGCCGGCGAGGATGCGCTGCAGGCGGCGCTGGCCGGGCAGGGCGGCTTCGATCATAACGGTCATACACTGCGCGTCGTCACCCACCTCGACTCGCCCTATCCGCGCTGGAGCGGCCTCAATCTCACCTGGGACACGCTGGAGGGGCTTGCCAAGCACAACGGCCCAATCTGGGAGCCGGGCTGGGCGCTCGCCGAGGCCGATGCGACCTTCCCGCTCGACCTCCACAGCTGGCCATCGCTGGAGGCGCAGGTCGCGGCGATCGCCGACGACGTCGCCTATGACAACCACGACATCGACGACGGCCTGCGCGCCGGGCTGTTGACGCTCGATCAGCTCCTGGAGGTGCCGATGGTCGCGCGCGGCTGGGATGCGGTGCGCGCGCGCCACTCCGACGTGCCGCGGGACAGGCTGGTGCGCGAGCTGGTCCGCTCGCAGATCGGCACGATGGTCAACGACCTCATCACCGAGACCCGCGCCGCTGTGTCCGCCAAGGGTGTCGCCAGCGTCGACGACGTCCGCGCCGCCGGCGAGCCGCTCGTCCGCTTCTCCGCGTCGATGCGCGAGGAGGAGCGGATGCTCAAGCGCTTCATGTACGCCAACCTCTACCACCACCCGATGCAGCTGACCGCTGCCGGCGTCGCGCGCGAGATCGTCGCCGGCCTGTTCGCCGCCTATCGCGAGGACCCCCGCCACCTGCCCGAGGCATGGCGCACACGCCTGCCGGAGGACGAGCCCGGCCGCAGCCGCCACATCGCCGACTTCATCGCCGGCATGACCGACCGTTACGCAGCGCGCCATTACGAGGCGATCACCGGCAGGAAACCTGCGCTGTCCGAGGCGTTCTGACACCAACTGCCCGATTTGCGCGACGAACCGACGAGCCGGTAAATTTCTGCGACATGTCGGGTCCATCATCTTCGGATGACCCGACGAGGACGATCATGACCGCCGCTGCTGCCGCCATCGCGCTCAACCGTTTCGGTCTTGGTGCCCGGCCGGACGACGGCGCGCCCGATGATCCCAAGGCCTATCTGCTGGACCAGCTCGACCGTTATCAGCCGCGCCCCTCCGCGCTCGCCGCGGCGCCGAGCACCGCCGCCGTCTCGGCCGATCTCGCCGCCTATTTCGACGCGCAGCGCCAGAACCGCGCGGATCGCAAGGCCATGGGCGCACTCATGCCGGGCGCAACGACGCCGCCGGCCATGAATGCGCAGCCGGCGCCGGCGATGGGCGGACAGCAGCCCCCGCCGCCGTCCGCCGCCATGGCGACGAACCCGGTCATGGAAGCGCGCCGGCTCGCGCAGCGGCAGAACCGGCAGGTCTATGTCGATTCGGTGGGCCTGCGCGCCAATGCGGCGCTGGTCACGCCTGCGCCGATGGTCGAGCGGCTGGTGCATTTCTGGGCCAATCACTTCGCCGTTTCCGCCGACAAGCTCGAGATGATCGGCCTCGCCGGTCCGTTCGAGTTCGACGCGATCCGCCCGCATGTGCTCGGCAGCTTCCGCGACATGCTCCGCGCCGTCGAGCGCCATCCGGCGATGCTGATCTACCTCGACCAGGCGCAATCGATCGGCCCCAACTCGCCGTTCGGCGCCCGCGTGTCCCAGCGCAATCCGCGCCGCCGCCCCGGTCTCAACGAGAATCTGGCGCGCGAGATCATGGAGCTGCACACGCTCGGCGTGCGCACCGGCTACAGCCAGGCCGACGTCACCGAGTTCGCCCGCGCGATGACCGGCTGGACGACGGCCGGGCTCGGCCGGGGCGGCGGCGGCGCGCGCAGGGCCGGCAATCCCGGCGACTTCCTGTTCCTGCCGCAGCTGCACGAGCCCGGCGCGCGCACGATCATGGGCAAGAGCTATCCGCAGCAGGGCGAGGCGCAGGCGGCCGCGGTGCTCGACGACCTCGCCGTCCATCCCGCCACCGCGAAGCATGTCGCCACCAAGCTCGTCCGCCATTTCGTCGCCGACGATCCGCCGCCCGCGGCGGTGAAGCGCTGCGAGCAGGCGTTCCTCAAGTCCGGCGGCGACCTTCCGGCCGTCTATCGCGCGCTGATCGACTCGCCCGAGGCCTGGGCGCCGCAGCCGGCCAAGTTCAAGACACCGTGGGAATGGTCGGTCTCGATGATGCGGGGCCTGGGAATGCGCCAGATCGGCGCGCAGCAAGCGTTCGGGCTTCAGCAGCAGCTCGGGCAGCCGGTATGGAAGCCGGGCCAGCCCTCGGGCTGGGACGACATCGCGGGAAGCTGGGCCGGCCCGGACGCGATCATGCGCCGCGTCGAGGCGGCCGAGCGCTACGCCGCCCGCGCCGGCCAGGTGATCGACGCCCGCGCGCGGGCCGAACAGCTCTTCCCCGGCGCGCTCACGCCCGCCACCCGTCAGGCGATCGCGCGTGCCGAAAGCCCTCAGCAGGCGGTGGCGCTGATGCTCGTCGCCCCCGAATTCATGCGGAGATAGCCCAGATGCTCGTCACCCGCCGCCGTTTCGTCTCCTGGGGCTCCGCCGCCGCGCTGTCGGCGCTGGCGCCGCGCATCGCCTTCGCCGCGGCGCCGACCGACCGGCGCTTCGTCTTCATCATCCAGCGCGGCGCCGCCGACGGGCTCGGCACGCTGGCGCCGGTCGGCGATCCGGCCTTCGCCCCCGCGCGCGGGCCGCTGGCCGAGGACTTCGCGATGGGTGCCAAGCTCGACGGCATGTTCGCGCTGCATCCTTCGCTCGCCGGCGTCGCCGGGCTCTACAAGGGCGGCGAGGCGCTGTTCGCCCACGCGGTCGCCTCGCCCTATCGCGACCGCTCGCACTTCGACGGGCAGAATGTGCTCGAGACCGGCGGCGCCAGCGCCTATGCGGTCAAGGACGGTTGGCTCAACCGCCTGCTCGGCGTGCTGCCCGAGCCCGAGAAGCGCGGCATGGCGATCGCCGCGACGGTGCCGATGGCGCTGCGCGGCAAGGTCGACGTGGCCTCCTATGCCCCTTCGGCGCTGCCCGATGCCTCGGACGACCTCATCGCCCGCGTGACCACGCTCTACGCCAGCGACCCGCAGCTCCACGAGCTGTGGGAACAGGCGGTCGCGACGCGCCAGATCACCGGCGACCTCGCCGCCAACAACGGCCAGAACGCCGCCGCCACCGGCGCGCTCGCCGCCAGGCTGATCGCGCCCGCCGATGGCGCGCGGGTGGCGATGATCGAGACCGGCGGCTGGGACACCCACGCCGGCCAGCGCGGCCGCCTCGCCGCGCAGTTGAAGGGTCTCGACGCGATGATCGGCGCGCTCAAGGCGGGGATGGGCCCGCTGTGGCCCGACACGATGGTGCTGGTCGCGACCGAGTTCGGCCGCACGGTGGCGGTCAACGGCACCGGCGGCACCGATCACGGCACCGCGTCGGCGGCGATGCTGTTCGGCGGCGCGGTGAGGGGCGGGCGGGTGATCGCCGACTGGCCAGGCCTCGCCCAGGCCAATCTCTACGAAGGCCGCGATCTCAAGCCCACCACCAGCCTCGACGCCTTCATCGCCGGCGCGGCGGCCGAGCATTTCGGCATCGAACCCGCACAGATGGCGAAGGCGCTGTTCCCGAGCGTCGGACCGGTGAAGCCGGTGGAAGGGCTGGCGCGGGCCTAAGGCCCCGACACAAGCGAGTGAATCGTGCTCCTGCGAAGGCAGGAGCCCTGGATTACAG
Organism: Sphingomonas astragali; assembly: GCF_051400615.1. Lineage (NCBI taxonomy): Bacteria > Pseudomonadati > Pseudomonadota > Alphaproteobacteria > Sphingomonadales > Sphingomonadaceae > Sphingomonas > Sphingomonas astragali. The sequence goes on from NZ_JBLFFH010000003.1 coordinate 501,744, forward strand.
GGGTGCCGCTCGCGGCCTGAGCTCCTGCCTTCGCAGGAGCATTGAACCGCTTCGAGCTTGGAATCGAGAAAGGGCGCGGCCATGACAGCCGCGCCCTTCTTCACGCAAACAACCGGCGGGATCAGTCGCGCGCGGCGGTCTCGACGCCCGTCGAGCCCGCGGCCGCGAACTGCGCGTGGCGGGCGGCGCCGCGGCTCTCGGCGACAGTGAAGGCGACCGGCTGGCCGGCGACGTCGCCGCTGACGCGGCCGCCCCGCACGATCAGGCGGAAGTCGCCGCCGGGCTGGGCGCGGCCGACGAGCACGGTGTTGCCGGCGGCGTCGGTCTCGGTGTTGTAGGTGTAGGTGCGGCCGTCGAGGCGGAAACTGTTGGCCGGCTCGCCGGCGAAGGCGCTGGTGGCGCCGAGGGCGAGGGTGGTGGCGAGGGCGAGCTTGAAGAACTTGGTCATGACGTAACCTCCCGTTGGAAAACGCAGGCCGTCAGCACCCCCTCCGCAGCGTCTCTGTTGCGATGCACAATTTATATTGCGATGCACAAAGTTCCGTCAAAATCATTGGTTGCGATCGCAGTTGCATCATATGCAATCGACGGCGCCTCGTGACCTCGGACCCTGAAGCCGCTAAGCGGCGCCACTTCCTTATCCATTGGATCCAGCGATGACCCTCTACGCCCGTTTCGCCGCCCATCTCGATGCCGCCCTCGACGCGCTCGCCGCGTCGGGCGCGCTGCCGGCGGGGCTGGAGCGACGCGGGGTCACCGTCGAGCCGCCGCGGGACACCTCGCATGGCGATCTCGCCACCAACGCCGCCATGGTGCTGGCCAAGCCCGCCGGCACCAACCCGCGCGCGCTCGCCGAGGCGCTGTCGGCCGAGCTGGCCAAGGTACCAGGCGTCGCCGGTGTCTCGGTCGCCGGCCCCGGCTTCATCAACCTGACGCTCGACGACGCCACCTGGCGCAGCGAGCTGGAAGCGATCCACGCCGACGGTGCCGACTACGGCCGCTCGCGGGCAGGCGAGGGGATCACCGTCAACGTCGAATATGTCTCGGCCAACCCGACCGGCCCGATGCACATGGGCCATTGCCGCGGCGCGGTGGTCGGCGACGCGCTCGCCAGCCTGCTCGAGGTCGTCGGACACAAGGTGATCCGCGAATATTACGTCAACGACGCCGGCGGCCAGGTTGACGTGCTCGCCCGTTCGGCGCACCTCCGGTACCGCGAGGCGCTCGGCGAGGCTGTCGGCGGGATCCCGGAAGGGCTCTACCCCGGCGACTATCTGGTCCCCGTCGGCCGGGAGCTCGCCGCCGAGTTCGGCGACCGCTATGTCGGCAAGCCCGAGAGCGAATGGCTCGCCATCTTCCGCCAGCGCGCGGTCGCGGCGATGATGACGCTGATCAGGGCCGACCTCGCGCTGCTCGGCATCCACCACGACCGCTTCGCCTCCGAAGCCGAGCTCCAGGCCGAGAAGAAGCCCGAGGCGGCCGAGGCGTGGCTGCGCGAGCACGACCTCATCTACGACGGGATGCTCGAGGCGCCCAAGGGCGAGACCCTCGAGGATTGGGAGCCGGTCGAGCTGCCCCTGTTCCGTGCGACCCGCTTCGGCGACGACCAGGATCGGCCGATCAGGAAGTCCAACGGCAGCTGGACCTATTTCGGTGCCGACCTCGCCTATCACTGGCAGAAGGCGCAGGACGCCGACCAGCTGATCGACATCTGGGGCGCCGACCATGCCGGCACCGTCAAGCGCATCGTCGCGGCGGTGCAGGCGCTGACCGACGGCAGGACGCGGTTCGACGTCAAGCTCGTCCAGATGGTCCGCCTGCTGCGCGCCGGCGAGCCGGTCAAGATGTCCAAGCGCGCCGGCAACTTCGTCACGCTTGCCGATGTCGTGCGTGAAGTCGGCAAGGACGTGGTCCGCTTCACCATGCTGACGCGCAAGGCCGACGCCCAGATGGACTTTGATTTCGCCAAGGTGGTCGAGGCGTCGAAGGACAATCCGGTGTTCTATGTCCAGTATGCCCACGCCCGCGTCCATTCGCTCCACCGGCGCGCGGCGGAGGCGGGGCTGGTGCTGCCGCCCGCCGACCTGTCCCGTCTTGATACGGTGGAGCTCGGCCTGGTGAAGCTCGCCGCCCAGTTCCCGCGCGTGGTGGAGGCGGCGGCGGCGGCGCGAGAGCCGCACAGGATCGCCTTTTATCTCTACGACTTGGCGGCAGAGTTTCACGCGCTGTGGAACATGGGCAACGGCGATCCGTCACGCCGTTTCCTGCTCCCGGATGATACAGCGCTCTCCGCCGCGCGGCTTTCCTTGGCCGATGCGATCGGGCAGATTATCCGCAACGGCCTGGCGATCATGGGCGTGGAGGCTGTCGAGGAGATGGGCGGATGACCACCGCGGACGAGGCGGAAGGCTATCGCGAGGAGGATCGGCTTCCCTGGCTCGAATCCGCCGAGGAGGACTATCGTGAGGGCCCGTCGATCTCGCGCGTGATCGCCGCGATCATTCTCGGCCTGATGCTGCTCGCGGTCGCGATCTACGGCTACAACTGGTGGCGCAACCATCGCACCACGGGCGGCACCGGCGAGCTGATCAAGGCGCCGCCCGGCGACTATAAGGTCAAGCCCGACCAGCCCGGCGGCATGAAGGCGGACGGGGAGGGCGACACCGTGTTCGCCACTTCCGAAGGCAGCGCCGCCAACGGCGCGATCGACACCGGCGCGGTGCCCGAGACGCCCGTCGCCGGCAGGACCGCGACCGCGCAAGGCCAGAGCACGCAGGGCACGGCCAGGGTGGTCGCGGCGGTTCCGCCGTCGGGCGGCACGCTCACCGCCAGGACGCCGACGATGCCGACGCTGCGCGCGAGCGGCGGGGGCGGGCACGGCTCGCTGGTCCAGCTCGGTTCCTTCCCGAGCGAGGCCGCGGCCAACGCCGCCTGGGCGCAGCTCTCGAAGCGCATCACCTACCTCGCCCCGCTCGGCAAGTCGGTCGAGAAGGCGGAGGTCAACGACCGCACCGTCTACCGCCTCCGCGTCAACGCCGGCAGCGCGGGCGCGGCTACGGCGCTGTGCGGGAAGCTCAAGGTCGCCGGCGAGGCGTGCTTCGTTCCGAATTAGGGGGATCGACATCGACGCACCTCGCGCGGCTAAGTCTTAAGCCCCTCCCCTTCAGGGGAGGGGTTGGGGGTGGGGGTGTGCCGTCTCACCGAGCCTGCGCTTGTGGAGAGCCCCCACCCCAACCCCTCCCCTGAAGGGGAGGGGCTAAATTGCTGAGTGTCGATCCGCTCTCGGACGAATAGTCTAGTCGCCCTTGCAACGTAGGATTCCGCCTGCTTGGCTCGCTCGGTCCGGTCCGCTCGAGCGCCGGTCCGCTCTTTAACCTCGTCGATCTCGCCCATGCCGCGCCACTGTCGCGTTAGTGTCGCCTCGGTGTCGCGTTCGCGCCGCGTCGCTGTCGCGCCTGTGTCGCATTGCTGTCGCGTCCCTGGCGCGTTGCCGCCGCGTCCCCGCCGCATCCGCGCAGCGTCAAGACGGATCGGCTCGCAAACACGTGACCTGAGTCAATTTAGTCAACTTTTTTGGAGTTCCCGGCACCGGAGACCTCGTCTGGACGGGGCCCGTTTCTACCCGTGACTTTCGTGACCTTCGACGGTTTTCCGCCACTTTTCACGCCTGTCCGATGAGCTTCGACAAGCCCGCCGCGACCGGCTAGGGAAACGGCATGAAGCCCGTCATCTACGGCCTGTCCGGCCCGTCGCTCACCGCCGACGAGCGCGCCTTCTTCGCCGCCGCCGAGCCCGCCGGCTACATCCTGTTCAAGCGCAACACCGTCGACCGCGCCCAGGTCCGCGCGCTCACCGACGAGCTGCGCAGCCTCGCCGGCCGCGACGACCTTCCCATCCTGATCGACCAGGAGGGCGGCCGCGTCGCCCGCATGGGCCCGCCCGAATGGCCGGCATTTCCCGCCGCCGCCGCCTTCGACGCGCTCTACGACACCGCGCCGATGTCGGCGATCGAGGCGGTCCGCTCCAACGCCCATGCGCTCGGTCTGATGCTGGCCGAGGTCGGCATCACCGTCGATTGCGCGCCGCTGCTCGACCGCCGCTTCCCGGAGACGACGACGGCGATCGGCGATCGTGCCTTCGGCGGCGATGCGATGCAGGTCGCCGCGCTCGGCCGCGCAGCGCTGGAGGGGCTGGCGCGCGCCGGCGTGGTCGGGGTGATCAAGCACATGCCGGGTCACGGCCGCGCAGCGGTCGACAGCCATCACGAGCTGCCGGTGGTCGACGCCGACGATGCCGCGCTCGAGGAGGACATCCGCCCGTTCCGCACGCTCGCCGCCTCGGCGCCGATGGGCATGACCTGCCACGTCGTGTTCAAGGCCTGGGACCCGGACCGCCCCGCCACGCTCTCGCCGACGGTGATCCACGAGGTCATCCGCGGCCGCATCGGCTTCGACGGCCTGCTGATGACCGACGACATCGACATGAAGGCACTGTCCGGCACCGCCGGCGAGAAGGCGGCGGCGGCGATCGCGGCGGGCTGCGACATCGTCCTCGACTGCTGGGGCCGCATGGACGAGATGGTCGATATCGCCGAGCGTCTCGGCGATATCGCGCCCGAGAGCCGCGCCCGCCTCGACCGCGCCATGGCCAGCGTGTCGCGGCCCGACGGCGACTTCGGCGAGCTGATCGCGAAGCGCGACGAATTGCTGGCGCTCGCCTGACCTGCTTTACTGCACCGGATGAGCGATCCCGACACGCTGACGCTCGACCTCGACGGCTGGGAAGGTCCGCTCGACCTGCTGCTCGCGCTCGCCCGCAACCAGAAGGTCGACCTCAAGGCGATCTCGATCCTCCAGCTCGTCGAGCAGTATCTCGCCTTTATCAACGCCGCGCGGGACCTCAAGCTGGAGGTCGCGGCCGACTATCTGGTGATGGCGGCCTGGCTGGCCTATCTCAAGTCGGCGCTGCTGCTGCCCCGCGATCCCGAGGAATCGCCCAGCCCCGAGGAGTTGGCGCTCCGCCTCCAGCTCCGCCTCGAACGGCTGAACGCAATGCGCGAGGCGGGCGGCCGGCTGCTCGCCCGCGACCGGCTCGGCCGCGACGTGTTCCTGCGCGGGGCGCCGGAGGGCCTGCGCACCGTCCGCAAGGCGCTCTGGGAGGTCGAGATCTACGACCTGATCGCCGCCTACGGCCGGGTCAGCGCGCGCACCCGTCCGGTGATGCACGTCGTCGCGGTCCGCGACGTGATGACGCTGGAGGAAGCGATCGAGCGCGTCTCGACGCTGATCGGTGCCGCGATCGACTGGGCGACGATCGAGAGCTTCCTGCCCGAGGAAGCGGATGGCAGCTACCGCAAGTCGGCGCTCGCCTCGAGCTTCGTCGCCGCGCTCGAGCTCGCACGGCAGGGCAGGGTGGAGCTCCGCCAGAAATCCCCCTTCGCCCCGCTGTACCTCAGGGCGCTGGCATGACGCCGCCCGACGACCTTGCCCGCGCGGTCGAGGCGGTGCTGTTCGCATCCGAATCGCCGCTGACGGTGGCCGACATCCGCCTCCATCTCGGCCCGGAGGCCGATGTGCCCGCAGCGCTGAAGGCGCTGGCGGAGGCCTATGCCGGCCGCGGCATCGAGCTGGTCGAGCGTGGCGGGCGCTGGCACTTCCAGACCGCGGCCGATCTCGCCCATCTCCTCCGCCGCGACCGCGAGGAGCCGCGCAAGCTCAGCCGCGCGGGCATCGAGACGCTGGCGATCATCGCCTATCACGAGCCGGTCAGCCGCGCCGAGATCGAGGCGATTCGCGGCGTCCAGACCGCCAAGGGCACGCTCGACGTGCTGATGGAGGCGGGCTGGGTGCGTCCCGCCGGCCGCCGCGAGGTGCCCGGGCGGCCGCTCATCTATGCGACGACATCCGCCTTTTTGAGCCATTTCGGCCTCGTCAGCCGCCGTGATCTGCCGGGCATCGACGACCTCAAGGCTGCCGGCCTGCTCGATCCAATCGACCTGGCCCTGGAGAATGCCGTGGAAAAGGACGCCGAGGACGACTAGATAGGTTTCGGCACAAGGAGATTTTCGATGGGTGGTTTCAGCCTGATGCACTGGCTGGTGTTCGGCGTGATCGCGATCCTCGTCCTCGGCGGCGGTCGCTTCTCGAACATGATGGGTGACGTTGCCAAGGGCATCAAGAACTTCAAGAAGGGCATGGCGGAGGAAGACGAGCCGACGCGGATCGAGGGGCAGCGCGCTGCTCCGGAGCCGTCGTTTAGCTCCGAATCCGAGCGCGTCCGCAAGGAGCGCTGACCTTTCCCTCTTAGGCCTGGAGCGCGCCGGCCCCGGTCGGCGCGCCGCGGACGGTTGAATGTTCGACATCGCGCCTTCCGAATTCCTGCTCGTCGCGATCGTCGCGCTGCTCGTCATCGGTCCCAAGGACCTGCCGAAGGCGATGCGCTTTGCCGGCTATTGGGTCGGCCGCGCGCGCGGCGTCGCCCGCCAGTTCCGCTCCGGCTTCGACGCGATGGTGCGCGAGGCCGAGCTCGCCGAGATGGAGAAGAAATGGGCGGAGGAGAATGCGCGGATCATGCGCGAGCATCCGCTCGATTCGTCGACTCCTGCCTTGCCGGCGCCCGTCGAGGCCGAAGCGACCGCGTTGCCTTCCGTCGATGAGGTGCCCGAGCCGGCGATAACCCCGATGCCCGAGATCAAGCCCGAGCCTTCCGATGCCCCCGAGCTGCCGCTCGGCGAACCGCGCAAGACCGCCCCGTGAACGACATCGACGACACCCAGGCCCCGCTGCTCGACCATCTGATCGAGCTCAGGCGTCGCCTGCTCTATTGCGTGGTCGCGCTGGTGCTGTGCTTCGGCGCCTCATTCTATTTCGCGCGCGAGATTTTCTCCTTCCTGGTCCAGCCGCTGGTCCATGCCGGCCAGAACAAGGTCATCTTCACCCAGATTTTCGAGGCGTTCTTCGTCCAGGTGAAGGTCGCCTTCTTCGCGGCGATGATGATCTCCTTCCCGGTGATCGCGAACCAGCTCTGGCAGTTCGTCGCCCCCGGCCTCTACCGCAACGAGAAGCGCGCGCTGCTGCCCTTCCTGATCGCGACGCCGGTGCTGTTCATCGCTGGCGCGGCGCTTGCCTATTACATGGCGATCCCGATCGCGCTGCACTTCCTGCTGAGCTACCAGGGCGATCTCGGCGGCGTGCAGCAGGAAGCGCTGCCGTCGGTCGGCAATTATCTGTCGTTCGTGATGCAGTTCCTGTTCGCGTTCGGGCTCGCCTTTCTGCTGCCCGTCGTGCTGATGCTGATCGAGCGTGCCGGCATCGTCACTCGTAAGCAACTGGTGAGCGCGCGCCGTTACGCGATCGTCGCGGCGTTCGGTCTGGCGGCGGTGCTGACGCCGCCGGATATCGGCTCGCAGCTCCTGCTCGCGATTCCCCTGGTGCTGCTCTATGAGCTTGCCCTGATCGGCATCTGGTTCACCGAACGCCAGCGGCAGCGTGAAGCCAAGCGAGCCGAGGCGACCGAGGCTTCCAAGGCGTAGAAAAGGGCCGCGCGGTCGGCGCGGCCCCGTTCATCAGGTCACTTCGAATCGTCGGCGGTCTTCGCGACCGTGTCGCCGGCGGAGGAGACGTCCTTGCCGACACCCTCGACGGTGTTGCACGCACCTAGCGCCAGGACGGCGGCAAGGGCGAAAGCGGCGGTAATCTTACGCATGTCGGCACTCCATGAGCGGTGATTGCGCGAGTGAAATGATCGACTCGGGAATTTCGTTCCCGACGTGCGGTGAACGTGGTGAAGATCAGGTTGTTCGGAAAAAATGTTAGGCCCGGAAGCGTCACCGGGGGGGGGGGAGGTAGACGCTTCCGGGCCCATGTCTTGGATAGCGAGAGCGGGGGGGCAAAAGGTCACTATCCGATGCGCAGAACGCTTCCCATGACCCCCGGTTCCCGCCTTCTGAAAAAATTTTGATGCCGCTCAGTCACGGCCGGTAATGGTGATCGCGATCTCGAACGCACCGGTCAGCGGTTCGTGATGAAGCGGCGAGCGCAGTTGGCGGGAGAGGCCCTCGATCACCCGTCCGTAGCGTTCCGCAATCGCCTTGCGCAGCCCTTCGGTTTCGATCAGCGCGGGCGAGCTCACGCGGATGAGGGCGTGGGTTTGATCCTCGCCGGGCTTCACCGAGATGCGGAGCTGCGCCGCGGGGCTGGCGCCCATCGCCATTTCCACGAGCTCGGTGATGAGGAAGGCGACCGCCACCGCAGTATCCTGCGAGACGAGATAGGGATCGATCTCCAGCGCCAATCCGAAGTCGCGGCTGCGGCCGCTCGCCGTCGCGCGGATATTGGCCGCCAGCTCGCTGATCACCGATCTGAGGCCCAGTCCGCGATTTTCCTCGAGCTCCGCGAAATGGTGGCGATGCACCACCGCGAGCGCGTCGACGCGGCGCTGGATCGCGGCATAGGCGGCGGTTGCCTCGGCATCCACGGCGCTGCGCGCGTGGAAGTTGATCAGGCTGGTGATGACCTGGAGGTTGTTCTTGACGCGGTGATGGACCTCGCGCGTGAGCTTGGTCTGACGCGTCAGGCCCGCGGCCAGATCGGATTCATGGTCCCTGATGGTGCGGGTCAGGTCGGCGAAGGTGTCGCCGAGGTCGCGGATCTCGTGCGCCGGAATCGCGCCGAACTCGCCCGGATCGAATACGGTGCCTGGCGTATAGGCGCCGACCCGTGCGCGCAACCGGCGGAGCGGCCGGATCAGCAGCCGATCGACCACGAACCAGCCGATCCCCGCTGCGGCCGCCCACATCAGCACCGGCAGCAGCATCGCCGCCAGCACCGCCGAGGTGATCGGCGCGCTGTCGACCTCCATGTGCAGCACGAGCCGATCGAGCCCGATCGGGCTGTTGTCGCGCTCGCGGCGAGAGAGCATGGCGCCCGAAAGCTGGCGCAGGTCCAGCGTGTCCTCGTCGCGGACCAGCTTGGTGCCATAGGCACGCAGGAAGCCGCTCGGGCGGGCGATGTCGGCGAGATAGGCGGTCGGGAAGAAGGCGGTCGCTCGCGCCGTGCCGCTCCCGCCGGTGACGCCCAGCACCAGTCCGTCCCGCAGCAGTTGAACCGCAACGGCGTTCGGGCCAGGCTTTGGAGCCTCGGCCTCGATGGGCCCACCGCAGCGAAGCTGCCCCGTGCGGTCGATCACGGCATAGCGGGCGCCGGCGGGAAGGCTGGGAGCGAACACGCCGCGTGTCCTCGCGCAGACCGCGGTGTCGCCCGGATCGGCTTCGATCGCCGCCACCGCCGATCGCAGCGCATTGGCGTCGCCGACCAGCTCGATCGCGAGCGAGCGCGCCGCCTCGCCGGTCGCGACCCGCAGCGCGGCGCGGTTCTCGACGTCGGCGGTGCGCGTGGTCTGCAGCGCGGCGAACACCGCGATCAACGCGAGCGGCAACAGCGCCGCGCTCAGGATGAGGAACAGCTTGGCGCCTGTCGGCATCCGCGCCAGTGCTGGCAATGCGCGGTCGCCCTCAGGGGGACCGGTAACGTCATCCATCCGCCGGCGGCTACCCCAGCTTGTTCAACAGGTCGAGCATTTCGTCGGGAATATTCTCGGAAACAGCATCCTGGTAGACCGCGCGCAATGCCTCGCCCACGCTGCGGTCGTCTCGCTTCTGCTTCCGCTCTCCCTTCTTTCGCATCTTCGGGTCAGAATCGGTCTTCTCAGAACGCACGTCTTCCCCCCTCCGGGCCCGGCAGGGCCGGGGAACATCAAGGCTCAGGCATTCGGGTAAACGCCATTGCCGCCGCGCACAACGCGATCGTGGGCGAACGGTGAAACCAAATACCGCTTCGATTGTTCCCAAGGGCGGCGCAAAATGCGGGGAGGGGCCTTCTCCCTTGTGCCGAAAGATTTAAGCTGTCGGGCGGATGGCCCCGCACGACAGGGCTTTACGACGGAGAAAAACGCCGAAATGTCGCTTGGACAGCAGCTTGCGCCGCATCTCCCCTTCCTGCGGCGCTACGCCCGCGCGCTCACCGGCAGCCAGTCCGAGGGCGACCATTATGTTCGCGCCACGCTGGAAGCGATCGTCGCCGCGCCGGAGGAATTTCCGCGCGACGTCGATCCCAGATTGGGACTCTATCGCACTTTCCAGGCGATTTGGGGTTCGACTCACCCGGAGGACGGCCGCGTGCCGGAAGTTGCGCCGGAGAGCGATCACGAGGCGATCGCCCGCGCGCGACTCGCCCGGATCGCCCCGGTTTCCCGCCAGACGCTGCTGCTGACGGCGATGGAGGGGTTCACCACGGAGGACGCCGCCTATCTGATCGACAAGACGCCGCAGGAGGTCGACGGACTAGTCGCCGCCGCGCTGGCCGAGATCGAGAAACAGACCCGCGCCCGCGTGCTGATCATCGAGGACGAGCCGATCATCGCGATGGACATCGAGGCGATCGTCCGCGACCTCGGCCATGAGGTGACCGGCGTCGCCGTCACCCGCGACGAGGCGGTGGCACTGGCGATGGAGGACCGGCCGGGCCTGGTGCTCGCCGACATCCAGCTCGCCGACGACAGCTCGGGCATCGACGCGGTCAAGGACATCCTGGCCGAATTCAGTGTGCCGGTGATCTTCATCACCGCCTTCCCGGAACGGCTGCTGACCGGTGAGCGGCCCGAGCCGACCTTCCTCATCACCAAGCCGTTCCAGCGCTCGACCGTGAAGGCGGCGATCAGCCAGGCACTGTTCTTCGACCAGGCGACCGTGCCGGCAAATTGACCCAAGTTACGGAGCCAAAACGGTTCTCAGGTGTTGAGGGGGCATGGCTGACGAAATCGACCAAGACGGAGTGCAGCACGTCGACGCCGAGCGCGCCCGCGCCGGCGCGACTCCCGGCATGACCCGCTACATCCTGGGCATTTCGCTTGCCCTCCTCATCATAATCTTCGCCATCCTCGTGCTCCGCTGAGCGAGACCCATCGGGCGCCCCCCTCCTCGCAAAATCCATCAGCGTGCCTATGTTCAGCGCGACTCAAGAACGGATCACGATGACCGAGCGTGACGATATCGCCGACGACACCGCCGGGCCGGCTGCACCGCACGTCGCACTCGCGGATCCCGAGTTCAAGGAGCAGCTCGCCCAAGTGATCCCGCACTTGCGCGCCTTCGGTCGTTCGCTTTCGGGCAGCCGCGACCTTGCCGACGATCTCGTCCAGGAGACGCTGCTCAAGGCGTGGGCCGCGCGCAAGCGTTTCCAGGCCGGCACCAACATGCGCGCCTGGACCTTCATCATCCTGCGCAACCTCTATCTCAGCCAGATGCGCCGTGCCCGCTTCAAGGGCGAATGGGACGACCTCGTCGCCGACCGGCTGCTCGCCGCGCCGGCCAGCCAGGACCGTCACGTCGAGCTGACCGACATGCAGCGCGCGCTGCTCCACCTGCCGCAGCCGCAGCGCGAGGCGCTGATCCTCGTCGGCGCGGGCGGCTTCGCCTATGAGGAAGCGGCCGAGATCTGCGGCGTCGCGGTGGGCACGATCAAGAGCCGCGTCGCACGCGGCCGCGTGGCGCTCGAATCGATCCTCAGCGAAGGCAAGCTGCCGTCACGGCGCGAGCACGAGGCCGGCGGCCAGTCGGCACTCGACACGATCATGGGTGAGGTCGACGAGCTCAGCCGCGACGGCTGAAGCCGTTGCCGACGTCGCTGCCATCGAGTCGGCTGAGCAGCGCCGCGAGGTCGTCGGGCATCCCGAGATCGCGTTCATAGGCCTCACGCAGGGCGACCCCGATCGCATCGCCGGCGCGCGGCCGTTCGACGACCGTCGCCTCGTTGCGTGCGGAGTGGCCGAGCATCTGAGTCATGCGCCTAAAACCAACGAGGTACGGAATTGTTGCTTGACTTGATCCCGGCGATCGACCGTCAAGCGGGCGATGTCGGATACAGGATACAGGATCGAGCACGCGCTCGCCCGCGCCGCGGCGGAATCGCCGTTTCTTTCAGGGCTGATCGAGCGGGAACGGGCACTGGTCGACGGCGTGGCGCAGGCGCTCGCCGATCCGCTCGCAACGGCGGCGATCGGCGATCCCGACATGTCGGTCGGCCGCCGGCTGCGGCTCGAGCGACGGCGGCTGGCACTGATCGCGGCGATCGGCGATCTCGCCGGCCTCTACGATCTGACCCGCACCACGCAGACCCTGACCGCCTTCGCCGACCATGCGCTCGACAGTGCCATTGCTGCGGCGATCCGTGAGCGCGTGCCCGACGCTCCGCCGGCGGGGCTCGCGGCGATCGCGCTCGGCAAGCAGGGCAGCCGCGAGCTCAACTATTCCTCCGACATCGATCCGATCCTGTTGTTCGACCCGGCGACGCTGCCGCGCCGCGAACGCGACGAGCCGGGCGAGGCGGCGGTGCGGATCGGGCGGCGGGTGGTCGAGCTGCTGCAGACGCGCGATGGCGACGGCTATGTGCTGCGTGTCGACCTGCGCCTCCGGCCCTCGCCGGAGGTCACGCCGATCGTGCTGCCGGTCGAGGCGGCGATCTCCTACTATGAATCGCAGGCGCTGCCGTGGGAGCGGGCCGCGTTCATCCGTGCCCGCGCCGCGGCCGGCGACGTCGCGCTGGGCAAGGCGTTCCTGGCGACGATCCGCCCGTTCGTGTGGCGCCGCGCGCTCGATTTCGGGGCGATCCGCGAGATCCGCGGCATCTCCGCCCGCATCCGCGACCATCATGTGCGCGGGCAGGTGTTCGGGCCGGGCTATGACCTGAAGCGTGGGCGCGGCGGCATTCGCGAGGTTGAGTTCTTCGCCCAGATCCACCAACTCATCCACGGCGGCCGCGAGCCGGCGTTGCGCACGCCGGCGACGCGCGATGCGCTGGCGCGGCTGGCGGAGGCGGGGCGGATCGACCCCGACGAAGCGGCGGCGCTGTCGGAGGCCTATGCGCTGCTGCGGACGATCGAGCACCGCGTCCAGATGATCGACGACCGGCAGACCCATGCCTTGCCGGAAACGGGCGAGGGGCTCGACCGCGTCGCGCGGTTGCACGGCCTCGCCGACGGAGGCGAACTGCTCGATCTGCTCCGCCCGCACGTCGAGCGGGTCGAGCGCATCTACGGCGCGCTCGACGGCGAGGGTGCACCGCAGCTTCCCGGCGGCATCGAGCCGCTGGCCGCCACCGGCTTCGCCGATCCGGCGGCGGCGGCGCGGCTGATCGCGACGTGGCGGTCGGCGACCTATCCGGCGCTGCGCAGCGCGCCTGCCCAGGCGGCGCTGGAGGCGGTGCTGCCGGCACTGGTCCGCGCGCTGGGCGCGGCGCCCGACTCCAATGCCGCGCTGATCCGCTTCGACGCGATCCTCGCGCGGCTGCCCAGCGCGATCAACGTGCTCCACCTCGTCGCGGCGCGGCCGCCGCTGCTCAAGCTGCTCACCACCGTGCTCGCCTATGCGCCGACGCTGGCCGACGCGCTGGGGCGGCGGGCCGAACTGCTCGACGGCCTGCTCGACGCCTCCGCGCTCGACCCGGTCGGGGAGGTCGACGCGCTCGCCGCGGAGATGGCGGCGCGCGAGGCGGGGGACGATTACCAGCGCCTGCTTGACGGCGTGCGCCGCACGGTCGGCGAGCGCCGCTTCGCGCTCGGTACCCAGATCGTCGCCGGTACCAGCGACCCGCTCCAGGTCTCGGCCGGCTATGCCCGGGTAGCCGAGGCGGCGGTGGACGTACTTGCCGCCGCCACCGCCGGGGAGTTCGCCGTGCGCCACGGCCGCGTGCCGGACAGCGAGCTGGTGATCCTGGCGCTGGGGCGGATGGGCGGCGCGGCGCTGACCCATGCCTCCGACCTCGATCTCATCTATCTGTTCACGGGAGATTTCGCCGCCGAGTCGGATGGGGAAAAGCCGCTCGGCGCAGTGCTTTACTATAATCGCCTCGCGCAGCGTGTCAGCGGCGCGCTGTCGGTGCCGACCGCGTCGGGGCCGCTCTACGAGATCGACACGCGCCTTCGCCCCTCGGGCACGTCGGGGCCGCTGGTGGTCTCGCTCGACGCCTTCGACCGTTATCAGCGCGAAGCCGCCTGGACCTGGGAGCACATGGCGCTGACCCGCGCGCGCCCGGTCTTCGGCTCGGCGCAGGCGCGGGCCGAGGTGAGCACGATTATCGCCCGCGTCCTCGCCGGCGACCGGCCCGAGCGCGACATCGTCGCCGATGCCGCCAAAATGCGCATCGAGATGGCCACCCACAAGCCGCCGGCGGGGCCGCTCGACGCCAAGTTGCTCGACGGCGGGCTGGTCGACCTCGAGTTCGTCGTCCATGTCGCGCAGCTCACCCGGCGCACCGGCTTCGACCCGCACCTCGGCCGCGCGATCGATCTGCTGGTTGAGGCCGGGCACCTGCCGGGCGAGTTGCGGGCGGCGCACGACTTCCTCACGCGCCTGCTGGTGACGATGCGTCTCGTCGCGCCGGATTGCCAGCCGCCGCCGCTCGCGACGCAGGCGCTGGTCGCGCGCGCCTTGTCGCTGCCCGACTGGGCGGCGGTGCTTGCAACGCTGGAGGGCACCCGGCAGAGCGTGCGTGCGGCATGGAATTCGGTGATCGGAGAACGGTGATGGCGATCGAAGAAGGCGAGCGGCTCCCCGACCATGAGCTGATCGGCAGCGACGGCGCACCGCTGCGGCTCGCCGGCTTCGTCGGCAAGCCGCTGGTGCTCTATTTCTATCCCAAGGACGACACCACCGGCTGCACCCGCGAGGCGCAGGACTTCACGGCGCTGATGTCCGAGTTCGAGGCGGCCGGCGTGCAGGTTCTCGGCGTCTCCAAGGATACGCCGGCAAGTCATAAGAAATTCACCAAGAAATTCGACCTGACGGTGCCGCTCGCGAGTGATCCTGATGGTGCTTTGATCGAGGCGCTCGGCGCATGGGTCGAGAAGTCGATGTATGGCCGCCGCTTCATGGGGATCGAGCGCGCGACCTTCCTGTTCCGCGCCGACGGCACGCTCGCGCGGGCTTGGCGCAGGGTGAAGGTCGCCGGGCACGCCGCCGAGGTGCTGGCGGCCGCGCGCGTGCTGTGACCGGCGTCGCCGAAGCCGCGCGGGCGGTGCTGCTCACCGCCGATCCGTACGCCAAGGTCGCCGCGGCGCGCAAGGCCGCGCGCGACTGGCGGCTGGGACGGCTCGATCATGCGTTCGACGTCACCATGCCGGAGCGTCCGGCGCGGCCCGCCGAGCCCGAGCTGCTGCCCCCCAACCGGATGCCGAAGCGCCGCCGCGCCGGCTCCGAGCGCAGCCGCATCGCCATGATCCACGCGCTCGCGCACATCGAGTTCGTCGCGATCGACCTGGCGTTCGACCTGATCGGGCGGTTCGGGGCGCATTTCCCCCGCGGCTTCACCGACGACTGGATGCGGGTCGGCGCCGACGAGGCGATGCATTTCGCCCTGCTCGACCGGCGGTTGAAGGCGCTCGGCAGCCGTTACGGCGCGATGCCCGCGCACGACGGCCTTTGGGAAGCGGCGGAAGCGACCGCGCGCGATCCGCTGGCGCGGCTGGCCGTGGTGCCGATGGTGCTGGAGGCGCGCGGACTGGACGTGACACCGGGGACAATCGTGCGGTTCGAGGAGGCAGGGGATCATGCCACCGCGCGCATCCTCAGCCGCATCGTCACCGACGAGGTCCGTCACGTGCGCGCCGGCACGCGCTGGTTCGAATCAGCCTGCGCGGAAAAACGAATCGTATCCGAAACGACGTGGCAACGCCTTGTTTCTCAGTATTTTCGGGGCGCGTTGAAACCTCCGTTCAACGACTCGGCGCGCAACTCAGCCGGTCTGACGCGGGAATATTACGCACCTATTGCCCAGCGCTGAGCGGTCGAGCAACAACCCTCAACGTCTTGGTGCGGAGGGGGTTCCACACGGGACAGGACGAATCGCCATTCGGGCTGCCGGCCTGAGGGGCTTTCTTTTGTTGCGGGGATCGATGGTCGCTACAGCCCTCCGGAATGTCTCGAGCCGCATCGATCGGGTGCGGTCGCTCTTCACCACCCGCGACTTCATCTTCCACGACGGTAAGGCGCTGCGCCGTTTCAGCATCTCCGGCCGTGCCCAGGCGCTGCTCGCCGGCACCGCCGCCGTCACGCTCGCCTTTTCCGCCTATGGCGTCGCCTCGGCCGCGGTCGGCGCGGTCGTTGCCACCGGCATCGCCGGCGTGCCGGCCTCGCCCGAGGCGCGGATGATCCGTATGCGCGCCGAGATGATGGCGATGCAGGCCGACGTCGCCGCGCTCAAGCTCGCGACCCGCGTCCATGCCGCGCGCGTCGAGCAACGCCAGGCGCTGATCGCGGCGGTGCTCTCCGGCAAGGGCGATCCCGAGAAGCTCATCGCCGCCATCCAGCCGGTTTCGGTCGATGACGGGAAGAATTCGGTGCTGGCGCCGTTGCAGCGGATCGAAGCGCGTCAGGTCGCGCTCGCCCGTGCCGCACAGCGCGCGACCGAGGAGCGGCTGGCGATGACGACCAACCATCTGCGGCGCCTCGGCATCGGACCCGAACGCTTCGTCAGCGGCGGCATGGGCGGGCCGTTCGAGGCGGCCGACAGCGCCGATGCGGCGGCGGAGATCAACACCGCCGCCGATTCCGACGTGCAGTTCAAGACGCTGTTCCAGACGTGGAAGAAGCTCGACACGCTCGAGCAGGGCGCGATCTCGATCCCGTCGATGCAGCCGGTGCAGAACCTGAGCTTCACCAGCAACTTCGGCATTCGGTCCGATCCGTTCCGCGGCGTCGCCGCGATGCATGCCGGGGTCGACATCCCCGGGCCGATCGGCACGCCGATCTACGCGACAGCGGACGGCATCGTCGCCCGTGCCGGCCGCGCGTCGGGCTATGGCAATCTCGTCGAGATCAACCACGGCAAGGGCATCGAGACCCGCTACGGGCATATGTCCAAGATCCTGGTGACGCCGAATACCCGCGTGAAGCGCGGTCAGCTCATCGGCCTGATGGGCTCGACCGGGCGGTCGACCGGCAGCCACCTCCATTACGAGGTTCGCATCGACGGCCGCGCGGTCAATCCGGTGCCGTTCCTGCAGCCGTCGAGCACGCTTGTCGCGATCCAGGCGCGCGCCGCGCACGGGCAGCAGGTCGCGATGGGTGGGCCGGCGACCGGCAACTGATCGGCCGAAACTGAACGGGCTGCCGGTTGCCGCCGGCACCGGCGTCGCCTATCTCAGCGTCATGGTCACGCTCGCCGCTTCCGAGATCGGACTTACTTCTGCCGCCGCGGCACGCGTCGCGGCGATCGCCGAACGCCAGGGCAGGCCCGCGATCCTGCGGCTGTCGGTCGAGGGGGGCGGGTGCTCGGGCTTCCAGTACCGCTTCGACCTCGCCGATGCGCCGGAGGGCGACGACACGATCGTCGAAACCGATGGCATCCGGCTGGTGGTCGATGCGATCAGCCTCGACCTCGTGCGCGGCGCGGAGGTCGATTTCGTCGAGAGCCTCGGCGGCGCGGCGTTCCGCGTGAACAATCCCAACGCCGCCTCGGGCTGCGGCTGCGGGTCGAGCTTCTCGGTCTGAGCGGCGTCGCTTGAAGATCGTCAGCTACAACGTCAACGGCATCAAGGCGCGGCTCCCGCGCCTGATCGAGTATCTGACCGAGCAGCAGCCGGATGTCGTTTGCCTCCAAGAGCTGAAGGCCGCCGACGACGGCTTTCCCGAGAAGGAGGTCCGCGACGCCGGCTATGGCGCCGTATGGCACGGGCAGAAGGGCTGGAACGGCGTCGCGGTGCTCGCCAGGGGCGCCGACCCGGTCGAGCGCCATCGCGGCCTCGCCGGCGAGCCGGAAGACGAGCACAGCCGCTATCTCGAGGCCGAGGTGAACGGGGTGGTGATCGCCTCGATCTACCTCCCCAACGGCAATCCCGCGCCCGGCCCCAAGTTCGATTACAAGCTGCGCTGGATCGGCCGGCTAGCGGCGCGGGCGCGCGAGCTGCTTGCCGAGGAGCGGCCGGTGGCGCTCGCGGGCGACTACAACGTCATACCCAACGATGACGACGTCTTCTCGGTGCGCGCGATGCAGTCGGACGCGCTGATGCAGCCCGAAAGCCGGCAAGGATACCGCGCGCTGCTGGCGCAGGGGTGGACCGACGCGCTGCGTACCCAATATCCGCGCGGCGGCGTGTGGACCTTCTGGGATTATCAGGCAGGTGCGTGGCAGCGCGACGCGGGGTTCCGCATCGACCACCTGCTGCTGAGCCCGATGGCAGCCGACCGCTTCCACTCGGCCGGCGTCGACAAGGATTATCGTGCCCGCGAGAAGGCGAGCGACCACGCCCCGACCTGGGTGAGGCTGCGCCAATAGCGGGCGCATCGGGATAGAGCCGCGCCGAACGTCCGTCTCGGTCCCACCAACTGCACATCACATCTGTAAACGGCCGCCGTGCCGAGACCCGCTATTGCGTCAGGCAGCAGTTGACCGGTTCTCGCCTGCCCAAACGCAGGTGCCTCACGCGTGAGCAATGGATCGCGACCGAGAACTTCGATCCGCTCACCACGGAACGATCCAAGCGATGACGTGACCGTACGTGGCGGCGCGAATGCGTCGCCGCCGGCCGTCACAGGTCCTTGCCGTAGATCTGATAGATCTTGTTGACCTTGCTATCGATCGTCTCGGCGATCGATCGCATTCCCTGGTTATCGTCGAGGATCCAGCCGATCTCGCCTCGGCTCGCGCCATAGCGGGCGACCGAGGCACGGCGGATATATTCGATCATCATGAAGGCGAGCTGGCTCGCCATGCGCGACGCCTGCAATTCCTTGCGCACGCCCATCAGCGGCACCCGCATCGTCCGCACGCGCGGCCGGCGCAGCCACAGCAGCAGCTTCGCCCAGCCGAACGGGAAGAGATTGCCGTTCAGCGGCTTGATCGCCTCGTTGAGGTCGGGAAGCGTGATCATGAACGCGACCGGGCGGCCGTCGAGCTCGGCGATGCGGATCAGGTCGTTGAACACGATCGGCTTCAGCTTGACGCCGACGTCCTTGATCTCGGGCGGCGTCAGCGGGACGAAACCCCAGTTGTCCGACCAGGCATCGTTGAGGATGTCGAGGATGATCGCCGCTTCCTGGTCGAACTTCGACTTGTCGACCTCGCGGATGCGGATGCGCTCGTTGCGCTCGCCGGACTTGATGATCCGCTCGACGATCGGCGGGAAGCCCTGCGTGATGTCGAGCTCATAGGTGAGGAGCTGCTTGACCGGCTGATAGCCGGCGTCTTCGATCCAGCCGCGATATTCGGGCTTGGCGTGGCCCATCATCACCGTCGGCGGGTGGTCGTAGCCCTCGATCAGCAGGCCGGGCTCTTCCCACACCGACATCGAGACGGGACCGAGCGCGCGTTTCATGCCTTGCTCGCGCAGCCATTTCTCGGCGCGGGCGATCAGCGCGCGGCCGATCTCCTCGCTCTCCGCCTCGAACAGACCCCACTGGCCGACGCCTGGCCCGAAGCCCTGCTCGGGCGGCTGCTTAAGCGCCAGCGTGTCGATGTGCGCCGAGATGCGGCCGACGACGTGCCCGCCCTGCTCGGCGAGGAACAGCTGCGCCTTGGCATGGCTGAACCAGCCGTTCTTCTCCGGAGTGATCAGGCCGAGCGCTTCGGACTTGAGCGGCGGTATCCAATTGGGATCGTCGGCATAGAGGCGGAAGGGCAGGTCGACGAAGGTCTTGCGATCGGCCTTGGTCGTGACCGGCCGGATGGTGAGCGAGGACATTGCTGGAGCCGCCGGAGCTAGGTTGTGTGGGGCCGTGAAGTCCCGCCTTGGCGGCGCGCTGTCAAGCCGCCCCTGTTGTTGCCTACATATAGCCACTATCTGAGGGCAATGCCCCAGGCGATGAACAGCTCGATCACCCTCGACCGCGCGTCCGCGGCGCCCGCGCCCAAGGCGGCCGCCCCGGCGCGCGTGGTCCGCGCGCCCGACGACAAGACGCTGCTGCGCGCGGCGGCGGAGCTTTCGCGCGACCTCAACCAGCCCAAGCCCGTGGTCTACTGGACCGATATGCTCGCATCGGTGCTGGTCGGCTATGCCGCGCTGGCCGGTGCGATCCTGGCGCCGTCGGCCGGCTGGGCGATCGTCGCCGGCGTGGTGGCGGTGCTCGCGCTCTATCGTGCGGCGAGCTTCATCCATGAGGTCAGCCATATCAAGCATTCGGCACTGCCCGGCTTCCGGCTCGGCTGGAACCTGCTGGTCGGCATCCCGCTGATGGCGCCGTCGTTCATGTACGAGGGCGTCCACAACCTCCATCACGCGCGCACGCGCTACGGCACGGCCGAGGATCCCGAATATCTGCCGCTCGCGCTGATGAAGCCGTGGACGGTGCCGCTGTTCGTACTGGTGTCGGCGCTGGCGCCGGTCGGTTTCCTGATCCGCTGGGGCGTGCTGTCACCCCTGTCGGTGCTGTTCCCGCGCCTGCGCGCGCTCGTCGTTGCCCGCTATTCGGCGCTGGCGATCAATCCTTCGTTCGAACGCCGCGCGCCCGAGGGCGAGGTGAAGACGCTGTGGCACCGGCTGGAAGCGGCGACCAGCGTCTGGGCGATCGCGCTGATGGTCGCCGCGGCGACGGGCGTGCTGTCGCTCCGTGCCTTCCTGATCTTCCTGGCAGTGATCTCGGCGGTGATGGTGATCAACCAGGTCCGCACGCTCGTCGCGCACCTGTGGGAGAATGACGGCGAGCCGATGAGCGTGACCGCGCAGTTCCTCGATTCGGTCAATGTGCCGCCGCCGGCGCTGCTGCCGTTCCTGTGGGCGCCGGTCGGCCTGCGCTACCACGCGCTGCATCACCTGCTGCCGGGACTGCCCTATCATGCGCTGGGCGAGGCGCACCGCCGCCTGTCGGCGGCGCTCGACCCGCAGTCGCCCTATCACAAAGCCAACTACCGGGGACTGCCGGGCCTGCTCGACCGGCTGGTGCGCAGCACCTTCGCCGTCTCAACCCGCCGCTGACCTCACGTCATCCCGGCGAAAGCCGGGATCTCAGAGCCTGTTTGGAAAAGCGGGCCGGTGCCGCCGAAATGCGCCGTCTGGCGCATTTCCAAACAGGCTCTCAGGCCGTATTGCACCCCCGCACGAGATTCCGGCTTTCGTCCGGGATGACGTAGGAGCTTATTCCTCCGTCCTGACCAGCACCGCCTCGCCGACCAGCAGGAACAGCAGGAACGGCGCCCAGGCGGCGAGGAAGGGCGGGTAGGCGCCGAGATTGCCCATCGCCAGCGCGAAATTGTCGGCGACGAAATAGGCGAAGCCCAGCGCCATGCCGATCACCGCACGGATGAACAGCTTGCCCGATCGCGCGACGCCGAACGCCGCAACCGCCGCCAGCAGTGGCATCAGCACCGATGAGAGCGGGCCGGACAGCTTGTGCCACAGCGTGCCTTCGAGCGCTTTGGTCGGCCGCCCGGCCGCCCTGAGGTCGCCGATTGCCGACGACAGCGCGCCGAACGACATGCCGTCCGCATCGATATTGGCCAGCGTGAACTGGTCCGGCCGCACGCCGTCGCCGACGTGGAGGCTGCCGAGCGGAGTGATCGTGCCCTGCGCGACGTCGAAGCGGCGGGCATTCTCGATCCGCCAGCCCTTGCCCTCGCGCCGGCCGCTGTCGGCGGTGATGATCGCGGTCAGCGATCCGCCGCTGCGCTGATAGGCGGATATCCCGGCGAGCTGCACCGCATCGCCCTTGCCGCGTACCTGCTGCACCTGGATCAGGCTGTCTTCGGCGCGCACCCAGACGTTGCTGCGCTCGCCGCGGTCGACCGGCAGCGGGCCGTAGTCGACGCGCTGCCACTGGCCGAGCGTCGCGGTGGCGCGGCTCACCACGCGGTCGTTGAACACGAACGAGATGGCGGCGACGCCGATGCTGGCCACGATCAGTGGCGCCAACACCTGATGCGCCGACAGGCCCGAGGCCTTGAGCGCGATCACTTCCGAATTCTGGTTGAGTGTCGACAGGGTGATGATCGTGCCGAGCAGCACGGCGAAGGGCAGGAACTGCGCGATGATCTGCGGCACGCGCAGGCTGACATATTGCAGGATCTGCGCCTGCCCGTTGCCCGGATGGGCGAGGATGTCGCCGGTTTCGGACAGGAGATCGAGCGCCTGCAGCACCAGCACGAGCGCGAACAGGATCGCGAAGGTGCGCGTCAGGAACAGCCGCGCCATGTAGAGCGTAACCGTGCGCGACGGGAAAAAACTGGGCATGTTGTTCATGCCGCCGCCTCCCGCCGGCGCCGGCCGGGCAGGCGCCGCAGGATCGCCGCCGTGAGCTTGGAGAAGCCGCGCTCGAGCACGCCGATCGGCTGCCCGCCCGGCACATGGGCGACGGTATAATACATCCACAGCACCAGCGCGGCGAAGACAGCGAACGGGCCCCAGAGCGCGAACAGCGGGTCGATCCGCCCGAGCCCGCCCAGGGCTTCGCCATATTCGTTGATCTTGTGGTAGCTGACCAGCATCACGATCGACAGGAACACGCCGAGCGACGAGGTCGAGCGTTTGGGCGGGATGCCGAGCGCGACCGCGAGCAGCGGCAGCAGGAACATCGTCGCGACCTCCGCCAGACGGAAGTGGAAGGCGGCGCGGCTGGTGTCGCGCAGTTCCTCCGGCGCCCGGATATCGGCGCCGATGCGGGCGAGCTCGGGCAGAGTGAGCTCGAGGTTGCGGCCGCCACGGCCGCGGAAGCTGCCGTATTTGGGCAGCGCGATCGGAATGCTGTGGGAGCTGAAGGTCAGCACGCGCGGGACGGGCGAATCGTTCGTGTGCTGGACGAGCGTGCCGTTGGTGAGGCGGAACACGATCGATTCCATGTCCTCGGTGCGCAGGAACTGGCCCTTTTCCGCGGTGACCGCGTAGGAGCTGCCGTCCTTGAGCCGGCTGTAGACGAAGATGCCGGAGAGCTCGCGGCCGCCGTCCTTGCTGTCCTCGATGCGGACGGTGATGTTGTTGGGGAAATTGGTGAACTCGCCGACCTTGATCGAGGCGCCGAGTGCGCCCGAGCGCAGCTCGAACCGTAGCCCCTCATAGGCATAGCGCGCATAGGGTTGGACGAAGCCGACGATCGCGAGGTTCACCAGCGCGAGCGCGATCGCATACATATAGGGCACGCGCAGCAGCCGCGTGTAGCTCATCCCCACCGCGCGCAGCACGTCGAGCTCGGACGTGGTGGCGAGCCGGCGGAAGGCGAGGAGAATGCCCAGCATCAGCCCGATCGGGATGCCGAGCCCGAGATATTCGGGCAGCAGGTTGGCGAGCATCTTCCACACCACGCTCACCGGTCCGCCCTGGGTCGCGACGAAGTCGAACAGGCGCAACATGCGGTCGAGCACCAGCAGCATCGCCGCGATCACCAGCGTCGAGAACAGCGGCACCGCGATCAGCCGCGCGAGATAGCGATCGATCGAGGTCATGCTGGGCGGTGACGGGCTTCCGGGAAACTGGGCTGGAGAGGCTATAGTGGCGCGGTCGTAACGCGCAAAAGGAAAGTTGGGCAGCCGGAGGCAGGAAATGGCTACTCCGCCGCGATCGCGGGCGGCGGGATGGTGCGGCCGGCGGTGGCGGTCTCGATCGCGCGGGCGAGGGCGCTGAGAGTGAAGGGCTTGCGCAGCACCTCATAGTCCCCGAATCCCGCCGCCTCCCGCTCGTCGCCCGCATAGCCGGTGACGTAAAGCACCGCGATGTCGGGAATGGCGGTGGTCAGCTCCGCGACCAGCTCGGGGCCGGTCTTCCCCGGCATCAGCACGTCGGAGATGACGAGGTCGATCGACTCCATTGCGTCGGCGGCGACGCGCGCCGCGGCCGGATCGCCGCACGCGACCGGGCGATGGCCAAGCTCGCGCAGCAGCTCGACGGTGGCGGCGAGCAGGCGTCGGTCGTCCTCGATCACCAGGATGTCGAGCTGCCCGGGCGAGCCCAGCGGCTCCTCGACGGCCGCGGGCGCCACGGCGGAAAGACCTACCTCGGCGGAGATGTCGCGCGGCAGGTAGATCGTCACGGTGGTGCCCTCGCCAGGCGCGGACGCGATCGCCACGTCGCCTTGCGATTGTCGAGCGAAGCCGAACACCTGGCTGAGGCCGAGGCCGGTGCCCTTGCCGATCGGCTTGGTGGTGAAGAAGGGCTCGAACACGCGCTCGAGCACCTCCGGTGCCATGCCGCAGCCGGTGTCGCGGATGCTGATCGCGACATAGTCGCCCACCGCGCATCGCCCCACTTCGTTGTCGGCGAGCGCCGCGGTGCCCGTGGAGATGGTCAGCCGGCCGCGTCCCTCCATCGCGTCGCGCGCGTTGACGGCGAGATTGAGGATCGCATTCTCGAATCCATCCCGATCGACCCAGACGTTCCAGCTCGACGTGAGGCCGCTCGCGTCGATCTGGACGCCGTCGCCGAGCGTGCGGTCGAGCAGGTCGGACATGTCGCGGATCAGCGTCGCCGGATCGACCGAGCGCGGCAGCAGCGGCTCGGCGCGGGCGAAGGCGAGCAGGCGACTGGTGAGCGCGGAGGCGCGGCTGGCGCCCTCCTCGGCGCTGTCGAGGTGGCGGATGACGTCCTTGTCTTTGTCCCCTTCGAGGAAGCGGCGTCGCGCCAGTTCGATCCCGCCGAGAACGACAGCCAGCATGTTGTTGAAATCATGGGCGATGCCGCCGGTGAGCTGGCCGACCGCCTCCAGCTTCTGCATCTGGCGGAGCTTGGCTTCGGCGGCCTCGCGTTCGCGCGCTTCGGCATGGAGCTCGTGCGTCGCGACCTCGACCGCGGCCTCCAGCTCGCCGGCGCGCATCCGTTCGGCCTCCGCCTCGGCGGCGGCGCGGGCGCGTTCCTCCGAGGATTGCATCGCCAGCCAGCCGAAGCCGATCGTCGCAAGCACCAGCAGCACGCCGAACGCCGCGAAGATCTTGGCGGCGAAATTCGACTGCTCGACCTTGACATTGGCCGCGGCGGTGCGCGTGTCGAGCAGCTCGCGCTCGGTAGTGATGAAGCCGTCGAGCAGCGTCTCGATCCGCGCGAGCGCCGGGCTGTTGCGCGCCTCATAATAGAGCGCCAGCGCCTGGGCGTTCTTCTTGTAGCTCGTCGACAGCGCGATCAGCGAGAGCTGGTCGCTGCGCTCGCGATAGGCCTGACGCAGCGCGAACACGCGGCCCTGCTGCGTGGGATTGTCGTTGGTGATGCGGTCAAGCCGGTCGATCTGGGCGCCCGCCTGCACCCATTCGTCGGAAAAGAGCTGGCCGAGCGACTTGTCCCCGCTGATGACGAAGCGGCCCAGCGCCGCCTCCGCCTGCGCCATCCTGCCCGACAGGCTGCGGGTGATGATCATCACCTCATAGCTGTGCGATTGCGCGCGCAGAGCCGCGTCGCGCTCGCGGTTGGCGCCGACCAGTACCACGATCAGTGCGATGAGCACGCCGGCGCTCAGCAGCGCGGCGACCAGCATCATGATCGCCCGCCAGTGCGCGTGGAGCAGGCCCGCGCCCCCGGTTGCGGCCCGTTCGGTCATTCCGCGCCTATCTTACATGGCCCGAAGCGCGGGGCAAAGCGCCGCTTTCGCGCGGTCAGAGCCTGTCTTGAAATGTGCCTGACGGCGCATTTCAACTGGCTCTCAGCCGATGACGCCGACCGCCTGTCCGGCGGCGCGGAACATGCCGAGGATGGTCTCGACCTGGTCCGACGTGTGCTCGGCGCAGAGCGAGCAGCGCAGGAGATAGGTGCCCGCAGGCGTCGCGGGCGGACGCGCCATGTTGACGTAGAGCCCGCCCTCGAGCAGCGCCTGCCACATCCGGACCGCCTGGTCCTGATCGCGCAGGATCACGGCGATGATCGCCGACTGTGGCGTCTCGGTGCCGAGCGTGAAGCCCATTTCCCTGAGGCCGGTGTGGAGCCGGCGGGAATTCTCCCACAGGTGCGCGCGCTTGTTGCCCGCGTACATGAGCTTACGGATCGAGGTCGCCGCAGTCGCGACCACCGACGGCGGCAGCGAGGCGGTGAAGACATAGGGCCGGCAGACGAGCCGCAGTACCTCGAACTTCGGATGGTTGGAGACGCAGAAGCCGCCGACGGTGCCGACCGACTTGGAGAAGGTGCCGACGACGAAGTCGATGTCGCCCTCGCAGCCCAGCTCTTCGTAGACGCCGCGGCCGTTGGGGCCGAAGAAACCCATGCCGTGCGCCTCGTCGCACAGGATCATCGCGCCGTGCTTCCTGGCGACCGCGACCATCTCCGGCAGCGGCGCGATGTCGCCGAGCATCGAATAGACGCCCTCCAGCACCACCAGCTTGCCGGCCTCGGCGGGCAGGCGGCCGAGCCGCTTGTCGAGGTCCTCGACCGAATTGTGGCGGAACCGGACGACCTCGGCATTGCCCATCGCGCAGCCGTCGTAGATCGAGGCATGGCTGTCGGCGTCGAGGATGATGTACTCGCCCTTGCCGGCGAGCGTCGAGATCATGCCGAGGTTGGCCTGGTAGCCGGTCGAGAACACCATGGCGTGCTCGGTGCCGTAGAATTCCTTCAGCGCCTCCTCGACCTCCTTGTGGCCCTGGTAGGTGCCGTTGAGCACGCGGCTGCCGGTGGTGCCTGCACCGAACGCGTCAAGCGCGTCCTTGCCTGCCTGCACCACGTCGGGGTCGAAGGTCATCCCCATGTAGTTGTAGGTCCCGAGCAGGATCGTCTCCTTGCCCTTGATGACAGCGAGGGTGGGGGACTTCACCTCGTCCATCACGATCGCGAAGGGATCGCGCACGCCGCTCGCCAGCAGCGCCTCGCGCTCGGCGATCAGCGGGTCGAACTTGGAGAAGAGATCGCGCTCGGCGGGGACCGCGGGTGGATTCTCGGGCGGCGCGTCGGCGGTGGCGGCGGCTTCGGTCACGTCACGCGTCCTTGAGTTTGGCGACGGCGTCGACGAGCTGACCGACCGTCTCGATCTCGGCCTGCATGTTCATCGTGATGATGATGTCGAACTCGTCCTCGATCGCCGCGACGAAATCCATCACGGTCAGGCTGTCCCACTCGAGGTCGCCCTGGAAGGTGGTGCTCTCGGTCAAGGTGACACCCTTCTTGTTGAAGGGTTCGATCTGCGCCTTGACGGTCTCAAAGATCTGATTGCGGTCGTTCATGGCCGGTCCTTAGTTCGGTGCGGAGTGGCAGGCAAATGGGGCTGAAGCTTGTCGCGCCTGCGGCGGGATCACAGCAGCCCGGCCGCGCGGTAGGTGGCGGCGGTGGCGGCAAGACCCTCGGGCGTGGGCACCTGCGGATACCAGAGCCGCGCGGGCGGACGGCGCGCGGGATCGATCACCCAATCCTGATGGCAGAAATAGGCGACGCGGTCGGGGGTGAGCTTGGCGCGCTTGCCGCGGATCAGCCGGTCGAGCTGCGCCCCGGCCATCAGCATCGGCCGGGGCACGGCGAAGGTTGCGACACGGCGGCCGACGGCATCGCCGATCGCCCGTGCGAACTCTTCGTGGCTCCAACCGCCGGGCTTGCCGTCGTCGGCATCGAAGCTGAGGCGCTCATCGGTGGCGGCGAGCGCGAGGAGCAGGCGGGCGAGGTCGCTCGCCTCGATCACCGACAGCCGTCCGCCCGGTGGCAGCAGCGCAAGGCCGCGTCTGGCGAGCCGGAACAGCTCGAGCATCTCCATGTCGCCGGGCCCGTAGATCGCGGGCGGGCAGACCACGCTCCAGGATAGCGGCGAGGCGGTGACCAGCTTCTCGGCCTCGGCCTTGGACCAGCCGTAGACCGAAAGCTGGGGTTCACGCGCGGCGAGCGAGGAGACGTGGACGAAACGGCGGACGCCCGCGTTCTCCGCGGCGGCGAGCATCTTGCGCGTGCCCTCGATGTTGCCTCTGACGAAGCCCTTGCGGTCGGGTGCGTTGACCACACCGGCGACGTGGATCACCGCATCGGCGCTTTCGGCGAGGTGGCCGAGCGCAGCATCGTCGTCGAGCGTGCCTTCGATCCAAGCGATGCCTGTGCGTTCGGCTTGCGGCCGGCGGGTGAGGGCACGGACCTCATGGCCGCCATCGATCGCGAGATGCAGCAGATGACCGCCGACGAAGCCGGTGCCTCCGGTGACCGCGAGTTTCATCTAAAGCCCCTCCCCTTCAGGGGAGGGGTTGGGGTGGGGGAGTGCCGCAAGCCAGCTCGCCCGAGGATAGTCCCCACCCCAGCCCGGTGTCAGGTCGGTCAGGCCCCCGGCCTGACCTGAACCGCGCGGGGCGCGGTTCACCTGACACTCCTGAAGGGGAGGGGCTTACCTCCTGAAGCTGCCATACTCACACCAGCGCCATGTTACTGCGATGGACCAGAGCCGAGCGCGCCGCATAGCCCAGGATCGCGGCATGTTCGTCGCTGCGCTTGCCGGCGATGCGGGCGGCGTCGGCGGCGTCATATTCGGCGAGGCCCCGCGCGATGGTCCCGTCCGGCCCGGCGATGGTGACGAGATCACCCCGCGCGAATCGCCCCTCGATCCGCGTCGCGCCGGCGGCGAGCAGGCTGCGGCCCTGCCCGAGTGCCTTGGCCGCGCCGGCATCGACATGGATCGCGCCCTTGGCGGTGAGCCCGCCGGCGAGCCATGCCTTGCGCGCCGGCGCCGCCTTCTCGGCCAGGAACACGGTGCAGCGCCCGCCGTCCAGTGCATCGAGCGGCCGCTCCGCCTGACCCGAGACGATCGCGAGATGCGCACCCGCGGCGGTGGCGATGCGTGCTGCCTGTATCTTCGACGCCATGCCGCCGGAACCCATGCCCGACGTTGAACCCGTACCTGCCATCGCGACAATGCGCCGGTCGATGCGCTCGACCAAGGGGATGTGCACCGCGCCGGGCGCGCCCGGGTCGCGGTCGTAGAGGCCGTCGACGTCGGACAGCAGCACCACGCCGCTCGCCCCCGCCGCCGCGCCGGCGCGCGCGGCGAGACGGTCGTTGTCGCCGAACCGGATCTCCTCGGTCGCGACGCTGTCGTTCTCGTTGATCACCGGCACGACGCCGAGCTTCAGCAGCCGGCCCAGCGTCGCGGCGACGTTGAGATAGCGACGGCGATCCTCGAGGTCGTCGAGCGTCACCAGCATCTGCGCGGCGGTGAGTCCATGTGCGCCGAGCGCTTCCGCCCAGGCAGAGGAGAGCGCGATCTGCCCGGTCGCGGCGGCGGCCTGCGCGTCCTCCAGGCTGGCGCGGCCGCCCTTGACCAGCTTGAGCCGTCGTGCCCCGAGCGCGATCGCGCCCGAGGAGACGATCGCGACTTGTTGTCCGGCGGCGGTGCGCTCGGCGATCGCGGCGGCGATGCCGGCCAGCCATGCGCTGCGGATCGCACCGGACGGATCGACGAGCAGCGCCGACCCGATCTTGACGATCAGGCGCGGACAGGCGGCGGGAGAGAAGGCGCTCATCTCCCTCTCCCCGCTTGCGGGGAGAGGGTCGGGGAGAGGGGCAGTGCCTCAGGCGTAGCGGCTTGGGACCAAGCCCCTCTCCCAACCCTCTCTCCTGAAGGGGAGAGGTCCTTTAAACCGGCGACCATTCCACCGCGTCCTCGCCTTCGTCCTGCTCGGGCACCGGGCTGGGCTCGCCCGGTCCGATCGCCTCGATCAGCCGGTCGAGCACCGCCTCGACGCCCGCGCCGGTCGCGCCCGAGATCGGCAGCACCTCTGCGCCACTCGCCTCGGCCAGCTCGGCGGACAGTGCTTCGGTCAGCTCCTCGTCGAGCAGGTCGCATTTGTTGAGCGCGATCACCTCGGGCTTGCCCGTCAGGTCGGCGCCATAGGCTTCGAGCTCCTGACGGACCACGCGATAGGCATCCACAGGGTTATCCCCATGGGCATCCACAAGGTGGAGCAGCACCCGGCAGCGCTCGATATGCCCCAGGAATCGGTCGCCGATCCCGGCGCCCTCGGCCGCGCCCTCGATCAGGCCGGGGATGTCGGCGAGCACGAACTCGCGCCCCTTGTGCGTCACCACGCCGAGCTGGGGCCGCGTAGTAGTGAAGGCATATTCGCCGACCTTGGCCTTGGCGTTGGACACCGCGTTGATGAAGGTCGACTTGCCCGCATTGGGCAGGCCGAGCAGCCCCGCGTCGGCGAGCAGCTTGAGCCGCAGCCACACCCAGGCCTCCTCGCCAGGCCAGCCGGTGCCGTGCTGGCGCGGGGCGCGGTTGGTCGAGCTCTTGTAGCTCATGTTGCCGCGACCGCCGTCCCCCCCTTTCAGGAACACCTCGCGCTGGCCGATCCGGGTCATGTCGAGCAGCAGCGTGCGCTCCTCGTCGTCGGCCAGGATCTGCGTGCCGACCGGCACCTTGATCACCAGATCCTTGCCGCCCGCGCCGGTCCGGTTGGCGCCGGCGCCGCCCTTGCCGCGCGGGGCGCGGAAATGCTGGGTGTAGCGGAAGTCGATCAGCGTGTTGAGACCGGCCACCGCCTCGAACACGATGTCGCCGCCCTTGCCGCCGTCGCCGCCGTCGGGACCGCCGTACTCGATGAACTTCTCGCGCCGGAAGCTGACCGCGCCGGGGCCGCCTGCGCCCGAGCGGACATAGATCTTGGCCTGATCGAGGAAATGCATTCGCTCAGTCCTGGTGGTCGTGCATGAGCGCGGCGCGCGCGATCTCGCGGGCGCGCTCGCGGGGAAGGCCGAGCGCGCGCGCCATCGGGCCGCCGAGCAGCGCATCGCCCAGCGCCATCAGCACGAGCTGGAGCGTCTCGTCCTGGATCGGCCGTTCCTCCTTGGAATGATCCTGCGAAAGCTCCTCGACCAGGTCGTGGATCGCAGTCAGGATCGGATCGAGGGCGTCCTCGTTGCCCGACAGGATCATCCAGCTCGCCAGCGCGCCGCCGCCGCCCCGGCCGAAGGCGTCGAAGGCGAGATCGACCACCTCGCGTGGATTATGGTCGCCCTCCCGGGCGCGGAACACCGCCTCGCGGATGGTGGTGGTGATGAAATCCGCCATCCGCTCGATCAGCGCGCGCTGCAGTCCCGCCGCCGAGCCGAAATGGTGGAGGAGATTGGCGTGCGTGCGCCCGATCCGCGCCGCGACGGCCTTCAGCGTCACCGCCTGCGGCCCCTGCTCGACCAGCAAGGCGCGCGCGGCGTCGAGCGCGGCATCGCGCGATTCTTCGGGAGAGAGGCGTTTGCGGGCGGCGAGCATTGGAGGTCTGTAGAGCCAAGTCGTTGTAAAAGAAAACTCCCTCTCCCCTTCAGGGGAAAGGGCTTTATGCCGCCATGCACATCGCCGGTCGCTCGTCCTCGGCGGCGAGGTCGAGCGTGTAGGTCGCGCACGGCACGCGACGCCCGCGCGCGCGGCACTCGCGCCGCTCGATCCGCCCGGTCGGCCGGAAGCCGAGCTTGCGCAGCACCCGGCCCGAGGCGGGGTTGTCGACGAAATGGCCGGAGACGAGATGCCGCACGCCGAGGCCGTAGCGCGCGATCCCGAGCATCGCCTTGCCCGCCTCGGTCGCATAGCCGCGCCCCCAGGCGTCGGGCGTCAGCCAATAGCCGATCTCGTGCGCGCCCTCGCCGGCGGGGTGCAGGCCGATGGCACCGACAAGCCGCGGCTGCTCGCCGCCTTCATGGGCGAGGATGAGGCAGAAGACGTCGTCCGGGCCGCGCTCCATCGTCAGCCACGCCGCGGCATCCACCTCGGTATAGGGCCACGGCAGGCGCGACAGCTTCGTCGCCACGCTCTCGTGCGCGACCGCGCGGGCGAGGGCAGGGGCGTCCTCCGCCCAGCCGGGCCGCAGCGTCAGTCTTGGTGTCCTCGCGAACATCGGCACTCTCCTCGTCTTCGTCGCACGCCCGCGGCGGGCGACCGGTGGGAGGGAGCAAGAAAAAAGGGAGCCGGGGCGACCCGTCTCCCTTGTGCTGGTTCCGATGTCGGAACCCGGGTCGCCCTGGTGGGCAACCCGGATGGTTGCCCGTTATTCGGCCGCGGCCGGAATCATCTCGACGGTGCAGAACTTGCGGCCAAGCTTGCCGTCCTTGAACGCGACGCGGCCGTCGACGAGCGCGAAGAGGGTATGGTCCTTGCCCATGCCCACGTTCGTGCCCGGATAATATTTGGTGCCGCGCTGGCGCACGATGATGTTGCCGGCGACGACAGCCTCGCCACCGAACTTCTTCACGCCGAGACGGCGGCCGGCCGAATCACGACCGTTGCGCGAAGAGCCGCCTGCTTTCTTATGTGCCATTGCCTATACTCTCGCTTGATCTCTTAAGCCTGCGCCGCAGCCGCGTCGTCCGCGGCCGGGGCCTCTTCCGCCTTCTTCTTCGGTGCGGCCTTCGCCTTCTTCTCGGCGGCGCCGATCGACACGATCTTCAGGATCGTGTGCTGCTGGCGGTGGCCGGCCTTGCGGCGATAGTTGTGGCGGCGGCGCTTCTTGAAGATCACCACCTTCTCGCCCTTCGCCTGGGCGACGATCTCGGCCGCGACGGTAAGGCCGTCGGTCGGCTGCAGCTCCGAGCCCTCGCCTGCGAGCAGCACGTCGCCGAGCGTCACCGACGCGCCGGCCTCGCCGTCGATCTTCTCGACGACGATCTTGTCTCCAGCGGCAACGCGATACTGCTTGCCGCCCGTGCGCACGACTGCGAACATGGGCTTTCTCGAACTCTTCTCAAAATGCGTGGCCCCGCACCGGAACACCGGCACGGGAGGAACGGCGCAGCTAATCGAGAGCGGCGCTTCTGTCAACCGTCGCGCGGCGATTTGGCGTCGGCAACGGCGTGTTGCCGCGTTGCAACAACGATAGGCTTTCTACTGGACGGCGAAAGATGACGATCTTGTGACATGACCCGTCGCGGCTCAGGTTGATCGTGACAGGGGGCGGCACGGCTCCCGTCGATCGAACAGGGAGTTCCGAGCCATGCGTCATCCCCTCGTCGCGATTCTGTCGGTCGGCGTCTCCGCCATCGCGCTCGCCGCCGGCCCCGCCTTCGCCCAGGAGGCCCCACCGCCCAGCGACGATCCGGCCGATACCATCGTCGTCACCGGTACCCGCATCGGCGGCCGCACCGTCGCCGACAGCCCGGTGCCGATCGACGTGATCGGCGGCGACCAGCTTACGAACTCGGGCTATACCGAGACCAACAAGGTCCTCAACCAGCTCGTCCCGTCGTTCAACTTCCCGCAGCCGTCGCTCACCGACGGCACCGATTCGCTCAGGCCCGCGACGCTGCGCGGTCTCGCGCCCGACCAGACGCTGGTGCTGATCAACGGCAAGCGGCGCCACCAGTCGGCGCTCATCAATCTCAACGGCTCGGTGGGGCGCGGTTCGACCTCGGTCGACCTCAACGAGATCCCGCCGATCGCGATCGACCGCATCGAGGTGCTGCGCGACGGCGCCTCCTCGCAATATGGCTCGGACGCGATCGCCGGTGTGATCAACATCCAGCTCTCGCGCAAGGAGGGCGTCAGCGGCTCCGTCACCTGGGGCAAGTACGTCACGACGATGGATGACGTCTACGACGTCCGCGGCGTCGTGACCGGTCCCGCCGGCTTGCCGGCGGTGGCCGCTCCCGGCGCCAATCCGCAGGGCGACATCCTCCAGCTCGATTACGGAGACGAGCGTACCCGTCACGACGGAGAGACACTGACGCTCGCCACGCGCCTCGGCCTGCCGATCGGTGAGAGCGGCTACTTCACCTTCTCCGCCCAGTTCCGCGACCGCGATCCCACCAACCGCTCGGGCGCCGATCCGCGTCGGCAGTATTTCGATGTCGGCGACGCACGCGAGCTGACCTTCGACCGGTTCAACCACCAATATGGCGACGGCAAGGCGACCGACTATAACCTCTTCGTCAACGCGGGGGCGGACCTCGGCGCCGGTTGGGAGCTCTACGGCTTCGGCAGCTACGGCATCCGCGATGCCTCGGGCGCGGGATTCTTCCGCCGATCGAACGATTCGCGCAATCGCGATTTCGCCGCCTCGACCAGCACGTTCGTCCCCTTCTATCCCGACGGCTACCTGCCGTTCATCGAAAGCGAGATCGAGGACGTCTCCGGCGCGGTCGGCGTCAAGGGCGAGTTCGCGCAAGGATGGAACGCCGACCTGTCGATCGTCTATGGCTCCAACGAGCTCAATTATGGCGTCAGCAACAGCTGGAACGCGTCGCTCGGCGGCGTCGCCAGCCCGCGCAAGTTCGACGCGGGCGGGCTCGCCTTCGGCCAGACCACCGCGAACCTCGACGTCACCCATGACCTCGCCGTCGATTTCGTCAAGCGCCTGGGAATCGCCTTCGGCGCCGAGTGGCGCAACGAGAACTTCAAGATCACCGCCGGCGACGTGAACAGCTACATCAACGGCCCCTATTCGGCGGCGCCCTACAACGCCGCGGGCGGGGCGCAGGTGTTCCCCGGCTTCCGCCCGAACAACGAGGTCGACGTCTCGCGCGACAGCTTCGCCGGCTATGTCGAGCTCGATACCGACGTCAGCGACGCCTTCACCGTCCAGCTCGCCGGCCGCTACGAGCATTTCTCGGACTTCGGCGACACGGTGAACGGCAAGGCGGCCGCCCGCTTCGAGCCCATCAAGGGGTTCGCGATCCGCGGGTCGATCTCGACCGGCTTCCGCGCGCCGAGCCTAGCACAGCAATATTTCACCACCACCTCGACCAACCTGACCGGCGGTCAGCTGATCGAGGTTGGAACCTTCCCGGCGACCAGCCCGGTCGGCCTAGCGCTCGGCGGCAGGCAGCTCAAGGCGGAAAAGGCGCTCAACCTTGCCGGCGGCATCGCGCTCAATCCGGTGCGCGGGCTCAGCATCACTGCCGACTATTACAACATCAAGATCGACGACCGGGTGACGCTGACGGAGAACCTCACCGGCGCGGCGGTGGTCGCGCTGCTCACTGGGGCGGGGATCACCAACGTCACCTCGGCGCGGTTCTTCGTGAACGGTGTCGATACGCGCACGCAAGGCGTCGACATCGTCGGCACCTATCGTCTGCCGGAGTTCGGCGCGGGCAAGTTCGTGCTGACTGCCGGCTATAATTACAACAAGACCAGGATCACCGACCGCGCCGAATTGCCGTCGCTGCCGGGCATCGTGCTGTTCGGCCGCACCGAGAGCTATCGCCTGACCGACGGCCAGCCCAAGACCAAGCTCAACCTTGCGCTCGACTGGGATCTGGGACCGGTCGGCGCGACGCTGCGCACCAACCGCTATGGCGAGGTGTTCTCGCCCGGCACCGGCGGTGCGATCGATGCGCCCAAGGGCAGCGTCGCGGGAGATTACACGCTGTCGCCGAAATGGGTCACCGACGTCGAGGTGCGGGTGCGCCCGCTCGATGGGATCGAGCTGGCGGTGGGTGCGGACAATGTGTTCGACGTCTATCCGGACCGCGTGCCGCTGGTCGCGCCGTTCACGCCCAACAGCTATTATCTGCCCTATTCGAGCTTCTCGCCGTTCGGCTTCAACGGCCGCTTCCTGTACGGCCGCGCCGCATTCAATTTCTGAGGCGACGGGAAACCCGCCTCAGACGGAAAAGGGGGCCTCGCGCCCCCTTCTGGCGTCCTCAATGCCGGTGCTCGCGCCTCAGCCGGTAGCGGCCGTCGACCAACCGGTCGAACAGTCCGCTGATCGCCGGATGGTCGATCGGCTCATCGCTGTCGTCGGGAACCAGGTTCTGCTGGCTCACATAGGCGATGTAGCTCGACTCCGCATTTTCGGCGAGCAGGTGGTAGAAGGGCTGGTCCTTGCGCGGGCGGATGTCCTCGGGGATCGCCTCATACCATTCCTCGCTGTTGGCGAAGACGGGATCGACGTCGAAGATCACCCCGCGGAAGTCGAACATGCGGTGGCGCACCACTTCGCCGATCGCGAAACGCGCGCTCGCTACCGGCGGCATCGGTACGCCGGGTTCGAAGGCCTCAGTGCGGGTGGGAAGGTGAGTCATGACGGTAATCTAATGCGCTTTCGCCCCTGCACAAGCGAGCGCTTGCGGCCGCCGATGTTCTCCGCTAATCGCCCCGGCTCCAACGACCGGCGGCGGCTCCTCAACAAGCCGCCGTGGTGCGCCCGATCTCGTGCGGAGAGGTGCCGGAGTGGTCGATCGGGGCGGTCTCGAAAACCGTTGTGCGGGTAACCGTACCGAGGGTTCGAATCCCTCCCTCTCCGCCACACCGCCGTATCCTGCCCATAAGCCGCAGCAGCTACGCCAGCGTAGTAAATGCGACGGCACAGGGCGGTGGACTAGCGGACGAAGAATGCGACACGAGATACACCCGCATTGTTGCTCGGCCCCATCCATGCGCGGATCTCGACTTCGTGCAGTCCGGGCCTTTCCGTTTGAATTGACGCGCCGAACATTGAGGTCGCCGCGTCGAAATCCAGCGTGAGCCTGCGCGGCGGCGCACCGTCCACCTCGACGAAGGCTTCGACACCGGTATCGCTGACGCGCCAGGGGCCATCCGGCGAAATCGGGCAGCCGCACAGCATCGTCACGCTCACGCGCAGCGGAACGACCGTACCGGCCGTCACCGATTGGTAAGCGGCCGGCGTTGTCACATCGACGATTAAGCCGGGCAGCTCCAGCAGCCACCCGTCCTTGGCGGTAAGATTGCGGCCAGGTAGGATCCATTGTGTGCTCGTCGCGGTTGTCGCTGCCTGTGGTTGGCTCAGCGGACCGGTAACGCTTGCGGTGACCCGTTGCGGGCGGTCGAGGTCGAGCGTGGCGCGAAAGACCGCGGAGTCGGGTGTCGAGAGCCTGCCGCCGCTGTCGTCGCCCCTGCTCAGGATGCGCTGCGTGTCGCCGGTGGTGCCCGAGGTCAGGCCCTGGGCGAGCACCTCGCCGGTGTCAGCGTCGGTCAGGATGACGCGTACCGGCGCCTGATAGCCGCCAAGGAATTTGGCGCCCCGAGCAAGGACACGCACCTCTATCTCGGTCGGATCGGCCAGCGCGGGACTTGCGCCGCCTACCAGTAGAAACGCAACACCCATCCAGCTGACAAATCGGAAGCACATCGATGATCCTCGCTCTATTCGGATTGGACAATGGTCATTGGGTCGGCGGCTGCGAGGCGAGCTGGTTCAGGACCGTCCGGATGCGCGTGTTGCCCGGGTCTAGCGCCAGGGCACGCGCGTAGCTTTGGCGGGCATCGGCAAGGTTTCCAGCTGCGTGATGGGCCTCGCCCAGGCTGTCATGGGCATTGGACGAATTCGGGAACTGCCGCGCATTCCACCCGAACGGCAGCAGCGCCGTATGCGGATCGAACCGATAGAGCGCGTCGTAGCCGACGCGATTGACGATTGCCTCCGCACCTGCGCCGGAGACGGCCGCGCGCAGCTCGGCGATCGCTTCGCCCCAATGGCCCGATGCGAGCCCGCGGTAGAGGCGCTCCTCATGAATTTCGGCCGGGCCTGCGGCGCCGGGCATCACACGGTCAGCCAGCAAGGCGGCGACACGGTGGCTGTCGAAGCTCATGCGGCCGCCATTGTCGAAATAGATCACGGTAGCGCAGTCGTCCGGATCGGCCGTGCGGAAGAAGTGCCGCCAGGCCAGCCGATTGTCGCCGCCATGTCCGACGATGGTGACGTCGTCATGGCGCGCATATTCCCAGCCATGAGTATGCGATGCAGGTCGGCCCGATGTCATCGCGAACGGCGCCCAGGATGCCCGCAGCGCCTCGACAGGCAAAAGGTCGCCGCGGAGCAGCGCCCGGCTCCAGCCTATCATGTCGGCGAGCGTGGTGAAGACGCCCAGCGAGGCGAACATATATTCGGGCCAGGAGGGAACGGTTAGGCGCGCCGGCGGACCATCGCGCTTCGCAAGCGGCCGATAGCTGGTCACCAAGCCCGGCAGCGAAACCGTGCCGCCGGGATAGCCGGTATGATAACCCGTGTGGCGCATCCCGGCCCCCTCGAGCTGCCGCGCGACCAACGCCGTCAGCGATATGCCGGTCGCTTGCTCCAGCGCTTCGCGCGCGAGCAGGAAATTGGTCTGGTTGTAGTCGTTGCGCGTCGCCGGGGCGAAGCGCAACGGCCGGTCGCGCAGCCTCGCGAAGACCGTATCCACGCTCGGTGTGACCAAATTGGGAAAATAGTCCGGCAGCCCCGAGACATGCGCGATAGCCTGCGCGAGCGTTATCTCCTGCCAGGCCTCGGGCAATCCGGAGCGGATCTTGCGGAGCGGCATCGCCAGATCGATGCGGCCGCGCTCCGCGGCCTTGAGCAGCTCAACGACCAAGAATAGCTTCGAGATGGAGAAGATCGGATAGACGGAGCGGCCGGTAACAGGCGTCCCGGTGTCGCGGTCCGCCAGCCCCGCGTGACGGGCATGGACCAGCGTGCCGCCGCGAAGCACTGCCACCGAATAGCCGACGGTGCCATAGGCCGATACGGTGCTATCGAGGATGGAATCCATGTCCCTTGCTACGTCTCCGGAAACCGGACGCGCCGGTGCGCGCGACGGCGGTGTCACCGCCGCGACAATGCCGGACAGGGTGAAGCCGAGCATATGGCGGCGACTGAAGGGGAGGGTGACCGGCGGTCTCGACATCGCGGCAATTGGTACCCGCCTGGAAGGAAAAGGCCCAATGACATCTCGTGACCTGGTCTGACATCTTTCGAGATGGCTAGTGCCGTTGTAGGATCGGGTAATGATCCATTTCGATGAGTTTCGGCTTGATACCGCCGCGCTCCGCGTCTTTCGAGGCGCGGTCCGGCTCGAGGCATCGCCGCAGACGGTCGAGGTGCTGGCCTATCTGATCGCGTATCGCGACTGCATCGTCAGCCGTCAGGAGCTGCTCGATCGGTTCTGGCCGCGCGCGGGCACGGGCGGCGACGCGGCGCTGAACACCTGCATTCGCCGGATTCGTACCTTGCTCGACGACGATGCGGAGACGCCGCGCTACATCCAGACACGGCCGCGCTCAGGCTATCGCTTCATTGGTGCTCTTGCCGAGGTGACCGCCGATCCGCCGCGGCGCCGGCTCGGATGGCTTGCCATCACAGGCGGTGCGCTCGCGACGCTTGTCGCCGGCGGCGCGGTATGGGCGCAGATCGGCATGCCCGCTCCACAGCAGCGGATCGCAATCGAGCCGGTGCGGGGACTGTGCGAATATGTCCTGTTCCCGAAGTTCAACGCCGGCCTTCGCGAAAGCTTTCTGGCACAGGCCAGCCGCCGCTTGCCCGAAGGCTATGGTCTCATCGCCGACGGCAGCCGGGCAGACCTGCATGTTCGCGTCGGCGTCCGGCAGACTCCAGCACGCACCGTCGTCACGCTGACGCTCGTGCAGGAAGGAAACGGCGGCATACTGTGGACGGGCGAGTTTGCCGCCAGGACCGACAGCAACGACTATGTGCCGCTGCAACGCGAGCTTGCCGAGCGGATGGCCATTGCCTTGGCGCACGCCCTCGATCAGCGGGCCTGAGCGCAGTTCCTTCCGCGGCCAGCTTGGGATCGTGTAGTGCTACGCGCCACGGCTGCTTGGCCCGGCGAACGCATGCTCGGCTACGATCGTAGTGCTACAGCGTAGGTGTAGTGCTCATCTTCATCGGGCGTGGCCCGCCACACACAGCCGTGCACCGCGTCCTTGTGTATCGGCGGGTCTTTTCTCCCTCCATTGCGAAACGATCCAGATATCAGGGATCAGCGCGGCAAAGCGCGGCCGGCAACGATCCTCAGCGTTCCGGTGCGTGCCAGTCGCCGGACTTCCCGCCGGTCTTCTCGATCAGCCGCACGCCATCGATTGCCATGGTTTTGTCGAGCGCCTTGGCCATGTCGTAGATCGTCAGCAGCGCAACGGTGACGGCGGTGAGCGCCTCCATCTCGACGCCGGTCCTCGCATCGGTCGCAGCGGAGGCGGTGGCGGTGATCCAGGTATCGCCGACTTCGAGGTCGATCGCGACGCTGGTCAGCGGCAGCGGGTGGCAGAGCGGGATCAGTTCCGCCGTCCGCTTCGCGGCCATGATCCCGGCGATTCGGGCTGTCGCGAGGACATCGCCTTTCTTGACCGCTCCTTCCCGGATCGCCGCCGCCGCGTCTGCGGACATGGTGATGCGGCCCGTCGCCACCGCGCGGCGGGCAGTGACGGGCTTGCCGGCAACGTCAACCATCCGAGCGGCGCCGGTTTCGTCGAGGTGGGTGAGCTCGCTCATCCCACCAGCGCCCGCGTCGCCGCCTCGACGTCCCGCTGGCGCATCAGCGCCTCGCCGATCAGAAAACAGCGCACGCCATGTTCGGCCATCGCGTCGAGATCGGCTCGGGTGGCGAGGCCGCTCTCGGCGACGAAGGTGCAGTCCGCCGGCGCACGGCCGACGAGCTCATAGGTACGGGCGAAGTCGACGGTGAAATCCTTGAGATTACGGTTGTTGACCCCGATCAGCCGCGACTTGAGGCGAAGTGCGCGATCGAGCTCGGCTTCGTCGTGCACCTCGACCAGCGCATCCATCCCGCGCTCGATCGCGGCGGCCTCGATCTCCGCCATCTGGCCGTCGTCGAGCGCGGCGACGATGACCAGGATCGCGTCGGCGCCGAGCGATCGCGCCTCGGCAGCCTGCCAGGGATCGATGATGAAGTCCTTGCGCAGCACCGGCAGCGGACAGGCCGCGCGGGCGGCAACGAGATAGTCGTCGGCGCCCTGGAAAAAGCGCTCGTCGGTCAGCACCGACAGGCACGTGGCGCCTCCGGCCGCATAAGCGCGGGCATGGGCCGGCGGATCGAAATCGGCACGGATCAGGCCCTTGGAGGGGCTCGCCTTCTTGATCTCGGCGATCAGGGCGTGGCTCGGAAAAGCCCTCTCCAATGCCGCCCGGAACCCGCGCGGCGGCGTGGTCGGCCGGGCGTCGAGATCGGCGACCGTCGCGCGCGCCTTGCGTTCGGCGACCTCCTGCCGCTTCACCTCCAGGATGCGGGTCAGCATGTCGCTCATGCGTAGGCGATCCAGGCGTCGAGCAGCTTTTCGGCCGCTTGGGTGTCGATCGCGGCGGCGGCCGTGGCCGCGCCTTCCCTGAGGTCGGCGGCCTGGCCTGCGATCACCAGCGCGGCGGCGGCGTTCAGGACGACCGCGTCGCGATAGGCGCTCGGCTCGCCTTTGAGCAGCCGCCGCAGCGCCAGCGCGTTATATTCGGGGTCGCCGCCGCGGATCTCGCTGAGCGGCGAGCGGGCGAGACCGGCGTCTTCGGGCACGATGCGGTCGGGCAGGGCAGGGCAGCCGACGCGGAGCACGATGCTGGGGCCGGCGCCGGAGAGCTCGTCCAGGCCCTCCTCGCCGGAAACGATCGCCGCGCTCGTCGTGCCTAGGCTGGCGAGTGCCTCGGCATAGACCGGGGCATAATCCGGCCGGGCGATGCCGAGCAGCTGGCGCGTGACGTGCGCCGGGTTGGCGAGCGGGCCCATCAGGTTGAAGATGGTGCGCCGGCCGATGCGCTGGCGGATCGGCTGGATACGGCGCATCGCCGGGTGATGGTTGGCGGCGAACAGGAAGCAGATACCGAGATCGCGGAGCGTCGCCTCCGCTTGCCCTCCGGCACGTTCCATATCGAGGCCGAGTGCCTCCAGCGTATCGGCGGCCCCGGCCTTGGACGAGGCGGCACGGTTGCCATGCTTGGCGACCGGCACGCCGCACGCTGCCACCACCAGGCTGACCGCAGTCGAGACGTTGAGCGTGTGGTGGCCGTCGCCCCCGGTGCCGCACACGTCGATCGCGCCTTCGGGGGCTGCGATCGGGATCAGCCGCTCGCGCAGCGCCCGCGCGGCCTCGGCGATCTCGATCGAGGTCTCGCCGCGCTCGGTGAGGCCGATGAGAAAAGCCGCGATCGCCTCCTCGCTGGCGCGGCCGTCGAGGATGTCGGCGAAGGCCTGCGCCGCCGATTCGTGGCTGAGCGGTGTCGCGGGATCGGGCAGGCGGGCGAAGGTGGTCACGCCGCCGCCCTGCGGTTGTCGCCGGTCGTCGCGACGAAATTGGCGAGGAGGGCATGGCCGTGCTCGGTGGCGATGCTCTCCGGGTGGAACTGGACGCCGTGGATCGGCAGGTCGCGGTGACGCAGCCCCATCACGCTCGCGTCGTCGGCGGCGGCATTGACGATCAGCGTGTCCGGCATCTCCTCGACGATCAGCGAATGGTAGCGAGTCGCGGTGAAGGGCGACGGAATCCCCGCGAACACGCCGGTGCCGTCGTGACGCACCGGCGAGGTCTTGCCGTGCATCAGGCCCCCACGGACGACCCTGCCGCCGAAATGCTGGCCGATCGCCTGATGCCCCAGGCACACGCCGAGCAGCGGCCGGCGCGCCTCGGCGCAGGCGGCGACCATGTCGAGGCAGATGCCCGCCTCGTTGGGCGTGCACGGCCCTGGCGAGAGCAGGATGCCGCTGGCGCCCGTCGCGAGCGCCTCGGCTGCGGTCAACGCATCGTTGCGCACCACCTCGACCTCGACCCCCAGCTCCATCAGATAATGGACCAGGTTCCAGGTGAAGCTGTCGTAATTGTCGACGACCAGGATCATGATTTCGCCATAGCCGCCGTTCAGGAGAGCGCAACATGCGCTGTGCTTGAGGCGTTGAAAGCCCGAGGAGTCTCCCCGAATGATCGTTCCGCTGATCGCCGCGCTGCTCGCTGCCGCTCCGGCGCTGCCTCAGGACCAGGCGCCGGCCCAGGCCCAGGCAAAGACGCAGGGGCAAAATCAGACCGTGGCCGACACCCAGGGCGGCGAGGTGAAGCGCGTGCGCAGCGTTACCTTGACGCCAGGCCAGTCCTGCCCCCGCTCGACCGCGGAGGAGATCGTCGTCTGCTCGACGCTCGACGAGCCCTATCGCATCCCCAAGCAGCTCCGCGACCGGCCCAAGCAGACCGCGCCGAGCACCTCCTGGGCGGTCAAGGCCGACCGCGCGATGGAGGATGGTCGCAAGGTGTTGCCGAACAGCTGCTCGACGATCGGCACCAACGGCCAGACCGGCTGCACGATGAAGATGCTGCAGGCCTGGGCGGCCGAGCAGGCGGCGAAGAAGAACGGCCAGCAGGTCGATCCGGAGGATTGATTCGCAGAATCCCTCTCCCTTTTGGGAGAGGGAAGGGGCCCGCCGCCGAAGGCGGTGGGAAGGGTGAGGGTGACCTCGCCGGCGTAGACACCCTCACCCTTCCGTCGCTTCGCGGCTCCCTCCCTCTCCCGTCGGGAGAGGGAATTTACTGCCCGAACCCCGCCTCGCCCGCCCGCGCCACGGCTTCTCGGGCGGCGGCGATGAGCGCCCCGGCCTTGGCCTCGCATTCGCGCTGCTCATAGGCGGGGTCGCTGTCGGCGACGATGCCGGCGCCGGCCTGGACGTGCATCATGCCGTCCTTCACCACCGCGGTCCTCAGCACGATGCAGCTGTCCATGCTCCCGTCCGGCGAGAAATAGCCGACCCCGCCGGCATAGGCGCCGCGCGTCTCCGGCTCCAGCTCGGCGATGATCTCGCACGCGCGCACCTTGGGCGCGCCGCTGACGGTGCCGGCGGGAAAGCCCGCGAACAGCGCGTCGA
The DNA here is from genome assembly GCF_051400615.1 of Sphingomonas astragali. Classification (NCBI taxonomy): domain Bacteria; kingdom Pseudomonadati; phylum Pseudomonadota; class Alphaproteobacteria; order Sphingomonadales; family Sphingomonadaceae; genus Sphingomonas; species Sphingomonas astragali. The sequence continues at coordinate 545,166 of NZ_JBLFFH010000003.1, forward strand.
GCGCGTCGCGGTCGGGCCGCAACCGGCCGACCACGTTCGAGACGATGTGCATGACGTGGCTATAGAATTCGATGCCGTAGCTCTCGGTCACCTTGACCGATCCCGCCGAAGCGACGCGTCCCACGTCGTTGCGGCCCAGATCGAGCAGCATCAGATGCTCGGCGCGCTCCTTGGGGTCGGCGAGCAGGCTTTCGCGGTTCGCCTCGTCCTCGGCGGCGGTGTGGCCGCGCGGGCGGGTGCCGGCGATCGGGCGGATCGTCACCTCGCCGTCGCGCACGCGTACCAGGATCTCCGGGCTCGAGCCGATCAGCGCGAAGCCGGGCAGGTCGAGGTGGTAGAGGAACGGCGACGGATTCACGCGCCTGAGCGAGCGATAGAGCTCGAACGGCGGCAACGTGAAGGGCACGGCGAAGCGCTGGGCGAGCACCACCTGGAAGATGTCGCCGGCGACGATATAGTCCTTCGCCCGCAGCACCATCTCGCGATAGCGCCCCTCCGGCAGCACCGGCATCGGCTCCACCGCCGCATGATCGGCGCGCACCGGCGGCGGCAGCTGCGCGGCGGCCAAGCGCGCGGCGGTGGCGTCGAGCCGCTCCACCGCGGCATCGATCGATCCGCCCGGCCACACCGGCGCGACCAGGAACAGCGCGTCGGCGAGCCGGTCGAACACCAGCAGCACCGTCGGCCGCACGAAGATCATGTCGGGCAGGTCGAGCGGACTCGCCGGCGCCCGCGGCAGGCGCTCGACCAGGCCGACCGTCTCGTAACCGAAATAGCCGACCAGGCAGGCGAGCGCGCGCGGCAGCTCCGGCGGCACCTCCATCCGGCATTCGGCGACCAGCGCGCGCAGCGCCGCCAGCGCCGGCTCCGCGGCCGGCGCGAAGGCGTCGCGATCGGTGAGCCAGTCCGGGTTGACCTCGGCGGCATCGCCGCGCGCGCGGAACACCAGGTCCGGCGCCAGCCCGATCAGGCTGTGCCGCCCGCGCACCGACCCGCCCTCGACCGATTCGAGCAGGAAGTCGCCGCGCCCCGGCTCGATCAGCTTGAGCGCCGCCGCGACCGGCGTCTCGGTGTCGGCGACCTGCCGGCGCCACAGCAGCGCGGGCCGCCCGGCGGCGAGCGCCGCGCGCGCTTCGGCAACGCCCTCCGTCACCTTATTGCACGCCCGCCCCGCCGCCGGTGAGCTCGCCGCGCACCTTGGCGATCGCGCCGTCGTTGCGCTTGACGCCGACATGCGCCCGCACCGCAGCGGTGAACTGCTCCGCCAGCTCGCGGCCTGAGACGCTGCCGAGGCCGGCGCGGGTCTGGTCGATCACCGCCCTGTTGCCCTTGGCATTGCCCTCGTGGATCTGGTCGAGATAGACCACGAACCAGCCGCTGCGATTGGGCGCCTCGACCATCTTCGCGGTCTTGGCGCGCATCGAGAACATCAGCGCGACCGGCGGCGGGAGCTGCGCGCGCTGGGCGGCGAGCTGGGCGCGGGAGATGTCGAGCGGCTGGGTCGGCGGCAGCCTGAGCCTGGTCTCGGCCAGCGCCTGCGCCAGCGACATGCCCTTGCCGGCCTTCGCGACCACCTGCACCGCCTGCTCGCGCGCGGTCTTGAGCGCGCGGTCGATCGCGAAGTCGCGGAGCACCTGCTGCTTGATCTGCGCCAGTGGGCGCGGCGCGGCCGGGATCACTTGGCCCACGCCCACCACCGCGAAGCTGCCGTCCGCATCGATCTGCACGAGCTGTGGCGCGTCGCCCGGCTCGGCGGTAAAGGCCGCGCCGGCGATGCGCGCGATCAGCGGATCGGGATTGGTGCCGGGCGCCGTATCGGGATCGACGCCGCCGGCGAGCAGCGGCTTGGTCGCTTCGCCCTTCAGCTTGGCGTCGGCCATGATCTCGTCGAAGGTCGCGCTCTCGCCGATCGCGTCGTCGATGCTGTCGTGGATCTTGGCGAGCGCCTCGGTCGTCTTGGTCTTGGTCAGCTCGGCGACGAGCTCCGGACGTGCCTGTTCGAGCGACTTGGCAGGCACCGCCTCGACATTGTCGACCTTCGCGACGTGCCAGCCGAGCGGCGAGCGCACCGGCCCGATCACCGCGCCCCCCGGCGCGGCGAAGGCGGCGTCGGCCACGGCCGGGGCGGTCTGGCGGGCGAGGGCGGCCTTGTCGAGCCCGGTGAACTTGCTCGGTTCGAGGCCTGCGGCGCGCGCGGCGGCGTCGATCGACGTGCCTGCCTTGACCTTGGCCGCGATCGCGTTGGCGCCGGACTGGTCGAGCACCACCACCTGGGTGATGCTGCGCTTCTCCGTCGCGGCGAAGCGGGGGGCCTGGCTCTTGTAGGCGGCAGCGATCTCCGCCTCGGTCGGCTTGGCGTTGGCGGCGACGTCGGCGGAGCGGACGATCGCGTAGCGCGCGACGCGGCGCTCGCCGAGCGTGTAGCGGCCGCGATTGCGGTTGTAATAGGCTTGCAGCTCGGCATCGGGCGGCGGCGCGCCCAAGTCGACCGCCGATACCGGGATATAGCCGATCGTACCCTGCCGCCGCTCGAGCAGCAGCGAGGCATAGGGCAGCGCGAGCTGCTCCGGGACCTGCGAGGCGCCCATTGTCGGCGCGAGCAGCTGGCGCGCCAGCGCCTCGCGGACGATGTCCTCGCGTATCTGCTGGTCGGTGAGACGCTGCTGGCGCAGGATGTTGTCATAGGCCTGCTGGCTGAACTTGCCGTCGGGGCCCTGGAAGGCAGGGATGCTCGCGATCTCGCCGTCGACCGCCTTCTTGCTCATCGCCATGCCGACCGAGCGGGCGAACTCCTGCAGCGCCAGGCCGTCGATCGTGCGGCCGAGCACGGCGTCGAGACCGCCGCCGTTGACGAAGGTCGTCATGTCGAGCGCCGGCTGCTGCTGGCGATAGGCGTCGAGCGCGACGTTGACGCGCGAGCGCAGCTCCGCCTCGCCGATCTTGACCTTGCCGACCTCGGCCACGTTGCCGCCGAGCAGCGAACCCTGGTTGCTGCCGCGCAGCCCGGTGATGTCGCCCGCCGCAAAGGCCAGCGCGATGATCGCCAGCACGCCGAGCGTGATGATCACGCCGAAGCGCGAATAGATGATGCGGCGGAATAAGCTGAGCATGGCGGCCTTGCGCAATCGGTGGAAGGCGACGCTTTAGGGGGGTGCGCGGGCGCCATCAAGCTTGTGTGCAAGCGCCACCGCGCTATCCGGGACATAGGAGCCGATGGAGAGAACATGACGCGACGCAAGCTGGTGGCGGGGAACTGGAAGATGCACGGCGACCGCGCGAGCCTGATCGAGCTCGACACGATCGCCGCGGCGGCGAAGGCGGCACCGGCGGTGGACGTCGCCCTGGCGGTGCCGGCGACGCTGATCCACTTCGCCGCCGAGCGTCAGCCCGGTCTCGCGATCGGCGCTCAGGACGTCCACGCCAACGACAAAGGGCCGCACACCGGCAACATTTCGGCCGCGATGGTGAGGGAGGCCGGCGGCGTCTTCACTATCGTCGGCCATTCGGAGCGGCGCGCCGACCATGCTGAGACCAGCCATGACGCCTGGGCCAAGGCCGCGGCGGCGTACCGCCAGGGCCTCCGCGTGATCCTGTGCTGTGGCGAGACCGAGGCGGAGCGCGACGCCGGCCGCGCCGAGCGCGTGGTGCAGGCGCAGATCGAGAAGTCGCTGCCCGAGAATGCCGACGGCGACTGGCTGACGCTCGCCTACGAGCCGCGCTGGGCGATCGGCACGGGACGCACGCCGACGCTGGACGAGATCGCCGCGATCCATGCGATCGCGCGCGCCAAGATGCGGATGATGGTCGGCGACGCGGCGGACCGCATCCGCATCCTCTACGGCGGCTCCGTGACCGGCGACAATGCCGAGGCGATCATGCGTACCAGCGATGTCGACGGTGCGCTGGTCGGCGGCGCCAGCCTGACCGCAGCCAAGTTCGTGCCCATCGTCGAGGCGGCGGCGCGGATCGGATAATTTCCCCTCGTCGATCGGATGGCGAGATTTTACAGGAGTTTACTTGCCAGATCGACTGGTTGCGCGCTCTGAGGCGCCGAACCAGCCGAGTCCGCCGCCATGCTTCCCGAAATCCTGTTCCTGCATGAGCAAGCCCTCAGATGTCTGCGCCTGGCCAGGGCGGTCGGGGACGAGGAGACGCGGCAGGGGCTCGAGGAGCTGGCGGTGGAATTCTCCGAACGCGCGGCAGCGCTGGAGCGCGGCGAAACGCCGCAGCCCCTGGTCCCGCCCGTCCGGCGCCGCGTCCGCGGCTGACGGCGCCCTTCATTCGACCGGCCTCGGAGCGGGCCGGCTGAGGATGAACGCGGCGCAGGCCACCATCACGGCGGCGACGATCAGGTCGACCGTGAGGCTCGGCCGCGCTCCCCACCAGAACAGCGCATAGCCGAGCGCGATCCCGCCGCACGCCATCGCCTTCGCGCGCGGGCTGATCGCCCCGTCCTCACGCCAGGCCCTGAGGGTCGGGCCGAAGCGCGGATGCGTGAGCAGCCATCTCTCCAGCCGCGGCGATGAGCGGGCGAAGCAGCCGGCGGCCAGGATGAGGAAGATCGTCGTCGGCATCAGCGGCAGCAGCGCGCCGATGAAGCCGAGCGCCGTGAACAGCCAGCCCAGCGCCAGCCACACAGGTCGCGAGAGCTCGCCTGAGCGCGGAGGTTCCCGTTCAGACGGTGCATCGCGTCCGGTCCGCTTGTTCACGCGATCGTCTCCCTCGGCACCGACGGGAGCCTATCAGCGGAATGTCAGGGCGGGGAGGGGGCTCGGCCGCTTTTCGGGCCCGGCGCACATGCCCATGGCGCGGTCGATCATCCACAGCAGCCGGTCGCGCGCCTTCGCCAGCTCGGCGGGGTCGAGCCCGCGGTCCTGCGTCTCGAAGTTGAGGTAATCGAGGTGGTGAAGCACGGCATAGTTGGACAGCGAGCCGTCGCTGTTGACGACCCGTTCGTGCACCACGTTGAAGTCGGCGGCGAGCATCGCGTCGTTGCAGAAGGCGTCGCTTTCCGACTGCGTGGCGAGATAGGTGGCGAAGGCGACCGTATCGTCATCGTCGAACGGATAGGCGCGGCCTTGCGACCGGCTCGGGCGCAGCGTGGCATCGCAGTAGCGGATCGAGATGATGCCGTTGCCGGAAGTGTCGCCTTCGGGCGGGCAGGTCGAATCGGTGGGATCATAGCCCCTGGCGTTGGTGTGGAGCGCGATGATCGGCCAGGCGCCCTCTACGACCGCCGCCAGCACCTGCGAAGGATAGCGCGGCAGGCCGTCGTGAAAGTTGCGGTTGGGATCGATCGGCCGCCCGAACCTGACCGCGCGGTTGAGCCGTTGCCCGTCGCGCTGTCCGGCGACGCCGGAATCGACCGCGATCAGCGTGCCGCCATATCGGCGGACCGCGGCCAGTGCCGCCTCGAAACCCGCATTCTCGTTGTCGTGAGGCACGAACCAGAGCGGCCCTTGCGGCCGCGCCGGATCGGCGATGCGCCACAGCCGCCAGGTCGCGCGCTCCTCGGTGAAGGTGATGCGGCTCGCCTCCAGCCCGCGCCATTCGGCGGGGTCGCGGTGGCGCGCGAAATCGTCGTCCGCGACCGTCAGCGGGTCGATATGGGCGACGGCGATGTCGGAGGGGCCGGCACCGACCATGAACAAGGTCGCCAGCGCGATCAGCGACCTCATACCCATGCCACCCCCTATTCCTGCGAGCCCTTTCGGGCGACCGGGAGGCGCTTAAGCCGTTACCGGCGCGCCATAAAGGTCGTGCTCGTCGGCGTCCTCGATCGTCACGCGGACGATGTCGCCCGCAGCGAGGTGGCCGGCATCGCGCAGGAACACCTGACCGTCGATCTCGGGCGCGTCCGCCGTGGAGCGGCCGGTGGCGCCATCCTCGCCGACCTCGTCGATGATCACGTCGAGCGTACGACCTACTCTCGCCTGGAGCTTGGCGGCGGAGATCGCCGCTGTCTTCGCCATGATGCGCGCGTAGCGCTCCTCCTTGACTTCCTCCGGCACCGGATCGGGGAGGGCGTTGGCACTGGCGCCCTCGACCGGTTCGAAACGAAAGGCGCCGACGCGATCGAGCTGTGCCTCGTCGAGCCAATCGAGCAGGAACTGGAAATCCTCCTCGGTCTCGCCGGGGAAACCGACCACGAAGGTCGATCGGATCGCGATATCGGGGCAGATGCTGCGCCAGTTCCGCAGCCGTTCCAGCACCTTGGCGTTGTTGGCCGGGCGCTTCATCGCGCGCAGCACCTTTTCGCTCGCATGTTGGAAGGGGATGTCGAGATAGGGGAGCACCAGCCCCTCGGCCATCAGCGGGATGACCTGGTCGACATGGGGGTAGGGATAGACGTAATGCAGCCGCACCCAGGGCGCGATCCTGCCCAGCTCGCGGGCGAGATCGGTCATGTGCGCGCGCACCTCCCCGCCCTTCCACATGCGGGGCTGGTGGCGGATGTCGACGCCGTAGGCCGAGGTGTCCTGGCTGATCACCAGCAGCTCCCTGGTGCCGGCGGCGACCAGCTTCTCGGCCTCGCGCAGGATCGCGTCGGGGCGGCGGCTGACGAGGTCGCCCCGCAGGCTCGGGATGATGCAGAAGGCGCAGCGGTGGTTGCAGCCCTCGGAGATCTTCAGATAGCTGTAGTGGCGCGGCGTGAGCTTGAGCCCCGCCTCCGGCACCAGGTCGAGATAGGGCGACGGGACGGCGGGCGCAGCCTCGTGCACCGCCTCGACGACCTGCTCATATTCATGGGCGCCGGTGATCGCGAGGACATTGGGGAAGCGCTCGCGGATGACCTCGGCCTCCTTCCCGAAGCAGCCGGTGACGATGACGCGGCCGTTCTCGGCGATCGCCTCGCCGATCGCCTCCAGGCTCTCCTCCTTGGCGCTGTCGAGGAAACCGCAGGTGTTGACCAGCACCACGTCGGCGCCGGCATAGTTTTGCGACATCGCATAGCCATCCGCGCGCAGCTTGGTGAGGATGCGCTCGCTGTCGACCAGGTTCTTGGGACAGCCGAGCGACACCATGCCCACGCGGGGCGGCCGAGGGAGTTGGGTTGCCATGAGTGCGCGCGCACATAGTGAATTGCGCGCAAAAAGCTAGAGCGGCCCCCGGAATACGAACCAGGCGCCGAGCGCGATCAGCGCGAAACCGACGGCATGATTGACGGTGAACCGCTCGCCCAGCCACAGGACCGAGAAGACCGCGAAGACGGTGAGGGTGATCACCTCCTGCATCGCCTTGAGCTGGGCGGTCGAATAGACGGCGCTGCCGAGGCGGTTGGCCGGAACGGCGAGGCAATATTCGAGGAAGGCGATCCCCCAGCTCGCCACGATCACGATCGCGAGCGGCTGCGCCTTGTAGCGCAGGTGACCGTACCAGGCGAACGTCATGAATACATTCGACGCGAGCAGCATCAGGATCGGAGCGATGCGCTCGATCATCGCCGGCTCAGGCGCTGGGTTCGAGTCGGTTGAGGCCGCGCAGATACGGCTGGAGCGCCTCGGGCACCGCGACCGCGCCGTCCTGCTGCTGGTAGTTCTCGATCACGGCGACCAGCGTGCGTCCCACCGCCAGCCCCGAGCCGTTGAGCGTATGGACGAAGCGCGTCGCCTTTTCACCCGCCGGCCGGCAGCGCGCATTCATGCGGCGCGCCTGGAAGTCGGTGCAGGTCGAGCAGCTCGAGATCTCGCGATAGCGCCCCTGGCCGGGCAGCCACACTTCGAGATCGTAGGTCCGGGCGGCCGAGAAGCCCATGTCGCCGGTGCACAGCTTCATGCGGCGGAAGGGGAGGCCGAGCCGGGTCAATATGTCCTCGGCGGCGGCGGTCATCCGCTCATGCTCGGCCTCGGACTGTTCGGGGGTGGTGACGGAGACCATCTCCGCCTTCTCGAACTGGTGCTGGCGGATATAGCCGCGCGTGTCGCGTCCGGCGGCGCCCGCCTCCGAACGGAAGCAGGGGGTGAGCGCGGCGAAGCGCAGCGGCAGCGTCTCCTCGGCGAGGATCTGCTCGCGGACGATATTGGTGAGGCTCACCTCGGCGGTCGGGATCAGCCAGCGGCCGTCGGTGGTCCTGAACAGGTCCTCGGCGAACTTGGGGAGCTGGCCGGTGCCGTAGACCGCTTCGTCGCGCACCAGCAGCGGCGGCACGACTTCTTCATAGCCGTGTTCGCGCGTCAGCGTGTCGAGCATGAACTGGCCCAGCGCGCGATGGAGCCGGGCGGCGGGCCCGCGCAGCAGTGTGAACCGCGCGCCCGCGAGCGCCACGCCGGTCTCGAAATCAAGCCCGAGCGCGGGGCCGAGCGCGTCATGCTCCTTCGCCTCGAAAGCAAGGACCGGCGGTTCGCCGACGGTCTTCTCCAGCGCGTTGTCGGTCTCGTCGGCGCCGTCGGGCACGTCGGCCAGCGCCAGGTTGGGGATCGAGGCGAGGCGGGTGGTGAGCTCGTGCCCAACCTGCTGCTCCTCGTCCTCGAGCGCGGGCAGCCGCTCCTTGAGCGCCGCCACTTCCGCCATCAGCGCCTGCGCCGTCGCCTCGTCCTTTTGCGCCTTGGCCGCGCCGATCGCCTTGGAGGCTTCGTTGCGGCGTGCCTGGCCCACCTGGATCTCGGTGATCAGCGCGCGGCGGCGCTCGTCGAGCGCGGCGAGGCCGGCGGCCTGGGGCTCCAGCCCGCGGCGGGCGAGCGCGGCGTCGAAGGCGGCGGGATCGTCGCGGATCAGGCGGATGTCGTGCATGGGGCGGGGCTATGGCGGGGGGCGGTGAGCGGCGCAACCCCGGCGGAACCCAGGGCGTTGGTTGACGGCAACGAGAAAGAGGAGAAGCCCATGCGAGTTCCGCACGATGCGGTGGTCGTCGTCGCCGACGGTCGCAAGATGCTGATGCTGAGGAACGAAGGTGACGCCGGTCGCATCAACCTGCAGGTCGAGCACCATGAGGTGAAGCCCAATCCTAGGGACGGCGAGCAGAAGAGCGATGCCGCCGGCCGCGCTTCCTCCACCCAGTCGGGCCCCGGCGCGCCCGCGGTGGCGCGGAACGGATCGATGCACGCCCGCGGCGGCGGCGCCCAGTTCGCGCCCTCGCGCGGGAGCATGGAGGAGACCGACTTCCACCAGCTCGAGGAGGATCGCTTCGCAGCGGAGACCGCGGCGCTGCTCAGGGAACGCGCATTGCGCAACGATTTCGAATCGCTGATCATCGTCGCCCCGCCCAAGACATTGGGAGAGCTCAGGAAACACTATCACAAGGAGGTCAGCGACCGGCTGGCGGCGGAGATCGGCAAGGACCTGACCGGCCACACCGTTCCGCAGATCGAACAGGCATTGACCGCCGCCGACTAGAATCCTCTTGCTCGGATTGAAGCAGTGCTAGTGCTCCTGCGAAGGCAGGAGCTCAGGCGGCGAGCGATACGCCAGTGGTCCAGGGCTCCTGCCTTCGCAGGAGCACGATTCCGCTGCATCCGAGGCTCTAATGGCGGCGCGGCTCAATCCTTCGCGGCCGCCACCTTCTTGGCGAAGCGCTTGCGGGCGACCAGCGCCGCGGCGGCGCCGCCGAACAGCAGGACCATCGGCGGCGCCGGTACCGGCGTCGGGTTGCCGCTGCTCGAGCTGCTGGTGCTGCTGCCGTGGCCGCCGTTCGAGCTCCAGCCGCCGTTGGACGACCATCCGCTGCTCGTCGAGGAGGAGGTCGAGCTGGATGTCGATGATGAGGTCGACGACGAGACGTCGCCCGACGACGAGGATGACGTGGAGGACGAGGTCGACGAGGACACGTCGCCGCTTGAGCTCGACGAGGTCGAGGACGAGACGTCGCCGCTCGACGACGAGGTGGAGCTGACGTTGCCCGAGGACGAGGTGGAGCTGACGTTGCCCGAGGACGAGGTCGAGCTGACGTTGCCGCTCGACGTCGATGACGAGGAACCGCCGCTCGACGTGGAGGAGGAGGAGCCGCCGCTCGAAGTCGAGCTGGAGGAACCGCCGGTCGATGTCGACGAGCCTCCGCTCGACGTCGACGAACCGCCGGTCGAGGTGGAGGTGGACCCGCCCGTCGATGACGAGGTCGAGGAGATGACGACCCCACCCGAACCGCCGCCACCGCCGCCGAAGAAGCCGCCGGCGAAGAAGCCGCCGCCGAAACCTCCGAAACCGCCGCCGCCGAGCACGGTGCCGCCACCGCCACCGCCGCCGCCTGCGACGATCGGCATCTCGCCGCTCGATCCGGTGTAGGGCGGGGGCAGCGGGATCGGCGCGCCCTGCGCGGTCATCACCACCGCCGGCGTCGTGGTGGTCGTGGTGCGGGTGACGATGCAGCGCAGCCGCCGCGACGCGCCGGTGCCGATATAGCTGCGGGTGATCTTGGTCCCCGGTGCCGCCCGGCACACCGGGCGCGCAGCGACACGGACCTTGCGCACGACGCGCTTCTTCACGATTCGCGGCTTGGCGACCTTGCTCGAATAGATGCGCTTGGCCTGCGCCTGCTCGGCGACATGCACCGCGCCGCCACCGACCAGCGCCCCCCCTGCCGCGCAGGCGCACAATTTAGCGAGAGCCATCCGTACCGACATGTCCCACTCTTCCGTCCAGCGCGGCCGCTGCGTCATGCAGCTATCCGTTGCGCCATGCGAAAGAAGTGCAGAACAAAGCGTTAAGTGCAACGGCATTAACCATGGTTCCGGTCCCAATTTGCAAAAATCACGCGGGGCGCCGCTCGAGATCATGGTTAATGTTCTATTCGGGGACATTTTCAGCGACTTGGTGCGACGGACGGGGCGTTTCCCGGCCATTCCTCAACATCCGCCGGCAGCTCCGCTCAGCGCCTCGCGATCTCCGGCGAAATAGAGCTGTGGAAAGAATGACCGGCCGCTTGTGGAGGGCCGCGGCTTTCCCTATAGGCCACGCAGGGAAAAGGCGGTCTCCCGGGGCGGTCTCGGACCGGGGAAAGCCGGTTTGGAGAGTTGGGGATGGCCACTGTTCTTGATCCGTCGGGCGATTTCGAGGCCTGGCGCGTTCCAGCGAATGACGAAGGCACCGACGGCTATCGGCCGAGCGCCGACGAGCCGTTCATGAATCCGCGGCAGCAGGAATATTTCCGCAAGAAGCTCAATGCCTGGAAGGAAGCGATCTACCGCGAGGCGCAGGGGACGCTGTCCCAGCTCCAGACCGACTCGCTGCGCGAGGCCGATCTCGCCGATCGCGCGACCAGCGAGACCGACTGGTCGATCGAGCTCAGGACCCGCGACCGCCAGCGCAAGCTGATCGCCAAGATCGACGCGGCGCTGCGCCGGATCGACGAGGGCGAGTACGGCTATTGCGAGGTCACCGGCGAGCCGATCTCGCTCGCGCGGCTGGAGGCGCGGCCGATCGCGACGATGACGGTCGAGGCGCAGGAGCGGCACGAGCGCAACGAGCGCGTCTCGCGTGACGACTGAAGCGGCTGGACCGGGCCGCAGCGGCTCGGTTAACGCTTTGGAAGGCGATCCATGGTGTAAGCCATGGCCTGCTTTGCTGGACCGATGATCATGGACCAACTTTCGTACGATTCGCTGGTGTCGGCCGCATCCGGTGATTCGCAGCGCAGCGGGGGCCGCGACAGCCTGCTGCTCGCGGCGAACCTGCGGATGGCGGGGCTCGACGAGCCGGTGCAGGTGCGCGTGCGCAACCTTTCCGCCGGCGGGCTGATGGCCGAATATGCCGGCCCGGTCGACGTCAACGATCCGCTGGAGATCGAGGTGCGCGGCCTCGGCTGGGTGCGCGGCCGGATCGCCTGGGCGACCGACGGCCGTATCGGCGTCGCCTTCGAGAAGCCGGTCGATCCCAAGGCCGCGCGCAAGCCCGTCGGCACCGGCCGGCGGTCGACGCCGCCGACCGGTTACACCGGGCGCTGAGGCGCTCCGCTAGAGGAGCGTCATTTCCTCCTTGACGCGCAGCTTGCGGCGTTTGAGCTCCGCGATCATCAGCCGGTCAGGCAACGGGCGCGCCTGCTCATCGGCGATCTTGCGATCGAGCGAGGCGTGCTTGGCCTCAAGCGCCGAAATATGCGCGGTCTGCATGGATGCGGTCCTCCTGCAAGGGTTGCGGGACCGATGAGTAAATCACTGTTCGGCGCGCTTGTCGCGGGGCAATTTCGGTGCGATCGATAGGCCGTGCGATTTTCGCGCGGCGGGGCGATCGAAAGGGGCTGGAGGCGCGTGGACGAGGCCGAGATCCAGCGGCGAGTCGAGCTTCTCAGGGTCGAGCATCGCGACCTCGATGACGCCATTGCCGCGCTGGCCGCGAACGCAGCGCCGGACCAGCTCCAGATCGCACGCCTCAAGCGCCGCAAGCTGCGCCTGCGCGACGAGATCGCGCTGCTCGAGGACCAGCTCATCCCCGACATCATCGCCTGAACGGCCGCGCCGGATCGGGAAGTTTCGGGATAGATACTCCCATCGAATCCTTTTGCTTTCCGGCGGTTCGTGGCACGCTCTGCGGCATGGCAAGTGAGCACGCGCATCTGCACCGGCGACTGATCGATTCGCTCTACGTCGAGGCGATGCTGCTCGCGGACGAGGCGCGGGGCTATTTCGACGAGGTCGGCCGTGGCGACCGCGAGTCGCTCGATGCGTTCTCGCGGGTGGTGTTCTCGTGCGAGTCGATGAAGGTGACGACACGGCTGATGCACGTCATCGCCTGGCTGCTCACCCAGCGCGCGGTGCAGGTTGGCGAGCTCAAGCCGAAGGATGCGCTCGATCCCTCACGGCGACTCGGCGATGCGCCGGAGAGCGAGGAGCAGGTGATCGACGTCATGCCCGACGCGGCGCGCGTGCTGATCACCGCGAGCATCGACCTCCACCGCCGCGTCGCCCGCCTCGATCGCGCCCAGGGCGAACCGCCGCTGACGGTCAGCCCGGCGCGGGCGATGATCGACCGGCTGGCGCTGTCGTTCTAGATGGCCCGATCGATACGCAGGATGGGCTCCGTCACATTGCTCGCTGCGTTGTTGTTCCTGGCTCCGGCGGCGGCGCAGGATGTCGATCCGCGCGCCATGATCCGGCTCCATGCGCAAGGGCAGGCCTCACCGTCCGCAGCGGTCGCCGATATGGCATGGATCGAGGGTCACTGGATCGGCCAGATGCCCGACGGCCCGGTGGAACACGTCATCCTCGGCCCGCGATCGGGGCATCTCCCGGGCTTCGTCCGGGGCGTGGATCCGAGGGGTGTGTTTTTCTACGAGATCAGCCTGTTCGTGGAGACTGGCGGCTCGCTTGCCTATCGCGTCAAGCATTTCGGCGAAGACTTGGCGGGGTGGGAAGCGCAGGCGGATTACATCAACCGTCCGCTGGTCGCTCGCGACGGAGAGCGATTCTACTTCGACGGTATCACCTTCGCCCGCACCGGGCCCGACAGTTTTACCGTTTACTTCCTGAACCGAGTGAACGGCGAGGAACGCGGAACGCTAGTCATTCCATTCCGGCGCAAATGATCGCGCCTGCATCTCCTTGAGGCACTTCGTCGCGTAGGCGAGGAGGGAGTTACAGGGCCGCGATCCGCGCCTTCGCGGCGCGGTATTCCGCTTCGAGACGGTCGACGCGCGCCGCCACCGGCTCGATCTCGTGGACCGCGCCGATGCCCTGGCCCGATCCCCAGATGTCGCGCCAGGCCTTGGCCTGGTTGCCGCCGAAGTTCATCGTCTTGAGGTCGCCCTCAGGCAGGTTATCCGGGTCGAGCCCCGCCGCAGCGATCGAGCCGCGCAGGTAGTTGCCGTGCACGCCGGTGAAGAGATTGGAATAGACGATGTCCGACGCATGGCCGCCGACGATCGCCTGCTTGTAGGCATCGACCGCGTTCGCCTCGTCGGTGGCGATGAACGGCGAGCCGATATAGGCGAGGTCGGCACCGCACGCCTCAGCCGCCAGGATCGCGCCGCCGTTGGCGATCGCGCCCGACAGCACCAGCGGCCCGTCGAACCATTCGCGGATCTCCTGCACGAAGGCGAAGGGGTTGAGCCGCCCGGCATGGCCACCGGCGCCCGCGCACACCGCGATCAGTCCGTCCGCGCCCTTCTCGATCGCCTTGTGCGCGAACTGGTCGTTGATGACGTCGTGGAGGGTGATCCCGCCCCAGCTGTGGACCGCGGTGTTGAGCTCCTCGCGCGCGCCCAGCGAGGTGATGACGATCGGCACCTGCCATTTGGCGCAGGTCGCGACGTCGGCTTCGAGCCGATCGTTGGAGCGGTGGACGATTTGGTTGACCGCGAACGGCGCGGCGGGGCGATCCGGATTGTCGCGGTTCCACGCGGCGAGCTCCTCGGTGATCCGGTGCAGCCATTCGTCCAGCAGCGACTGCGGCCGCGCGTTCAGCGCCGGGAAGGAGCCGACGATCCCTGCCTTGCACTGGGCGATCACCAGGTCGGGACCGGAGACGATGAACAGCGGCGAGCCGATGACGGGAAGCCGCAGGCGGTCGAGGATCGGGGGCAGGGCCATCGGTCCAGTTTCATAGCGCAACCGAAACCATAGTCCAGCCATGTCCGAGACTGTCCGATTCCGGACAGAGCGGACAGGATTTGCGCCGTAGCCGGAAACATCGCAGGAGGCAGGTTATAGTATATCGAAAGGCCCTCGAATGAAGTCTGTCGCCACCGCGGCCCTGCTGCTCACCGTCTCGACCCCCGCGCTTGCCGCGAGCCAACTGCCCCGCACCGTCCTGCCGGCCGCCTATGACATCCGCGTCGAGCCCGACGCGCAGGCGATGCGCTTCACCGGCACCGAGACGATCGAGGTCGACGTCAGGGAGCCGACCAGCACGATCGTGCTCAACGCCGCCGACCTCGACATCGCCACGGCGAGCTTCGACGGTGCGGCGGCCAAGGCGACGGTCGACGAGAATGCCCAGACGCTGACGGTGACGCTGTCGAACCCAGCGACCGTCGGTCGCCACAAGCTGAGCTTTGCCTGGAGCGGCAAGATCAATACCTCCGCCGCCGGCCTGTTCGCGATCGACTACACCGACAATGATGGCACCAAGGAGCGGATGCTGGCGACGCAGTTCGAGGCGCCCGACGCCCGCCGCTTCGCGCCGATGTTCGACGAGCCGTCATTCAAGGCGAAGTTCAAGCTGTCGGTGGTGGCGCCGGCCGGACAGCTCGCCTTCTCGAATATGCCGGCCGCCTCGATCACCAAGGAGGGCGGCAAGCAGCTCTACAGCTTCGCCGAGACGCCGGTGATGTCGAGCTATCTGCTCTACCTCGGCATGGGCGACGTCGAGCGCAAGACGGTGATGTCGGGCAACACCGAGATCGGCGTGATCACGCGCCGCGGCGTGGCCGATCAGGGCGATTATGCGCTGGGCGCCGCGAAGAAGCTGCTCGCCTACTACAACGACTATTTCGGCCAGCCCTATCCGCTACCGAAGCTCGACATGATCGCGGGACCCGGCAGCAGCCAGTTCTTCGGCGCGATGGAGAATTGGGGCGCGATCTTCTATTTCGAGCCCGAGCTGCTGTTCGACGCCAAGCGCGCCAGCGTCAGCAGCCAGCAGCGCATCTATACAGTGGTGGCGCACGAGATGGCGCACCAATGGTTCGGCGACCTCGTCACCATGCGCTGGTGGGACGATCTGTGGCTCAACGAAGGCTTCGCCTCGTGGATGGAAGGCAAGGCCACCGGCGACCTCAACCCGCAGTGGAACCTCGTTGCCGAGGCGGTGGGCAGCGACCGCGAGGCCGCGATGCGGCTCGATGCGGTGGCGACGACGCACCCGATCATCCGCAAGATCGAGACCGTCGACCAGATCGGCGAGGCCTTCGACGCGATCACCTATCAAAAGGGCCAGCAGGTCATCAACATGCTCGAATCGGTGGTGGGCGCCGATGCCTTCCGCGAGGGCGTGCGCCGCTACATGGCCAGGTACAAATATTCGAACACGGTGACCGACCAGCTGTGGGCCGAGGTGTCGGCGGCGGCCGGCCGCGACATCGCGCCGATGATGCACGACTTCACGCTCCAGGCGGGCGTACCGCTGGTGACGGTCAATTCGGCGAGCTGCGCAGGGGGCGGGACCAATGTCAGCTTCAGCCAGACCCGCTTCGGGCTCGACGAAGCGTCGAAGGCGGCGACGACTTGGCGCGTGCCGGTCACGTTCGCAGTGGCCGGGGGCGCGGTCACGAGCACAACGGTGCGGGGGCCGTCGGCGCAGTCGGCGAGTGCGCAGGGTTGCGGCACGCTGGTCGTGAACCCGGGCAAGCGCGGCTATTACCGCACCCGCTATGATGCTCAAAGCCACGCGGCGATCGTCCGCGATTTCGCCAGCCTCGCCGTCGGCGATCAGATCGGCACGCTCGGCGACGATCTCGCGCTCGGCATGTCCGGCGACCAGGACCTTGCCCGCTGGGTCGAGACGCTGAGCGCGGTGAAACTCGACGCTGATCCGCTGGTGTGGACGATGGTGGTCGGTCAGCTCGGCCGGGTCGGCGACCTCTATGACGGCACGCCGCTCGAGCAGCGTTATCACGCCAAGGCGCTCGACGTGCTGAGCCCTGCGCTCAAGCGTTTCGGCCTCGAGCCCCGTGCCGGCGACAGCCCGCTGGTCACCAACCTGCGCGAGGCGCTGGTCGGGGCGCTCGGCAACATCGGCGATCCCGACGTCCTGGCGGCGGCGCGTAGCTACGTCGCCAGGCTCAAGGCCGACCAGGACGCGATCCCGCCCGCGATCCGCCGCCCGATCCTGCGTACCTATGCGCAGAACGCGACGCCGGCCGAGTGGGAGACGCTGCTGGCGATGACGCGGGCCGAGACGTCGCCGGTGGTGCGCAACGGCTATATCGCGCTGCTCGGCCTCGCGCGCGACGAGGCGCTGGCACGGCGCGCGCTCGATCTGGTCAGGGTGACCGAGTTCACGGCTCCGCAACGCGCGGACCTGCTTTCTGCGATCGCGGACAATCATCCCGAACTCGCGTTCGATTTCGCCGCGGCGAATACCGACCTGGTGAACGGCCTGCTGGAGACGAGCACGCGCTCGTCGTTCATCGTCAGCCTCGCCAGCGGCTCCAACGATCCGGCGACGATCGCCAAGGTGGAAGCCTGGGCGGCGAAGAACCTGCCCGAAAGCTCGCGCGGGCCGGCGAAGCGCACTGTGACGACGATCAGGAATCGCGCCGCCTATGCCGACCGGCTGCGGCCGGCGGTGACGGCGTGGGTGGGCGGCTGATCGGCTTCCACTTTCATCATCGCCGCGAAAGCCTGGATCAGAGCCAAACAGGTCATCCTAATCGATCCGCCGCAGGCCGGCGGCGTATTCGCCGGCCTTCTGGACATAGATGCGCGCAGAGGCGAGCAGCACCGCCTTCGCCGTATCGTCGAGCAGGCGGACGGCACGGGCAGGGGAGCCGAGGATCAGGTGGCCGGCGGGGAACTCCTTCCCCTCGGTCACCAGCGCACCCGCGCCGACGATGCAGTCCTCGCCGATCACCGCGCGGTTGAGCACGATCGCGCCCATGCCGATCAGCACGCGGGCACCGATCGTGCAGCCGTGCAGCACCGCCTTGTGCCCGACCGTCACGTCCTCGCCGATAGTGAGCGGCGCGCCGGGATCGGAGTGGAGCACCGCGCCCTCCTGCACGTTGCTGCGCGCCCCGATCAGGATCGGCGTATTGTCGCCGCGGATCGCCGCGCCGAACCACACGCTCGCCTGCTCGCCGAGGCGGACATCACCGATCAGATCGGCGCTCGGCGCAACCCAGGCACCGACGGCGAGTTGTGGCTGCTGACCGTTGAATTCGTAGAGTGGCATCGCGGCGCTCCTGCTTGATGGCCCTCGGACGGGTTCCTCTAACGTGCGGTCCGCGCGGGTAAAATTTTTTTCGAGCCAAGTCATTGAAGAATCGCGCGTCGCAGATGCTTTGATGCTGCATCGCGGAAAACCACCGTTGACAGCATCTGCATTCGATATATCTGCCCATGCAGATAATCCACGGTGAGATAAATGGCCGTTCTCAAAATCGAAGACTGTGCGACCAACCGGGCGCCCGGGCGAATGGTGCGGAGGATCGACAAGATCATGGCGAGTTACGTCGAATCGAAATTCGACGATGAACTTGGCCTGAGCTTCCTGCAGTGGGTGGCGCTCAAGGTGGTCCGCGACAGCGCGGTCACCAATGCCGGCGAGCTGGCGCGCGAGCTCGGCATCACCACCGGCGCCACGACTCGCATGATCGACGTGCTCGAGATGCGCGGCCTGATGACGCGCGACCGCGGCACCGATGATCGCCGCGTGGTGCGATTGGCGATCACGCCGGAAGGGCGGGACATCGTCGAGAAGCTCCACGGGCAGGTCGTGCCCGCGTGGAACGAGGTGCTCGCCGACTTCACGCAGGAGGAGGTCGATACGCTGGTCGAGCTGCTGCTCAAGCTGGTGACCGCGGCGGAGCGCGTCAGCGGCAGCGTGGCGCAGGTCAGGGAGACGGTGGAATGAGGCGCGCGATCGGGATTCCGGCGCTGACGGCGCTGCTGCTCGCGGGATGCGCGAGCGTGCCGCATGATCCGCCGCAGGTGGCGAAGGTCGAGGCGGGTACGCTCGGGCTCGACAGCGGTACGGCGGCGATCGATGCGGAGTGGTGGACCGCGTTCGGCGATCCGCAGCTCGACCGGTTGGTGGCAACGGGCCTGTCAGGCAATCCCAGCCTGGAAAGCGCGCTCGCCCGCGTCCGCGCTGCCGAGGCGGCGGTGGCGGCGCGCCGGGCCGACGACCTGCCGCAGGTCACCGTCGACGGCCAGACCCAGCTCCAGCGCTTTTCGGAGAACTACATCATCCCGCCCCCTTATGGCGGCAGCACCCGCTGGGTGTCGACGGTCCAGGCCAACCTCAACTGGAACCTCGATCTGTTCGGACGCCAGCGCGCGATGGTCGTCCA
Source organism: Sphingomonas astragali (assembly GCF_051400615.1). Taxonomy (NCBI): domain Bacteria; kingdom Pseudomonadati; phylum Pseudomonadota; class Alphaproteobacteria; order Sphingomonadales; family Sphingomonadaceae; genus Sphingomonas; species Sphingomonas astragali. Next base: position 564,046 of record NZ_JBLFFH010000003.1, read on the forward strand.
GGCCCGTGCGAGCGCCGATGCCTCGCGGCTCGACGCGGCCGCGGCGCGGCTGACGATCGCCACCTCGATCGCGGAGACCTATGTCGGGCTCGCACGCGCCGAGCGGCTGATCCAGGTCGCCGACGGCTTCGTCACGACGCGCCAGCAGGCGTTGCGCTACGTCCAGTCGCGCATCCGGAACCAGCTCGCCAGCCAGTTCGAGCTGAGGCAGGCCGAGACGCTGCTCGCCGAGGCCGAGCAGGCCCGCACCCGTGCCCAGGCGCAGCGCGAGCTGCTCGTCCACGCGCTCGCCGCGCTGGCCGGGCGAGGGGCGGACTTCTATCCCCAGATCACCACGCCGACGCTCGCGCTCGATACGCCGCCGGCGGTGCCGGATGTCCTTCCCGCCGACCTGCTCGGCCGCCGGCCGGACGTGCTCGCCGGTCAGGCGCGCATCGACGCGGCGGCGGCGGGGCGGCAGGTCGCGCGGACCGACTTCCTGCCCAACGTCAGCATCACCGCGCTGGCCGGCATCGCCGCGCTCGGGCTCGGCAATGCGGTCGACTTCGGCTCGCGCACCTATGGCGCCGGGCCGGCGATCCACCTGCCGATCTTCGAGGGCGGCAAGCTCAAGGCGCAGTACCGCGGCGCCACCGCCGATCTCGACGCGGCGGTCGCCAGCTACAACGGCGCCGTTGTCGGAGCCGTGCGCGAGGCGGCCGATGCGGTGACGCAGGTGCGCTCGGCCGACCAGGACCTCGCCGACCAGCGCCGTGTCCTGACGGGCCTGCGCGAGACCGCACGGCTCGACCAGGTGCGCGTCTCCACCGGTCTCGGCTCGCGCCTCGACGCGATCGAATCGGGTTTCCGCCTGCTCGAGGCGGAGCAGGCGCTGGTCGGGCTCCAGGCCGATGCGCTCACCCGCCGTATCCAGCTGATCGCCGCCCTGGGCGGCGGCTTCGATCCCAACCGGCCGCTCGCCGCGGCCCCTGCTTCGGACAAGCACTCATGACCGACAACAGCCCCGTCGACTGGAAGAACCGGGCCGAGACCGCCGAGCCGATCGACCCCCGCGAAGAAATCGAGGACGTCATGCCGCAGTCAGCGCCCCCCGCACCGCCGCCCCCGCCGGCCAAGTCGCGCACGCGCCGGATCGGCTTCCTGATCCTGGGCGCGGTGATCCTGATCGGCGCGATCATCTATGGCGTGATGGAGCTCACCGCGCCGCCGAGCGAGGAGACCGACGACGCCTATGTCGGCGGCAACATCGTCGCGGTGACGGCGCGCGACGGCGGCACCGTGCTCGCGCTCCACGCCGACAACACCCAGGCGGTGCAGCAGGGCCAGCCGCTGATCGACCTCGATCCCGCCACCACCGACGTCCAGCTCGCCGCCGCCGAGGCCGCGCTCGGCCGGGCGGTGCGCGCGGTGCGTTCGAACACCGCGCAGGTCGACGAGGCGGGAGCGGAGATCGCTCAGGCCCAGGCCGACCTCGGCAAGGCACTCAACGACTATGCGCGCCGCAGGGGCGCCGCCGCCGACGGCGCGGTCTCGGGCGAGGAGCTGAGCCACGCCGCCGACGCGGTCACCACCGCGCGCGCCGCGCTCAACCTCGCCCGCGCCAAGCAGGCGCAGGCGGCGAGCACGGTCGCCGGAACGACGGTCGCCAACAACCCGCAGGTGCTCGCGGCGATCGCCGACCTGCGCCAGGCAGCGATCAACAGCAGCCATATGCGGATCACCGCGCCGGTCTCGGGCGTGGTGGCGCAGCGGACGGTGCAGCTCGGCCAGCGCGTCGCGCCGGGCACGCCGCTGATGGCGGTGGTGCCGCTCGACAGCCTGTGGGTCGATGCCAACTTCCGCGAGACCCAGCTCCAGCATCTGCGCGTCGGCCAGCCAGCCGTCATCCATGCCGACATCTATGGCAAGGACGTGACCTTCCACGGCAAGGTGGCCGGTCTCGGCGCCGGCAGCGGCAGCGCCTTCTCGCTGCTGCCGCCGCAGAACGCCTCGGGCAATTGGATCAAGATCGTCCAGCGCGTGCCGGTACGCATCGCGCTCGATCCGCGGGAGCTGCGCCAGCATCCGCTGCGCGTCGGCCTGTCGGTGACGGCGGAGGTCGACACCAGCAACCGCTCCGGCCCGATGGTCGCCGGCGCCGCGCCGCCCGCCGGCGGCGTGCAGCAGAGCCTCGACGGCGGACCCGAGGTCGATGCCCGCATCCGCCGCATCATTGCCGAGAATCTGGGACGCGGACGGTGAGCGACGCGGCGCGCGCCGCGCCGCCGCCGCTCCGCGGCGCGGCGCTGGGGGTGACCTCGATCGCGCTGGCGCTCGGCACCTTCATGCAGGTGCTCGACTCGACCATCGCCAACGTGTCGCTCCCGACGATCGCCGGCAATCTCGGCGTCTCGACCGACAACGGCACCTGGGTGATCACCTCCTTCGCGGTGGCGAACGGGGTGACGGTGCCGCTGACCGGCTGGCTGATGCAGCGTTTCGGGGTGGTCAGGACCTTCACCGTCTCGGTGATCCTGTTCACCCTCGCCTCGCTCCTGTGCGGCATCGCGTGGAGCCTGCCGTCGCTGATCGCCTTCCGCATCCTGCAGGGCGCCGTCTCGGGACCGATGATCCCGGGCAGCCAGGCGCTGCTGATTGCGATCTTCCCGCATCACAAGCGGGGCACTGCGCTGGCGATCTGGTCGATGACGACGCTGGTCGCACCAGTGCTCGGGCCGGTGCTTGGCGGCTACATCTCCGATAACTACCACTGGGGCTGGATCTTCCTGATCAACGTCCCCGTGGGAATCATCGCCGCTGGGATCACCTGGCGCTCGCTCTCGACCCGCGAGACGCCGACGCGCAAGCTGCCGATCGATACGGTCGGACTGCTGCTGCTCGCCTTCTGGGTGTTCAGCCTCCAGACGATGCTCGACCTCGGCAAGGACCGCGACTGGTTCCACAACCAGCTGATCGTCGTGCTCACCATCTTCGCCGCGATCGGCTTCGCCGCCTGGGCGATCTGGGAGGCGACCGACCGTGCCCCTGCGGTCGACCTCAGCCTGTTCCGGCGACGCAACTTCGCCTTCGGCACGCTGGCGCTGTGCCTCGGCTATGCGCTGTTCTTCGCCAACAACCTGCTGCTGCCGCTGTGGCTGCAGACGGAGATGGGCTACACCGCGACCTGGGCGGGCTTCGTCGCCGCGCCGAGCGGCATCGTCGCGGTGATCGCGACGCCGTTCATCGCGCGGCTGCGGGTGGATGCGCGCTGGCTGGCGACCGGAGCGTTCCTGGCGTTTGGCGTCTCCTATTTCATGCGCTCGCAATACACGCCCGACGCGAGCTTCTGGACGCTGACGATGCCGCTGCTGCTGCAGGGGCTGGCGATGAGCATGTTCTTCGTGCCGCTGGTCACCATCTCGCTCGACGGCCTGCCGCCCGAGCGGGTGCCGTCGGCGAGCGGCATCTCCAACTTCGCGCGCATCACCGCGGGCAGCTTCGCGGCGTCGCTCACCACCACCTATTGGGACCGACGCGAGGCGCTGCACCAGACGCGGTTGACCGAGGTCGGCAACGATTATTCGCCGGTCTACCGCCAGACGGTGGAGCAGCTCCAGTCCATGGGCATGAGCCCGCTCCAGGCGGCGGGATCGGTGATGCGGCAGATCGTCAACCAGTCCTACCTGCTCTCGTCGCTCGAGCTGTTCTGGATCTGCGGCTGGCTGACGCTGGGGATGATCGGGGTGATCTGGATCACCCGCAAGCCGGCGCCGAGCCAGCATACGGTGGCGGCCGACTGAGAGCCGCATGGAAGTGGCGGCATTCATATTCCTCTCCCATTGGGAGAGGGAGGGGCCCGCTCGGCGTCAGCCGAGTGGGAGGGTGAGGGGGACCTCGTTGGCCGCAGTCACCCTCACCCTCCCGCCGCCTCCGGCGGCTCCTTCCCTCTTCCAATGGGAGAGGGACGGTCGAACGCCGCCTCGATCAGCGTCCGTGCGATCTCCCACGCACGGCATTCCGGCGCGACCAGCTCGACGTGGCCGGTGCGGTCGACGGCGTTCAGCGCCACCTGGTCGCCGGCGCGGCGGGCGCTGTCGAGGTAGCGGGTAGCGAAGTCGAACGGGACGATCCGGTCCTGATTGCCGTTGACCAGGTCCTGCGGCACCCCGATCGGCAGCAGGTGCGGGATCGAGGTGTCGGCATAGACGTCCGGCCGCTCGGCCGTCGGTGCTCCGACCAATTCGCCGATCACCTCGACGCCGCAGCCATTGTCGGGTCGAGCGGCAGTGAGTTCGAGGTCGGGAAGCGCGCCGAGCGCGACTACATGATCGATACGGAGCGGGTCGGGTGCCGCCAGCGGGCTGCCTGCCGGCAGCTTCGGCCGTGCCGCCAGCCATAGGGCGAGATGGCCGCCCGCCGAATGGCCGACGGCGACGATGCGGCGGATGTCGAGATCGAAGCCGGCCGCTTCAAGGCGAAGCCGGTCGGCGGCCGCACCCGCGTCGAGGAAGGTGCCGGGATAGCCGCCACCCTGCCGGTCGACGCCGCGATAGTCGATGTTCCACACCGCCATGCCATGATCGCGCAGGTCCCCGGCGATCCAGTTCATCAGCTTGCGGTCGGCGATCGCGGTGGTCCAGCAGCCGCCGTGCACCATCAGCACGGTCGGGAAGGGGCCGCGGCCCTGCGGCAGCCACACGTCGATCTTCTGCATCTCGTCCGCCCCATAGGTGACGGTCGCGTCGGGTTCGGGGCGGAGGCGGCCGGTGAGGTCCGACCAGGTGAGATAGGTCATGGCCCGAACGTGATAGCGGCGGGGACGGGGCTGCGGAACCGCACCCCATCCCCGCCGCCTGCGAGGGACCCATCCAAGATTCTACGCCGGCCGACGCTTGCTCTGCTCGCGGCGCCAGGGGGCGTCGAACTGATAGGCGTTGAGCCGGTCGAAGCTCTGTCGCGTCAGCGCGAACAGCCTGCGGAGCCCGTCGATCAGGCCGCCGCGATGGTCGGCCCAGCTAGAGGTCAGGAAATCGTCGCGCATGTCCGTACTCCATTTTCCTCGGGGTGACGTTGCACGGATTCAATTGCGCCTGCGAAGAACAAAATGCCAACAAATCATTGGACAAGGGTGATAAGCACGGCTTATGATCTGAGCCATGCGCCAGCTTCCGCCGCTCTCTGCCGTCCGCGTGTTCGAGGCTGCGGCGCGGCATGAGAACTTCACAAGCGCTGCCAATGAGTTGGGCATGACTCAGGCTGCGGTCAGCTACCAGATCAAGCTGCTCGAGGAGCGGCTTGGCGTGCCGCTGTTCCGGCGCGAGAAGAAACGGGTGGTGCTGACCGACGCCGGCCGCCGCGCGATCCCGCAGGTGACGCGCGCCTTTGACGCGCTCGACGCCGCTTTCTCCGCGATACGTGCCGAGGATGAGGCGCTGCTGACGATCTCCACTTCCAACACCTTCGCCAACACCTGGTTGGCGTGGCGGCTCGGCGGCTTCCAGATGGCGCATCCGGAGATGGCGGTGCGGCTGCTCACCAGCGATGCGCTGGTCGATTTCGTTGCCGACGAGACCGACGTTGCGATCCGCGCCGGCCGCGGCGGCTGGGAAGGGCTGCATGAGGAGAAGCTGCTGCCGATCGACTTCACGCCGATGTGCAGCCCGGACTTCCTCGCCAAGCACGGCGGCCGGATCGAGGTGCGCGACCTGCTGCGGCTGCCGCTGATCAGCCCGCACGATCCCTGGTGGCCCTATTGGCTGCGCGAGGCCGGCGTCGACGTGCCGGACAGCCTGCCGCGTCCCGGCGTGCGCCTCGATTCCCAGGCGCATGAGGGTCATGCCGCGATGGCGGGGCAGGGGGTGGCAATGCTGACGCCGTTCTTCTGGCGTCACGACCTCGCCGAGGGGCGGCTGGTGCGGCTGTTCGACCAGGTCTCGACGCGCGGTTACGCCTATTGGCTGGTGTTCCCGGAGCACCGCCGCAACGTGCCCAAGATCAAGCGCTTCCGCGAATGGCTGATCCGCGAGCTGGCCGATGAGAGGCCTCCAGCGACGGTGGTGGCGCGGACTTTGGGCTAAATCATCGATCGAAGCCCCCCGAACGCTGCCCGAAGAAATCGCTTTCCTAATTGGATTTGCCTTGCTTGGGTTCGTCGACGGCCGCTGCGGCGCGGCTGCGGGGATAAGTGGAGCAAAGTGAACGAATGCAGCGCGACTCCCTTCACTTTCATCCTGGTCGCACATGTCCGGACATGTCGGTCAGTCCTGGAACGGGAGGAACTTGCAGCGCGCCACCGCTCTGCTAACCCGGATCGACCATGGCTTCCGCTCCCATCGACCCGATTACCGACGCTCCGTTCGATTCCGCGCTCAGCGAACGCTATCTCGTCTACGCGCTGTCGACGATCACCGCGCGGTCGCTGCCGGATGTGCGCGACGGGTTGAAGCCGGTCCACCGGCGCCTGCTCTGGGCAATGCGGCTGCTGCGGCTCGATCCCGACGCCGGCTACAAGAAATGCGCCCGCGTCGTCGGCGACGTCATCGGCAAATACCATCCCCACGGCGAGGGATCGGTCTACGACGCGATGGTCCGCCTCGCGCAGACCTTCGCCACGCGTTATCCGCTGGTCGACGGGCAGGGCAATTTCGGCAATATCGACGGCGATAACGCCGCCGCCTATCGCTACACCGAAGCCCGCCTGACCCAGGTCGCGATCGACCTGATGGACGGTCTCGACGAGGATGCGGTCGACTTCCGCCCGACCTACAACGGCGAGGAGCTGGAGCCGGAACTGTTCCCGGGTCTGTTTCCCAATCTGCTCGCCAACGGCGCACAGGGCATCGCCGTCGGCATGGCGACCAGCATCCCGCCGCACAACGCCGCCGAGCTGATCGACGCCGCGGTCGCGCTGATCGACAACCGCCACGCCGATGTCCTCGACCATGTGAAGGGGCCGGACTTCCCGACCGGCGGCATCGTCGTCGACAGCCAGGCGGCGATCGCCGAGGCCTATGCTACCGGCCGCGGCAGCTTCCGCGTTCGCGCCCGCACTGCGGTCGAGCGCGAGAAGGGCGGCGGCTGGCAGCTCGTCGTCAGCGAGATCCCCTATGGCGTGCAGAAGGGCAAGCTGATCGAGGGCATCGCCGCGCTCATCAACGAGAAGAGGCTGCCGATCCTCGCCGACGTGCGCGACGAATCCGACGAGGCGGTGCGCATCGTCCTGGAGCCGCGCGCGCGCACCGTCGACCCGGCGACGCTGGCGGAGAGCCTCTACCGTCTCTCCGATCTCGAGGTGCGGGTGCCGCTCAACCTCAACGTGCTCGACGCGCGCCGCACGCCGCGGGTGATGAGCCTGTCCGAGGCGCTGCACGGCTGGGTCGAGCATTGCTTCATCGTGCTCAGGCGCCGCTCGGAGCACCGCCTCGGCAAGATCGCCGACCGCATCGAGCTGCTCGACGGCTATCTCATCGCCTATCTGAACCTCGACCGCGTGATCGAGATCATCCGCACCGAGGACGAGCCCAAGCCGGTGATGATCGCCGAGTTCGGCCTCACCGACCGCCAGGCGGAGGCGATCCTCAACATGCGGCTCAGGAGCCTGCGCCGGCTGGAGGAGATGCAGATCCGCGGCGAACGCGATACGCTCGACAAGGAAAAGGGCGAGCTCGAGCTTTTGCTGTCGTCGGACGCGCGCCAGCGCACGCGGATGAAGCGCGATCTCGGCAAGCTCCGCGAGCGCTACGGTCCCGAAACCGCGCTCGGCGCCCGCCGCACCGCCATCGAGGAAGCCGCGCCGGCACGCGACATCCCGCTGGAAGCGATGATCGAGCGCGAGCCGATCACCGTGATCCTCTCCCAGCGCGGCTGGGTCCGCGCGATGAAGGGGCATGTCGAGCTCGCCTCCGCCGACGCGCTCAAGTTCCGCGAGGGCGACGGGCCGTTCCTCGCCTTCCATGCGCAGACCACCGACAAGCTGCTGCTCGCCGCCGACACCGGGCGCTTCTACACGCTCGCCGCCGACAAGCTGCCGGGCGGGCGCGGCTTCGGCGAGCCGGTGCGGCTGATGATCGATCTCGACGGCGATGCGGGGATCGTCGCGCTGCTCCCCGCCGCGCGCGCCGAGAAGCTGCTGGTTGCCGCCGGCGACGGGCGCGGCTTCGTGGTGAAGGCAGCCGACACGATCGCCGAGACACGCAAGGGCAAGGCGGTGGTGACTCCCCGCGCCGGCGCCAAGCTCAAGGCGGTGCATCCGATCGGGCCCGAGGACGACTACGTCGGCGTGGTCGGCGACAACCGCAAGCTGCTGGTGTTCCCGCTCGCCGAAGTGGCCGAGCTGGCGCGGGGCCAGGGCGTGCAGCTCCAGCGCTACCGCGACGGCGGTTTGTCGGACGTCACCACCTTCCGCTTCGCGGCCGGCCTCAGCTGGACGATGGGCGGCGAGGGCGCGCGGACGCGCACCGAAACCGACCTGACGCCGTGGCGCGCGGCGCGCGGCGCGGCGGGGCGGATGCCGCCCAATGGTTTTCCGCGCGACAACCGTTTCTGATCCTTACGGAAATGACCTTCGTTTTCAGCCGCTTTTAACCAATCGCGGCTAGCAGGGACGCGATGGATTTTCGCAAGGCGCGCCCGATCACTACGCTCGCTCCGGCGCCGCTCGCGGTTGCCGAGGACGTCCCGCAGCTCGGGCCGCGGACAAGTGCCGCGATCATCGACCTGATGCCGATTCCCGCCGCGGTGGTGGAGTGGACCGGCGGCGCCTTCGCCTTCGAAGCGGTCAACCGCGCCTTCCGCCGGGCGGGGCTCGGCACTCTTGCCGAGCAGTCGCCGGTGATCCGCCTGCTCGGCGCGCGCATCCTCCAGTTCCTCGAATCCGACGAGACCCATCTCGAATTCGCCTGGCAGTTCGGCGAGGCGATCGACGCACGCTACTTCCGCGTGATGATCGCGCGCCGCGCGGCGTTCCGTCACGTCAAGCGCTGTCTGGTGAGCCTGGTCGACCAAACCGGCGAGCAGCGCACCGAAACCAGCCTCAGGCGCGAGATGCTGTCGGACAGCCTCACCGGCCTGCCCAACCGCGGCGGCTTCGGCGACGAGCTCGAAAGCCGCATCACCGACGAGACGCGCGCCGGACATGCGGTGATGATCGTCAACCTCGACCGCTTCAGCCGCATCAACGCCTGCCTGGGGAGCCTGGCCGGCGACGAGCTGCTGATATCGGTTGCGCGGCGGATCAAGGGCGCGCTGCGCGGCAGCGACATGCTCGCGCGGATCGGCGGCGACGAGTTCGGTATCCTGGTCGCGGTCGAGGAGGGTGGCCGCGACGCGCTCCAGGTCGCCGATCGCATCCATGCGGCGCTGTCGACGCCGTTCCGGCTGTCGGACTTCGAGATCCGCATCGACTGCTCGATCGGTATCGCGCTGGGCCATGACGAGCTCGCCGAACCTGAGGACCTGATCCGCCACGCCCAGTTCGCGGTGAAGCGGGCGAAGAAGACCGGGCGCACCGAGATCTATCGGGATTCGGCGTTCGACATCGTCCGCACCCAGTTCAGCATCGAGACCGAGCTGCGCCGCGCGGTCGAGAACGGCGAGCTGCGCCTGAGCTTCCAGCCGATCTGCGACCTGGCGAGCGGGCGGATCGTGTCGTTCGAATCGCTGGCGCGCTGGACGCTCGGCGACGGCACCGAGGTGAAGCCGTCCGACTTCATCCCGGTCGCCGAGGAATCGGGCCTGATCGTGCCGCTCGGCCGCTGGGCGATGGAGGAGGCGGCGCGCACGCTTGCGGAATGGGACCGCGCCGCCGGCGGCCATTGCCGGGCCAATGTCGCGGTCAACCTTTCGGCGATCCAGCTCCAGCGCGACCAGGTGGCGCCGATGGTGCAGGCGGCGCTCGACGGCCACGGCGTTGCCGGCGACCGGCTGACGCTCGAGCTTACCGAAAGCGCGATCGTCAGCGATCCCGACCGCATCGCCGCGACCATGCACGCGCTGAAGGGCCTCGGCACCACGCTGGCGATGGACGATTTCGGCACCGGCTATTCCAACCTCGCCTATCTCCAGAAACTGCCGATCGACGTGCTCAAGATCGACCGCAGCTTCGTCAGCGGGATGCTTGCCGACCGCGACAAGGTGGCGATCGTCCGCGCAATCTTGAGTTTAGCCCAGGCGCTTGGGATGCGCACCACGGCGGAGGGCATCGAGACCAACGAGCTTGCCCAGACGCTCGCCGCGCTCGGATGCTCATACGGCCAGGGCTATCTCTATTCGCGGCCGCTGGAGAAGGATGCGGCCTATGCGCTGCTCGCCGAGCGCAGCGCCTGAGCCACCGCCTCTTCGGCGATCGCCTCGACCCGCGCCGCGTCGGGGAAGCCCTCGGCGATCCAGCGGTTCTCGATCTCGCGCAGCACGCGGGCGACCTCCGGTCCACGGCGCAACCCGCGCGAGACCAGCGCCCCGCCCGTGATCGGCAGCGACGGCGGGCTCCAACCGGCGGCCGTGCGTGCCTCCTCCACCGGACGGTCCGACAGCATCAGCCGGTCGACCGCACTCTCGGTGCCGAGGCGATAGGCGAGCTCATGCACGCCGCGATCGCCAGCCGGCTGTGCGGCGAAGGCGATCCGCTTGCGCTCGGCGTTGGAGAGCTTGAGCCGCGCCCCGACCTCCTCGACCGCCTCGGCGGGCAGCAGCGCGACCAGGCGGCGCAAGGGCGCGGGCGCGATGCCGGCGGCCGCCTCGCGCGCGGCCAACATCTCCAGCCGGTCGGCCGAGGCGATCTCCGGCAGCACCGGCTTCAATATGCCGCGTTCCAGCATCAGCCGCACGACCCGCACCGCCTCGCGCGCGGCGAGCAGCTTGAGCAGCTCGTCACGGATGCGCTCGCGCGACAGCGCCATCAGGTCGTTGGCGCGCGCGGTGCAGGCCTCCAGCCCGGCCGGATCGGGGGCGTCGCCGAAACGGGCGAGGAAACGAAAGAAGCGCAGGATGCGCAGATGATCCTCGGCGATGCGCTGGTGCGGATCACCGATGAAGCGGATGCGGCGCGCCTCCAGATCGGCGAAGCCGCCGAAATAGTCGAACACCTCGCCGGTCGCGGGATCGGCGTAGAGCGCATTGATGGTGAAATCCCGTCGCGCCGCGTCCTCGCGCCAGTCGTCGGTGAAGGCGACGGTCGCGCGGCGCCCGTCGGTCGAGACGTCGCGGCGCAGCGTCGTCACCTCGACCGGACCGCTCTCGATCACCGCGGTCACGGTGCCGTGGTCGATCCCGGTCGGCACCGCCTTGATCCCGGCGCGGCGCAGAAGGTCGATTACCGTCGCCGGCGCATGACGCGTGGCGATGTCGAGGTCGGCGACCGGAATGCCGAGCAGCGCATCGCGCACCGCGCCGCCGACGAACCGCGCCGTGCCCTCGTCGGCGCCGAGCACCTCGACGAGGCGATCGAGCCCCGCGCGGTGGCGCCACTCCGCGTACGGCAGCGTCACCATGCCAGCCGCCGCGACAGGTTGACCAGCATCGCCGCGGTCGCGCCCCAGATACGGCGGCCGTTCCAGTCGATCTGATAATAATGCCGCACGCGCCCCTGCCAGACCTGACCGGTCTCGCGCTGGTTGGCGGGATCGAGCAGGAAGGCGAGGGGGACCTCGAACACGTCGGCGACCTCCGCCTCGGCGGCGACGAGCGGCAGGTCCGGCGCGACCACGCCGAGCACGGGCGTCACGTCATAGCCGGTGACGGTGCGATAGCGGTCGACCGGGCCGATCACCGTCACCGCCTCCGGAGGCAGCGCGATCTCCTCCTCGGCCTCGCGGAGCGCGGCGGCGACCGGACCGTCGTCGCCGGGATCGATCCGGCCGCCGGGAAAGGCGACCTGCCCGGCGTGGCGGCGCAGCGTCTCAGTCCGCTGGGTGAGGATCACGCCCGGCTCCGGCCGGTCGGTGACCGCGATCAGCACCGCCGCCTCGGCATGGCGCGGCGCCTGGTCGAGCTCCAGTCCCCCGAGGTCGCCGGTCAGCAGCTCGGGCGTCGTGCGATTGCCCGCCTCCAGCGCGGCCGTCAGCCGCTCGGCCAGGGTCATGCCGGCTTCAGCGGGAAGAAGGCGCCGTCGCTCCACAGGCCGGGCGGCGCGTCGTCCCCGGCCAGCGCGATCTCCGCCAGCTCGTAATAGACCGGCCGCGCCACCAGCGCCTCCAGCCCGCCGCGGACGTGGAGATAGGGGCGAGGCCCCTCGTCATGCGCCGCGAAGCGCAGCGGATGCGCGGGACCGGCAGTGACGAAATCGTCGGTGTTGAGGCGGAAGCCGAGGCGCATGTCGCGCCCGCTCCCCTCCGCCTTGAGTTCGACCGCTATAAAAGGAGCGTCCTCGACCGCGATGTCGAGCTTCTCGACCGGCGTCACCAGCACATAGCCGCCGTCCGGCTCGCGCCTGAGGATCGTCGAGAACAGCCGCACCATCGCCGGCCGCCCGATCGGCGAGCCCTGGTGATACCAGGTGCCGTCGCGCGCGATCCGCATCTCGCTGTCGCCGCAATGGCCGGGGTTCCACTGCTCGACCGGTGGCAGCTTCCGTCGCGCTGCGAGGTCCGCGATCTCGGCGAGGCTCAGCGAAGCGAGGTCGGGTGGCGGCTCCATCGGCATCGCGGCAGCGTTAGCAGGAGCGCGGCGCCCGTAAACCCTCAGGCGATGGCTCGCCGTCGTGGTTCGATCATCCCGGGGCACTCCGGAACGGGGCCGCGTGCGAGCAGCCGGCGAGGCTCCCAAGGGCCGGGCAGGCGCCAGCGGCCGGTGTGTTCGGCGGAAAAGCCGAAGAAGCGCGCATAATATTCCGGATCGCCGACCAGCATCAGCTTGTCCCGACCCTCACCGCCGCCGGCGTCGGCCGCGGCGAGCGCGTGGCGGGTGATACGCCGGCCGAGCCCGCCGCCCTGGATCATGGGTTCCACCGCGATCGGGCCGACCATCACCATTGCCACGCGCCTGCCGTCATCGCAGGCCAATGCCACCGGCCAGCACTGGATGGCGGCGGCGAGCGCGCCCGTCTCGTCGAGCATTGCGAAGCTCAGCTCGGGAATCGCCTCCAGCCCCTCGCGCACGCGATAGGCCGTCTTCTCGCGCCGCTCAGGCCCGAAGGCACGGTCGAGCAGCGCTTCGACGGCGCCGGGCGCGATGGTCGAGAGCGGGACGATGGTCATGGAGGGCGCGCGCATTAGCGCCATCGGACGGCAGCGCAAGGCTTTCGTGCGCGCGCCGATCTGCTATCGGCGCCTCACCCATGAACGACAGCCTCACCCTTCAGGTGCACGATCTCGAGGTCCAGGTGCTGACCGGCATCTATTCCGAGGAAACCCACCTGCCGCAGCCGCTCCGCATCTCGCTTGACGTGGAGATCGATTGTCCGCCCCGGTTCGCGCCGGATACGCCGCTGTCGGCGTCGAAGAGCTATATCGACCTGCGCGACGCGGCGACGCGCGCGCTGCCCGAGGGCGTGCACTTCAAGCTGATCGAGGGCGTCGCCGACCATATCGCCGAGACCCTGTTCCTGCAGGACCGGCGCGTACGGCGGGTGGCAGTGAAGATCATCAAGCTGGCGATCGCCGAGCGCGGCGAATCGATCGGCATCACGCTGGTGAGGCACCGGCGCTGATGCGCCCGCTCGCGCTCGTCACCGGAAGCTGCCGGCGGCTGGGCGCACATATCGCCGCGCGGCTGGCGGAGGTGGGGTACGACCTCGCGCTCCACGCCGGCCATGATCCCGAGCCCGAGCCGTGGTTGGAAGAGCGGCTCGCGGGCGTCGATCATCACGTCTTTGCCGCCGACCTCGCCGATTCGCGCGCCGTCGAGGCGCTGCCGGACGAGGTGGCGCGCCATTTCGGACGACCGGCCGGCCTGCTCGTCAATAGCGCCTCGCGTTTCGAGACGGTGGGGGAGGGGAGCGGCGGCTACGATGATCTCCTCGATCACCTGCGCGTGAATCTCGCTGCCCCCTATGCTCTCGCGCACCGGGTGGCGGGGCTCGGCGGGCGCGCCGTGGTCAACATCCTCGACCAGCGAATCGCCCATCCGCCGGTCGACCAGCTCGCCTATACGCTGTCGAAGCAGGCGCTCGCCGAGGCGACCCGCACGCTCGCAATCGCGTTGGCCCCAGGCGTTCGGGTCAATGGCGTCGCGCCGGGGCTGACCATTCCGACTGCGGAATATGACGCGGCCCAGCTCGACCGGCTCGCGGCGATGATGCCGCTCGCGCATCTGCCTGCGCCCGAAGCGGTGGCCGACGCCGTCGCGTGGCTCGCGACGGCCGAATCAGTGACCGGTCAGGTGATCTTCGTCGATGCCGGCGCTCATCTCAGAAGCTGGGGCCGCGATTTCGTCCATCTCGGCCGCTGACGGTCAGCGGCCGCACGGCCCGAGCGCCTTCAGCACGAAATCATAGTCCTCGCGTGCCGCCGCGGCATCGGCCGCCTCCATCGACGCTAGTGCGCTATCGGGCAGCGTCGGCGGCAGGCCGCAGGCGAGGCGGTACCACAACAGCGTATCCTTGGCGGGCGGCCCCGCCGCCTCGTCGACGATCTCCGACAGCGCCACCGCCCAGCGCGGCTGCTCGCCGGGCCGGCGCAGCACGTTGAGCGAGACCGGCCGGCCGTTGCCGGTAAGCAGGAATATCTGGGTCTCGCCCTCGCCGGGCAGCGTGCCGGGAACGTGGAAGGCATTGCCGATGCCGGTGATCGCAGGCGGGGCATCGGGTGCGACCAGTTCCTTCGCGATGCGGCGGACCAGGCCGTCGAGCGCCGGCGTCCAGGGCTGCTGGGCATCGGGAGCGACGAGCTGGATCTCGCCCGGGCGATTCGGAACCGGGCGGGCGAACAGCAGCACGCGCAGCTTCTTGAGCTTCGGCGGCCTGCCGCGCGAATCGGTCGCGACGTCGGCCAGATAGGAAATGCGGGTCGGCATGTCCGCCGGGGCGCGAATCAGGGCCTGGACATCGGCCTGTATATAATATCTGATCCGCCCCGCTTCGGTATTGGCCGCGGCGGCATCCTTCAGTCGGATCGCCTCGCGAATAACCGCATCGATCACGATCGGCGAGGCCGTCAGGCGGTCGGCGATGGTGGCATAGGACGGCGCAGCCTGCCCCGTTTCTGCCACGATTTGTGCGGTTTGCGCCGGATATGGGGCAAATGTGGCGAAGAGGACGAGGGCGGCGGGAATCGCGGAAGACGGGCACTTCATGGCATGACGGGTTACGCGATGGTGCAGCTTTGATACAGAAATAATTCTGTCTTGAGGCGTTGGTAAGTTTATTGCGCTCGACAAAGCGTTTGCGTCATCCCGAGGGCCACGATAGAGACTCGCGCGCTGCCGCAGGGATACAACAGTCAAGGCAGAAGGTGGGCAACGACAGAAGGACCATGTCGGGTTCACCATTGTCAGTCATGAGGGAGTTTCGTTGCTGAATGGCTTACGCTGACCGGAATATGAGCGGCAGCCGTGTGGTAGCGCTGATCATCGTCGCGCTGATCCACGTTGCGCTCGGATATGCCTTCGTGACGGGCCTCGCCTACCAATATATCAAGAAGGCTCAGGAGAATCTGAAGACCTTCGAGGTAGAGGAACCGCCACCCCCGCCCGAAGAGGTGCCGCCACCGCCGCCGCCGCCGGATCAGCCGATGCAGCCGCCGCCGGTCGTGACGCCGCCGCCGATCGTGCAGACCAACACGCCGCCGCCGGTGACGATCACCGCGGTGACGACACCGCCGCCGACCTATACGCCGGCGCCGATCGCCGCGCCGCCGGCTCCGCCCGCGCCGCCGCCGCCGCCGCCGCCGAAGCTCGCCGCCAAGGCGACGCCGAGGGGTAATCCCGGCTCATGGTTCTCGAACGACGACTATCCGGCCGGTGCGCGTCGTGCGGGTGCCGAGGGACGCGTTACCGTTTCGCTGACCATCGGCACCGATGGCCGCGTCAGCGACTGCCGCGTAACCTCATCGAGCGGCAACGCGGAACTCGACAGTACGACCTGCAGTCTCGCCAAGCGGCGCGGCCGCTACAAGCCGGCGCAGGACGATGCGGGCAACCCGATCGTTTCGACCGCCACCATCCCGGGCGTGCGCTGGCAGCTCGAGGAATAACTAACCCTCGGCGTCGCCAGGCCGGGCCTGGGACGCCGAACTTTCGTTGAAATCAAATCGTCAGAGGAAGACCGAGCAATGCTGACCACCATCCTTGCCGCAGGTGCGGCTCACGGCGGCGAAAACCCGTACGGCCTGATTCCAGCACTCCAGCAGGGCGGCATCATCGCCCAGACCGTCTTCGGCATTCTGGTGCTGATGTCGATCGTCAGCTTCTACATCATGTTCACCAAGCTGTTCGAGCAGCAGAAGATCATCAACCAGGCGAAGCGCGTCCGCCAGAGCTTCTGGAGCAACAACTCGTTGCGCGAAGGCGCGGCCAAGCTCGAGAAGAACTCCGCCTATCGTCAGATCGTCGACGACGGCCTAGCGGCGCAGGAGCAGCACGGCCGCCTGACCGATCCGGTCGAGGCGCACGACTGGCTTCATGGTTCGCTCGCCCGCTCGGAGGCGGCGATCAACTCGAAGCTGAACACCGGCCTCGCCTTCCTCGCTACCGTGGGCGCCACCGCGCCGTTCATCGGTCTGTTCGGTACCGTCATCGGCATCTACCGTGCGCTGATCAAGATCGGCGCGGCGGGCCAGGCGTCGATCGACGCGGTCGCCGGCCCGGTCGGTGAGGCGCTGATCATGACCGCGCTGGGCCTGGCGGTCGCCGTGCCGGCGGTGCTGGCCTACAACTGGCTGCAGCGCCGCAACAAGGGCATCGCGGAGGACCTGTCGGCCTTCTCGAACGACGTGCTCGGCTTCCTCGCCTCGAACGGTGCGGTGCGTCCGGCCGCGACGACGGCGAAGGCGGCTCCGGCCAAGGCTGCTCCGGCGAAGCCGGCGCCGACCGCGACCGCCGGCCAGACCGGCGGCGTGCAGACCCGCGCGTAAGTGACCTTTGGGGGCCGCAGGCTGCGGCCCCCAACCGATTGACCGGCGTGGCTGTCGCGTCGGATGTGAATTTGAGGATAGGATTAGCTCGCCATGGCGATGAGCGTAGGGGGTAGCAGCGAAGAAACCCCGATGTCGGACATCAATACCACGCCGCTCGTCGACGTGATGCTGGTGCTCCTGATCATCTTCCTGATCGCGGTTCCGGTCGTGATCCAGACCGTCGAAGTGCAGCTGCCCAAGGTACCGTTCGAACCCACCACTACCAAGCCCGAGAACGTATCGCTCTCGGTGAAGGGTAGCCCGGCCGGGTGCGAGGTTTATTGGAACATGACCAGGGTCAACCACGACGAGCTGCTCGAACGTGGCGTGGCCAAGCTCAAGGGCGTGGTCGACCGGCTCGGCGCGAACCTGACGGCGGATGACATCCCCGAGGTGCACATCCGCGGCGACGTCAACACGCCGTATCGCTGCATCGGCGGCACCGTCTACACGATGCAGATGGCGGGCTTCGCCAAGGTCGGCTTCATTTCCGAGCCGCCGCCGGGCTCGGTCCAGACGCTCGATCGCTGATCCGCGGAGCCCAAGGAGTAGTTTGAAATGGCAATGAGTGGTGGCCGCGACGACGGCGAGCCGATGATGGAGATGAACACGACGCCGTTGATCGACGTCATGCTCGTGCTCCTCATCATGTTCATCATCACCATCCCGGTGCAGACGCACGCGGTGAAGGTCGATCTGCCGCAGAACTCGAACGCGCCCAAGCCGCCGATCGAGCCGGATAAGAACAAGGTGTCGATCGACGCGACCGGCAACGTGTTCTGGAACGGCACGCCGATCGACGACGTGACGCTGGCACAGTATCTCGAGCGCACTACGGCGATGAGCCCGGAGCCAGAGCTGCACTTCCAGCCCGACGCCCAGGCGCGGTACGAGAAGGTCGATCAGGTGCTGGCGATCATCAAGCGCGCCAACGTCACCAAGCTCGGCTTCGTCGGCAACGAACAATATCGCGGCGACTTCTGACGATCGCGGCCCGTTTCGCGCGGGCGGCGTTGGATCGATAGGCTTTAAAGGGCGGCTTCGGCCGCCCTTTTCTTTTGACGTCACATCTCTTTCATCGTAATGAAATATGAGTGTCATAAAATTGACATCGAACCGTAACGATGAGAGGAGCCTCATGATGAACAAGGTAGCTGCTGCCATCCTTGTCGCGTCGCTGGCGGCCGCGGCTCAGGCGGCGCCGGCGCAGACCCGCACCGATCCCGTGGCCGCGCAGGCGATCGAGCGCGGCGACTATGCCAAGGCCGAGCGCCGGCTGATCGCCGAGCGCCGCATCTTCCCCGACCGACCCGAGATTCTGCTCAACCTCGCCGCCGTCTACGCGCAGACCGGCCGCGCGAGCGAGGCGCGCGCGCTGTATCAGCAGGTGCTTACCAATGAGGACGTGCTGATGGATCTTTCTGCCGACAGGACGGCCAGCGCTCATGTGATCGCCCAGGCGGGCTTGCGCCAGCTGGACCTGCGGAACCACGTCGCGAGGAATTGAAGCCGAGGCGAGCGGCGCGATCGAAGATCGCCCGCTCGCTTTATCGGCTGCTTGGCGCAAGATATTCCACTCTTACTGGAGCGGTCCGCAAGGATTGAATTGTCATGCCGGACTTGTTCCGGCATCCACTTTTTCCGTGAAAACCGGCCATGAGGTTCTTCTGGCCGGAACCTCGAACCGAGGCGTTGACCCCCGAAACTCCAGCCTATGCCCGGGGCAGGCGCGTCGGGGCGAGGAGCGGGTCGGGTTTGTGCAATCCAGCTCCCTTGCAATGTAGGATTTCGCGCTGCTTGGTTTGCGTGACCGATTGCTCACGCATCGGTCCGCTCTTTGATCCATCAATCTCGTCCGTGCCGCACCGGTGTCGCGTCTGCGGCGTTTCCCCGCCGCGTCCGCATCCCATCCTCGGCGCATTTCCTAGCGTATTGGCCCGTACAGGCGCGGTAGAGTCAATTTAGTCAACTTTTTGATCAACCTTGAGCCGACAAGCAGCCGCTGCACTTGTCGCCCCCTAGATGCGCCGGCCGGGAGCCGGTAGACGAACCACCTATAGCCGTGGCAGCGTCACCCCCCGCTGTCCCATATACTTGCCGGCACGGTCGGCATAGCTGGTCTCGCAGGGCTGGTCGCCCTTGAGGAACAGGAACTGGCAAGCACCCTCGTTGGCGTAGATCTTGGCCGGCAGCGGCGTCGTGTTCGAGAATTCGAGCGTGACATGGCCCTCCCATTCGGGCTCGAGCGGAGTCACGTTCACGATGATGCCGCAGCGCGCATAGGTCGACTTGCCGAGGCAGATCACCAGCACGTCGCGCGGCACGCGGAAATATTCGACGGTGCGGGCGAGCGCGAAGCTGTTGGGCGGGATGATGCACACGTCGGTCCGGCGGTCGACGAAGCTGTTGGCGGCGAAATCCTTGGGATCGACCGTCGCCGAATCGACGTTGGTGAAGATCTTGAACTCGTCCGCCACGCGCGCGTCGTAGCCGTAGGACGACAGGCCATAGCTGATGCAGCCTTCGCGCCGCTGCGCCTCGACGAACGGTTCGATCATGCCGTGGTTGAGGGCCTGCTCACGAATCCAGCGGTCGGAAAGAATGCTCATGGTTTCCCCTGCTCCTGGTCCCGCTTTTGCCGGAAGCGCGCGGCGGGGCAAGGTGGTTGTGGATCGGCGATCGCCGGCGAACGCGGAGCAGCCCTTCGGTCGTTTCGATCTCGATTCAGACGAATCCCAGGTCCTTGGGGCCGAAGGCAAGGGGCAACAGTTCCGAGAGCCTGTATGCGGTAATCTCGTCGCCTTCCGCGCCGGCGCAGAAGACGGGAATATCGCATCCGCTCAATTGCGCGGCTTCGTTGATGACCTGACGGCAGCGGCCGCAGGGGCTGACCGGCGAAGCGTCGGGGTGGCCGATGCGGCCCCCGATCACGCCGATCGCGGCCACGTCGCGCAGCCTGCCGAGACTGTTCACCGTCGCCAACGCCACCGTCTCGGCGCAAAGCGACAGGCCGTAGCTCGCATTCTCGAAATTGGCGCCCGTCACCACGCTGCCGTCGGTGAGCAGCACCGCCGCGCCTACGGCGAAGCGCGAATAGGGGGCATGGGCGTTGAGCGCGGCCGTGCGGGCGGCGGCGATCAGGGCAGGGGGATCGATCTTCGTCATCAACCGCGGATATGGAGCACGCAGATCAGTGTGAACAGCCGTCTCGCGGTGTCGAAATCGACCTCGATCTTGCCCTCCAGCCGCTCCATCAGCAGCTCGGCCGCCTGGTTGTGAATGGCGCGCCGAGCGATATCGATCGTCTCGATCTGAGCGGGGCCGGCGTTGCGGATCGCGTCGTAATAGCTGTCGCAGATCGCGAAATAGTCCTTGATCGGCCGACGGAAGCGTCCGAGCGCAAGCACCAGCGTCTCCAGATGGCTGCCGTCCTCGCGACGGATCGCGATTGCCAGCCGTCCCTCCTCGACGCTGAGCTTGATACGGTAGGGCCCGGCATAGCCGTCCGTATGCCTGTGCCGGGGCGCGAAATAATTCTCCTCGAGCAGGTCGAAGATCGCGATCCGCCGCTCCTGCTCGACATCGGCCGAGCGCCAGAGGATGGTGCGCTCGTCGAGCTCGACGTCGATGATGCGGGGGTCCGCCATGTTGGCGGATTAGGAGGGTTGGGACCCCGATAGCAATATTTCCGGCATGGGCCGCGGTTCGCCGCCGGATGGTGCCGACATGACGGCAAGGTGACGCTACGTAACCAAACCGTCGCCGCACTGCCGCAAACTCGTAACCTGCCGCGCCTAGCCGCCCAGCCATGCCGCATCCGACGGCGAGGGATTGGGGGTTCAGCACCATGGTTGATCGCATGTTCGTCAAATCATTGCTCGTCGCTCTTGCCGCGACGTGCAGCACCGCGGCCATGGCGCAGACCGCCCCTACCGACACCGAGTCGCAGGGCGAAGGCGGCGAGGACATCGTCGTCACCGGCCGTGCGGGTGCGGGCGAGCGGACCAAGCTCGAGACCAGCTACGCGATCACCACGCTCGACAATGACGCGCTGCGCTCGCGCGCGGCGTCGAGCGTGACCGAGACGCTGAAGTCCGTTCCCGGCTTCTGGGTGGAGGCGTCGGGCGGCGAGGGCAGCGGCAACGTCCGCGCGCGCGGTATTCCCGTCGACGGCTTCGGCTCGATCAACCTGCTCGAGGATGGGCTGCCGGTGCAGCATGATCCGGCGCTCGGCTATCTCAACGCCGACCAGGCCTTCCGTACGGACGAGTCGATCGACCGCATCGAGGTGGTGCGCGGCGGCCCGTCGTCCGTCTTCTACTCCAACGCGCCGGGCGGCGTCGTCAACTTCATCACCCGCCGGCCGGGCGACGAGCTGTCCGGTCATGCCCGCGTGCTCTATGGCCCGACCGCGGACCTCTACCGTTTCGACGGCTGGGTCGGCGCGCCGCTCGGCAACGGCTGGACCTTCGATGTCGGCGGCTTCTACCGCAACGAGCAGGGCGTGCGCGATCCCGGCTTCACCGGCAACAAGGGCGGCCAGATCCGCGCCGACCTCGCCAAGAATTTCGACGGGGGGCGGATCGCGGTCAGCTACAAGCACCTCTCCGACAACGCGATCTTCTACACCGGCATCCCGCTGACCAAGAATGCCGACGGCGACATCGTCGGCATCGCCGGCTTCGACCCGCGCTACGATACCACCGCCAGCCGCGCGACCGCGTTCATGACGCTGAGGAGCGCCGACGGTCCGGTGCAGTTCGACAACAGCGACGGCACCCGCATCCGGCTCGACCAGTTCTCCGCGCTGGGCGAATGGGAGGTCGCCGATGGCTGGAAGCTCACCAACAACATGCGCTACCGAGATTCGAACACGATCCGGAACGGCGTCTATCCGGCCTCGGTGAGCACCGCGACAGCGCTGCTCAACCAGTATCAGAGCCAGGTGCTTGCCGCCTTCCCGGGCGCGACCAGCGTCGAGCTCCGCTACGTCGACACCGGCCTGCCGTTCGACGTCGCCAACCAGAACGGCAACGGCGACGTGTTCATCAATGCCGCGCGGCCGGTGACCGTCGACGAGAGCGAGTTCCTCAACGATTTCCGCATCGCCCACCAGTTCCAGATGGGCAGCATGACGCACGACTTCGCCTTCGGCTTCTACTATGCGCACATCGACGAGACGTTCACGCGCTACTCAGCCTCGACGATCCAGGACGTGTCGGGCAATTCGCAGCTGCTCGATCTCGTCGCGCTGAACGCGGCGGGGCAGGTGGTCGGCGCGCTGACGCAGAACGGCGTCGCCCGCTACGGCTCCGAGTTCGCCAACGGTTCGGGCAAGCAGGATACCTTCGCGCTCTATGCTTCGGACGAGTGGCAGATCACGCCGCAGTTCCGCATCGACGGCGGCGTCCGCTGGGAGAAGGTGAACACCAAGGGGTCGCAGGAAGGGCAGATCAGCGTCAATCTCGGCGATCCGACCACGCTTGCCGACAATGACGTGCTGACTGGCAACGGCGTGTTCACGCCCTTCGACCGCAATTTCGACCGTGTCGGCTGGACGCTCGGCGCCGATTGGCAGTTCGCCCGTACGATGGGCGTCTTCGCGCGCTACACCTCGGCGTTCCGCCTGCCGAGCGTCGGCAGCTTCATCACCAGCGCCACCGCCCAGCCGGTCACGCAGGGCATCGACATGTGGGAAGCCGGTTTCAAGCTGGCGACACCGCTGGTGAGCGTCTATGCGACCGCCTTCCTCACCGATTTCGACTCCTACGGGATCGGCAACACCCGCTTCGACCCTGAAACCCAGGGCTACGTCTCGCAGACGGTCTATACCGACACGCGGTCCTATGGCGTCGAGTTCGAGGGCACGGTGCGACCGACCCGCTGGTTCGACTTCACGCTGAATGCCACCTGGCAGGACCCGACCTTCCGCAATCTGCGCTACGGCGAGCTGGGGAGGGACGAGGATGGGAATCAGATCATCATCGACCGCGACTATTCGGGCAACCAGCTGTTGCGCGTGCCGCGGCTCGCGCTGAGGGCGACGCCGGCGGTGACGCTGTGGGGCGACCGCATCCGCGCGCAGCTCGACGTCGAGCATTACACCAAGCGCTATGCCGACGCCGCCAACACCTCGGAGCTGCCGGCCTACACGGTGCTCAACGCCAGCGTCCGCTTCAACGTGACGCCGCAGATCTCGCTGTGGGCCTATGGCGACAACCTGACCAACGAGATCGGTCTCACCGAGGGCAATCCGCGCGCGGGCGAGCTGACCAGCGGCCAGGCCAACGACCTGTTGTTCATCGGCCGGCCGATCCTGGGGCGCAACTTCCGCTTCGCCGTGGATTTCGCCTTCTGATGCGGACGATGCTCGCGCTGCTCCTTGCGCTCGCCGCGCCACTGCCTGCGGCGGCCGAGGAGGCGCCCAAGCCCGACGTTCACGTCACCGGCGCGGTCACCGGCGAGGACGCGCAGCATTACAAGGAAGTGCCGTTCGACGTTCCCCGGGGCGTCGAACGGATCACCGTCACGCTCAGCTACGACAAGTCGAACCGGACGGTGATCGACCTCGGCGTGCTCGGTCCCGAAGGCTTCCGCGGCTGGAGCGGCGGCACCCGCGACCGCTTCACGATCAGCGCGAGCGACGCCACGCCCGGGTACCTGCCCGGGCCGGTGACGCCGGGCCGTTGGCGCGTGCTGATGGGCATCCCCAATGCCCGGCCAGGAAGCAACAGCGCCTATACCGTCGACGTCTTCTTCGACCGCAAGGACGTCGCCAACGCCAGCGCGGCGATCGCCGACCCGCCGATCCGGACCGGGGAGGGCTGGTACCGCGGCGACCTCCACATGCATGACGCCAACAGCGACGGGAGCTGCACCAGCCAGGCCGGCAGGCGCGTGCCGTGCCCGCTCTACCGCACCGTCGAGGCGGCCGCGAGGGCCGGGCTCGACTTCATCGCGGTCACCGACCACAACACCGTCTCGCATTTCGATGGCCTCCGCGAGCTGCAGCCCTGGTTCGACAAGCTGCTGCTGATTCCCGGCGTCGAGATCACCACCTTCCGCGGCCATGCCAATATCTTCGGACCATCACGCTTCGTCGATTTCCGCGTCGGCACGCCGGCGGTGCCGGACGCCCGCGCACTCGAGCGTGCGGCGGCGGCGGCGGGCGCGATCATGTCGATCAACCATCCCGCGCTCCCTACCGGCGAGGCGTGCATGGGCTGCGGCTGGACCTGGGATACCGACTGGTCGGGCATCGCCGCGATCGAGGCGATCAACGCCAATACGGTGACCGGACCGCTCGCCGGAACGGGTTTCTGGTACGCACGGCTCAACGAGGGCCATCGCCTGACGGGCATCGGCGGCAGCGACAACCACGACGCCGACGCGCCGCCGGAGAAGTCGCGCGTCGGTCGGCCGACCACGGTGGTCCACGCCCGCGAACTGTCGCTCAGCGGCATCCAGGATGGCATCCGCGCCGGCAACGTCTTCATCGACGTCGAGGGCACGCGGGACCGGCTGCTCGAAGTCGAGGGACGCGCGGGCGATCAGCGGGTAGTGATGGGCGGCGAGCTCAAGCCGGCGGGACCGGTGAACCTCGCGGTACACGTCGTCGGCCTCCAGGGGGGAACCATCGAGCTGATCGCCAACGGCACCCCGGTCGCGGGCGCGCGTACGCCGGTGACCAGCGCCGACCAGCGCAGCACGCTGACGCTGGGCCCAGCCAGGCCGTGCGGCTGGGCGAGCGTCAACGTGATGCTGCCCTCGGGCAAGCCGGCGCTGATCGGCAATCCGATCTACCTGCGCTGCCCGGCTTGACCAAGGGGAGCGCTTTCCCTAGTGCCCGCGCCACCACGGCAACGTGGCCCCTTCGTCTAGCGGTCTAGGACGCGGCCCTTTCACGGCTGAAACACGGGTTCGATTCCCGTAGGGGTCACCAATAATTTCAAGTACTTAGCTGTTAGCCGATCGGTACAAACCGGGAACTTGGGTAATGCTTGGGTAATAGACGTCACCGAAAATCGATGGACGTGTGTGGACGATTTTATCGATCAGTGGCTTTCTGCGGGACACCTACGGGTGGGCGGATCGCGGGGAGTCCCGAAGATCGTAACCGTGGGTGCCAATTGTACTACCTAACGGGATAGGCGCTTAGGTCATAACCTCAATTGCCCCAAGGAAGTGCGGGCGCGAGATGACGCGATCGCAGCTTTTTGGCCTTGCCGGGGGTAGGCACGCCGGCTTCTAACGATAGCAGCAGTTCCGAACTATTCGGTCATACTCGCATCGCTGGATCGCAAGCGGCTAGGAAGGATGTGGTAGAAAGCATGTAGGGAGACTAGGCGCCGAGCGCGCCTTTCTCCCGCGCCTGTGACCGCTGCCGATGGGAAGGACCAGCGGCGCGTGCACTACACGCCAGAGAGCAGCACCCAAAAGATGCCGTTTATCATCCAACTGTCATCGACGCGACGCACACCTTACGGCTCGTCGGACTCCTATCGCGGCAGCTAACGCCCAGTTGCGGTCATTCGCCCCGAGGATGCTTCGCGCCCTATAACCGGCCACCCATGCCGGTTCGGGCAGTTCCTGAAAGCGGACGTGGTCAGTTCTCGGCATTTCAATGTGAAACGGTTGACGTGCTCCCCTGAAATGTGACCGACCTTGAGTAGAGTCCGACGCGAAGGGGTCGGACGGAATGAAGCGCAGCAGGTTCAGCGAAGAGCAGATCATTGCGATCTTGAAGGAGCAGGAAGCGGGCATGGCGACGGCGGATGTCTGCCGCCGCCACGGGATCAGCTCGGCGACGTTTTACAAGTGGAAGGCCAAGTATGGCGGGCTTGAGGTATCCGATGCTCGGCGTCTGCGGACGTTGGAGGAGGAGAACGCCCGTCTGAAGAAGCTGCTGGCCGAGGCGATGCTCGACAACGTGGTGCTGAAGGATCTGGCATCAAAAAATGGTGACGCCCGGCGCTAAGCGGGATGCCGTCGCCCATGCCCGTGAGCATCACGGCTTGAGCGAGCGTCGGGCGTGCACCCTGGTCGGCGTGAGCCGGCGGGTGATCCGGTATCGGTCGTCGCGGCCGGACGATGGTCCGTTGCGACAACGGCTGCGCGAACTGGCGGCAGAGCGCCGCCGGTTCGGCTATCGCCGTCTGGGTTATCTGCTGGCTCGGGAGGGCATGACGCCCAACCACAAGAAGCTGCTGCGGATATATCGGGAGGAGAACCTGCGGGTCCGCCGCCGCGGTGGTCGCAAGCGCGCCCTCGGCACGCGGGCGCCGATGGTGCTGCCCGATGGACCGAACCAGCGCTGGTCGCTGGACTTCGTCTCCGACACCCTGATCTGCAGCCGGCGGTTCCGTATCCTGTGCGTGGTCGATGACTACACGCGGGAATGCCTGGCGCTAGTGGCGGACACGTCGTGTCAGGCATGCGCGTCGCCCGGGAGCTGACACGGTTGATCGGGATGCGAGGCAAGCCGCATACGGTGGTCAGCGACAACGGCACTGAGCTGACCTCGTCGGCCATCCTGCGCTGGTCGCAGGAGCGGCGGATCGAGTGGCATTACATCGCGCCCGGCAAGCCGATGCAGAACGGCTTCGTCGAAAGCTTCAACGGGCGCCTGCGGGACGAGTGCCTCAATGAGACGCTGTTCACGTCGCTGGCCCACGCCCGCTTCGTGCTCGACGCCTGGCGGCACGACTATAATCACGTCAGGCCACACTCGAAACTGGGCGGGCGCACCCCTGCCGAGATCGCCGGCCAACGTGTCTGGGAGCATGCCCCCAGACACGTTGCCATCACCTCAACCAACCATCATGAAGGAGCGAGACTCTACCCCCTGACTGGTAACAATCAGGGGAGCACGTCACCGCCAATCGGAGCTTATTCGGCACTGCCGGTCTCGCACACTCAGCGGACAATGCTCTCCGCTTCCACCGGCCTCACGTGAAAACGTGCCGCCGCCAAGCGTGCGGAACTGCTATTCGCCTCTGCTACGATAAGCCGCTTATGCAAATCCGGGATAAAGGCGTCACTATCTCAGTCTCCGCTGATTAACCGACATGCTCAAATCAGACGCAGTGCAACCCAAAAAATGCTTTTAGAATAACCTATTATGCCACCTCTTGTCAGGCTAAAGGAATACTCTATTATTTAAAAGAACCTGGGGGGAACCAATGAAACCGTACCGTGCGCGGAAATGCCTACTACACTATGCGCTGCTCGCTACCACAGCCGCTGTTGAGCCCGCATCAGCCCAATTGCTAGATCAAGCGCCCGAACCAAGAATCGCTGCGACTGATGATGCTGGAGTAGATCTCCGTAGCGGGAAAGTAATCGCCGACATGGGAAGTATCTCTATCGGCAGCGTGGAAGCCCCCGCGCTTTCATACAACGTTCTCGCAACCTCCGGATATGCTGACGGAACAATCACTGACGGGATCATGTATCGAAACTGCGCTACCTATAGCGGTGGTTCTGTTCCGGGTTGCGTCTATCAGGGATACTCATTCAGTCTCAATGGCGCATCCGATGTATACATGATGAGCCCTCCTTCGCAGACGACGCCAACCGGTGTTACTGAACAAGGAGGTCTGTTTCTTGGCGCAGGATCAGGTACCGTAAAAGGTTCTATAATCCAAAAGGATGGATCGCTATGGGAATTCGGAGATGGCGGCCTCACTATTGACCCGGGAAATCAGTATGGGATACAGGGTCTCCTCTCAAAGATAACTAAACCGGATGGCGAAACACTTACGTATAATTATGTTCTGGGTGAACTTCGGTCAATTGTAAGCTCAACAGGATATATGCTTCATCTGGAAGGTAATAAGAGCCCGTATTATAAGAATGGTCTTTACACAATCATGCAGCCTGGCCGGCCGGACAAGGTGGTGCTAATTAATCTCGCCGTGGATTATTGCAATCCTATTGCGACAAGTTGCACCGGCCTCACCGTTAATTGGCCCTCCATGACTTACTCTGGATGGGGTACAACAACTGTCACGGCTACGGACAATATTCAGAGGACCCGACAACGATCGCAAACGGGGGCCGCCCAATTTAAAATGACGCAACCGAGCGGAAGGTGGATCGAATACGCCCTCGAAACGTGGCAATCTTATGTACCGGGTACCACTCCGACAATACTTTGTGATCCGCGCAGCTACACTAAGTGGCTAAAAAACGCGGATGGGCAATGGACCTATAATTTCGTCAAGACCTCGACATGCAAGGGTGGCCGGTCCGTCGTTTCCGGCACATCAACCGCGCCCGACAGTGTCACGCAAGCTTGGAATGATGGTTTCATCGACGGCCTCGGCCGGAAAACGATCTACGCCATGGGGGGATACAGCAACTTTTTCGGATATGGTGACAAAGAAATTCTGGCAATCACTAGGCCAGAAAATAACAGGTTTGACTTCGTGAGAGATACGAGGGGGAATGTCCAATCTACAATAATGACAGAAAAGGGTGGCTCTGCACAGATCAGTGCAACAGGGGACTATCCATCCTCGTGCTCTGTCTCGATATCTAAGTATTGCAACAAGCCGGCGTTCACCATAGACGCGAATGGAAATAGAACAGACTACACATACAGCGCAGATCACGGTGGAATTTTAGTAAAGACGTTGCCAGCAAATGTTAACGGCATACGTCCGCAGGTTCGCTACACATACCAACAGCTTTCAGCAAAATTCAAAAACGCATCCGGTCAGATCGTTAATGGCACACCAATTTGGAAATTGGTTTCTGAGAGTACATGCACGTCGCTGGACAATTGTACTGGAACATCTGATGAAATAATAACCTCATACTTCTATAATGATAATTTACTGCCGACGACAATCTCGCTTAGAGATGGCTCCGGCAACGCTCTCTCGTCCACATCAAAAAGCTATGATGCCGTCGGAAATGTAGTTTCAATTGACGGACCGGCTGCGGGAGATGTTGATACCACATATTATTATTATGACGCGTCGAGGCAATTGATAGGCCAGATTAGGCCTGACCCTGATGGCGCTGGCCCGCTACCACGCCTTGCGAAACGGATGACGTACAATATCGATGGGCAGTTATCGAAGGAGGAAAGCGGCAGTGCGACAGCTCCAACGCTCGCCGCTCTTAATGCGATGATCGTTTCGCAGTCGGTAGAATATGTGTTCGACACTCGCGGTCGAAAATCAGCTCAGCACGTATCTGGGGCGGGTATGACTGAGCAGCTCACGAACTACTCCTATGATATTCACGGCCGCCTGCAATGCACGGCGGTGCGAATGGATCCGACGACGTTCGGCAGCGCGCCGGCGTCTGCTTGCGACGTGACGATCGGAGGAGCGGCGCCCGATCGGATCACGAAGAACGTGTACGATGCCGCCGGCCAGTTGGTGCAGGTGCGCAAGGCAGTGGGAACAAGCCTCGAGCAAGCCCATGCAACCTACGACTATACGTTGAACGGCAAGCGGAAGACGGTGATCGACGCCAACGGCAACCGGGCGACGATGACCTATGACGGATATGATCGCCAGATTGGCTGGTATTTTCCGTTGCCGGCGCTGCCGAGCGCGTTCAACCCGGCGACCCAAGCAACGGCATTGGCGACGGCAGGGCAGTCTAGCGAAGGAACTGCCAGCCCGGACTATGAGGCCTATACCTACGACGACAACGGCAACCGGCTGACGCTCAGGAAGCGCGACGGTCGCACGATCTCCTACACCTATGACGCGCTGAACCGGATGACGTCGAAGATCGTGCCGGATTGCGCGCCTACCGGTGCGTGTTGCGCTACGCCGTACGTCTGCACGACCTTGCCTCCCTCTCAGACGCGCGACGTCTACTACAGCTATGATCTGCGCGGGCTACAGACCGCGGCGCGGTTCGACAGCACGACCGGTGCGGATGCGGTTCTCACGGCCTGGGACGGGTTCGGCCGACAGATCTCCAGCACCACGTCGATGGGTGGGATCAGCCGTCAGCTTACCTATGCCTACGACGCCGACGGCAATCGCACGAAGATGCGCTACCCCGACGAGGTCAACTATGTGAGCTATGCCTATGACGGCCTCAACCGGCTGACGCGGATCTGCGCGCCGGTTGAGACTTGCACCGGCGATGGTCCAGCCTCGATCGCACACTATGTCTATAAGCCCGCCGGCAGTCTCGATACGTTCGGTCAGGGCCAGGTTGGGGCGATCTCGGCCAACACCACGATCACCTATGACGGCATCCAGCGGCCCTGGAAGGTACAGCGCGACCTGATGGGAACGATCGCCGACGGCGAGACGAAACTCGAGTACAATCCCGCCAGCCAAATCGTCGAACGCACCCAGCCCGCAGTCTATGCCTACAATGCCTATTACAATGTCAGCCGCAGCTATACGAAGAATGGCCTCAATCAGTACACCGCGGTGGGATCGGTACCGTTCGGCTACGACACCAACGGCAACCTGACGACGACACCGTCGCCGGATGGCCCGATCACCTATGGCTATGACGTCGAGAACCGGCTGATCTCATCGTCGACCGGCGTCACCCTGACCTATGATCCGCTGGGACGGCTCTATGAGGTGGCGACCAACACCGGCAGGACGACGCGGTTCACCTATGACGGCGATGCGCTGATCGCCGAATATGATGGCACCGGCGCCCTGCTCAGGCGCTACGTCCACGGCAACAGCGACGATGATCCGCTCGCCTGGTTCGAGGGCAGCGACTTTAGCGACCGTCGCCTGCTCACCGCCAACCAGCAGGGCTCGATCACCGCGGTGACCCAGGCCGACGGAACGGTCGACGTCTACCGCTACGATGAATACGGCATCCCCGGCACCGGCCAGAGCGGGCGGTTCCAGTACACCGGCCAGGCGTGGCTGCGCGAGCTCGGCATGGCTTACTACAAGGCGCGGTTCTACTCGCCCAGCCTCGGCCGGTTCCTTCAGACCGACCCCATCGGCTACGACGACCAGATCAACCTCTATGCCTACGTCGCAAACGATCCGGTGAATGGCAGAGACCCTACGGGAACAGAAACGTGTGGCGGAACGGCAGCTCAATGTTCTGCATACCGGGCTTCGGTAGAACTCGCGAGGAGGTCGGCCGATGCGCCTTCTCTAACCGCCAGTCAGCGTAACGAATTGCGAAGTTCTGCTGACAGCATAACCAGAGATAAACATTACATAGTCCTCTTTGATTCCAAAGAGAACATTGACAAGTCGACAGACTTTAAGGGGTTTTCGTATACCAACATAACCGAGAAAGGCACTGTGTTCACGGTCTTTCCCAATGATTTCGGCGAGCTTTACGAAAAATACCCGGACAGCGTTCCGGCAGCGGAGCGGGCGGGTGTGGTAATGCATGAAGGATCACACAGAGACGACTTCAAAAGTGGCGATCTGAAAAGGGGCGATTCATTCACGAGAAGTTCGCCGACTGAGGTCAAGGCCGACGCACGTCAAGACCTGACGGTCAGAGCAGCCGAGCGCATCTGTAATGGAGACCGCGAATGCAAGTAGGCTTGGTCTGCACCCTGACGGGCCTATCCCTTTTGCTGTGTTCTTGCGATAGGACCAATGAGTCTAGAGAAAAAAGCCTAGGGTCTTGTCTTATAGAAGATAAGGCGTGGCGCTTGGGGATAGCGTCTCCTCCTAATCGTGTCCTAACATGGAATATTATGGTTAAGGATGGCAAGATTATTGCGAATGGGAGTACAATGTCTCTCAATACGGCCAAATATGAGCTGTCCAAAACAAGTGATTACAGACCTTCTCCGTACTTGATGTTGAGTAGAGATGTAAAAACGAGTTGCGACGAACTACGAAGTGTGGCTAAGTCTCTTGGAGACGCCATGGGTTGTCAGAAAAACTACTGTTTCTACTCTGGATGATGAAAGGCTTAGATATAAGCCATGCCGCCATCAGAATGCTCTGACTTATAGGCTAGCGCATTTCTCGCAATAGTTGGTCTGTTAGGTAATTTAAGATTGCACTTGTATTGTGTGGACTTCTTCGAATGGCATGACCTTAATGTTGAAAGGTTATATGAGCGATATGCTTATGATATTTTTGTCCGCGCAAGCTTCCTCCCCGTCAATGCCACCCGCTCCTCTTCCGAGGCAGGGCAGCTCGACTGTTGAAGTGGAAAACTCTCCGTGCGCACCAGCTCCA
The DNA here is from genome assembly GCF_051400615.1 of Sphingomonas astragali. Lineage (NCBI taxonomy): Bacteria > Pseudomonadati > Pseudomonadota > Alphaproteobacteria > Sphingomonadales > Sphingomonadaceae > Sphingomonas > Sphingomonas astragali. Next base: position 596,234 of record NZ_JBLFFH010000003.1, read on the forward strand.
CAGGGCGGTTCGATCGAGGACACGAAAAAGGTACCGGTAGAAGGAGGCAACGCTAATGCTGCAGCCTACGCTGCTCGTAGCGCGAGAGCTTACTTGATCTGCAATGGAGACAGATAGATGAGAGGTATTCTACTTTCGACTTTGACAGTCACTGCGCTGGTATTCCTACCTTCTCCTGCGCTAGCGAACTTCTCGTGCAAGGCAACGCCGGCGACCTACCTAGCCGTGAATTCGGATGGCGTCGTTTACACTGCCGTTGAGGGCGTTGGGATATTAGGAGTATGTAGTGTCGGTAATCAGTTGGCGTCGGTCCATCCCGATGCTTGTCGCGGTTGGTATAGCGCACTTCTGACGGCGCGTGTCAGCGAGAAAACGGCTTGGCTGTACTTCAATCCCGGTGAGCCGTCCAACCAGGGGGCGACTTCCTGCTCCGCCTTTACCAACTGGAACATACGCGTGCCCTATCATTTTGAAATGCAATCATCAGGTTAAATATTGATCGCAATAGGTCTGTATTTGGACGAGCAGTCCGCAGGAGCATTAGTCGGAAGTGTGGGCGCGCTTGCCGGCGCGCCTACTATCTTTGAGCTGTAGCGCTGCGATTGTGAGGATGCCGGCTTCGAAAGCGCTGCACGCTCGAGAGGGCAATGATTGGCAGGCATATCGATCTTTCGGCGAGAAGCGCCACGATAGGGGAAGATGAATGCGGCGAACATTGATCACGATCATAAGTCTGGCGGCGGCGAGCTCCGCTGCTCACGCGTCGGGTACGGCGGGCGATCTCGTCATGCAGGGCGTCACCGTCGAGGGCGGCACCGCATATCTCAACGTCTCGGGCCATGCCAATCCGGATGGCTGCTCCAACCCATCTGTTATCGCACTGCCTACCGAGCCAGGCTCACGCGAAATGGCCTTCAGCGCCGTTTCCACGGCGCTTGCGGCCAAGCTCAGAGTAACGGTGTACGTCAGTCGCTGTATCGGTAGCTCATGGGGAACCATCGCGCAGGCGACGAGCCTTTACTTGCACACTTAGTGGACCAAGCCCGGTTCAAGAATTCCGCGGGCGAGGGCCGGCGTGTCGATGTCGAGATGGGGTATGGTCGTGCCCAAATATATTGCGAAAATTGCCGTAATTCTGGCCTTGGTAGTATTCTCGTCTGTTCCGGTCCTGGCTGGAGAAGTGACGGGAAAGGTGGCATCTCTGATCGCGAGATCATCTGACGGACTTCATTATGTCATCCTTGATGGTGTGATTGCGAACCGGCCATCCTGTGCGACCCAAAACTATTTTATGGTGAAGGACGAGACCAGTGACACGGGAAAGAGTCAGTTCGCCATGCTCCTTTCAGCATATATGGCGAACCGAACTGTTACCATCTTCGGTACCGGTGGATGTTCGCGTTGGTCCGACGGTGAGGACATCGACGGCATCATTCTACGACCATAGGCTCTGCAATGGCCAGGCGGTTTCGATCAGGACGAGTCAGTGGGTCGGCAGGGTACTCTACATGACGATGGGTACGAGCCGTAAGTTCCTTAATTAAGCTGCTTATCGTGTTTCGAGGGCCGACTCTGTTATCAATTTGCCGCTTGGCAAGTTCACCCCGCCGAGCGTAGCGTCGTCTCATAGTGCAGGGGAAATTCGTGATTCGGTCATTTCGTCGGCTAGGCGCGTCGTCAGCAGCGTTCCTTGCCTCGCTCCTTTCCGGTCCGGCCTTCGCGCAGGACGGGATCTCCGACCCTGCCGGATCCGGCGTGCTGGTGTCTGCCGTTCGATGGCTCGAGGGTACGCTGCTCGGCACGGTCGCGACGGTCGTCGCGGTGATCGCGGTCGCCTCGGTCGGCTTCCTGATGCTGACCGGCCGGATCAACTGGCGTTATGGCGCGACGGTGATCCTCGGCTGCTTCATCCTGTTCGGTGCCGCGAGCATCGTGGCCGGCATCCAGTCGACCGCCAGCCTCGGCAACTAGGCGATGAGCAGCCTGGAGCGCGACCCGTTGTTCGTTGCGCTGACGCGTCCCCAGATGTTCGCCGGCGTCACCTACAGCTATTTCGTCGCCAACGCCGTGCTTGCGACCGAGCTGTTCCTGGTGTTGCGCACGATCTGGGCGGTGGTCGCGGCGGTCGTCATCCATGTCGTCGGCGTGCTGGCCTGCCTGCGCGAGCCGCGCTTCTTCGACCTCTGGCTGGTCAAGGTCGGCCGCTGCCCGCGGGTGAAGAACTACGCGATCTGGCAATGCAACTCCTACCGGCCCTGACCCGCGATCCCAAGGTCGTCGCCAAAGAAGCGCCGGCCGGCCGGCATCTCCCCTACGCCCGCCATGTGGACGCGCATACCATCGAGACGCGCGACGGCCTGCTCCTGCAGGTGATTCACCTGCGCGGCCTCCTGTTCGAGACTGCCGACACCGACGAGCTCAATTATCGCAAGCGGCTGCGCGATGCGATGCTGCAGGCGATCGGCACCTCGCGCTTCGCCCTCTACCATCATATCGTGCGGCGTCGCATCGACGCCGCGATGGATGGCGAGTTTCCGGACAGCTTCTCGCAACAGCTCGACGCCGCCTGGAGCGCTCGGCTGAGCACGCGTCAGCTCTACGTCAACGACCTTTTCCTGACGCTGGTCCGGCGTCCTCTGCAGGGCAAGGTCGGGATCCTCGACAGCCTGCGCGGGATGTTCAGCACAGACCGCGCCGATTCCGCCGCCGCGGTGATCCATGAGCTGCGTCAGCTCGACACCGCGCGTGATGCGCTGCTGGCCGCGCTTGGCCAATATGAGCCGCGCCTGCTCTCGGTCTACGACACGCCGCACGGGCCATGTTCCGAGCCTCTCGAATTTCTCTCGGACCTGTTCAACGGGGAGCGGCGGCCGGTGCTGCTGCCGACGCAGGATCTCGGCGCCTATCTCCCTTACCGCCGCGTCAGCTTCGGGCGCGAAACCATCGAACTCGGCTCGGCCGGCGCGGCGCCACGCGCGTTCCTCGGCCTGCTGTCGATCAAGGATTATCCGGGGCAGACCAGCGCCGGCACCTTCGATGAGCTGCTGCGGCTGCCTTTCGAACTGGTGATGACGCAGTCGTTCGGCTTCGTTGAGCGCCAGGCCGCGCTCGGGCGGATGAACCTCGCGCTCAGGCGCATGCGCTCGGCCGAGGACGAGGCGATCAGCCTTCGCAACGACCTCTCGCTCGCCAAGGATGAGGTCGCCGCCGGCCGTGCCGGATTCGGCGAACATCACATGACGATCGGCGTGCGCGGCGACAGTCCCGAAGCGGTCGACGCCGGTATAGCGGAAGTCCAGGCGACGCTCGCCGATCTCGGCGTCATCGCCGTGCGCGAGGAGATCGCGCTCGAGCCTGCCTTTTGGGCACAGTTCCCCGGCAACTTCAGATATATCGCGCGGCGCGGGCTGGTCTCGACGGCCAATTTCGCGGGCCTCGCGAGCGGCCACAATTTTCCGCAAGGGCGGGCGACCGGCAATCACTGGGGACCGGCGATCACCCTGCTCGAGACGACAGCCGCCGGGCCCTATTATTTCAATTTCCACCAGCGCGATCTCGGCAATTTCACTATCATAGGGCCAACAGGATCGGGTAAGACTGTCGTCCTCAACTTTCTGCTCGCACAGGCGCGGCGGGTCGATCCCCGCATCGTTTTCTTCGACAAGGACCGCGGCGCCGAGCTGTTCATCCGCGCGATCGGTGGGCGCTACGACGTGCTGCGACCGGGCATGCCGTCCGGTCTTAATCCGCTGCAACTTCCCGACGATCCTGCGAACCGGCAGTTCCTCGTCGATTGGCTGGCACTGCTCGCCGGCGGCGCCGATATTGAAGAGACCGCGCGGATCAAGGACGCGGTCGACGCAAGCTTCACCCAGCCGGTGGAGCATCGCCGCCTCCGGCACATCGTCGAATTGTTTCGCGGCGGACATCGGCCGCATGCCGGCGACCTCTGGTCTCGCTTGCGGCCATGGTGGGGCGACGGCGAGCGCGCCTGGCTGTTCGATAACCCGCTCGACCGCACCGATCTCGCGATCCGCGCGGTTGGTTTCGACATGACCCAGACCCTCGACGATCCGGTCGCGCGCACGCCGGCGATGATGTACCTGTTCCACCGCGTCGAAGAGCGACTGGACGGAACTCCGGCGATCATCGTCGTCGATGAAGGATGGAAGGCGCTCGACGACGAGGTTTTCGTTCGACGCATCAAGGACTGGGAAAAGACCATCCGCAAGCGCAACGGGGTTGTTGGGTTCGCAACTCAGAGTGCGCAGGATGCGCTCGAGAGCAGGATTGCCAGCGCGATCATCGAGCAGGCCGCCACCCAGATCTTCATGGCCAATCCGAGGGCGCGGGCCGAAGATTATATCGACGGCTTCGGCCTCACCGCGCACGAGTTCGAGCTGGTGCGCTCGCTGCCGGACGGCGCGCACTGCTTCCTCGTCAAACATGGTGTCGAAAGCGTCGTCGCGCGACTCAACCTCACCGGCGAAAAGGACCTCCTCACCATCCTGTCCGGCCGCGAGCGGACCGTCCGCCTTCTCGACGAGCTCCGCGCCGAACGCGGCGATGCGCTCGAAGACTGGCTGGCGCCGCTGCTGGAGCGCGCGTGATGGCGTCTGCGTGCCAGATGATCCCTGCGCTCGACCGGTTCGGATCGGGCGTGCTCGCCTTCCTCGACTGCCAGGCCCGAACCCTCGGTTCGACCGGGTACCAGGCGATGGCCGCCCCCGGATCGAGCGTGTCGCTGGTGCTGGCCGCCGCCCTCACGATCTTCCTTGCGATCATCGGCTATCGCATGCTGTTCGGCGAAACGCCGACCCCGCGCGAGGGCGTGCTCGCCTTCGTGAAGATGGGCGTCGTCCTGACCCTGGCGACGAGCTGGCCAGCCTATCAGACGTTCGTCTACGACGTGACGATGAACAGCCCCGCCGAGCTTGCGGCCGAGATCGGCGGCGCCGCCTCGCTGGTGGATTCCGAAGGGCTCGCGGCACGCCTCGATGCAAGCGACGAGGGCCTGCGCGCGCTGGCGATCTATGGCGTGGGCCTGCCGCCGCCCAGCTCCGAGCAACGCTCGCTGCGGCGCGAGCCCGGCCTGTTCATCGGCTTCGATACGTTCGCGCTGGGCGCATCGCGGACCATCTTCCTTGCCAGCGCGATCGGCGCCTTCGCGCTGGTCCGGCTGGCCTCCGGGTTCCTTCTGGCATTGGGGCCTTTGTTCATCGCCTTCCTGCTGTTCGATGGAACGCGTGGGCTGTTCGAGGGATGGCTGCGGGGGCTGGTCGGACTTGCGCTTGCCGGCGTCGCCACGACGCTGACGCTGTCGGTCGAGCTCGCGCTGCTCGAACCGTGGCTGCGCGAGCTGCTCGCCGAGCGCGCCTCCGAGCAGGACATTCTCGGCGTCCCGGTCCAGTTGCTGACGGTGACATTGGTGTTCGGTGTGCTGCTCGCCGCGATGATCGGCGTCGCCATCCGGGTGACCGCGGCGCTGCGGCTGCCGATGCCGCGTCTTCAGGCCGGTGAAGCTCCGCGCGGGACGGCGCAGACCCCCGCGCGCGAGATCGCGGCGGTGCAGGGCGGTAGCCTGCAGCCCAACGAGGCGCGGTCGCGCGCGGCCGCCACCGCCGATGCGATCCTGGCGGTGCAGCGCCGCGAAGAGGGCGAGGCGGCGATCTCTCGCCCGGCTGCGGTCGCCGCGGCGCTCGGCACGCGACACCAAACGGCAACCTCTACGGATATAGGCTCGACGCCCACGCGTCTGGGGCAGACTTTCAATCGGCGGGTCCGAACGCGGACATCGGCCAGCGCGACGAGACGGGACCAACGGTGAGCAAGAAGGACAGTCGGGCTGCGCTGGATGCCTATTATGCCGAGGCCGACAGCTGGGCGTTCGATCGGCAGACCGCGTTGCGGCGGTCGCGATCGGTCGCCTGGATCGTCGCCGCGGTGGCATGCGTGATCGCGGTGTGCGAGGCGCTCGCGCTCGTCGCTCTGATGCCGCTCAAGTCGGTCGTGCCCTATACGCTGCTGGTCGATCGCCAGACCGGTTTCGTCCAGGCACTGAAGCCGGTCGACGCCCAGCTGACGTCGAGCGATGCCGCGCTCACCCAATCGTTCCTGGTGCAATATGTGATCGCGCGCGAAGGGTTCGACATCGACTCGCTGCAGCGCGACTATCGCAAGGTCGCCTTGTGGTCGGCCGGCGATGCCCGCCGCGCCTATGTCGCCCGGATGCAGGCGGGGAATCCCGATAGTCCGCTCGCACGTTACCCGAGATCGGCGATCGTCGACGTCCGGATCAAGAGCGTCACCTCGATGGGACCGCACTCGGCGCTGGTGCGGTTCGAGACTCAGCGGCGCGATGCCGGCGGCCGGGCATCGGAGACCCAGCCGTGGATCGCCGTGATCCGATATTCCTATTCGGGCGAACCGATGAGCCTGGAGGACCGCCTGGTGAATCCGCTCGGGTTCAAGGTCGAGCGCTATCGGCGCAGTGCCGAAACGCTGCCTTTGCCGGAAACTCAAGTCCAGACGAACGCTGCCACGACGCCGGCGGTTGCCAATGCGGCATCGCCTCTCCCCTCGGCAGGGGCAGCAACGCCGACGGCGCAGCCGTGAAGCATGTCGTCGCCTTTCTCCTCTGGATCGGCTTACTGTCGATTTGGGCGACGGCGGCCCTGGCAGGACCGCAGGGCGGTGCCCGCACGCGTACCATCGATTTTCGGCCCGGACAGATGGTGCCGGTCGAGGCGGCCATCGACCGTAAGGTCGCGATCGAACTGTCGCCGGAGGAGCGGGTGCAGAATGTCGCAGTCGGCGATTCCAGTGCCTGGCAGACGAGCGTCCATCGCGACGGCAATCGTGTCTTCGTCAAGGCGGTGCGGTCGGGGCCGCCGACCAACATGACGATCATCACCAACTTCCGGACCTACTCCTTCCAATTGTCCGCGGTGCCCAAGCCGACCCGCGCGACGTCTCGTACCATCCGCTTCCGCTATCCGCCGCCGCCGAAACCACCGTCGACGGCCGGCGCCAACGCTATGCGCGGTCTCTATACGCTGAGCGGCGCCCGCGAGCTCCGCCCGAGCGCGATCAGCGACGATGGATCCAAGACCTATATCGAATGGCCCGCCGACGCATCGCTTCCTGCGACATTCGTGATCGACGATCACGGCCGCGAAGCGCTCGCCAACGGCTATATGCGCGGCGGACTCTATGTCATCGACAGCGTCAGCCAGCGCGTCATCTTCCGGGTCGATCGCCGCAAGGCCCTCGCCGATCGTCTGCCTGAGGAGGGGCGGTGAGCACGTCCGTCGACCCCCGGTCCGCGATTCCTCCGTCTGCGGAGCCCGACATCCTGCCGGTGGTCGCCCGTCCCCGCAGCGGCCTTTCCACACCGATGATCGTGCTGATCGCCGTCATTGCCGGCCTGTTGTTGTTCGGCGTGCTGGAGGCGCGCCGGCGCGCACTCACCGCGCCGGCGGTGATGCCGCGGTCTGCCGAGCTGACGGCCTCGAACGCGCCGCCGCCGCTGTACATCCCGCCGGAACCAAGCGCGGCGATGTCATTCCCGGCAAGGCCGGCGCCGCCGCCTGCGGTTCCGGAGCCGCGCAAGCCGGCAACATCGCCGGCGCCGCGCTACGATGCCTCCGGGCCGGCACTGGCCATTCCGGAAGGGACGGTGCCGTATGAGCCACCTGCGATACGGACCGCCCCTGCTGCCGCATTGCCGGCGGATGTCGCGGCCGGCGCCAGCCTGGACTCGTCCGACCCCAAGATCGGTGCGGGAACATCGGCGGATGGCGCGGAGCGCGTCCGCGCGTCGATGCTGGCCAATCGGTCGACCACGGTCCCCCAGGGAACGCTGATCCCGGTCGTGCTCGAGACTGCCTTCGACTCGACGCGGGCGGGGTTCGCGCGCGGGCTGGTGCAACGCGACGTCCGCGGCTTCGACGGATCGCGCGTGCTGATCCCCCGCGGCAGCCGTCTCATCGGCGAATATAAATCTGATGCGGCGCCGGGACAGAAGCGCGCCCTGATCAACTGGACCCGGCTGATCCGGCCCGACGGAGCCAGCATCGCGATCGGGTCGCCCGCGGTCGATACGGTCGGCCGCGGCGGCGTACGCGCCAAGGTCAACAGCCATTTCTTCGAGCGTTTCACGGGCATGATCCTCCAGTCCGCGCTCGACCTCGGGGTCACCTTGGCCGCGCGATCGGCCGATGCGCCTGTGTTCGTCGCTCTGCCGGGGCAGCTCAATGGAGCGGCTGCGACGGTCCAGCCGACCCAGATCCCGCCGACGCTGAAGATCGCGCCGGGAACGAGCATCAGCGTGTTCGTGGCGCGCGACCTCGATTTCACTGTGGTCGAGACTGGCCGGGCCGGTCCGTGATCGCCACGGCGGATCATCGAAGCGGTGTCTACCTGCGGAGCTACCTGGCGCCGCTGACCGGCTTCCTCGCGCGCATCGACGTGACCGATATCTACGTCAACCGTCCGGGCGAGGTCTGGGCCGAGACGCTTGGCGGCGCGATCGAGCGCCATGATGTCCCGGCGCTCGACGCTGCCACGCTCGATCGCCTCGCGCGCCAGGTCGCGGCGCTGTCGGATCAGGGCATTAGCCGCGAACATCCGCTTCTGTCCGGCGCGCTGCAGGACGGCGCCAGAATCCAGATCGTCATTCCTCCGGCGACGCGAGGCACGGTCGCCATCGCCATCCGCAAGCATCTCTCGCAGGACCTGACGCTCGCCGACTATGTCGCGTCCGGCGCGTTCGGAAAAACCGAGATCGCCAACGTGACCCGTGCCGCGGATCTCGACGACGTGAAGACGGCGCTCGCGCTGGGCGATGTTCGCGCGGCGTTGTCCGCGGCGGTGAGGGGACGTCGCAACGTCCTGATCTCGGGCGGCACTTCGACCGGCAAGACCACCTTCCTCAATGCGCTGATGCGCGAGATTCCGGACGAGGAGCGGCTGATCCTGATCGAGGACACGCCCGAGCTCGCCATCCGTCACCCCAATGCGATCGGCCTGCTGGCAGCGCGCAGCGCCTTGGGTGAAGCCAGGGTCACGGCCGACGACCTCGTCTCCGCCTCGCTGCGGATGCGGCCCGACCGCATCATCCTCGGCGAGCTGCGCGGGCCGGAAGCCTTCGCGTTCCTTCGCGCAATCAACACCGGGCATCCGGGATCGATGACGACCGTCCATGCCGACAGCACGCGGGGCGCGGTCGATCAGATCGCGCTTCTCGTGATGCAGGCAGGGACGCGCCTCGGACGGGATGACGTCCGGCACTTCATCGAAAGTACGATCGATGTCTTCGTGCAGCTCGGCCGCACCGGCGGGCGGCGGCACATCGCCGAGGTTGCGGTGAGGTCGGAGGCATGATGATCGCGCCGCCGGTCCGGCCGGAAGCGACCGCGCTAGGCAGCGCCGCCGAAAGCGCGGCCCGCCTGCTGACCGGGTCGCTGGCGACCAGCATTGCGATCATCTGCGTGGCCATCATCGGCTATATGACCTTGACCGGACGGCTGCCGGTACGACGCGGCGTGACCGTCATCATCGGCTGCTTCATCCTGTTCGGCGCCGGTACGCTCTCCCGGGCGTTCCTCGCCGTGGCGCGACAGGCGCCGGTGAGGGAAGTGCCGTCGATGCCTGTGTTTACGCCAAGCACGGCAATCGCGCCGCTCCCGAAGGTACCTTACGATCCCTATGCCGGCGCGGCCGTGCCTACGCGGGAATAGGATGCTGGTCCGGGTATTGCGATGGATATGGGGCGCGAGCAGCCTTCAGCACGAGAGAAACTCGCGTCTGCCCTCCTGGCTTCCGGGTCGATCAGAAGGCAAGCTCGATGTATCCCGGCGCCGGAGAACTCGTGTAGGTCGGGATCGTCGCGCACGACGTGACCCCGGACACAGCATAATAATAAATCGAGATTTTCTTCTGCTGCGCGACGGCCGTGGAAATTTTCGAGAACCACCCGAAGCAGGTGTTGGGCGTAACTCCGTTCCGTGTCGTCTGCAGATTGCAGATATCAGTGAAATCGTTGCGCTATGGCGCGAATATCGTGACGCGGGCCGTCAGCGTAAGTGAGCACACGGGTGATCCCCTGCCGACCGCACAATGTGTCTGCCCAGGCGGTCGAGCTGCCGAATATGCCAAGGACGATCACGAAGACCTTCCACATGTCATGTCCTCGGAAGTTGAAGGTTTTTGAGAAAAAAACCGACCGCTGGCGCCCGAATTGCTGACCTCTGTAAAACGCTCTCCCGTTGGGAGAGGGACAGTGATGTCCGCTTCCCATCATCCCCGTTTATGAACTCACGGCCTAGTTGCCGGCGAGCTTGATGTAACCAGGGGGAAGGGAATTCGCATAGTTCGGCATCGTTGCGCAATCGGCGCCTACCGCAGCATAATAGAATACTAGGATAGGCTTTTGCTGAGCCACGGCGGTCGACACCGTGGAGAACCAGGCGAAGCAGGTGTTCGGCGTGATTCCTTTCCAAGTCGTCTGGACATTGCAGAGCATCGTATAGCTGCCTCGCCAGGGCGCGAAGATCAGGATGCTGCCGTCACTGTAGGTCAGCACTTCGCTTATCGTGGCCGGCCCGCAAAAGCTATCGGCCGCGACCGCCGCAGAGTTTCCGAAGAGACCGAACATCGCCATGACGAGAAGCTTGAACTTCATGTAACCCCCTGGACCGCCGTGTTCGCCGTCGCACGACGCAAATCTGCGCGATCGCTCAGGCGTTGAGCGGTTCGTCTCGGATCATTGTACGATGGGAATGACCGTGAACCCGTTCAGCGGAACGACGATCACCAGCGTCTGGGTCGAGGGAGTCCCGCTGCCGGCATTGGGATCGCCGTTCCCCTGATTCGGCGATCCGGCCACCGTATAGTTGGTGCGGTTGCCCGCCGGATCGTAGGTGATGCTGGTCTGGGTCTGATTGTTCGGCCCGCCCGACACCGTCGAGGTGACGAGCCGTCCCAGCGCGTCGTATTGGTAGGTCGTCGTCTCTTGGGCGTAGGCGGTTCCGCAACCGAGGAAGCCGAGGGCGAAGGCGAGGGCAATCCGCATGGTATTTCCTTTATGCCGACCTTGGTTGGCGACGCTGCGGAATAGCCCGACGTGCTCCCCGCGCTTCTTTGTGAGTGTCATCTGAAAAGGACATAGCCCAGACGGCAATAGCCACCGTCGTCCTTGTTCGAGAAGACCGTGATCTGCCGTCCCGACATCCACGCCGATGTGAGGAGTGCTGCCGTCGCCTGATAGTTATCCCAGGCGGTGTTCATATACACCAGGTTGGGGTTCCCGTGCCGCACATCGCAGAAGGACCTTGCACCCGAAAGGCAAAGTTCGTGCCGTCGGTCGTTTCAAGCTGAAGAATCTTGAACGTGACTACGCCGTCCCAAGCATATGCCGCCGGAGCGACCGCAAGCGATGATATCGCGAGCGTGATAGATAACAGTCGCCTGATGACGGTTACCGGATTGATCATTGCACCCCCTTTTGCATAGTGGCTCGGCTGCGGACCGATTTCACTCGCACGCTGGTGTAGCAGTTGACAGCCCGTGTCAATTGCTTGAGCTTTCCGCACGGGGCGAATCCAACAGTATTGGTTTCGAGGCAGTCTTAGTTAACCGAGCGTTGTATAAGTACGCCGTGGCTCAAGGCAGGACCACATCGGCGGAGCTCACAAGATCGTCAGGAATTGCAATCACTTCATGCGGAGGGGAAATGAAGAAGTGGATGGCGATGATCGCCGGCTGCTGCCTTGCGACGGCGGCGAATGCCGGCGCGCTCGGAGGTGAGGAGCTGACGGTCTCGAGAGTCACGTTGGAAAACGGTGACGGCCTCGTCGAGGCGGTTGGGATGGCCAATCCCTATCAATGCGAGATCAGCAATGTCGCGAAGCTGCCCACGGACCCCGATTTGCGGGACAGATACATGTCCCTCGCCGTGACGGCCATGTCGGCCAACCTGAAGGTCACGATGTGGTTCGATGGTTGTACTTCATCGCCATGGGGCACGGTTCCCAGAACATACCACCTGAGCGTGGCGAAGTGACATCCTGCAACTGTGCAGTGAGAAGCGGATGATGGTCTGCCCGAGATTTGCATGAGTTGACACATTTACAACATAGGATTTACAATGGAAATTTTGGATCATACTACAGTAAATTTTCACAACATTATTAAATTTTTGACCTATCTGTCTGCTGTAACACTGGCATCAATTTCGATTGTCACGCCAGCGAGTGCGGCGGTATGGTGCAACGGGAAAATAACGAAAGTCTACACTGCGAGGGAAGGCGGCTTCCTGATTCTTCCATCTTTCAGAAGTGATTGGGTCCAGATCTGCTCAGTGCAGACGGAATGGAAGGGGATTTTACCGCAAACATGCAATGCATGGGTGAGCACTGTGATAAGCGGGATGCTGACCGGGAAAGAATTTACCATAACCTATGCCGAACTCGATGATTGTTCGCAAGTTCAATATTATCAAAATTCGCCTTCACCAACCTATGTCATGCTTCACCAATGAACGCATGTCATAGCTTTAAGTCAGATATCTCCTACTAATCTGAGTTGGCCACATGTTTCCAATCTTGGATCATGCAAGGCCCCGCCAGCACTCCGGACTGGTGACGCGCATGCGGTGTGCCTTTCCCAATCCTGCGGAGTTGATTGGCGGCTTCAAGGTCAAATAGGAGTGGTCGAAATGCCTAACTATGATGCCTTGACAAGGTACGTGAGCTTGATGGTTGCGGGCATCCTCATCATACTTTCCTCTACGCCGCAGGCGGCCATAGCGAGCTCGTGCACAAAAAAGGTGATTTCGACGACGATCGAGGCCGGGAATGTCTTTCAGGTCGATGTCGGCAGTTGGAAGTGGCAGATATGTCGACTGGACGATCCCCTAAACGTCTCCAATGCGACCTATGGGGCATATCAGGTCTCGCAGCTCTCGTGTCAGGCATTGGTTACGGAATTTATGAGCGCCAAGGCTCAGGACAAGAATGTTGAATTCTATTTCAGCAATGCGTGCCCGGCGGCTGCGATAGACAACAGCGATTATCCATACGCGATAGTCTTCAATTGAGAAGTTGCAGGTTCATAGATCGGAGGGCGCGCATGAAGCCGCGGGTAACGTTCATTCTTTGCATTTGCGCATTAGCTTTGCCGACAGAAGCCTCCTGGGCGGGGCAGGCCACGGGCAAGGTGAGGTATGTCGCGGCTCGAAACTCTGACGGGGTCATCTCGGTCGAGATTGACAGTGCCATAATCGGCGCGTCGACGTGTGCCACTCACTCATACTTCCTCATCAAGGGTGAAAATTCGCATATGGTTCGAGGGCAGCGACTTTAGCGACCGTCGCCTGCTCACCGCCAACCAGCAGGGCTCGATCACCGCGGTGACCCAGGCCGACGGAACGGTCGACGTCTACCGCTACGATGAATACGGCATCCCCGGCACCGGCCAGAGCGGGCGGTTCCAGTACACCGGCCAGGCGTGGCTGCGCGAGCTCGGCATGGCTTACTACAAGGCGCGGTTCTACTCGCCCAGCCTCGGCCGGTTCCTTCAGACCGACCCCATCGGATACAATGATCAGATCAACCTCTATGCCTATGTCGGCAATGACCCCATCAATGGCAAGGATCCGACAGGATTGTGCGATGATCGGCCTCCCTTGATATGCAGGAATAGCTCACCGACCTATCCTTTGAGTGGTAACAAATATGCGGGAGTCCAGTGGCCGAGATCCGTCCAGCGAGGTTCAACTTCTATCCGGCCGACGCAAACACCCGCACGAGGGAATCTAACTCGAAATCTAGACACCGCATCCAAAGTTACGGATGCTGGCAAGCAAACGGCTGAAACTGTCCATGAAGCTTTTGAAGGGAGCGGTTCTCTGCCTCGCGCATTGAAAGGCGTCGCGACGGGGGCGGGAGTTGCTACACCTGCACTTGCCTTCGGCAAGGAGTGTCTAAGGGTTCCACGGTGCCAGAAGCTGCTGCGAGTACCGCCGGTCAAACGGTAGTCGGTGATCTGGCTGTTGGTGCGGGTGCGCTTATTGGAGGCCGGATTGGTGGGCGGCTCGGCGCTCTCGGAGGCGGTCTCGCCGCCGGGATTTGCGACTGACTTTTTGGGGATAACGCAAGGCGCGGGTGACTTCGCACAAACGGCACTCGGCGGCCCGGATGAAGATCCTCTGGGGCTATGTCCATCTTGTCAGGACCCAGCATTCGATTAGAGGTGATTTAGAGAATGATAAGATTGGCTAATATAAGCCTTGTGAAGGTATTATTGAATTTGTACCTTCCACTTGCTATTTTTATTCTGATGTGGGCAATGCTTTCAAGCGTTTCTCTCGATGAATTAACGATCGAGCGTGCTCTCACGCCAGGAAGGTATAGCCCTTTTCCGCTTCTTGGGTTGGTTGCAGTAGCGGTCGTTGTAATTTACGTACTATTCGTATCGTATAAGGCACTCTTTGATCCAAAATTAATTTGGATAAAGGGCGACTGCCTTTTTACTTTTGGTAAAAGCCCAATGATGATAGCTGATATAAAGGAAAATGGCCTGTCATTTGAGGACAATTTTTTTTCGAAATTTGTTCAAATACAGCTTAAATCTGGAAAATCAGTGAAAATACGTACGGCATTGGCTAGGGAGAGTACTGAGCAAATTTCCCTCTTGTTGATAAATCATTCGGGGCGCCATCGGGCTTCGAAGAATGCGAGAATCTAACATATCGCCAAGTGTGGTCGGATGACGTCGCCCGTCAGCTCACCTAATTCCTATGATGCCAACCGCAATCGCACACTGATGATCTATCCGAAGGAGGCTTGCGCGCATTGATGCGCCAGAGATACCCGGTCTTGCCGACACGGGCGCAATTGTGCACCGGGCGAGCCGTATGACGTCAGGTCAGCACTGATCCGCCTGATCACTCGTCAGGCGCTGCGCTGTTCTCCAGTCTCGGCGAACTCTAGCGGAGGTGGCTCGTCCGACTGCTAGGCTTGCACTCCCTTGCCCAGGTAGGTGGTTGGGAGCGGTGTACGTCCTCACGCGCACACTCGCTCCCAAGACCGACCAGTCTATGACTACTGGCCTAGCGGGCTTCGAACGGGTTCGCCGCCATTCCCGCCACCGCGCTTGATCCGCCCTAGTGCGGCTTCTCCCGCGGTCCCCGCGCTTATCGGGTCCGGGGCCCCTTCAGTTATTCGGCCGGTATCAAAAAGATCCTTAGCGACGATAGGCGGGAATGCTGCTTGCGCACGAATCCACATAGTGGGATCGTTTCGGACGCGCTTCTTCTTCAGTTTGAACGAGATGCGATTCCAGACATTGTTGCCAATGTATTTTTCATTGATCAGAACCTGATGGACAGTGCCTCGCGTCAATGGCCGCCCCGAGGTCGGTGACAAGGCCACGATCGTTTAATGCAGCAGCAATTTCCTGCTCATTGCGTCGATCGAAGGACAAATTTCCGATATATTTCATGTACAACCGTAGTCTCTTCGCCTGGGCCAGGTGAGAGGATGACGCGGTCTGTCTGGATACTCTTCTGCTCACCGCGTGATAGCGAGCCTTTAATCGTGCGGGACTGGTCGACAAGCACGCGGCGCAGACCGAAGCCGGCAGGCCCACCTTGGCGGAAGCCGAGCTCAATCAACCTGCATTGGCCGGCAAATACCTTGGCCGAGAGCTCGCGACTGTATTCCCCGGTCATCGCGCGCTTGACGCCCTTGACGATCGTCGAAACGGGACTACCGTCGTTTTCGAACTGCTCCGCGCAATAGTGCACGGCGATACCCGCGCGGCGGCAGATGTATTCGTAATAGGCGCTCTCGTCGGCGTCCTGGAATCTGCCCCAGCGGCTATGGGGTGAACGACCTAGCGGCGTTGCCGCTCAACGAATTGGTGCAAGCTGGCAACCACGACCAAGCTGGCCCTGCCGACCTTGATAATCTCGAACTCCCCCTCGGTAAGAAGCTGATAGAACTTTGATCGGCTCAGCCCGAGCATGCCGATTGCCGTGGGCACCCGCACCGTGAGCGGTTCCGGAACGGCCGCGGGCGGATGTCCGCCGGGACAGTCCTGCTTACTCTTTCCCCGCATCTTTGCGTGCCTTGATGAATTCACGATCGCTGTCGAGGAAGCTTCTCAGCATCGCAGGTATCAGATCCTGCACGGAGACGGCCTGCCCATAAGCATCGCGATAGAGATTGGCGTAGAGGGAGAGATCGTCGTTCAGATCGGGAAAGACATGAATGACATGTTTTACCGGGGTTCGGTCTGGCAGCTTCGCGAGTTTCAGGTCCGGCACGGGTACGCTCCTTACTTCGGCGCCCAAGGGCGCAGCACGATATCCTTGTGGACGATGACGCGCAGCGGCCAACCGGGGCGTACCTTGATCGTCGGCTGCACGTTGAGCTGCTTCGACACGATCTGCTGACCGGCCTGCGCCGTGGTCTGCTGGCTCGATTCCCGGATGGCGCGCACGAGATCGCTGCGATCGTCCCCGATGCTGACTTCCGTCCCGATGCCGAGCAGCGTCGACAGCGCGACGCCCTTGAGCAGTTGCCAAGTATGGAAATCGACCTGATCCTCGAGCCCGGCGTATCCCGTCGCATCGGTCGCCGGCAGATTGTCGATCCGAACGGAGGAGCCGTCGGGTAGGATGATGCGCTGCCATACGAGCAGCGCCCGAGACTGGCCGAATGCCACGACACTATCGTAGCTACCGATCAGCCGCGAGCCCTGCGGGATCAACAGCGTCCGGCCCGTCACGGTGTCATAGACATTCTCCGTAACCTGGGCGACCACGAGCCCGGGAAGATCGGAATTCAGTCCGGTCACGAGGCTCGCGGCGATGATGCTGCCCCCCAACAATGTGTAGGGAGATGGCGCCGCAGTCACGACATGGGGATTGATGTCGCTGTCGCGTGACGTCGCCGCAATTAAATCGGCCTTGCGTTGCTGCTCGTTCGCATCGCGCTCCGGATCGAAGGCGATCTTTCTCGGCTCGCGCGGCTCGCTCGCGGGCTGTGGCGGTGCGGCCATAGGCGTGCCTGGGCCGGTCGATCGGGCTCCTGCGTGCACCAGCACGCCCGACTGTCGTGCGGCTTTGCGTTCGGCGAGCTCGCGTTCGCGCTCGGCCGCGGCCGCTTGCTCTGCTGGTGTCGGTTGGACATTCTCCGCTGCCACGCCGGCCGCACGCTGTTGATTGAGGATCGGCCGACCCAAGTCGCCCGGCAATGGCGGTCCGAGCTTCGGCACCTCGGCATATGATCCCGGCAATGCGCTCAACGTGTCGCTCGGCGACTTGGCAAGCACGGTCTTGTCGTCCTGCTGGTCCGTCAGATGGAAGCTGCCGGGAGTCAGCGAGAACCATGCGGTGGTTGCCACGCCGACCGATGCAGCGCCCGCGATGGCGATGACGACACCGCGTTTGAACCGGATTGCGCGGGCGGGACTGGCGCGCAGCACCAGCGTTTCCGGGTCGACCTTGTGCGCTGGCCGCGCTGCGGACGCGTCCTCGTGTGATGCTTGGGTCATGAAGCCCTCCGTCCGCGCTTGCCGGGTGCGCCGCGTGTGATCCGCACGATGTCCTGGCGCTTCGTCCCAAGGCGCAGCTCGGCTGCGTCGAAGATCCGGTCGACGACGTAGAAGCGTCCACGCTGCCGGTAGTTGACGAGCTGCGCGTCACCCTTGCGATCGAGCAAGAACAACGGCGGCGCTTCGCCGATCGCGAGCGATGCGGGAAACTCGATGAACGTCTGCCGTCCATTGTCGAACGCACGCAGCGGCCGCCATGCCGGCCGGTCGCCCGATATCTCGTAACCGAACTGGAGCGTCTCGAGCTGGAGACCGTCTGCGACCGGCGCGGCCGCTTCCGCCTCGGCAGCAGCGCGCCGATAGGCAATGATTGCATCCTGAGGGTAGGTCCAGGAGAGCGATGCCATCGCAGCATCGGTGCTGCTGGTGAGCGACAGGTGGTAGGTTCGACGATCGGTGGTGATGACGAGATTGGTCGCAAGTCCTGCGGAGAACGGCTTGACCAGCACATGCGTGCGCTTGTCGGCGCCGGATCCGCTGGTGGTGTCACCGATCACCCATCGGACGGTATCGCCGCTCGCGATGGCGCTCAGCGCCTCGCCAGGCTGGAGCACGATGTCGGTGACGCGCTCGGGCGCCGCATAGACTTGATAGATGGCGCCGTCCGAGAACGGATAGATCGTGCTCGCATTGACGAAGCTCCGACGTGCCGGCTCCAGTGTCGCCGCGCGGTTGGCGGCCGCGATGTCCGCGCTTGGATTGCGCGGCCTTGCGCTATGGTCCTGATCGGGCGGCGCAGCGGCGATCAGCATCGCCGAGGCGATCGCCAAGGGAATCGCAGGGGCAGTATTCATGGCCGGGTCTCCGGGCTGGCGGTGGGTTGAGGCTGGCTGGCTAGGTTCGGATCGAGCGGCGATCCGAGCGGCAGGTTGGCGGCAGGCGGCGGCGCATTGACGGCGGGCGCGTCGAGCTCGCGGCTCCAGTCGATCGCATCGACATAGACGCCGAGCGGATTCTTGCGCAGCACCTCGGCGGAGGTCGGCGGTTTCATCACGACGGTGAGAATGCCGGTCCAATTCGAAGTGCCGGAGCGCGCGCCGCGATCGAAAGCGGTCTCGGTCCATTTGACCTGAAAGGAACGATCCGAGGCTCGCACGACACTCGTGACCTGAACCGATATGGTCTTCTCACCGAGATCGGCGAACGGATCGTTTGCGCGCGCGTAGTCACCGAGGAACTGCGCGCCGCGCTGGGTGGCGAAATCATAGGCAGCGAGCCAGTTGTGCCGCATCAGCACCGGATCGAGGGACTTGGACCGGACATTCTCGATGAATCGGGCGAGATGCCACGCAACCTGCGCGTCGGTCGGGCGATAGCTCTTCTTGGCTTCGGTGACGGCGCGAGCCTCGCCGAGCCGATCGACTTCCACCACATAGGGTGTGACCTTGCTCTGGCTCGCCTGCCAGAGAACGCCCGCGCCCATGACCGTTGAGAGCGCGAGGCCGCCGAACGCCATCAAGCGCCAGCTATGCGCCTGCGCGCGGGCCGAGCCGATGCGCTCGTCCCAGAGCTGGCCCGCTCGTTGGAATGGCGTCTCGGGCTCGGGGGTGCGTCCGTAGCGCTGGACGCTGCGTCGGAAGATCATGGTTCAGTCCCTTTCCTTGATGTCCGGGGTTGCGGAGGCGCCGCCGCGGTCGCCCTGCTGCAGCGTGTGCATCGCGATCTGGCGGTGGTGGCGCATGTTCTGCTGGTGCCGCATCGCGCGTGCCCACGCCGGCGCGTCGCCATCGCCCGAACTCGCACTCGTCGCCGAGCTGGTGCCGCTGCCGCCGCTCTTGAGCGCGGACCAGGCCGCAGCGCGGCCGGACCGGGCGGCATCCGCGATCCCGAAGGCATTCGCCGCTGTTTGACGGATCGCGCCGCCGGCTGCCTGGGCGACACCGCCGAGACCGGCGGCCACGCCCGGGTTTGCGGAGGTTTCCTTGTCGAGCGTGTAGGCGGTCGCGGCCACCGACCCCATCGCCGTGCCGGCACGCACCGCGCCGAGGGCGGCACCACCGAACGCTCGGGCTGCGCCCATGGTCGCGCCGCCGGCAAGCATCGTCACGCCAGCCGCGCCGACCGCTGTACCGAGCGCCGCGCCGGCGCCGAGCTGCGGCGCCCCCGCCACCAGGCCGGATGCGATCGAGGGTCCGAAAATGCCGAGGCCGAACAGTGTTAGCGCCGCGAGCATCAGGCTCATGGCATCGCCGATGCCGGGGTCCCTTCCCTGAAGCGCCTGGGTGAACTCGGAGAAGAAATTGGAGCCGATGCCGATGATGACGGCAAGCACCATCACCTTGATGCCGGAGCTGACGACGTTCCCCAGCACGCGCTCGGCAAGAAAGCTCGTCCGGTTCCACAGCGCGAAGGGGACGAGGACGAATCCCGCGAGTGTCGTCAGCTTGAACTCGACGACCGTCACGAAGACCTGAACGGCCAGGATGAAAAAGGCGAGAATGACCAGCGCCCAGGAGAACAGAAGGACGGCGATGGTCGGCAGGTTGAACAAAGTGGTTAGGCCGGCCTTCTTGCCGGCCTCGTCGAGCAGCGGCCAGGCGGCGGAAAAGCCGGTGCCTGCCAGCCGGCCAGGCTGCAGCAGCGTGTCGGCGGAGAGGGTCCCGCCGCTGGCGGTCAAGCCAGCGGCGGTGAACGAGCGCAGGATGATGTCGGCGAGCGTCGAGAAGTTGCTGATGATGAACGCGAAGGCGCCGATGTAGAGGATCTTCTTGAGGAACCGCCCCAGCACATCCTGCTCGCCGCCGAGCGCCCAGAACAGGCCGGCCAGCGTGATGTCGATCCCGATCAGCGTGGCGGTGAGAAAGCGGACATCGCCGCCCAGCAGACCGAACCCGGCGTCGATGTACGTCGTGAAATCCTGCAGAAAACGATCGATGACGTTGAGGTCGTTCATGGGCGGTGTCCTGATTGGAAGAAGACCGCGGGGCACGCTGGGGGAGCTGCCGCGTGCCCCGCGGCGGCGACGGCGGAGGCGGACGCCATCGCGCTTGGCCGGCGCGTCCTATCGGGGCGTGTAGGCCGTGCCGGAGCCGAGGAATTTCACCGTCGCCGCGCGCGCCTCGGCTTCGGCCTGCGCCTGCCGGGCCTGCTCCAGCGCCAGAGCGCGGAACTGCGCGGCCATGAGCTGCTGGAGCTGCATCTGCTGCTTGGCGAGCAGCGCGAGGAGCTGGTTCGTCGCCTGACTCGCCTGCAACGCGCCCTCGGCGCCCTGGCTCTTGGCGACGATCGAAGCGAGCGCGCCGGAGTCCGACTGGATGTTGCCGACGACCTGCGCCTGGACGGTCATCGTCTGACGATAGGCGTCCATCGCGGTATCGAGCCGGGCTTTGGCGTCGATCACGCGGGCGTTCGAGGTCAGCGCCTCGTTGAGGCTGCGCGGGAAGAGCTGTCCGAGCTGGCTGTCGATCTGGCTCACCTGAAACCCGACGCCGCGCGCCTGGCCCATGAGCTGATCGATCTGCTGCATCGTCTGCGTGAGCTGCTGAAGCTCGGGGAAGTCGATGCGCGTCAGGTTCTTGGCCTGGTTGAGGATCATCGTCGCTTCGTTCTGCAACGAGGTGATCTGATTGTTGATCTGCTGGAGCGTGCGCGCGGCGGTGAGCAGATTCTGCGAGTAATTGTTCGGGTCGAACACCGTGATCTGCGCCGCGGCGGGCGTCGTCGTCAGCGCCATGGCAAGCGAGCCTGCCGCAGCGAGGCCGAGCAGGGTCCCGCCGAGATATTTGGCGACCGGTCGGGAGCGATAGGATTTGGGCGACATTGATGGTCTCCTTGGGTTGAACGTCAGGGATTGGTGGACGGAAGGTCGGCGATCAGCGCGGCCGCCCAGTCGAGACCGGCGTCCGCGAGAAAGTGACGGGCGAAGTCCTCAGGTCCGTGTTCGGCCAGGATTGCGTCGATGCGCTGCTGGATGGCCGGATCGGACGACCCGCACAGCGCGAGGGCGATCGGCCCAAGCCCGAGTTCGAACACGCGATTTCCGCGGGCGGACTGAAGGTAGTAGTGGCGCTTCGGCGTCGCCCGGGCGAGCAGTTCGATCTGGCGGGCGTTGAGCCCGAAGCGTTCGTAGATCGCGCGCGACTGCGGCTCGATGGCGCGATCATTGGGCAACAAAATTCGTTGCGGGCAGCTCTCGATGATCGCCGGCGCAATGCTGCTGTCGGCGATGTCGGCCAGACTCTGCGTCGCGAACAACACGGAGACGTTGCGCTTGCGCAGGACCTTCAACCATTCGCGGATGCGCGCAGCGAACAGCGGATGGTCGAGGAACTTCCAAGCTTCGTCGAGGATCAGCAGCGTCGGCCGCCCATCGAACCGCTCGTCGAGGCGATGGAACAGATAGGTCAGGACGGGCGCGACCACGCCTTCCTGGCTCATCAGCGCTTCGGTCTCGAAGCACTGCACGTTCGCGAGCGCGAGACTCTGTTCCGCCGCGTCGAGCAGGCGACCATACGGACCGTCGAGCGTGTAGGCCGTCAGCGCGACGCGCAGCGCATTCGACTGGAGCAGCATTGCCAGGCCGGTCAGCGTTCGTTCCTCGGGCGGTGCCGAAGCCAGGCTCGCCAGCGCGGACCAGACGGCATCCTTGACCTCGGGCGTGACGGCGACCTTCTCATGCGCGAGCAGCGCGACAACCCACTCGGCCGCCCAGCTCCGTTCCGCGATATCGTCGATCCCGCGAAGCGGCTGGAACGCGAGACCGCCTTCGCCGCTGTCCGCGCCGATCCCGAGCGCGAGATGCGAACCGCCCATGGCGAGCACGGCGGCGCGTGCCGAATTGCCCTTGTCGAAAATGTAGAGCTGCGCGTCGGGGTAGCGGCGGAACTGGAGCGCGATCAGGGCAAGCAGCACGGACTTGCCGGCACCGGTGGGACCGACGACGAGCATATGGCCGACGTCGCCGACATGAGTGGACAGGCGGAACGGCGTCGCACCGGCGGTCTGTGCGACCAGCAGCGGTGGACCGCCAAGATGCGCATTGCGCTCCGGCCCCGCCCAAACCGAGGATAGCGGCATCAGGTGCGCGAGATTCAGCGTGTGAACGAGCGGTTGGCGGACATTCGCATAGGCGTGGCCAGGCAGCGACGACAGCCAGGCTTCGACGGCATTGACGCTCTCGCGGATGCAGGTGAAGCCGAGTCCGTTCACGATCCGCTCGACCGCGCGAACCTTGGCCTCCGCGCGTTCTCGATCGGTGTCGGATACCGTGACGGTGGTGGTCAGATAGCCGAAGGCGACATGATCGCCGCCGAGGACCTGCAATGCCATGTCGGCGTCGGCGACCTTGTTGTCGGCGTCGCTGTCGAGGAGTTGCGCGGGCTGGTTGTACATGACCTCGCGGACCATCGCCGCGAGCGACTTGCGCTTGTTGAACCACTGGCGCCGGATCTTGGTCAGCACCTTGGTCGCGTCGGATTTGTCGAGCGCGATGAAGCGCGTCGACCAGCGATAGCCGAAGTCCGAGGCGTTCAGCGCATCGAGGATTCCGGGACGGCTCAGGTTCGGGAAGCTGAGCACGGTCAGCGTGCGCAGGTGCGTATCGCCAAGCATCGGCTCAAGACCGCCTGTAAGCGGGGTGTCGACGAGAAGCCCGTCCAGATACATCGGCGTGTCCGGCACGGACACCGGATGCGGCCGGTTCGAGATCGTGCCGTGCAGGTAGCTCAGGGTTTCGGCCGAGCTGAGCGCGCGCACTTCGGGCATGACGCCCGAGAGCAGGTCGAGGACGCGATTGGTCTCGGCGACGAAGGACGCCAGCGCGCCTTGCCAGTCGCGGCCCTTCGGCTCGTCGGGCCGCTCAACGAGCGAGCGGCCGGCGGCGTCGCTGCTGTCGGCGCTCGGCAGCCAGGTCAGCGTCACATGGTAGCGGCTCTCATAATGCTCGCCTTCGGCCTCGAACGCGGCGCGACGCTCGCGATCGACCAGCGCCGAAGCAACGTCGGGAAAGATGGAGGCGGGATAGCCCAGCGCCTCGCGCCGTTCGGCCTCGACAAAGACGGCCCAGCCCGAACCGAAGCGCTTGAGCACATTGTTTGCCCGAGCGCAGGCGGCAATCAGTTCGGCCTCGGTCGCGCTTTCGAGATCAGGCCCGCGAAACGCCAAGGATCGCTGAAAGCTGCCGTCCTTGTTCAGCACCACCCCGTCGGCGACGAGGGCTGCCCATGGAAGATGATCGGCGAGACGGTCGGCTCGGTGCCGGTATTCGCGCAGCATTAGCATGTCAGGTGACTCCGCTGGCGGAGGTGGCGAAGGAGGACCGGCGCGAAGTCCGGATCGCGGCGCGCGGCGAAGACGGCGACGCTGTGGCCGATCGCCCACACGGCAAGCCCCGCAAGCCATTGCTGGAGCCCGAGGCCGAGCGCGGCGGCGAGCGTCCCATTGAGGATGGCGATGCCGCGGGGTGCGCCGCCAAGCAGGATCGGCGAAACCAGCGCGCCGTGGATCGGCACCTCGAAGCCTTCGAGGTGCTGTCCGTCTCCGGGCGACCATGTGTTCATACGAGCGCCCCGCCGCCGAAGCTGAAGAAGCTCAGGAAGAAGCTCGATGCCGCGAAGGCGATCGACAGGCCGAAGATGATCTGGATCAGGCGACGGAAGCCGCCCGCCGTCTCGCCGAACGCCAGCGTCAGGCCGGTGGTGATAATGATGATGACTGCGACGATTTTGGCGACAGGTCCCTGGACGGACTCGAGTACCTGCTGAAGCGGCTCCTCCCACGGCATGCCGGTGCCGGCCGCCGTGGCGATCACTGGGATCAGCAGCAGCCCGGTCGACGCGACCCTCAGCGTGGATGAAAGCGCAGTCGAAGCCCGCAGGCGATATTTGAAGGTGTGGGATTTGGCGGTAGCGGACACGGGTCATTCTCCTTCGAACGAGGTTGCGGAGTCGGGGGTGAGATCGAGCACCGCGTAACCGCCGTCGGGATCGAGCCCGGCCAGACGCGCGATGCTGTCCACGCGCCGGGCGGTCCCGCGCCCGGCGATGAAGACGACAAGATCGATTGCCTCGGCGATCAGTCGCCGGGGCACGGTGATCACGGCTTCCTGTACGAGCTGCTCGATACGAAAGAGCGCCGCGAGCGGGCCGTTTGCGTGGACCGTGGCGATGCCGCCGGGGTGGCCCGTATTCCATGCCTTGAGCATGTCGAGCGCTTCCGGGCCGCGGACTTCACCGACGATGATGCGGTCCGGGCGAAGCCGCAGTGTCGACCGAACGAGGTCGGTCATCGTCACCGCGCCGGCCCTGATCCGGAGCGCCACCGTATCGGACGCGGGCGATTGCAGCTCGCGCGTGTCTTCGATGAGGATGATGCGCTCGTCGAGATGCGCCATCTCCGCGAGCAGCGCATTGGCAAGGGTCGTCTTGCCCGAGCTGGTGCCGCCGGCGATGAGGATGTTGCGGCGCTCGACCACGGCAAGCGACAGAACCCGCGCCGTGTCCGCCGACATGATCCCATCGGCCACATAGTCGAGCAGCGTATAGATGCGCGTCGCCGGCTTCCGGATCGAAAAGCACGGCGCCAGCGACACCGGCGGCAGTACGCCTTCGAACCGCTCGCCGGCGCCGTTGCCGTGCGGCGGCAGCTCGGCCGACACGATCGGCGCGCCGGCGTGCACCTCGGTCCGCGAATGGCTGGCGACAAGCCGAATGATCCGCTCGACCTGGGCTGGATCGAGCCGGATATCGGTGTCGACACGGCCCTCGCCGAGGATGTCGACGCGCAGCGCGCCGTCGGGATTGACCATCACCTCAAGCACGCGCGCGTCGGACAGCGCGGCGGCGATCGCCGGTCCCATCGCGGTCCGCAGCATCGCGCGGCGGCGGTCTTCGGAGAGGCCGGCGCTCACGATGCCGCCTCCTCATCGATATCGGCTGCGAGCGTGCGGCGGCCGTCCGCGATCTGCCGGCCCACCTGGCGCAGGAAGGCATCGAAGCGTGCCTGGCCGACGGCCCTTGCCGCCGCGTCCGCTTCGGGAAGCGGCGCCATCACCGTGAGCTGGTAGCGCACGAACAGGCTGAAGCTTTCGAGCAGCACGTCGATATCGCGCCGCGTCTTGCCCAGCTCGCGGGCGATGCGATCGAGCCGCGCCTTGAACAGGTCGTCGACTTCCTTGGTCGCGCGCCGTGCGAGCCAGGCCCCGAGCGCATCGTTGACCATCCGCGACTTGTTGGCGCCGGGAGCCGCAGCGAGCGCTTCGAGCGCATCGCTGATTTCGCGGTCGATATAGAGGTTCTGCCGGACCTTCATGGCCGCCTCACAGTCCCGGCAGCAGGTCGTGCCCGCCGCCGACATTGAGTGCGTGGCCGCGCGCTACGGCGCTGAGGCTGCCGACGCGATCCAAGGCGCGCTTGTCGGCGGCAATATCGTCTTCATCGACGAGATCCTGCGCAGGCACGGGCGCGGGCTCGGCAACCTTGGCCGGAGCTTCCTCGGGAAGGCCGGGGTGCCGCTGCTGTTCCATGCCGCCGTCGACGTCGCCGGTCTCGGCTTCGGCATCCTGTGCCAGGCGGACGTCTGGGCGTCGGGGCGCGTCGGGCCAATCATGGGGCCGAGGCTCGGGCCGGTCCGCATAGATGCCGTCAGAGAGGCGTGGCGCCGGCAGGACGCGCGGCGTGAAATTGCCGTCGGCATAGTAGCGCAGCTTTTTCGCGCGGATTGGCGAGGTGCCGGAAACAAGCACGAGCTCGTCGGTCGGCGGGAGCTGCATGATCTCGCCGGGGGTCATGAGCTGGCGGGCGGTCTCCTGGCGGCTGACCATGACGTGGGCGAGCCAGGGCGCGAGGCGGTGGCCGGCATAGTTGCGCATCGCCCGCTGCTCGGTCGCCGTGCCAAGCGCGTCGGAGATGCGTTTGGCGGTCCGCTCGTCGTTGGTGCTGAACGCGACGCGGACGTGGCAGTTGTCGAGGATCGAATTGTGCTCGCCGTAAGCCTTTTCGATCTGGTTGAGCGATTGCGCGATCAGGAAGGCCCGCACGCCGTAGCCCGCGACGAAGGCAAGGCTGGTCTCGAAGAAGTCCAAGCGGCCCAAGGCCGGGAACTCGTCCAGCATCATCAGCAGCCGGTGCCGACGGGCACCGTCCGCGCCGGGATCAAGGCGTTCGGTGAGCCGGCGCCCGATCTGGTTCAGCACCAACCGAATGAGCGGCTTGGTCCGCGAGATGTCCGACGGCGGCACCACGAGGTAGAGCGAGACCGGCCGCTCGGCTTCCACGAGATCGGCAATCCGCCAGTCGCAGCGCGACGTGACTTCGGCCACGGTCGGATCGCGGTAGAGCGAAAGGAATGACATGGCGGTCGACAGCACGCCGCTGCGTTCGTTCTCGCTCTTGTTGAGGAGCTCGCGGGCGGCGCTCGCGACGACCGGGTGGACGCGCGGATGCTCCTCGTCGCCAAGGTGATTGGTCGACATCATCCGCCGCAGCGTGGAGATGAAGCTGCGTTGCGGATCGGAAAGGAAAGTGGCGACGCGCGCGAGCGTCTTTTCCTCCTCGGCGTAGAGGACGTGGAGGATGGCCCCGACCAACAGCGCGTGCCCGGTCTTCTCCCAATGATTGCGCCGCTCCAAAGCGCCTTCGGGGTCCACGAGGATGTCGGCGATGTTCTGGACGTCGCGGACCTCGTTCGGGCCTTTGCGGACCTCGAGCAGCGGATTGTAGTGCGCCGAGCGCCGATCGGTCGGGTTGAACAGCAGGCAATGGGAAAAGCGCGCTCGCCAGCCGGCGGTCAGCGTCCAGTTCTCGCCCTTGATGTCATGAATGACCGCGCTGCCGGTCCAGGACAGCAAGGTCGGCACGACCAGGCCGACGCCCTTGCCCGATCGGGTCGGGGCAAAGCACATGACATGCTCGGGGCCGTTGTGACGCAGATACCGCCCATGCAGCCGCCCGAGCAGCACGCCGGCATTCTCGAACAGGCCGGCGGCCTCGATCTCGCGCTGGGTCGCCCAACGTGCCGAGCCGTAAGTGGTGACGTTCCGGTTCTGGCGCGCGCGCCACAGCGAACCGAAGATGGCGGCGGCGCAGCCGATGAAGCCGCTCGCTCCCGCGAGCGCACCCGCCTCGTCGAAGACGTGGGGCGCGTAAGCATCGAAGTGATACCACCAGATGAAGATCGCCCACGGCCGGTAGAGGGGCACGCCCGCCGCTACCGCCCAAGGCCGGCCAAGCTCGGGCTGATAGGCCAGCATCGCCGCCGCCCACTGCGTCGCTGCCGACAGGCCGAGCAGGACGATCGCGAACACGGCAAGGATTTGCCCGATCAAGAGCTTGGTCGGCGTCATGGCTGAGACTCCCGCCCGCGGAGCCGTCCGCTGGGCACGGCCTAAGAATCCGCGCCTCGCACGAAA
The DNA here is from genome assembly GCF_051400615.1 of Sphingomonas astragali. Taxonomy (NCBI): domain Bacteria; kingdom Pseudomonadati; phylum Pseudomonadota; class Alphaproteobacteria; order Sphingomonadales; family Sphingomonadaceae; genus Sphingomonas; species Sphingomonas astragali. The sequence goes on from NZ_JBLFFH010000003.1 coordinate 624,201, forward strand.
AATTGAACGGTGCTGATGGGTGCTGTTTGGCTGTCAGAGGCTAGGCTGGCGCCGCCGCAGCCTTCAATCTTTGCCACAGCGGCGATTGGGGCGCCGTCGGACCGGAGTCATCAACCATGGCCTTCTGCCCCGCTCTCTGGAATCTGTCATGCAATTGCATTACATTGGCGATGCAATACAGGAGTCGCGCCCATGGCCGCCAATGCATTGATCCAAACCCGTGTCGATCCCGACGTGAAGGACCGCGCGACCGCCATTCTCGATGCGATGGGCCTGACGGTCTCCGATGCGGTGCGCATCCTGCTCACCCGAACGGCGCGCGAGGGGCGGCTGCCGTTCGAGCTGGCGGCCGACCGCGAAGCCTATGACGCCTGGTTTCGCGCGAAGGTCCATGAAGCGCTGGACGATGATCGGCCGGATGTCTCGAGCGAAGAGGTCGAGGCCGAGTTCGCCGCGCGGCGCGCTGCCGCGATGCGCAAGGCGGACAATGCGTGAGGCTGGTCTGGTCGCAGCGCGCCCTGGAAGATAGGCGCGCGATCTTCGACTATATCGAAACCGACGATCCCCGTGCGGCCGTGATGGTCGACGAGCGCATTGAAGCGGCGACTTGGCGGCTCGTTGCCTATCCTCAAAGCGGTCGGATCGGCCGCGTCGAAGGCACGCGCGAGCTTGTCATCGCCCGCACACCGTACATTACGCCCTATCGCGTGATCGGCGACGTAGTTCGCATCCTGCGCGTGATTCACGGCGCCCGCATCTGGCCCGACACTTTCGACGAATAGGGACGGCTCAACTCGATTCAACCGCGGCCACGCGCATCATTGAACCGTGTTCGCGAACAGGTTGGGGGGGCGCAGCATCGTATGTCTTTGGCCCAAAGGTGACTTCGCTGCGCTGCCGACTGAACGCCAAAGTGATGAAGAAGCGCGGATGAGTCCGATGCTCAAAACGCAGTACGTAAGCGTCCGGTCGTTGTCTGCTCGAAAAGCAGCCGGTCAGCTAACGCCCCAATTTCAGTCGTTGAATATCAAAGTCTTATGATAGCAATGGGCTGTTTTCGGACTGGCAGCTTTCGAGATTGAAGCGCTGACAGCCGCCGTTCGACGTTCTCCGAAGCCCGTGGTCACTTACGACTGAGTTACGTTGCATGCCCTCGAGATGATCAGTTGATTGGGCCGACGTCGAATAAGTCTGTCGACACGACAGTCGACATGGCACTCAATACTCAGTCAAAATCTACTGAGCTCATATCGAGACGGAGGTTAGCCCGTCCAGCCGCAGAGCGCAGATAGCGTTTCGTCGGGCGACCGCGTCTTCATCCTCGAATATTCCGGCGCCTTGGGAACCAGCTTCGCCACGCGTTCGAATGCGCGAGCGAGCGCTGCCGCATCGGCGCGAGGAGGAAATGCTATCCCTGCGCCAGCCGCCTCCAGACCGCGCGTGATCACGAACTTCTCGTAATCGAGAAAGCTGATCATCTGCGGCACGCCATGGATCAGGCACTCGATCGCGGTTCCGAGACCACCGTGGTGCACCGCGAGGCGACTGCGCGGCAGCTCATCAGCAAGCTTCATCGGAGCAGCGCTAGCGACAAGATTACGCGCCGAAGGTTCCACCCCTGAAAAATGCCCTCGGAATGGTATCGAGCCGGCTTCAATCGCGCGAAGCACTGAGGCGAGCGCAGGGTGGTTCTTCGGTAGATATACGAAACCACGATCGCGCTCATGAGATGTGGCAGCGGGTGGAGCTATCTCAACCGGCCAATAGTAATCTTCATTCCGATGGTCCCGGTAAGGGTCGAACAGATCGAGCGTGCAGACCAGGTTGGCCGAGCCGCGGAGCAAGTCGCTGAAACGCCCGAAGCACGGTTTGCCGTCGACTTTCGATACGGTGTCCAGCACGCGCATCGCGGCTTCGCTTGCCGCCGCTTGCGCGCCGGGACGAAGCTGAAACGGAACGGGATCAGCGGTGTCGGGCGGAATCGTCCAGCCATTGCCGATGACGATCAGCGGTAGCTTCCCGCGCGCTGCGATGTTGAGACTGGGAGCCATGTCCGAAATGATCGCGTCCGGCCGGGCATCGATCAGGACCCGATGCCATGCTCCGACGACCGGCCTCACCAAATCGGCTTCGGCAAATCCCATGTGGGCGAGCAGTTCGGGGAGCGATGCCGCATCGGTTGGACCGCGGCTCGGGTGCAGGAAGATGGGAGCTTGGACGGCGGAGAGGCTTCCATCGGCGAGATGGCGTTCAAAGCGTGCAAACAGCGCATTGGCTGCGGCTCTGGCGCGAACTGCGGCAACCACGCTCCAGCCGCGAGACAGATAGAGATCGATGATCGGGACCAGGCGGTGGAGGTGACCGGCTCCCGCGCCCAATTCCCAACCGATCAACAGCCTTGGCATCGAGCTACGTCTACACTTCGATACCGGCGAGACAAACGTGCGGCACCTCGTTGGAAGGCCGCACGCCGTCAGATTCATGTTTGTCGTAATTCAGCTCAAGCGAACCAGGTCATCATTTCAGGTTGGAAGTGGTGTTCCGACCCCGCTCCATCCCAGATTGGCATGGGCGTATCGGCATAGCCCAGCGTCTGCTGTGGATCGGTGTCGAAGATGAAATCGGATGCGTCGATGTCCGATGCCGATGTCCCGCGCAGGATGATACGAGGCGCTCCATCCATCGAGATTTCGACATTGTCTCCGACCTGCGAGATCGTGAGGTCCTCATAGGCGGCCGAACCGATCGCCAGCTTGTCCTCGCCGCTGGTGAAGCCGGTGATCGTGGCCCATACGAACCCAGGATCGAGCGCCCAGGATTCGCCGACGAAGGCTGCTGGATCGAAGACGAAAGAGTCGTATCCGGCACCGCCGATCGCAGTGACATCGTCATTGCGGATTTCGATCACGTCATTGCCGGCGCCGCCGCTCACGAAGCTGGCCCAGCTTTCGGTAATCAGCAGATCGTCGCCGTCACGGCCGAGCAGCGAGGTTCCGTTCGAGCTGGAGAGTGCGAAGATGGAATCGTTGGCAGCCGTGCCGTCCATCTGGGCACTGTCGTAGCTGACGACATTCGTGGGTGTGGGATAGACGACGCCATCGCCGCTCGGCGGCGTTCCCGCGTCTCCGCCCAGCCTGACGATGAAATCATCCGCGGTGAGATCGGCAACGAGCGTCTGCGCGACCACGATCTTCGGCGCTCCGGCCATCGTGATCTCCACGTCGGCACCCGCCTGCGTCAACGTGAGCGCGCCGAAGCCTGCAGCGGTGTTGAGAACGGCGATCTTGTCGAGGCCGTCCTCGAAATCGGTGATGGTCGCCCAGGTATATTGCGGATCGAGGCTCCAGCTTTCCCCGACGAAGTTGCCGGCATCGAACACGAAATGGTCGCTGCCGCCACCGCCGGTCACGGTGAGGTCCGAATTGCGGACTTCGAGAACATCGGCCCCGACACCGCCGTCCATCGAGCTGCTCCAGCTCTCGCTCACCATCCAGTCGTTGCCATCCAGGCCCGAGAGCACATTGCCGTTCGAGCCACCTGCCGGCCCCGACGGTGCCACGATATAGTCGTTGGCGGTGGTACCGATCATTGCACCTGGGTCGAACGTGACCGTGTTAGTCGTCTCCGGATAGGGAATATTCCCGGCCGGCGGATTGGTCGGTTGCGATGCCAGATACTCGATATCGCCCCGGTCCCATTCGCTCCCGTCGGCGAAGCGAATGATGTCGACGCCAAGCTGGAGATAGCCCTCCTCTTCGGGAAACTGGCCAAGAAGCTGGATCGTGTCTCCAGTTTCGAGAATGGTCAGGACCGCGGCGCCGCCAACCTTTGTTATCGCCAACTCCTGCGGCAACAGATCGGTGAGAAGCAGAGTATCATTGCGAACAGCATAGCCGCCCCCGATCGTGTCGCTCCCATCACCCTTGGCATAGCGAATAACCGCCGTTCCCTCCTCGGCATTGACGATCGTGTCATTGCCCAGACCGGCATCCACCACTGCATCGTAGTAAGGCAGATAAATCTCGTCAGCCCCGGCAGTCCCATTGATCGGCCGCGGTGTCGACGGTCCCGCAGCCGTCTCAATGTCATCACGATCCCAGACGACGCCATTTGAAAACTTGATCGCTTCAAATCCGCCCATCGCGCCGAGATCGCCAATTACGAACTGCGAACCGATCTCCATCGTTTCGCCCGTGGCCGCAATCGTGAGAAAGCCCGCCGGACCCGAGCGCGTGATGGTCACGTCCCCCGGGAGGATGCCGGTGAGTTCCAACGTGTCGGACCGATTCCCATACGACAGGTATTTGTCGCTACCAGCTCCGGCTCCAAAAATTACTGTACCAAAGCCGTCACCGAACACGGTCAGGGTATCGTCACCTTCATGACCCTCAGCGGTGAAATTCGTTTGCGGCAGGTAGATTTCGTCCGAGCCGTTGGTTCCGTCGACGGTTTCATGAGCGGCGGCTATCGCGCTGCTTGCAGCGGCTATGAGCTGCGCCGACGACCATAGTGTACCGTCATCAAAGAGTATCTGATGCGCGCCGCCACTGACTACCGCTGCCAGCTCGTCGGCGAGATAGATGGAGCCATTCGAGCCATTGAACTCGATCTTTATAGCGGTGCCTTCTGCCGAGAATAGAAGGTCGCCAACAGCAATTCCGGCTCCCAGCTTCAGCGTGTCGGTGCCGTTGCCTGCTCCGGAGGAATAGAGGATATCGTTCCCATCGCCGGCGGTCCATTCAACGACGTCATCACCGGCGCCCGTAGTAATATAATCATCACCAGCCAGACCTCGCACAACATCACTGCCGTAGCCATCACTAAGGAAATCAGTATCGCTAGACCCCTCGACTGTTTTCGCAACTGGCGGAGAAATTGCTAGAGCCTGAAAGTAAGTGTCATTCAAATGCTGTAGGTATTTGCTCGGTAAGTAACTCTGACCTTTAAAATTTCCCCAACCGCTATAGCTTCTCATAAGATCAAAGAAGACATCGTCTCGACTCTTCCAATTTTCAATATATGACCATATTGTATCTTTATTTATGATCTGCCCGTTTTCAAACTCTATTGAGTTCAACGATATCGTCGATTTTGCATAAGCTATTCCACCTTGATCATAACCCGCATCGCCGGAAGGGCCTATGCTCTGGTCACTGTTACTAAATACAATTGTCTCGCCCGTTGCATCGATCTTAATGCCAATCCATTCAAATGCGACATAATCGATTATCTCGTGGCCATAGCTATAGAGATCTACTCCACCAGCAATGAAGGACACATCCTCTAAATTCAAACCATCTAATTTCAAATTATAATTGGCACTTGCATTATCATACTGAGCAACATCATGGCCATCTTCCGCAGAGAAGTGGATATCTATCGAGTTGGATCCGATTTTTATCAGATCATTATCACCTTCTCCATAAACGGAATCGTTGCTCCCATGAGAAATTATAGTATCGTTCCCAGCCCCGCCTTTGATAAGGTTTGTGCCAGATTCCGCGGTTATGTGATCAGCTCCCGACCCGCTTACGAAGACAAGCCCTCCAGCAGATTTCCCATCGTAGAAGGGTTTTGAACTCGTATTATCGAGAAGATTATCGCTATTATCTGTGCCATAGATAATAGGACGACCAAGATCATCCAATGGAGAAATGATGTTATCTGTATTCAAATCAGAAACTAGGGACGAAATAGCGTTCAAAGCGGACACGGGATCTGGAGTTATCCAAGCTTGAGATGTCTGCAAATCGGATAAATAATCTTCAGAGTCATAGCTACGGCGCTCCACATCGCCTGAAAAATCTATATTTACTATCCTTCCTATATGATACGGATCTAGTCGATCTTGAAGATATGCCTCGTTTCCTATTTGAGTAAAAAAATCATTGCTTGTTAAATCAAAGTTTTCCTCTCCTCTGGGTTGGATTGCCAAATTTTCTATGTGCCGGTTGCCGTCAGCATCTACCCAAAATTGCACATCATCAGATATCTTGAATGCTCCCGTATTCCATAGTAAAACTCTTTCTGCATAATCATTTATACCATCACTGTATAAATACTGCTGCACTGTAAGACCGTAGCTATCCAAGCCAAAAAAGCCGGCTATCTCCGCTTTCGAATAAAACGTCGCGACGCCATTTTCATCGATCTTAATAGGGACGTTTGATGACGAGAAAAATAGCTGGATAAGATCAAATTGGGATGGCAGTGCGAATCTACCGATGCTATCCATGTAACTTTGCATAGTTACAGAAAATTGTGACGATGTATCTACTGGCCGTATAATGTCCGAAGAAGATATATCAGATGGGCGAGTTTCTTCGCCGTACAGGAAATAGTTTAGCATGTATTCTGATCTAACGGGGGTCATCGATTATCTCCATGGCAGCTCAATTTTTTCTAGGTAGAATCGAACCCTTCTCTCAACTAGTTCCCATATTCGACGATTGATTTCAGCGGCCTTGATCCGTAAAATGATGGGTTCATTGTGAATTAAGGAGCACGCGATATTACTATCGCGATTCTGCACAAACGAAGTGAGTTTGGGAAGACTTGTAGTCGTGCGAGCGGCGGAAAATCCCATCGCCGCGGAGATGCCCCTCCTCGAGCGACGCGAGGTGGCGCTGGACTGGATGGCCTACCCCCATTCAGCCTAGAATTCTGACGACCTCCAGGGAGTCAACGCCGTTTCTCGGCAGTATCGTCGCGGCCCCCTAGAACGAGCGGCTCTCAGTAGTCACGGCAAGTGGTCCGAGTAGGTCTGTTGGCAGACGGCCCGCATTGTAAATAATGCCACCACTAGATCAACAGGTTACCCATATCTCAAAGGCGCTTAAGACAAGCCATAAAGCCGATCGCGACCGCTCCCGCGGCAACTAATATCGTTAATGGGAATAGGGCGGTTGGCCCGCTTAGAAACCAGTGAGGGTAAGAGATTCCATCCCAGTTATAGATGTAATCGATCGTCAGCGCAGACGCCGTTACCAGCGCCACTACAAACGAGGTTTTCGCATAGCCCAGCCTCGCCAGCAGGTATGTGGGGCCGACAATCACGAGACAGCAGATCGTGATATAGACGATTACAAAGGCGGCCAGTTCGAACATTGTTCACCACGCCTTGCTGATTCAGTGGGTCGACTAAGATCACAGTTACACCCAATCCTTTAGCATTTGCTACCAACCGGTAGCGGCTGAGCGTTCATGGCGCAGGCATACTGCGACGAGTGAGCGGCCGCTATCGACTTTTGCCGCTCGCGAAGCTGACGATCGGTTAACCATCAATCCCGGTCATTCCCATCTGCGCGGAGCGCCTCTAATCCGGGATGAATCGATTTGGCGTCTCTGAGATCCTGCACGAGAATGCTGCCATGAGCACAATTCCTCTGTGCGTGCCGTTCGCCAGAAAGGACGAAGCACGGCTCGCCGGCGCCCGATGGCAGCCGGAGCAGCGGGTGTGGACATGCGACTCCCGGCAGCTCACCACGCAGGCTTACGTGCAGCTCCGGCCGTTCGTGCCGCGCATGTATCGGCCGGAGCTTCCGCCGCCGTATATCCGACCGTGGATGGTGCCGCAGACATTGTGGGGCAAGAACCTGCGCGCGCTGCTGCCGAAGGAACAATGGGATGTGGTCCGGCGGCACGCCTATGAGCTGGCTGGCAATCGCTGCCGAGTCTGCGGCGGCCGTGGGCCACAATGGCCGGTCGAAGCGGACGAAGCCTGGGAATATGACGATGTGACGCACACGCAGACGCTCAAGAGCGTGATCGCGCTATGCCCGGATTGCCACCATGTTCGCCATTGGGGGAAGTCGATGATCGACGGCCGGGAGGAAGAGACCCTTCGGCATGTCATGGCGATCAATCGCTGGACGCGCGCCCAGGCCGAAAGCGCGGCAGAGGAGGCGCTTGCGCAATGGGAAGAACGCTCCAGCCACGAATGGCAAAGCGACTATAGCTGGGTGACGCGAACCCACGGCTTCACGCCCGACGAGGCTGGCGCCGCTCGTGCTGAAGCATCCAACCGGGAACTGGTCTCCCTGGCCCGGCGAGGTGCCGAGGAGGCGGACCGACTGTTCTGGAATCATTTGCTGGAGCCCGAACCTCCTGCTGCTCAGCCCCGGCGCATCGTCATTCCACTTCCGACGTCGCAGCCGGAGCAAAAGGTCGATCGCTCGATCCTAGGCGCGCTCAAGTCGCTTTTCCGCTGACGGCAGCCTGGCTCAGTTCCTCAAGGCGCTCGCGGCAGACCTGCTCGACAAGATCGCCCAACCGTTCGACCGATTGGGTTAGCGCGGCCAGTTCCTCGACGCTGATCTCGTAGCTCTCGGAATAGCGAGCCTCGACATAGGCACGCTTCAGCAGCTCGAAGCGGCGCCGGTCAATGCGCGTGTTCCGCGGCCAGGCCGCGATTAGACGCTGGTTCCGCTCCTCGGCCAGGGAGCGTAGAAATTTGATGTTGTGCGAGCGAGGCACGTAGAAGGTGAATACCAGCAGAAAGCAGGTGTAGGCTCGCTCAGTCGCTTGGTGCAGCGTGAACGCAGCGAGATTGTTGTTCTTAATGCCCCGATAGAATTCGGCGCCAGCGAGCAGGTCGCCGATTGCGGGATACCAATCAGCGAAATACCGCTGCGCCATTGCATAGGCATCGGCTGGTGTAAGCGGCTGCGGCGTCGCCAGCGGAAAGCCAGGAAGCTCGTAGAGTGCGATGCCGTCGCGGGCGATATCGACCCAAAAATACTCGCCGCGGATCAGCGCGTCGTTCACTTCCTCCATGGTGTGAACGATGATGTTGACCAGTCGCCCGACGGCCGGATCGCGCAGGATCTTGTCCTCCGCGACATACCAGTAATCGGCGATCTCGGTCAGGTCCTTGTGGCTGACGATCACCAGCAGGTCGAAATCGGACTGGTAGCCGTTCTCGGGCTCATCCACCCAATCGGTTCGGGAATAGCTCCCGAACAGGATGATCTTGAGGATTTTGCCGTTACGCTTCCACGGCTGCGTCGCACGCGAGATCGCCACGGCGAACTCATCCATCAGGACTTGCTTGACGTGCTCCAACTCGTCTTGCTGGCGCTGAGGGAGATGATCGATATCGCTGCGCACCAGCGTGATTCTCGCCTCGCGATCGCCATAAGGCAAGGGCTCATCACATAGCCGGCAGCGAGCCATGGCGTTGACCGGCGTACGGGGGGATGGCGTTTAGAAACGAATGCCATTCAGAACGCTGCGCAAGGTTGCTTGCTTTCCGGCGCGCAGAAGCCGCTTCAACTCCGGTGTTGCCCAATGGCCGGCAAACTGATCCAAGCCAGGTTCGGTAATGCGAAAGCGTCGAAACACTGGTCCGCCACCACAACCGGCAGCTCGCAAGGGAACCGCCGCCGGCATCGAATTCTCATCTTGGCACTCCTGCTGGTGGCTCGACAGCGTATAGCCTATGGTGCGGTTTCGCCTCGCTGCTGTTCAGAAAATAGCACAGCGCTCAGCTAATCGTCGGCCCGGTACGGCCGCGGCCGATCGTCCAGCTGATCCCGTCGCCGCGCATCAGGCCCGAGACCGATTTGCCGACATGACGGTCGAGCACCGGCCGCCACGGCACCAATGTGAATTCGCGTGACTTCTCGATGACCGCGAACCGCGCGCTCGCGAGATCGACCGAGCGGCGATACACGCCCTCGACGCGGGCGCCCGGCGAGGCTTCGACAAACGGCAGCTTCAGCTCGTCGGAGAGTTGGTCCGCGACGCGCAGCAGCTCGCGGCGCTGGAGCGCCGCGAGCATCCCGCGCTGATAGCGGACGCCGGCGTCGCTTTCCTCGGCGAAGCCCTGGGCGACCAGCCATTGCCTGCGGCGGTCCTGGGCATCGCGCACGGCCGCGCCAAATCCGGCCTCGCGCAGTGGTTCCGGCGCGGCCGCGACCAGCTCGCGATCGAGCCAGGTCGCGGCCTCGGCGCCGACCAGCTTTTCGATAGGCTGAACGGAGAGTGTCATGACCCGAACGGGAGCCTCCTTCGCGCGCATCGCTTCATAGGCCGCAGCGCGGTCGAGATGATCGGGCGTGACGATCCAGCTCCCGTCGGGCGAGCGCTCCGCGAAGCCCGCCTTCCGCATTGCTTCGAGCCGCCGCACATGCGTCTCGGCGAACACCTCGCTGGCGGACGGATCATGCCGGAGATGCGCGTCGACATCGTAGCGGCCGCCATTGGCGGCGGCGACCGCGGCTATCGTCCGATCGGACTCGCGGATCGCGGCGTCGACAGGCTCAAGACGGACGACCGCGCCCATAGGGATCGGCGCCAGCCGCTCGCCATAGCCGACATCGACATAATGGGTGCGGCCATCGGTCGCCTCGACGATGAGATAATGGCGGTCGCGATATTCGTCCGACAGGCCGCGCTCGACGATGCAGCCGGTGATCGCCCGCGCGCCCGGCGCGCCGGGCTCGTAGATGGCGAGATCGGCGAGCGCCGGCGCGGCCCTGCGTTCGGAAAATGCGCGCTGCATCGTGCGGATGATGTCGCCGCGCTCGCCCATCCACCGCAAAATGTTCTCAAGTCCGTCGGCGAGCTGCCAACCGCCCTCGGTCCGCTCGGCGAGACCGAGCCGGCCGAGCGCGGCGAGACGGCCGGCGCGCAAGCTCTGCTGGAACGGATCGCGCGCGGCAGCGGATACCACCCGCGCGGCATCCATGTCATGGATCAGCCGCCGGTCGATGCTGGTCAACCGCTCCTGGCCGATTTCCGCGCGCAGCCGGTCCTCGATGTCGCGGTCGCTGCGCGGGCCGAGATCGAGGTCGACGAGCTCGGCCGCGCGCTCGCGGATACCGCGGGTCAGATACTCCGGCGCGATGACGAGATCCTGGCCCCGATCGTTCTTGCCGCGCAGCATGATATGCGTGTGCGGATGGCCGGTGTTGTAGTGGTCGATCGCGATCCAATCGAGCTTGGTGCCGAGATCCTCCTCGACCCGCGCCATGAGCCGCCGCGTGAAGTCCCTGAGATCGTCGATCTGCGCGCCGTCCTCGGGCGACACGATGAACCGGAATTGGTGACGATCGCCGGCATGGGGTTCGAGCCACTTCTTGCTGTCCATCTTGTCGGCGTCTTTCACATAGAACTCGGCGGGCTTGCCATCGCGCGTCACGCCGTCTCGCCCGAGATAGCTGAGGTGCGCGCGAGCGCCGTCCATGCCCTTGCCGGCGAGCTTCACCGACCGGGCTTTGACGATCACGCGCCGCTGTCGATAGGCGGCGAACCGATCGCGCGCGCCGAGCACGCGGCCGACGCCCGCGCCGCGCCCGATCCGGCTGCCCTTGAAGCCGGGCTTGGCGAGGCCCAGTGCGGCTCCGCCGCGCGCCAGATTGGCGGCGGCCAAAACCCGGTGGAGATATTTGCGCGCGCGCCTGCCGGACTGGCTGCGCATCCGGCCAAGGCGCGGCTCGAACTCGTCGTCGCTGATGGGCATGGCGTCTATCCCATTCGCCCCGCCGCCGACCATGGCGCGGCTCCACCGCCATGAAAAGCAGTGCCGCCGGAAATGGCGGATTTGCGCGGGTTCTGGCCTCTACGGCACTGTCGCGAAGCCGACAGTGCCAAGATTCCTGCAAGAAAATGATGTGCAGACAATGGTTTACGGCACACCAGTGCCGTAGCTTTATCTTGCCTTAGCTGTCTTATCGGCTTCTCCCGCATTTCTTCTCTTCTCGACTTCTTTCGTTCGCCGTGCCGGGTGCCTGGAAGCGCCGGGACTCACCCCGGCTCCTCCGCCGCTTCGAGCGCGGCGCGAACGGCCTCGGCTGCTTCCAGCTCGGCCGCGATCTGAGCGCGCTCGGCTTTGTCCGAGCACGCCGCCAGCTCCATCCGAAGCTCCTCGATCTGCTGATCAATGCTCATCGTCGCCTCCTGATCGTGACGCTCTCCGCTGCGAGAGCATTGCGCTCGCGATCGGGCGGCGGGGCGGCTGTCAGGGATGCGCGAAGCGCACCGCGAAGCGGCGGCGGAGGAACCGATTTTGTCGCGCTGGAACGAACAAATGCGCGCGCGAAGCGCGCTCCATTTCGCGGCAAAATTGGAGGGGCCGCCGTCCTTGATAGCTGCCCTGCCGCCCGATAGCCTGGGACGATCGAGACCAGGCGCAATTCCCGCCGTGAGGTCCGCTACATTGGCTGCACGCGCTCGATCGCAGGCGCTTTCGGGCACAGCCGCTCACGATTCCGGCGCGTCTCCCGGCGCCGTCGAAGTCGCAGGTTCAGCGCGCCGAAGCGGCGCGAACAGCGCGCTCGGCGGCGTGTCGCCGGGCGGTGCCGCTGGTGCGGCGGTGACGGTCCGCAGCACCACGAACAAGCCCTGGACCGGCCGCTTCGGCGCCCGAGCCGGGCTGGTCCCGGCAACCGCCGAGGGTTCTTCTCCGGCGCTGGTTGCGGCGAGATAGGCGATCGTCTCAGGCGGTAATGGCCGGCCGGTCGCGAGATGGTCGGTATAGCGGGCGGGTCCGACATTGTAGGCGGCAAAGCAGCCCGGATAGCCGAAGCGATCGTACATCAGGCGGAGATAAGCCGTGCCTGCGAGGATATTGTCGCGCGGTGCATGAGGATCGCTGCCCAGGCCGAGCGCGCGGCGCATGTCGAACCAAGTTCCCGGCATGAGCTGCATGAGACCCATGGCGCCCGCACGCGACGTGATCGGCCGGCCATTGAGCGTGGTGCGGCCGCCGCTCTCGGCGCGCATGACGCGCTCGATCCAGGCGACGGGTATCCCGAACCGGGCCGATGCTTCGGCGATATAGTCGCGCCACGGCGCCAGCGGATCGGCCCGCACCGGGCTGGCGAACGCGAGCGCCAGCCCGGCGAGCGGGACGAGCGCGCGGCGGGTCAGCGGACCCATAACGGCACCGCTTTGCCGACCACCGCACGCGTGTCGGTGATCCCGAAATAGCGGCCGTCGAACGAGTCCGGCCGGGCCGGGTTGAGCAGCAGCAGCTCGGCCGTACCGAGCTGTCGGCAGTCCTGGAACCAGGGTAGCGGGCGGCCGAGACGGTCGGCCCTGCGGCGCTGGACCGAGCCTCGGCCGGCGATCGCGACGGTCGCGCCGAAGGTGCAGACCGTATCGCCGCCGGCCGCGCCGACATATTTGACGGCGGGTACGTTCAGCGGAAGATAATGGCGCCGCGCAGCGAAGGCGGCGACATCGCCGGGCAGGCGGACCAGCACGAGATCGCCCGCCGCGATCGGTGCGCCGGGTGTGATCGCGTAGAGCCCGACGGGCGCGCTCGCGCTCGCGTTCCAGACCAGGCGCGGGGCCGGCGGCGCGACGATGGTCGCACCGAGGCAGGCGATGCCGATGCCGACCAGCGCGGCGCGGCGGCGAAGCCGGATGCGGTGGCGGCGGGCGGCGCGCAGCGCATCGCCCCAGGCGAACAGCGGCAGGTCGCGGCGGTCAGCCATGGCGCGCCTCCGCCGCCTGCGCCTGCGACCAGGCGTCGATGTCGTCGATGTGATAGCGCAGCGTCCGGCCGTGCTTGCGGGCACGCGGGCCGGCGCGTTTGGCGCGCAGCGATTTGAGCGTGGCGAGCGAGATGCCGAGATAGAAAGCGGTCTGCTTCGAGGTCAAAAAGGGAGAGGCGTCGCGTGCATGCCGCGCGCGATCGGCGGTGTCGGTCATGTGTCGGGTCCGGTCGACGTCGGGCGCCCGATTGCGCCCGAGACCGCCTCGAACTGCCCCGATCCGCCCCAGCTCGGCAGGGTCGAAAACGGGTATAGTCGAATCCGACCCCTCGACTCCCTCGAAGGGAAGCTCCCGCGCCCGGATGGGCGCGGGAGCGGCCGGTCAGTCGAGCGGGTTCCAGATGATCGCGAGGACGTCTTCGTCGTCCTGGCCGGCGGCGCGGCCGAGATTGGCATAGATCTTCCGCGGCCCGAACTCTGGCGCCGCGACGCTCAGCGAGACATAGGGCCGGCCCGAAGCCTCCCCGGTCTTGATCCACGCGCCGCCGACTTCGCCGCCGCCGAGATAGACCCGATAGTCGGGCTGGCTGCCGGATTTCTTCTCGGCATTGGGAAGGATTTCGATGCGGACCGGCTGGCGCATCGTCGGCGTCTTGAACTGGCCCCGGTAGCTGTTTCCGGTGCGGGTGACGGTTCCGAGTGCAGGCATTTCAACGTCTCCATCTTGGCTGCGCCCGGACCCATTCCGGGCGACGGGCGAGCCGAGGAGACGGCCTCAGACGGACGTGCGAACCGTCAGGCCGGAGCGCGAGCGGAGGACCGGAGCCGCAGGCTAATTTGGAGCGAAGCGGCCGCGAGGAGCCGGCCTCGGGCCGGCGGGGAAATTAGCCGGAGGCGATGGTTTCGCAGGGCCGGCGGCCGTTCCAGGACTCAGCCCAAGGAGCCGGATGGGACCGCGCGCGACACAAGGAGAAAGCGGATGCCGCCGCGCCGCGGAAACCAGCCGTGCGCGGAGCACTGCCGGGCTTCATGAGTCCCTGATGCGTTTGCAGAACCGTGCCGCGACTACCCTTGCCGAGAGGAGGATAGCCTGACTATCGCGGCCCGCATGGACGGCGGCGAACGGGCAGTGAGCATGACAGGTGCGGCGTGGCGGACGGGGCCGGCGCGCCTGCATCGTCTGGCGCTTGGCGTGGCGGCCGCGCTGATCGCGACCGCGGCCGCGCTGCAGGATCGGGCGCGGGTCGCCTATGTCACCGATGGCGACACGCTGCGGCTCGAGTCCGGTGAGCGCATCCGGATCGCCGGGATCGACGCCCCGGAAATCCATGAGGACCAAGCACGTTGCCATGCTGAGATCGCGCGCGGCAAGGCGGCCGCGACACGGGCCCGCGCCTTGCTGGGCGGGCGCCTGGTTGCGATCGAACGGGTGGGACGCAGCTACAACCGCACGGTCGCGCGGCTCACGCTCGGCAGCCGCGACGTCGCGGCCGAGCTGGTCCGCGCACATGCCGCGAAGTGGTGGCCGCGCGGGAAGCCGAAGCCCGATTGGTGCGACGGTCACGGCCGCAGAACCCGAGGCGCCCGGCGCTGATCGGGGCGCCGCGCGATCGCGGCGGCGCCGTCAACCGGCGTCCATTGCCTCTGCACCTTCGGCCTCGCCGGCGCGGCGCTCGACCGCATCCATATAGGCATGGGTCCGCATGGTGACGTGGAACATGAAGTCGGTCATCGCGAGCATGTTGAGGGAGTTCTGGGCCGACGCATAGGCGATATAGCCATGCTGGCTTGCGTTGCGATTGGGCACCGGATCGCGAACGGCGAGCCCCTTCGGCGGTCTTGGGAGACCGCGGGCAGCGACGGGAGTCGCTCGAAGCCTCAATGACAGGTGTTGCCGTTCTTGAGCGTGAGCGCGACCGCGTTTCTCACGATGGCCCATGCATTGAACTCGTCATACGCGCCGCTCTCCATGAGAGCGCTGATCTTCGTTTCAAGGAATGCTGCGACATTATCGCCATGGCGCTCGATGAGTTCGCGCGCGATTGCGAAGGCGGTGGCGTCGTCGGGGACATCCATGCCGCATGATAACGCGGCCAAGCGATCCGCGCCAACCGCGATCGCCTCGACCGGTCTCGCCGTCACGCCGGCCCGGCACATGAAAATGCCGCGCGCCGGCGCTGGAACAGCGGCGGCGCGCGGCCGAATTTCAGCCCCAGGACAAGGGTCAGGCGGCGAGAGAAAAGGAGGCGCGCGGCCGGACGATCCGGCCGCGCGCTCCTGCTCATGCCGCGATCGGCAACGCCTCGGGCACGCTCTGCGGCGCCGGCAGCGCAAGCGGCTCGGCGGGTGCCGGGTCGGGCTGCTCGACCGGCTCGGGCTCCGGCAGCGGCGCGAGCGCCGCGCGCGCGGCGGCGACGCGCTCGCTCGCGTCCACCATGGTCACGCCGCCCCGGCCGGTATAGGCGGCGGGCGGGAACTGCATCCACCTCGGCACCCAGCCTTCGACCTTGTTGCGGCCGCCGCTTCCCGAAAGATGGTCGGCGATCACCTTCTTGAGCGTCTTGCCGCGCTCGTCGCGGTTCTCGCGCGCGGCGCGCTTGCCGCCGACCTCCTCGACCAGCGCAAGCAGCACCTCGCGGTCGCGAAGCTGCTCGAAGAACGCCGCGTCGGCGGTCCACCAGCGCGCCATGTCGACGTCCAGCTCGGCGCCCACCGCCTCGACCACCATGCCTCCGGCGGCAAGGCTCTCGCCCATGACGATCGCGGCCACCGCCATGACTTGCGCGTCGTCGAGCCGCATCAGGCGCAGGAACAGCGCGGCCACGCCGCCCTCGTCGCCGTTGCCGCCAATCACGGTCGGCTCCTCGTCCGAGAAGCCGAGCATCGCCAGCACCGCGCGCCGTTTTTCGTCGAACACGGCTTCGCCGGGCGCGGTCTCGATGCTCTCGCGCACCTCGTCGTCACGGGTCGCCTGCGGCTCGGCCTTGACCGACCACAGGTGCGTGCCCGCAATGGCGTGCGCCACCATCAGGCGGAGCGCCATGCCCGGCTGGTCGGTCAGCGCGGCACGCACGGCGGCGTGCCGGTGCAGGTCGATATAGGTCCGCATCGCCGAAGTGATCTCGGGCCTGCCGGGAGTCGGGCCGCCCGGCACGGCGGCGGTCGTCTTGGCATCCTTGTCCTTCTCCTTGGCGAGCCGCGCGGCTTCCTTGCGGGTCACATAGCCTTCGTGGAAGGTCACTTCGCCGTTCGACCGCACGTCGATGTAGACCCGGCCGCCCTTGCGCTTGGGCGCCTTCTCATGCTCATAGGCATGGAAATAGTCGGACGGCGGGACGACCACCGCGTCGGTCCAGCCCTGTGCGAGATAGGCGTCGCGGCGCGCGGCGATCTCGGCATTCTGACAGGTCCAGAAGGCTTCGGCGTCGGCGAAATAGCTGTCGTCGCCGAACAGGTCCGCGACCACGGTCAGGCCGCTCCGCTCGACGTCGAACAGCGCGTGCTTGACCGGGATGGTCTGCCCGCCGAACAGCCAGCCCTTGAGCTGATGGCCGGACGGGGCATAGGCGTCGGGGGAGTCGTAAAGGGCCAGCCATTCGCGCTGCTGGCTCTTGCTGGCGAGCGTCAGGTGCCGCACCGTCAGCACGTCAATCTGCTCTTGCGCATAGAGCGAGCGGATGCGCGGCAGCAGGTTGCCGAGCGCGAGGATGCGGCGCACCTTGAGTTCGGGATAGGCGAAGGTCTCGGCGATCTCCTCGATGCTGCGGCCTTCCTTGACCAGCCGGACGAAGCTCGCCCATTGCGTCACCTCGTCGGGATCGCGCCGCGCCATATTCTCCAGGATCGAGGCTTCGACCGCATCGGCGTCGTCGCCTTGCTCGAGGATGGCGCACGGCACCGGCTCGGGCTGGCCGGTCTCCTCGGCCACCGCGAGCGCCGCGAAATAGCGGCGCGCCCCACCGACGACACCGTGATGCTCGGGCTCGCCTTCCTGCCGCACCACCAGCGGCTGCAGGATGCCGCGCTTGCGGATCGACGGCAGGATATGGCCGAAGTCGGGGACCTTCCTGCCATAGTGCATGTTGGTCTTGCTGATCGACAGCTTGTCGAGCGCAACAAATTCGAGTTTCATGACAGTCTCCATGTGAGGGCCGGTCCCGCCGATCGGTCGAAGGTGAAGCGGGGCCGGTTTGGGTGCGGCGAAGACGCGCCGCGCGTCTGCCGCCGCGTCAGTGCGGCGGAAGCTCGGTGTCGGCCGGGCGGCCGAGATGCAGGTCCAGCAACAGCGCCTCGGCTGCGATGATCGACCCGCAGGCGCGCGCCGTTGTGGCCCAGATGGACAAGGGTGCGAGCCCGAGGAACGAAATGTCGCGTTCGAGGCGGATGCCCCAAGGGAGCCGCACGCTCACCAGTTCCGACAGGCTGAACGTGCCGAGTTCAGGGGTGCCGAACCCAAGATCGGCCAGCCCGAACAAGGTGTCGTCGTTGGGGTAAAGCTCGGTCGCGAGCCATGTGGCAGCGCCGATGGGGTTGAAGAATTTGACGACCGGCAGAGGGTTGAACGCGCTATGGGCGGCGGTCCGCTCGGCGTTGGCGCGCAGCATTGTGCGCAGCTCGGGGGTCAGGAGCATCATGCCGCCAGCCTCCTGACAAGCGCGTCGGCGTTGGCCTCGCGGTGGCGGGCAAGCAGCCATTCGGCGGCGCGGCTGGCGTGGCTCGCCGCACGGAAGATCGCGCGATTGTCCTCGCGCAGCACGTCCAGCCAGCTCGCCAGATAGTCGGAATGGCGAACGGTCGGCGCGATGCCGAGCGCGGCGCAGAGGAAGGCCGAGCCCATCTCGGCCACCAGTTCCTCGCGCGCATAGCCTTTGGTGCCGAAGGCGTGGGACAGGTCGCGGCCGAGCCGCTTGGCGTGGCCAGTGGCGTGGGTCAGCTCGTGCAGGCAGGTGCGGTAATAGTTGATCTGCTCGAAGAAGGCGGGCTGCGGCGGCACCACCACCATGTCGGCGCCCGGCGCGTAATAGGCGCGGTTGCCCTGCACCACGAAGCGCACGCCGCTCGCCGCAATCACTTCCTCGGCGACGGGGACGATTTCGCGCTCGGGCAGCGGCACCGGCTCGGGCGCAAGGCCGGGGCGCAGCCCTTCGCACTGCTCGACGTTGAACACGGTCGACCGCTTGAGGAACGGCACCGCCTTGGGGTCCTCGCCAGCGGCAGCCGCGCGTTCCTGTTCCTTGGCCGGAATGAAGCGGTCGGCATAGACGATGGCGACGCCATGCTCGCCCTTGCGGACGCAGCCGCCCGCCTCGATGGCTTGGCGGAAGGTCAACCAGCTTTGGCTAACGTAGCCCTTGGCGAACACCTCGCTCCACAGCGTCAGGACATTGACGCCGGAATAGCTCCTGCGGGTGAGCGCGTTGCGCGGCAGGCCGATCGCGGCGCCGCCGGGGCGCCCCCAAGGCTGGACCCAAGGAAAGCTGCCCGCTTCCAGCTCGGCGATGATGCGGTTCGTTACCTCGTCATGGACAAACGTGCGGTCCGTCTGCTTGGCCGCAGCAGGGAGTGCCTTGGCACCCCCACCACGGCCGGTCTTGGCATGACGTGTGGCTAAGGAAACCATCGCTAACCTCCATCCCGCCCCAAAAAACCCCCAGGGCCTCGGCCGGAGGGGTGGGCGGCGAAACGCGACTGGAGAGGCGCGCCGCGAGCGGCGCCGGCACCCGCAGGGCCGCAACGAAGTGGAGGAGCTGGGCGCAGCCCGGCTTGCCGGCGGCGCGGGCGCGCCTAGCAGGGAGCGCCGACCACCCCTCTGGCCGCGGCCCGCAACAAAGCGCGCCATCGCGCGGCACGCGCGATGCCCGATGCGGGGCCGCAGGCCCCGAAAGCGCGTCAGCTCGATCGTCATGCGAAGCGCCGAGACGCGCGGCACGCGCGGCTCGGTGGAGCTTGGCGAGCGCGGGCCGAAGGGACGCGGGAGCCTAGCGGAGTAGAGCGCGGTCCGGCCGAAGGCCGGAGACGCCGATCTTCAAATCTTTTCTAAGCGGATGCTCTTATAAATGCGGAACGAGCATGATCGGCAGTGGGATACTTGGCGCCGAGAACGCAGATATCTTCGTCATAGAGGATTGTCGAAAGGGGACTCGAAGATGATGGAAACTTGGCGGCGTTGGAATTACGCCCGCTTCAGCAACAAGATCGGTTCGAGCGACGATTTCGCGAAGTTCGAGGGGTGGGCGTCCGGTCCCTGGACACCAGCCATCGCGCGAAAGATCCCGACGCCCGAGCTGCTGGCAGGGCCGCCCATGGGCAGCATCGACGCCCAAACGCGGAAGATCATCGACCTCGAAATCACGAGACGCGCGCAACCGGTGAGTCCAATGGTCGCCAACATCATCGCCATTCTCGCGCTGATCGTTTCGGTAATCGCGCTGTTCAAGGACAACTAGGACATGGACTCGCTGCCGGCTCCTGACCACGCACCATGCCGCGGTGACGAGTCCGATGGGGATTAACAAAGGGGATTAGAATTGGAACTGCCTTACTGGTTTGATCTTGGCGCAACGATTGCAAACTTTATCTCCATCATATTCGCGACGATTAGCGCGTACTTTTGGCATGCCGCGTCCGCCTTGCCCTTGCCTTCGGAGGAGCCGCTTCCGGAAGACATCCCAGGTCGGGGTTTGGTCATGCTCAATGATGAGGATCTTTCGGTGCTACAGGCTCAGATCCACGCGATGTTCCGGCGCACGAGCGTAGCCATCGATGTCGTGAACGAAGCAAGCGGTCTGAACGCGAAGGGCGCTAGGTGGGCGATGATGACCGCCGCAGCGTTGGCCGTCGGGTTGGCGTGTACTCTGGCTCTGAGGCTTGTCGGCTGATGCGGGCTGTTCTGCCTTAATTCGGCTGTAGCCGAACACGGGAAAACATCCACAAAGCAATGAACTCATGGAGGAAACCGGCAGGAAGGGGGTGGGAAGCGGTCTGACCGGTTCCGAGCCGACCATCAGCAAAAGCTGACTGGTCGGCGTTCCTAAAAAAAGGCATCACATTCGGATGAAGGCTGCTCCTCTGTGCATCTTCGGCATTTTGGCCGCCTGTCAGAGCGATCCGCCGTCAACTCCCAAGCATTTGTTCAATCTCGAGGTCACAGGCTCTGCTGAATGCTTAGGCGAAGTTATGAGCGAGCTTCTCGACGCTGACGTGGGCCTTGCCCATAGGCCGGTTTGGTCGAAGGGTATCGGCCGAATGGAGGTGGGTCCGATCAATCGGTCTAAACTCCAGACGGTGACCGCCAAGATCAGCGAACGAGGCTGCGCAAAAGACGTGCGAACTCGACCCTGCGGCACTCCGAATTCCGATTTGGAGATTTGCGGCAACGAGAATTCAGGAAGGTCGGCCATCGAGCAAACTAAATGAAGCGGCGAACGTCTGCTCTTAGGGCGGTTCCCGCCGGCCCGCTTTCGGTGCCCGGATGCGAGCGTCGGAACGCCGAGAATGGTTGGTTCGTGGACATAGGTCCCGCTAATTCACTTGACAGCCGCTGGCGCTTCGCAAGCCTCATGTCTCGTCAGGTGACCAGCGAAGCGTGAGCCAAGTTGTGGCGCCTGCTAATAAGCCAAGCAGAAGCACCAGGCGGAAGAAGCCCCACCCGGAGGCTCTTAGCGACAGCCCGGTCGCTAACTCGACCAAGCGGGCTAAAAAAGTAAACACGAGGACGTATGAGAAGAAGACGGCCAGGGGTCGCTTCGAAGGATCTACATACGCCATCAGATGTGCCGCCAAGCGGCTTTCCTAACGGTTTCGTCGAATGTCCGCTAGTGGGGCGCTTCCTGCCGGTCCGCTTTCGCCCGGATGCGAGCGCCGGAACGGCTGAGAATGGATGGGAAGCGGACGGTCCGCTTTGAAGCGCCGTGTTGTCGTTTCCGGTCGTTCGTTCATCCCGATTTCGAAGATCGGGCTCGCCAGCGTCTATCGAGCCCTCAAGAGCGGCAGTCCTGCCTGATAGTCGCTGTAGCCTTGTCGACCGACACCTTGGACCATACGCCATCGCTGACGAGGTGGATGGTGCTCCCTCGCCCTTGAAGCGCACCGGCTTCGCCGCGTGTCCCCTTGGCATACCGCAAACTGCCAAGCTCGCGACTGGACTTGCCGTCGAGCTTCACGAGCGTGATGCGGTTGGCGTCGTCGCTGTAGCCGCCGCCTAGCATCACGATGTCGTCCTTCACGGCGATGGCCTTCGCTCCGGCAACGCTGTTCGACCAAAACACCGGCTTACCGCCGCGGATCCGGGCGATTGGAAGTCCGTATAGAAGCATGCCCATAGGTCGGGGCCGGAGAGCGTCATCGCGTACGAGTCAGCAATCGAGTGGTTCTCGCGAACTCGTTCGTTGAACGACCAGAGAACCCTGCCAGAGGCATCAAACTGGACAATGCCCCCCGATGACACCGGCCAACTTCCGTCCTTATTAGGGCCGCCGAACACGCCCTCGTCGAAATAGCCCACCCAGATCGTGCCATCCGCCGAGCATAGTAGATTTTCGATTCCGTCGCCGAGGATCATCTCGTGCTTCATCCACCCGTCAGCGGCATGGATACGCCCGTTCTTCTCGCCCTCTCCAGCGCGCGATCCGGCCACGAGCCACCTGCCGTCCGCCATCCGGTCAACGATGGGATGCGCCCCCGATGGCACGACCGCTACATCGGTTTCGGCAATCCCGTCGAAGATCGACAGGCGCATGTCGCCATCCCAGACCTTCGGATATTCTCGCGATTGGCCGCCGCCGTTCACGACCTCCCACCAGCGCATATGTTCGGCATGAACATTCTTGCGTGTGCGGATGAGCGCCAGTCGTCCATCAGCCAACGCAGTGTAGCCATAATCGAACCAACCCTCCGGCGTTGCCGGAAGAGGGGTCATCTGCGCTATGGTTTCAAGCTCGATCATCGCCCAACGCTCGCAGTTAGGTACGGCAAGCGCAAGCGTTCACCCGATTACACGTAATCGGAACGGCAGCGCCGCGCTGGGCAGCTTGATGAACTCGCACCACCACTTTCGGCTGCATGGGATCACCCCACAACCCTAGGCTGTTCGGAGGAAGGTCCTCAGGAGCCATCAACGACCGTGCCTTCGGTGATGCCCTTGGCGGTTCGGCTAAGGCGGCAACGACCAGCATGGACGGATATGCCATCATCGCCGGCGTCCAGATTTGCTTCGATCCGCTGATATTCATTCACAGAGATGCCGCATCGGCCGGCGATCTCTTCGTCGATAGTCGGATTGTTCAAGCACGCGGTCAGCGGAAGCGTGAGGCTAGCGAGCACCGTCAGGTTCCTCATCGCTACATGGTGCAGCTGAAACCCGAGCCTGTCCAACGGCAGATAAATCTATCCGATCTCAATCACTCGTCGCGTCGATAGACGCAAACATGTGCAACGCTGCTATTGGATGGTTTGCCGACTGGCGGCTTTCGGTCGCCGCTTATGGAATTTGGACGCTCCATTCGGTAGGTGTCCTGCATGGCCGAACGGGATCGATGGATACTCCACATCAAGGAGCTACGCGCCGCGCACGGCGTCAGCATCCTCGATGCCGAGAGGTTGGCGTTGACGGACCCGCCCTGGCGGCGCTGGGTGGAGCGTCAGATCGCGACCGATGAGAGATGTCGCCGTATGGCGCTCCGTCACATTCGCTACAATGGCGACGCGGCCCTCCTCCGGCTTGAAGGCGACTGTCTCTTCGTCCGCTGACGGGTGGAAAGCAGCCCGACAGCTTTCGAGCAGAAGTTTGCGGTTAGCGACCGTTCCTGCTCGGCCGCATAGCGGTGCAGATAATCGACAAGACGCCGGTCCCAGCTACTACCAACGCAGTTCCGGCAAAGAGTGCAATTGCGTCAATCGCGCCGAATCCAAACTCGTCAGTTGCGGGTGGTCCGTTCATCCACCAGTCGATCGATACCAGAAACAATGCGCCGCAAGACAGGCAAGCCCAAAGGAGTAAACGGTCTGCAAGAGCGCATGCGACGCAGAGAGCGGCCCAGCAGAAGAAAATGCTGAACCCGAACGGCAGAACGGTTCGAGGAATAAAGAACGGGCTGAAGAAGCTAAGGACCGCAACGACGACTGCGAACGTTGCCCCTGATAACTTCAGCGTTGGGTTGAGCATCGCCGCCTCCCATAAAGGGCATATCCTGTCCGAACGGCGGCTATCAGGCAAGGGAGACGGGCTGAAGAACGACAACGACCGGGGCGTTTGTTGCCGGTCCATTCATGAGTCAGGGTTGGGACCCTTAAACAGGATTCACTGGGCGCCGAGATGTGATTCAGCCTTCTGGTTGATCGGGAGGTATGTATGGTGTGTGAGTTTTGAGCATGGGGGCGGCCAGCGCCGCTGCTTCCGAACAAGCCGCGCGGGGTGCCGCACGTTGACGATGGCCGGGTAATCAGCGGTATCGTGCGGCGCTGGAAAAGCTGCTTCAGCCGCGTGCTCTACAAAGGCCGGAACGCGATCGAACGCATTGAAGGACTGCCGCCGGCTCGCCACCCGATACGACCGCCTCGCCGCCGTCTTGGCAGCGTCCATCTCGCCGCTGCCATCCTTTGGTGGTTATGAAGGCCCACCCTGGTCCGACAACGCGGGCGCGCGCGTGAAGCGCCAATAGTCGACATCGACCAGCGATGGCTCCCAGCCGCCCTTGAACAGGAGGTAGAGGTCGCGGGTGCCGGTCGCGCCGGATACGGGCGTGCTTACCTCCCGCCACTGCTTGCCCGTCGCGGCGCCGTCCAGCTGCAACGTGCCGATGACCGGACCGTCGACACGGTCGAGGCGAAGCTCGATCCGCGATTTCGGCAGCGCGTTGGCGACGCTTGCGACGAAGCTGCTCGCACCGGCCTTGCCGAAATCGACGCCGGCGACCTTGATATAGCTGCGGTCGCCGGTGCGGGTCACATAGACGCCGGTTTGCGCGTCGCCGGCCGTCGTTACCCCGGGCGCCCAATCGTACGGGCGATCGCGGTCCCGCTTGATCCGCGACGTCCAGGCGATCGTCTCGGCCTCGACCCGCTGGAACGGGTCAATGGGCTTCAGCTGTTCGATGCCCTTGTCGTCCCACCACGGCTGATTGGGGATGGTGCCGTCGGGATTGTAGCTGATCCGAGTGACGGTGATCGACCGCCGCTCGTGATGGATCGGCGTGATCGCGAAATTGAGCCGATAGTTGAAGCCGAAAAGGTAGGTCGCGCCCTTATAGTCGACGATGCCGGGGTGGTTGCCCGTCGATCCCTGATTGGGATCCATGATCTTGCCCTTGTGCACCCAGGGACCCGTGGGCTTGTCGCTCATCGCATAGCCAATGCCTTCCGGGCAGCACGTCGAGGCGTAGGCCATGTAGTAATGCTTGTTCCGCTTATAGAACCAGGGACCTTCCTGGTAATCGGCCGGCCTGGAATCGACCTTCACGATCGGTCCGGAATAGGAAACCATATCCGGATTGAGCTTCACGTACCAAAGATGCGGATTGCCCCAGTACAGATAGGCCTGTCCATCGTCGTCGACCCACACGGTGGGATCGAAGAAACCGTCCTGAGGCCCCAGCAACGGCTTGCCCAGGGCGTCCCTGAACGGCCCCTCCGGCTTGTCGGCCACGGCGACCGCGATGACGTTCTTGGGCGAGCCGGCAACACTGACCGGCGCATAAAGGTAGAACTTGCCCCCGCGTTCGACCACCTGGGGCGCCCAGGCGTCGTTGTCCTGAACGGCCCAGGGGAAAGTCTTCAGCGAAGCGACGACCCCGCGATCGGTCCAGTTGACCATGTCGGTCGAACTGTAGAGCCGCCAATCGAGCATCTTGAAGCCTTCGGCATCATCCTCGTCGTGACCGGCATAAAGATAGACGATGCCATCGTGCACCAGCGGCGACGGGTCCGCGGTGAAGCGAGTCTGGATGATCGGATTTTCCGCGCCGGCCGTGGCAGACCATGCGATCGCCATCACGCACGCCATCCGAAAACCCGATGAAACCCCGTGACGCATCCGACCGCTCCCTGCCGCAAATCGACTTGCCTATGTCGCGCGATCATCGCCGCTGCAACGCCTGACAGGAGCGAAGGTCGAAATGGACTGACGGCGATCGATTTCTCCAAATCGGCGCGTTCACTTGCGCCGGCATTCGCGCTGAATTCGCGGCGGGACCCCGTATCGTGACGATACCTCACCGCGCGACAACATTTAGCTAATTAGCTAGATATTACCTTGGATATTGTTGAGCAGATACGCTAAATGTATCTGAGAAGTTCAACCGGAGAAAGAGAGCTGCACCATGGGCGAAAATCATCATCGCGAGAGGCCCCGCGCGGACGCGAACGCTCCTGTCGCGAACATCGTCACCTATGTTCCGAAGCCGGGAAAGGAGGCCGAACTGTTGGCGCTCGTCCGGCAACACGAGCCAGCGTTGCGAAAGGTCGGCCTCGTCACGAGCGAGCCGTTCCGGGTGTGGAAGGCCTATGACATCCGCAAGCAGCGCGAGCAGTTCATCGAATATTTCGTGTGGAAGGACAGCAAGGGGAGCGACATCGCTCATCAGACGCCGGAGGTCATGGCGGTATGGGAGCCGATGGGCCCGGTCCTCGAAGAACTGACGATCTGCGAAGTGGAGCTGCTTTGACCGATGACGCCGGCGAGAAATTGGCGGCGCTGGATGCCGTTATCACGGGGCTGGCGCATCCGGCGCGACGACAGATTCTTCTGACGATCCATTTTCGAGGCGAGGCGACGGCAGGCGAAATCGCCGGTCGTTTCGCCCATAAATGGCCGACGACGACCCGTCACTTGCGCGTTCTCGAAGACGCCGGTCTCGTACGACACGAGCGACGCGGGCGGACTCGCGTATACGCCGTTGATAAGGCGCGGCTTGCGCTCGTCAGCGAGTGGCTAAGTTGGTTCTCTGTTTCTTCAGAATCCAATGGATCACCCGACAGGTCCGGCGGCGATCACAATGAAGACCACCGCCTTGAAACAGAGCGAGGGGCACGCGGGTGAGCATCCTCCTGCGCCGGGCGTCGCGACATGTCAGGTGGCAGTCTCAGGTTTGTACGGACGCACCAGCAGCGCCGACAATTTTCCATTCTTCGTTGAATCTTGTGAGAGTCGTTTTGTGAGGTGAGGATGAGCAAGCATGTTCTTTGCGCAGCGGCATTAGCGTTTATTGCCGTCGCCGCCGCGCCGACGGTTGAAATCGCTTCAGCGCAAGGGGCGGGCCCCGGCGCCGCCATGTCGCGCGCGGATGCGACAGGGATCATTCGCGAGCTGCGCCGCATCGTGACGCCGAACGGGATCGAGCGCGCCGAAACCATCCGCATCGGCGGCATCGACCAGTTCGTGACCATACGCGGAACGGACCGGCGAAATCCGGTGTTGCTCATCCTCCATGGAGGCCCGGGCTTCCCCGAGGCGGCACTGGCCTGGTGGAACACCCGCGCGCTCGAGGAATATTTCGTCGTCGTCCACTGGGATCAGCGCGGCTCCGGCAAGACCCATCTCATCAACGATCCGCAGGCGGTCGCCCCGACCATGGATCCCGAGCACTTTATCGACGACACCGAAGAGCTGGTCGGCTGGCTCCGCCGCGAGCTCGACAAGAAGAAGGTGTTCGTGCTCGGGCACTCCTGGGGCAGCTACATCGGGCTTGAGTTCGCGGTGCGGAGACCTGAATGGCTGCACGCCTATATCGGCACGGGCCAAGCCACGAACACGCCCGAGAGCGAGCGGAGGGGCTGGGCGTTCGCGCTCGCCGAGGCGCGCCGAACCGGCAACGCCCAGGCCATCGAAGAGCTCATGTCGATTGCCCCTTACGCCGTTTCTGGCGCGCCGATCCCGCTCGATGACATCATGATCGAGCGCAGATGGTCCGACTATTTCGGCGGCGTGATGGCCTATCGCACGGGCCAGAGCGACGGCATCGCCGCGCGCCTTTCGCCCGATTACACCGATGCGGAAGCGGCGCGCGTCTTCGAGGGCAACGGCTATTCCCAGAATTTCCTTTTCAGCAATGTCGTAACCCTCGATCTCTCGCGCATCCGGCGGCTGCGTTGTCCGCTCATCCTGCTCGAAGGCCGCCACGACCGGACCGTCAACTCGGATGTCGCCTATGAATGGTTCCAACGGGTGAGGGCTCCGGAAAAGCATTTCGTCTGGTTCGAGCACTCCGCGCATGAAGTGATGTCGGAAGAGCCCGGCAGAGTTCTCATCTCGCTTGTGCGCTATGCGCGCCCAATTGCCGAGCGCGCAGGCGACGCCGCGCCCTGAACGGTCTTTCTACCGGGACCAACCATGACGACCTCGATGCCGCGGCGGATGTGGCCGGGTAGCAGACATAAGGCTCCGATATTCGCCGCCGGCCATGCGCCGCGCGTCCGCGACCAAGCGCCGGACGCGTGACCGCAGCGAATCCGAGGCGCCGGACCAACCGGCGGCAATCCGCTCCTCGCCGAACAGGGCGGCACCGATCTCGCGGTGACTCGCGCCATCGGCGAGCGCGTCATGGACGCGCAGCAGCAAGACCCATCGCTCGACCCGTCCGTCACGCGGGAACAGAGAGGCGGAGAAGCGGCGGTGGCAATAGAGGTGCAGGAAGCGGCGCAGCGTCAGGATGGCCGGATCGAGGCCGACGATGCCGGCCAGGCGATAACGCAGCAGGACCGGCCGATTGGAATTGAGCGTGCCCGCGTCGATCTCGAGGCGGATGTGGTGCAGCCCGTCGGAAAGGACGGCATGCTCGTTGCCGTCGGAGTCCGGCACGGCGGTGAGCCAGTGCCGCAGCAGCATCGGCTCGACCCGTTCGGGGTCGTCACGGGCGGTCGGCACCGCTTCGACATGGAGGACGCCAGGATCGAGTTCGGCACGCCAAATCAGCCGGGCCTCCGGTGCCGCGACATCCGGACGCTCGGCGAAAGTGAAGCCCCCATTGGATCGGATCATTGTCGGGATGCAGCTCGCTCGACGGTGCGTCCGTCGCGCTCGTGCGAGCATACCAAGAGACATAGCGTGGGTCGCGCCGCAGCCACTCCCACATGATGCCCGCGCGATCGATGTCGAGCAGCCGCCGATAGCCGCGCTCGTTTCGCCAGTCCTCTCGCGGTCCCGAATAGCCCATCAGGCGCTATCGGACCCCCGCGGCCACCTTAAAGGCAGGTTGCGCGTTGAAACGCATCGTTCTCGCGACGAAGTTCTCAATCCTTGCCTAGAAGGCATGGAACCAGCGCCATATTTCTCGACAAGGTATACTGCTGAGCGTCGGGGTGAGAGCTCGCCGGTCAGTCCAACGTCAATCGAAAGGACGATCGACGGGCACAGGCCGGCTTGAGACGCTGCCCTCGGTCGTGAGTGCGGCCGATGGTATTGTTTCCGATTGTCCAGGAGTTCATTCTTGGTGCTGAGAGCACCCAATCGCTCCAAGACTTGAACACGCTTCTCTCTTTCGTCACGTCCGAGCTGGGCTTCCACTATTTCGCACTGACCCACCACGTGGATATTCTGAACGGGGAAACACGGGCGATCCGGCTCCACAACTATCCCGAGGAGTGGGCCGAATATTTCGACCGGAACGCGCTCGGCATCTCCGATCCGGTTCACCGCGCCAGCCACGTCACCGGGGCCGGGTTCCCCTGGTCGAAGCTTCCGCTGCTGATCGCGATGACTCCCACCGACCGGAAGATCATCGAGCTGGCGGCGGGGCATGGGATCGGCGAGGGCTTCACGGTGCCGGCGAATGTTCCCGGCGAGTCCAACGGTTCGGTTTCGTTCGCGATGCGGGCTGGCGAGCCGCTTCCCGAAGCTACGCTCCCCGCAGCCCAACTCATCGGCACCTTCGCGTTCGAGGGCGCGCGACGCATCTGGCGCATGCGCGCTCCGCCAATCGAGCTGCCGTTGCTCACCGACCGCCAGCGCGACTGCCTGCTGTGGGTGGCCCGCGGCAAATCCGATTGGGAAGTGAGCCGCATCCTGGGCATCAGCGAAGAAACCGTGGTGCGGCATGTCAAGCAGGCTCGTGAACGCTACGGGGTGCAGAAACGGACATCGCTACTCATGCTCGCCCTCATGGACGGAACGCTCAGCTTGGCCGATGTCGTGAAGCGCTGATATGCCCATTTCTGGGAATGGCGAGCCCCGGCGCGCCGATCGACTTTGGGCCTCCAGTCAAAGGAGGACCGGGTCATGCTTCACATTCTTCGCTATTCGGCCGACTGGCCGAACGACAGCCGACTGCGCGCGATGTATGCTGCGCGCAAGCGCGTGTTCGTCGATCTGCTCAAATGGAACGTGCCGGTGGTCTCAGGCCGGTTCGAGGTCGATCAGTTCGACGGTCCCGGCGCTGTCTATCTGCTGCTGACCGATTTGGCCGGCGCGCATCTTGCCTCGGCGCGGCTGCTGCCCGCGACCGCGCCTCATATCCTCGACACGCTGTTCCCGCACCTGTGCGAGGCGCCGATGCCCAAGGGGCCGACGGTGTTCGAGATTACTCGCTTCTGCCTCGACCGCTCCGTGCGCGGCTCGGCGCGGCTCGAGGTCCGCAACCGGCTCGTCAGCGCGATCGCCGACCACGGCGTGCGCGAAGGGATCGAGACCTATACCGGCGTCGCCGAAATGGCGTGGCTCCAGCAGATCCTCGCATTCGGCTGGCGATGCCGCCCGCTCGGCCTGCCGGTCGCCGACGGCCGGTCGATGCTCGGCGCGCTGGCGATCGAGATCGACGCCGCGACGCCTACGCTCTTGGCGGAGGCTGGCGTCTATCGCCCTCGCTACCTGCCGGGGGAGCACCGCCATGCCGCGTGAGATGCTACAACCGCGTCCGCTCGCGACGGCGGACGGCCTGGCCGACGCGCTCCTGAGCGACGGCTACGTCATCGTGCGCGCCACAGTGCCGGAGGCCGAGGTGGAGGCGATCGACGCCGAGCTGGCGAGCGCGTTCGACGAGACGCCATTTTGCGAAGGCGGTTTCTACGGCGCGCGGACCAAGCGGTTCGGCCGCCTGCTGGCGCGGACCGACCGTGCCGCGCGGTTCGTGCAGCACGCCCAGATTCTCGGCGCCGCCGAGCGGGTCCTGTCGTCCTATTGCGACACAATTCAGCTCAATCTCACCCAGGCGATCGCGCTCCACCCCGGCGCGCTTCCGCAATTCCCGCATCGTGATCAGGATATGTGGTGCGGCGAGACCGGCCGCATCGAATATCTGGTGAACGTCATGTGGCCGTTCACCGACTATAGCGCGGACAACGGCGCGACTCTGGTCTGGCCCGGGAGCCATGGCGAAAACTGCCATCAAGGCGAGCCCGGCCAGGCACCGATCGTCGCCGAGATGCGTCCGGGCGACGCGCTCCTGTTTCTGGGCTCGACCTTGCACGGCGCGGGCGGCAACCGCACCAACGCCGTGCGGCGCGGCATGATCGTCAGCTACTGTCTGGGCTGGCTCAAGCCCTATGAGAACCAGTGGCTGGCCTATCCGCCCGAGGTCGCGCGGCGCTTCCCGCCCGAGCTGGCCGGCCTCGTCGGCTATCGCCAGCACCGGCCCAATCTCGGCAACTATGAAGGGCGATGCCCTTCGATCCTGCTCGGCGCGCCACCGGAGGGTCCGATCGGCGCGATAGACGCGCTCCGTCCCGACCAGGCGGAAGGCGTTGCCGCCTATGTCGCGAGCCAGTCGCAATGAACTCGGGAACGACCACCGAACGTGTGTACGAAGCCCTCAAGCTGACCATCATGCGCCGGGGAATCCGCCCCGGCGCGCGGCTCGATCCCGCGGTGCTGGCGGCCGAGCTGGGGAGCAGCGTCACGCCGGTGCGCGAGGCGCTGCACATCCTCGAAGGCGAGGCTTTGGTCGAGACGCGGCATGGCGGGGGCTTCTGGCTCCCGCATGTCGACGAACCCGGCCTGCGCGATCTCTACGCCTGGTCCTGCGACATTCTGCTGCTCGCGGTGCGCCGCATGGATGCGGCCGACGGCTCCGCTAGCCTTGCCGCACCGTTGGATGATCCGGCCGACCATGCCGCGCGGCTGTTCCTGCGCGTCGCCCGGCTTTCGGCGAACGCCGAACACCACCGCGCGATGGCAGCGGCCAACGATCGGCTTCACGCGGCGCGCACCGTCGAGCCGATGGTGATTGCTGGCATTCCCGATGAGCTGTCGGCGATCGGCGCCGCGCTGGACGGCCGGGACACCGCAGCGCTTCGTCGGCTTGTCGTTGCCTATCATCGGCGACGGCAGAGACTCGCCGCCGAGATCCTCCGCCGGCTGTATCGCGAAGAGCAAGGCGCCGGCGCGATATAATCGGCATATAGGATTCGTATAAAGTTCGGATAACCGAGTGCCGCGATTATCCTCTTGCCGCTGCAATCGGGCAGCAAAGGAGGACTGATCATGGACCGCGAACTGAGCGAAGACATCATCGACCTCGGCGAGGCGAGCACCGAGACCAAGGGGCCGTTCGGCGCCCGTCCGGACGAAACGCTCGGCCAGATCGTCGGCGGCCTGTCCGACGACTGAAGGTTTCGGCGTGCGGTCGTGCTGACCGCACGCCGAATTCTCCGCTCGCAGTCATGGGCTTCGCCCTTCGCTCCGGTCTGTCCTATTGCCATGTCGCCGGCCGAACGGTCTTTCTCGATCTGGAGAACGATCGCTTCTTCTGCCTCGGCGAGGCCGCGCAGCAGACGATTGCCGCGCTGGAGGCATCGGCCTCATGCTCGAACGGTGTCGCGGAGGCGGCCGCCAGGCTCGCCGGCAAGGGGCTGCTGTTCGAGCGTCCCGGCGCGAACGCCATCGCGCCCTGTGTGCCGCCGCAGGCTGCGCAATCCTCGCTGCTCGATCGCGAGCTATCCCCGCCGCGATGGCGCATCGCGCAGGCGATGGCCGGACTGGTCAGCGCGCGGTCGGCGTTGAAGCTGCTCGGGCTCCGGCGCGTCGTGAGGCGATTGGAGCGCCGCAAGCAAGCACCGTCCGCGCCGGCCGATCCGCAGCTTGTCGACGACACCGGCGCCGCCTTCCACCACGCGGCGCTGGTCATGACTCCGCTCGATCAATGCGTCCCGCGATCGCTGGCGCTGGCAAGCGGGCTGGTCGGGCGGGGCGCGCGGCCGGAGATGGTGATCGGGGTGAGGCTGCACCCCTTCGCCGCCCACGCCTGGGTGCAGCTCGGAACCGATCTCCTCAACGAGCGACCGGACGTGGTGCGCGAATTCACGCCCGTCCGGGTGATCTGATGGCGTGCCGCTATCTCGCGCTGGTTGCCCACGAGGCGCCGGCCATCGCCCGGATGCGCCGCGCCGCCGCGTCGGTCGCGGCGCGGTTTCCCGAGCTGGTGCGCGTGCGCGAGTCCTCTGGGCTGTCGATCCTTGCCGATGCAGTGCCGGCGCCGTTGCTCGATCCGGCGCAGGGCATCATCCTCGGCCGGGTCTTTACGATGGGGCATCGCGGGGCGCTCGACACCTTACGGCAAGGTGCTTCCGCCCGCATCGCCGCATCAGGCGGCCAACATCTCGTTGATGATTTCTGGGGCGGCTATGTCGCGATCCTGGCGCCTGACGACGCGCGCCAAGCCGCGGTCGTCCGCGCCCCGCTCGGCGACCTGCCATGCTATCATGCCCAAGCCGGCGGCATCACGATCATGGCCTCTGATATGGCGTTGCTCCTGGCGTCGGGACTGATCGACCCCGCCATTGCCTGGCCGGCGCTCGCGCGTCAGCTCCTTGCCGGCGACCTGCGGCTTTCAGAGACGTGCCTGGAGGGCGTGCGCGAGCTGCGCGGCGGCGACCGCCTGACGATCGGTCCCGATGGCGCCAAGCTGGATACGCTGTGGTTGCCCTGGACCTTCGCCGCGCGTCCGATCGCCGACCGGGCCGAGGCGGTGCGACGCGTGCGCGATGCGGTCCATGCGAGCGTCGCTGCGCGCAGCGCAGACGTGGGCCGGGTGCTGCTCAAGCTCTCCGGCGGGCTTGACTCCTCGATCGTCGCCGCCGCGCTCCGCCATGCCGGCGTCCCGTTCTCGTGCCTGACGCTGGTCACGGAGGCGGCCACCGGCGACGAACGGTCCTATGCCGGCCAGGTCGCCGCGCATCTAGGCTTGGATCTGATCGAAGCCTATCGGGATGCGTCGGCAGTCGATCCGCTGCGCTCGGCCGCGGCGCATCTTCCCAGGCCCTCGGCGCGCTCGTTCGTCCAGGAGAGCGAGCGCGCGTGCCGCACCGCCGCAGCCCGAATAGATGCGAACCTCCTCATAGACGGCGGCGGCGGCGACAATGTGTTCAACGCGCTTCAATCGGTGGCGCCCGTCGCCGACTGCCTGCTG
The DNA here is from genome assembly GCF_051400615.1 of Sphingomonas astragali. NCBI lineage: Bacteria > Pseudomonadati > Pseudomonadota > Alphaproteobacteria > Sphingomonadales > Sphingomonadaceae > Sphingomonas > Sphingomonas astragali. The sequence continues at coordinate 657,973 of NZ_JBLFFH010000003.1, forward strand.
ACCAGCGAGCCGGACGCGCGGTTCTGGCGCTGCGCTGGCGACATGGCCCGCCTCGCGGAAACGAGCGTCCTCAAGGTTGCGCGGCGCGCTGCCGATCGCGCCTGGCGTCGCGGTCCGGCCTATCGATGGCCGATAGATCGGCGCTTCCTTTCGCATAACGCGCAGCGCGAGGCGGGCGCGGCGGTGGCGCATCCCTGGCTCGCACCGCCTAAGGGCGCACTACCGGGCCGCGCCGCCCATATCGCGCTGATCGTCGCCGGGCAGAGCTATGTCGAAGCGCTCGACCCGGAGGCCGCTCCGCCGGCCGCGGCGCCACTCCTGGCGCAGCCGGTGGTGGAGACCTGCCTGCGGGTGCCGAGCTGGCTATGGTTCGAGAACGGCTGCAACCGCGCCGTCGCTCGCCGGGCGTTCGCCGACGCGCTGCCGGCCGAGATCGTCTGGCGGCGATCGAAGGGCACGCCCGAAAGCTTCATGGCGCAAATCTACGAGCGCGATCGAAGCGCGATCCGCGAAGCATTGCTCGACGGTGCGCTAAGCGCCGCCAGCCTGCTCGATCGCGCGGCGCTTGCAGCCGAGCTCGACGATCCCCGACCGGTTCGCGGGATCGCATTCATTCGTGTCCTCCAATTGGTCGACGCAGAGGCATGGGCGCGAGCCTGGATCGAACGCGCGCAGAAGGTCGTCCATCGGCAGCACTCAGAATTGGTGGTTAGATCGTAGCCTCACAAACCAAACGGCAGGGAATGGTGGTTTCCTGTCTTACCGGTTTTTGGGCGATGAGGCGGGGATAGCGGACAATCGAGTACTGATCGCGATCGGCGGCAACGCGCCCCCATCTCGGTCGTCAGCGCGGGTAGCGGCGATCCTAAAGGCAGCCACCCAGTCAGATCTGACGTATGCATTACCGCCTCCGTCGCCGCTTCAGCAGCAGACTTATTGAGGACTTTGCCCCACCTCGGTAATGGGCGTGCCGAATGTCTCAGCGGTGCCGTCTTCAACAGCCCCATCTTCGACGTCATCGACGATTGAAGCAGTCGCCGAGCTACGTAGTGCCTGAACGCGAGGATCGTCAGGCGCACCGTCGGCAACAGCGTCCATGAAGTCCTCCCACTGAGCGCGAGCGCTGGCCAGGAGCGACCTCCACTCCTGGCAGAACATGTCGTCCCGACCCAAGCTCTCGATCTCAAGCATGATGTCAGGACGCTTGCTGAGGTTGTCCGCGACCAGCAGCCCAGTCACTTGGCGGATCGCGAGCTGCGTGTTGCCAGCAAGACGTGCCCGTAGAATCTGGATATATTGGCGGAAGCGGTTGAGGTGATCTCGATCGACGGTGAGGCCCGGCCTCATGAACTCGACGACAAGCAACTGGTCACCGGACCGTAGCACCAAATCCATGCGCCCTGTCCAGTCCGGGTCCCGGTCAATCTGCGACTGCTCTAGCGCCTCAGCCACGAATGTGTTGAGGCTGGTCTCAATCCTGAAGGTCTCCCACTTCGGTCCGATCAGCCATGGGTTGCCGGCGATGAAATCGCGCACGGCGTTCTCGAGCTCGCGGTCGACTATGCGCCTCTCCAGCCCTCGGATGATCCCGACGCGCGTATCAACGATCTCGGCCATATGCAGGGCGCCTATCACGTGGGCTTCGGCCAGGAGGTGGATCAGCGCGCCCTCCTCAAGTTGATCCATGCGCGATATGTCGTCGATCAAGCCGTGCAGCCGACCGCCTTCCCAGGCCGTGAGCACCGCGCCAGCGAGGTTTCCGAACTGGGCGTCGTCGATGGCCTCCACCTGGGCTATGCGCACAAGCGCCTTGCGGATGGTGTCGCGTTCTGAAGGGGGGAGCCTATTCAGACGATCCGAGAAGGGTTCCACCCTCGCGTCCAGGCGACTGACCTTGTCGCGTGCGCGCCGATCCTTCCAGATGACCAACAACTGCTTCAGGCGCTCCTGTCCCCAGGCGAGTAGGGCTGCCGCGTCCTGCTCCTCCCAGTTTATCCGCTGGCGCTCGGTGGTGATCACATCCTCCGACAGACGATCGAGGTAGTCGGCCTCGACCTTCCCTGTCAGGTATTGCTGGCCATGCTGGCCCCCAAGGCCACCGGAAAGGTTGAAGAAGAACGGGTTCTGCGCGATCTTCACACCGCAGAACACCGAGACTCCGCGAAACTCCTCGGCGCCTATCGGGGTGTTCGAGAACCGGATCCGCCAGCGAACTGTGTTGCCGTCCGGGAGGGTCTCCGTGCCCCACCCGCCGCTGACGGTCATGCCGTCGGGACGCTCACCGTCCTCGTAGTCGCTGGGAAAATCAAACTGGACCGGGAAGGGCTCGACATCCTCCGGGAGCGGAAAGCCGTTTACGGTCACGACGAAGTCGGCCGCTTGGCTCGCCAGATTGAACCGGCGGGCCATGTGCTTGGCGAACGCCTCCGCGCCGCGCACCGTGCGCAGCTTGAGTTGCCGCAGCCGGATCGTCGTTCCCTGCTGCGCAGTCCTCGTCGGATCGGCGTCATCATGATCGATCATGGTCACCGGGCGCGGCGTGACGTCGACATAGGAATCCGAACGGAGCTCCCTGATGTCCAGCTCGAAGACGGTCCGCTCCCCGGTGACCCCGCTGACCGTCTCCACGTGCATGACGTCGGCGATGCCGAAGCCAGCGAACTTCCCGATGCCCTTGCGGCCAAGCACAGGACGCCCAGACGGCGATACGGCCGCCCCGGCAGCGCGCCTATTGCGCCCGACGTTCAGATAAAAGTTCTGGCACTCCTCAAGCGTCATGCCGACCCCATTGTCCTCGACGATGAGCTCCACGGCGCCGTCTAGGCGGTCCGGCAGAGTGACGGTCACAACTTTGGCGTCCGCGTCCCAAGCATTGGCGATCAGTTCCGCCACCGCCGCCACCGGACTCTGGTACATCTGAATGCCAAGCGAATCGAGGATCCGGCCGTGGAAGCGAAGGAAGAGTTGTGGTTCGGCACTGGTGGCCATTCGTTCGACCTCGGGTGGCGCACCTATTCCGGCGCAGGACGGGCTGAATCAGGACTGTGACGGATCGGATGACAGCCGACAAGCGCTCGGCGCTGATGTCGCGGGTCCGCACGAAGAACACCCGGCCAGAGATGCTCGTGCGCCGGGCTATCCACGCCGCTGGGCTGAGATACAGGATCCATCGCAGGGACATGCCGGGGAAGCCCGACATCGTGCTTCCGTCGCTTCGCGTCGCGGTCTTCGTGCACGGGTGCTTCTGGCACAGCCACAGCTGCGGCAAGGGCCGGAAGCGGCCGCAGGCGAACGCCGCTTTCTGGGAGGAGAAGCTCACCCGTAATTCGGAGCGCGACGCCGCCGCACAGGCGGCGCTGACTAACGCCGGCTGGTCAGTGAAGGTCGTATGGGAATGCGAGCTCAGCGAAAGGCTCGACGACCTTGTGGAGGATCTCAAGCGTCGGCGAGCAGAGCTTCGCGGTTGATCGAGCCGACAAGGTACGTGGCAAAGAACTCGGCAAGCTTCGGCGGAACGGCGTTGCCAATCATGCGGGCGACCGACTCCACCTTGTTAGTTGGGTAGAAGACGTACTCGTCGGGGAAGGACTGCAGGATCGCAGCCTCGCGCAGGGAGATGCCGCGCAACTGCGTGGTGTCGTAGTGGCCGAAGCGACCGTTCGATATGCTGTGGCACTTGGTGGTAATCGTCGGCGAAGGCCTGTCCGGGCTCATCCTAGTGTAGACGTCCGTGAAGCAGCGCGATCCGACCCGTTCGTTCACGCGCCGATGGCAGCCGAGCGAAAGATCGCCGTGCTCGGTCTTCGCCATGTAGGCGTTCGACTGCCCAGGCAGCGCCGCGCCGATGCGCTGCAGGTTCTTTTCGCTAAGCGTGCGCGCACGATGGTTCGGGATCTCGGCATGCAGCTCGCCTGCAGCGATCGGCGGAAGGTGATCGATCGCCTGCCTCACGCTCTTCATCACCGCATCAGGGTCGCTGCCGGGCACGATGAGCTCGGTTCGCGTAAGGTCCGAATAGCGCTCCTCCTTGACGAGGTGGGACCTCACAGCGACCAGGATCGAACGCTTCCGAAATTGCGGTACGCCGAACTTAGACGTGCACACCACCTTGGTGCCGGTGACGTAATCCAGGCTCTCGAGCGACGTCTTGAAATCATCCCAGACGCCGCCGTAGCGCGCATCGCGGATGCCGGCGACGTTCTCCGAAAGCACCACCTCGGGCGCGAACCTGCGGACGAACTTGACCGCCTGGCGCAGCAGGCCGCGGTCCCGCTCGCGACCATCCTTGCGTTCATCTGACAGTGTCTTGCGCGACAACGTCGTAAACGGCTGGCACGGGGCGCAGATGGCGAAAAGGAGCGGGACGCCGGGCATGAGCAATCGCTTCGCACGGACGAGCTCGGACAGCTCCTTGTACAGGTGACCCTGTTCGCCGTCCGGATAGGCTGTCGTGGACGGGAAGATGTCGCGGTGCAGGAACGCAGGCGCCTTCCCGTCGATCTTCGTGTTGACGTTGTTGCGGACATAGGTGTCTTCGCAGCGCGCGTCCTTGTCGACGCCTGCTATCACGTAGCCGTTGGCGTCGATCAGTCCGCGCGTAGTCCCGCCGGCGCCACAGAAGAAATCCACCGCCAGAAAGTCGGGGGTCGCGTCGCCAGCGAGGCCGACGACCGCCCGCTCTTGTTCAACGGCCATAGACTGATTTCCTGATGCGTCCGATGTCCCGCTCGTCGAATTCCCGCCAGTTCCGGTGATCCCGGCGGACGTCGTCCGCGATGCGACCTTCCGAGAACCACCGAAGGAGTGTCTGGCGCGAAACACCGAGGCGCTTCGCCGCCTCAGCCGTCCCAAACGTCGTTCCTGCCACCCCAAGACCTTTCTCCTGACTATACTCAGGTATACTCGGGGACCTAGTCGAAATCAAGCATTCGCGGGCGGCGTATCCAGCTGATGGACGGCCAGCATTCCACGGCAATGTAGATATTTCGAGATGGTGGTCGACACATGGCATTGATACGCGTATATATTCGATATATACGCACATAATGTCGATTCTTTGACAGGGAGGAAGCTAATGGCACGCGAAGAGGATCGGAAAAAGTTCGTAGGATTGGCATCCAAACGCGTAAACCGTGCGTTGAAAGACATCCAGCTCATCGGCAATCTGTCGAACCGCTCCAACTACGACTACACCGACCAGGACGTCGCGAAGATATTCAAGGCACTGACAGACGAAGTCGCCGCATGCCGCAAGCGGTTCGAGCAGGCTTCGCGCAAGGCCGCCGATACCTCGTTCGTGCTCGAATAGGATCGGCCATGGCGTTAGACGCGAAAGACTTGTGCCGCCAGCTCCTCGAGGCGAATTCGGAAGAGCAGGCTGCGGCCATCATCGAGGGATCGGCTGTGATGGCCGACCCGTTAAACTGGCGCCCTCTCGACGGTCGCGAGACCAATTTTAACGTGACCTCGAACCAGGCGTCCGACGGCGGCAAGGCGCTGACCGAGCTGATGACTAACATGGTCGACGCGGTGCTGATGAGGCACGCGGCGGAGCGGGACATCGACCCACGCTCGCCGCAGGCCCCGCAGACCATGTACGAGGCGGTCGACCGTCTCGTCCACAATCTCCATGGTGGCAAGCTGACAAACCTCGGCAGCGGCGACCCGTGGCTCAAAGACTTCTCGGCGAAGAACCTGGTGATCGGCGTGACCGGTGCGCGATCCCGCAAGGACGGACTCCCCTGCTATGTCTTCGTCGACAACGGCGAGGGACAGCGTCCCGAGGACTTCCACCGGACCTTCCTGTCGCTCAGCGCCGGGACGAAGAGCAGCATCCCCTTCGTGCAGGGCAAGTACAACATGGGCTCGTCCGGCGTGCTGGGGTATTGCGGGCGCCGCTGGTACAAGCTCATCATCTCGCGCCGCTATGACGGGAAGGGTCCATGGGGCTGGACGATCGTCCGGCGGAGGCCGGGGGGGCCCAACGACATGCCCGTCGCCGAGTACTTCAGCCTGGCCGACGGCTCCGAGCACGGCGCCATCCCGACCTTCGAGCAGGACATGCTCCACCCCTTCCGGACCGGCACCGGGAAGCAGTATGCGGACTGCGCGCTGCGCACCGGCACCGTCATCAAGCTCTTCGATTACAACGTCGGATCGAGGCATTCGGGGTTCCGCGGCGCGCGCGAGGCGCTGAACGAGAACCTCGTCGAGACGATCCTGCCATTCCGCATCCTCGACTTCCGATGGAAGCCCGACCCAAGCCGGGGCGGAGACCGCGCTGAGGGGATCGACGCGCGCCCTTTCTACGGAATGGAGTTCCTCCTGCTCCGGCAGCACAGGGAGGATCTCCGCGATGATGAGGAGGACGCGGCCGAGGCACCTACGGACGATCCGACGATCGACATGGATTCGATCCATGTCGGCGACTTCTCGAACCCTGATATCGGGAGGGTCTCTGTGTATGGGATACCACTCCGCCCGGCCGAGCAGCAGCCGGAGTGGCTGAGGAAGACCAACAACAAGGTCTTCCACGCGGTCAACGGGCAGGTCCAGTTCAAGCAGACCCGGGGATTCCTCTCGACGACGTGCAAGCTGCCGGCGCTGAAGGACCGCCTCGTCGTCATCGTCGATGCGAGCAACATGACCTTCGGTGCTCACAATGAGATCTGGAAGGGCGACCGGGAGCACGTCCGCGAGACCACGCTGGGCCAGCGCTACAAGGAACTCGTCGCCGAGACGATCCGCGAGTCCAAGGTCCTGAAGGACCTTCAGCACCAGATCGCGCAACAGGAGCTCAAGAAGGCGACCGAGGTACAGAGCAACGCGCTCTTCCAGAAGCTGGTCACCGCAGACCCGAGCCTGGCGGCGCTGCTGAGCAACCGCATGCCCTCGATTCGGATGCCTTCGTCGGGCGGCCGAAGCGGACAGGAGGCCGGTGCCGACGAGTTCGTCGGAAAGTACAGTCCGACCTTCCTGCGGATTGAGGAGAAGCTGCGCGACATCGCGCTAGAAATCCCGATGAACCGGACGCGACCGCTGACCTGCCGCACCGACGTGGAGAACGGATACCTGCGTCGCATAGAGAACCGGGGTCGGGTCTCGCTCAGCAACGCGGATGTCGCCGCAGCCTTCAACATCCGCGAGCACCTTCACGACGGGCGCCTGACGCTGTTCCTGGAGCCTTCGGAGGATCGGACGAATGTGGGAGACAGGTTCGACCTGGCGATCTCACTGAGCGACGAAGCGATGACGGAACCTGTCTGGACCGCGCACGTCACGGTACGCATCGTTGCCGAGGAGGCCGACCCGAAGAAGCGGAAGCCGAAGGACAAGACCGGCGGAGGCGGCTCCGGCGGCAAGGGGGAAGGCATGGGTTCGGACGCCCCCAACGTAGGCCTGCCTGCCTGCGTCCTGCTCCGCGAACACGGCGAGGAGGTGAAGGGCTACGCCGTCGAGCGCTGGCCGGCGGGGTTTACCCAGAACGACGGCGGCGTAATCGAGGACCTCGGCGACGGAGAGATCGTCTACAAGATCAACTACGACAACGCATACCACCTCAAGGCTCGATATGGTAAGCGTGGCCAAGTCGAGCGTGACGTCGTCACGGAGAAGTACATCCTCGGGATGCGCGTGCTGCTGCTAGGAATGGAACAAGCCTACCGCGCGGCGAAGGCCGCTGCCGGCGATCGCGGCGAGCAGCTAGAGGAGTTCGCGGAGGAGATCAGGCGTCTCGCGGCGCGTGGCGCCGCGTCGACCGTGCTCACACTCGCCGAGCATCTGCCGACGATAATCGACAAGTCGGCGCTGGCTGAGGAGGTCGAATAGCCGGATGGCGGTGTCATCGCGTCAACAAGCCTCCTTACTGCCCAGGCGCCCACGTGGATGAGAATCGCGCATCCGCTCAATCAGAATAGAATTTATCGGAAGTGCGACAGCTGCGGCCGCGTCGTCGAGGGGCGACACCGCAGCCGTTGTGAATGCTGACATACGGGACTGCTCGGGCGGCCCGCTAAATGGATGACTGCTTTCTATCTCTGACTAATTGAAACCTGCCAGTCTGCAATCGGCCCAGCTTGTGCCGAAAAGCAGCAAGTCGAACTGGGTCCGCTTGTAGGAAAGGCTGGTCAACAGCGGGACGGCAAGAAGTGGGGCGTGGCCAGGCGTTCCCGTTTATTTCATGGCATGGTTGCCCGCATTGCCTGCCACCGCGCATATTGCGCTGCCTTTTCGGGGTCGGGATCGATGCGATCCTGGAGCCAAAACCCGAACCAATCGAGATTGCGGCGGTAGGCGGCGAGCCGATGCCGAGGTTGCCATTTCGCATGGTACTCGTCGGGAAAGACGTACATCTCGACCGGCTTGCGGTGCTCGCGGAGCGCCTCGAAGGCTTCGAGCGAAATGAGATATTCGTCCGAGGGAAGCTGCATCAGCAGCGGCGTGTCCATCGTCGCCGCGTTGAGCGCGAGCGAGAACGGCTTCCAGAACTTGGGGTCGTCCGTCGTCGCCGGCGGGAAGCCCATCTTGCGGTTGTATTCGGCAAAGGCGATGCCGCCATAGGTCATCACGGTCTTGGGATCGAAGCAGCAAGTGGCGATCGACGCCGCTGCGAAGCGGCCCGGCGTATTGATGAGCGCGAAGCGCACCGTCGAGGAACCGTCGCTGAGGCCGGTGATACCGATCCGCGCCGGATCGACGGTGCCCGTCGCGACGACCTGATCGACGCCGACCAGCAGTCCCGAAAGCTTGCTCCGCCGCTCGGACCAGCCGCGATACTCGGCCGCGACGATCTCGTCCCAGTTCCTGAGGTCGGTGCGTCCGGTGGTGACGGGCGGCGGCGCCTCGAGGCTGAGGACGGCGATGCCCTGGGCAGCGAACGGGAAGATCGGGAACTCGTCGGCCGTACCGCCACGCAGGAAGCCGTCGCTATGATATTGGACCACCACCAGCGGTACGCGCGTGCCCGCGCGGTAGCCGGGCGGCAGCACGAAGTCGCCCCAGGCTTCGAGGCCCTGCGCGTTGCGCCATTTGAGGCGGCGGACGCTCCCGAACTCGAACCCGGCGAATTCGGGATTGGGGTCGAACAGCAGCGTTGACTTGCCTGTCGCGGGGTCGATCAGCACCACTCGGCGCGGCGTGGTTGCGTTCTCGCGCAGGCAGACGAGACCGCGAGACGCGAGCCGGCAGCCCAGCACCGCATCCTCGGTCGCGAAAACCTGCCGGGGTGCGTGCGCACCCGGCCGCCAGCGGTAGAGCGCCGTTTCGCCGTTGGCCCAGCCTTGGCGGCGCAGGAAGAGCAGGTCCGGCGTGCGGTCGTCCCACCAAAGCCCGACGATGCCGCCCCGGCAAGCGGCGGCGGCACAGGCGACCACGCCGCGGCGGCCGGATGCCTTGAGGATCGCGCGGCTGAGCGGGGCGCCGGGATCGGGCGCGATCCAGGCCCGCCGCCCGTCGGTCGTGCTCGCCTCCAATCGCCCGGCGCCGAGCGCGCCGGTGCGCCCCAGGCGATCCGTCTCCTCGGCGTTGGCCGCGCGCACCGCGCCCGATGCGAGATCGATCGCCGAGAACACCAACGGCGCGTCCGCGGCGCGGATTTGGGGGAAGCCCCCCGAATAGGTCACGATGCGCTCGTCATAGAGATAGCCGGCATCGGCCTCGTGCGCGTGAGCGCGCTTGATGACTGCCACCGCAGGCCGCGACGAGAATAGCAGCGACCCGCCGTCGCTGCTCCAGGCGACGCCTTCGACATCAACCGGGGAATCGGTCACGGCGCTGGCGCCGCTTCCATCCGTCGCGACACGCCATGCTTGGGTCCGCCCGTTCACGCGTTTCAGATAGGCGAGCGTCCTCCCGTCCGGCGACCAGGCGGGCACGACGATATTGGGGAAGCCGCCGGGCACGAACAGCCCGCGCTGCACATCGGTGACGGTGATGAGCTCGCCGCCACGATCGATGATCCTGGGCCGTCCGCCAGGCCGCAGCGGCAGCACGACCAGCGCGCGGCAATAGCCGTTAGTGTCGGGATCGGCGCGATTGAGCACGAATGCGACGGCGGTGCCGTCAGGCGAGACCGATAGTGGGCTGAACGGGCCGACAATCGAGGCGTCCGGAAAGCCGATGTCGCGGAGCCGGAGAAGATCATCGGAGGTGACCGGACGACGGCCACCCGGCACGACGATCGCGTCCGGCAGGACACCCTCGCAGGCGTTAGCGGGCACGGCAGCGCCGCCCGCGACCACCAGCGCCAGCAAGGAAGCGACTGCAAACCGCTTCACCACCGCTTCGTCACTCCAAAGCTGACGAAGCGGCCGACCGGCGAGTAGTTGGTCGAGTCATAGGGCGTATCGGTGAACACCGAAGTCGCGATCGGCGCGGGCTTGGCGTTGAGCAGGTTGAGCGCGGTCAGGCTGAATTCGAGCCCGTCGAGCCAACCTTTCCATTCCGGACGGTAAAAGACCGACACGTCGAGCGTGGTCATAGAATCGACCAGCGGGTTGGGAGCCGACCGGGTGTCGCGGACCGGCCCGGTGTAGTTGGCCGTCGCGGTGAGCGTCACAGGTCCGCCATCCCAGCTCAGGCCGCCGCGCGCGCGAACATGCGGCGGGTTGAACAGCGTGCCAGCGAGCGGCTGGAACGCCTGGTTTTCGCTGAGCTGCTGCTTGCTGTCGAGATAGGTGCCGTTGAGCGTCGCGGTCAGTGCACCGGAGCCGAGCGGCGTCCGGTAGCTTAGCAGCGCGTCGACGCCGTGGATCGACTGGCGCCCTGCGTTGACATTGTTGTTGTTGATGATCGCAACCGTGGCCGCGGGGTCATAGGGTGCGCCGCTGGCATTGACGAAGGTGCCGGCCGAGGCGATCGCCGCGGCTTGCTGTGCCGCCGTCGGCGTGAGCACGACATAATCATGATACACGGGATTGCTGAGCGCGACCGAAGCCAGTGGAATCGGAAACACGATCCGGTCACGATAGCGGATCGAGAAATAGCCGAGTTCGGCCCGAAACCCTTCGAGCCCGCGCGGATGCAGCGCAAGCGTGGCCGACCAGGTGGTTGCCCGCTCGGGCTTGAGGGCCGGGTTGCCGCCCTGGAGAAACAGGATGGTCGCGCCCGCCGGAAAACCCGCGCCACCGTAGAAGCGGGCTTGGTCCAGGGTCACGCTGTTGGGCTGATATTGCTGGAGGAGCGTCGGCGCCCGAAAGGATCGGCCCCAGCTGGCCTTGAGGTCGAGATCGGGTGACGGCGCGTAGATCAGCCCGAGCTTGGGCGTCACCACCTCGTCGACGCCGGGATAATTCTCATAGCGCAGCGCCGCGCTGGCGCTGAGCCGGTGCGCGAGCGCAATGCCTTGCTCAGGCGCGATCAGCGGGACGTTGATCTCGCCATAGGCAAAACGGCTGTCTTGTGCCCGCTCGACATTCTGGAAGCTGCCCGTGCCCTTGTAGCTGGCGAACTCGTTGCGGCGATAGCCGGCGCCCAGCGCGACCTTGACCGCGCCGGCCGGCAGGCGAAACAGCGTGCCGTCGCCGCCGATCTCCACAGTCTTCGTCGCGTTGGTGTAGTGGCCCGCACCGCCCGAGAGCGAGGCGGGACCGAAGAACAGCGTGACGCCATAGTCGACGCGATCATGTCCATAGGAGCCGCTGAGGAAGAACCGCCAGTCGTCGACGCTGAGCCGCAGCGTCGGCAGGATCGCATAAGCCTCGGCGGCGGAATCGGTCTGGCCCCGGCTGACGTTCAGATCGCCGGCCGCGTTGAGCGGGAAGACCGAGCTGCTCCACCGCTTGTTGTAGAGCGCGTCGACCTCGAAGCTCAGCGCGTCGGTGATGTTCTGATGTCCGGAGGCAAGCGCGTTGTGCCGCTTCAGCTCGGGATAGAGCGTCAGGCCGGGTGAGCGCGTGCGGGCATAGGAGCGGTCTTCCGCGGTGATCGCCGTGTTGCGGCCGAACTCATAGGCCGCATAGATCCCGCCATCGTTCCAGCGGGTCCCGGCGATCGCGCCATATTGCTGGGTGAAATTGCCGCCATCGGTCGAACCGCCGAGCAGCGCGCCGGTCTCGACTCCCTCGAAATCGCGGCGCAACAGGATATTGACCACGCCGCCGACCGCATCGGAGCCGTAAAGCGCCGAGGCGCCGTCGGCGACAACTTCGATCCGATCGACGGCGCGAAGCGGGATGGCCGAGACGTCGACACTCTGGCGCGACGAGCTATAGGCCAGACGATGCCCGTTGAGCAGCGTGAGCGTGGCGTCGCTGCCCAAGCCGCGCAGATTGGCACTCGAGCCGCCGCCGACGTCGACGCCGCTGGTCGCGGGCACATTGGTGCCGATGCCGGGGTTCTGTCCTCCCGCGAAGCTTTGGGGGATGCTCCGTACCGCGTCTGCGACAGTCGTCTGTCCCGACTTGCGGATTTCCTCCCGCCCGAGGGCGATCACGGGCGAGGCGATCGGCGCGCCCCTGATGCGGGTGCCGGTGACGACGATATCGGTGCCGTCTTCCGCGGCATCCGATATCGTCGCTCCCTCCCTCCGACGCGGCCCGGGGCGAATAATGAGCGTGTCGCCCACAGCCTCGACATGAAGGCCCGAGCCGGCGAGCAGCAGGTCAAGCGCTTCCTCGACGGTATAGGTGCCGGCAACCGCTGGTGCGCGCTTGCCGTCGGTCAGCCGCGAGGCCGCGACGATGTTCCGACGCGTGGCCAGCGAAACGTCGCGAAGCGAGGCGCCGAGACCTTGTTCCGGCAGGTTGAACTGGAAGCGCGCACCCACTTGCGCCTTCGCGGGCTGGCTGGCTGCCGCGGTCGCGACGGCGCATGCCGCAATCCAACTCGACTTTGAAAGAAACGGTGACAATCGCATTCAGGCCCTCCCAGCGACGCCGGGAACGGTCGTCGTGGGGGCTTGACGATTGAGGGGCACGAACCCCTCCAAGATTTCAGCGGGCGCCTGACTCCTCGCCTTTGGCGAGCGTGATCCTCGTCGGTTCCGACGTGACTCGCAGCCCGAAGGTCGCGGCCATCACCTGGGCAAACTTATCGATTTCACCGGCGTGAAAGCCGCCGCTGATGCGAAGCTCCCCGAGCTCGGGTGAGGCAAGAACGATCTTGCGCCGGGAATAGCGATTGAACTCGGCGACCGCATCCGCCAGCCGGGCGCCCTCGAACGCGAGCATGCCGGAGGTCCAGCGCAGTTCCGAAGGCGGCGCGGGCTCAGGCTGCGGGATTGGATTGGCTTTGTCGAATGTGACTTGCTGCCCTGGGTTCAACCGGCGCGAACCATTGTCGGCCGATCGCTGGTCAGGCCTGTCTCGCTTCGTCACTTCGATTGCTCCCCGCAACAGGACGACTTGGACGCCCGAAGGCCCGATGCTGACGTCGAAAACAGTCCCATGGGCGATGACGCTGCCACCGCCGGCATCCACGATGAACGGTCGTCGCGGATCATGGGCGACCTCGAAGCGGGCGCGGCCGGCGTCGAGCTGGAGCTGCCGCATGTCCGGCGAATAGGTGGCGCGAAGAACGGAATCGGCATCAAGCGTCACCTTCGATCCGTCGTCCAGGGTGACGGTCCGCACTTCACCGATCCGCGTTGAGAAAGCGAGGGTCTGGCTGGCGATCTCGGGCGGCCCGAAATAGCCCGCCTCCCGCAGACCGAAGCCGGCGCCCATGAAGATGAGCAGCGCCACGCCGGCCGCGAGTGCGCAGCTCGTACCCGGCTTGCGCTCGTAGAACGATGCCCGGTGGAGACGCGAGTTCCGCACCATGTCGGAGTCGCCGGCGGCCTCGGTGCTGGAGATCGACGTTTGGACCGCCTCGAATGCCGCGGCATTGTCCGGATCGGCCGCGCGCCAGGCTTCGAATTCGGCCCGTTCGGAACCATCGCCCGCCTGAAGCCGAACCAGCCAATCGATCGCTTCGCGCTCCGCGCGGGACGAGGGTGGATTGCCGCGTACCATCAGCGTTGCCCCAACAGCCGATGCAGCTGGGCATAAGCTTTCGTCATGTGCTTTTCGACGCCCTTCACGGTCAATCCGGTCTGCTCGGCGATTTCTGCGAGGGACAGGCCGTGAAACTTCGCCGCAATGAAGATCTCCCGAGTCATGGGTTTGAGCCGCAGCATAGCCGCTTCAACCCGATTCAGCATGTCTCGTGCTTCGAGCGTTTCGATCTGGTCAGGAGCCATCAAGCCCGCATCCTCATGCGACATGGCGAAATTGGCGGCGCGCTCGGGCGCGCTCTTGGCCTTGTCACGCAGCAGATTGCCCGCGATCCGGGACAGGTAGCGCTCGGGCGAGGCCGGATGGACATCGCGATCGGCTCTCGCCGACGCGAAGCGAATGAATGTCTCCTGCACGAGGTCCGCGGCGTCCTGCGGACCTGCGCGCCGCACGAACAGGCGGAGAAGCCGTCCTGCCTGGGAGCGGTAGAGCGCGTCGAGCGATACGGCGCTCCGCGCCGCCGAGGCGTCGCCCGTCTCGGTGCTTTCGAGTGCGGCGGGCGCAAACGGATCGATGTTCAATCGCACGGGAGGCCCCCGTGCGGCCGCGATCTCCGGTCAACGACACCAACCCACACTTTGCCGCGCATCTCGTGGCCTTCCTCTGGTCGCAAGGCCAAGCCGGCGCGATAGCCGGGTGTGAGAAACACGCTTGAGAACGTGCGCCGACGCCTTTAGCCGGTGAGGGCCTGGACATGCGCGTCGGCCACCCGGCCGCATCGTCGCGCGGGTCTGATCTCTCAAGTGCGAGGTTTCTCAGGCCTCGGCGCCGCTGCGGCGGCGCTCGATCAGACTAAGCGCTTCGGTATCGAATTCAACTCCCTCGAATCCCCAGTGGCAGGCATGTATGTCTGGCCAACCTCCGCTGCGAGGTGTTTGATCTCCCGTAAACCAATATGGATGGGTTTTTCCGGTATTTTGCAGCATCGAATGTGCCCAGAGAGTGCGCAGTTCTCCGGCGACTTTGACCTCGCGGAGAGCTCGCTTTCGATCAGTCGATTCAGAATTCCGACAGCCCGACTTGTAGCCGACTTGGCTCATGCTAGCCTCGTCGTTCCTCGGGGCTGAAGCGTCTCTGGTATATTGGGAGTGTCCGATGAGCATCTTCCACCGATCGATTGCATGCGCTGCGCTATTCACATTGGCTGGCTGTGGTGGCGGCAGTGCCGGTGACTCACGCGCCGAGTTGACGAAGGTCCTGAGCGACTGGAATGACGCCAATCCTATCTGTGCGCGCAGGCCGGACAACTTCCCGATCGAGCTGCCGGCTGGTGGAAATGATCCGCGGCGAGCTGCATTCGACGCCCTGGTCAAGGCGAAGCTCCTGAAGGTCTCGCAGGTAGGAAACGCATTCCAGTATGATGTGAATCAAGGCGCGGAAAACACGATCCGCCCGGGCAGCAAACGGGCCACCGCCGCCGAGCGTTTCTTAGGCGGGTCAGATATTTGCTACGGCAAGCGTCGCCTGACGGAAATACGCCAAGTGGTCCCCGCCACCGACATGGCGGGACGAAAGACGTCGGCCGTCACCTTCGCGTGGAAGCTCGATCCGGCCCCCTGGGCAGGTGACGCGTCGGTTCAAGCAGCCTTCCCCGAGATCGCACGCGCGCTCGATGCTGGCGGCGGACAATCCACCGTGACACTGGTGGCAACCGACAGAGGGTGGCAGCCTGACACCGAGACGGCCGTTCGCTAGTAAAATTCATGCCGCCTCGGCGAGCGGGACGATCGCGCGGGCAGCGATGTCGTCCAGGCTCTCGGTAATCCATCGCGCGTAGTGCTTCTCGATCATCGCGACGGACGTGTCGTGCAACGCCGCCACGAGACGGATCGGAATGTCGGCCCGGATCGCACGTACAATCGAGCTGTGGCGCAGCGCATAGGGAATGACGCCAGGAACGCCAGCGGCGTCGACGGCCTTCTTCCACCATCTTGCCATCTCCGACGGCGTTTTCCAGGGCTGCCGTCCGACACGTTCCCATTCGGTCGCCTTTATCTGGCGATAGTGCCACCGCTCCAGCAACACCGCATTGGGCTCTCGTCCATCGACGAAGGGATGCAGCGCCTCGATGATGTCCCTGCCGATCTGGATGCGGATCGGCGCGCCGCTTTTCTTGCCGCGGCCTTTGCGCGAGGGCGGGACAAACACGCAAGTGCGGGCAAGGTCGACATCGCGGACCCGCATCCGAACGATCTGCGAGAAGCGGGCACCCGTTGCACCTAGGAGCAATGCCAGGACGTAGTTGTCTCCGTCGGCGTCCTGCAGCCGGAGCGTCGAGAGGATCGTCCTGATAGTCTCATCGGGGAGAACCTGATTATCGCGCGCGACGGGCTCGCTGGCACTGTCCTCCGCGAAGACCGGCCGGCAGCCGAATTTGATCGTGACTGCAAGGTCCCTCGGCACCTTCTGGCGATATTCGATCGCGGCATCATTGAGCGCCGCTTTCAGCTCAGACAGGACTCGTTGCTTGCTTGAACCCGCCATGGGCCTCAAGCGACGCTGCCAGGCACGAATATCCGCCTCGGTGAGATCACAGAGCTTCACAGTGCATATCTCGTCCGCGAGAACGTGCGGCGTCAGCTTGAGCGAGGCAGTCGAGCGTGCCGGCCGGCCCACCTTCGCCGTCTCTCGCGCATCGCGCATCGCTATGAACGCGGAAACGACGTCGGCTACCGTCAAATCCGACTTCACCGTTTTCGTCGCGCCGTTGGACTGAACCTCGGCGTCTCCGGACACTTGTTGCGCAAACCATTTGTTCGCTGCGTCGAGCGCCTGCTTCCAATTCAGGATGGTCGTCCCGTTCGCTTCACAGGAGTCATCGGCGGCCCCGAGCGTGTGCTTGAGGTAGTTCTCCTCACCGCCGGCCACGCGAAATCTCGCGACCCAATTCCCGACCCGCTTGCCGCGATAATAGCCGATATGCTGGCCTTCGGAGACCATCCTCCAGTATGGATACCCACGCGGCTTCAGTCGGGCGCGAGCGCTGCGCTCCTGCAATCTGATTTCGCTCGTGACGCGACCCATACCGAACCCGAAAATTTGGGTAATCCTTGGGTAATAGACATACCAAAACCGCCGGGGACGCTCAAGGAATATACTTGCTCAAGTGATTGATTTTATTGAAGTCCATGGGGGTCCACTGGCGGTTTTTTTGCGCGCTTTCACGGCTGAAACACGGGTTCGATTCCCGTAGGGGTCACCATATTGAAATGCCGTGGTTTTTTCTGCGTCCGGCGCGGAGTTCCCCATAACCGGCCGCGAGTTCCCACATGGGCTATCGACCCATCTGCACGACGGTCGTTGCGGCAAGTCGCGCGGCAACGTCGCGGGCCACGATCAGGGCGCGTGCCTGCTTGGTGTAATGGCGCACCGTGTCGGGCGACATGCCGCAGATGAGACCAATCTGGGTGCCCTCAAGCCCGACCTCCTTCATGTAGCAGGCAGCGTTCTTGCGGAGGCCGTGGAAGGTGTAGAGCACGTCCGGTTCGTTCTCCGCCTCGTCGGTGACCAGCTCACCGTCTTTGTCGAGCGGGCGTCCCTTGTCATCGCGCGCGACATAGCCAAGCTCCCGCATCAGCCGGCGGATACGGTCTTGGATGCGATCCTCCGATGCTGCTGGTCAGCCTCACGCTGGTCGACGGGGCAGGCAGGACGGTGTCGGAGAATTTCTACTGGCGCGGCCGCGATCCTGCCGCCTATCGCGCGCTCAATGATCTCGCGCCCGTCGCCCTCCCGGCGACCGCAACGCCGCCGGTGGTGGACGGGAAGGATCGGCTCGTGCGGGTGACGCTGGCCAATCCCACCACGACGCCGGCGCTCAACGCCAAGCTGACGCTGGTGGACGATGCCGGCAAGCGCATCCTGCCCGCGCAGACGTGCCTGTCCGTTGCTGCCGGGCGAGCCGATCACGGCGATCGCGCTCGACCTCGGCTATGACGGACCGGCCAATCTCTCGACCATGTCCAAGCGGATGCTGGGCGTCCCGACGAGCCGCCACTATCGATAATCCGTCAATCCGCCCAGGCGGCATCGTCGATGTGGAGCTCCGCCGCCGGGCGGCTGCCCCAGTCGTCGATCCTGGCGCGGCCGGCGAGCCAGAGGCGGCGGTGCGGCGGTGCGCCGAGCAGCGCGGCACCGAGCGCTGTATCGGCGGCGCGGAAGGCGACCGCCTTGAGGCTGCGGCCGTCGTCGCCCGCCGCGATCGTGCGGACGTGGCCGCTGCCGACCACGTCGACCTTGACCAGCCGCACCGGTCCCGCCGCGACGCGCGGGGCGGGCCAGCCCATGCCATAGGGGCCGCCGGCCTCCAGTGCGGTGACGAGATCGGGGCACACGCCGCCTGGCGCCAGTACCGAATCGATCAGCAGCGCGCGGTCGCCGGCGGCGCGGGCGACCGGCTCGGCGAGGCGCTCCTCGAGGAAGTCGGCGAAGGCGTCGAGCCGGTCGGCGGCGACGGTGAGCCCCGCCGCCATGGCATGGCCGCCGCCGGCGACGAGCAGGCCGTGCTCCCTGGCCGACAGCACCGCCGCGCCAAGGTCGACGCCGGGGATCGAGCGGCCCGATCCCTTGCCGACGCCCGCCTCGTCGAGTGCGATGACGATGGTGGGGCGATTGAGCTTCTCCTTGAGCCGTCCCGCGACGATCCCGATCACGCCGGGGTGCCAGCCGGCCCCCGCGACGACAGCGACGGCGCGGTTGCCCTTGACGTGGATCATCTCCTCGGCGGCGGCCTGGACGCCCGCCTCGATCGCGCGGCGCTCCTCGTTGAGGCGGTCCAGTTCCTGCGCGATCGCGCGCGCCTCGTCGGGATCGTCGGTGGTGAGCAGGCGCACGCCGAGGTCCGACTTGCCGACGCGCCCGCCCGCGTTGATGCGCGGGCCGAGCGCGAAGCCCAGGTCGCTCGCTGTCGGCGCGCGGGTGAGGCGGGAGGCTTCGATCAGCGCGCCGATGCCGGGGTTGCGGCGCTGGGCCATGACCTTGAGGCCTTGGGCCACGAAGGCGCGATTGAGGCCGCGCAGCGCGGCCACGTCGGCGACGGTGCCGAGCGCGACCAGGTCGAGCAGGTCGAGCAGGCGCGGCTCCGGCCGCTCGGCGAACCAGCCGCGCTGCCTCAGCTCGCGCAGCAGCGCGGCGCCGAGCAGGAAGGCGACGCCGACCGCGGCGAGGTGACCGTGCGCGGCGCCGTCGCCCTCGTCGAGGCGGTTGGGATTGACCACGGCATGGGCGACGGGAAGCGCGGCGGCGCATTTGTGGTGGTCGACGACGATCACGTCGACGCCGGCCCCGCGTGCCATCTCGAGCGCCTCGAACGCCTGCGTGCCGCAGTCGACGGTGACGATCAGGCTCGCGCCTTCGCGTGCCAGCCGCACCAGCGCCTCGCCCGAGGGGCCGTAGCCTTCCATCAACCGGTCGGGGATATAAGGACGGGGCGCAAGGCCGAGATCGCGCAGCAGCCGTATCATCAGCGCGGCGGAAGTGGCGCCGTCGACGTCATAGTCGCCGAACACCGCCACCGTCTCGCACGCGGCGACGGCGTCGGCGAGGCGCGCGGCGGCGCGGTCCATGTCGCGGAAGATCGACGGGTCGGGCATGAAGCCGCGGATGCTCGGTGTCCGGTGAGCGTCGAGGCCGTCGCGCGGGCAGCCGCGGGCAAGCAGCAGCGTGGTGACGAGATCGTCGGGCACCAGCCCGTCGCGGGCATCCGCCGCCAAGCCGCGCCACCGCCAGGGCTGGCCGAGGACCGATCGCTGGATGCCGAGGACGGGGGTCATCCGCATGGCTTAGCCCGGTCGAGGCGGCGAGGGTAGGGTGCTTGCCCCCATAAGCCCTTCGTCACCCCCGGCCTTGTGCCGGGGTCCACGGGGCGGCTTGTCCGTAGCTTGAGCCTCTCGCGCAAGGGCTGCGGCACCGTGGACCCGGCACAAGGCCGGGGTGACGGTGACGGGGGGACCGGTGCAGCGGTCTAGGAAACGTGCGGCTTCAGCGCGGCTTGAACCAATGGTCCTCACGGAACCATTTGGTGACGATGTATTTGACGCCCTTCGTCACCGCCATGCCCTCGTGGAGAGTATGGGGATTGGGGCTGCCGTCGGGCTTCATGTTGTTCCAGGCGAGCAGCATCCGCTTTCTCGGCGGCACGCGGACGCCGGCCTGAGGGAACCAGGTCGCACCACCTTCCTCGACGTCGCTCAGATAGATCATCGCGGTCCAGGTGCGCTGACCGCCCTCCGCCTTCATTCGCGGCCAATAATCGGCGGTCTCGTGGAAATAATCGTGATGCGCGCGGAATTGCTGGCCAGGCGCATAGCGCTGGCCCTGCATCGTCTCGCCATAAGGGGAATCGATGCCGAGCAGGGCGGCGATACGCTCGTCGATCGGGCGCACCAGCGGCGAGAAGCGATCGAGGTCGCAGCTCTCGCTGGTCCGAAAATTGGGATCGCTCGAGTAGGCGAGCAGCGTCGAGGGACGGCGGCCGGCGTCGATCAACCGAATGAGCGTGTCGCACTCCGCGTCGGTGACGAAATCCTGATGATAGAAGACATCGGCGGTCTCGACCTTGGCACGCTTGACGCTGGGGTTCGCTTCCAGCCGCGCGACCACGCTCGCGCCGAACTGGGCGCGGGTGCGGGACGGCGATCCCGCTTTCTTTTCAACCACGTTCATGATCCCGACCATGGCGCGGGAAGCACCAAAATCAAGGGGCCGGCCCCGCAGGACCGGCCCCTCGACGCGCAATCCAGGCAGCTTACCAGAAGATGTCGTAGATCACGTCGACCACCTCGCCCGTGTCCATGTCGACCAGCAGCGCATCGTTGTAGTAGCGCACCCAGCGATAGGGGCCATAGGCCGGCGGCAGGCGATACTCCCACGGATCGCCGATCCAATAATTCTGGGCGAACAGCAGGGAGCTCAGCGTCATGCCGATGCCGAAGCGGCGGTAGCCATAGTCCCATCCGCCGGGCGCATAATAGCGAGGCAGGCGATAGGCATAGCGGTTGCGCGAGCGCCAATCGCGCCAATTGTAGCGGTTGTCGTTGCGCCAGCCGCGGTTCCAGCTTCCGCGCCGGTCCCAGTCCCGGCGGTCCCAGTCACCGCGATTCCAGTTGCGCCGATCCCAATCGCGCCGGTTCGAGTCCCCGCGGCGGTTCCAGTCGCGGCGCTGATTCCAGTCGTTGCGGCGATCCCAGTCGCGGCGCTCGCTGCTCCAGTTGCGGCGGTCCCACTGCCCGTCGCGACGGTCGCGGTTCCAGCCACGGCGGCCGTCGCCGTCGCGGTTACCGCGCGGCGCGCCGGGCGTGGCGTTCACCGGGGGCCGGTTGTCGTCGCGGCGGAAGTCGGGACGGCCGTTGCCCTGCCAGCGGCCGCTGAAGCGGTTGCCGTCATTCCCGCCCGGCCTGAAGCCAGGGCGTGCCTGGCCATCGGGCCGCTGGAACTGCGGGCGACCCTGGAACTGCGGGCGACCCTGGAATTGCGGCCGGCCCTGGAATTGCGGGCGACCCTGCACCTGCGGACGATCGAAGCGCCGCCCGCCGTTGTCGAAGCTGCGCGCCGGAGCGCTCGGGCGCGACCAATCGCGGCGCTGACCGCTCCGCTGGAAACGCTCGCCGCCGCCGTTGCCGCGCGGCTGCTCGGCTCTGGCGTTCCCGCCACGGTCGCCGCCGCCTCGGCCACGCCACTCCTGCGCACTGGCGGCGATCGGCGCCAGCGCGGTCGCCGCGATCAGCGCGGCCAGAATCGCCTTCTTCATGTTCGTGTCACTCCACGGCCGGTCGCCCGGCACACGTCTCGATGGCACACTTATTGCCTGAACACCGATGAGCGACGGCTGAATTGCACTGAAAGCAATCTGTCAGGAAGTGGGGCGCTTCGGCGGCGGAGCGAGCGCCGGGACCGCGCGGGCCGCCTCGGCGGGATCGACGTCGGGCCGCGGCGTGGTGTCGATCGTCTCGTCGCCGCGCGCAATCGCCGCCGCCTGCTGGATCGCTGCGACGATTCGCGGGTAGCTGCCGCAGCGGCAGAGATTGGTGATCGCCGCCTTGATCTGGTCCTCGCCGGGATTGCGGCTGGCGCGGATCAGCGCCTGGGCGGTCATCACCAGGCCTGGGATGCAATAGCCGCACTGGCCGACGTTGGAGGCGAGGAACGCCTGCTGCACCGGATGGCTGCGGTCGCGCGACAGGCCCTCGACCGTGGTGACGAACACGCCCTCGATCTCGCCGATGGCGACGGTGCAGGAGCGGACCGCCTTGCCGTCGATATCGACCGTGCACGCGCCGCACTCGCCGGTGCCGCAGCCGTATTTGGTGCCGGTGAGGTTGGAGGCGTCGCGCAGCGCCCAGAGCAGGGGGGTGGCGGGGTCCAGCTCATATTCGACCGGCTGGTTGTTGACGGTGAAGCGGGTCATCCCCGCCGTTCTAGAGCCGGTACGGGTGAAATGGAATCGTGCTCCTGCGAAGCAGGAGCCCTGGATCACCGCGGTGCCGCTCGCGGCCTGGGCTCCTGCCTTCGCAGGAACACTGACACTGCTTCGATCCGAGCAGGACGGTCATGGCATCACAGGGGGCAGCTTCAGCATCCGGCCACCCAATGTCGTGGCATTGGAACGCGCGCCGCGCTGCGGGGTTGTCGGGCGGAAGTCCCAGGCGATGGAGTGCGGCAATGGCGAAGGTGCTTGGACAGTTCACGATCACGCAGGAAGCCGACGGCTATCTCCTCCACATCGAGGACGAGGACGGCGACACCGTCGAATACAGCGCGACGTACGAGCAGCTCGACCTGATCAGCGAGGCGATCGAGGAGCAGCTCGATCTGGACGAGGAGGAGGCGCTCGGTCTCGACGAGGACGAGGACGAAGCCGTCGACGACGAGTGATCAGCGCGTCCGCGGCGTCGGGATCGCGGTCGGCTCAGGTGACAGCGGTTTCGGACCCTCGGGCGTCGCATCGAGCAGCGCGTCACCGCCCAATGTGCGGTAGAGGTCGACGAGGTTGGTAGCGCGGTCCAGCCGCGTGCCGACGTAGCTGCGCTGTGCCGAATAGAGCGAGCGCTGCGCGTCGAGGCTCTGCAGGAAGGTATCGATGCCGCCGCGATAGCGGGCGTAGGACAGGTCGTAATTGTCCTGCGCCGCCGTCACCAGGCTGCGCTGCGCCGTTTCCTGGTCGGCGATGGTGCCGCGGCGGGCGAGCGCGTCGGAGACCTCGCGGAAGGCGGTCTGGATCGCCTTCTCGTAGGTCGCCACCGCCGCATCGCGCTGGGCGCGCGCCTGGAGCAGGTCGCCGCGCGCGCCGCCCGCGTCGAAGATGTTGTAGTCGATGCCGCCCGAGGCGTTCCAGGTGAAGCGATCGCCGTCGAACAGCGATCCCAGCGCCGTGCTCGCGAAGCCGAGCAGTCCGGTCAGGCTGATGCGCGGGAACAGCGCCGCGCGCGCGGCGCCGATGCGGGCGTTGGCGGAGCGGAGCTGATATTCGGCCTGCACCACGTCCGGTCGGCGCAGCAGGACGCCGGAATCGAGGCCGGCGGGCAGCTCGGCCAGCGTCGGCGCCGCCTCGTCGATCGAGGCGGGGAGCTGCGCCGGGTCGATCGGCGCGCCGACGAGGAGCTGGAGCAGGTTGACGTCCTGCGCGAGCGCTGTGCGCTGGGTCGCCACGTCGGAGCGGGCCTGCGCCGCGATCTGCTCGGCCTGACGGAGGTCCGTGCGCGGCGCGATGCCGCCCTCCAGCCGCAGCCGCGTCAGGCGGACGCTTTCCTGCGCGTTCTTGGCGGTATCCTCCGCCAGCGCGAGCAGGCTCCTGTCGGCGGCGTAGGTTAGCCAGGCATTGGCGATGTCGCCGACCAGCGCGAGCCGGGTGGCGCGCGCCGCCGCCTCGGTCGCGAAATAATCCTCCAGCGCCGCGCGGCTCTGCGAGCGGACGCGGCCGAACAGGTCGACCTCGAAGGCGGTGATGCCGACGTCGGCCGAATAGCTCTCGCGCACGTCGTTGCCGACGTTCTGGACGTTCGTGCCGCCCTTGCTCGCGCCCGCGCTCGCCCCGGTGCCGATCGTCGGGAACAGCGCGCTCCGCTGCGAACGATAGGCGCCGCGTGCGGCCGCGATATTGGCGGCGGCGATGCGCAGGTCGCGGTTGTTGGCGAGCGCCTGCCCGACCAGCGCCTGGAGGCGAGGATCGCGGAAGATGTCGCGATAGGTGATGCTGGGCAGCCCCGCCTCGTTCTGGCGGAGGTAGGCGTCGCCCACCGGCCAGGACGAGGGCACCGGCGCCGCCGGCCGCTCATATTCCGGCGTCATAGAGCAGGCTGCGAGCGCGATCAGCGAAACGACGGGAAGGATCGGGCGGATCATGCCGGCCTCGGCTCCCCTTCCTCGTCGTCGCGGTGCGGCGGCCCCTGGTAGCCAGTCGGTTTGCCCCGGAGGCGCGCGAGCCCGTCGCGGACGCTGCGGCGCACCAGCACGAAGAACAGCGGGATGTAGAAGATCGCGAGGATCGTCGCGGTGATCATGCCACCGATCACCGAGGTGCCGATCGCGATGCGGCCGTTGGCGCCCGCACCGGTCGAGATCGCCAGCGGCAGCACGCCGAAGATGAACGAGAAGCTGGTCATCAGGATCGGGCGCAGACGGATGCGGGCGGCCTCCAGCGCTGCATCCATCACACGTGCGCCTTTCCTCTCGGCGGCCTCGGCGAACTCGATCATCAGGATCGCGTTCTTGGAGGCGAGGCCCATCGTCGTCAGCAGGCCGATCTGGAGGAACACGTCGTTCTCCAGGCTCCGCAGCGTCACCGCGAACACCGCGCCGACCAGCCCGAGCGGGATCACCAGCAGCACCGCGATCGGCACCGACCAGCTCTCGTAGAGCGCGGCGAGGCACAGGAACACGACCAGCAGCGACAGGGCGTAGAGGATCGGCGCCTGCCCCGACGACAGCCGCTCCTGGTAGGATAGGCCCGCCCAGGCGACCGAG
Source organism: Sphingomonas astragali (assembly GCF_051400615.1). Lineage (NCBI taxonomy): Bacteria > Pseudomonadati > Pseudomonadota > Alphaproteobacteria > Sphingomonadales > Sphingomonadaceae > Sphingomonas > Sphingomonas astragali. The sequence goes on from NZ_JBLFFH010000003.1 coordinate 682,923, forward strand.
GTGCCGGGGATCTGCGCGGCGAGCTGCTCCATCCGCTCCATCGCCTGGCCCGAGCTGTGTCCGGGCGCGGACTGGCCCTGGAACTCGAACGAGGAGGTGCCGGAGAAGCGAGACAGCGTCGTCGGCGCCTGCGACCAGGAGATGCGCGCGAAGGAGGAGAAGGGCGCCATCTGCCCGTTCGATCCGCGTACGAACCATTTGGAGATGTCCTCTGGCGCGGCACGGAACGGCGCGTCGCCCTGCACGTATACGCGCTTCACGCGGCCGCGGTCGATGAAGTCGTTGACGTAGCGGCCGCCCCAGGCGGTCGACAGAGTGTTGTTGACGTCGGCTTCGTTGAGCCCGAGCGCGGAGAGCTTGGCCTGGTCGATGTCGATCTTGAGCGTGGCGATGTCGGGCAGCTCGGTGAGGCGTACCGCCCGCAGCGCCGGGTCGGTTTCCGCCATGTTGAGCAGCCGGTCGCGCGCGGCGGCGAACTGCTCGCGGGTGAGGCCGCCCGAGTTCTGCAGCTCCATCGTGAAGCCGTTCGACTGGCCGAGGCCGCGGATCGCCGGCGGCACCAGCGCGAACACCTGGGCGTCGCGCAGCCCGGAGAGCGCCTGCGAGGCGCGCTGGGTGATCGCGTCGGCGCTGTTCTGCGGCCCCTTGCGCTCGTCCCAATGCTTGAGCGCGAGGAAGCCCTGGCCGGTGTTCTGCCCGCTCGCACCGCCACCGCCACCACCGCTGACGGTGAACAGGACGCGCGTGTTGTTCGCTTCGTTCGCGAAGAAATATTTCTCGATCGCCTGCTGCACCTCGAAGGTGCGGCCGCGGGTGGCGCCGGCGGGGAGCCGGAACTGGATCTGCGCCCCGCCCTGGTCCTCGGTCGGCAGGAAGCCGGTCGGCAGGCGGAAGAACATCACCACCAGCAAGGCGCAGACGACGACATAGATCAGCAGGAACAGCCATTTGCGGTCGACAACCGTGCGGACCGAGCGCAGATAATGCTCGACGGTCCATTCGAATCCGCGATTGAAGCGGTCCGCCGCGCCGCGCAGCGTGCGGCCGACGAAGGGGAAGCGCCGCGCGAACCAGCCGTCGTCTCCGCCGCCATGGTTCTTCTGTTTGAGGACGTGGGAGGTGAGCGCCGGGCTCAGCACGATCGCGACCAGCACCGACAGCGCCATCGCCGATACCAAGGTCACCGAGAACTGGCGGTAGATCACGCCGGTCGAGCCGCCGAAGAATGCCATCGGCAGGAACACCGCCGACAGCACCAGCGCGATCGCGAACAGCGCGACCGTGATCTGGTTCATCGACTCGATCGTCGCCTCGCGCGGCGTCATGTCCGGATTCTCTTCCATCAGACGCTCGACGTTCTCGACCACGACGATGGCGTCGTCGACGAGCAGGCCGATCGCGAGCACCAGCCCGAACAGGGTGAGCGTGTTGATCGAGAAGCCGGCGATGGCGAAGATCGCGAAGGTGCCGAGCAGCACGATCGGCACCGCGACCGCCGGCACCAGCACCGCGCGCCAGCTCTGCAGGAACACGAACATGACGAGGACGACGAGGACGATCGCCTCGAACAGTGTCTTCACCACCTCGTCGATCGACAGTTTGATGAAGTCGGTGGTGTCGTAGGGGAAGGCGTATTTGAAGCCGGCCGGGAAGCGCTTCGACTGCTGCTCGACATATTGCTTGACGAGCTCGGCGGTCTCGAGCGCGTCGGCGCCGGGGGCGAGATTGATGGCGATGCCGGCGCCGGGATGACCGTTGACGCGGGTCAACGCGGTATAGTTCTCCTGCCCCAGCTCGACGCGGGCGACGTCGCTGAGCCGCACCGCGGCGCCGCTCGGCTGGGTCTTGAGGATGATGTCCCTGAACTGCTGCGGCGTCTGCAGGCGCGAACGCGCGGTGACGGTCGCGTTCAGCATCTGCGTGTTCGGCATCGGCTGACCGCCGACCTCGCCCGCCGCGACCTCGGTGTTCTGGTTCTGGATCGCGGTGACGACGTCGCCCGGCATGAGCTGGAAGCTCGCGAGCTTGTTGGGATCGAGCCAGATCCGCATCGCATATTGCGATCCGAACACATTGGAATCGCCGACGCCGGGGATGCGGCCCAGCGGCTCCTCCATGTTGGAGACCAGCCAGTCGGAAACGTCGCCGTTGGTGCGCGTGTCGGTCTCGTCGTAGACCGATACGATCATCAGGAAGTCCGGGTTCGACTTGGTGACCGTGACGCCCTGCTGCTGCACCTGCTGCGGCAGGCGGGACAGCGCCTGCTGCACCTTGTTCTGCACCTGGACCTGGGCGATGTCCGGATCGGTGCCCTTCTCGAACGTGGCGGAGATCGTCACCTGCCCGCGCGAGGAGGATGTCGAGGTGAAATAGAGCAGCCCGTCGATGCCGGTGAGCTGCTGCTCGATCACCTGCGTCACGCTGTTCTCCAGCGTTTCCGCCGAGGCGCCGGGGAAGTTCGCGCGCACGTTGACCTGAGGCGGCGCGACGTCGGGATATTGCGCGATCGGGAGCGAGAAGATCGCGCCGACGCCGCACAGCATGATGATGATCGCGATCACCCATGCGAAGATCGGGCGATCGATGAAGATGCGCGAGATCATCGGCCGGCTGCCTCAGCGGCCCTTGGGTGCGGCGGCGTCGCCCTGACCCTGCCGCTGCTGCGTGATGCTCTGCGGGCTGCTCGCCGGCACCGGCCTGATGTCGGCGTTGGGCCGGAGGCGCGCGATGCCCTGGGTGATCACCTTGTCGCCAGCCTGGAGGCCGCCGGTCACGACCCAGAAGGCGCCCTGGGTGCGGGGTGTCGTCACCTGACGTTGCACCGCCTTGTTGTCAGGGCCCACGACATAGACGGCGGCATTGCCCTTCGGATCGCGGGTCACCGCTGCCTGCGGCACCAGGAAGGCATTGTTGTTGATCCCCTGGGCGAACACCGCGCGGACGAACATGCCCGGCAGCAGCAGCCCGTCGGGGTTGGGGAAGGTCGCGCGCAACGTCACCGTGCCGGTGCCCTGATCGACCGTCACCTCGGAGAACTGCACGGTGCCGGTGTGACCATACTCGGTGCCGTCCTCGAGCTTGAGCCGCACCTGCGCGCTGGTCGGCACGATGCTGCCCGAAGCGAGCGAGCGGCGCAGCGTCAGCAGGTCGGTGCTCGACTGCTGGATGTCGACGAACATCGGGTCGAGCCGCTGGATCACCGCGAGCGGATCGGCCTGGTTGCTGGTGACCAGCGCGCCCACGGTGGCGAGGCTGCGGCCGATGCGGCCGGTGATGGGGGCGGGGACGCGCGTGAACCTCAGGCTCACCTGCGCCGATTCGAGCGCGGCCCGGTTCTGTGCGACCGAGGCCTGCGCCTGGCGCGCCTGGGCGAGGGCGTCGGTATAGTCCTGCTTGCTCACCGCCTCGGCGGCGGCGAGCGGCTTGTAGCGGTCGGCGCGGATGCGCGCGGCCTCGAGCTGCGCGGCGGCGGCGGAGAGATTGGCGCGCGCCTGGTTGGCGGTCGCCTGATAGATGCTGGGATCGATCTGGTAGAGCGTCTGGCCGGCGCGGACGATGCCGCCTTCGGTGAACAGCCGCTTCTGGATGATGCCCGAGACCTGCGGACGAACCTCCGACGTCTCGAACGCGGCGGTGCGAGCGGCGAGCTCGGTGGTCACTGGCACCGAGGTCGGCTGCACCACCACATAGCCGACCGTCGCCGGCCCGCCGGCATTGCCCCCGCGGCCGCCTCCGCCCTTCTGCTGCGCGGCATCGCCGCCACCGCAGGCGCCCAGCATCAGCGCCGCCGCCGTGACACCCGCACGCCACGCCATCCTGCCGTTCCGGAAGCCGTTGGAGGAAGCGCTCAAACTCATTAACACCTCATCGTTCGGGCGATCGCGCGACGGGTTTTTCGCAACGCAACAGGGGATCGTCCGGGCGCGTTCGCCCATCCCGTCATACGTGGCAATGGGAATAATGTAGCAAAATGTCGCAAGCGGCTCGGAGACGACGATGATCCTGCATGGCTATTGGCGGTCCTCGGCGGCGTATCGCGCGCGAATCGGCCTGAATCTCAAGGGGCTCGCCTATGAGCAGGTCACCCACGACCTGCGGTCGGGCGCACAGGCGGCGCCGGACTATGTCGCGAAATCGCCGCAGGGACTGGTGCCCGCGCTGGAGGTGGGCGACCGCGTCTTCGTCCAGAGCCTGGCGATCCTGGAATGGCTCGACGAGACGCATCCCACGCCGCCGTTCCTGCCCGCCGATCCCGACGATCGCGCGGTCGTACGGGCGATGGCGCTCGCGGTCGCGGCGGACATCCATCCGGTCAACAACCTGCGCATCGTCAATGCCCTGCGCTCCGAGTTCGGCGCCGACGGCCACGCCGTGGCCGCCTGGATGCAGCGCTGGATGGCGGCGGGGTTCGAGGCGCTTGAGGTGATGGTCGCCCGCCACGGCGGGCGCTTCGCGTTCGGCGATGCGGTCGGGCTCGCCGACATCCTGCTGGTGCCGCAGTGGTACAATGCCGAGCGCTACAGGCTCGACACCTCATCCTGGCCGCGGCTCGCCGCTGCGGTCGCCAGCGCCCGCGCGCTCCCAGCCTTCGTCGAGGCCGAGCCGGAGCGCCAGCCCGACGCCGATTGACTTCGCAACCGCAACAACCCTAATCCGCGCATCAGATGGTGCCGGGCGACCGGCGAAGAGGGAAGCCGGTGCAAATCCGGCGCTGTGCCCGCAACTGTAAGCCGGGAGCTCACGGTCAATCATGTCACTGGAGGCGTCCTGCCTCCGGGAAGACGGCCGGAAGTGACGATCGGCGAGCCAGGAAACCTGCCATCGCGTCGTTCGTGCCGGGCCGGGTCCAGCCGCGGGCATGGGGAGGTTTCCCCTCGTAACGACAGCCGATGGCCATCGTCGCGCCCTTCAGCCGGGCGGGCCGGAAATGTCGTTGCTGCTCGCCCCAAGTCGACGCCGGGCGGGCGAGGGAAGTTCGAATGATCCGATCCGCATTGTTCCTGGCCGGGGCCGCCGCGCTGGCGCTGCCCGCCCATGCCCAGGACGTATCCGACCAGGGCGACGACATCATTGTCACCTCCGCGCGTGCCGCGCAGCCGGCCGACCAGACCGGCCAGGCCGTCACCGTCATCACCCGCGACGAGGTCGAGCGCCGCCAGACCGTCTCCATCGCCGACCTGCTCGCCACCACCCCCGGCGTGCAGGTGACGCGCAGCGGCGGCGTCGGCACGCTCACCAGCGTCGCCATCCGCGGCGCCGCGAGCGAGCACACCCTGGTCGTGATCGACGGCGTGCGCGTCAACGACCCCTCGTCGCCGGCCGGCGCGTTCGACTTCGCCAACCTGCTGTCAAGCTCAGTCGCCCGGGTCGAGGTGGTGCGCGGGCCGGACTCGGTGCCGTGGGGCAGCCAGGCGATCGGCGGCGTCGTCAATGTCATCACCGAGCAGCCCGGCGAGGGGCTCCAGGCGCGCGCCAATGCCGAATACGGCTATGCCGACAGCGTGTTCACGAGCGGCGGCGTCTCCGGACGAAGCGGCGCGCTCTCCGGATCGCTCACCGCCGGCTACCTGCGCACCGATGGCATCTCCGCGGCGGCGGACGGCAGCGAGCGCGACGGCTATCGCCAGTTCGGCGCGACCGGCCGGATCGGCGTCGAGATCGTGCCCGGCATCGGCCTCGACCTGCGCGGCTATTATGCCGACAGCCGCACCGACCTCGACGGCTTCCCGCCGCCGGCCTTCACGCTGGCCGACACGCCCGAATATTCCAAGGCGCAGGAGATCTACGGCTATGCCGGGCTCCATGCCGACCTCGCCGGCGGGCGGTTCAGGAACCGGATCGCCTTCACCATCGCCGACGTGAACCGCGACAATTTCGATCCGACCCTCGGCTCGGACCCGAGCTTCTTCGCGCGAGGCCGCAGCGAGCGCTACGAATATCAGGGCGACTTCACCATCGTCGAGCAGGTCCGCGCGGTGTTCGGGGCCGAGCATGAGGACAGCCGCTTCTATGACGGCACGCTGCGCAAGTCGGCGGGGCTGACCAGCGTCTACGGCGAACTGATCGTGCGCTCGATCGATGTGCTGACCGTGACCGGCGGCGTCCGCAACGACGACAGCGACACCTTTGGCAATCACACCAGCTTCAGCGCCAACGCCGCGCTGGCGCTGAAGACGCGCACCACCATCCGCGCGAGCTATGCCGAGGGCTTCCGCGCGCCGTCGCTCTATGAGCGGTTCAGCTCGTTCGGCGACGAGAACCTCCGGCCCGAGACCGCGAAGAGCTGGGACATCGGCGTCGAGCAGGCGCTGCTCGACGGGCGGCTGCGCTTCGGCGCGACCTATTTCGACCGCAGCATCCGCAACCGCATCAATTTCGACATGGGCTGCTTCTGCTACGGCAACATCGACCGCACCCATGTGCAGGGCGTCGAGGCGGGGCTGACGGTGCGGCCGGTCGACGATCTCAGCTTCAGCGCCAACTACACCTGGATGGAGCCGCTCAACCGTTCGGCGGGCTTCGACGGGCTCGACCTCCAGCGGCGCCCCCGCGACCAGTGGAGCGTGAGCGCCGACTATCGCCTGCCGTTCGGCCTGTCGGCCGGCGCGACCTTGCTGGTGGCGGGCGACAGCTTCGACGATGCCGCCAACCGGGTGCGGCTCGACGGCTATGCCATCGCCGGCATCCGTGCGGAGATGCCGATCGGCGATCGCTTCTCGATCTACGGCCGGGTCGATAACCTGTTCGACGAGCGGTACCAGACCGTGGCGGGCTACGGCACCTATGGTCGCGCGGCCTATGGGGGCGTGCGGTTGAAGCTATGAAGGCTGGCCGCGAGCTTCGTGCTCCTGCGAAGGCAGGAGCCCTGTGACACATGCAGCTCGGCTCGCGGCCTGGGCTCCTGCCTTCGCAGGAGCACGTGTCGTTTCGATCCGGCCCGGAAGAAACCGCTTTCCTAATAGGATTTGCCTTGCTTGGATCCATCTGCGGCTGCCGTGGCGCAGCCGCGGGGATAAGTGGAGCAAAGTGAACGAATGCAGCGCGACTCCCTTCACTTTTGCGACGGTCGCGCGAGGTATCGGGATGTGGATCCGACCTAAGGCGATCCTGCTCGCGATGCTGACCGCCGGCTGCGCCGCCGCGCCGCCGGCGGCGGTGGCGCCGGCGCGGCCGATGCGGGTGGTGAGCCTCGATTATTGCGCCGACCAGTACGTCCTCCGCCTGCTGCCGCGCGGGCGCATCCTGGCGGTGTCGCCGGACGCCGCCGCCGAGTTCTCCTACATGCGCGACGCGGCGAAGGGCGTGCGGCAGGTGCGGCCGTCGGCGGAGGACGTGCTGCTGCTGAAGCCCGATCTCGTCGTGCGCAGCTATGGCGGCGGGCCCAATGCGGAGGCGATGTTCGCGCGCGCCGGCGTGCAGGTGCTCCAGCTCGGCTATGCCGACGACCTCGCCGGCGTGCGGCGGGTGCTGGTCGAGACCGCCGCCGGCCTCGGCGAGCGGGCGAGGGGCGAGGCGATGGCGCGCAGCTTCGACGCCCGCCTAGCGGCGCTCCGGCGCGGCGGGAGCGGGCGGAGCGCACTCTACCTCACGCCGGGCGGGGTGACGGCGGGGCCGGGAACGATGATCGATGCGATGTTCGCCGCGGCCGGCCTCCGCAATTTCCAGACCGCGCCGGGATGGGGCACGATCCCGCTCGAACGGCTCGCCTATGACACGCCGGACGTGGTCGCCAGTGCCTTCCTCGACACGCGCTGGAAGCGGCCCGATCCGTGGAGCGCGGCCGGTCATCCGCTGGTGCGCCGTCTCGCCAGGCGGTCCACGGCGAACCTCTCCGGTGCATCGACGGCGTGCGGCGGCTGGTTCGTGCTCGACGCGGTCGAGGTGATGGCGAAGGCGGCTACGCGATGAGGCTCGTCCTGCTCCTCGCGCTGGCCTGCCTCGTCGCGCTGGTGGCCGCGTGTTTTCTCGGCTCGGTGCCGCTGCCCGCGCCGCGCCTGCTCGCAGCGCTGATGGGAGGAGGCGACGTGGGCGACCGCCTTGTCGTCTGGGCGATCCGCCTGCCGCGTGCGCTCGCGGCCCTGTTGGCGGGGGCCGCGCTCGGGATGAGCGGGGCGGCGCTGCAAGGGCTGCTCCGCAATCCGCTCGCCGAGCCCGGCGTGCTCGGCGTCTCGGCCTCGGCGGCGCTGACCGCGACGGTGGCGCTCTACTACGGCCTCGCCGGCGCCTGGCTGTTCGCGCTGCCGCTCGCCTCGATCCTCGGCGCGCTGGCGGCGACCGCGCTGATCGCCGGCGTGGCGCTCCGGACCAGCTCGGTGACGACGCTGATCCTGGTCGGCGTCGGCCTGTCGAGCTTCGCCGGCTCGGTGATGGCGCTGCTGCTCAACCTCGCGCCCAATCCCTTCACCCTGACCGACATGGTCAATTGGACGCTGGGATCGGTCGCCAACCGCAGCTTCGACGAGATCGGCGCGGCGGCGCCGTTCCTGGCGCTGGGCGGGGCGATCCTGCTCGCGAGCCGCCGCGGCCTCTCCGCGCTGATGCTCGGCGAGGAAGCCGCTGCCGGCATCGGCCTCGACCTCCGACGCCAGCGGATCGCGGTGGTGCTGGGCGCGGGGCTGCTCACCGGCGGCTCGATCGCGATCGCCGGGGCGATCGGCTTCGTCGGCATCGTCGCGCCGCATCTGGTGCGGCCCTGGGTCGGCCATGATCCGGCGCGCAGCCTGGTGCCTTCGGCGCTGCTCGCCGGGCTGTTCCTGGTGCTCGCCGACATCGGCGTGCGGCTGATCCCGACGGCCAACGAGCTGCGCCTCGGCGTGGTCGCGGCGCTGGTCGGCGCGCCCTTGTTCGTGCTGATCGCGGCGCGGAGACGCGGCGCATGATCGCCGCCGAGGGCCTGACCCGCAGCGGCATCGTCGAGGATGCGTCCTTCACGCTCGCGCCCGGCGAGCTGGTGGTGCTGCTCGGCCCCAACGGCGCCGGCAAGACGACGCTGCTCCGGATGGCGCTCGGGCTGCTCCATGCCGACAGGGGGCGCGTGACGATCGGGGGCGACGACCCCCGCCGGCTCGCGGCGGCCGAGCGGGCGCGCCGTGTCTCCTATCTTCCCCAGGCCCGGCCGCTCGCCTGGCCGGCGAAGGTGCGCGACGTCGTCGCGCTCGGCCGCTTCGCTCATGGCGCGGCACCGGCGCGCCTCGGCGAGGCCGATCGGACGGCCGTGGCGCACGCGCTTGCCGCCTGCGACCTCCGGCCGCTCGCCGACCGTGCTGCCGACACGCTGTCGGGCGGCGAGCTCGCCCGCGTCCATCTCGCCCGCGCGCTGGCGGCGGAGGCGCCGCTGATCGTCGCGGACGAGCCGGTCGCCTCGCTCGATCCGCGTCACCAGCATCGCGTGCTCGGCCTGCTGCGCGATTTCGTCGAGCGGGGCGGCGGGGCGCTCGCGGTGCTCCACGACCTCCCGCTGGCGGCGCGCTATGCCGACCGGCTCGTGTGGATGAAGCACGGCCGTATCGTCGCGAGCGGGGGCGTCGCGGAGACGATGACGGTGGAGCAGATTGCCGGTATCTACGGTGTCGCGGCCCGGATCGACGGTCCGGACGTGATCGTCGATGGAGTGTCGCCGCCGGATAGGCGTATCAACCGGGAGTGAGCATGGCCTATTTCCTGGGGATCGACGCAGGCGGCAGCCATTGCCGCAGCCGGCTGATCGACGCGAGCGGCACGATCCTGGGCACCGGCGAGACCGGGCCGGCCAATGCGCGCATCGGCATGGAGCGGTTGCAGGCGACGCTGATGGATGCCGCCGGTCAGGCGATCGCGATGGCCGGGCTCGGCGGCGAAGACGTGGCGACGATCGCCGCCGGCATGGGCATCGCCGGGCTGTCGCATCCGGGCGCGCGGGATGCGCTGGCCGCGATCGCCTGGCCCTTCGCCTCGATGCATTTCGAGACCGACGCCGTCATCGCCAACATCGGTGCGCATATGGGTGGGGACGGCGCGACGCTGGTGATCGGCACCGGCAGCATCGCCCAGATCCGCTTCGAGGGGAAGAATTTCGCGATCGGCGGCTACGGCTTCCCGATCTCAGACGAGGGCAGCGGCGCCGCGCTCGGCCTCAGCGCGATGCGGCACGCGTTGCGCGCGCTGGACGGGCGCACCAGGCCGACGCCGCTCAGCAGCGCCGTCACCGCGCGTTTCGACCACGAGACCGCGCGGGCGATCGCATGGATGGATCAGGCGACCCCGCGCGACTATGCAGCCTTCGCGCCGCTGGTGATGGACTATGCCGAGGCCAACGACGCGATCGCCCGCTCGATCGTCGAGGATGCCGCGCAGCATATCGAGCGGTTCATCGAGACGATCTTCGAGCGCGGCGCGCCGCGCTGCGCGCTGGTCGGCGGCCTGGCGTCGCGGATGAAGCCTTGGCTGCGTTCGCGGACGGTGGCGCGGTTGTCGGAGCCGCTCGGCGATCCGCTCGACGGGGCGCTGCATCTGGCGGGGTTTCGGAGAGTCTGACCGCAACTGCCCGCCGTCACCCCGGCGGAGGCCGGGGTCCACCAGGCGGAGGCTTTTCGATTGAGCTCTTGTCCAGTGCGAGCGGCACGGTGGACCCCGGCCTCCGCCGGGGTGACGGTGAGGTTATTCTCCCACGTCGGACATCTCGCCGGCGATCCAGGTGCGGGTCATGCGCAGGTCCTCATCGAGATGGACCAAGTCGGCGCGCAGGCCCGGGGCGATCGCCCCCGTCTCGCGGTCGAGGCGAAGGAAGCGCGCTGGATTGGCGCTCGCCAGCCGCGACGCCTCGCCGATATCCAGCCCCAGCATCGCGGTCGCGTTGCGGACCGCGTCGGCCATGGTCAGCGCTGCCCCTGCCAGCGTGCCGTCTTCCGCGCGCAACGTGCCGTCGTCCACGACGATCTCCCGCCCCATCAGCGTGAAGCGGGTCATGTCGGTGCCGGCCGGCGGCATCGCGTCGGTGACCAGCATCGCTCGGTCGAGCCCACGCCCGGCGAGCGCGATGCGCAGCGTCGCCGGGGCGACGTGATGGCCGTCGACGATCAGCCCGAACATGCTCGCACGATCGTCGAGCGCGGCGCCGACCATGCCCGGCTCGCGGCTGCCGAGCTGGGTCATCGCGTTGAACAGATGGGTGAAACCCGCCAGCCCCTCGTCGAGCGCGATGCGCGCCTCGGCATGGCTCGCCATGCTGTGCCCGGCCGAGACGATCACGCCCGCCGCGGTCAGCGCGCGGATCGCTCCGGGCGGCGCCAGCTCGGGTGCCAGGGTCAGCAGCCGCGCGCCGCGGCCCGGCCGGGTGAGGAGCGCCAGCGCCTCGTCGTCAAGGATGCGGAACTTGCCGGGATCATGGATGCCGTGCTTCTCGGGGTTGAGGAACGGCCCCTCGACATGGATGCCGAGCACGCCCGGCACACCCGCGGCGATCGCCTGGTCCACCGCCGCGATCGCGCGGTCGACCACCTCCAGGCCGTCGCTGATCAGCGTCGGCAGCAGGCCGGTGGTGCCGAACCGGCGATGCGCGGCGGCGATCGCGGCGATGCCCTCGACGGTCGGCGTGTCGTTGAACAGCACGCCGCCGCCGCCGTTGACCTGTGTATCGACGAAGCCGGGGAGGAGCCAGCCGCCGTCGAGCTCGACCGTCCGGTCCGCCTCCGGCCGCGCGCCGGCGGCGAGCAGGCGGCGGATGCGCCCGCGCTCGATCAGCAATCCGCGGGGGCATGGCTCGCCGTGGGGCGAGAGCACGCGCGCGCCGAGGATCGCGGTGGTGGTCATCGCCGCCGTCATAGGGCCGATGCTGGGCACTGGCCAGTTTCGGCATTAGGGTCCGGCCCCATGCCCACCGAGACCGCAGACCCGCGCTATGTCGACCTCGACCGCTGGCCGACCGCAACCGCCGTGGAGGCCATGCTGGAAGGGCAGCTCGCCGCCGTCGCTGCGCTCAAGAGCCAGACCGGCGCCATCGCCGCCGCGGCCGAGGCGGCGGCGGCGCGGCTCCGCGACGAGGGACGGCTGATCTATGCCGGGGCGGGCACCTCCGGCCGGGTCGCGGTGCAGGACGGGGTGGAGCTGACGCCGACCTATAGCTGGCCGGGCGAGCGGCTGGTGTTCCTGCTCGCTGGCGGCATGGCCGCGCTCGCGCGAAGTGTCGAAGGCGCCGAGGACAACGCGCAACAAGGTTACACCGAAGTTGCCACGGCGGGGATCGGGCGGAGCGACGTCGTTATTGGCGTCGCGGCCAGCGGGCGAACATCATATACGATTTCGGTGATCGAGGCGGCGCGTCGCGCCGGCGCGCTCACGATCGGCGTCGCCAACAACGCGGGCACGCCGCTGCTCGCCGCCGCCGAGCATCCGATCCTGGCCGATACCGGCAGCGAGCTGGTCGCCGGCTCGACGCGGATGAAGGCGGGGACGGCGCAGAAGGTGGCGCTCAACCTCCTCTCGACCGCGATCATGCTGCGGCTGGGGCGCGTCTATCGCGGACTGATGGTCAACATGCGCGTGTCGAATGCGAAGCTCGAGACGCGCGCCAACGCGATCGTGCGGGAGGCGGCGGGGGTCGCGGAGGATCGGGCGGCCGCCGCGCTGGCGGAGGCGGACAACGATATCGCCTGCGCGATCCTGATCGCGCGCGGGATGGATGCGGCGGCGGCGGCGGAGCTCCTGCGCCGTCATCAGGGCGACCTGCGCGGTGCGATCGGGGGTTAGGATCGATCGACGCCGAGGGGACGACCGACATCTCAACCGTTCCAGCCGTCACCCCGGCACAAGTCCGGGGCGACGGCTGGGAGCCGGGCTACGGAAGACCTGCAATCCCAAATGTCGATCCGTCCTAGCCGATGCGGTCGAGCACGCCGCGTTCGGTGATGTAGCCGGTAACCAGGCGGGCGGGCGTGATGTCGAACGCCGGGTTGCGCGTCGGCGAGGCGGTGACGCGCACCGTGGCGGGCGCGCCGTCGCCGCCGGGGCCGGTGAGCAGCGCCAGCTCGTCGCCGTCGCGCTCCTCGATCGGCACCGCGTCGCCGCTCGGGGTCGCGGGATCGAAGGTGGTGTAGGGCAGCGCGACGTAGAAGGGCACGCCGTTGTCGTGCGCCGCCAGCGCCTTCAGATAGGTGCCGATCTTGTTGCACACGTCGCCGTTGGCGGTGACGCGGTCGGTACCGACGATCACCGCGTCGACCTGGCCGCGCATCATCAGCAGCCCGCCGGCATTGTCGGCGATCACGCTGTGCGGCACGCCGTGGTTGGCGAGCTCGAAGGCGGTGAGCAGCGCGCCCTGGTTGCGCGGCCGCGTCTCGTCGACCCAGACGTGGAGCGGGAGGCCGGCATCGTGCGCGAGGTAGATCGGCGCGGTGGCGGTGCCGTAGTCGACCGTCGCCAGCCAGCCGGCGTTGCAGTGGGTGAGGACGTTGAGCGGCCGGTCGGGACGGCGGGCGTGCAGCGCTTTCACGAGCTCCAGCCCATGCTCGCCGATCGCGCGGCACAGCGCGGCGTCCTCGTCACAGATCGCGTCGGCGCGGGCGAAGGCGGCCTCGGCACGGGCTGCCGGCGGGAGCGGGCGCACCGCTTCCGCCACTTGGTCGAGCGCCCAGCGCAGGTTGACCGCGGTCGGCCGCGTGGCGAGCAGCATCGCATGGGCGGCGTCGAGCACGGCGTCGCTCGCGTCCTCCGCCAGCGCCATCGCCAAGCCATAGGCGGCGGTGGCGCCGATCATCGGGGCGCCGCGGGTCCACATTTCGCGGATCGCGCGCGCGGCTTCGTCGGCGCTGCGCAGCTCCACCCAGCGGATCTCCCACGGCAGCAACCGCTGGTCGAGGATGCGCGCGCCGCGCCCGTCGGCGGTGCGCGTGATCGAGCGGGTGGGGCGGCCTTCCAGGATCATGGCAGCACCTCGGCCAGGCTGGCGACGTCACCGCCGTCGCCGTCGCGGTCGATCAGCAGCGCGGCTAGGCCGGCCTCCCGCGCCGCATCGGTCTCGGCCGCGACGTCGGAGACGAACAATATGTCCTCCGGCGCCAGGCCCAGCGCGTCGGCGATCGCGCGATAGGATCCGGGCTCGCGCTTGGCGCCGACGTGCGTGTCGAAATGGCCGGACAGCAACGGCGTGAGGTCGCCGGCGATGCTGTGCGCGAACAGCTGCTTCTGCGCGGTGACCGAGCCCGACGAGTAGATGTGCACCGCGATGCCGGCCTCGCGCCAGCGCCGCAGCGCCGCGACCGTGTCGGGATAGACATGGCCTTTGAGCGTGCCGTCGGCATAGCCCTGCGCCCAGATCATCCCCTGCAACGTCTTGAGCGGCGTCGCCTTGCGATCCTCGTCGATCCAGCGGAGCAGGGTGGCGACCGGGTCCTCGTCCGGGGTCTCGGTCCGCACCTCGTCCAGCAATGGCGCCGTCTCTGCCGGATGGTGCGCGACGAAGTCGGCGAGATGCGCGCGGGCGTAGGGGAACAGCATGTCGGCGACGAAGGCGATGCTGCTGGTCGTGCCCTCGACGTCGAGGAGCACGGCGCGGGGGAGGCGAGGCACCGAGGTCAGGCCGCTACCGACTCGTGGCGCGGGAAATGGCTGGCGATGTCGTCGCCGGTCATCTGCGCCACCCAGCCGTCGGGATTGATGAACAGCCGGATCGCGGCGAAGCGCGGCGAGGGGCCCATGTCGAACCAGTGGCGCATCCCCGCCGGCACCGAGATGAGGTCGCCGGCTGTGCACAGCAGCGCATGGACCTTGCCGCCCTCGTGCAGCGTGAACAGCCCTTCGCCCTCGACGAAGAAGCGCACCTCGTCCTCCGAATGGCGATGCTCGTCGAGGAACTTGGTGCGGAGCGCCGCGCGGTCGGGGTGGTCGGGGCGCATCCGGACGATGTCGACCGACTGATAGCCGCCCTCCGCGCGCAGCCGGTCGATCTCGGGCGCGTAGGTGGCGAGCACATCGGCGTCGCTCGCATCCGCGGCAATCTCGTGCAGCGGCCAGCGTTCGAAGCGCGCACCGATCTTCGCCAGCGCGTCGGCGATGACCAAGGGATCCTCGGTGTCGAGCTCGGGCGAGGCGCCGTCCTGCTCGTCGTAGCGGCGAAGGCGGGTCATGGCTTACATCCTCATGCGGAAGCTGCGCTCGGCGAGATCGGCGGCGATCAGCCATTCGATCGCCTCGGCGATGCGTTCGGCCTCCTCGACATCCTTGCCCCAGGCATAGAGGCCGTGGCTGCGGATCATGAACACGGGCAGGGTGTCGCGTTCGGTAAGCGCCGGCGCGACCGCCGCCGCGATCACCGCCATGTCCTGGCTGTTGTCGACGACCGGCAGGCTGCGCCGCGTCTCGTGCGTGGCGATGCCGGGGAAGGCCTTGAGCATCTCCTGCCCCTCGAACGCCCAGCGGCCGGCGCGCGGCTCGGCGCGGCTGAGGCCGACCGCGTTGGGCGAATGCCAGTGCAGCACGGCGCCGGTCGATGGGAACAGGCGGTAGAGCATCAGGTGCAGCCCGGTCTCGGCCGAGGGGCGGCCCTCGTCGATCGCGGTGCCGGCCGCGTTGACCCGCATGAAGTCGGAGGGCGTCAGGCGGCCCTTGTGCCGGCCCGAGCGGGTGATCGCGATGCTGCCGTCGGACAGCCGCACCGAATGGTTGCCGGAAGTGGCGGCGGCGAGGCCGTGCCGGTCGAAGCGCTCGCCGACGGCGATCAGGGCCGTCACGGCGCTCATCTGGTCGAGGGGGGTCACGTCGGCGGGCAGGGGTTCGGGCATGAACATGCCAATAGCGCGGCGGCGGTTTCGCGGGCAATGACGAGTTGCTAGGCATCCGCCTCGATTTCCTTTCGGGAAAGCCCATTCGATGAACCCCGTCTATGCCGCGCTCGGCACTACGATCTTCGAGGAGATGTCGGCGAGGGCGCGGGCGAGCGGGGCGATCAACCTGGGGCAGGGCTTTCCCGACGGCCCCGGGCCGGAGCCGGTGCTGCGCGCGGCGGCGGCGGCGCTGACGGAGCGGTCGAACCAGTATCCACCGATGCCCGGGCTCGCCGAACTGCGGCAGGCGGTCGCCGATCATTACAGGCACCATCAAGACCTAGATCTCCTCTCCGAGGAGGTGATCGTCACCTCCGGCGCCACCGAGGCGCTGGCGGCGGCGATCCTGGCGCTGGTGTCGCCGGGCGACGAGGTGCTGCTGATCCAGCCGCTCTACGACGCCTATCTGCCGCTGGTCGAGCGGGCGGGCGGGTTGCCGCGGCTGATCCGGCTGGAACCTCCCGAATGGCGGGTGAGCGAGGCGATGCTGGAAGCGGCGGCAGGCCCGCGCTCGCGTCTCCTGATCCTCAACAATCCGGTCAATCCGCTCGGTATCGCGATGCGCGGGGAAGAGCTGGCGGCGATCGCGCGCTTCTGCGTCGCGCACGACGTGGTCGTGGTCTGCGACGAGGTGTGGGAGCATGTCGTGTTCGACGGCGCCCGGCACCGGCCGCTGATCGGCTTTCCGGGGATGCGCGAGCGGACGGTCAAGATCGGCTCGGCGGGCAAGATCTTCGCGCTGACCGGGTGGAAGGTCGGCTGGATGTGCGCGGCGCCGGCGCTGGCGCGGGTGCTGTCGCGGGCGCACCAGTTCCTCACCTTCACCACGCCGCCCAACCTGCAGTGGGCGGTGGCGGAGGGGCTCGCCCGGCATGGCGGCTGGATCGAGAAGGCGAGCGCCGGCTTCCAGCGCTCGCGCGATCGGCTGGCGAAGGGGTTGGCCGGGCTGGGGCTCGCCGCGACGCACAGCGCCGCCACCTATTTCCTGTCGATCGACCTTTCCGCCTCGGGCCTCACGATGGACGATCGCGCCTTCTGCGAATGGATGCTGGAGGAGGCGGGGGTGGCCGGCATCCCGATCTCCGCCTTCTACGCCGAGGCGCCGGTCACGCATCTCGTTCGGCTGTGCTTCGCCAAGGAGGATGCGACGCTCGACGAGGCGCTCCGGCGGCTCGCCGCGGCCCTTCCCGAGCTCGAGAATCGTCGATGACCCGTTTGATGCGCGTCGCCGTCGCGGCGCTGGCCCTGCTCGCGACGAGTGCCACGCGACCGGACGAGCTGACGGAGTGGCGTGCCCAGGCTGCGCGGGTCGCGATCACGCGCGACGACTGGGGCATTGCCCATGTCCACGGCAAGAGCGACGCAGATGCCGTGTTCGGGGCGATTTATGCGCAGGCGGAGGACGATTTCCCGCGGATCGAGGCGAACCTGCTGACCGCGCTCGGCCGCACCGCCGAGGCGGAAGGGGAGGCGGCGATCTGGCAGGACCTGCGCCAGCGGCTCTATGTCGATCCCGAGGCGCTCAAGGCCGATTATGCGAGGAGTCCTGCCTGGTTGCGCGCGCTGATGGACGCGTGGGCCGGCGGGCTCAACTTCTACCTGGCGACGCATCCCGAGGTGAAGCCGCGCGTGCTCGACCGGTTCGAGCCGTGGATGGCGCTGTCCTTCACCGAAGGCAGCATCGGCGGCGACATCGAGCGGGCGGACCTCAAGAAGCTCGCCGCCTTCTACGGCGCCCCGCCCAAGGTCGCGCTGCTGGAACGCCCACACAGCGACGAGCCGAGCGGGTCCAACGGCATCGCCATCGCGCCCAAGCTGACCCGGGACGGCCACGCCCTGCTGCTGATCAACCCGCACACTAGCTTCTTCTTCCGCTCCGAGCTCGGGATGGCGAGCGACGAGGGGCTGCACGCCTATGGCGCGTCGACCTGGGGCCAGTTCTTCCTCTATCAGGGCTTCAACGAGCGGCTGGGCTGGATGCACACCTCGAGCGGCGTCGACGCGGTCGACGAGTTCGCCGAAGCGATCGAGAAGGACGGCGACCGTTACCTCTATCACCACGGCAAGATGCTGCGCCAAGTGACGGAAAAGGCGGTGACGATCGCTTACCGCCGGCCCGACGGCAGCATGGCGCGGCGCAGCTTCGCCACCTATGCCACCCACCACGGGCCGATCGTCCGCGCGGAAGGCGGCAAGTGGATCGCGTTCGCGATGATGAACAAGCCGGTACCGGCGCTCGAGCAGAGCTGGCTCAGGACCAAGGCGCGCGATTTCGCCGGCTACCTCAAGGTGGCGGCGTTGCAGGCGAACTCGTCGAACAACACCGTCTATGCCGACGCCGACGGGCATATCGCGCTGCTGCATCCGCAGTTCGTGCCGGTGCGCGACGACCGGTTCGACTATCGCGGACCGGTCGACGGCAGCGATCCGGCGGCGGACTGGCGGGGTTTGACTCCGCTCTCGAAGCTGCCCGAGGTGCGCGATCCGGCCGGCGGATGGCTCTACAACTCCAATGACGCGCCTTGGCGTGCGGCCGGCGCCGATAGCCCGCGCGAGGCGGATTTTCCGCGCTACATGGACCAGGCCGGCATCAATTTCCGCGGCGACCATGCGACGGCGCTGCTGGAGGACGCCAGGTCGCTGACGCCGGAGGGGCTGCGGCGGATCGCCTATGATCCGTGGATGCCGGGCTTCGCGATGATGGTGCCGAAGCTGGTGGCGGCATGGGAGGCGCTGCCGGGGAGCGACCCAGAGCGCGCCCGGCTCGCCGGGCCGGTGGCGCTCCTGAAGGATTGGGACGCGCGCTGGTCGGAACGCTCGGAGGCAACGACGCTCGCCAATTTCTGGGGCGAGGAGCTCTATGCCATCGCGCTGCGCGCCGCGACGCCGGTACGGGCCAATGTCTATGAATGGATGCGCGACCGGCTTACCCCCGCCGAGCGGCTGGCGGCGCTCGACCGCGCCGTCGGGCGGATGCGGCGCGAATGGGGCGGCTGGCGGGTGCCGTGGGGCGAGGTCAACCGCTTCCAGCGCAATGACGGCGCGATCGTCCAGACCTTCGACGATGCGAAGCCGAGCATCCCCGTGCCCTTCGCCTCGGCGCGCTGGGGCAGCCTCGCCTCGTTCGGCGCGCGGGCCTATCCCGGCACGCGGCGCTGGTACGGCACCAGCGGCAACAGCTTCGTCGCGATCGTCGAGTTCGGGTCCAGGGTGCGCGCCTGGGCGGTGTCGGCGGGCGGGGAGAGCGGCGATCCCGGGTCGCCGCACTTTACCGACCAGGCGAAGCACTACGCCGCCGGCGACCTGCGCCCGGTCTATTTCTATCCCGAGGACCTCAAAGGGCATATAACCCGGAGTTATCGGCCGGGTGCCAAATGATCGGTGAGGCCGGCTTGACCGGCGCGGGACGGTTCGAAAGGATCGCTGTCATGCGGGGCTCGGGGTTCGACAGGCGAGAAATGGCGCGGATCGTGGCGGCCGCCGTGCTGTTGGCCACGACGGCGGGTGCCGTACCCGCGCCGGTAGAGGCTGACCTGGTGATCCGCGGCGGTACCGTCTTCACCGGCGACGCGGCGCCGTTCACCGGCGACGTTGCCATCACCGGCGACCGCATCGTCGAGGTGGGACCCTATCTCAAGCTGGCGGCGAAGCGGACGATCGACGCCAAGGGCATGATCGTCGCGCCGGGTTTCATCGATCCGCATACCCATGCCAAGGCGCTCGCATCCGACGACGCCCGGGAACGGCTGGTGCTGCCGTTCCTGATGCAGGGCGTCACCACCGCCTTCATCGGCAACGACGGCGGCGGCAGCCCCGACGTCGCGGCGACGCTCGCCTGGCCGAAGACCAAGCCGGTCGGGGTCAACTACGCCACCTTCGTCGGCTTCGGGGCGGTGCGCGAGACGGTGATCGGCGAGGTCCGCCGCGCGCCGACCGCCGCCGAGCTTCGGAAGATGAAGGGGCTGGTCGCCGCGGCGATGTGCCAGGGGGCGATCGGCTTCTCGACCGGGCTGTTCTATGCGCCGCAGAGCTTCTCCACGACCAAGGAAGTGGTGGAGCTCGCCCGCGAGGCGGCGGTGCGCGGCGGCGTCTACGACAGCCATATCCGTGACGAGTCGAGCTACACCGTCGGGCTGGAAGCCGCGGTCGACGAGGCGATCACGATCGGGCGCGAGGCCGGGATGCCGGTCCACATCAGCCACATCAAGGCGCTCGGCGTCGACGTGCAGGGCAAGGCGCCCGTCATCGTCGCCAAGGTCGAGGCGGCGCGCCGGGCGGGGCAGCAGGTGACGGCCAACCAATATCCCTGGTCCGCCTCGGGCACGAGCCTGGTCGCCTCGCTGGTGCCGCTGTGGGCGCAGGACGGCGGGCGGGCGGCGCTGCTCGAGCGGTTCGACGATGCCTCGCTCAAGGACCGCCTGCTGAAGGACATGGCCGAGAACCTGCGCAGGCGCGGCGGGGCGGACAGGCTGCTCATCACCGAAGGGCGGGAGAAGGGGCATCGCCTGTCGGAGGTGGCGGCGCGGATGAAGCTCGATCCCGTCGCCGCGGCGATCGCGATCATCCGGGTGACGGACCCCGCCGTCGCCTCGTTCAACCAGAGCGAGGCCGACATCGCCGCCTTCATGCGCCAGCCCTGGGTGATGACCGGCTCCGACGCCTCGACCGGTCATCCGCGCGTCTACGGCAGCTTCGCGCGGAAATATGCGAAATATGTGCAGCAGGACCACGTCATCACGCTGCGCGAGTTCATCGAGCGCAGTTCCGCGCTGACGGCGGACACCTTCGGATTGAAGGGCAGGGGGCATCTGCGCACGGGTGCCTTCGCCGATGTCGTTGTGTTCGATCCCAAGACCTATCGCGAGCGCGCCACCTATGAGCGGCCCGAGCTGTTCGCCGAGGGCGTGCGGACGGTGGTGGTGAACGGGCGAGTGGCGGTGGATAACGGCCGGCCGACCGGCGCTGCTGCCGGGCGCGCGCTGGCGCATGTGCCGCCGAAGGGCAGTTGCTCCTGATTTCCGCTACGTCGCCCTCACCCTTCCGGCGCTTCGCGCCTCCCTCCCTCTCCCATTGGGAGAGGGAAGGGGCCCGCTCGGCGGAGCCGAGGGGGAAGGGTGAGGGTGGCCCGTTGCGGGTGCGTCCGTGATCCGCGCCTGGTTCGCCATCGCTCTGTGGAAGCGCGTGCTGGGCGGCGTCGCGCTGGGGTTGCTGCTGGCCTTTGCCTGGCCGGAGGCGGCGCCGTCGGTCGCCTTCATGGGCGAGCTGTTCGTCCGGGCGATCCGGATGCTGGTCGCGCCGATCGTGCTCGTCACCATCGCCTCGGGCATTACCACGCTCGCCGACCCCAAGCGGCTCGGGAGCCTCGGCGGGCGGACGGTCGGGCTGTTCGCGCTCACCACTTTCGTCGCGGTGTCGGTGGGGATGCTGGTCGCGAGCCTGGTGCGGCCCGGCGCCGGCGCGCCGCTCGGCACCGCCGCCGCCCATGCGCTGGGGCCGGCGGTCACGCCCTACGAGCAGCTGATCGGCATCGTCCCGCTCAACATCGTCGAGGCGTTGGCGAACGGCGACATGCTAGCGCTGATCTTCGTCGCGATCCTGACCGGGGTCGGCACCGTGCTGGCGGGGGAGGCGGGCAAGCCGTTCGCGACCTTGCTGCAGTCGCTGTCGGCGGTGCTGCTCCGGATCGTCGGGCTGGTGATGGAGGCGACCCCGTTCGGCGTGTTCGCGCTGATCGCCAATGCGGTTGCGGCCAACGGCGCCGCGGTGTTCGTCAACATCGGCTGGCTGGCGCTGGCGGTGGTGCTGGGATCGCTGATCCAGATGGCGCTCGTGCACAGCCTGATCCTGCGGCTGCTGGCGCGCCTTCCCTTGCTGCCGTTCTTCCGCGGCATCGTCGACGCGCTGGCGGTCGCCTTCTCGACCGCATCGAGCGGGGCGACGTTGCCGGTGGCGATGCGCGTCGCCGGCGACAATCTGGGCGTCGGGCGGGCGGTCTATTCGACTGTGCTGCCCTTGGGCGCCAGCATCGGCAAGGACGGGACGGCGATGTACGTCGGCCTGCTCAGCCTGTTCGCGCTCCAGGCCTTCGCGGTGCCGATGACGCCGCTCGTCTACGCGACCGTGCTGCTGACCGGCGCATTGGCGGCGTTCGGGACCGCGCCGGTACCCTCGGCTTCGCTGTTCATGCTGGCGGCGGTGCTGTCCGCGGTCGGCGTCGCGCCCGAGCAGACCGCGCTGGTGGTCGGCTTCGTGCTGCCGTTCGACCGGCTGCTCGACATGACCCGCACCGTGCCGAGCGCCAGCGCGAACCTCGTCGTGGCGACGACGGTGGCGCGCTGGGAAGGGGAATTGGATGAAGATGTCTATCGCGCGCCGAACGAACGTTAGCCTGTGCCTTGCGGTCGTGCTGGCGGCACGGCCGGCGGCGGCGGCGGACAGGCCTTCGCTGAACGAGCGCGTCGCCGCCGCGCTGCGGGCGCAGCAGGGGCCGGGCGCGCGCTTCGGCGTGATGGCGACGACGATGGACGGGCGCGAGGTCGTCGCGGTCTCGCCCGACGATCGCTTCGTGCCTGCGTCCAACACCAAGATCTATACGACGGCGGCCGTCTTCGCGAACCTGCCCGACGTGACCCGGCCCGACACCACCGGCGGCGCGTCGGTGCGGATCGAGGATGGGGACGTGATCCTCGAAGGACATGGCGACGCGCGGCTCTCCAGCACGCCCGACTGCGCGACCGACTGCCTCGCCACGCTGGCCGACGCGGTCGCGACCGGGACGAGGAGGGTCGACGACGTGATCGGCGACGACAGCGCCTTCCCCGACGAGCGCTGGAGCCCCGGCATGGGGTGGAACAACATCCAGACGCGCTCGGGGACGGCCGTCTCGGCGCTGACGATCGACGACAACGAGCTGGCGATCACGGTGAAGCCGGGCACGGCCGGGCGAGCGGCGGCGATCGAGGCGCTGCCTTACTACCGCTTCGACAATCGGGTGACGACGGTGGCCGAGGGCAGGACCGATCTTCGCCTCCATCGTTTGCCGGGGAGCCGCGAGCTGCGGCTCGACGGCACGATCGCGGCGGGCGCGGCGCCGGTGACGCTGGCGGTCGGCATCGACGATCCCGCCGAGTTCGCGGCGTGGCGGCTGCAGGCGATGCTGATCGAGCGCGGGGTCGAGGTGAAGGGCAAGGTGGAGGTGCGCCATCGGCCGCTCGTGCCCGACGATGATCCCGAGGCCCGGAACGGTGCGCCGGCCGCTCCGCCGCCGGCCGCGGCGCCGCTCGCCAAGCTGATCCCGCCGCCGCTGATCGAGGATCTCACGCACACCAACAAGGTCAGCCAGAACGTCCATGCCGAGCTGCTGCTGCGCCGCGTGTCGCGCCTCAAGGGCAGCGGCTCGATCGCGGACGGGCAGGCGGCGGTCGAGGCGATGGCGACCGCCGCCGGGGTGCCGCGCTGGGCCTATGACTTCTCCGACGGATCGGGGATGTCGACCTACAACCGCGTGACGCCGCGCGCGACCGTCACGCTGCTGCGCTGGATCGCGGGCCAGCCGTGGGGCGCGGCGTTCCGGGCGACGCTGCCGGTCGGCGGGGTCGACGGCACGCTGGCGCGGCGCTTCAAGGGCACGCCGCTCGAAGGGCGGATCGCGGCCAAGACCGGGACGCTCAACCAGGCCAATGCCATCGCCGGCTATATGACCGCCGCCAGCGGCCGGACGCTGGTGGTCGCCGTCTATGCCGGCGACATGCCAGGGGACGCCTCGGCGACCAAGGCGATCGACGCGGCGCTCGATCTGATCGCGGCGGAGAATTAGGCGTTTCGACCTCCCTCGCTTTGGGAGAGGGGAGTCAGGAACCGGCCGGTCCGCCGCCGAGCGCCCGGACCGTATCGACCGCGACCCGCAGCTGCTCGGTGCGAAGCTGGAGCAGCGCGCGCTCGGCGTCGAGTGCGGCGGTCTGGGCGGTGACGACCTCGAGATAGTCCGAGGCGCCGTCGCGGTAGCGGGTGAGCGCGAGCTCGCGGGTGCGCTCGGCCGCGGCGACCGCATCGCGCTGGTTGCGCTCCTGCGCCTGGAGCTGGCGGGCGGTGGCGAGGTCGTCTTCGACCTCGCGGAAGGCGGTCAGCACCGTTTCGCGGTAATTCGCCGCCGCCTCGTCATATTGGGCGCGCGTCAGGCGGACGTTGGCGCGACGCCGGCCGCCGTCGAAGATCGCCAGCGCGGCCGAGAGCGGCCCCAGCGCCCAGAAGCTGTTGGAGGCGCTGAGCAGGTTGCCGCCGGTCGCCTCGAACCCGCCGGCGGCGCCGAGCGTGACGCTGGGGAACAGCGCCGCGCGCGCGACGCCGATCTCGGCATTGGCGGCGGCGACGCGGCGCTCGGCGGCGGCGATGTCGGGGCGGCGCTCCAGCAGGGTCGACGGCACGCCGACCGGGATCGACGGCGGCGCGGGCTGCGCGTCGGCGACGGCGAGCGCGAAGCTCGACGGCGTCTCGCCGACCAGCGCCGCGATCGCATGTTCGTCGCGGGCGCGTTGCGCCACGACCGCGTCGAGCTCGGCCTTGGCGCTGGCGAGCTGGCTCTGCGCGCGGCTGACGTCGAGCCCGGAAGCGATGCCGCCGGAATGGCGCGTGTCGGTCAGCTCGAACGCGCGCCGGAAGGCGGCGACCGTCTCGCGCAGCAGCATGATGCGTGCGTCGAGCCCGCGCAGGTCGAAATAGGTGGCGGCGAGCTGCGCCTGGAGGCCGAGGCGGGCCGCGGCCATGTCCGCCGCGCTCGCCTCGGCGCCGGCCGTGCGCGCCCGTACCGAATTGCGGACACGGCCGAACAGGTCGAGCTCATAACTGAGTGAAGCTCCTACCTCGAAATCATTGTAAGTGGCAGCATTTCCTGGCGACAGCGGGCGGCCGGCCGAGACGCGGTTTCGCCCGGCGTCACCGCCGACATCGACCTGGGGGAAACGATCCGCCTTGGCGCCGCGGACGAGCGCCCGCGCCTGCTCGTAGCGCGCGGCGGCGGCGGCGAGGCTCGGGTTGCCGGCCTCGATCCGCTCCTCCAGCCCGCTCAGGACCGGGTCGCCGAACAGCTCCCACCAGTTCCCCGGCGCGGGCACGTCGCCGCCGGCGGGCTGCCACGGTCCGGGCTCCTTGTAGGCGGCGGCGGTGGCGACGCCGGGGCGCTCGTAGCGCGGCGCCGTCGCGCAGCCGGCGAGCATCAGGACGCCGCCCAGCAGCAGCGCCGCCCTATTTCGCGACATCGGCCTTGCCCTTGCGGGGCGCGATCGGGCGCACCGGGTCGCCCGTCTGGAGCGAGTCCGGCGGGTTGTCGATGACGCGATCGTTCGCGGAGAGGCCGGCGGTGATCTCCACCACCTTGCCCTGGTCGTGGCCGAGCGTCACGGTGCGCAGCACCGCGCGACCGTTGGGGCCGAGCAGCGCGACCTGCGTCCCCCTCTCGCCGATGATCAGCGCGCTCGGCGGCAAGGTGAGGGTGTTGCCGGCGCCGCGCAGCGGGAAGCTCGCCTGGGCATAGGCGCCGGGCTTGAGCGCGCGGTCGCCGTTCGGCGCCTGCAGCTCGACCAGCACCGTGCCCGAGCTCGGATCGATCGCGCCGGCCGTCCGCGTCAAGGTCGCGTCGAAGCTGCGGCCGGGATATTCGGGCAGGGTGAGCTTCACCGCCATGCCTGGGCGGATCTGCGCCGAATAGAGCTGGGGTACGCGCACATAGGCGCGCATCCGGCCGACGTCGGCGACGGTGAACAGCGGCGCGTCCGCGGCATTGCCGGCGGTGACGAGCGCACCGATCTGTGCCGAGCGGCTCGTCACCACGCCGTCGAACGGCGCGATCAGGCGGGTGAAGCCGGTCAGCGCCTGGAGCCGCGCGACGTTGGCGCGCGCGGCGTTGGTGACGGCGGTCTTGGCGGCGAGGTCGCCGAGCTTCTCGTCGGTCTCCTGCTTCGACACCGCGTCCTTGGCGAGCATCGTGCTCCATCGCTGCGCGGTGGTGCTCGCGAGCTGCTGGTTGGCGCGCGCGGTCTGGAGGTCGGCGCGCGCGGCGACGAGCTGCTGCTCGACCTCGGGCGCGTCGAGGATGGCGAGCAACTGGCCGCGACGCACCGTGTCGCCGAGGTCGACCAGCCAGCGGCGGACATAGCCGGTGGTGCGGGCGTAGATCGGCGCGCTGTTGAGCGCCTGGAGGTTGGCCGGCAGCGTCAGCGCGTCGCTGGCCGCGATCGGGGTTGGCCGGATCAGCGTGACGCTGGGGATCGCCTGCGCTTCGGTCCAGTTCGCCAGCGTCTCCTTCGACTGGACGCGGCTGTAGATGCCGCCGCCGACCACCGCGAGCGCGGCCAGCGCGGCGATACCGCCGGCGAGCTTCAGCCGGCTGTTATTGCCCGGCTCAGACATGGGCTTCCTCCAGATGGATCGGTTCGCCGCCCGGGGCGGCGGCCTTGCGGCGGTGCGCGAGGCTGAAGATGACGGGGACGAACATCAGCGTGGCGAAGGTGGCGACGATCAGCCCGCCGATCACCGCACGGCCGAGCGGGGCGTTCTGCTCGCCGCCCTCGCCGAAGCCCATCGCCATCGGCAACATGCCGATGATCATCGCGAGCGCGGTCATCAGCACCGGACGGAAGCGGACCAGCCCCGCCTCCAGCGCCGCCTTGGTCGCGTCGCCGAGCTCGGCGAGCCGCTCGCGCGCGAAGCTCACCACCAGGATCGAGTTGGCGGTCGCCACGCCCATGCACATGATCGCGCCGGTCAGCGCCGGCACCGACAGCGTGGTGCCGGTGGTGAACAGCATCCAGATGATCCCCGCGATCGCGCCCGGCAGCGCGGTGATGATCACGAACGGATCGAGCCAGCTCTGGAAGTTGACGACGATCAGCAGGTAGATGAGCACGATCGCGCCGATCAGGCCGAAGGCGAGGCCGGAGAAGGCGCTGTTCATCGTCTCATACTGGCCGCGCATGGTGACGGTGACGCCCTTCGGCGTCTCGGCCTTCAAGTCGTCGAGCACCTTGTTGATGTCGCCCGCGACGGCACCGAGGTCGCGGCCGTTGGGGGTCGCGAAGATGTCGATCACCGGGGCGATGTTGTAGTGCGAGACCACCGCCGAGGCGTTGCTGCGCTGGATCGTGCCGATGCCGCCGAGCACCTGGCCGCCGGCATTGCCGGCCGCTCCCGTCACCGGGATATTGGCGAGATCGCCGACCGATCCGACGCGATACTCCGGCGTCTGCGCGACCACGGCGTAGGACACGCCGTTCTCCGGGTTGAGGAAGAACACCGGCGCGGTCTGCGAGGTGCCGGCGAGCGAGCTCGCCAGGCTGGTGGTGACATCGCGTTCGGTGAGGCCGAGCTGGCCGATACGGCTGCGGTCGACGTTGACGTTGAGCTGCGGATAGCGCGACGACTGCTGGATGCGCGCGTCGGCGACGCCGGGGATCGACGCGATCCGGCGCAGGATCTTGCGGGCGAAGGCGGCGTTCGCGTTCACGTCGCGGCCGGCGATCTGGATGTCGATCGGCGCGGGCGAGCCGAAGTTCAGGATCTGGCTGGTGATGTCGGCAGGCAGGAAGGCGAACTGCGTGCCCGGAAACGCCTTGGGCAGCTCCTCGCGCAGCTTGCGGACATAATCCGCGGTCGGGGCGTGATCCTCCGTAAGCTGGATCAGGATGTCGCCGTCCTGCGGGCCGACCGTGCCCGAGTTGTTGTAGGTCGTGTTGATCGAGCTCACCGGCAGGCCGATGTTGTCGACCAGCGACACCAACTCCTCGCGCGGGATGATCGTGCGGATGCGCTGCGCGATGCGGTCGAACTGGGCCGAGGTCTCCTCGATGCGCGATCCCACCGGCGCGCGGACGTGGATCGCGATCGCGCCGGCGTCGACCGAAGGGAAGAAATTCTGCCCCAGGAACGGCACCAGCAGGAACGAGGCCGCAACCACGCCGAGGAAGCCGAGCACGAAGGGCTTCGGCACCGCCAGCGCCTTTTCGAGCAGCTCGCCATAGCCGGTGCGGACCTGCTCGAAGTGGCGCTCGAAGCCGCGCTGGAAGCGGACCAGCGGATTGCGCGAGCCGGGGGTGCCGGCCTCGTGGATGTGGCCCGGCGCGTGCGGCTTCAGGAGGTACATCGCCATCGTCGGCACCAGGGTGCGCGAGAGGACGAACGAGGCGATCATCGCGAACACCACCGCCAGCGCCAGCGGCACGAACAGGAAGCCGGCGACGCCCGGCAGGAAGAACATCGGCACGAACACGATGCAGATGCACAGCAGCGACACGAACGCCGGCGTCACGATCTGCGCTGCGCCGTCGAGGATCGCCTGGCGCACCGGCTTGCCCTGCTCGAGGTGCCAGTTGATGTTCTCGATCGTCACCGTCGCGTCGTCGACGAGGATGCCGACCGCGAGGCTGAGGCCGCCGAGCGTCATGATGTTGAGCGTGTTGCCGGTCCCCGACAGTGCCAGGATCGCCGCCAGGATCGCGAGCGGGATCGAGACGGCGATGATCACCGTCGAGCGCCACGAGCCGAGGAACAGGAGGATCATCAGCGAGGTGAGCGCGGCGGCGATCGCGCCTTCCTTGATCACGCCCTCGACCGCGGCCTTCACGAAGATCGACTGGTCGCCGATCGGCACGACCCTGAGCGCTTCCGGCAGCGTCTCCTGGATCTTGGGCAGCGCGTCCTTGATGCCCTGGACGATCGCCAGCGTCGAGGTGGCGCCGTTCTTGAGGATGGTCATCAGCACCGAGCGCGAGCCGTCGACATGGACGACGTTGGTCTGCGGCGCCGATCCGTCGCGGACATGCGCCACGTCGCGCATGTAGATGGTCGCGCCGTTCACCACCCGCACCGGCAGGTTGTTGAGCTCCTCGACCGAGCCGGGCGCATTGTTGAGCTTCACCGCATATTGGTAGCCGCCGATCTTGGCGAAGCCGGCCGGGTTGATCTGGTTCTGCGCGGCGATCGCATTGCCGACGTCCTGCGCCGACAGCCCCTTCGACTGCAGCGCCTGCGGGTCGAGGTCGATCTGGATCTGCCGCTGGCGTCCGCCGGAGGGGTAGGGGACCGCGGCGCCCGGGATGGTGACCAGCGTGGTGCGGACCTGGTTCTGCGCGAGGTCGAAGAGCTGGCCCTCCGACATGCCCTTGCCCGACAGCGCGAGCTGGAGGATCGGCACGGTCGAGGCGTTGTAGTTGAGGATCAGCGGCGGCGTGATGCCCGGCGGCAGCTGCCTGAGCACCGTCTGCGAGACCGAGGTCACCTGCGCGGTCGCGGTGCGGATGTCGGCGCCCGGCTGGAAATAGATCTTCACCACGCCGATGCCCTGCATCGACTGGCTCTCGATATGGTCGATGTCGTTGACGGTGGTGGTCAGCACGCGCTCGAACGGCGTGATGATGCGACCCGACATCTCGTCGGGCGAGAGGCCGGCGTAGTTCCAGGCGGTGGCGATCACCGGCACGCGGATGTCGGGGAAGATGTCGACCGGCGTACGGATCGCGGCGAGCACGCCCAGGATCACGATCAGGATCGCCATCACGATGAAGGTGAGCGGACGCGCGAGCGCGGTGCGGACGATCCCGATCAAGGCTGCCGACTCCGAATTCCGGCCGGGAAGCGGAGGCTCGCCCGGACCCGCAATGGGTGATGCACCAGCGGACTCCCTGGGTTCCGGCCATACGCCGGACTGGAAAACGCGCAATTGCGCAGTGCAGCATCGTCGTCCAATATTGTTTACGGCATGATCGATAGCTAACTCATATTGATATGGAGCTCAGGCACCTTCGCTATTTCCTCGCCGTCGCGGAGGAGCTGCACTTCGCACGCGCGGCGCAGCGGATCGGCATCTCGCAGCCGCCGCTCAGTCAGCAGATCGGCGCGCTGGAGCAGGAGCTGGGCGTGCGCCTGTTCGACCGGACCAGCCGCACCGTCCGACTCACCAGCGCCGGCAAGGCCTTCCTGGAGCCCGCGCGCGCGACGCTGGCGCAGGCGGACCGCGCGGCGCAGGTGGCGCGGCGCGCCTCGCGGGGGGAGCTCGGCGAGCTGGCGGTGGGCTTCAACGCCTCGGCGCCGTTCATCGCGAAGGTCGCCAACGCCATCGTCGAGTTCCGCAACCGCTATCCCGACATCCGGCTCGCGTTGACCGAGGTCCACGGCACGGCGCAGCCTGCGCTGCTGGAGGATCATTCGCTGGATGTCGTGTTCGTGCGGAACGTCGACCGGATGGCCCTGTCCCCGCGGATCACCGCCACGCTGCTGCTCGAGGAGCGCCTGTTCGTGGCGATGCGTCCGGAGCATCCGCTCGCCCGCCGCAACGAGGTCGGTTTGCGGGATCTCGCGGGCGAGCCGATGGTGCTCTACTCGCGCGAAGGCGGCAGTTGCTTCACCGACCAGCTCATGGAGCTGCTCGACCGCGCCGGCGTGGAGCCGGTGGTCGCGCAGACCGTGCGGGAGGTCTCGACGCTGTTCGGCCTCGCCGCCGCCGGGGTCGGCGTGACGGTGCTCGCCGAATCCCTCTGCGCGCTGCAGTCGGCGCGGCTCGCCTATCGCCCGCTCGCCGATCCCGCGGCGATCACGACGATGTGGCTGCTGCACCTGCCGGAGCATTCGCTGACGCTGCAATGCCGGAACTTCCTCGACATCATCCGGCAGGGCGAGGTCACCATTTGAACCTCAGCGATCCGGTGACCGTGCGCGATGCGCCGAAATAGCAGGAGTTGGAGAAGGGGCAGGCCGAGATATAGCGCTCGTCGAGCAGGTTGGCGGCGTTGAGCGCGACGCTCCATCCGCGCAGGGCATCGGTGGAGTAACCGAGGTCGTAGCCGATCATGCCGTCGACCAGCGTGAAGCTGTCGGTGGTGAAGGCCTGGAAGGTGGTGACGCCGTTGATCACCGCATATTTCGTCGACCCCGCCGAGCCGCCGACGTAACGCACGCCGCCGCCGATGCTGAGGCCGCCGATCGGGCCCATGGTGCGCTTGCCGAAATCATAGGACAGGAAGGTCGACGCCTGCCACTCGGGCGTGCCGAGCTGCCGCGTGCCCGTGGTGGTCGGGGTGCCGCTGTCGCCCGTTCGAGGCGGTATCGCCGGGGTGCCCTGGGTGATGATCGCGTCGGTGTAGCTCGCCGCGAGCACGATATCGAAGCCGGGCGTCACCTCGCCGCGTCCCTCCAGCTCGACGCCGCGCACGCGGACCTCGCCGATCTGGATCTGCGCGTTGGCCGGGATGCCGCCGGTCCCGGCACGCGGATCGGTGACCGGCACCTTCTGCCGCTTGAGCTCATAAACGGAGAGAGTGAGGAGCGCCTTGGTCCCGGAGGGCTGGAACTTGAGCCCAGCCTCGTACATCTTGCCGGTGACTGGATCGAAGGGGATGCCCTGATAGTCGCCGCCCGCCTGCGGCTCGAAGGATTCCGAATAGCTCACATAGGGCGAGAGGCCGAAGGGAAACTCGTACAGCGCCCCCAGCCGCATGGTGAAGGCGGTCTGCGACAGCCGGGTCACGGCGTTGGGAGTGCCGGTGACGATCTTCTTGTTGATCGTGTTCTGGTTGTACCAGTCCCAGCGCCCGCTCGCGATCAGCTGGAGCCGGCCGATCGCCATCTGGTCCTGCAGGTAGAGGCCGAGCTGGTCGCGCTTGCTGTAGGTGTTCACGTAGTTGGGCGAGAGGACGGTCAGGTCGAAGCTCGGCAGAGTACCGCCGTAGACCGGCGCGTAGAGGCTGAGGTTCGGAATGCTGGTGAGCGGGTTCGACGTCTGCCCGGTGTTGAACTGCTGGAAATTCTCGCCCGAGATATACTGATAGTCGATGCCGGCCAGCAGGTTGTGGCGCACCGGGCCGGTGGCGAACTTCGCGTTTAGGTGGTTGTCGAGCGTCAGCGTGTCGAAATCCTCGTCGGCACCGCCGCCGCCGCGGATGATGGTCGAGTAATCGGTGTTGCGGTTGGCGCCGGTGCCGGTCGTCGCATAGCCGGCGACGTAGAGCTGGCGATAGCTTAGCGTGTTGTTCTGGAAGCGGAAGTTCGACCGGAACGTCAGCTGATCGCTGAAATCGTGGCGGAACAGCGCGGTGATCGCCTTCTGCTTGTGGTTGTAGCGCTCATAGCCCGGATCGCCGGTGTTGATGTGCAGCGGGAGCGGCCCGTTGGGGCTGGGCAGGACGGTGCCATAGGCGGGCACGCCCGAATAGCCGCCACCCGACGGCGCGCGCTGGTAGACGGCGATGAGGGTGAGGCTGGTATCCGGTCCCGGCGCGAAGGTCAGCATCGGGCTGACGTGATAGCGTTCGCTTTCGGTGTAGCGGGTGAAGCCGTCGGTCTTCTGCCAGCCGCCGACGACGCGGAACAGCAGCTTGCCATCCGCCGTCAGCGGCTGGTTGAGATCGGCGGCGGCGCGCAGCGAATCATAGTTGCCGGCCTGCAGCTCGACCCGGCCGAACGGCGTCGCCTCCGGCGTCTTGCTCGTCAGGTTGACGAGGCCGCCCGGCGTCGAATTGCCGTAGAGCACCGAGGCCGGCCCCTTGACGATGTCGATCTGATCGATGCGGTTGAAGTCGGTCTGCGGCATCGAATAGGGCCCGGCGAGCAGGCGCATCCCGTCGAGGTAGATGCCCGGTGCGAAGCCGCGCAGCAGCAGCTGGTCGTAGCGGGTGACGGTGCCGCCGCGCTGGTTCGCCGCGACGCCGGCGACATAGCCGAGCGCCTGGTTGATCGACTGCGCGTTGCGGCGCGTCAGCTCCTCCTCGTCGATGACGGTGATCGTCTGCGGCGTCTCGATGAGCGGCGTGTCGGTCTTGGTGCCCGATCCGGTGCCCCGTTCGCGCAGGCCGGTGACCACGATCTCCTGGGGATTGGATGCATCATCCGGCTCGCCGTCGTTCGCCAGCGCGGCCGAAGACATGAGGAGCCCACCAGCGATCAATGCCGTCCGGGAAGCCTTCCAAGCCCAGCCGTGATGTCTGCGCTGCATTTGATACCCCTTTTATTGCGATTGATTCGCATTCGCCGTTAGGGGGTGCCGGCGAGTCTGGCAACGGATGATGAGCGGAGAACTTGAACCTCCCATGGAGACTGGAGCATGGGCCGAGTTGAATCGTCATTCCGGCGAAAGCCGGAATCCAGAGCCAAGCAGGGCCTTCGCTCGTGGCCCTGGATTCCGGCTTTCGCCGGAATGACGAAAGCGAAGCCGCGAGTATCCCAGGAGGCCGGGCCGTTACGCTACGTCATCACCCTCAGGCCCAACTCCTTGAGTGCCGGACAATATCCGCTTACCTCTCCTTTCGAGCCGGTTCGGTTTTCAAGGGGGATTCTTTTGCGCGATCGACTGCCTGGCAGGAGTACCGAAAGGCGGAGCGTCGAACCACGGCAGCCCGGGCCGAACCCCGGCGATCCCCACGGTCCCGCCTCGGCGAGGCACACGACCATCGCGACCGCCGACATCATGGCTGCTCGCGGCTCCAACGGCGTCGTCGGGTCGGCCGCGGGACGCGTCGCCAGGGCGATCGGCATGGACATCCTCCGGGACGCGATCGGGCCAGGGCAGAAGCTGCCTGCCGAGGAGGACCTTCTCGGGCGGTTCGCGGTTTCGAGAACCGTCCTGCGCGAGGCACTGAAAATCCTCGAAGCCAAGGGGATGGTGAAGTCCAAGACGAGGATCGGCACGATCGTCCGGGACCGCCACAGCTGGAACTTCTTCGATTCCGACGTCCTGGCCTGGAAGATCGACACCGGGCTCGATGCGGCGCTGCTGCAGACGCTGAGGGAGGCCCGTCTCGCGGTCGAGCCGTTCGCCGCCCGGCTGGCTGCGGAGCGGGCGACTCATGCGGACATGGCCGAGATGGCCGAGAGCGTGCGGCTGATGCGCGACGCGGTCGGGAACCGGCATCTGTTCGCGCAGGCGGATCTGCGGTTCCACCGGGCGGTCGCGGCGGCGTCGGGGAACTTCGTCCTTGGCTCGTTCGCAGCGGTCATCGAAACCGCGCTCGTCTGCGCCACGCTCCTGCTGCCGCTCGAGGACACGGACCTGCGGACGGAGGCGGTGAACCGGCACGAGGAGCTGCTCAAGACGATCGCACGGCGCGAGACCGAACGCGCCGCCTTGCTTATGTCGGACATGATCAATTTCGGCGCCGCGGTGGGTGAGGTGCCGCAGCCGCAATCCTAGCCGCCGCAGGCGCGAGCGGCGGCGGCTGGCGGCCGGTCCGATCCCGGCACTGTTGCTTTCAGAACAGCTTCAGCTCGATCAGACGCACGGGGCGGCCGTTCGAGGACGTCGAAGCCATCCGAATCCGGGAGGTTCGCACCTCGCGCCACTGGACATGCGTGATGCCGTTCGGTACGACGGCTGCCGTTTGCGCGATGTCGACCCAGCGGCCGGCCTGCGCGTTCCAGCTTTGCAGGCGAAGGTCGGCCGGCGCGGCGATCTGCCTGCCGTCGGCGAAGAAGGCGAGCTCCGCCCGCGACAGTGCGACCGGCCGCTCGAACTCTACCGCGAACCAGGGGCTCTTGTCGCTCGTGCCGGAGGTCCAGCCGTTCGCCATCTCGGGGAAGAACCAGATCCGCCCGTCGATGGCATCGTGGAGCGCCTCCGGATCGGGGTTGCTCGAGGCGCTCGGGCGGGGAAAGGTGCCGCGGACGAGCTGAACCGCGCGGTCGATCGGACGCGCGATGGGGGAGGGAGCGGCCCGCGCGAGGGGCACCACGATCCGCCCCAGGCTCGCGCGCCGCGCGATCTCCTTGCCGTCCGCCTCGATCCGGAGCCCCGCGCCGCGGCCGTAATGGCGCCCGTCCGCATCCCAGGTCACCGACAGGGTGCGGCCGTGATAGGGAATACCCTCGGCGCGGAACCATGACAGCCCGTCCCTGCCCGACGCCGGGATCAGCGGATTGATCTCGAGCATGTCGTCGTCGCGCGGGCGGATGCCGACCAGGCCGGTCATCACGAGGTCGATGAAGCCCGAATGGAAATAGTGGTGGCTCCGCGCCAATCCGACGATCGGCTTGCCCGTCGCAGGGTCATAGTCCTCCTCGAGGTCGAGGAGGTCGCCCTGATAGTGGAGCCTGGCATATTGCCGCAGCAGCCGCAGGAAGTCGCTCCGCGTCACCGTCGACTGCTTGTAATGGTCCAGCAGGTTGATCATGCCGGCGAGGACCTGGGTGGTCTGGAAGGGCCAGACCGGACCGTTCCACTGGCACTCGGGCGCGGTCCCCTCGTAGCGATACTGGCGCATGTAATGGGGATAGCTCGGCTCGACCGTGCGGAGCCCCGCCGGGCCCGCCAGCCGGTCGGGGTCGAGCAGGTGGCGCCACGCCGCGGCATAGCGGGGATCATCGTCCGGCAGGTCGAACGCCCACGGCACATAGCCGACGAGCTCGCGGCCGCGGATTGGCTCCCAATAGCGGACGTGCTCGTTGGACACCTTGTAGCGATCGATGAAGTGCTGGAATGCCGGGTTCCACAGGTCGCGCTGGACGCGGGCCTTGATGGCCTCGGCGCGCGCCGCATAGTCGGCCGCGGCAGCCTCGTCGCCGGCGAGCCTCGACAGCCGCGACAGCGCCCGGGCGTTGGCGAACATATAGGCGTTGATCGACGGCCGGAACGCGTCGCCGCCGCGAAACCCGTCCTTGCCGCCCGAGGCGTCGATCGAGGAGATGGTGTATTCGGTCGCGTCGAGCAGCGGCTCGATCCAGTAGAGGCCCTTGGTGAAATCGAGATGGTCGTCCCAGGCGCCGAACAGCAGGCGCATCGCGCTCAGATGGCGCAGCGCCTCGGCGCGGTCGCCGTCGACGAGGTAGCGGCTCCAGACCGCATCGGCCATGTAGTCGGAGAAATGGCGGTCGTTCCCGCCCTGGTACATATAGTCGACATAGTCGGCGGCGAACCGGCGGTCGCGCAGCCACCTGAGCTCGCCGAGGTGAAAGCCGGTCGCGTCGTTGAGGCTGGCAAAGGGCTCGCGCTGCCAGGATACGTCGTCGAGGAATTCCGTCGTGACATAACCTTGCGCGCCGATGTCGCGCTGGTGCGCGCGGACGATCTGCCAGCGATAGTAATAGACCGCGTCCAGCACGGAATCCGAGGATTCGAACAGCGGGATACGGTCC
The DNA here is from genome assembly GCF_051400615.1 of Sphingomonas astragali. Lineage (NCBI taxonomy): Bacteria > Pseudomonadati > Pseudomonadota > Alphaproteobacteria > Sphingomonadales > Sphingomonadaceae > Sphingomonas > Sphingomonas astragali. The sequence continues at coordinate 718,823 of NZ_JBLFFH010000003.1, forward strand.
CGGTACCATTCGGCGTCGTTGCCGAACCGGGCGGTCAGCGTCGTCCCGGCCTCGCTCGCCGTTGCCGGCGCCGTCGCCGCAAGCACTACGGCGGTCAGCGCGCCGGCGAAGCTGGCGTGGCAGCGGCCTGTCATCGGTTTCCCATGTCGAGTGCCGGCCCCGAGGTACCGGCGCATCGCTGCGCCGAATACCATCGCGATCGGACGACGGGAACGCTTTGCGATCATGAGCCCTCCGGAATGCGATGCGCCTCGGCGGCAGGTCAGTCGAAGCTGTAGCGTACACCGATCGCGAAGGTCCGCGGGATCAGCACGGTGCCGAGATTGAACTGCTCGGGATTGCCAACATCGGCGAAGCGGTAATATTCCTGCTGCTTGGAGCGGGTCAGGTTCACCGCGTCGAACGTCAGGCCCAGCCGGTCGGTGAGCCTGGCGGTGAGCTGGAAATCGAGGCTCCGCTCCGGACGGCGCCACACGCCGATCGGATTGGCGAACAGCCGCGCCTCGTTCCGGGCCAGGAACTCCTTGCGGTAGACGTACGACAGGCGCGCGCCGATCGGGCCGTTGTCGTAGGCGAGCGTCGCGTTGTACGAGAGGTCCGAGACCCCAAAGAAGTCCGAGCGGTCCTGCGCGATCAGGTTACCCCCATTGTCGTAGCGCGGAATGTTCTGCGACGAATCGAGCACCGTCACGCTGCCCTGAACGCCAAGCCCGTCGAGGAAGCGCGGCAGATAGTGCGGGAAATAGGTGACGCCGATCTCCACGCCCTTCAGCACGCCGTCCGAGGCGTTGAGCGGCCGGGTGATCGCGAAATAGTCGGTCGCGCCGGCGACGATGCCGTTGTTCGGGATATATTCCAGCTGGGTGACCGGCACGACCAGTCCGTCGATTTCGCGCCGGAAGCCCGTCACGGTGATGGCGCTGTCGCGGTCGAAGAACCATTCCACCGCCACGTCGTAGTTCTTCGAATGGGTCGGCCGAAGGTTCGCGGTGCCCGCGGTGCCGCTGCCGTAGCCCACGTTGGTGAGATCTCCCGTCAGCGTGTAGTTCGGATTGATGTCGCCGAAATTCGGCCGGCGCAGCGTTTCGCCATAGTTGGCGCGGATGCGCAGGTTATCGGTAATCTCATAGCGTGCCGTGAAGCTCGGCAGGAAACGCTCCGACCCCGGCGAAGACGAGGATTCGGCGCCGTTGTCGTAGCGATCGAAGAAGCGCGCATCGGTATCGACCGTGACATAGCGCACGCCGGCCTGGAGCTTCAGCGGTCGGCCGAGGATCGACACCTCCGCGTCCGCCTGGACATAGGCGGCGAGCGTGATCTCGTCGACGTCGAAGGTCTGCGTCAGCGCAAGCTGGTCGGACGTCCTCAGGCCGTAGAGCCCGCGGACCTCATCGGCATTGTCATAGAGCCAATAGCCGTTGGCCAGCACCCAGCTGGTCGGGATGTCCGCGCGTCCGTCGAAGAAGTCCGAGTTGGTGAAGGTGGCGCCCTCCGGAAGGCTCGACAGGGGACGGCCCAGCACGCCTGCGTCCTGCGTGCGCACCGCGTTCGAAGCCTTGCGATCGTCGAAGCGGAAGCCGCCCTTGATCTGGCGGAGGAAGCCCGAATCCCAGGTGTAGTTGCCGTCGAGCGAGAAGGTGATCGCGCTGCCCTTGTCGCGTGACGCATTGTCGTAGAGCTGCGCGACGGTCCAGACCGAGGGATCGGTCAGCAGCGAGTCGTCGTTGAAGTGGTAGGAAGGGATACCGCCGCCGGCGTTGAAATCGGTGCTGATGGAATCCGCCACCCGCTCGGTGCGCATCGCGATGAACGAGGTCTTGTAGGTGCTCGTCTGATAGGCGACATCGGCGACGATGTTGCCGCGGTTGCCGAGATCCCACTTGCCGTTCAGCGCATAGACGTAGCTGTCGGTCTTGCTCCGGGTATAGTCGCCGCTGTTGAAGCCGTAGACGCTGTTCGCGACCCGCGACTTGACGATGTTGGTGCCGTCGTAGAGCGTCGGCGACTGCGGGTTCGCCCAGTAATCGACGAAGCTGAACTGGAGGCTGTTGAACGTCTCGCCGCGGAAGCCGGCGTAGAACGCCTCGGCGGTATAGACCGAACTCGAGTTCGGCGCCCATTGCAGCGCGATGTTGACCGACGGGCGCTCGCGCTTGCCGTAGAGATCGGAGCTGAATACGGCGTCGCGTGACAGATAATAGGGGGTTTCGACGCCGTTCACCACCATCGTCGACCCGGAGGCGGTCGGCAGCCCGCGGTCGAGCCCGACGTCCCATTCGCCCAATCCCGGCGCCACGACATAGTCGCCGGTGGCCGGGTCTCGGCTTGCGGGAAAGATGCGCTGCAGCGGTGCCAAGCCGGTGCCGGCGGTAGGGGTCTCCGTCGCGAACGGCACCAGCGCGCCCGCCGTCGTCGACATCGTCCGGTACTTGCTGCGGGTGTAGCTGCCGTTCACCAGGATACCGATGTCGCCGATTCCGGTCTCCCAGCGGTTGCTGACGAGCAGCGCGGCGTTCGGGTTCACCTTGTCGGCTTCCTGGTCGTAGATGCCGCGCGCCAGGGCGGAGAGCGCGAAGCCGTCGAAGTCGAACGGCCGCCGCGTCACCACGTCGACCTGGCCGGCGAGGCCGGTCTCGATCTGGTCCGCCGAACGCGTCTTGAAGACGTCGACGCGCTTGATGAGGTTCGCCGAGATGTCCTGGAGCGAGAAGGCCTGGCCGGCCGCGGTGAAGATGTTGCGGCCGTTGAGCGTGGTCAGCGCATCGGGAAGGCCGCGGATCTGTATGCCTGCCGCCTCGCCGCTCGCGCGGTCGGTCACCTGCACGCCGGTGATCCGCTGAAGCGCTTCGACCACATTATTGTCGGGCAATTTGCCGACGTCCTCGGCCACCACCGAATCGACGATCTGGGTAGACTCGCGACGGCGGTTGAGCGCGCCGACGATCGAGGCGCGCACGCCGGTGACGACGATGTCCTGCTGCTGGGGATCGCCCGCGTCGTCGGCCGTCGTGCCGGCGGCGGGCTGATCCTGCGCCGCATCGGCTTCGCTCGGCTGGGTCTGGGCGTAGGCCGGGCCGGCGACGAGCAGCGCCAATATGGATACCGACGCGAGATTGCGAGGCTTGAGTGCCATGTGTTCTCCCCTCCCTAGGATAATTGTCAGAGCGCTTCTCGGGGGCGCTCATTACTCATACATTATAATATGTCGAGTCACAGGCCGCCGCAAGGAGAAACGCGCGTTTCGACGTCTCTGCGGTGCGAAAGGCCGGCGGCCGGTTGGTCGGACTAAAGGAATTGCAATGACCGCATCGTCATGCCGGACTTGTTCCGGCATCCATCCCTTCGGGATGGGTGTCGGATTCCCGAATCCGCTTCGTTATGCGCGCGGCAGCGGCCCGTTGGCGACCGGCAGGCCGAAATCCGGCGTCCCGTCGGAGCGGTAGCGGATCGGCTGGATCCGTGTGTGGCGGTTGGGATCGAACAGCGGGTCGCCCACGATCTTCTCATAGTCGCGCGCGTGGTAGACCAGCATGTCGCGGCCGCGCTCGTCGACGGTGAAGCTGTTGTGCCCGGGGCCGAACACCTTGTGCTCCGGCGACGATTTGAACACCGGGACCTGCGACTTGCTCCAGGAGACGGGGTCCATGATGTCGGCGTCGTCCCGCGCCGTGAGCATCCCCATACAGTAGCGCGCGTCGGTCGCGCTCGCCGAATAGGTCATGAACAGCCGCCCGTTGCGCGCGAGCAGCGCGGGGGCTTCGTTGACCTTGAAGCCCCGGATCTCCCAGTCGAGCGTCGGTACCGACAGGCGCGCCGGCTTTGCCGCCAGCGTGAGTGGGGTCGCGAGCGGAGCGATGTAGAGGTTCGAGTTGGTGTCGATCCCCGGCTCGCGCTGTGCCCAGGCGAGATAGCGCGTGCCGCGATGGACGAAGCTGGTCGAATCGAGGTTGAAGCTGTCCCACGGCGTCTGCAGCTGGCCCAGCACCGACCATTTTCCGGTCATGGGGTCGGCGCCGTCGCAGGCGAGCGCATAGGTGCGGATGCGGAACACGTCCTCGCCGCCGCCGCTGGGCCCGGCCGCGAAATACATGATCCAGCGCCCGTCGATCAGATGCAGCTCGGGCGCCCAGATGAAGCCCGACATCGGCCCGCTGGCGAGATGGCGCCACAGCACCGCTTCCTTGGCGGTGGCAAGCCCCGCAAGCGTTCGCGAGCGGCGCAGCACCAGGCGGTCGTATTCGGGAACCGAACCGGTCATATAGTACCAGCCGTCGGTGTGGAGGAACACCTGCGCGTCCGCGCGCCGCCGCACCACCGGGTTGACGATGGCCGGCGCGGTTGCCGCCTTCGCGAGCAGCGGGGCAGTGCCCGCGGCGGCGGCGCCGGCGACGAAGCTGCGACGGGAAAGCAGGTTCATGGATCAGTCCTCCGCTTGCGGCCAGCCGTCCGCGCCCCAGCGGATCGGCGCGATCCGGAGCGTGGGGGCGCCATTGTTCTCGCGATCATAGGCGTGGTAAACGAGATAGTCTGTGCCGCGATCGTGCATCACGCCGGCATGGCCGGGGCCGCGGAAGCGCTGCTTCTCGGGCAGGTCGGCGCGGAGCAGGATCGTGCCGCCGCCGTTCATCATCGCACTGCCGTCCTTGCCCAGATAGGGGCCGGTGATCGCCTTCGAGCGGCCGACGACCGTGTAATAGGTGCTGTTCACGCCCTTGCAGCAATAGTCATAGCTGACGATCAGCCAGTAATGGCGGCCGTGCGCGATGATGAACGGCGCCTCGACCGGTGCGGGCGCGCCGGCGGGCGCCGGGCGGCGTGCGAGCGAATGGGGCTTCTCGCCGGGATGGAGCAACTTGCCGGTTTCGGGATCGAGCGCGAAGAGCTTGATCCCCGACCAGAAGCTGCCGAGCGCGAGCCAGTGGCGCCCCTCATGGTCGACGACGAAATTGGGGTCGATCGCGTTGAAGTCGTCCCTTTCGGTCGACGTCACCACCAGCCCCTCGTCGCGCCAGCCGTAGCCCGGTGCGGCGGGATCGAGCGTCGGGCTGGTGAACAGCCCGATCGCCGACCGGTTCGAGCCGAAGGTGGAGACCGAGTAGTAGAGCCGATAGCGGCCGTTCACATGGGAGATGTCGGGCGCCCACAAGTCCTTCGCGCCGGGGACCGCCTTCAGCGCCCGGTCGGGGATGCGGTCGATCAGCGGCCGGCCGGCGGTCCAGTGCACGAGGTCCCTGGACGTGCGCGAGCGGATGAAGCGGCCGCCGTCGCCGCCGGTGCTGAACACGTAATAGGTGTCGCCTTCGCGGATCAGCACCGGATCGTGCGTGGGGACGAGATCGCCCGTCAGCCGGTCGTTGAGAGTGGCCGGGCCGCCCTGCGCGCCTGCCGCAGCGGTGAGCAGGACGGCGAGGGCGCCCGCCACGATCTTCGATGGCACGGCCATGCCCCGATGCCCGTCAGCGCAGCTCGAGCATGACGACCGACTTCGCCGGCAGCGTTGCGGTCAGCTTGCCCCCGGCCAGCCGGGCATCGCCAAACCGCACCGGCGCGACGGCGGGTGCGACGCCATAGCCGTTGGTCGCGGTCATCGCCGGCGCGGTCAGCACCTGCCCGGTCACCGTCCGCGCGGAGAGGCCGGTGAGCGTCGTCGTGACGGTCGCCGTCTTGTTCGGATCGAGGTTGGCGAGGGCGACATGGACGACGCCCGCCTTATCGCGCACCGCCGAGGCGCTGACCGACGGCATCGACCATTTGCCGCGGGTGTATGCCGGCGCCTCGACCGCGATCGGCAGGACGGTGGCGTCCATGTACGGCTTGTACATCAGGAAGACCTGATAGGTCGGCGTGAGCGCGATCTTGGCGCCATCGGTCAGCACCATCGCCTGGAGCACGTTCACCATCTGCGCGATCGCGCTCATCTTCACGCGGTCGGCGTGCTTGGCGAAGATGTTGAGGTGGACGGCGGCGACCAGCGCGTCGCGCAGCGTGTTGTGCTGGCGTAGGAAGCCGGGATTGGTGCCCGGATCGGACGCATACCAGGTGCCCCATTCGTCGACGGCGAGGAAGATGCGCTTCTCGGGATCGTACTTGTCCATGATCGCCGCATGTTTGGTGACGAGCTCGTCCATGCGCAGCGCGAGGCTCATCGTCTCCGCCCAGCCGTCCTCGCCGAAGTCGCTGGAGTTGGCGCGCGGCGGCCAGCTCCCCGGCACGGTGTAATAGTGGAGCGAGAGGGCGTCGACCTGGCCCTTCGCCTCGCGGATCATCGTCTCGGTCCATTTATAGTCGTCGACGTTCGCGCCCGAGGCGATCTTGAGGATGCGCGTGCCCGCCGGCGCCTTGACGAAGGTCGCATAGCGGCGCGTCACGTCGGCGGCATATTCGGCGCGCATGTTGCCGCCGCAGCCCCACAGCTCGTTGCCGATCCCGAAATAGGGGAGAGGCCAGGGCGCCTTGCGGCCGTTGGCGGCGCGCTCGTCGGCGAGGCTGCCGGCCGGCGCGGTCATGTATTCGACCCACTCGGCCATCTCCTGCGGGCTGCCGTTGCCGACGTTGCCCGAGACATAAGGCTCGGCGCCGACCTGCTCGACCAAGTCCATGAACTCGTGGGTGCCGACCGTGTTGGGCTCGGTGACGCCGCCCCAATGGGTATTGATCTTGACCGGGCGCTTCGCCTTCGGGCCGATCCCTTCGCGCCAATGATATTCGTCGGCGAAGCAGCCGCCCGGCCAGCGGATCACCGGAACGTCGAGCCGCTTGAGCGCCGCGATCACGTCATTGCGGAAGCCGCGCGTGTTGGGGATCGGCGAATCGGGCCCGACCCACAGGCCGTCATAGATGCCCTTGCCGAGATGTTCGGCGAACTGGGTGAAGATGCGGCGATCGTAGACGGGACCGGGCGTGTCGGCGCGGACCACCGCGGTCGCGCGCGTCTGTGCCGGCGCGGTGCCGGGAACGGCGAGCGCTGCCGCCAGTGCGCCGAGCGCAGTCAAGACCCGTAGCTTCATCGCATCCTCCCTGTTTCGTCGTGACCCATGCGGCCCTGCCATGGACATCCTTTATACTCAGACATATTCGTCTTCAAAACGCAATCGCCGTTTGAAGTCGGCGGCCACGTTGGTAAGGAAAGGACCGGGAGGATAGCGATGACGGATCAAGCGCGCCCGAACGGGGTGTCGGAGCGCGATGCCGCCAACGGACGCCAGCCGCGCGGAACGGGGCGGCGGCTGCACGGCGCGATCGCGCACAAGCTCGGGATCGACATCGTCTCCGGGGTCTATGCGCCGGGCGACACGCTGTCGGGCGAGGTCGCCTTCTCCGAGGCGCTCGACGTGTCGCGTAGCGCCTATCGCGAGGCGGTGCGGGTGCTCGTCGCCAAGGGACTGGTCGAGAGCCGGCCGAAGGCGGGCACGCGCGTGCTCCCGCGCGAGCGGTGGAACCTGCTCGATCCCGACGTCCTCGCCTGGGCCTTCACCGGCGAGCCCGACATCCATTATGTCCGCTCGCTGTTCGAGCTGCGCGCGATCGTCGAGCCCGCCTGCGCGGCGCTCGCCGCCGTGCGGCGCGATCGGGCCGAGCTCAAGGCGATGAAGGAGGCGCTCGCCGGCATGAGGCGCCACACGCTCGCGACCGAGCAGGGCCGCGCCGCCGACCGCGATTTCCACAACGCGATCCTGCGTGCGACGCACAACGAGGCGCTCGTCGCCCTGTCCGCGAGCATCGGCGCCGCGGTCAACTGGACGACGCAGTTCAAGCAGCGCCTGCGCGAGCTGCCGCGCAACCCGATCCCGGATCACGCGCGCGTGTACGACGCGATCGCGGCGCAGGATGCCGATGCGGCGCGGGACGCGATGCGGGTGCTCGTCGATCTGGCGCTCGAGGACACCAGGATCTCGATGGTCCGCTGACGGCGTCGCGTCATTCAACGAGCGGCGCGGGGTTACCCTTTTCCGTCATGATTCAAGCCCTCCCCTTCAGGGAGGCGCTGAGACAAGTAGGCGACGAACCTGAATGTCGATCGGCCCTGGATCGATCTTAATTGTCCGACTTCTCGCTGCCAGAGGCTACAGCGCGCGCACCGTGACCGTCACCGCGGCAGCCTGCCCGATCGGGTTGCGCACCGGCAGCGAAAATGGCGCGGCGGCGATCTCGAACACGTCGCCCGGCTGCGTCCGGATCTCGTCGCTGAACGAGAGCGTCGCCGTGCCGAAGAAATGGACGTGGACGTCGCCGGGCCGGCGGAACAGGCCGTACTTGAAATGATGGTGCTCGAGGTTGGCGAGGCTGTGCGACATGTTCGCCTCGCCGGAGACGAACGGCTTTTCCCAGATCGTCTCGCTGTCGCGGATGATGCGGCTGGTCCCTTCGACGTGCGGCGGCAGGGCGCCGAGCAGCAGTTCGGGGCCCAGCGCCGCGGGCCGGATCTTCGAATGCGCCAGCCACAGGTAATTGCCGCGCTCGGTGACATGGTCGGAGAATTCGTTCGCGAGCGCATAGCCGAGACGGACCGGCGTGCCGTCGTCGGCGATCAGGTAGACGCCGGCGATCTCGGGCTCCTCGCCCGCGTCGAGGGCGAAGGCGGGGGAGGGCAGCGGCGCGTTTGGCGCGACCAGCTGCGAGCCGTCGCCCTTGTAGAACCATTCGGGCTGGACGCCGGGGCCGCTCGCGGGCTTCCCGCCCTCGACGCCCATCAGGAACATCTTCATCGAATCGGTCTGCTGTGCGGCGTCGGTCATCGCCCGATGCATCTTGTCGCGCCCTTCGGCGGAGCCGAGATGGGTGAGCCCGGTGCCGGTCAGGAGCAGATGGGCGGGGTCCTCATGGTCGATGGGCGCGAGGAGCTCGACCGACGCGAGGTCGAGCGCCGGTCCTTCGCCCGCCGCCTCGACCAATGCGGCGAGCGTCGTGTCCTCAGCAAGCGCCCGGCGCGCGAGGGCAAGCGTCGAGCCCGCGCCCGGCACGACGGCCGGCGCACCGCCGTCGCGGATCGCTGCCACGCCGCGCGAGCCGTCGGTAGTGCGGTACTGAATCAACGAAATCGTCATGAACTAACTCCTGGTGGTCGCGCGCGGCATGTCAGCTGAGCTGCTGGTCTTCGATCGCCCGCTCGCCGCCCGAGACGACCGGCTTCGATCCCCACAGGCCATAGAACAGGACATAGAGTTCGCACGCGGCGGTGAGGAGGAACGAGGTTTGGAGGCCATAGGCGTC
>NZ_JBLFFH010000004.1:0-3881 GCF_051400615.1 Sphingomonas astragali
CACCTCGCCGACCACGCCCAAGCCGCGCGCCGCCAAGAAGAACAACAAGTGCGGCGTGTTCGGACAGGTGCTGCTGGCGGCGGTGGCGATCGCGGTGAGCGTGGTGGTGACGCCGGCGATCGGCGGCGGGGTACTGGGCGGGATCGGTGGGAGCGTGGCGGGCAGTGTCGCCAGCCAGGGGCTGGGGGTCGCGACCGGCATCCAGGACCAGTTCAGCTGGAAGGGCGTGGCGCTGGCGGGGATCAGCGGCGGGGTGGGCGCCGGGATCGGCAGTCTCGGGCTCGACAAGATCGGCGGCAGCGCGTTCCTGGGCGATGTCGCGCGCGGTGTCGCGGGCAATGCGCTGACGCAGGGCATCGCGGTGGCGACGGGCTTGCAGTCGAAGTTCGACTGGGCGGGGGTCGCGGTCGGCGGCGTGGTGGGTGGAGCGGTCGGCACGGTCGGGCGCGAGCTCGGGGTGCAATCGTTCGCCGGGAACGCGTCGGCGGGCAACGTGGCCGGCGCCGCGCTCGCCGGCACCGCCGGCGCGCTCGCGGGCGCGGCGGCACGCAGCCTGATCAAGGGCACCGACTTCGGCGACAACATTCTCGCCGTTCTTCCGGACGCGATCGGCAGTACCATCGGGAATCTGGTGGCCACGCAGGTGGCCGGGAATGGTCGTAGCTCGAACTCGGGCGCGACCGCCCAGAATGAGCCGGTCCCCGGCGAGGGTGGGATTGCGTTCAATCCAAACGTGCTGGACAGGTTCCGTGCCGAAGCGGTGTTGACGATGGCCGGCGGCAACGTCGATGTCGCCCGTCGATCCATCCTCATGTTGTACGGGCCGAGTCAGGGCGAAGCTGTCGCCAACGCGGTCTCGCCCGGCCAGATTCTCCACGACATCACCTTCACCGGCGGCGTGGGATACGATGGAACGAGCGACGCGGTTCTGACGGCGGGCGATTATTGGAGCCCGGATTTCAGCAGATACGGCCACAATGAACTCACCGGCTCCAACAGCGGAGTATGGGTCGATAACAGCGAAGTCATGCAGCGGGCCTATGTCGGCCTTGCCAATTTCGACCGTCAGCTTGGCCTTCTCGGAGTCGCGAGTGTCGGCGGTGGCTTCGCGGGAGCCGGCGTTGCGCTGGCTGGCGGCGCGCTGGGGTTGGGCGGCTCATTGCTCCTGGTTGACTCGGCCGTGGGTTCGGCCGCTTCCGGCATTCCCGTGCGCAGCGCGCTCGGGCAGGAGAACACGGTCGGTACGTTCGTCACCGATGTGGCCCTTGGCGTGGCCGGCGGCTACGTTCTCGGAGGTGCGCTCGGCCGCGTATTGTCTCTGGCCGGGGATAGGGTTGCCTCCGCAGCCGCAGAGGGTGGCGCAGCTAAATTTCTCAACCAAGGTTTTTCACCGGCGCAAGCCGACTATCTTGCAGCACCATATGAAGGGATGGGGCATCATTTCATCCCGCGCCGCGTCGGTCTGCCAGAGGCTATAGGCGACAGTCCTCTGAATGTTTTGAAACCGAGCGGCATTAGCCGGGGAGATTTTTACGAACTTCACTACCAGGTCGATCGGTCTTTTTATGGGACTGCTTTCCCCAAATCGGTGGGAGGGACGTGGAGCGGTCGTTCTCTTGGTTTGGAGAAATATAGTGGTGCCCAGCGGCTATGGTATGCAAGCCCAACGCCTCTTAAGGTCACTGTCGGAGGTGCAGCTGCCGCCGGTGCTGCGGGGGGCTATTGGTATTACGGGAGTGATAAATGAGCGAGCTGAGGACCTTCGCGACATTCGACGCCGAGTTGCCAGATGATTCAGAATTTTCTGAATCCGGAGACATTTTGGTTCCGGGAGGACGTGGTGTTTGCCTTTTAATCATGCAGCTCTTGCAAGAAATTGGCCTTGACGTCTCCCAGCCAGAGCAACACCAATTTTACGGGTGGGAATTGAACGGAGAATTAAACGGCAGCAAATTTTGGTTCCTATTGCAATATCCGGAGTCATGGCTGCTGATTGTTGAAGATAAAACGGGACTTATCGCGCGATTGAAAACTGAAAGAATGTCACTTCAAGAACTACTTGACGACCTTGGAAAAAAGCTGACCGCAGATCACCGCATTCACGGTATCCAGTGGTTCACGAAGAAGGAATATGAGAGCGGCGTGACTCTCGGGAACAAATTTCCTTAGCCGCAAAGGGAGCAATACCCACGGTTGGCGGACGTCTGCCGATCAATAGTAAATACGCCGGGCGGATTCACCCTTCGGGTGTGGAGTTCACAGAACAAGGCTTCCCAATTTTTAGGCCGTACAGCCAGGCCGAGGTTGAAATCCCCGATCTGATCGAATCGATTCACGTCTCGCGAACGAGGCTATGGGTTACCCAAGTACCCCGAGGGGCTATGTTTGGCACCATGTCGAAGACGGGGCCACTATGCAGCTCATACCTCAGGGAGTACATAATTCAGTGAGGCACACAGGCGGCGCGGCCGTTATCAGAAACGGAGGCTTCGATTAATGGCAATCTCGCTACCTCGCACCGGTGCAGCATCGGATGCCTCTATGGCGACCCTTGTCGAAAAATACGGGAATTTGCCGTCTGAGTACGCTGAATTTCTAGCTATTCACGATGGCGCAAAGCCGCCTTCAAACGTGCTTGAAGGAACGAATTATAGCGTGGGTATAAGGGACTTTCTGCCTGCCTCGGAAATCATTAACAGGGCCAATTCGATTGAAGGCCTTTCGATCAATTTGCTGCCTTTCGGCGAGGATGAATCTGGCAATTTTGTCTGTATTGGTATGAAAGATCACCGGGTTTATTTTTGGGATCATGAAATCGATAGCACCAAAGTGGTTGCTAAGAGTTTTGCTGATTTCCTCAGGAGATTGGAGCCGTTTGACCTTTCGTCTGTAAAATTGAAGCCTGGACAGGTGAAACGCATTTGGGTGAACCCAGACTTCAAGCCGGAATTCTGATCCATGGCATAATTTAATCGCCGCAGAGAGTGCGGAATTTATCAATCTGGTTCACCGATGCAGCAGCCACCCTTGCAATGTAGGAATTCGCCTGCTTGGCTCGCGCGGTCCGACCTGTCGGGCATTGGTCCGCTCTTTGAGTCCGTCGATCTTGTCCCTGTCGCGCCGGTGCCGCGTTCTTGGCGCGCTGGTGCCGCGTAGGTGTCGCGTCCGCGGCGCATCACGGTCGCGTTCCTGTCGCTTCCGCTCGCAAACACCTGACCTGAGTCAACTTAGTCAACATTTTCGGTGCTGTGGAGCTACAACGCGGTCGGCAACATCCGCAGCCGCAAGGCGAGCTACCACGTCATCACCGACCAGGGTGCGGCGTCGTCATCGCTGGTGCCGAGCGAGAGCTGGTTCCTCTATGACAGCATGAACCGGATGACGCTGTCGGGAGGGCGGCTGGTGAGCGGCGCGGTCACCGGCGGCACGGCGATCACCTATGACGCGGGCGGGCGTCGGCGGACGGCGGCGACGAGCTACCAGGCGACCGCGACGGTGGCCAACCCCAATTACGATCCGTTCGGGAAGCCGACCGGGGGCAACACGCCGACGCTCGAGGTGCCCTATACGGCGCAGACGCTGGAGACCTACGACTATGACGCGTCCGGCAATCTGTGGAAGGTGTGGATCGCGGGCGGAGGCTATGAGGACAATGGCAACGGGGGCGCCGACCCGATCCTGCCGTCGCAGACGACGCCGCGGCTGAAGGGGCAGTACGGCTACGACGGGCTGAACCGGCTCGTCCGGCAGCAGGACTGGACGGGGGACGGCAGCGGGGTCGCCTACGACCGGCAGGTCAGCTACGACGGCAAGGGCCGGGTGGACAGCGAGACGGTGTCGCAGCGCCAGGGGACGGCGACGGTCACCACCACGACCGTGAA
>NZ_JBLFFH010000005.1:0-2566 GCF_051400615.1 Sphingomonas astragali
TCGCTCGGCACCAGCGATGACGACGCCGCACCCTGGTCGGTGATGACGTGGTAGCTCGCCTTGCGGCTGCGGATGTTCCCCGCCGCATCATATTGCCAGAGCACCGACGCCGCCGGCGCGCCTTTCGTCGGGTCCGACCAGCCGCTGCCGGATTCCGCCCACACCGTCATCCGCCCCAGCGCGTCATAGGCCGCGCTCGCGTCCTGGATCACCGCCCCGTTCAGCGTCGCATGTTCCGACGTCTTCAGCCCCCGCGCGTCATAGCCGTAGTCGGTCACCGTGGTGCCGGCCGTGTCCGTCTGGGTGACCGTCGCCGCCAGCCCCGTATTGTAATAGCCGTAGCTGGTGCTCGCGCCGTTGCCCGACACCCCGGTCAGCCGCCCCGCCTGGTCGTAGCTCGAGGCGAACACATGCCCACCCAGGTCCGTCCGGCTCACCACATGGCTATGTCGATGCTATCACCTCGCTGCTCAGCGAAATAGCGCAGATCGCAGCAAGCGAAACTATGCGCTTGGCTTGCCCTGAAAAGATGCTCAGGCTGATCTGGAGGTAACCGCAGGCGCCCTGCTGCGATCTCTGCGTTTACATATGCCAAACCTCGCTCGTACGCCGCGGCGTACCGGGCCCGATAAATGGCCTCGACACCTGGAACCTCTCCCGTTGCAACCATCCCCGACATCCCTGCGCTTCCTGAGCCAGGAAATAGTCGGGAAGAATCCGTCAAAGTTTAGCAGAAAAATTTTCAGGACCGGCGCCATAGGACGTCACGCGCCATTCGAGCGAGGCCAGCGATACAGCTCCTCCGGATAGGCGAAGGGCGGCTTACCTCTGACGATCTGTCCCATATCCTGCATCAGCCGAGAGCCGAGCTTGATATGATCAAAACCGGGAATGACCTCGATCGTACGATCGCTGAGGGCATAACCTTCATCATAGTGGGCTTTAGATTGTGCTGCCATTTCTATGAGCTGCGTATAACGGGCCTCACCCAACTTACGGCGCAAATGAGTTAGACTCTGTGACAGACTTTCCCATCCCTCCTCATACGTTTGAAACTCGGTTGGGTAGCTGTGGCTGCCGCAGTTGAGATTGAGATAGGTGATGCTGTCCGAAAGTTCGGACAGGCTTTGAGCTACTTTGATCATTTGAAAGCTCCTACTGTCCAATACGATAGGAGCCGCCATAGACCTGAGGTCTGACGATCCCTATCGGCGCATTGCCGGTCGCGACTCGAAAGTCGATAATTTGTGGCGTGGAAAGCATCTTATTTCCGAGTGTTCCGTCGAGAATGAGACGGCTCTGCGGGAAATAAAGGTCGGGAACACGGTATTTTCCGCTGTTCCCTTCAAGGTAGAGCCGCTGATTGATCCGGACTAAGTCAGCTCCGTGGCCTTGCTCCGCTGCAAACAAGCGAAGATCATCGCGGGCAAAGCGATCAATCTCGTTCGCCCTGAACAGGTGCGGGGGCTGGCCCGCTGATGCTACGAGATCGCCGGAAGCAATACGCGCGTCGATAACTGTGACACCACGCTCATAGCCGGCAGCATACCGGGCTTCATAGAGAGCTTCTAGCGAGGGAGTCCCCTTTGCGGCGATTGCAAAACCGATGAACCTCATAGGTTCACTCGTTCTCATCGTCCCCGCCAATCAGATCAGCTCCGGAAAGCTCTGGAAGACTGGGATCGACAGGCCAGCGATAGAGTTCCTTTGGATAGGCGTAGGGCTGGCGATCGGCGACCACCATTTCAACATCCTGCAGCAGCCTGGAGCCTAGCTTGTCGTTTGCTTCGTGGTGCGCTTTGGCCTGCCGGATCATGTCCAGAAGCTGATCGGCCTTGGCGTCGCCAAACTTCTTGCGCAGATTTTCCACGCCCCGCTCTAGGCTGTAATATGCCCCGTCAAAGTCATAACTTTCCGGAAAGTGTCGAGTTGGAGCACGCATTAGAGTGTCTATGAGAGCATCTCGAAGCTCACGCTTCGTCTTCGGGATTGTGCCTTCACGATATTTCATAGGTCACCTTATCGTATAGACGGGGCGGATCGCAGCTGGTGGCACGATCGTGATGGTTCCATTCGGCGCTGCTTGCTGGATGCGCACGATCTGAGGCGTGGTAGCGTTCTTAAGCTGATACGAATAGTCGATGCTGTTCCCTGAGCTAGGGAAGTGGATGTCCGGCACGGTGTATTTACCACCGGGCGCATATAGACGCTGATTTATCCGAACCCCGGTAGCATCCAGGCCTAGCTCATCTCGCAGCGTCAGATTACCTCTGCGAATGAAACCATCGACAAAGCTACCTCGTTGTATTTCCATCGAAAGCCTCGGGTTCAGGGCGATGTCGCCATTGGCAACTCCCTGGGTAAAGACGCCATGCCCCTCATCCGCAAGTCGCAAGCTGTTCGCTTGGAACTGCGCCTCAATGCTCAGCGGTGCGCTGTTTGCGGCCCGAGCATAGGTGCCGGAGACGCGAGCAACCTGCCCGATCTCCCCCATGCGCGCGGCAAACGCGAGTTTGGTGGCCGGGATCGCCACTGATCCGGCCGTGATCGCGCCATAGGCGAGGTT
>NZ_JBLFFH010000006.1:0-1715 GCF_051400615.1 Sphingomonas astragali
TGCCGTCATAGCCCGTGCCCGCGATCAGGCTCAGCCTCGTCCGGTGGCCGTTCGCGTCCTCCCGCGACACCAGACGGAAATGTTGACTAAATTGACTCAGGTGATGGGTGCGCGAGCCCATGCGACGGGGATGCGGCGGGGAAACGACCGGAACGCGACGCACACGCGACAGGCGTGCGACACGGACGCGACGGGTGCTCGCCAAGGAGGAGACACGGACGAGATCGACGGAATCAAAGAGCGGGCCGGCGCTGCCGCAGGCCGGACCGCCCGAGTCAAGCAGGCGAAATCCTACATTGCAAGGGAGTCGCGGCTGCTGCATCGGTGGGTGTATAGAGTTGGTTTAGTCCTGCGCTCTCTGCGGCAAACGGCTAAGTTGGGAAGTTCTTATCCACGAACTGCTGGGTAAACTCTTCCGGACTAACCGTAACGCCTTGCAGCGCCGCATTGGCTTTCCCAGCATCCCAGATGCTCTTTATCTGACTGGGAAGAGTCGGGGGGAAGTCCATTTGATTAGCGACTATATCGAACCATGAACCTCCTTGCCCGTAAATGTCAGCAAGTTTCGGCTCCATTGCCTTTAACGAGCTTTCCTGCTGGGCATCAAGTTCACCAATCGACTTAAGGACGTAACAGTCCAATAGCCTCAAGAATGGCTTTCCGTCATATCGTGACATGTAATTTCTCGCTGGATAGGTAAATTAATAGAGGGCTCTTCGCAAAACTTTTAACGATTTTTAGGCGCTCCCGCCGGTATGGCCCATTCAGAATATCCTCCTCGGGCGCCAGCATCTGGATGCAGAGCCCTCCACCACTGCGAACCCGGTGTATGCTGCTCGGTAGGAACCAGTCTCATGACGCCAGATCGGCCATTAGCCGTTGAGGTGGAGGCATGTTCCCAAGTCCAATCTTGTGGCGTTTGACGACCACCCGGGCGGGAAACCGCAGCTCCTATTCCAGGCACTTCGCTTTCAAACATGGTCAGCATCTCTGAGTCAGATCGCAATGCGTCATCTAGAGCGCCATTCGCCGCCTTGACCGCCCCGAGCCCGCGCCCCAGGCCGCCGCCGATCCCGGCCAGCGCCACGTCGGTCCAGTTGAAGCTGCTCTGGAGGCCGGTCGCCACCCCAAGCCCCTGGCTGACGATGCTGCCGGCGGCACCCGCGATGCCGCCCGCCGCCACTCCAGCGAGTCCGCCGCCCGCCAGGATGCCGCCCGACGAGATCGCCAACGTCGGCGCCGTCAGCCCTGCCAGCGCGCCGGTGCCGACCGCCGTCGCCCCGGTCACCGTTGCCGTCGCCGGCGCGGTCAGCGCGCCATAGGTCGCCACCGACACCGCCACCGCGACCGCGACCAGCAGCACCTGTCCGAACACGCCGCACTTGTTGTTCTTCTTGGCGGCGCGCGGCTTGGGCGTGGTCGGCGAGGTGTCGCCATAGGCGTCGCCGACCTCATAGGGCTTGAACGTCGCGGCGCTGTTCGAGCTGCGCACCACGCCCGCGGGCACCGTCAGGCTCTGCCCCTCGATCAGCGGCGCATCGCCGGTCAGCCCGTTCGCCTGGGCAAGCTTGTACCACAGGTTGGCATCGCCCCACAGCTGCGCCGCGATCCCCGCCAGCGTGTCGCCCGCCTGCACCGTATAGCTGCCGCCCGACGCTCCCTGCTGGTAGCTGTTGATCGCCGCATAGGCGCCGTCGAACTCGGCCACGCTCGCG
>NZ_JBLFFH010000007.1:0-1637 GCF_051400615.1 Sphingomonas astragali
GGGCCGGTCCCGACCAGGTTCCCGTCAGGATCGCGCACCTCCACCGTCGCTCCGGGCTCGCCGGTGCCGGTCACCACGATGCCGGCGGGATCCACCGCCGCCGTGGGAGCGGCAGGTTCGGTAATGTCCGGAGCAAGTGCGGTCGTGGGATCGGAGGCGTTCCCGGCGGCGTCGGTCTGGATGACCGTCAGGCTCTCGCCGTTGGCTTGCGCCGTGGTCAGCGGGACCGAGTAGCTGCCGTCGCCGGCAACCGTGCCGGTGCCGATCACGGTGCCGCCCGGATCGCGCACGGTAATAGTCGCTCCCGCTTCGCCTTGACCGGTCACGACCGTGCCGGTGGCATTGACCGTCGCGGTGGGTGCATCGGGAACGGTGAAGTCAGGCGCCAGCGCGGTAACCGGATCGGACGTGTTGCCGGCCGCATCCGCTAACGTGACCGTCAGGCTTTCGCCATTGGTCTGCGCCGGAGACAGCGCGACGGTATAGCTGCCGCCACCATTGACGATGCCGGTGCCGATCACATCGCCGTCGGGATCGGTGACGGTGACCGTGGCACCAGCCTCACCGGTGCCGGTCACGACCGTGCCGTCGTCATTGACGTCGGCTGTCGGTGCATCCGGCGCGGTGATGTCCGGAGCGAACGCGATCGTCGGATCGGAGACATTGCCTTCGACGTCGCGCTGGGTGACCGTCAGGCGCTCGCCATTGGTCTGCGCCGGAGACAGCGTGACGGTGTAGTTGCCGTCGCCACCGACCAGGCCGGTGCCGATCACGCTGCCGCTCGGTCCGCGGACGGTGACGGTCGCCCCTGCTTCGCCCGTGCCGGTTACCGACGCACCGTCAGGTGCGATGACAACGGTCGGCGGATCGGGGTCATCCGTCGTCCCTGCGCCGGAGACGTCGACCAAGACCTCGAGGGTGCCGGTCTCGGTCTGCCCGTCGGGGGAGACGAGCTGGTAGGTGAAGCTGTCGACCAGATCGGAAGCCGAGTGGGGCAGGTCCGCGCGGGGCGTGTAGACATATTCGCCCGTCTCGGTGACCGTCAGCGTACCATAGGTGCCGTTTATCGTGAGCCCGGCGTCACCGACATCGACGAACCCCGTCCCGTCGTTCACCTGCAGCTCGATGAATGCGGAGCCGAGCGTATCGTTGTCGAGCAGGTCGCCCGTCGCGTTGGTCGTGCCCGCCACCTCATACTGGTCGAGATCGGTGATCGCCTGTCCGAGATAGACGGTGGTATCATAGGCACCGACCAGGCTCAGGCCCTCGACCTCGAAGGTGTAGGTGCCCGTCTGCAGGTCCTCCACCGTCAGGCTGAGGCCGGTGCCGAGCCCGATCCCGAGCACGTCGCCGATCGCGGTACCCGACACCGTGTCGACGACATTGCCGCCGGCATCGCGCACCGTGATCGTGTAGGTCGGCAACAGGGTCAGGCCCGGCTCGAGCACCGCGATGATCGTGGTGGTCGAGGTGGTTCCCGCCGTGACCGTGAAGCTGCCGCTGCCCGAGCCCGATCCCAGGAGGATCGGCGTGTTGAACTCGAACTGCTCGGCCGGCGGAACCGTTTCGACGACATTCTGGTACACGACCCCTGCGGTGGCCTGGTCGTCGTTCGCCACCGGTGCGCCGGTGACGTC
>NZ_JBLFFH010000008.1:0-1183 GCF_051400615.1 Sphingomonas astragali
CCCCACAGGCCATAGAACAGGACATAGAGTTCGCACGCGGCGGTGAGGAGGAACGAGGTTTGGAGGCCATAGGCGTCGGCGAGCCAGCCCTGCACGACCACCAGCGCGCCGCCGGCGATCGCCATGATGAGGAGGCCGGATCCTTCCTCGGTCAGCGGGCCGAGGCCGTTGATGCCGAGCGTGAAGATGGTCGGGAACATGATCGAGTGGAACAGGCCGACCGAGATCAGCGCCCACATCGCCGGCGGGCCGCTGGCGAAGGTCGCGATCAGCATCACCACGAACGCCGCGGCGCTCGCCGCCGCCAGCACCAGGCCGGCATCGACCCGGCGCATCACGAAGCTGCCGACGAACCGGCCGACCATCATCCCGCCCCACAGCAGGAACAGATAGTGCGACGCTTGCTCGTGGGTGAGATTGCCGATGTCGGGCTGGCTGACGAAGTTGATGAACAGGTTGGCGACACCGATCTCGGCGATCAGGTAGATGAAGATCGCCGGCACGCCGAACACCAGGTTGCGGTGCTTCCACAGCGAGTGCTTGCGGCGCTCTTGCGCGGCGACGCGGCGGGTGGCGGCGCCCATGTCGGGCAGGCGATAGCGCGCGATCACCACCGCCAGCACCACCAGCACGGCGGCGACGATGAGGTAGGGGAGCTGGACGGCCTGCGCGTCGGCGAGCCGCTCGGCGGCGGTCAGCCTGGTGGGATCGGTGGTGGTGCCCGACGTCGAACGGCCGAGGATCAGATAGCCGCCGAACAAGGGCGCGAGCGTGGTGCCGAGCGAGTTGAACGCCTGGACCAGGTTGAGCCGCGACGACGAGGTCTGCGGCGGCCCGACCACGGCGACATAAGGGTTGGCGGCGACCTGCAGCAGCGTGATCCCGCACGCGATCACGAACAGCGCCACGAGCGTCACGCCATAGGACGGAATGCGCGCCGCCGGGATCATCCCCAGCGCGCCCGCCGCCATGATGATCAGGCCGATCACCATCGACCTCTTGTAGCCGATCCGCTCGATCAGTCGGGCCGAGGGGATCGAGGCGACGAAATAGGCGATGAACCACACGCTCTCGATCAGCGTCGTCTGGGTGTAGTTGAGATCGAACACGCTCCTCAGATGCGGCAGCAGCGTGTTGTTGATGACCGTAATAAAACCCCACATGAAGAACAGCGTCGCCAGCA
>NZ_JBLFFH010000009.1:0-1118 GCF_051400615.1 Sphingomonas astragali
AACCTCGCCTATGGCGCGATCACGGCCGGATCAGTGGCGATCCCGGCCACCAAACTCGCGTTTGCCGCGCGCATGGGAGAGATCGGGCAGGTCGCTCGCGTGTCCAGCACATATGCTCGGGCCGCAGGGACGATGGGAACCGCTCGTTCACTGCCGAACCAACTCGGTCGAGCTGGCGAGACTGTGAGCGCCGAGGTAACTGGGCTTCCAAGAAACACGGTGCGAATTCCATCGGCTTCTGGGGCGAAGGAATATCGCATTCCCGATCACCTAGAGCCTCTGGATCAACGATATATCGCTGAGACAAAAAATGTTAAATATCAGACGCTTACATCTCAAATTTTGGACGACGTAGCGCACGTAAATCGGAGCGGCTACCCCGGCAGGGTTGATGTGATTATCGACAAGAGAACGACCATCAGTGGACCATTACTGCGAGAGCATTTAAACTCCGGAAGCCCAATTAAGATTAAAACCACGGACCTCAATCGCCGCTAGGACAGTGAGAATTTTATGAGCCGCCAAGATATGGACTTGCTCCTCAGTGACGGAATAAACACCGCTGTTTATTTTCTCGAGAAAAGCGGAGAATTTTATCCGTTTGGAGTAGTGAAGACGAAGCTAGGTGAAATTCGTCATATCCAGGTTTTAGCGGAGGATTCCCGTCCCATATCGAGCAGTGTATCCGAATCGTTGAAAATTTCATTGAGGCAAGGCGGGAGTACAGGAGATTACGAGACTGTTGCGATCGTATCTAACGTTGAAATCGCAGATCGAGAAACCGGAAACAAGTCGGACGCGATAAGTGTTGAGATAGATGACATTATCGTAGACCCCGTCTTGTGTTATATACCTTATAAGATTGAAGACGGTGTGCTTGTTCTTGGGGATATAAAGGCAGGTGTCGGCAACAGAATTGCCTTTGCTCAATAGCCGCAGAGGGCGCAGAGTCACGGCTACGACGGGCTGGACCGTCTCGTCCGGCAGCAGGACTGGACGGGGGACGGCAGCGGGGTCGCCTACGACCGGCAGGTCAGCTATGACGGCAAGGGCCGGGTGGACAGCGAGACGGTGTCGCAGCGCCAGGGGACGGCGACGGTCACCACCACGACCGTGAA
>NZ_JBLFFH010000010.1:0-980 GCF_051400615.1 Sphingomonas astragali
ACCGGCACCGTCAATCCGGACGGCAGCTTCTCAGTGACGCTTGCGACGCCGCAGACGCATGGCGAGGCGCTGACGGTCACTCAGACCGATGTCGCCGGCAACGAGTCGCCTGGGGCGACGGTCAACGGACCGTTCGACATCGACGCGTTCGACAACGGCGGCACGGCCGGGATCGATCTGGTCCCCGTCACCGCGCCGGTCGACCATGGCGCGGCCAACTACCTCGCGCTGGTCTCGCTGGTCGGGCTCGACCTGCAGCTGCTGGGCATCGACAGCGTCCCGTTCACGGTGGCGCCCGGGCACAGCCTGGATGCGGTGTTCGAGTATGACTCGCTCGCCAACATCGGCGTGCTCGCCGACTATCGGGTGGTGGTCCAGCAGTGGGACGGCACCCAGTGGACCAGCATCGACGGCACGGGCGAGATCACGCTGCTCGACCTGGGGCTGCTCAACGGCGATGTCGTCGCGACCGAGACGCTGGGGCCGGGCGAGTATCGGGCGTTCCTGACCTTCGAGGGCGCGCTCGGGCTCGGCCTGCTCGGCAATCTCAGCGTCACCGGCGTCGACACCGACTTCACCGCGCCTCCGACGGTGGTGCCGGTCGCGGCGAGCGGCAACGTCGTCACCGATCCGGGCCCCGGCGGCGAGACCGATGTGACGAGCCCCGAGACGGTGGTGCACAGCGTGACCATGAACGGGGTCACCACCCCGGTGACCGCCGACGGAACCATCGTCGCCGGCCAGTTCGGGACCTTGGTGATCAACCTCGACGGCAGCTACACCTACACGCCCAACGCCGATGCCGGCGTGATCGGCGAGACCGAGCAGTTCCAGTACACCATCGAGGATCGCCGCGACGGCGAGCTGGAGACCGCGAACCTCGCCATCACCATCGGCAGCGACGACGTCACCGGCGCACCGGTGGCGAACGACGACCAGGCCACCGCAGGGGTCGTGTACCAGAATGTCGTCGAAACGGT
>NZ_JBLFFH010000011.1:0-855 GCF_051400615.1 Sphingomonas astragali
AAGTCGGTGCCCTTGATCAGGCTGCGTGCCGCCGCGCCCGCGAGCGCGCCGGCGGTGCCGGCGAGCGCGGCGCCGGCGACGTTGCCCGCCGACGCGTTCGCGGCGAACGACTGCACCCCGAACTCGCGCCCGACCGCGCCGGTCACCCCGCCGACCACGCCGCCGACCGCAACCCCCGCCCAGTCGAACTTCGACCGCAGCCCCGTCGCCACCGCGATGCCCTGCGTCGCCGCGTTGCCAAGCGCGCCCCGCGCGACATCACCCAGGAACGCGCTGCCGCCGATCTTGTCGAGCCCGAGACTGCCGATCCCGGCACCCACCCCGCCGCTGATCCCCGCCAGCGCCACGCCCTTGAGGCTGAACTTGTCCTGGATGCCGGTGACCACCCCGACCCCCTGGCTGGCGACGCTGCCCGCGACGCCCGCGATCGCGCCCTGCCACACGCTGGGGGCAGCCGGCGCCGCCCAGATCGATACCGCCACCGCGACCGCGACCAGCAGCACCTGTCCGAACACGCCGCATTTGTTGTTCTTCTTGGCGGCCTTCGGCTTCGGCGTGGTCGGCGAGGTGTCGCCATAGGCGTCGCCGACCTCATAGGGCTTGAACGTCGAGGCGCTGTTCGAGCTGCGCACCACGCCCGCGGGCACCGTCAGGCCCTGGCCCTCGATCAGCGGCGCGTCGCCGGTCAGCCCGTTCGCGGCGGCAAGCTTGTACCACAGGTTGGCATCGCCCCACAGCTGCGCCGCGATCCCCGCCAGCGTGTCGCCCGCCTGCACCATATAGCTGCCGCCCGACGCTCCCTGCTGGTAGCTGTTGATCGCCGCATAGGCGCCGTCGAACTCGGCCACGCTCGCG
>NZ_JBLFFH010000012.1:0-797 GCF_051400615.1 Sphingomonas astragali
CCCATGCGCGCGGCAAACGCGAGTTTGGTGGCCGGGATCGCCACTGATCCGGCCGTGATCGCGCCATAGGCGAGGTTCGCCGTCCGCGCGTCGATCCGCCCGGGATCGCCGCTGGCGAGGTCCGCCACAGTCGCTCGCGCATAGCCGACCGTGCGCGATCCGGCGTTCTCGTCGCGCAGCACGCTGTCCAGCGCACCGACCGCGCTGCGCACGCCAGTACCGGCCATCGCCATGGCCTTCTGCTGGTCGAACACCGCCGCCGAGCCGAACCGCATCAGCCCGGCGCCGGTGCCGGCGATGCCTTCGATGCTGTCGAGCGCCCATTGCCCGGCGCCGCGCATCGGCCCGGAGACCCATGGATTGCCTCGGGCATGGCCGTCGATCGTCAGGTCCATTCCTCGCACGATCACCGGCCGGACGTAGTTGTAGTAAGCGCCCTTGCCACGATCGAGCACATAGTTGACCGCCGCATCGGCCCGCTGCGGCAGGCTCTCGGCGAAGCTGACCACCTGGCTGACCCGGTAGGCGATCTCGTCCATCGTCGTCCACGGCCGGCCGGTCACGATGATGTCGGGTCCGTCCGGTCCCAGCGAGGAACCACCGACCATCGGCGAGTTCGCCCGGATCGCTCCGGCGGTCGCCACACCGCTCGCACTCGACACCCGCGCCGCCACCAGCGTGCCCAGAGTGGCCCCGATCGCATCGGGCAGCACGGCGATGATGTTGTCGCCGAAGTCGGTGCCCTTGATCAGGCTGCGTGCCGCCGCGCCCGCGAGCGCGCCGGCGGTGCCGGCGAG
>NZ_JBLFFH010000013.1:0-648 GCF_051400615.1 Sphingomonas astragali
TAGCTGGTGCTCGCGCCGTTGCCCGACACCCCGGTCAGCCGCCCCGCCTGGTCGTAGCTCGAGGCGAACACATGCCCGCCCAGGTCCGTCCGGCTCACCACATGGCCGAACACGTCGCTCGTCTCCGCCGACGCGCGGACCAGCGTCCCCGCGCCCCCCGCCTGCGCGGGGGCAGGCTCGTAATAGCCGGTCGTCTCGACCCATCCCCCCGCCGTGCCCAGCGCCGCCACGCCGATCCCCGCGTCCCACGCATAGCTGGTGGTGGTCACGTCGCCGCCGAACGCCCGCGCCCTGACGATGCGGCCCTGGAGGTCGTAGTCGGTGGTCTCGGCATCCCCGACACCCAGCACCGAGTTCCAGTGCCTGATGCGCTGGCCGAGCACGTCATAGGCATAATAGTCGCCCAGCCCGCCCGGATTGATCTGGTCCGTCAGCCGCCCCAGCGCGTCATAGGCCATGCTCGTCACCAGCCCGTTCGCGTCGGTCACCTTCCGCAGGGTGCCGTAGACGTCGTAGCCCCGCACGACCTTCCCGCCACCGGCATCGAACTCGCTCGCCACCAGCGCCTCGCTGCCGTCATAGCCCGTGCCCGCGATCAGGCTCAGCCTCGTCCGGTGGCCGTTCGCGTCCTCCCGCGACACCAGACGG
>NZ_JBLFFH010000014.1:0-640 GCF_051400615.1 Sphingomonas astragali
TATAGCTGCCGCCCGACGCTCCCTGCTGGTAGCTGTTGATCGCCGCATAGGCGCCGTCGAACTCGGCCACGCTCGCGCCGTAGGTCGCGCCGTTCTTGAACGGACCCGCCACCGCCGCCGTCGTCCGCCGGTCGATCGACGCCTGGTAGCCGATGTTGTCGCTGCCGTTGTTGCCGACATAGCCGATCTGCTTGCCGTCGAACCGGTACCAGATCTCGTGCGGGTCCCCGCTCGCCAGCCCGTCCGCCTCGTCCCGCCGGATCGCCTGCCCCAGCGCGTTGTTCACCACCCCGATCGTGCGCGGCCGCCCGTCCTGCACGCTCGCCGACCGGAACACTCCCGTGCCCGAGTTGGTGTAGTAGCTGCGCTGCACCGTCCCCGATGCCCAGGTGTCCGGCGTATAGTCGACCTGCCGCTGCACCGCGCCGTCGTACCAGTCGTAGCTGGTCACCGTCTTCGTCGACGGCAGCGCCGTGCTCGTGCCTCCCGACACCCGCGTGCCGGTCACGTCCGACTGCGTCACCGCCCCCAGCGCATAGGCGTCCGTCCCGTCGCCGTACTGGTTCACGGTCGTGGTGGTGACCGTCGCCGTCCCCTGGCGCTGCGACACCGTCTCGCTGTCCACCCGGCCCTTGCCGTC
>NZ_JBLFFH010000015.1:0-574 GCF_051400615.1 Sphingomonas astragali
TGGCGATCCGCATTGCCCAGCCCTTTAGCGCCGCGCAATTCCTGACCGGCTTGGTCAGCATGACGTGGGCCGCCTGATAAAGCGCCTCCCGCACCGAAGCATCGCCGATCTTGCTGATACGGCCGGTGTAGTCGGTCTCACCCGATTGGTACTTCTTCGGAGTGAGGCCAAAATGCGCTCCTGTCGCCTTCGACGAGCGGAAGCGCATCGGGTCGTCGATCGCCGAGGCATAAGTCAGCGCCACAATCGGGCCGACCGACGGCGTCGTCATCAAAAGACTGGCCTGCGGGTGTGATCTGGCGAGCCGTGCCACTTGCTTGTCCAGACTGTTGAACTCGCGCCGCAACACGGCATGGGCTTCGAGCAGCGCCTTCGCCACGACCTTAAGTCCAGGATGGCCTGCAACGAGTTCTCGGATGCGTTCGGCGAAGGTACGCTCGGTAGTCTTGCCGACCTTCAGCCCAAAGCCGCGAAGCACTCCGCGAAGGCTGTTCTCGATGTCGTGGAGCTTGGATTGCAGCAGCTTGCGGGTCGTCAGAATGGCCCGCGTCTCCTGTGCCCCGATCGACTTGCA